>NZ_BPFX01000355.1 GCF_019655855.1 Pseudomonas paralcaligenes | reverse complement strand
CGCGCAGCACCTCGACATGGTCGTACGACGCCATGTCGTACAGGCGGTCGCTGTAGAAGGTGCCCAGGCCATTGCCGATGTCCATGGGCGCCGCGCCGTCGATCTGCACGTTGTCGATGCTGAAGCCGCGCGAGAAGAACTGCTCGACGTGGTAGTTGTTGTTGCGCACGGTGATGCCCGGCGCACGCTTCATCGCCTCGGGCAGGGTGGTGATGCGCTGGTCCTCGATCATCTGCTGGCTGATGATCGATACCGTCTGCGGCGTGTCCTTGAGGCTGGTCGGGGTCTTCGAGCCGACGCTGACCAGCCCGGTGGTGTAGGCACCGGAGTTTTCGGTCGCCTCGCCCATGCCCTGGCCC
>NZ_BPFX01000354.1 GCF_019655855.1 Pseudomonas paralcaligenes | reverse complement strand
TGCATGGCGGCGTCGGTCAGGGCCTGCAGGCCGGAGCCGCAGCGGCGGTCCAGGGTGTAGCCCGGCACTTCGATCGGCAGGCCGGCGGCCAGCGCGGCGTAG
>NZ_BPFX01000353.1 GCF_019655855.1 Pseudomonas paralcaligenes | reverse complement strand
GACCCTGTTGGCCAGCCGCCTGCCCGGCCTGCTGCCGCCGCTCGGCGAATATGAGGCCCTGGAGGTCGCCGCCATCCAGTCGGTGGCCAGCCTGGCGCCGCTGGAGCGCTGGCCGCAGCGGCCGTTCAGGACGCCGCACCACAGTGCCTCCGCCGCGGCTCTGGTCGGTGGCGGCGGA
>NZ_BPFX01000352.1 GCF_019655855.1 Pseudomonas paralcaligenes | reverse complement strand
CGGCCAAGGCCGCTACCGCACAACCTGGAGCCTCAGCGCAGGTTCTCCAAGGCCCACACAGCGGCCTCCACCCGCGAGCGCAGGCCGAGCTTGTGCAGCAGGTTCTTCACGTGGACCTTCACCGTGCCCTCGGTGATGCCGAGCTTGTTGCCGATCATCTTGTTGCTCAGGCCGGAGGCGATCATCTTCAGCACCTGGCGCTCGCGGTCGGTGAGGTCCAGCGAGCTGGCGCCCTGCGGCGTGCGCAGGGCCTGGGCCAGCACGGTGGTCAGGGACGGGCTGACCACCAGGGTGCCGTGCAGCACGTCGCGCAGGCGGGCGATCAGGTGTTCCGGCTCCATGTCCTTGAGCAGGTAGCCGTCGGCGCCGAAGCGCATGGCGTCGCGCACGTCGTTCTCGGCATCGGACACGGTGAACAGCAGCACCTTGCCGGCGAAGCCCTGTTCGCGCAGGCGCTTGAGGGTCTCCACGCCGTTGAGCTGGGGCATGTTGTTGTCCAGCAGGACC
>NZ_BPFX01000351.1 GCF_019655855.1 Pseudomonas paralcaligenes | reverse complement strand
CCGGGCGGTCGCGCAGGCCGCGCCGCCCGCATCGCCCGCGTCCACCAGCGCGGCCTGCGCGACCGCCCGGAGCAGGGCGCACCGGACGTGCAATACGCCCGCCGCGAACTGCTCGGCTTCACCGCCGCGGACCTGGACCTGATCCGCGACGCGCTGCTGGAACACCTGGTGGGCGACGGCGCCCTGTAGCGGGGCGCGCTACAGGGCCTG
>NZ_BPFX01000350.1 GCF_019655855.1 Pseudomonas paralcaligenes | reverse complement strand
GCCGCTCCTACAAAGGCCTGGTCTGTTCGCCACATCCTATTCAGACCTGGCAAAGAAACAACGCCGTGATCCAGCAGGGAATCGCGACGTTTCTCTAAACTGCCAGGCTGTAACACGAGGTCGGCCTTGTTGTCAGTCGAGATA
>NZ_BPFX01000349.1 GCF_019655855.1 Pseudomonas paralcaligenes | reverse complement strand
GTGCCGTCGTCGCTCAGGTAGAGCGGCTTGACGCCCAGGCGGTCGCGGGCCAGGAACAGGCGCTCGCTGTCGCGCTCCCAGATGGCGAAGGCGAGCATGCCATTGAGTTTGGGCAACAGGGCTTCGCGCCAGGCGTGTTAGTCGTTGCGCAGCACCTTGGTGTCGGCGTCGTGGTTGAAGTGGTAGCCCAGGGCGCGCAGCTCGTCGGGCAGTTGCGGGTAGTTGT
>NZ_BPFX01000347.1 GCF_019655855.1 Pseudomonas paralcaligenes | reverse complement strand
TGGCCGTTGTCCAGCAGGCCGGCCGCCGACTCGCTGCCCTGCGCTGCGGCGTGACGCTCGCGTGCGTTCAGCTCGAACAGCTCACGCACCGCCGTGCCGCCGACGCGGATGGCCAGGTCGTCCTCGTCCCGGCCGCGTTTTTCCCGATAGGCTTCGCCCGTCTGCAGGGTAAGCGTGCGCAGACCGAGGGCGACGGAAAAGCGCGCACCGCGCTGCGGGTCGGCCAGGGCATAGCGGATGCGCCCGTTGGCCAGGGTGTTGCCGCAGCCGGTGGACGCCAGG
>NZ_BPFX01000346.1 GCF_019655855.1 Pseudomonas paralcaligenes | reverse complement strand
GATCCGACCATCCGCGCCCTGGATGCGCAGGGCCAGTTCCGGGTGACGTTGCAGCTCCTGCTCCAACTGCGGAAGGCGCGCGGCCAGGCCGTCGCTGTCGCCGACGCCGCGCAGCAGCTCGGCGAACACCGCTAGCTTGCCTTCCAGCTGCTGGCGGTCCAGCTCGACGAAGTGCGCCTCGCTGGCGCGGGTGAACAGGGCGCCGGCGACCAGCGCCACGGCGGCGGTGCAGGCGGCGAACAGCAGGGCCAGGCGATTGGCGAGGGACATCAGGCTCGCGCCTCGAGTACGTAGCCCATGCCGCGCACCGTGTGGATCA
>NZ_BPFX01000345.1 GCF_019655855.1 Pseudomonas paralcaligenes | reverse complement strand
GCGGAGTGGAGCATCGTCCTCGCGCCCGCGCGCGTGGAGGTCGAATGGCACGACGCCGACGACGTGGAGCACGAGCGCCAGCTCGACCCTTCCAGCGGCCGCGAAATCCCCGCCGAGGATCGGCACAAACCCCGGGAAACCGCGGGCGGCTGGCACTTCGTCGGCTTCCACTACAGCCTGCACGCCGGCATGGGCGGGATCGTGCTGGTGGGGATCGTCAGCATCGCCACCCTGGTGGCGCTGGTCAGCGGCATCGTCGTCCACAAGCGCATCCTCA
>NZ_BPFX01000344.1 GCF_019655855.1 Pseudomonas paralcaligenes | reverse complement strand
AGCACGGGCAGGATGGCGTGGGGCTCGGCCAGCCATTCGAGCACTGCGTGGCAGAGCACCAGGTCGTAGGGTTCGGTTAGCCGACCCAACAGGTCCTGCCCGTGCGCCTGGATGAACTGCGCCTCGACGCCCGCGTCGGCGACGCGATGGCGGCCGCCTTCGACCATGGGCTCGGCCGGTTCCGCCCGGGTCACGGCATGGCC
>NZ_BPFX01000343.1 GCF_019655855.1 Pseudomonas paralcaligenes | reverse complement strand
CCGCTTCGTGACGCTGCGCTCCTCGTGGCGCGGCGGCCCGCACGTCAACACCACCGCGTCGGCGGTGCGCGCCACCCCCCTTGCCGGCGGCATCAGCGTCAA
>NZ_BPFX01000342.1 GCF_019655855.1 Pseudomonas paralcaligenes | reverse complement strand
GATGCCCGAGGACATGGTCCGTGACATCGAGCACAGGGGCACCATCCTCGACCAGTTCCTCGCCGTCATCCGCGACCGCCGCGACGCGCGGACCGAGCCGCTGCTGCGCGACGAACTTGGGCGCGAGGTGGTGGCGCGCTACAACCAGCAGGAAGACCGGGTGCGCCTGTGCCTGGAGCGGGTACCGGCGTTCCCGTTGCGCCGGGTATCGATCAAGCGCCTGCTGGTCAACCTGCTCGACAACGCCCTGCGCTACGGCGGCCAGAACGTCGAGGTGGTGACCAGCCTGGCCGGGGACGAGAGCGCGCCCTACGTGGTGCTCAGCGTGCTCGACCGCGGCCCCGGTATCGCCCAGGAGGAAATGGGCGAGATCTTCAACCCCTTCATCCGTGGCGACCGCGCCCGTGGCGGCAAGGGCACCGGCCT
>NZ_BPFX01000341.1 GCF_019655855.1 Pseudomonas paralcaligenes | reverse complement strand
GGATGGCGATGATGGCCTTGAGGCCGCTGGCCTGGTCGTGGCCGAAGACCACCTGCTCGTGGTTGTCGAAGTCGATATGGGTGAAGCAGGGCATGGGTAAGCTCGGTTGTTGTTGGATGTTGAGTAGGCACGGATAGCCTTCGCCCCCGGGGAGAAGGTGGCCGGATGCCGGATGAGGGAGTCCCAGATGCCTGGGAGACCCTC
>NZ_BPFX01000340.1 GCF_019655855.1 Pseudomonas paralcaligenes | reverse complement strand
GCCGTGGCGGTCGCCGCACACCTAGATTTCCACGTGGCGCGGTTGGATCACCGCCTTTTCCAAAATCACCTCGCCGGCCCCGAAGGCGTTCTGTGCCTCGGAGCGGGCGGTGCGAAACTGCGCGGCCAGTTCGGAACTAGCCTGCAGCGGTCTCATGCCGCGGCC
>NZ_BPFX01000339.1 GCF_019655855.1 Pseudomonas paralcaligenes | reverse complement strand
AAGGCGGCCGGCTTCGAGTGGCGGGCGCCGGGCCGCTCCATGTGCCTGGGCATGAACGCCGACCGGCCGAGCCCGGGCGAGCGCTGCGCGGGCACCTCCAACCGCAATTTCGAAGGGCGCCAGGGCAAGGGCGGGCGCACCCACCTGAGGTCCCCGGCGCTGGCCGCCGCCGCCGCGGTGGCCGGCGAACTGGT
>NZ_BPFX01000338.1 GCF_019655855.1 Pseudomonas paralcaligenes | reverse complement strand
CCTCGACGTACTGGTGGCCGGCCTCGTTGAGTTCGACCTGGCGGGTCTTCTCGTCGACCTTGTAGTGGCTTTCCTGGGTGACCACGCCTTCCTCTTCCTCGATGTGCTGCTTGAGGCGCGGGATCAGCTGGTTGATCTGCTTGTACAGCTT
>NZ_BPFX01000337.1 GCF_019655855.1 Pseudomonas paralcaligenes | reverse complement strand
CACCATCGGCAACGCCGCCGCGCAGCTCAACGTCGAGATGGCGGCGCAGCGCAGCATGACCCTGATGCT
>NZ_BPFX01000336.1 GCF_019655855.1 Pseudomonas paralcaligenes | reverse complement strand
GCCGCGGGCGTTCCTGCGCACGGTCGCCCGCGGCATGGTGATCGGCCACTGGCGGCGGGAGGAGCTGCAGCGCGCCTGGCTGGAAAGCCTGGCCCACCTGCCCGAGGCCGAGGCGCTCGGCGATCTGCACGTGGGTC
>NZ_BPFX01000335.1 GCF_019655855.1 Pseudomonas paralcaligenes | reverse complement strand
CAGCATCAACCACCTGCCCCGGCGCCGGACGCGCCGGGACGCCTGATCGTCAGCCGCGACAAGGACGCGCCGAACGCCTGCGACGTGGAGCTCTACGTGAACCGGGAGATCATGGCGACATTGGGGCCGGGAGACCGCACCAGCCTCGACCTGCCCAGCGGCCAGCTCAGCCTGGCGGTGGCCATCTCTTCCGCCGGCTATTGCGGCGGACAGGGGCCGGAGACGGAGCAGTC
>NZ_BPFX01000334.1 GCF_019655855.1 Pseudomonas paralcaligenes | reverse complement strand
AGACCGTGGTCGACGCCAATAACGTCACCACCAGCCTGACCTATACAGCCCAAGGCTGGCTGGCCTCGGCGAGCGTAGCGGGTAGCACGACCAGCTTCGAGCACGATGCCGTCGGCCAGATCACCAAGGTCACCCGTGGCGACGGCAGCTGGCTGGAATACACCTGGGACGGCGCGCGACGGCTCACACGGATCACCAACAACCTGGCCGAGTCGGTGGAGTACGACTACGACGCGATGGGCAACCGGACCGCCCAGCGCCTGAAGGATACCTCCAGCACACTGACCCAGC
>NZ_BPFX01000333.1 GCF_019655855.1 Pseudomonas paralcaligenes | reverse complement strand
GACATGTTCAACGGCGCGCCGGACCGCTTCGACTGGCAGCTGGTGGGCAAGAAGGAGATGTACATCCCCTACAACAGCTACAAGCTGGCCTCGCCGGACCTGAAGTACGCCGACATCATCAAGCCCGGCCACCT
>NZ_BPFX01000332.1 GCF_019655855.1 Pseudomonas paralcaligenes | reverse complement strand
AGGGCGATGAGGATCGCCCCGGCGAGCATGGTGCACAGCAGCAGGCCTCCGAGGCCGTACTGCTGGCTGTTCGGCAGCAGGATCACCACGAAGGCCGCCGTGGGGCCGGAAATGTTGAAGCGCGAGCCGCTGGCCATGGCGGTGGCTACCCTGGGCGAGCGCTTCAGCTACACCTTGGACGGCGTCAGCCACCCCGGCATCCCGCCGTTCCTGCCCGACTTCGCCTGGCCCTGGCAGCTGCCGGGGCCGGACGGCCAGCCGCTGGTGCTGTCCTTCGAGCTGAT
>NZ_BPFX01000331.1 GCF_019655855.1 Pseudomonas paralcaligenes | reverse complement strand
ACGGTCTGTGCCCACCGGCTCCCAGTCAAGCCGTTTACGCAGAGCGTCTGTAGCGGCTGCAACTCGCAACGGGGATATAGCCAATAAAAAGGCCACGAAGGGGACTTCTTTCTGCATCAGCGCCAGTTACGCTTCTCGTAGGCGATCGGCTTGTGCCGGCGCCCGACCCCGAGCGTCCAGCCGATGCCCAGCGCCAGCAGCTCCACCAGCCAGGCCAGCGCCAGTGCCACGCCGAGCCCCCAGGCGATCGCGTGGGGCGCCAGCAGCACCTGGTAGGTGTAGGACTCGTAGGTCTCCTGCAGCAGCCCCTGGTCGGCGCCGGTCGCCA
>NZ_BPFX01000330.1 GCF_019655855.1 Pseudomonas paralcaligenes | reverse complement strand
GGGCAACTGAACCGCCTGCTGGGCCGATTCCGGGTATGAGGTGACGATGAGCGGCATGGAGCATCAGGAGGTCGATCTCGGCCAGCCGCAGAACCAGGACCTGGTCTGGGACCTGGACAGCATCGCCCGCCGCGAGCTGGCCGAACGCTTCATCAGGCTGTTCGAGAACCGCCTGTGCGTGTATTCCGAATCCACCCGCCAGCTGTACACCAACTACGACCTGCACTTCCCCTCGGACTACGGGCGCAAGATGGTGGTGCTGCCCCACCCCT
>NZ_BPFX01000329.1 GCF_019655855.1 Pseudomonas paralcaligenes | reverse complement strand
CTCCGGCAGCCGTGCGTTTTCGCGCAGGACGTGATGTTCTGCCGTGAAGTTCTGATGTTGCACGGCGAGGCGATCGGCTTCCCGCGCGCGCGCGACGAGCATGTCGCGTTCGGCGGTCAGGTTCTGCAGCTGTACGGCCTGGGCCTCTGCCCGTTGCGCCTTTTCCAGCAAGACCTCGTATTCGGCCGCGAGGTTCTGGTTCTGCACGGCGAGCCGGTCGGCTTCCCGGGCGCGGGCGAGGAGGGCGTCGCGCTCGGCGGTGAGGTTCTGCAACTGGAC
>NZ_BPFX01000328.1 GCF_019655855.1 Pseudomonas paralcaligenes | reverse complement strand
GCTGCCCGGCCAGTTCGTAGTTGTGGTAGGCGAAGGCGTCGAGCAGCTGCGCGCCGGCGGACTTGGCGCCCTCCTTGCGGTTGCTGTCGCTGATGTCCTTCCACGGCCGGCTCTCGTCCTTCAGCTCGAACTCGTACCAGTACTTGCCTCCGAAGAAGGCGCCGCTGTCGCCGT
>NZ_BPFX01000327.1 GCF_019655855.1 Pseudomonas paralcaligenes | reverse complement strand
GGGGGGCCAGCAAGGGTCAGGGCACTACGACATCTAACGGGGACATAGCCTTTTTATGGCCTTGCGTTCGTACCAGAGTGAGAGGGTGTAGCTGAGGATCGTGCGGTTCTCGTCCAGGTCGTTGGCGAAATTGGAGCGGACCGTGGCGTTGCGCCATTTGACGCCGAGGTTCTTCAGCGGGCCGTCTTGGATGACGTAGCCGATGTCCGTGTTGCGTTCCCATTCCTTGCCGCCGTTACCGGCCGCGCCCAGGTCCACGTCGTCGCCAGTGAGATA
>NZ_BPFX01000326.1 GCF_019655855.1 Pseudomonas paralcaligenes | reverse complement strand
CCGGCCGGAGGGGCAGCAGGGGGGCCGGCGGGACCGCTTCTACCTCGGGCAGGTCGGTGCGGGCCAGGGGACGGGGCTGGTCCATCGCCACCGGAGCGGGACTGTCGAACAGCACGGCCAGGGGGTTGAGCGGCGCCACCCGCGGCTGGGGCAGGTCCAGCTCGCTGGCGAGCTGGCTGTCCAGGCGCTGCCGCGCCTCGGCCAGTTCCAGCGAGGAGCCGCGCCCGGCGTTGGACTGCGCCTGCACCAGCGC
>NZ_BPFX01000325.1 GCF_019655855.1 Pseudomonas paralcaligenes | reverse complement strand
GCCTCGCCCGCCGACGCCAGGGCCGACCGGCCGGTGATGGCACGCATGGCGAACAGGTAGGAGGTGCGGTCGTTGCCTGCGATGCGCTGCGCCACGAGCTCGCGCAGGGCCTGCTGCTCGGGCTTGGGGAACAGCTTGCCGGCCAGCATCC
>NZ_BPFX01000324.1 GCF_019655855.1 Pseudomonas paralcaligenes | reverse complement strand
GGCGTATGCCCACCAGCAGCTTCACCAGCAGGTACTGGCTGGCGTTGGTGTCCTGGTACTCGTCCACCAGCAGGTAGCGGATGCGGTTCTGCCACTTCTCGAGCACGTCGGGGTGCTCCTGGAACAGCTTCACCGGCAGCAGGATCAGGTCGTTGAAGTCCACCGCGTTGTACGCCTTGAGCGTGCGCTGGTAGTGCAGGTAGACCACCGCTGCGGTCTGCTCCTTCGGCCCGCGGGCGTTGGCCAGGGCCTCGTCCGGCAGGATCAGGTCGTTCTTCCAGCCGTCGATGTAGTTGCGGATCTCGTCCACGCCGTCGTCGCCGGCGTACTCCTTCTGCATGATGTCGGTCAGCAGGGCCTTGATGTCGCCGTCGTCGAAGATCGAGAAACCGGGCTTGTAGCCGAGGCGGGCGTATTCCTTGCGGATGATGTTCATGCCCAGGTTGTGGAAGGTGGACACGGTCAGGCCGCGCGCCTCGCCGCCCTTGAGCAGGGTGCCGACGCGCTCGCGCATTTCCCGAGCGGCCTTGTTGGTGAAGGTCATGGCGACGATGTGCTGGGCGCGGATGCCGCACTGCTGGACCAGGTAGGCGATCTTGCGGGTGATCACGCTGGT
>NZ_BPFX01000323.1 GCF_019655855.1 Pseudomonas paralcaligenes | reverse complement strand
ACTACGAGAAGATTGGCGCCATCGGCGTGAACTACTACTACGGCGAGCCGCGCAACTTCTCCCTGGCCCTGCGCGGCGAGTTCTGACCCCGGCGGGGCGGCGCGCGCCGCCCCGTCTGCCTCAGGGCGCCTTCTTCTCCACCTTCTCCAGCCGGTACAGGCTCTCGATCTGGCAGGTCTGGGGAATGTCGCCCATGTCCGTCACGGTGATGTGGTCCATGCGGGTCAACTGGCCCACCGTCGAACTGAAGCCAATGATGCTGGAGAAGCCGAGCCGGTCGCACGGCCGGGTGAACTCC
>NZ_BPFX01000322.1 GCF_019655855.1 Pseudomonas paralcaligenes | reverse complement strand
AGGGGGTGAGCGGGTGAACAACGGTTGATTCAGACAACTAGCCCCGCCGGCGAAGGCGGGGCGGGCAGTGGATCAGGGGAGGCGCTGGAACCAGTCGAGGATCTTAGCGGGGGAAGCGGCGAACCACTGGTGGCCGCCCGTCGGCTCGCTGTACAGCGCCGTCTCGATGCCCTGGTAC
>NZ_BPFX01000321.1 GCF_019655855.1 Pseudomonas paralcaligenes | reverse complement strand
CCATCTTCAGGTCGAGCACGGCGTAGTCCGGCAGGTCGTCCTTGGCCAGCACCAGCCCCTCCTCCGCCGAGTTGGCCACGCTCACGCGCAGGCCGCGGCGCTCCATGGCCCGCGCCATGACCCGGGTGAAGGT
>NZ_BPFX01000320.1 GCF_019655855.1 Pseudomonas paralcaligenes | reverse complement strand
CCGCAGTACGTGACCAAGAAGGTCGGGGTGCTCGGCGCCGGCATGATGGGCGCCGGCATCGCCTATGTGTCGGCGGCCGCCGGTATAGAGGTAGTGCTCAAGGATGTTTCGCTCGAAGCGGCAGAGAAGGGCAAGGCCTACTCGGCCAAGCTGCTCGACAAGAAAGTCGCCAAGGGTCAGATGACCGCTGACAAGCGCGATGCCTTCCTGGCGCGGATCAAGCCGACCGCCAGCGACGCCGATCTTGACAGCTGCGACCTGGTCATCGAGGCGGTGTTCGAGGATCGCGGTCTGAAGGCC
>NZ_BPFX01000319.1 GCF_019655855.1 Pseudomonas paralcaligenes | reverse complement strand
GACCACGAACTTGAATACGGCGACACCGGGGTGTTCCTGCGCGGCAAGTACTGGTACGACTTCGAGCTGAAGGACGGGCACCGCCTGCTCTACGACATCCGCGACGACAACCGCAAGCGCGGCGCCCAGTCGTCCGGCGTGGAGCTGCTCGACGCCTTCGTCTACCACAACTACGAGGTCGCCGACCTGCCCGGCTCGGTCCGCGTCGGCAAGCAGGTGGTCAGCTGGGGCGGCAGCCTGTTCATCGGCGGCGGCATCAACAGCATCAACCCGCTGGACGCCAACGCCCTGCGCCGCCCCGGCCCGGCGCTGAAGGAAGGGCTGCTGCCGGCGAACATGTTCTACCTGCAGCAGGCGCTGGCCGAAG
>NZ_BPFX01000318.1 GCF_019655855.1 Pseudomonas paralcaligenes | reverse complement strand
GCATAGGCGCCTGGCACGGCGTGCCGGCGGTGGAAAACGCCAGCGGCAGCGTGCGCGGCGCGCTGGGCGGCGGCGAGGGCCTGGCCGACAGCGAGAACTTCGGCCTGCACTTCCCCAACCTGTTCCCCGAGATGTGGCACTACCTCCAGGCCGGCGCCCGGCTGCGCTGGGAGCTGGACGACGAGGGCTTCACCCTGTACAGCCCCTACCTGCAGGTGGTGGGCGGGGAGGGGCGGATCGCCGGCGACTTCATGGTGCGGCGGCAGAAGGACCCGACCCAGGAAGACTACATGGACCTGCGCGTCGG
>NZ_BPFX01000317.1 GCF_019655855.1 Pseudomonas paralcaligenes | reverse complement strand
CTGTCCATCGCCGCACAGGTCCACGCCGCGCCGGTCGACCTCGACCTGCCGGCCGGGCCGCTGGCCGTGTCCATGCGCCAGCTCGGCGAGGCCGCCGGCCTGACCATCGCGGTCGACAGGAGCCTGACCAGCGGCCGGACCGCCCCGGCGCTACGTGGCCAGCTCGAACCGCTCGCGGCGC
>NZ_BPFX01000316.1 GCF_019655855.1 Pseudomonas paralcaligenes | reverse complement strand
GCACCGGCCGGACATCCGCGAGCGCTGGGCCCTGGTCGCGCTGTACGCGGCCGTGCTCGGCCTGATCTACTTGGTCATCTTCGGCCTGATGTGGCTGAAGGACGAGCCGGGCAACATGGGCCAGCTGCTGTTCTTCTTCCACTACCTCTGCTATCCGGCGGCCCTGGCGCTGATCCTGCACCTGGGGCGGCGGGCCGGCTGAGCCCATGCGCCTGCTCGACCCATGCCACGCGCCCGATGCCACGCTGCCCTGCGAGCTGCGCGACCATCCCGAATGGCGCCGGGGCCGCGAGCGCTACTGGCTCTGGTCGATCCCGGTGGAGTGCCCGCGGGTCCTGACCCGGCTCGGCGCCGCGCGGGCGCTGCTCGGCGACTGGCTGCATCCGCCGGGCCTGCGCCAGGCCCATATCACCCTGTTCGTGTGCGGATTTCCCTGCGCCAAGCCAGGGCATGACGACGACATCGCGACGACGCGGCTCGACGACCAGCGTGGCGCCCTCGAAGCGCTGCGGATGGCACCCTTCGAGCTGAGCATCGGCGGCCTGGACAGCTTCGCCAGCGCGGCCTTCCTGACCGTCAGGGAAGACGCCGCGCTGGATCGCCTGCGCCAGGCGCTGGGACGGTTCACTGCCGAAGTGCGCCAGGCGCCCTACGTGCCGCACCTGACCGTCGGCCTGTACCGCGTGGCCGCCAACACGGCCGAATGGCGCCGCGCGGCGGCCCTAGGCGGCTGCCCGCCACTCGCCCTGTCGGTGCGCGAACTGCAGCTGGTCAGCTACGCCGCCGCAGAACCGCAGGGCCCGCTGCGCATCGAGGCGCGGGTCGCGCTAGCATAGGCAGGCCCCCGTCAGGACGACTCCCCATGCTGCACACCCTCGCCGTCGGCAACTACCGCTCCATCAACAACCTGGTGATGCCGCTCGGCCGGCTCAATCTGATCACCGGCGCCAACGGCAGCGGCAAGTCCAATCTGTACAAGGCCCTGCGCCTGCTGGCCGAGACGGCGCGGGGCGGCGTGGTCAACGCCCTGGCCCGGGAAGGAGGGCTGGACTCGACCCTGTGGGCCGGCCCGGCGAAAATCAGCCGGCGCATGCGCCGCGGCCAGATTCCTCTCCAGGGCGGCCCTCGCCGCGCGCCTGCGCCTGGGCTTCGCCGGCGAGGACTTCGACTACGCTGTCAGCTTCGGCCTGCCCGAATCCAGGTCCGGCGAACACCGACTCACCCCCAGCGCCTTTTCGCTGGCCCCCGAGATCAAGCACGAATGCATC
>NZ_BPFX01000315.1 GCF_019655855.1 Pseudomonas paralcaligenes | reverse complement strand
CAGTTTGTAAATTGCGCTTTTGTGGTTTGCTTCGCAAAGTATTCCACAACGCGCAACTTACAAACTGTCCAGCCACGTAGTGGCGTGCTGCAACGACTTGTTAGAAATTTAGTTGCTTGGTTTTGATGGTTTTTTACTTTCGTTTAACCCTTTAACCGCCTGCTCTAATGTAAGTTTCACGAGTGATGCGTCTCCAACTTCACTGTGACTTGGAACAACCAGTTTTGCCTTACCATATTTGGTCTTTAATAATTTGGCGGACTTTGGTCAAGCTTCTATCTTTTCGTACACCAAGTTGCCTAAACTG
>NZ_BPFX01000314.1 GCF_019655855.1 Pseudomonas paralcaligenes | reverse complement strand
TTAATGCAGCCCACTCTCGAAGTCGTAGTACTGCCCCGGGAAACGCAGGTTGATGGCATCGATACCGCTGCCCTGCACGACGCTGGCGACACCCTCGCCAAAGGCATCGGACTTCCAGCGCCAGATCTCCTGGCCTGCCTGATTGGTTGCCAGCCGCGGACTGTTGAGGTGGTCGGCATGCAGGTAGAAGGTGGTTCGGCTGCTCACACTCCCATTCGGGGCGTAGTTCAAGTCCTGGCCACCGATGGGCATGCTGTCCAGCCACAGGTAGTACTGGCTGCTCAGCCT
>NZ_BPFX01000313.1 GCF_019655855.1 Pseudomonas paralcaligenes | reverse complement strand
GAGGACCGGGCCAGTTTTTGCGCGGAGCAAGGCATGAGGAGAGAGGTTTGGTTATTCCAGATGAACGACGAATAACGCAGCACCGCGCAGACACTTGCCCGGTGCTCTGGGTTGCTTGTCAAATTGCGCCATGCGTTGTTGCGGAGCTTGCCCGTGGAGCGACCATTGCCTGTCGTCCCGCGCCTAGCCTGGCGCCATTTGCCGTAGCAACGCTGCCCAC
>NZ_BPFX01000312.1 GCF_019655855.1 Pseudomonas paralcaligenes | reverse complement strand
GGCCGTCGGCCTTGGCCTTGTACAGCGCGCGATCGGCGCGGTCGAGCATGTGTTGCGGGCTCTCGTCGCCACGGAACTGGGTGATGCCGAAGCTGGCGGTCTTGCGCAGCACGGTGTCGAAGTCGAACTGGCGGATGCGCGCCTGCAGGGCGAGCGCCGCGGACCGGGCCTGTTCGGCGTCGATCTCCGGCAGGATGATGAGGAACTCCTCGCCGCCCAGGCGGCCGACCTTGTCGCAGTTGCGCACGTTGTCACGCAGCAGCGTGGAGAATTGGCGCAGCACACTGTCGCCCACCGCATGGCCGTGGTGGTCGTTGACATGCTTGAAGTGGTCGA
>NZ_BPFX01000311.1 GCF_019655855.1 Pseudomonas paralcaligenes | reverse complement strand
CTGATGGGCGGCGGGCGCGGCTGGCGGGGCTGTGACGGTGACGACGATCAGCTGATCGCCGGGGTCCGCACCTTCGGCCTGGTGTGCATGCTCGGTGGGCTGGCTGCGCTGCGGGGCGAGCGCTTCGGCGTCGCCTCCTGGGGCGGCCTGCTGAGGCTGGTAGGCGCTCTGGTCCTGGCCGGCTACCTGGGCGAGGCGC
>NZ_BPFX01000310.1 GCF_019655855.1 Pseudomonas paralcaligenes | reverse complement strand
TGATCGAGCTGACGGCGCCGAACGCCGGCAGGATCATGATGTACACCTCGGGGTGACCGAAGAACCAGAACACGTGCTGGAACAGCACCGGGTCGCCGCCGCCGGCCGCGCTGAAGAAGCTGGTGCCGAAGTGAATGTCCATCAGCATCATGGTCACCACCCCGGCCAGTACTGGCATCACCGCGATCAGCAGGAAGGCGGTTATCAGCCAGGTCCAGACGAACAGCGGCATCTTCATCAGGGTCATGCCGGGGGCGCGCAGGTTGAGGATGGTTGCGATCACGTTGATCGCGCCCATGATCGAGCTGATGCCCATCAGGTGGAT
>NZ_BPFX01000309.1 GCF_019655855.1 Pseudomonas paralcaligenes | reverse complement strand
ACCGCGTAGCGCTCGGCCAGGCTCTCGTCGAGCTGGAACTTACGGAAGTTGTTGGAGAAGTACAGCACGCCACCCTTCGCCAGCCGCGCCATGGCCAGGTCGAGCAGGCGCACGTGGTCGCGCTGCACGTCGAACACCCCCTCCATGCGCTTGGAGTTGGAGAAGGTCG
>NZ_BPFX01000308.1 GCF_019655855.1 Pseudomonas paralcaligenes | reverse complement strand
GTGCCGGAGCGCTCGATGGCCTGCTCGATGGAATCGACGGTCAGCACGCCGAAGGCGACCGGCACACCGTATTCCATGGACACCTGGGCCAGGCCCTTGGTGCACTCGCCGGCGACGTATTCGAAGTGGGGGGTACCGCCACGGATCACCGCGCCGAGGGCGATGATGGCGGCGAACTCGCCGCGCTGGGCGACCTTCTGGGTGACCAGCGGAATCTCGAAAGCGCCCGGGGCGCGGATGACGGTGATGTCGCTTTCCTTCACGCCGTGGCGGACCAGAGCGTCGACGGCGCCGCTGACCAGGCTCTCGACGACGAAGCTGTTGAAGCGGCCAACCACCAGGGCGTATTTGCCTTGC
>NZ_BPFX01000307.1 GCF_019655855.1 Pseudomonas paralcaligenes | reverse complement strand
GTGCGCACCAGCAGCCCGTACAGAGCCCCTGGTGCGCATGGCGCACCCTACACCGGGGCATGGTCTGGGGTGCGCCGAGTGGCGGCTCTGGCGCGGCGCCGTCACCCGGTTGACCAGGCCCATCTTCAGCGCCCGGCAGGCGAACCGTACCGCCGTCGATCAGCGGCACGCCGAGGAGGCGCTGCACATGGCCCGGGTCCACCGG
>NZ_BPFX01000306.1 GCF_019655855.1 Pseudomonas paralcaligenes | reverse complement strand
CTGCGCACGGCGCAGGGCGCCAGCTCGCTGGACCTCACCGACCGCGAGCGCCAGGTGCTGAAGATGATCGCCTCCGGCCTGAGCAACAAGATGATCGGCAACAAGCTCGGCATCACCGAGGGCACGGTGAAGGTCCACGTGAAGAACCTGCTGCACAAGCTCGGCCTGCGCTCGCGGGTGGAGGCCGCTGTGTGGGCCTTGGAGAACCTGCGCTGAGGCTCCAGGTTGTGCGGTAGCGGCCTTGGCCGCGAACCGAGGCGGCACGCTAAAAGCTTCGCGGCCA
>NZ_BPFX01000305.1 GCF_019655855.1 Pseudomonas paralcaligenes | reverse complement strand
CAGGTCGGCGCCGATGCCCTGGGGCACGAGGTTGGAGTGGATGTTGGTCTCCGGGTCCATCACCCAGGCGCCGCCGTCGGAGCCCATGGGCACGCGGGACATGGATTCCACGCCGCCAACCACCACCAGATCCTCGAAACCGGAGCGCACCTTCATCGCGCCCATGTTCACCGCCTCGAGACCGGAGGCGCAGAAGCGGTTGAGCTGCACGCCGGCGACGCTCACGTCCCAGTCGGCGACCATGGCCGCAGTCTTGGCAATGTCGGCGCCCTGGTCGCCCACCGGGGTCACGCAGCCGAGCACGATGTCGTCGACCTGGCGGGTGTCCCGGCTGTTGAGTTCCTGCAACGCCCGCAGCAGGCCGGCCACCCGGCGGACGGG
>NZ_BPFX01000304.1 GCF_019655855.1 Pseudomonas paralcaligenes | reverse complement strand
AGGCCGAGCGCACACCGATCCGCCATTCGCGTCTGAACGCCGGCAGGTTCTCCCCCGGCAGGTCAAGGCCGGCCACGGTCGCCCGCAGCACGCCGGTACCGTAGCCGCCGACGGCGCGCACCGTGATGCGCAGGGTGTCGCGCTGGGCCTGGTCGAGGTCTAGCGTGG
>NZ_BPFX01000303.1 GCF_019655855.1 Pseudomonas paralcaligenes | reverse complement strand
GCGCCTCTTCCTGGTCATGGGTGACGAACAGGTTGGTCAGCCCCAGCTCCTGCTGGATGGTGCGGATCTGCTCGCGCATCCGCAA
>NZ_BPFX01000302.1 GCF_019655855.1 Pseudomonas paralcaligenes | reverse complement strand
AGGCCAGCGGCAAGCGCCTGACCACCATTTACATCAGCCACGGCGACCCGGATTTCTACTTCGGCCTGCAGACCCTAAAGCGCGCGTTCCCCGAGGCCCGGGTGGTCGCCACCGCCGCCACCGTCGAGCATATCCGCGCCACCCAGGCGGCCAAGCTGGCCTATTGGGGACCGATCCTCGGCGACGGCGCGCCGACCGAGATCATCATCCCCGAGCCCCTGGCCGGCGACCGCCTGAGCCTGGAAGGGCACGAGCTGCAGGTGATCGGCCTCGACCCGCTGCGCACCGCCC
>NZ_BPFX01000301.1 GCF_019655855.1 Pseudomonas paralcaligenes | reverse complement strand
GGTCGATGCCCTGCAGCACCTCGCGCTCGCCGAACGCCTTGCGGATGCCCTGGATGGCCAGGGGGATGCCCTGGCGGATGTTGTGCAGGGCGGTCATCGCGCACCCGCCTTGGCCTGGTAGGCCGGATGCCAGCGCAGCCAGGCGCGTTCGAGGCCGCGGGCGGCCACGTCGGCCAGCTTGCCGAGCACCGCGTAGAGCAGGATCGCCAGCACCACCACGTCGGTCTGCAGGAACTCGCGGGCGTTCATCGCCAGGTAGCCGATGCCGCTGCTGGCGGAAATGGTCTCGGCGACGATCAGGGT
>NZ_BPFX01000300.1 GCF_019655855.1 Pseudomonas paralcaligenes | reverse complement strand
ACTCTGTTCCAGGAGCTGCTCGACTCGATCAAGCGCGACACCATCCGCGTGCTGTCCCACGTTCGGGTGCGCCGCGAGGACCCGGCAGTAGAAGAGGCCCGCCAGCGCCGCGAACCCGAGGCCATGGCCCAGCGAATGCAGTTCCAGCATGCCGAGGCCTCCGCCATGC
>NZ_BPFX01000299.1 GCF_019655855.1 Pseudomonas paralcaligenes | reverse complement strand
GCCCGATGCCCGCGACACTATCCTGGTGCCGCCCATCTACGCCGGCTGAACTTCAGGCGCACCCGCAGGCGCCTGTGCGCGTCACGGGCCATCGCATCGCGCCCGATGCAGAGCCCGCGGATGCGGCGCTCGCCCACCAGGCGGAAGCGCAGCACCACAGCCACCGGCAGCGCCAGGCTGTCCGGCCTCAGCTGCACCGCCTGCCAGCCATCGCGGCGATTGAACAACTGCCAGCCACCCTCGTCGCGGCGCAGGCCGGTGAAGGCCGCGGGATGGGTCAGCAGGATCTGCCGCGGCAGCACCCAGGCGCCGTGCAGCAGGCAGGCAGCGGCGCCGAGCAGCGCGCCCCAGAG
>NZ_BPFX01000298.1 GCF_019655855.1 Pseudomonas paralcaligenes | reverse complement strand
GGCGTGCCGTAGGTATCGGTCGAGCCCCAGTAGAGGTCGTAGCCGATGCCCGAGTAGTAGCTGCGGTCGAAGACGTTGTTGACGTTCAGCTGCAGGTCGAGCTGCTCGGTGGCGCGGTAGCCGACCAGCAGGTCGACGAGGGCATAGCCACCCTGTTCGAGGCGGTAGCTGCCATCGGGAATGGTCCCGTCGTTGTAGACGCGGCTCTGCCAGTAGGCGCTGCCGCCCACGCGCCACCGAGCAGCTCGACCTGCAGCTGAACGCCGCAGCTACTACTCGGGCATCGGCTACGACCTCTACTGGGGCTCTACCGATACCTACGGCACGCCGCGCAGCTCCCTGCTGACGGCGAAGTACGACTTCTGACCGTCAGGAGCGCCGCTCGATGCGGTGACCCACGCCGGAGGTGGAGATCGCCGGCTCCTCGCCGGACCAGTCGAGCTGGTGGTCCGCTCCGTTGATCTCCATCTCGACGGCGCTTTCCAGCTTCAGCTGCAGCACCTG
>NZ_BPFX01000297.1 GCF_019655855.1 Pseudomonas paralcaligenes | reverse complement strand
CTGGGTTGCGCCACCCTACTGGCGGGCGAGTCCCCGGAAAGCCTGCAGAGCCGCGCCGACAACGCCCTGTACGAATCCAAGCGCGAGGGCCGCAACCGCCTGTCCATGGCCGGTTGAGAAACACCAGACGACAAAAGGGGCTCCGCGGAGCCCCT
>NZ_BPFX01000296.1 GCF_019655855.1 Pseudomonas paralcaligenes | reverse complement strand
AGCTGCAGAGCAGCTCGCCGAGTTCCTTGTCCAGGCGGATGTCCTTCGCTCCCAGGCGTTGCAGCACGCCGTCGATGAAGGCTGGCAGAGCGTCGCGCTCGCGCAGCGCCGGCAGGCGCAGGTTGATGCCGTTGATGCGGTAGTAGAGGTCCTCGCGGAAGCTCTTCTCCTGCACCAGGCGCTTGAGGTCACGGTGGGTGGCGCAGATCACCGCCACGTCGATGTCCTGCTCCTCGGCGGCGCCCAGCGGCGCCACCCTGCGC
>NZ_BPFX01000295.1 GCF_019655855.1 Pseudomonas paralcaligenes | reverse complement strand
TGCGCGCCGGCGCCTACGATTTCCTGGAGAAGCCGTTCGCCAGCGAGGCCCTGCTCGACGGCGTGCGCCGCGCCCTGGAGCTGCGCCGCCTGGTGCTGGAGAACCGCAGCCTGCGCCTGGCCCTGGCCGACCGCGACGAGCTGGGCGGCCGCCTGATCGGCCAGTCCGCGCCCATGCAGCGCCTGCGCGAGC
>NZ_BPFX01000294.1 GCF_019655855.1 Pseudomonas paralcaligenes | reverse complement strand
AGCGCTACCGCGACCGCCTGAGCCTGTCGCTGAAGCCGCGCGACGACATCGCCGACCTGGGCAACGAACAACTGCTGGCCCTCGACGAGGGCGGCCGGGTGATCGGCGCCAACCACGCGGCCTTCGCCGCCTGCGCGGCGCATGGCATCGACCTGCTCGGCAGCCGCATCGACCAACTGCTGCCGGCCGGCGTCGACGAACTGC
>NZ_BPFX01000293.1 GCF_019655855.1 Pseudomonas paralcaligenes | reverse complement strand
CACTGGATCACGTCCGGCGTGGCGATCGGGCCGATTTCCTTGCGTACCCAGTTCTTCAGTTCCTGGCGCAGCTGCTCGGAAGGCTCCTCGCCGGCGTTCAGGGTGACGTAGACGTAGATGCCCTGGCCCTTGATATCGTGCGGCACACCGACCACCGCGGCTTCGGCCACTTTCGGGTGGGCGACCATGGCGCTTTCCACCTCGGCGGTGCCCATGCGGTGGCCGGAGACGTT
>NZ_BPFX01000292.1 GCF_019655855.1 Pseudomonas paralcaligenes | reverse complement strand
GGTGCTTGCGGCAGAGGCCGTGCTGGACGTCAACCACAACCTGGTGTCGCCGGCCCGCATCGACGGGCGCGACGGCTGGCTGCACCGCAAGGGCGCCACGCCGGCGGACCAGGGCGTGATGGTGATCCCCGGCTCGCGTGGCGATTTCAGCTACCTGGTCGAGCCCGTCGCCGACGAGCGCAGCCTGCTGTCCCTGGCCCACGGCGCCGGGCGCAAGTGGATGCGCCGCGAGTGCAAGGCCCGCCTGGCGCCGC
>NZ_BPFX01000291.1 GCF_019655855.1 Pseudomonas paralcaligenes | reverse complement strand
TTGGTGACCGGGGTCGCGGACGTTTGCATGGGGGCGTTCTCCAATCAGTGCTGCAGCGGCACGAGGCGCGGGGCGATCATGTTCTCGGGGCGCAGGATGTCGGCCAGGGTGGCGTCGTCCAGCAGCTTCTCTTCGCGGACCAGTTCGAGTACGCCACGGCCGGTTTCCAGCGCGGTCTTGGCGATGCGGGTGGCGTTCTCGTAGCCGATGTACGGGTTGAGCGCGGTGACCAGGCCGATGGAGCTTTCCATCAGCTCGCGGCAGCGCTGCTCGTTGGCGGTGATGCCGTCGATGCACAGCTCGCGGAGCATGTCCATGGCGCGGGTCAGCAGGCGGATCGAGTCGAGGATCTTGTAGGCGATCAGCGGCTCCATCACGTTCAGCTGCAGCTGGCCGCCCTCGGCGGCGAGGGTCAGCGC
>NZ_BPFX01000290.1 GCF_019655855.1 Pseudomonas paralcaligenes | reverse complement strand
CTTCGAGTTCGGCGCGGATTAACGCACGCCGGCCTGACGCAGGGCTGCCGGGGTGAAGTCGGTGGTCGCGGCCTTGTCGCCGAAGTCGTAGGCGTTCTTCTCCTCGTGCTTCATGCCCAGCGCCAGGTAGCGGCCGGAGATCACGTCGTATAGGGTTTCCACGGTGTGCCACGGCACTTGCTTGTCGTAGTAGTACTGGGCATGGTCCTCGGCAACACGCCA
>NZ_BPFX01000289.1 GCF_019655855.1 Pseudomonas paralcaligenes | reverse complement strand
GAACACCACGTGGGCGATCAGGATGGTCAGCAGCGACAGCTTCAGGCCGATGAAGGCGAAGAACATCAGGATCGCCACCGCGCAGACGATATCCGGCACCAGCAGCGGCAGGCCGAGCACGCCCTGCAACGCGCCCTGGCCGCGGAAGCGCCGGCCGTGCATGCCCAGCGCCGCCAGGGTCGCCAGGCAGGTGGCGATCAGCGTCGCCAGGGTCGCGACGAT
>NZ_BPFX01000288.1 GCF_019655855.1 Pseudomonas paralcaligenes | reverse complement strand
CCATCCCCTCCGAACTGATGGAAAGCGAATTCTTCGGCCACAAGAAAGGCAGCTTCACCGGCGCCATCGAAGACAAGCAGGGCCTGTTCCAGGCCGCCAACGGCGGCACCCTGTTCCTCGACGAAGTCGCCGACCTGCCGCTGACCATGCAGGTCAAGCTGCTAAGGGCCATCCAGGAAAAGGCCGTCAGGGCCGTGGGTGGCCAACAGGAGCTGGTGGTCGACGTCCGTATCCTCTGCGCGACGCACAAGGACCTGGCTGCCGAGGTGGCGGCGGGCCGTTTCCGCC
>NZ_BPFX01000287.1 GCF_019655855.1 Pseudomonas paralcaligenes | reverse complement strand
GTTGCAGAGGCCCCAGGGGGCGTCGCTCTGCTTGGCCGCCAGCGCCGCGGTGGCGGGCAAGCAGCGCGACGCCCCCTGGGGCCTGTCCAACCTGATCGCGCTCAAGGCCCGCGGGGTGGCCGAGCTGCCGCTGTCCACCGACGACCTGGGCGGGGTCGGCAGCATCCAGGGCGTGCTGGTGGCCGACGGCCGCTTCGTCGACCGCCACCCGGAGATCACCGCGCGCCTGGTCAAGGCCCAGCAGAAGGCCGTGACCTGGCTGCGCGACGAGCACAACAAGCAGGCCTACATCGACCTGGTGTCGGGCCTGGCCAACTACCCGACGCTGATCCTGCAGAACGACCTGC
>NZ_BPFX01000286.1 GCF_019655855.1 Pseudomonas paralcaligenes | reverse complement strand
ACACCGAGAACCTGGCCAGCATCGGCATCCGCGCCAGCCTGCGCACCGTGGACCGGGCCCAGTACAAGCAGCGCCTCGACCAGTTCGACTACGACATGATCCTCATGACCCTGCCGCAGAACCTCAGCCCC
>NZ_BPFX01000285.1 GCF_019655855.1 Pseudomonas paralcaligenes | reverse complement strand
TGGGTCATCGGCTTGCGCACGTAACCCTTGATCTGCTCGCCGTCACCGAACGCGGCGTGGCCGCTGGTGAAGATCGGTCTGTTGGTGGAGACGCCCAGCGCCTGGGCCACTGGGCCCTGGGCGATGGAAGCCAGGGTCAGGTCGAAGTTGTTGAGCTGTATCGGCATGTTCGTCCGGTAGCTCAGTTCACCGGACACGGCGGTGGATCCTACGTTGGTGGTGATGCTC
>NZ_BPFX01000284.1 GCF_019655855.1 Pseudomonas paralcaligenes | reverse complement strand
GAAGCCGGCAAGGGCAGCCAACGACGTCAGCAGGCGGTTGAGGAAATCCAGCAGGTCGCCGAAGTCGGCGCCCTCGCGCTCCAGGCCCTGGGCCTCGCGCTGCAGTTCGACCAGCGCCTGCCAGTTGGCGCGGGACAGCTTGCCGCGAACGCTGCCAGCCGACCACTGCAGGCGCTGCAGGCCGGCGCGCCGACTGGCCGGCCAGCCTGCGCGCCGGCC
>NZ_BPFX01000282.1 GCF_019655855.1 Pseudomonas paralcaligenes | reverse complement strand
GAGGAGCCGCCCTGGTAGACGTTGACCGACTGTGCGCCGTTGATATTGACCTCGCGCTTCTTCGGGTCGTACTGCGGGTTGCCACCGATCAGCGCGGCGCGCTCGCGGAAGCGGTCGGTGACGCCGTACAGGGCCCACACGCCATTGGTGGAGTTTTCCTGGTTGTAGTCGGTGATCC
>NZ_BPFX01000281.1 GCF_019655855.1 Pseudomonas paralcaligenes | reverse complement strand
TTGACGAGACCCACAACATCTCCACCGACATCGGCGGCTGCACCCGGCTGTGGGACCTCGACCCGGACTTCTTCGTGGTCGGCAAGCCGATCGCCGGCGGCGTGCCCTGCGGCTTCTTCGGCTGCAGCGCAGACATGGCCGAGGCCAGGACCGACGCGCGCCAGCGCGCCAGCGAAGACAGCCATGGCCACGGCCACAGCGGCC
>NZ_BPFX01000280.1 GCF_019655855.1 Pseudomonas paralcaligenes | reverse complement strand
TCGCCAGGCCGCCGAGGCCCATCCGCTCCGGGTAGGTGTCGAGCAGAAGGGGATAGTCGGCGAGGCCGGGATTGGGGCCGATGATGAGGGCGTCCCCGAGCGGCCACAGCAGCGCGCCGAGGATGCCCGCGAGGCCGATCAGGCGGACGAGTCGAAGCCGGGTGGATG
>NZ_BPFX01000279.1 GCF_019655855.1 Pseudomonas paralcaligenes | reverse complement strand
CTGGCGCTGTTCCGGGTCGAGCAGGACAACCTGGCGGTGGCCGACGGCAGAAGGCTGCAACCCAACGGCTTCCAGGCCTACAGGGCCGAGAGCGGCACCACCAGCGAAGGGGTGGAGCTGGAGGTCAC
>NZ_BPFX01000278.1 GCF_019655855.1 Pseudomonas paralcaligenes | reverse complement strand
GCCGAAGGCGAAGTGGCCGCCGGGGGCCAGCGCCGGCAGGCTGAAGGCGCAGCGCGACGGCAGGAAGAAACGTGCGGACATGGCGGGGCTCCATCTGTAGGTCTGGCAGCCACTCTAGGCCGCCGCCGCTGGCGCCAGGCTGACGCGAAGATTACATCTCTGTCAGCTTCGCCCCGCGCGGGCCGCGGCTGGCGTATAAAGCCGACTGCGCAACCTCCGCGAGAGCACC
>NZ_BPFX01000277.1 GCF_019655855.1 Pseudomonas paralcaligenes | reverse complement strand
GCGCCTGACCCTCACCGCCAGCGTCGCCGACGCCTGGCTGCGCCAGATCGCCCTGGGCGAACGCCTGCGCCTGGCCGGGCTCAACCTGGCCAACGCCGAGCGGGTGCTGGCCACCGTGGAAGCCCGCCAGGCGGCCGGCGCCGCCACGCCGCTGGAACTGGCCCAGCAGCGCGGCCTGGTCGCCGAGCAGCGGCGGATTCGCGAGGAACTGCGCCAGCAGGTGGACGACGTGCGCAGCCAGCTGGCCGTGCTGCTCGGCCAGGGCGAACCGGCGGAACAGGCCCGCAGCGCCCTGGCCAGCCTGGACGTGCCGACGCTGGACGGCGGCCTGCCCAGCGAACTGCTGCTGCGCCGCCC
>NZ_BPFX01000276.1 GCF_019655855.1 Pseudomonas paralcaligenes | reverse complement strand
CGATGTGGCCGACCCGCTCGTCCAGCCGGTCCATGGCCTCGCGCGTGCTGTCCAGGCCGTTGCCGACCTGCAGCATGCCTTCGCGGCCATCCTCCACCGCCTGGTGCATGCGTTCGCCGGCCGCGCCGAGCTGGTCCATGCCGTCGCGGAAGCGTTCGATGATCTGGCCCACCTGGCCGGTCGCCTCGGTGGTATGGCCGGCCAGGTGGGCCAGATCATCGAACGCTTC
>NZ_BPFX01000275.1 GCF_019655855.1 Pseudomonas paralcaligenes | reverse complement strand
TGATGGTGGTGTCCGCGGACGTCTACCGCCCGGCGGCGATCAAGCAGCTGGAGACCCTGGCCGGCGAGGTCGGGGTGACCTTCTTCCCCTCGGACATCAGCCAGAAACCGGTGGCCATCGCCCAGGCGGCGATCGCCGAGGCCA
>NZ_BPFX01000274.1 GCF_019655855.1 Pseudomonas paralcaligenes | reverse complement strand
ATCTGTGGGAGCGCCGGGGGCGCCTAGCCTTGTCCGCGAATGGGCTACTCCGGCTCGTTCAGGGCGTACCGAGTTACAGCGCCAGCGCCATGCACGCCGCCCAGCCCAGCAGCAGGGCGCGCCACAGGCGTGGCCCGTGGCGCAGCTCCATGAAGCCGTCGACGATCAGCCAGGCCTTGCCCAGCGCCGCCAGCGACAGGCCCATGGTCGCCCAGGACGGCACCGGCGCGGCGACCAGCCACAGGCTCGCCAGCGACAGCAGCAACAGGCCCAGCCAGCAGGCGAATGCGTTCACCCCGTTCACCGCTGCAAATAGAGCAAGGGCAGCAGCAGCACCCAGATCAGGTCGACCATGTGCCAGTACAGGACGCACGACTCCAGCTCGCTGCGCTGCCGGCGTGGGGTGTACGACGCGCCGGGCAGGCGCCGCGAGCTGGAGTCGTGCGTCCTGTACTGGCACATGGTCGACCTGATCTGGGTGCTGCTGCTGCCCTTGCTCTATTTGCAGCGGGGAACGGGGTGAACGCATTCGCCTGCTGGCTGGGCCTGTTGCTGCTGTCGCTGGCGAGCCTGTGG
>NZ_BPFX01000273.1 GCF_019655855.1 Pseudomonas paralcaligenes | reverse complement strand
GGGTGTGGCCGACGTAGAAGTCCTCGCTCTCCTGGCGCAGGTCGCTGGGGCCGAGGCGCATGGGGAACAGCGCGCCGCAGAGGTCGCCGAAGATCACCTCAAGGGCCTGGCGTGCC
>NZ_BPFX01000272.1 GCF_019655855.1 Pseudomonas paralcaligenes | reverse complement strand
CAGGCCCGCCTCCCAGTTCCACCGCACCCTGGTCGGCCTGCACCTCGGCCGCTTTGCCGGGCCCGTGCTGCGCGGGCTGTACTTCCTGTGCGGCCTCGGTGGGTGCGTGATGATCGCCAGCGGCGCGGTGCTCTGGCTGGTCAAGCGCGCGCCGCCGCCGGCCAAGGCGGGCGCGAAGACGCCCTTCGGCCACCGCCTGGTGCAGGTGCTCAACGTGGCGGCCATCGCCGGCCTGCCGCTGGCCATGGCCGCCTACCTGTGGGCCAACCGCCTGCTGGCGGCCGGCCTGGAGGGCCGCGCGGCCTGGGAAATCCACGTCTTCTTCGCGGTCTGGGGCCTGACCCTGGCGCATGCCGCCGTGCGCCCGCACCGCCGCGCCTGGGTCGAGCAGTGGGCCGGCGTCGCCCTGCTGC
>NZ_BPFX01000271.1 GCF_019655855.1 Pseudomonas paralcaligenes | reverse complement strand
TTGCCCGGCGCCACCTTGGCGATCTGCGCGCAGGCGATGCGCACGTTCTCGCGCTGGTTGTCCGCGGTCATGGCCTCGCCACGCCGCAGCAGGGCGTTGCCGCCCAGGGCGATGACTAGTCGCATTTGCTTCTCCCCGTTCGGTTTCCCTCTCCCTCTGGGA
>NZ_BPFX01000270.1 GCF_019655855.1 Pseudomonas paralcaligenes | reverse complement strand
GCGCGGCGCTGCGGCCACGACGGCTGCCCTTGTGGAAGTTGTCGATCAGGTTCTGGTCGTTGGTGTACGAGTGAACGGTCTCGACGTGGCCGTTGACGATGCCGTACTGGTCATTCACGGCCTTCAGCAC
>NZ_BPFX01000269.1 GCF_019655855.1 Pseudomonas paralcaligenes | reverse complement strand
CCGTCGATCAGCTCGCGGTCCAGGCCGTTGCCCAGGCGCTCGCAGTGGCCGGCCACGTCGAACAGCTCGTGGAGGACGAAGCGCATGTCGCGCAGGGGCGCCTGGTAGCTCATGCGCGGCCCTCCTGTAC
>NZ_BPFX01000268.1 GCF_019655855.1 Pseudomonas paralcaligenes | reverse complement strand
AAGGCAGTCGGTGCCTATGTACCGCAGGATCCGGAAGATCCGCAGGATCGTATGGCCTACATGATTGAAGACAGCGGTACCCGCTTACTGTTGACCCAGGCGCATCTCACATCATCACTTCCGGTTCCTGACGGCGCTACCTGCCTGGAACTTGAGGCAGGTGAGGAGTGGCTGGCAGGTTCCGGCGAAGTCAATCCAAGCAATTTGGCGCAGCCGGAGAACCTGGCC
>NZ_BPFX01000267.1 GCF_019655855.1 Pseudomonas paralcaligenes | reverse complement strand
CACATCATCACTTCCGGTTCCTGAAGGCGCTACCTGCCTGGAACTTGAGGCAGGTGAGGAGTGGCTGGCAGGTTACGGCGAAGTCAATCCAAGCAATTTGGCGC
>NZ_BPFX01000266.1 GCF_019655855.1 Pseudomonas paralcaligenes | reverse complement strand
CTGCCGCTGGCCAGGTAGGCGGCGGCGTTCTCCAGCGCCTGCAGGCGGCGATCCAGGCGGCGCACCAGCAGATAGAGGCTGAACCCGGTGAGGGTCAGGCCGAGCGCGCCGATCAGCACCAGCAGCTCGGTGGGATAGGGATTCATCTGGTAGATCGGGCCGACCTCCAGCACCCAGGGTGTGCCGACCATGCCGGCGATCACCCGGATCGAGTCGCCGCCCTTGCCCAGCGCCAGCACCGTGTCGCCCTCGTCCACCCGGCGCTGCTGGTCCTCGTCCAGGTCGACCTTCTCCAGGGTCGCCAGGCGCCTGGCGGCATTGAAGGAAGCAAAGCAGTTCGGCTTCGACCTGCGCCTGGCGACCCTGGAGAAGGTCGACCTGGACGAGGACCAGCAGCGCCGGGTGGACGCGGGCGACACGGTGCTGGCGCTGGGCACGGGCGGCGACTCGATCCGGGTGATCGCCGGCCTGGTCGGCCCACCCTGGGTGCTGTCGCT
>NZ_BPFX01000265.1 GCF_019655855.1 Pseudomonas paralcaligenes | reverse complement strand
ACGTGGACCACAAGGAGTCCTACTGTGACGAGCAGCCCTTCTACCGCACCAAGGTCAAGCTGAAGAAGGAGATCGTCACCCTCGGCGTGCCGGGCGTGGACCCCAACCAGCGGGTCGGCACCTACGTCGAGCCCAAGGACTGG
>NZ_BPFX01000264.1 GCF_019655855.1 Pseudomonas paralcaligenes | reverse complement strand
CGACCTGGCCGCGCAGGTCTTCCGGCATCGGCGGGCGGTTGGCCTTGTACTCGGCGAAGATCTCGTCGCGGAAGGTGCCGCCCTTGGCGTCGAACACCACCGCGAAGGGGCTGTCCGGATACTGCTTGCGCAGGCTCTTGAGCATGTTCAGCACGCCCTTCACCGCGCCGGTCTGCTGCCCCTTGGAGGTGGCCAGCGGGGGCAGGGCATGGAAGGCGCGGTACAGATAGGAGGAGCCGTCGACCAGGACCAAGGGGGCGTTAGACATGCGAGGGATCAACCTTTTCCATGGGGCCGGCGCTAGAATGGACCGACCATTGACGAGAAAAGGACAAGGTTATCATGCGCGCATTCAACCGCCTGATGCTGGCCGCCGTGCTGGCCGCGAGCCCGCTGGTGGCGATGGCCGAGGACGCGGTCACCGGCGATCCGGACGTCACCATCCGCCAGGACGGCGACAAGACCATCACCGAATACCGGCAGAACGGCTTCCTCTACGCCATCAAGGTCACGCCGAAGAACGGCAAGCCGTACTTCCTGGTGCGTGCCGACGGCAGCGAGGGCAACTTCGTCCGTTCCGACCAGCCGGACATGCTCATTCCCGCCTGGGAAATCTTCAAGTGGTAACCCGCGTGGCGGCCCCGGCCGCCGCGCCCACACTACGGACCTCCCGCCATGTCGGTCTTCACGCCTCTCGAACGCCATGAACTGGAAGTCTTCCTGGAGCCCTACGGCCTCGGCCGCCTGAAGGACTTCCAGGGCATCGCCGCGGGCACCGAGAACAGCAACTTCTTCGTCAGCCTTGAAGGTGGCGAATTCGTCCTGACCCTGGTCGAGCGCGGCCCGCGGGCGGACATGCCGTTCTTTGTCGCCCTGCTCGAACGCCTGCACCGGGCCGGCCTGCCGGTGCCCTACGCGGTGCCGACCGCGGGCGGCGAGGCACTGCGCGAACTGGCCGGGAAGCCGGCCAT
>NZ_BPFX01000263.1 GCF_019655855.1 Pseudomonas paralcaligenes | reverse complement strand
TCGATGCCTCCCGCCAGGCCGCCGTCGAAGCCGGCGGCCTGGGCGGTCTCCGCGCCAACGGCTACCTGCTCGACCAGTTCCTGCAGCGCAGCACCAACCATCGCGGCCACCGCT
>NZ_BPFX01000262.1 GCF_019655855.1 Pseudomonas paralcaligenes | reverse complement strand
GGGGAGCGCGGCGAAACCCGTGGAGCCATTGTGCGGGGGCTACCACTCATTGGCGATTCAGCGCTGGGTAATAGCCTGGTGTCCACCGAGCGCCAGCAGGCCGAACAGTCCGGCCGTGAAGTGCTGGCCGCGATTTTGCGCAAGGACACTGGCGCCGCCATCACTCAGCAGGAGATGGACATCTACGGTCGCATGTACCTGCCACAACCGGGCGATAGCGACACCGTGCTCAACCAGAAGGCCGAGGCCCGT
>NZ_BPFX01000261.1 GCF_019655855.1 Pseudomonas paralcaligenes | reverse complement strand
CACGGGGTTTCCTGGTGCGCACGGCCCACCCTACGCCGGATCGACATTGCCGTACGGTGCGCCGTGCGCACCGTGCGGGCCGAATACGGCACAGGAGGCGTGCCATCCGTCAGGGCGCTACTTTCGGACGAACCGTTCCGCTACCCAAGTAGCATGGGGCGGCCGGCCCGGCGCCTCCAGAATGGCGGCACGGCTGGTGTACGAAGTGAGGTAGGGCGATGCGACAAGAGGAAAACGAGGCCGTGGTCACGGCCGTGTCC
>NZ_BPFX01000260.1 GCF_019655855.1 Pseudomonas paralcaligenes | reverse complement strand
GCGTCAGAGGTTTATAAGAGACAGTTCCCTGGCCGCTGCTGGACGCGCGCGAGTGTGCGACCACCTCGCTGCAACACGTCGAGCAGGGCGGCGAGGTGGCGCTGGTGTTCGGTCGTGAATACGCCGGCCTGACCAACGACGAGCTGCAGCGCTGTCAGTTCCATGTGCATATCCCGTCGGACCCCGAGTTCAGCTCGCTGAACCTGGCGGCGGCGGTGCAGGTGCTGACCTACGAGGTGC
>NZ_BPFX01000259.1 GCF_019655855.1 Pseudomonas paralcaligenes | reverse complement strand
GGGCTGCTGGAGCATGACGCTCAGACCCTGCAGGCCGAGTTCGCCGGCGGCACGCCGATGTCGCAGATGGGCGCGCCGCTCAAGGACGTCGGCCAGGCACTGATCAACATGTCCGACCTCTACTCCCAGACCCTGGCCGGGGCGCTCGCCGCCTCGACCCACGGCACCGGCGTCGACTTCGGCTCCTATTCCGCCCAGGTCTGCGGCCTGCAGGGTCTGCGCGTCATGCTCCAGCAGCCCGGAGAAGTGGCTGAGCGACAGCAGGGTGCCGTCGGTGGGCACCAGCGGGCTGAAGGAATGCCCCGAGCCGACCGGGCGGATCTTGCCCGGGGCCTGGCGGATGGGCTGGATCAGTTCGTCCAGGTTCTTCGGCGCCCGTCGCTCCCGCGGCAGACAACTCTGCGCGCCGGACCAGTTGCGCCAGGGAATCGGCCGCGACGCG
>NZ_BPFX01000258.1 GCF_019655855.1 Pseudomonas paralcaligenes | reverse complement strand
ACACAAGCCTGCTCCCCCATCAGGCCCTCTTCACAGCGGGCCTCTTTCATCCAGGCCTCAGCGCCGCTGCGGTGCCGGCTGCTGCTGTGTGATGCAGTGGATATTGCCGCCGCCGAGCAGGATTTCGCGGCCCGGCACCATCACCACCCGGTGCTCGGGGAACCCGCTCTGGAGGATTGCGCGGGCCTCCTCGTCCTTCGGGTCGTCGAAGCCAGGCGCGAAGATGCCGCCGTTGACGAT
>NZ_BPFX01000257.1 GCF_019655855.1 Pseudomonas paralcaligenes | reverse complement strand
GGCCAATGCCTGGCTGGCCGACGGCAAGGCCGATGCCGTGGCCTTCGGCGTGCCCTACATCGCCAACCCGGACCTGGTCGAGCGCCTGGCCAAGGACGCCCCGCTCAACGATGCCCGCCCGGAACTGTTCTACGCCCCGGGCCCGGTCGGCTACATCGACTACCCACGCCTGTAAGCCCGGGCACCCGAAAAGCCCTGTCTCTTAT
>NZ_BPFX01000256.1 GCF_019655855.1 Pseudomonas paralcaligenes | reverse complement strand
ATACCGGTGCCGGCAATGGTGGAGTTCTCCCGTTCCAGGCGCTGGAACGGCTGGAACAATTGCTACTGCTGCGCGGCATCGAGCCCCGAATCGCTGTCGTCGACCCACAGCTGCACCCCCCCGGAGCGCACCTCGTAGCCCAGCCGGATCAGGCCCTGCGGACTGTTGTAC
>NZ_BPFX01000255.1 GCF_019655855.1 Pseudomonas paralcaligenes | reverse complement strand
CGGCAGCCCGCGCCACCCGGAAGCCCTGATCCACTTCCAGCCCGGCGCTGCCCCGCACGGCTCCGCCACCGCCCTGTCGCTCATCGGCCTGAACCCGACCGAC
>NZ_BPFX01000254.1 GCF_019655855.1 Pseudomonas paralcaligenes | reverse complement strand
GCACCACCTGGGCCAGTTGCCGCTCGTTGAACGGCTTGGTCAGGTAGTCGTCAATGCCGATCAACGAGCGGCGACTGGCGCAGGTGGTGCTCAAGTGGACCAGCCTGGCCCTGCGCAACGAGCTGCAGCCCCCCACGCCGCCGCCCCCGGCGGCCGGCGAGGCATTGCATGTGCTCGA
>NZ_BPFX01000253.1 GCF_019655855.1 Pseudomonas paralcaligenes | reverse complement strand
CGGTTGCATCCAGGCGCACGAGAGGGTCGGCGACGGTGGCGCCGGCGGGCAGCTCGAAGGGTTGGCCGTTCAACTGGATGTGCATGGCTGGGCGGTCAGATCATGAAAGGGTCGGCATTCTAGCTCTATCGGCGGCACTGACCAAGGCATGCGCGTCCGATACCCGGGCAACCAGGCCAGCAGCCGCTCTGCCCCGCCATCCCCGCGTAGGCG
>NZ_BPFX01000252.1 GCF_019655855.1 Pseudomonas paralcaligenes | reverse complement strand
GGGCCACCGAGCGGAACAGCACGTCCACCGAGGGCTTGTGGCGGTTGACCGGCGGGCCGTCGAGCACCTCGACGAAATACTGCGCGCCGCTGCGCTTGAGCTGCATGTGCCGGCCGCCGGGGGCGACCAAGGCCAGGCCGCTGCGCACCCGGTCCATGTGCCTGGCCTCGCGCACCTCGATGCGGCACAGGCCGTCCAGGCGCTGGGCGAAGGCGGCGGTGAACTTCTCCGGCATGTGCTGGACGATGACGATGCCCGGGCAGTCCACCGGCAACTGGCGCAGCAG
>NZ_BPFX01000251.1 GCF_019655855.1 Pseudomonas paralcaligenes | reverse complement strand
GGGTCGAAGGGAAGGACCGCCTGCACGACTCAGCCCTCGGCCTGTCCGGCGGCCAACAGCTGCGCCTGGTGAACGCCCGTACCGTGGCGGTGCAGCCGGAAGTGCTGCTGCTCGACGAGCCCTGCTCGACGCTCGACCCGATCTCCACCCTCAAGGTCGAGGAGCTGATCTACGAGCTGAAGAGCAAGTACACCATCGTAAACATCACCCACAACATGCAGCAGGCGGCGCGCGTCTCCGACGTACATGGGCAAGCTGATCGAGTTCGGCGACACCGACACCCTGTTCACCAACCCGGCGAAGAAACAGACGGAAGACTACATCACCGGCCGTTACGGCTGACGCAGGACAGTCCCCTC
>NZ_BPFX01000250.1 GCF_019655855.1 Pseudomonas paralcaligenes | reverse complement strand
CGCTGGCAGGCGCTGCTGGACAACAACGTGGCCTCGATGCTGCGCCTGACCCGTGCCCTGCAGGGGCAGTTGCGCGACGGCGCCAGCGTGATCAACCAGGCCTCGATCTGGGGCCTCAAGGGCGTGCCGGGCTTCTCCGCCTATGTTGCCAGCAAGCACGCGGTGATCGGCCTGACCCGCTCGCTGGCCTGGGAGCTGGGGCCACGGCGCATTCGCGTCAACGCGGTGTGCCCGGGCTGGATCGGCACTGACGCGGCGATGCGCTCGCTGGCGGTAATGGCTCAGGCCAACGGCCGCAGCGAGGCCGACGAACTGGCGCTGATCCTCGCCGCCCAGGCGGTGCCCGCGCTGCTCACCCCGGCCGACCTGGCCGGGGTGAGC
>NZ_BPFX01000249.1 GCF_019655855.1 Pseudomonas paralcaligenes | reverse complement strand
AACAGGAGGCGAATTCAGGTGAAGCTCAACGTCCATCAGAAGCGCAAACGGAAGAAACGCCTTCAAAAGCGGAGCCGTCACCGGAAGCCGCACCGGCCTAAGCTGCGACTGCAGTAGAGTCCGGCGCCCGGTGGGCGGGGATGAGCCAGGCCGAGCGCCAGGCGCTGGCCGAGCAGACCGACATCAAACCGGTGATCCGCCGGAACCTGGCCCGGGCCCAGTGGGAGAGCATGACGCCCGTTGTGCCGCTCCGGCTGGCGGCCCGCCTGGGGCCACAGCAGGCC
>NZ_BPFX01000248.1 GCF_019655855.1 Pseudomonas paralcaligenes | reverse complement strand
GAGGGCTACGGGCCGACCACCACGCCCTTCAACGAGGGCGCCAAGGCCCTCAGCGTCGGGCTCGACGCGGAGTACGACAAGACCTACGGCGCGAGCCTCTCCTACACCAACTTCTTCGGCGGCGACTACAACACCCAGGTCGACCGCGACTTCATCGCGCTCAGCTTCGGCGTGAACTTCTGACGGTGACGACCATGACGACCTACAAGAACCTGATCACTGGCTCCACCCTGCTGCTGTCGCTGTGGGCGACGGCCTCCCTGGGCGCCGTCGACGCGCACCAGGCCCCCGCGCTCGGCCA
>NZ_BPFX01000247.1 GCF_019655855.1 Pseudomonas paralcaligenes | reverse complement strand
GACAGACCTGTGGACCTTCCTGGTGATCTTCTGCGGCCACTTCACCGAGCGCGCCGCGGTGTTCCCCAAGGAGTCGGTGGAAGGCGAGAGCCGCGGCCACTGGTACCTGCGCCAGCTGCGTGGTTCCAGCAATCTGGAGGGCGGCAGGATGTTCCACATCCTCACCGGCAACCTCAGCCACCAGATCGAGCACCACCTGTTCCCCGACCTGCCGGCGCGGCGCTACGCCGAGCTGGCGCCGCGGGTGCGCGAGATCGGCGCCCGCTGCGGCCAGGTCTGGTGCTGCGGTTGGCTGTCGGTGATGTTGGGCATCGTTCTCTTGTACGCATCTGCGAGTCTACGGGCTGCCGTCGCCGATGCAGGCTGATC
>NZ_BPFX01000246.1 GCF_019655855.1 Pseudomonas paralcaligenes | reverse complement strand
CGGCCTCTGCGGCGGCTGGCTCGGTCTGCTGCTGATGCGTCGCCTGGGCGGCTGGCCGGCGGCGCGCTTCGGCGCCTTTACCCAGGGCCTCCTGCGCTTCAACACCTACCTCGGCCTGGCCGCCATCGGCAGCCTGTACGGCCAGCCCGGCCTGGTGCTGGCGGCACTGCTGCTGGCGCTGATGGTGCCGGCGGTGAACGTGCTGTCGGTCTGGTCGCTG
>NZ_BPFX01000245.1 GCF_019655855.1 Pseudomonas paralcaligenes | reverse complement strand
CGGGGCCGGAGCTTCTTCGACCAGCTTCTGGTGGCGGGGCTGGGTCGAGCAGTCGCGGTCGTTGAGGTACAGGCAGTTGCCGTGGCTGTCGGCAAACACCTGGATCTCCACGTGGCGCGGTTGAAGCACGTATTTCTCCACCAGCATGCGCGCGTCGCCGAAGGCCGACTGCGCCTCGCGCTGGGCGGATTCCAGGGTCT
>NZ_BPFX01000244.1 GCF_019655855.1 Pseudomonas paralcaligenes | reverse complement strand
CAGGCCGACCGGCTCGATCCGGCGCTGCTCGAAGGCCGCGCCGCGTTCCGCTGCACCAGCCCGGACTCCCGGCCCATCGTCGGCCCGCTGGCCGATGCGCAAGCCTTCGCCGAAGCCTACGCGGTACTCGCCAAGGATGCCCGCCAGGTGCCGGAAACGCCCTGCCCCTGGCTGGACGGCCTCTACGTCAACAGCGGCCACGGCTCGCGCGGACTGATCAGCGCGCCGCTGTCCGGCGAACTGCTGGCCGCCTGGCTCGACGGCGAGCCACTGCCGCTGTCGCTTATACACCTCTGACGCTGCCGACGACGGAGAGAGTG
>NZ_BPFX01000243.1 GCF_019655855.1 Pseudomonas paralcaligenes | reverse complement strand
GTTCATCCCGGCGCTGGGCAACTACCCAACTCCCGAGCTGCTCCGCGGCCGTCAGGCGCTGATGCTCGTCACCCTGATCCAGCTGCAATTCGGCTCCGGGCACAGGTACCCGCTGGGCTCGGCGCTGGCCTTCTCTCTGTTCAGCCGGTTGCTTCTCGC
>NZ_BPFX01000242.1 GCF_019655855.1 Pseudomonas paralcaligenes | reverse complement strand
AGGTCTGCGCGGCCGGGCCTTCGCCCAGGGAGTGGGCCTCGTCGGCCTGCTGGATGTGCAGGCTGGCGGCGTCCGCCTCGGAATAGACGGCGACGCCTTTCACGTCGAGCTGGCGCAGGGTGCGCAGGATGCGGCAGGCGATGGCGCCGCGGTTGGCGATCAGCAGTGTGTCGAACATGAGGTTTGCCTCATGGGGTGGCGGGCCGTCCCGCCGTCATTCGGTCTGCACCCCGGTCGTCCGGGGTGGTGGATCAGCGCAGGCTCGCTTCTATCAAACATAAAGTAACCGGCTGGTTTCATTGGAGAACCAATCACCGTG
>NZ_BPFX01000241.1 GCF_019655855.1 Pseudomonas paralcaligenes | reverse complement strand
CGGGAACAGCTCGAACAGCACCCGCCCCTGGGCCTGGTCGGCGCCCAGGCCCGAGTGGTTCTCCATGAAGCTGTTCCACACCTCGACCCGGTACTCGCGGTCCAGCACCAGCACGCCCACGTCCAGGCACTGGACGATGTCGAGCAGCCAGTGCAGCTCCTGCAGGTCGATCTGTGCGCGTTCGCCCATCGGCTCACTCCATCAGGTGCTGGATCTTGCCGGTCAGCCGCGGCACCGAGTCCTCGGTGAACAGCAACAGCAGATCGAAGTGCACGGCGTGGTTCTCCAGGCCGTAACTGATTTCCACCGCCAGGGTCTGGCGCCAGCGCTCGCGGTTGAGCTGGATCAGCTCGCCGACCCGGGCGTGCTGGCCGAGCAGTTGCGGATGGCCCTGGGAGAAACGG
>NZ_BPFX01000240.1 GCF_019655855.1 Pseudomonas paralcaligenes | reverse complement strand
TGCTGAAGCCGCGCGAGAAGAACTGCTCGACGTGGTAGTTGTTGTTGCGCACGGTGATGCCCGGCGCACGCTTCATCGCCTCGGGCAGGGTGGTGATGCGCTGGTCCTCGATCATCTGCTGGCTGATGATCGATACCGTCTGCGGCGTGTCCTTGAGGCTGGTCGGGGTCTTCGAGCCGACGCTGACCAGCCCGGTGGTGTAGGAACCGGAGTTTTCGGTCGCCTCGCCCATGCCCTGGCCCTGGATGGTGGTCGCCCCCAGCTCCAGCGCCGTGCCGCCCGCCGCCGGCGCGGCGATCACGAAGCCGCCGTCGGCGGTGGCCTGGGCGGTCAGGTCGGAACCCTGCAGCAGGCGCTGCAGCGCCTGC
>NZ_BPFX01000239.1 GCF_019655855.1 Pseudomonas paralcaligenes | reverse complement strand
GGCAACTCCACCCTGATGAACCTGCTCGGCTGCCTCGACCGCCCCAGCGCCGGCCGCTACCGCTTCTCCGGCCGCGACGTGGCCGAGATGAACACCGACGAACTGGCCTGGCTGCGCCGTGAGGCGTTCGGCTTCGTGTTCCAGGGCTACCACCTGATCGCCACCGTATCGGCCCGCGAGAACGTCGAGGTGCCGGCGATCTACGCCGGCGTGCCGCCGGCCGAGCGCTACGCCAGGGCCAGCAGCCTGCTCGGACGCCTCGGCCTCGGCGAGCGCCTGG
>NZ_BPFX01000237.1 GCF_019655855.1 Pseudomonas paralcaligenes | reverse complement strand
CGGGTAAATCGGTCAGAGTTCGGTGGGGACGATCAGGATGCCGGCGCGCCGGCCGTTCTTGACCCTGGGGTTGGGGAAGATGCTGCGCGCGCCCTGCTCTTCCCCCAGCCAGCGGGTGCCGGCGATGTCCTCGGCCAGCAGGAAGCCCGGCTCCAGTTCGGTGAAATTCTCGATGTCGGCCGGCAGGTGCAGCTTGAAGGCGTCGCTGTGCTTGATCACCTCGCGGGACACGGCGAACAGC
>NZ_BPFX01000236.1 GCF_019655855.1 Pseudomonas paralcaligenes | reverse complement strand
GGCCTGGCGCCGGTGCTGCAGCGGCGCGGCACACCGACCTGCGTGCTGGCCAGTGGCGACCCCATGCTGTTCGGCGTCGGCGCCAGCCTGGCGCGGCAGTTGGACGAGAGCGAGATGCGGGTGCTGCCGGCGCCCTCCTCCTGCTCCCTGGCCGCCGCCCGGCTGGGCTGGCCGCTGCAGGACACGACCCTGCTGTCGGTGGTGGCGCGGCCGCTGGCCGCCATCGCCACGCACCTGCACCCCGGCCGGCGCCTGCTGATCCTGTGCAACGACGGCGCCAGCCCCGCCGCC
>NZ_BPFX01000235.1 GCF_019655855.1 Pseudomonas paralcaligenes | reverse complement strand
GGACCGGGTCAGCCGCACCCAGTTCCAGTTCAGCCTGGAGTCGCCGGACGCCGCCCTGCTGGAAGAATGGACGCCCAGGCTGACCGAGGCGCTGAGCGACCAGCCGGAGCTGATCGACGTGGCCAACGACCTGCAGAACCGCGGTTTGCAGGTGTACCTGAGCATCGACCGCGACACCGCCTCGCGCCTGGGGGTAAGCGTCAGCGCCATCGACGACGCGCTGTACGACGCCTTCGGCCAGCGCCAGATCTCCACCATCTATACCCAGGCCAGCCAGTACCGCGTGGTGCTGGAGAGCCAGGACGGCGGCCGCATCGGCCCGCAGGCGCTGCACCAGATCCACGTCGCCACTGCCGACGGCCCGCAGGTGCCGCTGGCCTCG
>NZ_BPFX01000234.1 GCF_019655855.1 Pseudomonas paralcaligenes | reverse complement strand
ACCCGTTCGCATGAAACCCAGGTAAAGAGAAAGGCGGCTGTCAGCGGCCTTTTTTGTGGGCGGCGGGAAAGCGCTTCAGTATTGCATCTCGCGGAGCAGCAATTGCAGCGCGGCCGCCTGGTCGTCGGCCAGGTCGATGATGTGGAAGCCACACCAGCCATTGTGGCCAGGCCCTCCGGAGCGGCTCCACAGGCAGTCCGCACCGAGGCGGATTTCGCTGATGCCGTTCAGGGGCTGGTCCAGTACCAGGCGGCACTCC
>NZ_BPFX01000233.1 GCF_019655855.1 Pseudomonas paralcaligenes | reverse complement strand
GCCTCAAACACCGCGGACAGGGCGATGGAACAGCCGGCCAGGAGCGCGTTGCCCATCAGCGTGCGGCGGAAGCCGAAGCGCTGGACGATGCGCACCGAGAGGAACTTGATGGTCAGCGCACCCGCGCCGCCGGCCAGGGTCAGCAGGCCGGCCACCAGCGGGCTGAGGCCGAAGCCCACCTGGAACAGCGGTACCAGCAGGAACGGCTGCGAGGCGCTGCCCCGGCGGAACAGGTTGCCGGCCCAGCTCGCCGTGGCGAAGGTCGGCACCC
>NZ_BPFX01000232.1 GCF_019655855.1 Pseudomonas paralcaligenes | reverse complement strand
CTGGGCGTTGCCCTCGAAGCTGAGGAAGTCGGCGCGCTGGGCGTCGCTCATGTCGTCCAGCCAGCCGCGCCCGGCGGCCTGGCGGAACCAGTGG
>NZ_BPFX01000231.1 GCF_019655855.1 Pseudomonas paralcaligenes | reverse complement strand
CGGCGATGCGCGGATGGGCGTTGACCCCGGTGCCCACCGCGGTGCCGCCCTGTGCCAGCGCCTGCAGGCTCTGCTGCAGTGCGCGCAGGTGCTGGATATTGGCCTGGATCTGCTGGCCCCAGCCGTCCAACACCTGGCTCATGCGCACCGGCATGGCGTCCATCAGGTGGGTGCGGCCGGTCTTGACGAAGGGCTGTACTTCCAGCGACTTGTCGCAGAGCACGGTGAGCAGGTGCCCCAGGGCCGGCAACAGGCTTTCGTGCAGCTCGATGGCGGCGCTCACGTGGATGGTGGTGGGGATGATGTCGTTGCTGCTCTGGCCGCAGTTGACGTGGTCGTTGGCGCTGACGTTGTCGCCCAGGATGCGGGTGGCCAGGGTGGCGAT
>NZ_BPFX01000230.1 GCF_019655855.1 Pseudomonas paralcaligenes | reverse complement strand
TGGCCTGCGCGGCCAGTGGCGCATGGCGAAACCCCACCCGCAACGGCAACAGGCGCACGCCACTCATCTGCCGGCCCCAGCACAGCGCCGAACTCAGGCTGTATTCGCAGGCCGGGGGATGATCGGCCAGCGGCGCGGTGAACAGGAAAGCGATGCGCACCCGCTCCGCCTCGCGCTCCACCCGCAGGTTCTCGCATTCGCTCATCACCGGGCTGTGTCGGCTGAACAGGTCCAGCGCCTCGCCGATGGTGGCGCTCATGGCCGCCAGGTTGGCCACCGGGCCTCGTGTCCCCAGGCCACG
>NZ_BPFX01000229.1 GCF_019655855.1 Pseudomonas paralcaligenes | reverse complement strand
ATGGTGAGCGGCGAAGCGGGGGACATGGGCATTTCCTTTTGCGGGGTCATGGGCTGAGGGTCATGCGTGCGGCCAGCTCCCGGTCGCGGGGCGCGGCGGAGTCGTTCAGGCCCGCGTGGACGCCGGCCTGGTCGGCGGCAGAGCGGTTCTGGCCGAGCTTCCACTTGCCCTCCAAACGGCGGATCGGCAGGGCGAAGCCGACGATGGCGCGCAGCATGGCGTCGAGGTACTCGCGCGGCGCGTCGTCGATCGCCCAGGGCTGCGGCCGGCCGGCTTCGTGGCGGTCGCTGAGGCGGCCGACGATCCCCAGCAAGCGCTGCGGGTCGTCGATCAGCTCGACCGGGCCGCGGGCG
>NZ_BPFX01000228.1 GCF_019655855.1 Pseudomonas paralcaligenes | reverse complement strand
GCACCGAGTACGAAGGCCGGACCCTGCGCGACAACCTCGGCCTGAAACGGCCGGCCAGCCGCTACGCCGCGAAAGCCTCCTGAATCAGGAGGCTTCACTCCCCGTCAGTTCCTCCAGCAGCTTCTCCTTGAGGCGCTGCAACTGCGCCGACGCCCGCTCGCGCGGGTGCGGCAGGTCGACCCGCACCTCGTGGCGGATGCGCCCGGGGCGGGCGTCCATGACGATCACCCGGTCGCCCAGGTAGAGCGCCTCTTCCACGTCGTGGGTGACCATGATCATGGTGCTGCGCTGCTGCACCCAGATGCGCTGCAGCTCGCGCT
>NZ_BPFX01000227.1 GCF_019655855.1 Pseudomonas paralcaligenes | reverse complement strand
TCGCCGACCTGATCCACGAGTACCTGTTCAACGCCGTCACCGTGGCCGTCGCCCTGGTGGTCGGTGGCGTGGTGATGCTCTGGGCCGAGCGCCGCCAGCACGAGATCACCGTCGAGGAGGTGGACGACATGACCTGGAAGGAAGCCCTGAAGATCGGCTTCGCCC
>NZ_BPFX01000226.1 GCF_019655855.1 Pseudomonas paralcaligenes | reverse complement strand
GGAGGATGAGCCGCATGGATGCGGCGAGAGAACCAGGCGTCCCCCGCTTGAATATCTATGGATGGCCCTTCAAGCCGGCCCCCGGAGGGCTCCGGAGAAAGGACAGTCCGTGCGTAGCCCGGACC
>NZ_BPFX01000225.1 GCF_019655855.1 Pseudomonas paralcaligenes | reverse complement strand
AGATGGCATCGAAGACGATGAAGAGGTTGAGGTCTACCTTGTTCAAGTTCATGGCCTTCTCCGCGGGATCAAGCCTCATCACATATTGCTTATGAATGTTGATAAGGCAGGAAAATAGCTTAGATAAATCGTGGGTGCTGTTCTAGCATCATTCCCCATCGAAGCCAACCACCAAGGTGTCCCCATGGATTTCGCCTACTCCCCCAAGGTCCAGGAACTGCGTGAACGCGTCACCGCCTTCATGGAAGCCCACGTCTACCCGAACGAAGTGGTGTTCGAGCAGCAGGTCAACGAAGGCGATCGCTGGCAGCCGACCGCGATCATGGAAGAACTCAAGGCCAAGGCGAAGGCCGAGGGCCTGTGGAACCTGTTCCTGCCGGAATCCGAGTACGGCGCCGGTCTGACCAACATGGAATACGCGCCGCTGGCCGAGATCATGGGCCGCTCGCTGATGGGCTCCGAACCGTTCAACTGCTCCGCGCCGGACACCGGCAACATGGAGACCCTGGTGCGCTACGCCAGCGAGGCGCAGAAACAGCAATGGCTGGCGCCGCTGCTGTCCGGCGAGATCCGTTCCGCCTTCGCCAT
>NZ_BPFX01000224.1 GCF_019655855.1 Pseudomonas paralcaligenes | reverse complement strand
GGGCGCCAGGCTGGCCTCCCGGTGCTGGTAGCGGGTGGACAGGTTGGCCAGGGCGCGGACGCTGAGCTGCTCGGCGGCGAACGGCGCCTGCACCTCCAGCCAGCGCCAGTCGCGCGGCAGGCCGAGCAGGTC
>NZ_BPFX01000223.1 GCF_019655855.1 Pseudomonas paralcaligenes | reverse complement strand
GAACTACCGCTCCACCGCCGGCATCCTCAAGGCCGCCAACGCCCTGATCGCCAACAACAACGGGCGCCTCGGCAAGGAACTGTGGACCGACGGCAGCGACGGCGAGCCGATCAACCTGTACGCCGCCTTCAACGAACACGACGAGGCCCGCTATGTGGTCGAGTCGATCGAGGCGGCCCTGCGCAAGGACGGCCTCAAGCGCAGCGAGATCGCCATCCTCTACCGCTCCAACGCCCAGTCGCGGGTGCTGGAAGAAGCCCTGCT
>NZ_BPFX01000222.1 GCF_019655855.1 Pseudomonas paralcaligenes | reverse complement strand
GGAGCGGGCCATCAAGAAAGGCGCCGGCCTGCTCGGCGAGACCGTCAACTTCGAACGAACCAGGTGCCGCTGATCGTCGAGTGCCTGACCGACAACGTGAACCGCACCGTCGCCGAAATCCGCGTGCTGTTCCGCAAGGGCCAGCTCGGCGCCTCCGGCTCGGTGAGCTGGGACTTCGACCACGTCGGCCT
>NZ_BPFX01000221.1 GCF_019655855.1 Pseudomonas paralcaligenes | reverse complement strand
GCGCAAGATGGGGCCGAAGAACCAGCTGCTGATCCTGCCCTGCGAGGCCGATGGCGGCGAGCAGTGGGTCAACCGCGACCACCTGGCCATCGAATACAGCGGCCGGGCCTTCTTCGCCAAGCCGCAGCACGACCTGGAAGAGGCGCGCGCGCCGCTGGTGCCACGGGTCGAGGCGTGGTTCCGCGATACCCTGAAGCTGTCGCGCTGGCTGTATACCGACGCGGTGCTGGCCAGTCTGCTGATCAACCTGCTCGGCCTGATGGTCCCGCTGTTCGTCATGCAGACCTACGACCGGGTCGTGCCCAACCAGGCCACCGCCACGCTCTGGGTCCTGGCCATCGGCCTGTTCGTCGGCACCGGCTTCGAACTGCTGCTGCGGGTGCTGCGCGCC
>NZ_BPFX01000220.1 GCF_019655855.1 Pseudomonas paralcaligenes | reverse complement strand
GGATCGTGGTCGACGTGCTCTACGTCGGCTTCTTCGCCCTTCAGGACTACTGGCTGACCGCCGGACTGTACGGCGTGTTCACCGCCCTGGCCGTGCTCGGGCTGCGCGAATGGCGGGCCGCGCGGTGAAGGTGGTGGTGCTGACCGGCCCGGAGTCCAGCGGCAAGAGCTTTCTCGCACAGCGCCTGCAACG
>NZ_BPFX01000219.1 GCF_019655855.1 Pseudomonas paralcaligenes | reverse complement strand
CTCCCGTGCGCAAGTCCCCTACACGGGAACAGCTGGCTGGCGATCAGAACGCCGACACCACGGCGCCCTTGTACTTGTCCTCGATGAACTTCTTCACTTCCGGGGTATGCAGGGCCGCGGCCAGTTTCTGCAGGGCGGGGCTGTCCTTCTTCGCGGCGGTGGTCACCAGGATGTTGACGTACGGCGAGTCGGCGCCTTCGATCACCAGAGCGTCCTTGGTCGGGTTCAGGCCGGCTTCCAGGGCGTAGTTGGTGTTGATCAGGGCCAGGTCGACCTGACCCAGCACGCGCGGCAGGGTGGCCGCTTCCAGCTCACGCACCTTGA
>NZ_BPFX01000218.1 GCF_019655855.1 Pseudomonas paralcaligenes | reverse complement strand
CGCTGTAGTGGGGGAAGCCGAGCAGCCGGGCCAGTTCCTGGCGAAGGTCGAGTAGCTGCTCCATCACTGGGCCGTTGTCGTTCTGCCCGGCGTTCGGGCCCTGGTCGGAGGCACGGGTGCAGTAGGCGGTGTAGACCTCTTCGCGCAGGGCGCGGTCGTCGGCGTAGGTCATCACCGCGTAGTAGCTGGGGAACTC
>NZ_BPFX01000217.1 GCF_019655855.1 Pseudomonas paralcaligenes | reverse complement strand
CCGCCAGCAGCTGTCCGGCGACCTGATCGAGTGCTCCAGTCTGGAGCGCGTCGCCACCCGCCTGCACCGTTCCGAGCGCACCGTGCGCCGTCACCTGCAGCAGCTCAACACCAGCTTCCAGCACCTGCTCGACGAGGTGCGCTACGACAAGGCGCGCCAGCTGCTGCTCAACACCGACATGCCGATCTACCTGATCGCCGAGCAGCTCGGCTACAGCGAGACCGCCAGCTTCCGCCACGCTTTCCAGCGCTGGAGCGGCCTGGCGCCGAGCGAACTGCGCCGCTGAGGCGGTGACATGATCCAGGACAAGACCGGACAGCGCTCCCGCGCCTAGACTCGCGAGGATCGTCAGTGCTGCGGGAGCCGCTCATGA
>NZ_BPFX01000216.1 GCF_019655855.1 Pseudomonas paralcaligenes | reverse complement strand
GCCGAGCGTCATGGCTGGTTTCAGGCCCAGCTCGGCGGCGCTCAGGTCGACCAGGGGCGTGGCGCCATAGAGCATGATGCCGGGCCGCAGCCAGTCCATGTGCGCAGCCGGAATCGCCACCACGGCCGCCGAGTTGGCCAGGCTGCGCTGGTCGAAATCCAGGTCGAGCAGCTCGAGGAAACGCTCCAGCTGCAGCTCGGTCATCGAGTGGCCGCGCTCGTCGGCGCAAGCGAAGTGGCTGATCAGGTTCAACTCGGCGACCTGGGCGGCGCCGC
>NZ_BPFX01000215.1 GCF_019655855.1 Pseudomonas paralcaligenes | reverse complement strand
CCGGGCCGTACAGCTTGTGGCTGGAGCAGAAGTAGGAGTCGCAGCCCCGCGCCTGGATGTCGTGCCGGCCGTGAACCGCGCACTGCGCGCCGTCGACCACGCTGAGCGCGCCTTGGGCGCGGGCCAGGACGGCCAGCTCCCGCACCGGCTGCCGGCGGCCGAGCACGTTGGACAGTTGCGATATCGCCAGCAGGCGGGTGCGGGGGCGGATCAGCCCGGCGGCCCGTCCCAGGTCGATGGTGCCTGCGGCGTCCAGCGGCAGCACCGCCAGTTCGCGTGGTGTTCCAGGGCGCTGACGACGATCCGGTCGCCGGGCTGATCGGCCCCCGCACCCGCCTGCTGGCGATATCGCAACTGTCCAACGTGCTCGGCCGCTGGCAGCCGGTGCGGGAGCTGGCCGCCCTGGCCCGCGCCCAAGGCGCGCTAAGCGTGGTCGACGGCGCCCAGGGCGCGGTTCACGGCCGGCACGACATCCAGGCGCTGGGCTGCGACTTCTATGTCTGCTCCAGCCACAAGCTGTACGGCCCGGACGGCGTCGGCCTGCTGCACGGCCGGCGCGA
>NZ_BPFX01000214.1 GCF_019655855.1 Pseudomonas paralcaligenes | reverse complement strand
CGCCTGCTCGTCGAGCCCCGCCGTGGCGGTCGCCAGGTAGCCGGCCAGCTGCTTGCCGGACGGCGTGTCCAGGGCCAGCACCGCCACGTCGTCCACGGCGGGATGCTCACGCAGGCGTGCCTCGATCTCGCCCAGTTCGATGCGGAAGCCGCGCACCTTGACCTGCTGGTCGATGCGACCGAGGTATTCGACCTGATTGTCGTCGCGCAGGCGCACCCGGTCGCCACTGCGGTACAGCCGCGCCCCGACAGACCCGAACGGATCAGGCACGAAGCGCTCGGCGGTCATCGCCGGACGCCGGTGGTAGCCGCGCGCCAGGCCCGCGCCTCCCATGCACATCTCGCCGCTGGCGCCGACGG
>NZ_BPFX01000213.1 GCF_019655855.1 Pseudomonas paralcaligenes | reverse complement strand
GAACTGACCCGCCAGAGCCTGCTGGCCGCCCTGAACACTGATGGGAGCAAGGCCTCGCGCGAACGGCTGACCCCGCCGAAGGGCACCGCAGCGCCCA
>NZ_BPFX01000212.1 GCF_019655855.1 Pseudomonas paralcaligenes | reverse complement strand
GGGAGAGTCGGACATCGGGGCACCCGGGAAAGAGGTGCGGCATTGTAGCGGCATGCCCAAATCCGTGGTCATCCGCTAGGCTGGGCAGATCGACGCACGGAGGTGAGCATGTTCGAATCCGCCGAACTGGGGCACAAGATCGACGAGGACGATTACAAGAAGGAG
>NZ_BPFX01000211.1 GCF_019655855.1 Pseudomonas paralcaligenes | reverse complement strand
TCACAGCGCCTCGATCTCCACGCCGCAGTTGATCGGCCAGAACAGCTCGCGCCTGCGCGACGCCGAGCTGGACGACCTGCTGTCCCGCGCCCGGCGCAGCACCGACGAGAACGAACTGCACAGCCTGTACGGCCAGGCCCAGCGGCGCCTCACCGAGCTGGTGCCGGCGGCGCCGTCCTACGAGAGCCACCACATCGTCGCCCACCATGCGTACGTGAAGGGACTGATCTTCGACACCTCGCACAACACGCCTTTCTTCACCAGCGTATGGCTGGACAAGGAGCGGCCATGATCGTCCTGCGGCGGGTCCTGTTGCGCCTGCTGGCGGGCGTGGCGGTGCTGTGGGGCGCGGCCACGCTGACCTTCGTCGGCCTCAACGTCACCGGCGGCGACCCCGCCCTGGCCATCCTCGGCGGGCCGG
>NZ_BPFX01000210.1 GCF_019655855.1 Pseudomonas paralcaligenes | reverse complement strand
GCGCCCTGGCCGAACAGGCGGCCAAAGAAGTCGAGGTTCTCGAAGACCGACAGGGTCGGATAGAGGTTCCTGCCCAGGCCCTGGGGCATGTAGGCGATGTGCGGGCAGACCTCGCGGCGGTGGCGGCGGCTGGCCATGTTGCCGCCGAGCACCTCGACCGTGCCGTGCTGGATCTGCCGGGCGCCGGCGACCAGCGCCAGCAGGCTGGACTTGCCGACCCCGTCCGGGCCGATCAGCCCGACCATGCGCCGCGCCGGCAGCTCCAGGTCGATCCGTTCGAGCGCTT
>NZ_BPFX01000209.1 GCF_019655855.1 Pseudomonas paralcaligenes | reverse complement strand
GGGGCAACTGGTCGACTGGCTGGCGACCAGCCCCATCGACGACGACGTGATCGGCCAGCAGGGCGCCGCGCTGCTGCTGGCGAGCCTGACCAGCGCCGCTCGGCCGCCTCTTTATAAGGCCCGCCTGCCGCTGGCGCGCATCGACGCCTATATCGACCGCCATTGCGCCCATCCCCTGCAGGTGGCCGTCCTTGCACGTCTGTGCTACCTCTCGGCCGCCCGCTTCGACGCCCGCTTCCTCGCCG
>NZ_BPFX01000208.1 GCF_019655855.1 Pseudomonas paralcaligenes | reverse complement strand
GGGACTGATCACCGCCGGCGCCAGGCCGATGCGTACTTCCGACAGGCTGAACAGCGCGTCGTCCGCGCCGATGGCCATATCGCAGCAGCTCACCAGACCCACAGCACCGCCGAACGCCGCGCCCTGGACCACGGCCAGGGTCGGGATCTTCAGGCCGTTGAGGTTGTACATCAGCTCGGCCAGCTCGCGGGCGTCGTTAAGGTTGGCGTTGTAGTCGAGCTTGGCCGAGGCCTGCATCCAGGCCAGGTCGGCGCCGGCGGAGAAGTGCTTGCCGCGCCCGCGCAGCAGCAGGAAGCGCAGGGTCTTGTCGGCGGCGATTGCGTCGATGGCGATGATCAGCTCGCGGATCATCTCGGCGTTGAAGGCGTTGTTTTTCTCCGGGCGGTTCAGCCACAGGGTGGCGAAGCCGCGCGGGTCGGTTT
>NZ_BPFX01000207.1 GCF_019655855.1 Pseudomonas paralcaligenes | reverse complement strand
GTCGTCGCCGCGGATGCAGCCGTGCAGTTGGCCGGTGGCCTGCGGCGGCATGAAGGTCTTGGGAACCTCGACGAACAGGTGTACGTTGAAGCCGAGGGGCAGCAGCAGGCTGAACAGGGTCAGCCGGGGGTGGCGCAGCGCCCAGTCCAGGCTGCGCGAATAGGCCGCCACCACCCGCTCCTGCACCCGCGCGCCGACGCGCTGCAGACGCCCC
>NZ_BPFX01000206.1 GCF_019655855.1 Pseudomonas paralcaligenes | reverse complement strand
AAGGAGACCCGCTTCGTCGAGCGGGTGCGGGCCGACGAGCTGCGGCTGTTCTTCGAGAGCCAGTGCCAGGCGTTTCTCGCCTGGGCCGAGCAGGAACTGGCGCACCGCCAGCGGCGCGACCGCGAACTGGCCGCGTTACGCTTTCCCCACGCCGAATTCCGCCACGGCCAGCGGCAACTGGCGGAGGCGGCCTTGTACACCGCCTCCGCCGGTTGTTGCCTGATGGCCCAGGCGCCGACCGGGCTCGGCAAGACTATCGGCACGCTGTTCCCGCAACTCAAGGCGATGCCCGGGCAGCGC
>NZ_BPFX01000205.1 GCF_019655855.1 Pseudomonas paralcaligenes | reverse complement strand
ACCATGACCGCACACGCTAAATTATCAGCCAGTGGTTCAGCCCGTTGGTTATCTTGTACAGGTAGTGTCAAAGCAGAATCCACGCTACCCAACACCACAACACCCTATGCAATGGAGGGAACAGCCGCGCATGAGTTAGCCGATATGTGCTTATCGGATGGACTATCGCCTCACGATTACATCAATCAGCACATTGCAGGCATACCCGTTGATGATGAAATGGCCGACCATGTTGCGGCCTATGTTGCCTATGTCAAATCGTTTTCAGGTATTCACTTTTATGAGGTGCGCGTAGATTTTAGCGAATGGATTCCCAACGGTTTTGGGACAAGTGACGCGATTGTTA
>NZ_BPFX01000204.1 GCF_019655855.1 Pseudomonas paralcaligenes | reverse complement strand
AGAGCAGCGAGGCGGCCAGCGGGGCGGAGACGCAGGGCGAGACCAGCAGGCTGGAAAGCACGCCGAGGGTGGCCGCGCCGAGGATCGAGCCGCCGCGCGCATCGCCGGCCAGGCGGTCGAGCGGTTCGCGGATGAAGCCGGGCAGGCGCAGCTCGAAGAAGCCGAACATGGCCACGGCGAACAGCGCGAAGAACGCCGCGAATGGCACCAGTACCCAGGGCGACTGCAATTGCGCCTGGAGATTGAGGCTGGCGCCGAACATGCCCATCAGCGCGCCGAGCAGGGCGAAGCAGAGC
>NZ_BPFX01000203.1 GCF_019655855.1 Pseudomonas paralcaligenes | reverse complement strand
GACTGGATCGGGCCGATGAAATGCCAGGTCAGCGGCAGGTCGGTGAGTTCGGCCTGCTTGGCTAGCGCTTCCTGGAGGTAGTTCTCGCCGAAATCGGCCACGCCCTCGGCGTGGGCCTCGCGAATGGCGTCGGCGGGTTTGGTCTTGCTCACGGCCAGCAGGCCGATGGTGGATGAATCCCTTCCAGAGGCTTGCGCCGCCTCACG
>NZ_BPFX01000202.1 GCF_019655855.1 Pseudomonas paralcaligenes | reverse complement strand
AAGTCAGGACCGAGGCCGCCGCGATTGCCCGAACCAGTGTACGAAGCCGAACCATAGTGTAATCCCTTGGTTTTAATATCTTTTCTCGTTTCACGAGAGGGAGTGCGTCGGTGCTTGCTGTCCGCTCGCCCAGCCATGCATGGACGGAGGCTCCCCGGCAGCAGCGGATCGAACCAGTATTAACAAGCTCGAATAATTCTACAAATCTGTGGGTAAGTATCTTTTACAGCTTTCTCTTATACCCCTCTGACGCTGCCGACG
>NZ_BPFX01000201.1 GCF_019655855.1 Pseudomonas paralcaligenes | reverse complement strand
GCGCCGTGGGGGTGGTCTACGGCGACATCGGCACCAGCCCGCTGTACACGCTCAAGGAGGTGTTCAACGGCGGCTACGGCGTGCAGGTGAACCACGAAGGCGTGCTCGTCGGCGAGTACGGTCATGGAGGGTTCCATCGGAAGGGAGGGGATATGCGGGCAACGCGGGCCGGATCGCGGGCGCTTCGGCCGGCTCGCCCGGCAGAGCATAGATCAGTTGCCTGTGGCCCGCGGGTGGAGAGCGGCTGTAGTCCATTTCCCAATCCCCCGTCGTCCCCGCGAAG
>NZ_BPFX01000200.1 GCF_019655855.1 Pseudomonas paralcaligenes | reverse complement strand
GGGCCATGGCCGCATGGCTGACCCGCGAGCACGGCGTGGCGACCATCCCGGTCTCCGTGTTCTATCAGCAGGCGCCGGCCGACCTGCGCCTGGTGCGCTTCTGCTTCGCCAAGCGCGAGGAGACGCTGCGCCAGGCCGCCGACAGGCTCCGCTCCCACAAGGGTTTCAGGAGTTACCCATGAATAGCAGACCCGACCTCGAACTGGCGCTGATCCAGAGCGGACTGGCCTGGCA
>NZ_BPFX01000199.1 GCF_019655855.1 Pseudomonas paralcaligenes | reverse complement strand
GCGCCTCGCGCGGAATCGTCAGCGGGTCGGGCAGGCTGCTCCGCACCTCTCCCTCCAGGGCCAGGGCCCGCTGAGCGGCAGGTTGAAGCTGGACATACCGCTGGCCAAGGGCGAGAAGCCGCAGGT
>NZ_BPFX01000198.1 GCF_019655855.1 Pseudomonas paralcaligenes | reverse complement strand
ACCCAGGGCACCATCGGCTTCGGCCTCGATGTCGCCGCGTTCAACGCCATCAACCTGGAACGCGGCCAGGGCCGCATCGGCGGTGGCGGCAACCGCACCCTGGCCGACAGCAACGGCCACGGCGTGGAGGAGTGGTCCAAGCTGGGCATCGCCAACGTGCGCCTGCGCGCCTCCAACACCGAGCTGACGGCCGGCCGCTTCCAGGTGGACACCCCGGTGTTCAGCTACTTCGACAACCGCGCCC
>NZ_BPFX01000197.1 GCF_019655855.1 Pseudomonas paralcaligenes | reverse complement strand
GGCCGGCGCCATGTTCGGCCTGTACTTCAGCGGCGCCGACGACATCATCACCTTCGGCGACGTGATGGGCAGCGATGCCGAGCGCTTCAAGCGGTTCTTCCACCTGATGCTGGAAGGCGGCGTGTACCTGGCGCCGAGCGCCTTCGAGGCCGGCTTCACCTCCATCGCCCACGGCGACCGGGAACTGGAAATCACCTTCGCCGCCGCGGAGCGGGCCTTCGCCAGGCTCGCCTGAGGGCATCCGGCCAGCATCGCGCCTGGCCGCAGGCCATCCGGCCGAATCCGGCAAAGGCTTTGTAACGACGCTCCGGCTTATACATAATGTGACGGCCGGCGCGTTTCGCCGGCAGGGCACGAGGCCCGACCGTTCCGCGAGGCGTTCCGATTCATGACATGCACCGGCCGCAAGCTCTTCATGGGCTGCCTGCTGCTCGTTTCCCCACTGCTGGCCCAGGCGGGCGACAACTCGCTGCTGGTGCCGGCCATGGGCCCCTGCTCGCTGAACACCGCCCCCGAAGACCTGCCCCAGGCCGTGGAAGCCTGCCAGGAAGTCGCCCGCCTGGGCCAGCA
>NZ_BPFX01000196.1 GCF_019655855.1 Pseudomonas paralcaligenes | reverse complement strand
GTACCGACACGTCGGGGCTGACCTCGAGGTGCCGGCCGGCGACAACGGGGTCGGCGCGGGCGAGGGCGGCTACCTGTTCGGCCAGTAGAAGCGCCGGGCAAACGAATTCACCTCGGGGCGGACGGGCAAGGGCCTGACCTACGGCGGCAGCCTGATCCGCCCGGAGGACACCGGCTAAGGCTGCGTGTACTGCGCCGAGGAAATGCTCAAGCGTAAGGGCGAGGGCGTCGACGGCAAGCGC
>NZ_BPFX01000195.1 GCF_019655855.1 Pseudomonas paralcaligenes | reverse complement strand
GCATACGAGATCAGCCTCCGTCTCGTGGGCTCGGAGATGTGCATCAGAGACAGGCCACCCGCTGTTCAGCGGCTTCGTCAAGGCGGCCCTGGCACAGAAGAACAAGGCCTGATCCATGCCTCAGAAGATCATTCGCGTCGGTACCATCGAGATCGCCAACGACAAGCCGTTCGTCCTGTTGGGCGGCATGAGCGTCCTGGAGTCCCGTGACCTGGCCCTGAAGGTCTGCGAGGAGTACGTGCGGGTGACCGAGAAGCTCGGCCTCCCGTACGTGTTCA
>NZ_BPFX01000194.1 GCF_019655855.1 Pseudomonas paralcaligenes | reverse complement strand
TGGGCTCGGCCAGTCGTGAGGAAGGGGGCGTTCCCGCCCGTGTGGTGTTGGGAGGTGGAGCATGAGCGCGCTGATGGAGATCGGCACGCGCTTGCGCGCCGGACTCGAGCAGTCGCCCCTGTGCCATCGCTGGCAGCATCTACCGCCTCGCGACCGCCTGGCGCTGGCGCTGCTGGGTGGTTTTCTCGCCCTGGTGTTGTTCTACCTGGCGGTCTGGTCGCCTGTGGCTGCGCGTGTCGAGCGGGCCCGTGCCTATCAGCAACAGCAACTGGCACTGTTCACCTATATCCAGAGCAATGCGGACCGGGCCAGGCGCCCGGGAGCCCGCTCACGGGTGGAGCTGGCGCCTGCCCAACTCCAGGGGCTGGTTACCAGCAGCGCACAGAAGCAAGGCCTTGCGCTGGAGCGTCTCGACAATGAGGGCAATGGTGGGTTGTTGGTGACCCTGAGCCAGGCGTCATTCGAGTCGATGCTGAAATGGCTGGCGGAGCT
>NZ_BPFX01000193.1 GCF_019655855.1 Pseudomonas paralcaligenes | reverse complement strand
AGCGACTCGTTGCAGCCGGCCAGTGCGGCCACCGTGCTGCACTCGAACATCGCCCGCAGCGGTACATTGCGCTGCAGCGCCTTCTGCACCCGCGAGGCGATCTGGGTGGCCAGCAGGGAATGCCCGCCCAGCGCGAAGAAGTTGTCGTGCACGCCGACCCGCTCCACCTTGAGCACGCCCGCCCAGATGTCCGCCAGGGTCTGCTCCAGTGCGTTGCGCGGGCAGGCCTACCAGCCGCCGCGCAACGAACTGGCGCAGACACTGGCGGACATCCGGGCGGGCGTGCTCAAGGGGGAGCGGGTCGGCGTGCACGACAACTTCTTCGAGCTGGGCGGGC
>NZ_BPFX01000192.1 GCF_019655855.1 Pseudomonas paralcaligenes | reverse complement strand
TTTGCATATCCACCGGCCAACCGACCTCATTGGGATCCTCGCCCTGCCGTGAGGTACCGAGCATTTGCATGATGGTTTGTCCCTCTTCTGGAGCAGATGTCGCCAGGTGAACCAGTCGTGCAAACAAGGCCGGGTCCTCGAGGACCATCATGGGCAGTAGCACTCCAGCAATGGAATGTCCCAGTAGCACACCGTCCTTGACCTTGGCTGCCCGCAATTCATCGTTTAGCTCACGCGTGATCTCCGCAAGGCTAACGCCATCGGGATTGCGCTCACGCTTGCCACC
>NZ_BPFX01000191.1 GCF_019655855.1 Pseudomonas paralcaligenes | reverse complement strand
AATTGCTGGGCAAAGCTTTGCCCGATTCTGCATCCACGACCTGTCGGGGCCAGGTCGGGAAGAACGTGGTGCTGGCAGATGGTTGGCAGCGCGTGGAGGGCTGGTTGCTGGATGACGGGGGGGAGGTGCCTGCGCAGGTTCTTCTGCTCGACGGGCAGGGGCAGGTCGCCGGGTATGCGCTGAGCGGAAAGCGGCGTAGCGATCTGCGAAAGGTGTATGGGCGC
>NZ_BPFX01000190.1 GCF_019655855.1 Pseudomonas paralcaligenes | reverse complement strand
GATGCAACCAACCGCATCCGGTGAGTCACCCCCCCGCCTCATTCTGTCCACCGGTACTGCAGCGGTGCACGCGTCACGGGGTGTAAAGCAGAAAGCTTGCCAGCTATGCCAAAAGGCCACTTTTTCAGGAAGTTAGGCGGCTCCAGCGGGGAATCCGGGAAAACCGGGCGGGCGCACCGTGCGCCACATTGGTGCATTGCCAACCACCAAGGTGATCAAAAATCGTGCACTACCCCCGGGCGAAGGGGCT
>NZ_BPFX01000189.1 GCF_019655855.1 Pseudomonas paralcaligenes | reverse complement strand
CAGCTGAGCAGCAGGCGTGAGTACTGCCAAGGAGCAAAACAGGATGAAAAAACCAGCAACGGTACAGGCGCTCGAGAACCTGGGGCGCGTCCGGCTATCCAAGCACTTTTTTATGCGGGATTTCCTTTACTCGGAAATCAGCCAGATCGAGGGCATCCCCAATATTCCGGAGTATCCGGACCGCGCCATCGAAGCCGGTCGAGGACTGTGCGGACAGTTGTTGGAGCCTCTGCAGGAGCGCTTTGGACGGATCCACATTCGCTCGGCTTACCGAGCGCCGGCAGTCAACGCCAAGGGAGCCGAGAACAACAACCAGTACAGCTGTGCTGCCAACGAAAAAAACTACGCGGAGCACATA
>NZ_BPFX01000188.1 GCF_019655855.1 Pseudomonas paralcaligenes | reverse complement strand
CTGCCGGAAGGAATGGGTACGGCGGCGATGGATTCCCTCTGCCAGCGCGCCAATGCCGGGCAGCGGGTCGATATTCCCACTGCGGTCGGTTTCTGCATGTACATCCGTCGTGTCTGCCTGGACGACTGCGGACGGTTAAACGAGGAGCTCTTCGTCAAGGGCTACGGCGCGGAAATCGAGTTCTGAATGCGCTCGGCCGGTGGTGGCTGGCGTCACGTGCTGCGCGGCGATGTGTTCGTCTCTCACGAGGGTGGTGT
>NZ_BPFX01000187.1 GCF_019655855.1 Pseudomonas paralcaligenes | reverse complement strand
TAGAACAGGATCCGCTCGGTGGTGGTGGTCTTGCCGGCATCCACGTGGGCAACGATACCGATGTTGCGGTACAGCTCGATGGGGGTCGTGCGGGCCATGGTCGGTCACCTGTGGGTGAGGATTCTCCCAAGGTAGCAGAGCGGGAGAATCCTGCCGGGGCGACCGTCAGTCGGCGAGCACCTGCAACTGCCACTGGCCTTCGCTTTCGCGGGCCAGGCCGCTGGCCGGCAGCAGGGCCAGCAGGCGTTCGTGCAGGGCGGCTT
>NZ_BPFX01000186.1 GCF_019655855.1 Pseudomonas paralcaligenes | reverse complement strand
CGACCAGCTCGCTCCGGCGCTGCTCCAAGGCCGCGCCGCGTTCCGCTGCACCAGCCCGGACTACCTGCCCATCGTCGGCCCGCTGGCCGATGCGCAAGCCTTCGCCGAAGCCTACGCGGTACTCGCCAAGGATGCCCGCCAGGTGCCGGAAACGCCCTGCCCCTGGCTGGACGGCCTCTACGTCAACAGCGGCCACGGCGCGGGGCAGCGGCAGTGGCTCGCCGTCGAGCCAGGCGGCCAGCAGTTCGCCGGACAGCGGCGCGCTGATCAGTCCGCGCGCGCCGTGGCCG
>NZ_BPFX01000185.1 GCF_019655855.1 Pseudomonas paralcaligenes | reverse complement strand
GAAGAACAGCGGGATGTAGTACTCGATGCCGGAGGGTGTCAGGCCGCTGGCCAGGTCCTGGTAGATCGGGCAGCGGCGGTAGTCGACGTCGAAGCGCTCGCGGAAGCGGCCGCGGAAACCGGTCACCGCTTCCTTGCGCAGCGGGAACTCGCGCGCCGGCAGCAGGCGGATGCTCTCCACCTTGTCGATGGAACGCTGGGTTTCCGGATCGAATGTACGAAGTGTCTCGATTTCGTCGTCGAACAGGTCGATTCGGTAGGGCAGTTCGCTGCCCATC
>NZ_BPFX01000184.1 GCF_019655855.1 Pseudomonas paralcaligenes | reverse complement strand
CATGGCGGTGGCCGAGGCCTGGTGGTCGACGCTGGCGCTGGGGATCACCACCGGCATGGCGTACTGTTCTAGGATGCGCTCGGTGTCCTCGTAGCCTTCCATGCCGGGCAGGTGCACGTCCATAGTGACGATGTCCGGCGTGAAGCCGGCGAGCAGGCGCAGGGCTTCCTCGCCGGAGCCCGCCTCGCGTACCTCGTAGCCCTCGCCTTCGAGCACCGCGCGTACCAGCATGCGGCTGACCGGCGAATCGTCGACTATCAGGACACGCATCCCCG
>NZ_BPFX01000183.1 GCF_019655855.1 Pseudomonas paralcaligenes | reverse complement strand
TCACTGCATGGAGATACCCACGGGGTCGGCAGGAAAGCCACGCCCCGGCTCATACGACTCATTCGAGGAGGAACGAACGATGCGCAACCAGCTGGCCGATGTGCGCCTGGAAGAAGCCACAGTCAACCTCACCCCGGTACTCTCGGCCGATGGTGCGCCGCCCCAGCGACGCAAACGGATCCTCTTCGTCTCCTCGGAATTTTCCGACTTCGTCAAGGCAGTCGGTCTGGGCGATGTCTCCTCCGCCCTGCCCCGCGCCTTGCTGACCGACCACGACAT
>NZ_BPFX01000182.1 GCF_019655855.1 Pseudomonas paralcaligenes | reverse complement strand
CGCGTCGCCGGCCTGCCGCCGTTCGCTGAGGGCCTGGTCGGCGAAGGCCGGGTAGCCCTGCTCGGTGAGCTGGACCAGCAGCGGATGGT
>NZ_BPFX01000181.1 GCF_019655855.1 Pseudomonas paralcaligenes | reverse complement strand
CAGGCAGTCCGCGCCGCCCAGCAGGGCCTCGCGGTGTGTGCTGCCGCGCGCCAGCACACACCGCGAGGCCCTGCTGGGCGGCGCGGACTGCCTGATGGCGATGCCGGAGGAGAGTTTCGCGTTCTGACCTGACCTGCCGCTCCCGTCGGGCG
>NZ_BPFX01000180.1 GCF_019655855.1 Pseudomonas paralcaligenes | reverse complement strand
CCGCGGGAAATCAGCGGTGATCACGGCTGCGCCGTGCCGCCCCAGCAATACCAGACGGAGCCGGCCGTCCAGTACCTTCTTGTCGACCGCCAGATGCTCGATAAAATCCTCGGGCCCCAGCTCGGCAGGCGGCACCACCGGCAGGCCCGCGCGCAACAGCAGGCGAATGCCGCGATCCCGGTCCGCATCCGAAAGCCAGCCCAGGCGCG
>NZ_BPFX01000179.1 GCF_019655855.1 Pseudomonas paralcaligenes | reverse complement strand
GACGCGACAAGGCGATGATCTGCTCGTCCACCTGGAAGATGCACCTGCTGACCAGCCCGACCTCATCATCGAAGGTTTCTACACCGCCCCCGGACAACTGATCGGTATGGCGGAAGACGGCGTGTATCACCCATTCGTCGCTTCGGATGGTGAAAGCGAGCATGAAGCCGCATTCCTGGTCAACGACGTTTCCTCCCCTCACGCTCTCGGCATCGAAACCATCAGCGGACTCGACGAACTGGAAGCAGCCGGAGGCATCTTCTGGCCAACAGCCTGGGGGCTCGGCGCCTTAGGTCTGGGCGGAGCAGCCGCAGCCGGCCTGGGAGGTGGTGGAGGTGGAGGCGGTGGTA
>NZ_BPFX01000178.1 GCF_019655855.1 Pseudomonas paralcaligenes | reverse complement strand
TGGAGACCCTGGCCGACGGCGGCTACGTGTTCGACCGCTTCAAGAGCAAGAAGGCCGAACCCAGGGCCCTGAAGAAGATCACCCTGATCGCCGACAAGGCCGAGCTGGCCGAGGTCGAGCGCGGCAGCCTGCACGCCCGCGCCATCGCCACCGGCATGGCCTTCACCCGCGACCTCGGCCAGCTCGGCCTTGTCGGCGATCAGGGTGATCTTCTTCAGGGCCCTG
>NZ_BPFX01000177.1 GCF_019655855.1 Pseudomonas paralcaligenes | reverse complement strand
TCAGCATGAAACTCAACGCCTGGACATAGCTGGATGGCAACAAAATCCAGTACACCCAGGACATTCGCAGGAACTTCGAATACGACAAGCTGGGGCGTCAGACGGCGACCATCGCCTGGTATGGAGACTGGGATGGCCAGACCAAGGCCGCCAGAGAATCCGCGGAATACAACCATTTTGGTGAAATCACGGCCAAGCGGATGAACGGCGGGCTCATCGGCTTGTACAACTACAACCAGCTCGGACGCGTGGAGTCGTATGTCGACCAGCAGAAATGGCTCGTGGC
>NZ_BPFX01000176.1 GCF_019655855.1 Pseudomonas paralcaligenes | reverse complement strand
GCGTGCGCAGGTTCGAGCCGATCCTCGGCCTAAGCGGCAGGGAGGCAGCATTCCGCGACGGACTCTGCGCGGCGCTCGATTTCCGGACACCCACAGATGGCCCCAGCTTTTATCAAGGCATTAATACACGCCCGGGGCATCTTGCAGCCGGTCTGGTCGCCTAACGACCGGAGACGCGCAGCATAGTTCTGGACGCTCTGGAAGCCAGTGGCGCCACGTTGATCGTGGGCCAATCTGGTAGCGGCAAATCGTCGCTGAGGTGGGAAGTGGCTCGTAC
>NZ_BPFX01000175.1 GCF_019655855.1 Pseudomonas paralcaligenes | reverse complement strand
CCACCTTCATCCGCGAGGCCAGGCCAGAGAGCCTGCTGGGGTCGAGCATCTACTTCGACCTGCGGGTGATCTGGGGCGCCGAGGCAGGCTGCGAGCAGCTGCGCCAGCAACTGCTCGCCGAGGTCGCCGACAACAGCCTGTTCCAGCGCCTGCTGGCGGCCAACGCCCTGCGCCACCGCCCGCCGCTGGGGCGCTTCCGCGACTTCGTGGTGGCCCGCAAGGGCGCCGAGAAGGACACCCTCGACCTCAAGGACGCAGGCCTCACCCCGTTCGTCGACGTCGCCCGCCTGC
>NZ_BPFX01000174.1 GCF_019655855.1 Pseudomonas paralcaligenes | reverse complement strand
ATACCACTCTATTACCTGGTACTACTGGTGGCCTGGCTGGCCACGGCCAACGCTTCAGCATTCAAGGCGCTGCTGTTCATACCGATAGGTTTCGATGCCTTCCCCTTCAGCGTACCGTGGTGGTCGCTGTGCACCGAGGTGCAGTTCTACATGCTGCTGCCTTGGGTCATGCTGGGGCTGGGCCACAGCCCGGGCCGCTGGCTGGTGCTGGTTGGCGGTCTGTGCTGGCTGGGATTGCATGCTTATCTTTTTCTTCAACCCC
>NZ_BPFX01000173.1 GCF_019655855.1 Pseudomonas paralcaligenes | reverse complement strand
GCCTCAGCCGAGCAGACACCTGCCACCCCGCCTGCCACGGACAGCGAGGCGGCCCAGGTTTCCAGCTTCTGGCTGCGCACCTTGCCGACCGTCACCTGCTGTTTGGCCAGGTC
>NZ_BPFX01000172.1 GCF_019655855.1 Pseudomonas paralcaligenes | reverse complement strand
CAGGGACATAGGGGGCGGGGCGCGTGGAGGTGATGCGCGGACGTAGCAATAGTCGTGCCCCGGGCATCGGCCGGGCGCGGGGCACGCCTGCCATGCCTCGGGCGCATGACCCTGCATCGTGTTGGGGCGGGGCGCCGGCGAATTGCACTCCCATGACGCAGAAGCCAGGCGCGACGCGGCCTGCGGCCTCGCTGGCGAGTTGACTCTGGAGCCGTGCGCGGACTTTGCAAGGTCAAGTCTCGGCCGGGGTCGGCTGGATATCCTCGCCGGGCGATCGACGTTCGACGTGGCTCTCACCTCGAGGAATTGGCAAATGACGACAACCCAACTCAAACCCACCCTGGGCACCCTGCACCTGTGGGGCATCGCCGTGGGCCTGGTGAT
>NZ_BPFX01000171.1 GCF_019655855.1 Pseudomonas paralcaligenes | reverse complement strand
ATGCAGCAGCTCGGCCAGCGCTGCTTGCGAACAGACGTACCCATTCCGCTGCACCAGATATCCCACGGCTAGCCCCAGATCGTGGCGCGGCAATCCAAGAGCCTGCAGGTTTTCGGTGGTCAGCCTGGCCGGTAGCGCGGCTTGTTCGCGTGCTGTGCATTCCTTCTCTGCCGCCGCAAGCAAGTTCGTCTTGACGGCGACCTCTCTCTGGAGGAGCCGAAGAACTTCCGCGTTCGCCATGGCGCCTTGGGCCGAAAGCGCTGCAGCGCGCGCAAGGCTCCAGCGC
>NZ_BPFX01000170.1 GCF_019655855.1 Pseudomonas paralcaligenes | reverse complement strand
TTCACCGCCATGTGGCCGAGGCCGCCGCGACCGACCACGCCGACCTGCTGCCCCGCGCCGACCTTCCACTGGCGCAGCGGCGAGTAGGTGGTGATGCCGGCGAACAGCAGGGGGGCGACCGCCGCCAGGTTGTCCGCGTGGCGGATGCGCAGGACGAACTTCTGGTCGACCACGATGTTGTCGGAGTAGCCGCCGTGGGTGTTCTCGCCGCCGAACACCGTGCCGTTGTAGTTGCCGGGG
>NZ_BPFX01000169.1 GCF_019655855.1 Pseudomonas paralcaligenes | reverse complement strand
GTGCCGGTTTCCGAACGCACCATGCGCTGCACGCCGGCGTGATGTTCACCCTGGACACCGAGTCCGGCTTCCGCGACGTGGTGTTCATCACCGGCGCCTACGGCCTCGGCGAGACCGTGGTGCAGGGCGCGGTGAACCCCGACGAGTTCTATGTGCACAAGCAGACCCTGGAAGCTGGTCGTCCGGCGATCCTGCGTCGCAACCTGGGCAGCAAGGCGATCAAGATGGTCTACGGCGACGAAGCCAAGGCCGGTCGCTCGGTCAAGACCGTCGACGTGGACCGCGCCGACCGCGCCCGCCTCGCCCTGTCCGACGCCGAAGTCACCGAGCTGGCCAAGCAGGCGCTGATCATCGAGAGGCACTACGGCCGCC
>NZ_BPFX01000168.1 GCF_019655855.1 Pseudomonas paralcaligenes | reverse complement strand
GGGGGTGCCCTCCTCCAACTCGCCGTTCTTCAACATGCTCCAGGACCAAGCCGTCATCCAGACAAATGCCGAGGACAAGGCCATCTGGACGGCCACGATAGACAATGGTGCTGGGTGGAGAAACAAGTTCACGCTTCTCAAGATCGCTCCAGCCTTGATCTGGGCTGACCCTGCCGAGCGGCCTGATTCCTACAGCGGATCACTCATCATTGAAGAGGGCAACGCCTCCTCTGAAAAGCCGGCAACGACCTGCGAAATTCCCAACGATCCGATTGAACAGCAGCAAGCACCAGAAACGA
>NZ_BPFX01000167.1 GCF_019655855.1 Pseudomonas paralcaligenes | reverse complement strand
GCAGTGCCTGCTGGCCCGTGTCTATCGCGGCGCCGGGACTTGAACTGGCGGGGGCGGAGCCCGGTCCGATGATCGAGGTCTCATAAAGGGTTACAGACGGTTCCTGCCCCGGAGCAGGGGTTGTGTAGTAAGTTAGGTTGGTAAATCCACCAGCCGTCATGAGTAGCGCGTTTCAGGACGGGGCTCGCTTCAGAGGGTAGCGAAGGGAACGACATGGCAAAGAAACTGATCCTGTGGCTGATC
>NZ_BPFX01000166.1 GCF_019655855.1 Pseudomonas paralcaligenes | reverse complement strand
TCAACGACTTCAACCGCTTCGGTCGCACCTACAAGGTCACTGCCCAGGCCGATGCGCCGCACCGCATGCAGGCCGAAGCCATCGGGCGCCTGCAGGTACGCAATGCCGCCGGGGCGATGTTGCCGCTGTCCTCGTTCGTCACCGTGACGCCCAGCTCCGGTCCCGACCGGGTGATCCACTACAACGGCTATCCGTCGGCCGATATCAGCGGCGGCGCGCTTCCCGGCGTCAGTTCGGGACAGGCGGTGGCGTTGATGGAGCGCCTGGCCGGCGAAGTGCTGCCCGAGGGCATGACCT
>NZ_BPFX01000165.1 GCF_019655855.1 Pseudomonas paralcaligenes | reverse complement strand
AAGCTCGCCGGCGATAATCTTCAGTACCTTGTCGCCGGCCAGGTGGCCATAGCTGTCGTTGATCCGCTTGAAGTGGTCGACGTCCAGCACCGCCAGCAGCAGATCGCCGCCGTACCGGCGCCAGCGTGCCATTTCCAGATCC
>NZ_BPFX01000164.1 GCF_019655855.1 Pseudomonas paralcaligenes | reverse complement strand
GGCCCGCGCGTTGCCGGCCGAGGACGTGCAGTTCTACTACCAGATGGGCCTGATCGGCCGCCGCGACCTGCCGCTGGCGCCGGACCCGCGCGGCGGCTTCGAGATGGTGCTGCTGCGCATGCTGGCGTTCCGCCCGGCCGATGCCGACGGGGCGCCGAGGTCACCTTTAAAGGACCTGGGGATCAGCAAGGCCACAGCTGATTCCGACCAGACCCCGGTGGCCGGCCCGGCCCCCGTCGCCGCGCCGGCCGCTATCGTTGCTCCGGTTGCTCCGGTTGCTCCGGTTGTTGCGCAACCCTCGCCATCGGCCGAACCTGTCCCGGCTCCGGCTCCGGCTCCGGCTCCGGCTCCGGCTCCGGCTCCGGCTCCGGCTCCGGCTCCGGCTCCGGCTCCGGCGGTCAGCGCTGCGCCGGCGCCCGAGCCGGAGCCCGTTGTCCTCACCATTCCGCCGGCCGAGTCAGCGGCCATGCGGGGGGTTGTGCCCGAGTCCGCCGTGACGGTCGACGTGCCCTGGGCC
>NZ_BPFX01000163.1 GCF_019655855.1 Pseudomonas paralcaligenes | reverse complement strand
CGTCCGCGACCGGGCCGCCGGGGGCTAGGATGCCGTGATCACCCGCGCCATCATCGCCATGGCCCTCGGCCTGGAGCTGAAGTTAGTCGCCGAGGACGTGGAACCCTAGTCGCAGATGGATTTCCGCAAGGCCCAGCACTGCGACGAGATCCAGGGCTTCCTGATCAGCCCACCGGTGCCGGCCGAGCGCCTCGCCGA
>NZ_BPFX01000162.1 GCF_019655855.1 Pseudomonas paralcaligenes | reverse complement strand
AGCCGGAGGTGCAGCAGCGGCCCGATATCCACCGGCTGCAGCTGTAGTTGCTGCTGGCGGCTCTCGATGCTGGACCGGTCGAGGATGTCGTCCACCAGCGAGGTCAGATGGCGGCTGGCGAGGACGATCTCCCGCGCGTACTCCACCCCCTGGTTGCGCTCGGGTCGGTCCTGGGCCTCCAGCTCGATCAGCTGGGCGAAACCGTGGATAGCGTTG
>NZ_BPFX01000161.1 GCF_019655855.1 Pseudomonas paralcaligenes | reverse complement strand
GCGCTGCGGCGAGCACGTCGCGCCCCTTGAGCACGGCGGGAATGGCCTGCTTCTGCACCGGCGTTGGCTCGCGGTAGTCGAGCGCCTCCAGGGTACGCAGCAGGGGTTCGATCAGGCCGAGGGGTTCGAAGGACATGGCGGAGCAACCAGAAACGGAAAGACGCCAGT
>NZ_BPFX01000160.1 GCF_019655855.1 Pseudomonas paralcaligenes | reverse complement strand
CGGCCGGTGACCATCGCGATCTCGCTCAGGCCGGCCTCCAGGGCCTCCTCGACGCCGTACTGGATCAGCGGCTTGTTGACCACCGGCAGCATTTCCTTGGGCATGGCCTTGGTGGCGGGC
>NZ_BPFX01000159.1 GCF_019655855.1 Pseudomonas paralcaligenes | reverse complement strand
TGACCGAGGCCGAGTACGCCTCGGTCTGCGCGTTCAGCAGCAGGCCGCCGTTGACCCCGACAATCCCGCCAGGCGCGGCGAAGGCGTTGAGCTGCGGGCTGTTGAGCAGGATGAACTCCAGGCGCCGGTCTTCCAGCTGGCTGGTTTCCGCCGGGCGGTATACGCTGGACTCCACGTAGTCCTTGATAAGCGGGTGGGCCAGTTTCTCGGCCAGGTCGCGCAACTGTCCGTCTCGCTTATCACAGTCTACGTGGAGTCCAGCGTCTACCGCC
>NZ_BPFX01000158.1 GCF_019655855.1 Pseudomonas paralcaligenes | reverse complement strand
CACCCGCATCCTGTTCCCCGCCGTGCTGCCGCACTTGATGACCGGCATCCGCCTGGCCATCGGCGTGGCCTGGCTGGTGATCGTCGCCGCGGCACTGCTCACCGGCGGCCCCGCCCTGGCCTTCGGGGTGTGGGACGAGTGGAACAACCTCAACGTCACGCACA
>NZ_BPFX01000157.1 GCF_019655855.1 Pseudomonas paralcaligenes | reverse complement strand
GCGCGGTTGGCGCGGTTTGGGGGATGGTCGCCGACGCCGCGCGCTGGCCGCGGGCGGCGAGGTGATCGGCATCATCCCGCAGAGCCTGGAACGCGCCGAGATCGGCCACAAGGGGCTGACCCGCCTGGAAGTGGTCGACGGCATGCACGCGCGCAAGGCGCGCATGGCCGAGCTGGCCCCATGTCCAGACCTCGAACAGCTCTTCCAGGGTGCCCAGGCCGCCGGGCAGGGAGATGAAGGCGTCGGCCAGCTCGGCTACGACGCG
>NZ_BPFX01000156.1 GCF_019655855.1 Pseudomonas paralcaligenes | reverse complement strand
AAGCACACCACGATGAGACGCCCATGATCATTTCAGCCTCCACCGACTACCGTGCCGCCGCGCAACGCAAGCTGCCGCCGTTCCTGTTCCACTACATCGACGGCGGCGCCTACGCCGAGTACACGATGCG
>NZ_BPFX01000155.1 GCF_019655855.1 Pseudomonas paralcaligenes | reverse complement strand
TGACCACGTCGATGAACTTGAGCTTGGCCTCGGCGATCGCCGCCTGGGCGATGGCCACCGGTTTCTGGCTGATGTCCGAGGGGAAGAAGGTCGCCCCGACCTCGCCGGCCAGGGTCTCCAGCTGCTTGATCGCCGCCGGGCGGTAGACGTCCGCGGACACCAC
>NZ_BPFX01000154.1 GCF_019655855.1 Pseudomonas paralcaligenes | reverse complement strand
CGGAGATGTGTATAAGGGGCAGGCCTGGGAGGTAGGCGCGGGCGAGGCTGCGGAGCGGGTTTTGGCGGACTCGACGGGCAGGACAGTGAACTTGCCCGCGTTCTTGGAGCCCGCGTTCGATTTCAGCGGTTACGCGGACTGGCTCCAGAACGTCGAGGCCTTTGCAGGCCGACCAGACTTCTTCACGGACTTCTTCGGAAACCTGCATCGAGAGCAGGGAGACACCGAGGTCTTTTTCGCCGTCCGGCTCATCGCCCAGGTACAGCTTCACCAGGTCCACGTTGT
>NZ_BPFX01000153.1 GCF_019655855.1 Pseudomonas paralcaligenes | reverse complement strand
GCAGGGGCGGACACTGAGCCGGTAGCAGGCCGTTCTTTTCAGGGGCATCACCATGTACGGATTCAAGAAGGGCTCCAAGCCCAAACAGCAGCTGGCGAATGGCGGCCGTGTCCGTGGGCCAGGTACCGGCACCTCCGACGACATCGAGGCCCAGGTCCCCGCCGGCAGCTACATCATGCCAGCC
>NZ_BPFX01000152.1 GCF_019655855.1 Pseudomonas paralcaligenes | reverse complement strand
CATCCTCGGCCTCGAATGCTCGGGGGGGATCGCCGAGGTCGGCGCCGGCGGGCAGCCAGAAGACCCGGTCGCCCACCGGCCACGAGCTGCCGGTGCCGGCGGGGCTGTCCCTGGCCGAGGCGGCGGCGCTGCCGGAGGTGTACGCCACCGCCTGGCTCAACCGGTTCCAGCTGGCCGCGCTCAAGCCCGGCGAAAAGGTGCTGCTGCACGCCGGGCTTGAGCGCGGCCAGCTGGAACAGGTTGGGC
>NZ_BPFX01000151.1 GCF_019655855.1 Pseudomonas paralcaligenes | reverse complement strand
GCTACAACCATGCGCGCTGGCGGGGAGGCGCCTCAGCGGGCCTGTAGCGGCTCGTCCGCGGCGCGGGCGCGACGCCCCTGCAGCCAGGGCTCCAGCAGGTGGGTGGGGAGCGGGATGAACCAGTAGGTCATCAGTGGAGTCAGCACCCGGGTGCCGAGCAGCACGCGCAGCCACAGCGGCCATTCGGCCATGAAGCCGCCGACCAGCAGGTTTACGGCCAGAGATCCCGGGAAG
>NZ_BPFX01000150.1 GCF_019655855.1 Pseudomonas paralcaligenes | reverse complement strand
CGCCCATGGCCCGGCGCAGCTCGGGCGTCATCAGAGGGCAGCAGGACTTCTCGACCACCTACTGGTTGCGGGGCTGCATCGAGCAGTCGCGCTCGCCCAGGTAGACGAT
>NZ_BPFX01000149.1 GCF_019655855.1 Pseudomonas paralcaligenes | reverse complement strand
GCATCGCCGACGTGGCCCTCTACCCCTACCTGGCCCTGGCCCCCGAGGGCGGCCTGGCGCTGGACCACTACCCGGCGCTGAACGCCTGGATCGCCCGCATCCGCGCGCTGCCCGGCTACATCCCGATGCCCGGCCTGTAGCTCGGCAGGAGGCAGCATGAGCCAGGAACAGAGCCCCTTCCCCGCCGGCGAACTGGCGATCCAGGAACGCGCCGGCGTTCGCGAGCCGGTCGCCGGCTTCGGCAGCCGCGCGATCCGCCCCTTCATGCCGGCCCAGCATCGGGAGTTCTTCGCCCTGCTACCGCTGTTGCTGGTGGGCAGCCTCGACGCCGACGGCTACCC
>NZ_BPFX01000148.1 GCF_019655855.1 Pseudomonas paralcaligenes | reverse complement strand
TTGACAGCCCGCGCCATCAGGGCAGTCGAGTGGAAGATCGGCTGTACGCCCCCAACGCCTCGTCGTCCCCGCGCAGGCGGGGCCCCAGGGACGCGGTGTCTTGACCCGCGCCTGGATTCCCACCTGCGCAGGAATGACCGGATTTCCTGCCTTGTCCGAATAGGGCCTTCACCCGATTGCCCTACCTGCGCCACCCGGTCGCCTGGGGTCATCCGACGGACTTGGGGCTGTTTCCCGACAAGGCCGTCGTCCGAGTCTGCTATGCGCCGCCTGCTGCCCCTGTTGCTCCTGCTGTTCACCCTGCCGGCACTGGCTGCACTGTTCTCAGACCCGACGCCACGTGGCGTGATCGACGAGCCGCCGCTGAACAACAGCGCCGCCT
>NZ_BPFX01000147.1 GCF_019655855.1 Pseudomonas paralcaligenes | reverse complement strand
GGGGACGCCACTTTCTTTCCGCGTTTTGCGGACTTCCAGGGTCATTCTTCGGAATGGCCCTTTTGTTTTTCTGCGGTCTGCTTCCGTAGCCCGTATGCAATCCGGGAGGGCGATCCCGAGGCCATCCGGGCCGCTTCCACGCGGAACACGAGGCGCTGCCGGTTGTTCTAAACCGCTACACTCCCTCTCCATTGTTCTCGGCGGGCCGGAGTTGTGCTCCGGTCCGCCGAGAACAA
>NZ_BPFX01000146.1 GCF_019655855.1 Pseudomonas paralcaligenes | reverse complement strand
GTTCCGCAAGCATATGCAGCCACCTGCATGCCGTAACTGCTCAAACAGGACCTCTTCCGGTTAATTCAGGACTCCATGAGCAACCCGCCTTCGGTCACCGTCCACTACGCCCAGGCCATCCTCCAGGCCGCCGAGCGCCTGGCCTTGCCGCTACCCGTCGAACTGCGGGCGCTCGGCCAGGAGGCGCGCATCCCGCTGGCGCGCCAGGAGGCCCTGTGGGAGGCCTTCTGCGCCGCCGCCCATGACCCGCTGATCGGCCTGCGCCTGGGCAGCGCCCTGCAGGTCGGGCACCTGGACATGGTCGGTGCGCTGCTGATGAGCTGCGAGACCCTGGGCCTGT
>NZ_BPFX01000145.1 GCF_019655855.1 Pseudomonas paralcaligenes | reverse complement strand
TGCGATGTTCGCGGGCGGCATCGCCAAGGTCGGGACCCGCATGGTCACCGGCCTGGCCCTGGCCGTGGACGACTCGGTCAACATGGTTTCGCTGCTGCGCAACATGGAAGAGTTCTTCGCCCGCGAGTCGTGCGGCTGGTGCACGCCCTGCCGTGACGGCCTGCCGTGGAGCGTGAAGATCCTCCGCGCCCTGGAACGCAAGCAAGGCACCCGGC
>NZ_BPFX01000144.1 GCF_019655855.1 Pseudomonas paralcaligenes | reverse complement strand
GAGCAGCCAGTCGTGCAGCGGGGCTTCGGGCAGTTGGGCGGCAAGCTGGTCGCGCAGGCTCCCGGCCTGCTCCGCCGGGGCCCACAGGTCGGTACGACCGCCGGGCAGGCGGATGGCGATCAGGCCGTTGGCTCGGGCGACGGCGTCGGCCTGCTGCGGCAGCTCCAGGCCCAGGGCGAGCTGTTCATCCCGCAGATGATCAACCTGCAGGCGGTCGGCGGCGTCAGCTTCAAGAAAGGCTGCTATACCGGTCAGGAAATCGTCGCGCGCATGCAGTACCTGGGCAAGCTCAAGCGCCGCCTGCAGCGCCTGAAACAGAGCCAGAGTGAAATCCCGGCGCCGGGCACCGCACTGTTCTCGCCGGTGCACGGCCCCAGCGTCGGCGAGGTGGTGCTCGCCGCCGCGACGGAGAATGGCGCCGAGCTGCTGGCG
>NZ_BPFX01000143.1 GCF_019655855.1 Pseudomonas paralcaligenes | reverse complement strand
GCCCGAGCTGGCCTCCAGCAGGCCGGCGATCAGGTTGAGTACGGTGGACTTGCCGCAGCCGGAGTGGCCGATCAGCGAGACGAACTCGCCCTTGGCGATGCTCAGGTTGACGCCTTCGAGCGCCTGGAAGCGGCCCTTCTTGGTATCGAAGTGTT
>NZ_BPFX01000142.1 GCF_019655855.1 Pseudomonas paralcaligenes | reverse complement strand
GTCGTCGCCGATCTGCGCGTTGGCGAACACGCCACGCCAGATGGGCGCGGCGGCGTAGGGCAGCAGGGTGAGGCCGATCAGCGAGACCACCAGCAGGCGCGGGTCCAGCTCCGGGTTGAGCGCGCCGCGCGCCTGGGCAGCGGCGAAGCGCTGGGCCAGCAGCAGCGGCACCAGCGGGGCGACCCGGTCCATCAGACGCTCGCGCAGCACGCCGCCCTCGCAGAGGATCTCGCGCACCCACAGCTGGGAGACCCACGGGTGCTCGGCGACGTTGCGGCTCATGTCGCGGATGAAGGCGCCGACCAGCTCCATCGGCTCGTCGCCGGCCTGCCGCAGGCCCTCGGCG
>NZ_BPFX01000141.1 GCF_019655855.1 Pseudomonas paralcaligenes | reverse complement strand
AACGTGGGCGAGCGGCAGGACGCCGCGGGGCGTTTCGCGATGGTGCTGGACCTGGGCCTGGACCTGCCCGGTGGCGCGTTGCCGGCCGGCGGCGACGAGCTGAGCCTGGGCGAGCGGGTGGAGGCCTACGAGAAGGCGCTGATCGCCGCCGAGATGACGAAGGGGCACAGCTCCGTGCGTAGCCTGGCCGAGGCCCTGGG
>NZ_BPFX01000140.1 GCF_019655855.1 Pseudomonas paralcaligenes | reverse complement strand
ACCGCGCTCCTGCAGGCCGAGATCATCGAGGCTTACGGCGAATACCGCTTCTGGAACGTCTACTCCAAGGTGCACAACTTCTGCGTGCAGGAGCTGGGTGGCTTCTATCTGGACGTGATCAAGGACCGCCAGTACACCACCGCCGCCGACAGCGTCGCGCGCCGCTCCTGCCAGAGCGCCCAGTACCACATCGCCGAGGCGCTGGTGCGCTGGATCGCGCCGATCCTGGCCTTCACCGCCGACGAGATCTGGTCGTTCCTGCCAGGCGAGCGCAACGAGTCGGTGATGCTGAACACCTGGTACGAAGGGCTCGATCGCCTGCCGCAAGGCTTCGAACTGGATCGCGCCTACTGGGAGCAACTCACCGCTGTTCGCACGGCTGTGAACAA
>NZ_BPFX01000139.1 GCF_019655855.1 Pseudomonas paralcaligenes | reverse complement strand
ACCCAGGCCCCGGCCGGATACGGCGGCCTGGGCAGCTTCCACGTCGACCCCTACGCGGACGAGAAGCCGCTGCGGGTGATCGGCGCCGGCAACATGGACGCCGACGCGGCCAACCTCAGCGACGGCGT
>NZ_BPFX01000137.1 GCF_019655855.1 Pseudomonas paralcaligenes | reverse complement strand
ACCGCCGGGCCCATCGGGATGGTCGCCTGTCTGCCGCAGGTGGCCATGTTGACGTTGAGCTGGTCGAGGTTCTGCTCCAGGTTGACCACCGGCACGCAGTAGGGGCCGATGGCCGCGGGGGTTAGGTCGATCAGGCGGATGCCCGGCTTCACGCCACGCAGGAAGCCGGAGTTCCAGACGTGCGCGCCGGCGCTGGTGGCATCGAAGACGAAGTCGATCTCGTCGAACACAGGCAATCGGCTCAGGCCCTCGACCCCCTCGTGGGTG
>NZ_BPFX01000136.1 GCF_019655855.1 Pseudomonas paralcaligenes | reverse complement strand
TCCGCCAGGGTGTAGTTGTGGAAGATGAATGGCTCGAGAAGCTGCCCGCCCGAGGCCTGGGCAGCTTCCTGGCGGTTGTTGTCGTCGCTGTCGTACAGCCGGCGGTACTCGTCCTTAAGCTCGAAGTCATACCAGTACTTGCCACGGACGAAGACGCCTGTATCCCCGTATTTCAGCTCGAGGTCGTGGATGCCCTTGGAGATTTTGGAGCAGGTCTCGGCTTTCTTGAATTTCAGGCTGCCATCGTCACCGGTCTGGGAGGCGGCGGAGCCCCCATTGCGCTGACCGACCAGCGAAGGATCCGCGTTGCGCACCGACCAGCTGGCACCAA
>NZ_BPFX01000135.1 GCF_019655855.1 Pseudomonas paralcaligenes | reverse complement strand
CTGCTACCTGCTGCGCTACGGCGACGAGGCCGGCGCATGAGCGGCAGCCCGCACAACGAAGCCGAGTCGCTGCGCGTGCGCCAGACCATCGACTGGCTGGTGCGCCTGCAGCACAGCGACGACCCCGCCCTGCGCCAGCAATGCGAACACTGCCGCCGCCAGGACGCCCGCCACGAACGGGCCTGGCAGCGCATCAGCGGCCTGCACCGGGAAATCTCCCGGGACCTCGGCGCCCTGCCCGGCGGCACCGTGG
>NZ_BPFX01000134.1 GCF_019655855.1 Pseudomonas paralcaligenes | reverse complement strand
CACCACCGACCTGGTCGAACACAACGCCGATCAGCTGGACGAAGTGGCTGCTGCCCGCCTGCAGTCGCGATTCCTCTTCGAACCGGCCAAGGTCATGGT
>NZ_BPFX01000133.1 GCF_019655855.1 Pseudomonas paralcaligenes | reverse complement strand
TGAACAGGTCAAGGACCACCGCGGCCGATGCGAACAGCAGGGCGAGCAGGGTGTCCTCGATCAGCGCGGCGATGGCCAGCGCCACCGATATGGCGGTTACGCCTGCCAGGGCCGCGACCATGGCGAGTAGCGCCCAGCGGTGTGGCTGTTCCAGGTGCATGGTGTT
>NZ_BPFX01000132.1 GCF_019655855.1 Pseudomonas paralcaligenes | reverse complement strand
CGGCCAGGCGCAGGGCGTCGTCGCGCCGCCAGTCGAGCAAGCGATGACGCTCGGCGACCTCGTCGAGATCGAGGCCGATGCGGCGTATCAGCTCCTGCAGGCTTTCCTCTGACTTCATGGGTATGCCCTTTCTCCACCTTTTCTCGGCCACAAAAAAAGCGCCGGATGGCGCGTTCGGGGGAAAACGGGCCATCGCGGCGCTTCGTCTTGCAGGCCCTTGTGTCCTGCCCGGCAAAGCCGGTCTCCGCCGGCTGGCGGAACCTGAGTGAGAGGCGTTCTACCTCATTCCGGTGGTGCTGACAATTCGACCAGCAACTGTTCCAGGCGCCGCCGCAGCTGGCCCAGCTCGCGGGAGCGGAAGGCGTGGCGGGTGCGCTCCAGGGTCGCCACCGCGTCGCTGAGCGCGGCCTGTACGCGGCCGTCCGTGCCGAGCCCGGCGCCTTCCAGCCAGCGGCACAGGGGTGCACGGCTGCAGTCGTGCGGGTCGACGATGACTTCGCAGCCGCCGCAGAGGCCGCGCAGGTTGCTGGCCAGTACGGGGTCGCTGC
>NZ_BPFX01000131.1 GCF_019655855.1 Pseudomonas paralcaligenes | reverse complement strand
TGATCTTGCCCGCGTGCCAGGCCGGGCCGGCCGGCGCGCCGCGCATGGTCGGCAGGCAGGCCAGCACCGCGGTGTGGGTGGCGCGGCCGGCGACGATCACCTCGGCGCCCTGCTCCAGCGCGTGGATGAACGGCTCCACGCCCATCGCCGCGACGATGCGCGAGCAGCGCTCGACCAGCGCCTGGTCGATGGGCCGCACCGGGTTGAGCGGCAGCACGCGACCGTCGGCCAGCGCCTGGACCACCGTGGCGGCCGGTTGCTCGCCATAGATGGCGGCGATCTTCACGGT
>NZ_BPFX01000130.1 GCF_019655855.1 Pseudomonas paralcaligenes | reverse complement strand
TCGCCGGGGTCCGCACCTTCGGCCTGGTCGGCCTGCGCGGTGGGCTGGCTGCCCTGCTCGGCGAGCGCTTCGGCGTCG
>NZ_BPFX01000129.1 GCF_019655855.1 Pseudomonas paralcaligenes | reverse complement strand
TCGGACGACTCACCTACTAAACGATCAACAGCCGCGACTACCCAGTGGTACTCGGCATCCTCTACCTGCTGACCCTGATCGGCCAGATCACCAAGCTGATCGGCGACCTAGCCTACGAGCTGGTCGACCAGCGCATCAAGTTCGACGCA
>NZ_BPFX01000128.1 GCF_019655855.1 Pseudomonas paralcaligenes | reverse complement strand
TGAGCAGCCCGAGCCCCTTCTCAACACATCATGGCCGACGCGCAGCAGATTCGGGAGCAGTGCGACGTGCGAGTTGTATGTAAAGGCCTACCCGATCCTCTACGAATCGCGCCCGCGCTCCCTGCGCATCCGCGGGGCGGTCACCACCCTGCGCCTGGAGAACCAGTTCTGGGACATCCTGCGCGAGATCGCCGCGGTCGACGGCATGCCAACCACCAAGCTGACCACC
>NZ_BPFX01000127.1 GCF_019655855.1 Pseudomonas paralcaligenes | reverse complement strand
GCCCTGGTTCGGCAGTGGACGCATGCCCCGGGCAAGCCTGCGGGACCGGTCAAGAGCGACCCGGACATCGCCCGCCTGGAACAGCGCCTGGCCGAGCGCCTGGGCGCTTCGGTGCAGATCCGGCATGGTCAGAAGGGCAAGGGACAGCTGGTCATCCGCTACAGCTCCCTGGATGAACTGCAGGGCGTCCTCGCCCACATCCGTTGACACACTTTGGGTTGTAGCGGGTAGTCGGAAATCACTACCAGCCAGTTGAACAGGGGGGAATCCCCCCCTATACCCTGCG
>NZ_BPFX01000126.1 GCF_019655855.1 Pseudomonas paralcaligenes | reverse complement strand
GCCCGCGCCGCCGAGGAGCTGGCCATCAACCGGTGCGCGGTGAGCCGGCATATCAGCACCCTGGACGCACACTTCGGCTGCAGCCTGTTCTAGCGCGCCGCCCGCCACCTGCGCCTGGGCGAAAGCGCGGGCCTGCTGCTGCCCG
>NZ_BPFX01000125.1 GCF_019655855.1 Pseudomonas paralcaligenes | reverse complement strand
GCCGATCCTCGCCGCCCGGGCGGTGCCCGAGCTGCTCACCCCGGCCGACCTGGCCGGCACCTTCCTGGTCCTCGGCAGTGCGCTGGCCGCGCCCGTCACCGGCCAGGCGCTGTCGGTCAGCCACGGCGAGGTGATGCACTGATGAAACCCCTGGCAGGCAAGACCGCGCTGGTCACCGGCGCCACCCAGGGCATCGGCCGGGCCATCGTCCTGGCGCTGGCCGACGCCGGGGCGACGGTGTGGATCAACCACCTCGACCAGCCCGAGGCGGCCGCCGCGCTGGTCGAGGTGGTTGATCCACACCGTCGCCCCGGCGTCGGCCAGCGCCAGGACGATGGCCCGGCCGATGCCCTGGGTGGCGCCGGTGAACAGCGCGGTCTTGCCTGCCAGGGGTTTCATCAGTGCATCACCTCGCCGTGGCTGACCGACAGCGCCTGGCCGGTGTAGGGCGCGGCCAGCGCACTGCCGAGGAACAGGA
>NZ_BPFX01000124.1 GCF_019655855.1 Pseudomonas paralcaligenes | reverse complement strand
ATGACGAAGTTGCTGAAGCTGAAGCCCGGCGCCACCACACCCATGAACACCAGCAGTTCGAGCACCGCCAGCACCGTGACCACCAGCTCGAAGGTGGCGGCGATGCTGACCCCGAGGATGTTGAGGGTCATGAAGATGAAGTAGGCCCCCACCGCCGCGATCCTGGGGTCGAGACCGGGGAACTGCACGTTGAGGTAGGCGCCGATGGCCATGGCGATGGCCGGCGGGGCGAACACGAATTCGATCAGAGTGGCCATGCCGGCGATCATCCCGCCGGCGGGGCCGAACGCGCGCAGGCTGTAGGCGAACGGCCCGCCCGCAGGATCGCGGCGGTGGGGGCCTACTTCATCTTCATGACCCTCAACATCCTCGGGGTCAGCATCGCCGCCACCTTCGAGCTGGTGGTCACGGTGCTGGCGGTGCTCGAACTGCTGGTGTTCATGGGTGTGGTGGCGCCGGGCTTCAGCTTCAGCAACTTCGTCATCGACGGCTGGGCCGGCAGCGACGTGTTCGGCCTGCCCGCGGTGGCCGGCATCTTCGCCGCCATCCCGTTCGCCATCTGGTTCTTCCTCGCCATCGAGGGCGCGGCCATGGCCGCCGAGGAAGCCAAGGACCCGAAGCGCACCATTCCGCGCGCCTACATCGCCGGCATCCTGACCCTGGTCAGCCTGGCCATCGGCGTGATGCTGTTCGCCGGCGGGGTGGGCGACTGGAAGGCGCTGTCCGGGATCAACGATCCGCTGCCTCAGGCGATGAAGACGGTGGTCGGCGAGAACTCCACCTGGCTGCACATGCTGGTGTGGATCGGCCTGTTCGGCCTGGTGGCGAGCTTCCACGGCATTATCCTCGGCTACTCGCGGCAGTTCTTCGCCCTGGCCCGCGCCGGCTTCCTGCCGCCGTCCCTGGCCAAGCTGTCGCGCTTCCATACCCCGCACCGCGCCATCATCGCCGGCGGCCTGGTGGGCATCGCGGCGATCTTCAGCG
>NZ_BPFX01000123.1 GCF_019655855.1 Pseudomonas paralcaligenes | reverse complement strand
CCAGGGAGTCGGCGCCACCTCGGTGGACTTCGTGGAGTACTCGGCCTATGTGTTGCTTGGCCTGGTTGTAGGCTGTCTGGCCGGTGCCCGCGCGCAGCGCGCGCTGGACGGGGGCACCGGCGAGGCGGCCTTCTACCAGGCCCAGCTGGACAGCGGGGCGTTCTACCTGCGCCTCGT
>NZ_BPFX01000122.1 GCF_019655855.1 Pseudomonas paralcaligenes | reverse complement strand
GGCCGACGAGGTGCGCTCGCTGGCGCAGCGCACCCAGCAGTCCACCGAGGAAATCCAGACGATCATCCAGACCCTGCAGCAGCGCACCCGCTCGTCCATCGAGATGATGGGCGAGAGCCAGCAGGCGGTGAGCCTGGCTGGGCAGGGCGCGGAGGAGGCGAGCCAGTCGCTGGACGAGATCCGCGCGGCGGTGACGGATATCGACCAGACCATCCAGCAGATCGCCGCGGCGGCCGGC
>NZ_BPFX01000121.1 GCF_019655855.1 Pseudomonas paralcaligenes | reverse complement strand
GCTGCAGAACCTGATTGCCGAACGCGATGCTCTTCTGGAGCGAGCCCGGGAAGCCGACCAGCTGGCCGTCCAGATCCAGAACCTGTCTGCCCAGCGCGATACGCTGCTGGAAAAAGCGCGGATGGAAGATGCCCAATCCGTCCAGCTGCAAAACCTGGGCGTCGAACGCGACGCCCTTGTCGACCGCGCCCGGCAAGCCGACCGGCTGGACGTACAGCTGCAGAACCTCTCTGCCG
>NZ_BPFX01000120.1 GCF_019655855.1 Pseudomonas paralcaligenes | reverse complement strand
GGTGTTCGAGATTACCGAGCTCGGTGGAGCCAGCCAGAAGCTGTCCGAGGTGGTGGCACGCTACCGGGAAGCCGGGGCGCGCATCGCCATCGACGACTTCGGCGCCGGCTACTCGCAGCTGGACCGGGTGCTGGCGCTGCAGCCGGACATCCTCAAGCTGGACATGCGCCTGTTCCAGGCCGCCGCCCGCGGCGGGCCCAGCGGTGAAGTGGTCAAGGCACTGGCGCAGATGGCGGAGAAGACCGGCTGCTGGATCATCGCCGAGGGCGTCGAGACCGAGGCCGAACTGGAC
>NZ_BPFX01000119.1 GCF_019655855.1 Pseudomonas paralcaligenes | reverse complement strand
TCCCGCCCAGCTGTTCGAGTCCGTGCTGTTCGGCTACGCGGAGGTGGCTTTCACCAGCGCCAAGAGCGGCGGCGGCGGCGTCCTGCTGGAGAGCGCCAAC
>NZ_BPFX01000118.1 GCF_019655855.1 Pseudomonas paralcaligenes | reverse complement strand
TGCGCCTGCTCGACGGCCGCTCCCACGAGGCGCTGGCCGCCTGTGATGCGGTGCTGATCGCCTCGGGCACCGCAACCCTCGAGGCGCTGCTGCACAAGCGCCCGATGGTGGTGGCCTACAAGGTGGCGCCGCTGACCTATCGCATTCTCAGGCGCCTGGTGAAGAGTCCTTATATCTCGCTGCCCAACCTGTTGGCCGAACGCATGCTGGTGCCTGAGCTGATCCAGGACGCCGCGACCCCGGACGCCCTGGCCCACGCCCTGGCGCCGCTGCTG
>NZ_BPFX01000117.1 GCF_019655855.1 Pseudomonas paralcaligenes | reverse complement strand
CGCCCTGGCGCCGCTGCTGGACGATGGCGCGGTGCAGACCGAAGGCTTCGACGTGATCCATCGCGCCCTGCGCCAGGATGCCTCGCAACAGGCCGCCGACGCGGTGCTCAAGCTGGTGGGAGAGGGCTGATGCAACTCGGACTCGATTTCGCCCTGGTCGAGGAGCTGGTCGCCGGCGTCGACGAAGTCGGCCGCGGCCCGCTGTGCGGGCCGGTGGTCACCGCCGCGGTGATCCTCGATCCGATGCGCCCGATCACGGGTCTCAACGATTCGAAGAAACTCACCGAGGCCCGCCGCGAGAAGCTGTTCGACGAGATCCGCG
>NZ_BPFX01000116.1 GCF_019655855.1 Pseudomonas paralcaligenes | reverse complement strand
CCGGCGCCACCGTCTGCGCCCGCGCCTGGTTGGCTACGCGGCGGCGCTGGGGCTGATGATCGGCGCCTTCGCCTGGGCCCTGCAGGCGCGCTCGCTGGTCTCCCTCGACGTTGCCAAGGACCGCGGCATGTACCGCGAGAACGCCGCCGGCCAGATCGAGAACGTCTACCGCCTCAAGGTGATCAACAAGACCCAGCACCCGCAGCGCTACTACCT
>NZ_BPFX01000115.1 GCF_019655855.1 Pseudomonas paralcaligenes | reverse complement strand
CCGCCCGCTGGAAACCCTGCTCGCCACCTGGGGCATCAGCCTGATCCTGATCCAGGCGGTGCGGGTGATCTTCGGCGCGCAGAACGTCGAGGTCGCCAACCCGCAGTGGCTGTCCGGCGGCGTGCAGGTGCTGCCCAACCTGGTACTGCCCTACAGCCGCATGGTGATCATCGGCTTCGCCCTGTTCGTGGTGGCGCTGACCTGGCTGCTGCTGAACAAGACCCGCCTCGGCCTCAACGTCCGCGCCGTGACCCAGAACCGCAACATGGCCGCCTGCTGCGGCGTGCCCACCGGGCGGGTGGACATGATGGCCTTCGGCCTCGGCTCCGGCATCGCCGGCCTCGGTGGCGTGGCCCTGTC
>NZ_BPFX01000114.1 GCF_019655855.1 Pseudomonas paralcaligenes | reverse complement strand
CGCCGACCAGCCACCCGTACAGGAGCGCATCTATCCCGGTGACGTGCTGCGCATCGTCCGCGAGAGCGGCGAGACGCCCACCATCTCCGCCTTCACCGCCAACTCGATCTACGAGCTGACGCTGTACACGGTGATGAACGACGGCAGCTTCGCCTACCCCTTCATCGGCCGGGTGGAAACGGCGGGCAAGACCCCCGAGCAGCTCAGCGCCGAGCTGCGCGAGCGCATGGCGCCCTACTACCGGGAGCCCGGGGTCACCGTGAACATCAACCAGGCGCCGGGCAACACCGTCTTCGTCGGTGGCTCGGTGCGCAACCCGCAGCCCTACT
>NZ_BPFX01000113.1 GCF_019655855.1 Pseudomonas paralcaligenes | reverse complement strand
CGCACCTTCCTGCACGTGGTGAACTTCTCCGCGGCGCAGTTCGAGCAGATGATCGCTCCTTCTACGGCGCACCGCAGTCGGTCTACTCCGACCACTTCCAGTGGAACGACGGCACCACCGGGCAGATGTCCTACAAGCTGGAAGTACCGCCGCTGCACCCAGCCCTGGCGGCCACCCTGCTCGGCCGCTTCGGCGTCGACAACGCCCTGCGCATGGAGCAGCTGCCGCACCACAACGTGATGCTGGCGCTGATGCGCGACGGCTTCCACCCGGCAACCGCCGAGGGCACCGTGGAGCT
>NZ_BPFX01000112.1 GCF_019655855.1 Pseudomonas paralcaligenes | reverse complement strand
TGGCCACCTGGATCAGGTAGCCGCCGAAACCGGGGTTGGCGGCGTGCTGGATCACCCAGTCGCCCGGCTGCAGGTCGACGAACTGGCTCAGCAGCAGCGAGGCGGTCGGCGGGTTGATGGTCATCATCGCCAGCTGCTGCGGGTCGGCGTCCGGCAGCGGCACTTGGGTGACCCACCTGCAGGCCCCCGCCGCCAAACTGATCCCGCTGCCGACCGGCAGCAGCACGGTCTGGCCGACCTTGACGTTGCTCTCACGCCTTCGCCCAGCTGCTCGACGCGGCCGACGCCCTCGTTGCCGCCGATGGCCGGCAGCGGTGGCAGGATGCCGTACTCGCCGGTCAGGGTGAGCACGTCGGACGGGTTGATCGGCGCGGCCAGCACCTTGATCAGTGC
>NZ_BPFX01000111.1 GCF_019655855.1 Pseudomonas paralcaligenes | reverse complement strand
GTGCCGAGCAGGGTCAGCAGGGTGTCCATGTCGTCCTGGTCGGCCTCGGCGTGGTTGGTGTAGCAGATGTCGCAGCCCATCGGCACGCCCAGCAGCTTGCCGCAGAAGTGGTCTTCCAGGCCGGCGCGGATGATCTGCTTGCCGTTGTACAGGTACTCCGGGCCGATGAAGCCGACCACGGTGTTCACCAGGAACGGGTTGAAATGCCGTGCCACCGCGTAGGCCCTCGCTTCGCAGGTCTGCTGGTCGACGCCATGGTGGGCGCCCGACGACAGCGCGCTGCCCTGGCCAGTCTCGAAGTACATCAGGTTGTCGCCGAGGCTACCGCGCTTCTGTGACAGCCCGGCTTCATGGCCCTCCCGCAGCACCTCCAGGCTGATGCCGAAGCCGGCGTTGGCCGCCTCGGTGCCGGCGATGGACTGGAACACCAGGTCCACCGGCGCGCCGCGCTCGATGGCGGCGATGGAGCTGGTGACGTGGGTCAGCACGCAGGCCTGGGTGGGAATCCCGTAGCGCTGGATGATGGCGTCGAGCATCTTCAGCAGGTCGGTGAGCGCGCCCAGGCTGTCGGTGGCCGGGTTGATGCCGAGCATGGCGTCGCCGTTGCCGTAGAGCAGGCCGTCGAGAATGCTGGCGGCGATGCCGGAAGGATCGTCGGTCGGATGGTTGGGCTGCAGCCGGGTCGACATCCGCCCGCGCAGGCCCATGGTATTGCGGAAGTGGGTGACCACGCGGATCTTCTGCGCCACCAGGATCAGGTCCTGCACGCGCATGATCTTCGACACCGCCGCCGCCATCTCCGGGGTTAGCCCCGGCGCCAGGGCACGCAGCGCGGCCTCGTCGGCCTGCTCGCCGAGCAGCCAGTCGCGCAGGCCGCCGACAGTCAGGTGGGCGACCGGGGCGAAGGCCGCCGTGTCGTGGCCGTCGACGATCAGCCGGGTGATCTCGTCGTCCTCGTAGGGGATCAGCGCCTCGTCGAGGAAGTGCCTGAGCGGGATATCCGCCAGCGCCATCTGCGCGGCGACCCGCTCGGCGTCGCTGGCCGCGGCGACGCCGGCCAACTGGTCGCCGGAGCGGGCTGGGCTGGCCTTGGCCATGACTTCGCGCAGGCTGTCGAAACGCCAGGTCTGGTGGCCTACCGTGTGGGCAAAAGCGGCCATGGGTGGGCTCCTTGGTGCGGTAGATGCGGGCGCCTCGCGCGGCGCCCGGGTGTCGCGCTCAGGGCTGCTGCGCCAGCATCGAATCGACGGGCACCGAGCTGCGCTGGGCGCCGGTCAGCCTGAAGTAGACGAAGCCGATGGTCATCAGGCCGAGGAACAGCAGCGCGATGGTGCCGTTGAACCACAGCATAGCCACCAGGCAGACCACCGCCAGGGCCAGGGCGATGCCCGG
>NZ_BPFX01000110.1 GCF_019655855.1 Pseudomonas paralcaligenes | reverse complement strand
ACGTGGCCACGGGCGAGCGTCTCGGCGTGTCGGTGACCACGGTGAAGAAGCACATGATCCGCGCCATGACCCAGTGCCTGTTGTTGGTGGACGATTGAATGGCCGCCAGCCTGGATCGCAAGACCCTAGAAGCCGCCGCCACCTGGTACGTGCAGCTCAACGCCGCGCCGCCCAGCCAGTCACGCCAGGCCTGGCGCTCGGCCTCGCTGGGCGGCGCGGCGTTGAGCTGCACGTACCAGGTGGCGGCGGCTTCTAGGGTCTTGCGATCCAGGCTGGCGGCCATTCAATCGTCCACCAACAACAGGCACTGGGTCATGGCGCGGATCATGTGCTTCTTCACCGTGGTCACCGACACGCCGAGACGC
>NZ_BPFX01000109.1 GCF_019655855.1 Pseudomonas paralcaligenes | reverse complement strand
ATGACCGAGTGCTCAGACACCCCGCTTTCATCCGGATGGGCGAAGCCAAACTTTCATGCAGCTGGGTAAACAGCATGCGATTACGCGCGCACTTCTCGCGCCTGACCCGTTCAGGCCCGACAACCCTCACCCCTGCCGATACTCCCGCGCCGCCTTCAGCAGCCAGTCCCTGAACGCCAGCAGCGCGGCGGACTCGGCCTTGCGTTCGGGGATCATCAGGTAATAGGCCTTGTCGCTGCTGTGCCAAGCTGTCGGTTGATCCGGCTTCTGGCGGCCAGCCACGGCATGGGCGTGGCGCTGATCCCGCCGTTCCTGATCCAGCGCGAACTGGCCGAGGGCCGCCTGGGCGAGCATGGAGAACAGTTCGTAGCGCGGCCCGCCGAGGTCGTGCGGCCCGCTCAGGCCCTGGGCGGCGAAACACTTTCGCCAGGCGGAGGGCCGGGTG
>NZ_BPFX01000108.1 GCF_019655855.1 Pseudomonas paralcaligenes | reverse complement strand
CACGCCTTGTAGGAGCGGATTTATCGGCGAAATTCGCGGCCAATGCTCCCACAAAAGCAGGGTTGCGCCACCAACACGCCATGGGACATAGCCTTTTTATGGCCATGTCGTGTTGCAGACGCCATAGCTACCCAGCGGAAACGGCCTGCCTGCAATATCAATGGGAACCCATAGGATGGGGAGGCCACAGGCAATAACCCCACCCGCGCAATCGACCATGGCACAGCCAGTGGGTTACGCCAGCAAGCGGCTGCCCCAACCTGCGCGTTGCGCGGCCAAGCCCCTCTAATCCGGACGCTGCCGCTGCCTGCCCCTGGGTCCCCGCCTACGCGGGGATGACGGTTTCGGAA
>NZ_BPFX01000107.1 GCF_019655855.1 Pseudomonas paralcaligenes | reverse complement strand
TCACCCGCACGGGGAAGCCCTTCCCCAGCGCGTCCAGCGCGCGCTCCGTGTCATCCAGCGGGAAGGCGCCGGACACCTTGATGCCGGCGATGCGCGGATGGCAGCGCAGCCAGCCGCTGCGGTAGCGCGCCAGTTGGTCGAGCAGCTCGCCCAGCGGCCGGTCGCGGGCGATCAGGCTGCCCTGCTGCCAGGCGGCCACGCAGGCATCGTTGGCCTGTGGCGGCTGCGCGCCGTCGC
>NZ_BPFX01000106.1 GCF_019655855.1 Pseudomonas paralcaligenes | reverse complement strand
CGAGCCAGCCTTCCGGTAGCAGGGCGGCGGCTACCGCGAGCGCCCGGTGGACGCCCTGGCCGCCGCGCTGGCCCTGGGACAGGCGCTGGCCCTTGGCCTCGCAGGTGGTCAGGCGTTCGTCGTGGGTGTGCACCGGCAGGTTGAAGCGGCCGTTGAGGCGGCGGGCGAACTTCTCCGCGCGCTCGCTCATCTCGCTGCGGCTGCC
>NZ_BPFX01000105.1 GCF_019655855.1 Pseudomonas paralcaligenes | reverse complement strand
GACAGTCCGCTGCCGCCGGCTGCACTGGAAGTGCTGTTCTACGAGGTGCTGCCGGCGGCAGCGGACTGTGCAGCGGCAGCAGCGCGTTGCGCCGGGCACCGACTGCAGGAAGCGCTGCAGCGGCGTCAGCAGGCTCTGCTCGTCGCGGAACGGCAGGCG
>NZ_BPFX01000104.1 GCF_019655855.1 Pseudomonas paralcaligenes | reverse complement strand
CGGCCGCCTGCTTGGCGCTGACGTAGGCGACACCGAAGTCGAGTACGTTCCAGACCATGGTCAGGTCGGCCACGCCGCGGTCGCGGTCCTGGGAGGTGGAGGGTTCCAGGGACTGGGTGCCGGTGTCGACGCTCTGGCTGCTGGAGGCGCTGACGTTGTTGCGCCCGGCGTAGCCGGCGGACAGCGCCATGCGCGGCAGCATGTCGAAGGTGGCGAGGTCGACCTGGCGCTGGGCCACGGCTTCCTCCATCACCTTCAGGCGCGCCTCGAGGTTGTACTTGACCGCGCGGGCCATGGCCGTGTGCAGGGTCAGCGGTCCGCTGAGCGGTTCCTGGTCCTTGAACATGCTCTGCAGGTCGGCGCGGGCGCGCTGCTCGCTCTCGCCGATCTCGATCGGCTTGCTGGTGACCGCGCAACCGCTGATGGCCAGCGCCAGCAGGCTGACGCCGAATAGTGTGTAGCTCTTGTTCATCCGTGGAGCGCCCCCTGGCGATGGTTCTTATGTGTGTTGTTATTCATGTTCATGGTCGCCTCAGGCCTTGGGGCCTTCGGCGTGGATCTGGCCCAGCGCCAGGGCCAGCTCGTGCAGCTGGCGGCGCTCGCCTTCGTGCAGGTCGTGCAACTGCTGGCTCAGCGGCGGCGCGCCGAAGATCGCGCCCTCGGCGCCGTCGCTCCACTGCTTGCCGTCGAAGATCTTGAGTTGTTCGGTCTCCTGCAGGACGTCCTTGCCGAAGATGCTGGACAGGCTGCTGGAGCCGAACACGCCGGCATCGCCGCCGCCGAAGCCGAGGAAGCCCATGCCCGAGCCATCGCCGCCCGCATCGCTGCTGGCGAACACCTGGGCGATGAAGCTGGGAGCGAGGGCGCCGCGGTTGATGAAGATGTTGCCCAGCGGCGGCAGGCCGCCGCCCAGGGTCGGCACCTCGAACAGCGGTGGCGGCAGCAGGGGCGAGGTGAAGGAGGGCGCCGTCCCGCCGGGCACCGCGATCTGGGGCAGCGGCGTGGACAGGTCCGGGTTGGAGACCGGCGGATCGACGCGGAACTCGGGATCGCCCTCCGGCTGTGGACGCGGTTCCGGTTCGGGCTCCGGCTCGGGTTCTGGCTCTGGTTCCGGCTGGATCTGCCGGATCTCGTAGCCGCTGCTGACCACGCTGCCGCCGAGGCGGTTGCCGGCGGCATCGGCGATGCCGCTGCCCGGAGCGTTCAGCGCCAGCTGCAGCGAGCCGCTGCCGGAGACGCCAGTGACCACCACCTGGTAGGTGCGGGCATCCAGCTGCACCACCGACTGCAGGGTGCCCTGCACCGTGCCGCCGGTGAGCAGGCTGAAGTCGCCGGCGTCCACGCCGGTGACGTTCTCGTTGAAGGTCACCCGGAATTCCAGGGTATTGGCCGAGGTCGGCGAGGTGCCGGTCGGGACGATGGCGGCGGTCGGGTCCTGGGCGTCGACCCGAACCCCGGCGGTGCTGCCAATACCGGTGAGGGCGGTGGCCACATCGTTGCCCGAGCTGCCCTTGAGGGTGGCGCCGTTGAGCTGGATGCTGTTGCCCAGGTCGATGCCGTTGCCGTCGAACTGGCCCGAGGCGACGGTGAGGCGGAAGGTCAGGGCGTTACTGCCGGAGCCGGCGACGTAATTGGCGTAGACAATGCCGCCAGTGTCCAGGGTGACGGCGATGCGCGGCGTGCCGCCGCTGCTGTCGACGACCACGCTCTCGCTGAAGTTGACGGTGAAATCGAGGTTCTGCCCGGCGACATAGGTGCCGTTGGCCGGCACCGATACCGAACTGACGGCCGGTAGAGCGCGGTCGATGGCGTAGGTCGGGCCGGTCAGGCCGCCGCCGAGGGCGTTGCCGGCAGTGTCGGCGATGCCGGTACCGCCGTTCCGGAGGTTGAGGCCGAGGGTGCCGCTGCCGGTGATGCCGTTGACCACCACCACGTAGGTCTGGCCGTTCAGGGTGGTGACCGAGGCGATGCTGCCGCTGGCCGAGCCGGTGAAGATCAGGCTGAAGTCGCTGGCATCGACGCCGCTGACGCTCTCGCTGAAGGTCACCGTGTAGCTGACCGAACTGGAGCCGGTGGGCGAGGCATCGATGCGGGAGATGTCGGTGGCGGCGGGCGCGGTGGTGTCGATCAGCACGCCACCGGTGTTGCCGATGCCGACCAGGTTGAGGTCCATCGCGTTGCCGGCGGCGTCCTGCAACGTACCGCCGTTGCTGGCGAGGGCGCTGACGGCGATGCCGTCGCCGTCGGTATCGCCCGCCTGCACGGTGTAGCTGAACACCAGGGCGCTGCTGCCGCTGCCGGAGACGTAGTCGGCATAGACGCTGTGCCCGCCGATGTCGAGCAGCAACCGTGGCGTGCCGCCGGAGGTGTCCACCGTGACGGCTTCGCTGAGGTTGACGGTGAAGGTCAGCACGCTGCCCGCGGCATAGGCGCCGGCGGGCGGGACGGCGACGCTGACGACCGTCGGGTCCGCGGCATCGACCAGCACGCCAGTGGTGGCGCCGACGCTGTTGAGGGTGGCGACGGCATCGTTGCCGGCCGCGTCGCGGAGGCTGCCGCCGTTGGCCTGGATGGCGCTGCCGACGGCGATGCCGTTGCTGTCGGCCTGGCCGCTGGCGACGGTGAGGCGGAACACCAGGGCGCTGGTGCCGGAGCCGGAAACATAGTCGGCGAAGACGGT
>NZ_BPFX01000103.1 GCF_019655855.1 Pseudomonas paralcaligenes | reverse complement strand
TGCACGTCTCGGCCTACGGCCTGACCCTGGTCGGCAAGATCCTCTGCTACGCCATCGTCGCCCTGGCGCTGGACCTGGTGTGGGGCTACGCCGGCATGCTCTCGCTTGGCCACGGCCTGTTCTTCGCCCTCGGCGGCTACGCCATGGGCATGTACCTGATGCGCCAGAGCGCGGGGGATGGGCTGCCGGCGTTCATGAGCTTCCTGGCCTGGACCGAGCTGCCCTGGTACTGGTACGGCACCAGCCACTTCCTCTGGGCCCTGTGCCTGGTGGTGCTGGCGCCCGGC
>NZ_BPFX01000102.1 GCF_019655855.1 Pseudomonas paralcaligenes | reverse complement strand
CCGGCGGCAGCGCGCCGCCGAGGTGGGGCCGACCGTCACGCTGGGAGAGGATTTCCATGCGCTCCAGCCAGGCCTCGAACTCCGGTGCGGGGCGCAGGCCGAGCACCTGGCGGGCGTAGAGGGCGTCGTGGAAGGAGGTGGTCTGGTAGTTGAGCATCACGTCGTCGGAGCCGGGGATGCCCATGATGAAGTTGATGCCGGCGGTGCCGAGCAGGGTCAGCA
>NZ_BPFX01000101.1 GCF_019655855.1 Pseudomonas paralcaligenes | reverse complement strand
GCGGAGAAAGGTGGCCGCCCTGGGGCGGCGGGTGTTACTTCGCAGAGCGTTGCGCCGGCAGGCGGATGCCATGCCTCGCGATGAATTGCTCGAAGGTGACCGGGCCCAGGCCCAGCTTCTTGCGGATGCGGTCGCCTGGCATGCGCGCATTGGCCAGGGCCTGGGCGCGCTTCGCCAGCTCGTCGTCGCGCTTCTTCAGCTCTCGACGGCTGCAGCCGCTGATACGGGTAGTGGTGCGGGGACGGTCACGCAGGCTGCCGGTGGGCTCCGGTTTGCGGTCGGTGATCTTCAGTTGCTCGACCGCGCCGCCGCCGGCGAGAAACGCGGCAGTGAGATCGGCCAGCGCCTGGCGCTCGGCCTCCCGAGCGGCCGCGCTCGGGAGGCCCAAGGTCGTGAGGTGGTGCATGCTCACCTCACGCCGCTGCAGCGGCCGGCGCCGCGATCTGGCCGCCTTCGATCCAGACCTGCTGGATGCCGTCGGGAACCTTCGACATAGGCGCGGCCATCGTTCCGGCGAGAATCGCACTGTCCAGCTCGCCGGCCTGGGTCAGGCTGCGGAGCAGCAGCAGGATCTGCGGGCGCGCCG
>NZ_BPFX01000100.1 GCF_019655855.1 Pseudomonas paralcaligenes | reverse complement strand
CAGTTGGAAACCCTGCTTGCCCGCGGCAGTGACAGGGGTGGCAAGGCCCGGGTGGTTGGCGAAGTCGACGAGGACGTGATCAACCTGGTCGCCATGCTGTTCGATTTCATCCTCGACGACCGCACCCTGCCGGATTCGCTCAAGGCCCTGATCGGCCG
>NZ_BPFX01000099.1 GCF_019655855.1 Pseudomonas paralcaligenes | reverse complement strand
GGTCGCGCCAGGCCGAGAACGACGCGGCGCACCCCCTGCTGCGCGACTACAACGAGATGCTGGCCCGTGCCAACCTTCCACGCGC
>NZ_BPFX01000098.1 GCF_019655855.1 Pseudomonas paralcaligenes | reverse complement strand
CTATGGCTGGGCCAACGTCGAGCAGCTGGAACAGCAGCTCAACGAGCGCAGCGCCAAGCTCGGTAACTGGCAACAATCGCTGGCCGAGGCCAACAGCCTCCTGATCACCGCGCAGACCCGCCCGGAGCGGGCCCAGGCCGAGAGCAGCAGCAACCCGACCCGCACCCTGC
>NZ_BPFX01000097.1 GCF_019655855.1 Pseudomonas paralcaligenes | reverse complement strand
ACAGGGTGATGGTGCCGGCCGGCTGCGTGCTGGCCACCCGCCTGAGCGCCGACCCCGCCGTGCGCGTGTGCCTGACCGAGGCCGGCGGCAGCGACGCCAGCCCGCGGGTGCCGGTGCCGGCCGGCACCATCACCCTGTACAAGAGCAAGGTGTTCAGCTGGAACTACTTCTCCGCGCCGCAGAAGCACCTCGCCGGACGTCGCCTGCACACCCCGCGCTGCCGGGCGCTGGGCGGACCCAGC
>NZ_BPFX01000096.1 GCF_019655855.1 Pseudomonas paralcaligenes | reverse complement strand
GCCGCCGCTGCCGGCGCCGGACAGCCCCGGCCTGCGCCGCTATCCGGACCAGCCGCAACTGCGCAACGAAACCAGCGCCAACGGCCTGATCGGCAGCCGCGAGGAAAGCGCCGCCCTGGTGCCCGGTCAGGGCGGCAGCGTCACCCTGCCGGAAGTGCGCCTGCTGTGGTGGAACACCGAGAAGGACAGCCTGGAAACCGCCAGCCTGCCGGCCCGCACCCTGGAAGTCGCGAGCAACCCCAGCCTGGAGGTGGAAACCCCGGTGGGCGGCCAACCCGCGCTCAACGGCGAACCGGCCGCACCACTGTGGCCCTGGCAACTGGCCTGCCTGCTGCTCGCCTTGACCACCGCGCTGGGCTTCGGCCTGTGGTGGCACGCGCGCCGGCAGCCGGCCATCCTGCCGACCGCCCAGACCGGGCCGAGCCCGCGCACCCTACTCGACGACCTCAGGCGTGCCTGCCAGGCCAACGATCCCCAGGCCACCCGCCAGGCCCTGGACGCCTGGGCCCGCCAGCAGCCGGAAACCCTCGCCGACATGGCCGCCCGCTTCGAGCCGCTGTCCGAGGCGCTGGACGGCCTCAACGGCGCGCTGTACAGCGAGACCGGCCATCAGTGGCAGGGCGAGAACCTGTGGAAGGCGATCCGCCGCCTGCCGCCCCACGAAGCCAACGCCAGCCCCC
>NZ_BPFX01000095.1 GCF_019655855.1 Pseudomonas paralcaligenes | reverse complement strand
TCACATGCACGAAACCGGACTGGTAAAAACCAGCTATGAGACGTTACGCCGGCACGTCCAGCGGTGCATCAAGGCAGCGCCGGCCGACACCGCGCCGCCGACCCCGAAGGCCGCCACCAGTTCGGCCAGCAACTTGCCGACCACCGTTCCAGCCGTCACGCCAAAGCCGGCCGTACCAGCTCCGGCCAGCCCTGCCAGCGAGCAAGCCGGGAAGATTCCCAGCTTCAATTTCAACCCGACGCCGAACAAAGAGGACTTGCTGTAAGCGCCCCAAGGGGCAAGTCGGACGCCAAGGGGAATATGCGTGCTGTTTGCCTTGCGTGCTTTTTAGCGGCTAAAGCGTGCCCCTCAAGTGTCAATTAAGTCCAGGCCGCACATT
>NZ_BPFX01000094.1 GCF_019655855.1 Pseudomonas paralcaligenes | reverse complement strand
ATAGGCAGCTCAGAAAGTTCGTAAGGTGAACTTTGAGCCGGCGTGCGCCTTCACTGCCGTAAAGGCAGTCCAGAGTAGGGCGGGTGTAACCCGCGGCGGTACCCGCGCAGGCTACGCCCGCGCTGCGGTCTCAGGCAGTGGCGGGGCGGCGGCCCGCCAGTAGTCGCAGGATGGCGTTCAGCAGCACGCCGTAGAGCGGCACGAAGAGCATCAGGCTGACCGCCAGCTTGATGCCGTAGTCCACGGTGGCGATCTCCACCCAGTGCTCGGCCATGAACGGGTCGGCGCTGCGCCAGAAGGCCACCGAGAAGAAC
>NZ_BPFX01000093.1 GCF_019655855.1 Pseudomonas paralcaligenes | reverse complement strand
GTCCAGCGCCTGAGCGGTGAGGTAGAGCGCGCGGGTGCGCGGGAACTCCTGCGTGCCTGGGGTGGCCAGCTCGGTGATCAGCACCTGCGGCTCGGCCTTCTCCGGCAGCCAGCGCAGCAGCAGGCGGGCGAGCTGCGCCTGCCAGAGCCAGAACAGCAGCACGCCGAAGGCGTGGAACAGGGCCAGCTGGATCAGGCTGTTGTTGCCCAGCCCGACCAGCCCGGTGAGCTACTGCACCAGCCTGGTGAGCGTGGTGAGCAGGAGGACGGCGAGCAGCGCGGTGATGCGCGAGCTGCGCCACCTCAGCCGGCTAAGCCTGGAAGTGATCTGCCACGCCCTGTACCTGCCGGTGGACCAGTTGGCCCGGGTGCGCGGCGACGAGGCGCTGCTGCGCGCCGCCCCCGATTCCCACGCGCTGGAGGCCGAGGCGCTGTACCAGCGGCACATCAAGGGCGT
>NZ_BPFX01000092.1 GCF_019655855.1 Pseudomonas paralcaligenes | reverse complement strand
ATCGTCGGCCTGGAGGCGCTGGTGCGCTGTCGCCACGCCGAACGCGGCCTGCTCGGCCCCGACGAGTTTATCCCGCTGGCCGAGGAAAGCGGGCTGATCTTGCCGCTCGGCTACTGGGTCATCGCCCGAGCCCTGCGCGACATGCAGTGAATGCGTGGACGCGGCCTGCCGGCGCTGCACATGGCGGTCAACCTGTCGTTCCGCCAGTTCCAGGACAGCCACCTGCTGGCCCCCCTCGGCCGGCTGATCGAGGAACGCGGCGTGGACGCCCAGATGCTCGAGTTCGAGGTGCTGGAGACGGCGGTGATGCGCCGCAGCGAGCAGGTGCGCCAGACCATGCAGGCCCTCGGCCGGCTCGGCGTGCGCTTCTCGCTGGACGACTTCGGCACCGGCTTCTCTTCCTTCGTCCACCTGAA
>NZ_BPFX01000091.1 GCF_019655855.1 Pseudomonas paralcaligenes | reverse complement strand
CCGGCGAACAGCGCGTCGCTCATCCGCTCCAGGTACAGGCGGTAGGCGGCCAGGTACCACTTCAGTTCCACCCCGACCAGCTGGTGGATCATGCCGATGCGCAGGCGGCTGTTCAGGTAGTCGCGATCGAAGGGCCCGCGCCAGAGGCGCTGGTAATACTCCAGCTGGCTGTGCTTGAGGCGCCCGAGGGTGTCCGGGTCGTTGATCAGCCCGGCCGGGCCGGGGAAGTCCTGCAGGTGCTCGTAGAGGCGCTCGACGAAGCCGCGGTGGGCCTCTTCCACGCCATCCGCGGCGGCGGC
>NZ_BPFX01000090.1 GCF_019655855.1 Pseudomonas paralcaligenes | reverse complement strand
AGAGGTTGGCGACGTTGTCCGGCACGTTGACCGGGGTGTTGCCCTTGCGCGACCAGGAGACGCCGCCGACCGCCTCGTTGAAGCGGTCGTACTCAGCCTCGACGTAGGCGTAGTTGGCCTCTGCCAGCAGATTGGGGGTGATATCACGCTTGCCGGCCAGCTCGATGCCACGCGAGGTCTGCTG
>NZ_BPFX01000089.1 GCF_019655855.1 Pseudomonas paralcaligenes | reverse complement strand
CAGGGAAAGGCCGGTCGCGTCTATGGCGGCTTCTACGGAACCAGTGAGGCCGACTCAGCTCAGGCCGAAGGTTATGCCGGAATGATGGGCGGCACGCCGACGCTGTATGACGTGAAGGTCAAACCAGGCACCAAGGTGCTGAACAAGACCGGCGACATCACACGATTGTCCGAGGCGTACATCAATGAGCTGGTCAGCCAGGGCTACGGCGTCGTCACCGGCAAAGATCCACGCGGCCGTACTGAGCATGTCGTAATCGACAAGAACGCTGTCGAGAGCATGGCTGCGCGCAGAAAGCCAGCCGAGCAGCAGGCCCCCAGCATCGAGGGCAAGGACATCGGCGACGGCTGGGCCGAGTTCAGCCGGGAATCCGGCACCGCCGGCATTCCGCGCGCCGACATGCCGCAGATCAAGGC
>NZ_BPFX01000088.1 GCF_019655855.1 Pseudomonas paralcaligenes | reverse complement strand
GCGTCTATCGCCCCCAGGTGGTCGAAGCGCTCCGCTTCCTCCATGTAGGCGGTGGCCACCAGCACGCTCATCTGCGGGCGCTGGCTGCGGATGCGGCCGATCAGGTCCCAGAACTGGTTGCGCGACAGCGGGTCGACGCCGGTGGTGGGCTCGTCGAGGATCAGCAGGTCGGGATCG
>NZ_BPFX01000087.1 GCF_019655855.1 Pseudomonas paralcaligenes | reverse complement strand
CGACAGCATCCGCCAGCAACTGCGCGCCAGCTCGATGGCACGCTCGCGCTGCGGGTGGCCGACCAGGATCAGCAGCTCCCGCGACAGCGGTTCCTGCCTGCGCTGCTCGGCCTGCTGCCACAGGGCATCGCCAGCGCCCTGGGGCAGCAGCGCGAGCATGCTGGGCTGCACCGGCGGGCCGTCGCGCCACTCACAGGCGGCCAGCGCCAGCCGGGCCAGCA
>NZ_BPFX01000086.1 GCF_019655855.1 Pseudomonas paralcaligenes | reverse complement strand
TCGGCTTCGAACTTGGTGTGCGGCTTGATGGTGCCCGGCTTGGCCAGAACCTGACCACGCTCGACTTCATCACGCTTGGTGCCGCGCAGCAGCACGCCGCAGTTCTCGCCAGCACGACCTTCGTCGAGCAGCTTGCGGAACATCTCAACGCCGGTGCAGGTGGTCTTGGTGGTAGCACGCAGACCGACGATCTCGATTTCTTCCTGGATACGGACGATACCGCGCTCGACACGACCGGTTACCACGGTGCCGCGACCGGAGATCGAGAACACGTCTTCGATCGGCATCAGGAACGGCATGTCGATGGCACGCACCGGCTCCGGAATGTAGGAGTCCAGGGTCTCGACCAGTTTCTTGACGGCGGTGGTACCCATTTCGTTGGTGTCTTCGCCGTTCAGAGCCATCAGCGCGGAGCCGATGATGATCGGAGTGTCGTCACCCGGGAAATCGTAGGTGCTCAGCAGGTCGCGAACTTCCATCTCGACCAGTTCCAGCAGCTCGGCGTCGTCGACCATGTCGGCCTTGTTCAGGAACACGACGATGTAGGGAACGCCTACCTGACGGGACAGCAGGATGTGCTCGCGGGTTTGCGGCATGGGGCCGTCGGCAGCCGAGCAGACCAGGATCGCGCCGTCCATCTGGGCAGCACCAGTGATCATGTTCTTCACGTAGTCGGCGTGACCCGGGCAGTCAACGTGCGCGTAGTGGCGAATGTTGGAGTCGTACTCCACGTGCGCGGTGTTGATGGTGATACCACGAGCCTTCTCTTCCGGAGCGGAGTCGATCTTGTCGAAGTCGACACGAGCGGAACCGAATACTTCGGAGCAGACGCGAGTCAGAGCAGCGGTCAGAGTGGTCTTACCGTGGTCAACGTGACCGATGGTGCCAACGTTGACGTGCGGTTTGTTACGTTCAAATTTTTCCTT
>NZ_BPFX01000085.1 GCF_019655855.1 Pseudomonas paralcaligenes | reverse complement strand
GCTCACCTCGCTGGCGGTGATCGCGTTGGTCTGGGGCATCATCCTGCTGGGGTGAGTCGGGCCCGGTGCGCGTGGCGCACCCT
>NZ_BPFX01000084.1 GCF_019655855.1 Pseudomonas paralcaligenes | reverse complement strand
GGATACACGCTGCTGCGGCTTTTTACAGACGCCCTCCAGAAGAATGCGCCAGTGCTCCAACAGCCGCTTGATCGTCGCCCGGTCGAACAGCTCCGTCGCATAGTTCAACGATGCACCCAGCCCTTCCTCATCCTCGAAGGTATCCAGGCTCAGGTAGAACTGTGCCGTATGGCTGTCCCACGACAGACTCTCAACCATCAAACCCGGCAAGCACCTGGTTTCATCCTTCATCACTATCTGGTGGTTAAACATCACCTGGAACAACGGGCTATGACTCAGGCTGCGCTCCGGCTGCAGAATCTCCACCAACTGCTCGAACGGCAGATCCTGATGCGCCTGCGCACCCAGCGCAGCCTGCTTGACCTGCTGCAGCAGCTCGTCGAAGGTCATCTGCAGATCGAACTCGGCCCTGAGTACCTGGGTGTTGACGAAGAAACCGATCAGCCCTTCCGTCTCCACCCGGTTGCGGTTGGCAATAGGTACACCCACGCGAATGTCGTTCTGCCCCGAGTAACGGTGCAGCAG
>NZ_BPFX01000083.1 GCF_019655855.1 Pseudomonas paralcaligenes | reverse complement strand
GTGCAGCAGATGGGCCAGGTCAGCACCACGGTGGACCAGGCCCTGGCCAGCAGCGAGGAAATCCAGCGCGCCGTGGCCGACATGTCCGGCCGCCTCGGCGGCGGAGCGGTTGATCGCGTCGACGTCCTGGCGGGTGTGTTCGAAGGCATCGCGCATGCCGCCGAGCTGGGCGATACCGCCCGCGCGCTGAAGGGCGGGCTGGGCGTGTTCCGCACCTGATCCCAACCCTCGTAGGGTGTGCCGCGCGCACTGGCCGCCCGGTGCAATCGGTGCGCGCGGCACACCCT
>NZ_BPFX01000082.1 GCF_019655855.1 Pseudomonas paralcaligenes | reverse complement strand
AGTACTGCCCAGGGAAGCGCAGGTTGATGACATCGAGACCGCTGCCGGCAACAACTGTTGCGACCCCATCACCGAAGGCATCGGACTTCCAGCGCCACACTTCCTGCCCACTTTGGTTGGTGGCCAGTCGAGGGCTGTTCAGGTGGTCTGCGTGCAGATAGAA
>NZ_BPFX01000081.1 GCF_019655855.1 Pseudomonas paralcaligenes | reverse complement strand
GAGGGATGGGGCGAGCTGCCGGCGGCGCCATGACTGTGCCCGGCGCTGCAGTTCAGCCAGGCTGTCCAGGCCCTGGCGGCGCGCCTTGCTGAACAGGATCAGCGCCAGTTCGGCGGTGGCCAGGGCGTCGGCGCTGGCGTGGTGGCGTTCGCTGTCCTGCAGGCGGAAGTGGCCCAGCCACTCGTCCAGGCCGCGGTAGGCCGGCGCCTCGGGGTACAGCAGCGGCGCCAGCACGGCGGCTTCGAGGAAGGGGTGGCTCAGGCGGTCGCCGAGGGTCTCGCGCAGGGCGCGCT
>NZ_BPFX01000080.1 GCF_019655855.1 Pseudomonas paralcaligenes | reverse complement strand
GCGCCGCCGATTACCTGGTCAAGCCCTGCTCGCCGGACCAGCTGCGCCTGGCCGCCGCCAAGCAGCTGGAAGTGCGCGCGCTGGCGGCGCGGCTGGAGGCTCTGGAGGGTGAGGTGCGCAAGTCCAAGGACGGCCTCGACTCGCACAGCCCGGCGATGATGGCGATCCTGGAAACCGCCCGCCAGGTGGCGACCACCGACGCCAACATCCTCATCCTCGGCGAGTCCGGCACCGGCAAGGGCGAACTGGCCCGCGCCATCCACGGCTGGAGCCGCCGCGC
>NZ_BPFX01000079.1 GCF_019655855.1 Pseudomonas paralcaligenes | reverse complement strand
GCGCCGGCGTGGTGCTGCTGACCGAGGCCGATGCCGAAGGTTACGAGGGCGATGTGCTGCTGGTGGCCAATCCCTACCTGGCCTTCGCCCAGCTCTCCCACCTGTTCGACACCAAGCCCGTGGCCGCCGCCGGCGTGCATCCGACCGCCGTGGTGGCCGCCGATGCGCAGGTCGACCCGTGTCGGTGCCTGCGCCGTGATCGAGAGCGGCGCGCGGATCGGTGCCGGCGTCACCATCGGCGCCCATTGCGTGGTTGGCGCGCGCAGCGTGATCGGCGAGGGCGGCTGGCTGGCGCCGCGCGTGACCCTCTACCACGACGTGATGATCGGCAAGCGCGTGGTCATCCAGTCGGGCGCCGTGATCGGCGGTGAAGGCTTCGGCTTCGCCAACGAGAAGGGTGTCTGGCAGAAGATCGCCCAGATCGGTGGCGTGGTGCTGGGTGACGACGTGGAAGTCGGCGCCAACACCACCATTGACCGTGGCGCCCTGGCCGACACCGTGATCGGCAATGGCGTGAAGCTGGACAACCAGATCATGATCGCGCACAACGTGCAGGTCGGCGACCACACCGCCATGGCCGGCTGCGTCGGCATCTCCGGCAGCACCAAGATCGGCAGGCACTGCATGATCGCCGGCGGCGTCGGCATGGTGGGGCACATCGAGGTGTGCGACAACGTGTTCGTCACCGGCATGACCATGGTCACCCGCTCGATCACCGAGCCGGGCGCCTATTCCTCCGGTACCGCCATGCAGGCGCCTGCGCGAGCTGGAAAAGCGCCTCGCCGCCGTGACCCCGGCCGACCAGGCCTCATCAGATGCCTGATCGTGCCCGAGGCACGCCCCTATTTTCAGTAAAGGCTTTCCGCAAATGATGGACATCACCGAGATTCGCGAATATCTGCCGCACCGCTACCCGTTCCTGCTGGTGGATCGGGTCGCCGAGCTGGACGTCGAAGGCAAGACCATTCGCGCCTACAAGAATGTCAGCATCAACGAGCCTTTCTTCAACGGCCACTTCCCCGAGCACCCGATCATGCCGGGCGTGCTGATCATCGAGGCCATGGCCCAGGCTGCCGGCATTCTCGGCTTCAAGATGCTCGACGTGAAGCCGGCCGACGGCACCCTCTACTACTTCGTCGGCTCCGACAAGCTACGCTTCCGTCAGCCGGTTCTGCCGGGAGACCAGCTGGTGCTGCAGGCCAAGTTCCTGAGCTGCAAGCGCAGCATCTGGAAATTCGAATGCCAGGCCAGCGTTGACGGCAAGGAAGTGTGCTCGGCCGAAATCATCTGTGCGGAACGCAAGCTATGAGTTTGATCGACCCTCGCGCAATCATCGATCCGTCGGCCAGGTTGGCCGCGGACGTCCAGGTCGGCCCTTGGTCGATCATCGGACCCGATGTGGAAATCGGCGAGGGTACGGTGGTCGGTCCGCATGTGATAGTCAAAGGCCCGACCGTTATCGGCAAGCACAACAAGATCTACCAGTTCTCCTCGGTCGGTGAAGATACCCCGGACCTGAAGTACAACGGCGAGCCGACCCGCCTGGTGATCGGCGACCACAACGTGATCCGCGAAGGCGTGACCATCCACCGCGGCACCGTGCAGGACCGCTCGGAGACCACCATCGGCGACCACAACCTGCTGATGGCCTATGTGCACGTCGGCCACGACAGCGTAATCGGCAACCACTGCATCCTGGTCAACAACACCGCGCTGGCCGGCCATGTACACATGGGGGACTGGGCGATCCTCTCCGGCTTCACCCTGGTCCACCAGTTCTGCCGCATCGGTGCCCACAGCTTCTCCGGCATGGGCACGGCCATCGGCAAGGACGTGCCTGCCTACGTCACCGTGTTCGGCAACCCGGCCGAGGCGCGCAGCATGAATTTCGAGGGGCTGCGCCGTCGCGGTTTCAGCGCTGAGTCCATCGCCGCGCTGCGGAGGGCCTACAAGGTGGTCTATCGTCAGGGCCTGACGGTCGAGCAGGCGCTGGCCGAGCTGGCCGAATCCGCCGTCCAGTTCCCGGAGGTCGCGGTGTTCCGCGACTCCGTCCAGGCCTCGACCCGCGGCATCACCCGCTGATCATGAGCCGTCCTCTTCTTGTCGCGCTGGTCGCCGGCGAGGCTTCCGGCGATATTCTCGGTGCCGGCCTGATGCAGGCACTCAAGGCCCGTCATCCACACGTCGAATTCATTGGTGTCGGTGGCCCCCGCATGGAAGCTGAAGGCCTGGTCTCCACGTTTCCCATGGAGCGCCTCTCGGTGATGGGGCTGGTCGAGGTGCTCGGCCGTCTGTGCGAGTTGTTCGGGCGGCGCAGGCGCCTGATCAGGGACCTGATCGCCGCGAAGCCGGACGTGTTCATCGGCATCGACGCCCCGGATTTCAACCTGACCCTGGAACTCAAGCTGCGCCAGGCCGGGATTCGCACCGTGCACTACGTCAGCCCCTCGGTCTGGGCCTGGCGGCAGAAGCGGGTGCTGAAGATCCGCGAGGCCTGCGACCTGATGCTGACCCTGTTCCCCTTCGAGGCGCGCTTCTACCTGGATCACCAGGTGCCGGTGCGCTTCGTCGGCCACCCGCTGGCCAACACCATCCCGCTGCAGGCCGACCGGGCTGGCGCACGCGAGACCCTGGGGCTTGCCGCCGACGAGTCGGTGGTAGCCCTGCTGCCGGGCAGTCGTGGTAGCGAGGTAGCACGCCTCGGCGAACTGTTCCTCGATGCCGCCGAGCGCCTGCGCGCGCTGC
>NZ_BPFX01000078.1 GCF_019655855.1 Pseudomonas paralcaligenes | reverse complement strand
TGCGCCTGAAGGGTGAGCTGGATATCGAGGCACTGCGGCGCAGTTTCGAGCACCTGATTGAGCGGCACGAAACCCTGCGCACCTGCTTCCGCCAGGACGGGGAGCAGGCGATCCAAGTGATTCAGCCGAATATCGCGTTCGAACTGCCCTGCGATGTGCTGGAGGATGAGGGGGATATCCAGGCTCGGGTCGAAGCGGAGATTCAGCGGCCTTTCGACTTGGAGCATGGCCCGTTGCTGCGAGTGAAGTTGCTGCGTCTGGCGCCGGACGATCATGTACTGGTACTGACGTTGCACCACATCGTCTCCGACGGCTGGTCGACGCCGGTGATGGTTGATGAGTTGATCAGTCTCTACGAGGGATATCGTCAGGGCCAGGCAGTGGATCTGCCGGCCTTGCCGATCCAGTACGCCGACTACGCGATCTGGCAGCGCAACTGGATGGAAGCGGGTGAGCGCGAGCGGCAACTGAGTTACTGGAAGGAGCAGTTGGGTGAGGAGCAGCCGGTACTGGAGCTACCGACTGACCGGCCGCGCCCCGCGGTGCAGAGCCATGCGGGCGCGAGCTTGAATGTTGAGTTGGGTAGCGAGCTGTCCCAGTCGCTGAAGCGTTTGGCGCAGGAGCAGGGTGTCACCCTGTTCATGCTGCTGCTGGCGAGCTTCCAGACCCTGCTGCACCGTTACTCGGG
>NZ_BPFX01000077.1 GCF_019655855.1 Pseudomonas paralcaligenes | reverse complement strand
ATAACACCCAAACAATCTGAAGATTGTGGGTCGATGGTGAAGTCGACAAACGAACCGAAAGTTCGCTTAAGAACCGCAATGCCAAGACATCACATACCCAATTCGCTGTAGCGACTCAACACCGATACAGCAACCGAATTGCTTGACGACCATAGAGCGTTGGAACCACCTGATCCCATCCCGAACTCAGTAGTGAAACGACGCATCGCCGATGGTAGTGTGGGGTTTCCCCATGTGAGAGTAGGTCATCGTCAAGCTCCTATCACCCAAACCCCCATCCGAGCAATCGGGTGGGGGTTTGGGCTTTTA
>NZ_BPFX01000076.1 GCF_019655855.1 Pseudomonas paralcaligenes | reverse complement strand
GACTTGCGCTCCTCGCCGTACTCCTTCTCCAGCATCAGCAGCTTGCGTTCGCGGACGAAGCCGTCGGCCATGGTCTGCACCAGGGTCACTTCGGAACGGCGGTCCTGACCTTCGTCGCGGTCGCGCACCGAACGCATGATGGCGGTGGGGTCGAGGGCCTCGGCC
>NZ_BPFX01000075.1 GCF_019655855.1 Pseudomonas paralcaligenes | reverse complement strand
GGTGAAGGAGGGATTCGAACGCTAGTTCGGCCACCTCCAGTACGCTACAGGCCGCACAACTCCACAATTTAATCCTGCCTAGTCGTCCTGCAAAGGACTCCGACGGACTGCAATTGGCCCTAAAATGGTCCTAGGGCCGCCGCCTTCTCGCCCGTTCTGGGCAATCCCCTCACATCGAAAATCAGCGGTCAGCTTCCTCGCTCGCGATGCCCGCACCCACTGCGATCCACATCTCCTCCGGCGCATTCGGCGTGTTCAACAGCACAACCTCCACTTCCTGGCCTTGCTTCGGCTCTGCGGGCTTGATGCGTGCCAGGCGGTAGGCCGTGAGCGCGCCGTCGGTGTGATACGTGCTCTCGGAGCGATGGAAATCCCACAGCCCCCAGCCGCCCACCTCGCCGATCTTGCGCTCGAGCTTGAGCGTCCAGCCCTTCTTCAATCTGATCACCAGCACGGCGTTGCCCTCATTGCGAAACGGGGCATTCTACCAATGTAGGCCTGCGGTGCAGCTAATGGGTGGTGGCTGCCCGCCGGATCGCCTCGACGAGCCCGGCATGCCGGCGCTGGCATTCGAGGTACAGGCCCGAGGCCGCCACGTCCGCCAGCGCCAACTCTGCAGGGTCTGCGGTACCGTCGTCAGCGACCGGCACCTGCTGCAGGTCTGGGCACCGCTCGAGCAGACTCTGGTCGTAGCTCGCCGGCACGCGCTCCGTTGACGTTCCGCATCCAGCCAGCAGGAATGCGGCAATTAGGGTCCATCGGCTCACGGACGATCTCCTGGCGAGTGCGTTGGTAGATGGTGGTGTTGGTGACGCGGATGCCACCGATGGCCTCGACGGTCTGCTTCGCGACCTGGGCGACTAGATCACGCGCCAAGCGCTCCTGATCCTGCTGGGCCCTCAACTGCGCGGCCTCGTCGTAGCCCACCTTCCAGGCGTGCACCTGCCAGCCGGAGCCGAACGACACAGCGGCCAAGCCGAGCATCACCAGGGCGCGCAGCAGCCCGATGTTCATCAGTCGCCGCTCACGCCGTCGCCGGCCGCAGGGCTTGCCAGGCTCCCCGACGCCTCGCCCGCCAGCGTGGCATGGCCCTGGCATTGCCCGATGCACTTGCCACAGCCGGCGAGATTGCTCAGTGCCTGCGCCATCCTGCTGTCCACGGCGCGCAGAGCGAAGCGCGCACCTTTGCCCTGCCGCAGAACTCCCATGTCGAGGCGAAGGGTGGCGATGGGCTTGCGCAGCTCGTCGTGCAGCTCCGCATCGGTCATTGCCACAGTGCCCAGCGTGCGATCCAGTTGAATGGGCAGGAGTTCCTGGTCGCCCTGCGCTGCCGTCTCGGCACCAGCGGTGCCGATAGCTGGATAGCCGGCCAGCTTGCTCTCCAGCGCCTCGGTCTTGGCTGCCTGGCCCTTCTGGAACGGCATCCACGTACAGTAGCTCTCGATCAGTTGCCCGTGTTCGTCGAATGATGCCAGGTCAGCGTCCTGCAGCAGCTTCACGTCGGCGATGGCGTGCTGATTGCCCGCGTGATCGAACACGGCAAGATTGACCAGGCCGGACCGATGCACATACACCAGATGGGCATCCATCGGATCGCCCTGGCACAGCAGGACCATACCGCGGTCGGCAGCGAATTCGCGGGACGGGTGGAAGTGCAGCACTCGGCCGACGGTAGGCTTGATGTCGCTCATGTGGACCTCTCCTGGGTAGTTGCGGGGTAGCTCAGCGCGCGCACAGCTCTGCTTCAGCGCGGCGGCGGTTGTGCAGGCCGGGAACGAATACCTTCGTGCCGTCCGGATAGGTGATGTAGGCCCACACGGGCGTCTTACCGTCCTGGGCCCAGACCAGCGCCTTGCAGCCCTCGGCCAGCCGGCCGGCGTTGATCAGCCCGACAGCGCGGCTCGCGCAGGTACTGGGCACGCCGAAGTTGTGGGCATGGCTCGAAAGGGCATCGAAGGTGTTCTGGCTGATCGGCCGGTGCAGGCAGTCGGCGAGCTTCAGCTGGCCCTTGCTGACCACCAGGCGCTCCACTTCCTCGCAGCGGGCGTCGGACCAGTAGTCGCCGACGATCACCGGGTAGGGGCTGGTGTGCTTGGTGATGCCCTTGCATACGGTCGGCAGGCCACCGGCCAGCTTGTCCGGGTATGCGACGTTCTGGCCCTCGCCCTCCCAGCGGCCGAGGAAGTCCTGCAGCTGGGGGCTGAACAGAGCCAGGGCGCCAGTCGCGATCATGCCGGCGACGACGCTTACCGCCTTCGCCCGACTCACAGCTCACACCGCTCATGGATGACTCGCATGCGGGCCTCATGCTCGGCTTGCTCCCGGCGTTCACGCGCTTGTTCTCGCGCCTCGCGGGCCTCTCGCTCGGAGCGCTCCGCCTTGGCTCGCTGGCTCTGGAAGTACAGATTCGCCAAGAACCCGGCCAGGGCGACCAGCACCCCGCCTGCGCCGATCCAATTGACCTGAGTGAGCAGGCCGAGCAGGCCAGCCACCGCCCCGCCCTGCGTCACCTTGGTCGCCGTTGCGGCCAGGGCGGCCTCTGCCGCTATTTCTGTCTTGCCTGCCATGGAAAACTTCCAATCCAAGGCCGGAGCGGAATGCCCCGGTACATGGACGGGAAGTCTTCGCCAGCAGCGGCGAGCGGCCAAACCCTACAGGGGGG
>NZ_BPFX01000074.1 GCF_019655855.1 Pseudomonas paralcaligenes | reverse complement strand
CCTCCACCTTGACCCGCACCGACACCGGCTTGCCGTCACCGTAGCGCAGCGCGTTGGTCAACAGGTTGGCCAGCACCTGCTCGATGCGGAACTCGTCCATCAGCACCGGCGCGGGCCCTTCCACCTCCAGTTCGATATGGCTGCCGGCGCTGGCGAACTGCGCGGCCAGGCTTTCCACCACGTTGCCGGCCAGCACGCCGAGGTCGGCCGGCTGCGGGCGTACGGACAGCTTGCCGGTGCGGATGCGCGAGACATCGAGCATGTCGTCGATCAGCCGGGTCAGGCTGCGGATCTGCCG
>NZ_BPFX01000073.1 GCF_019655855.1 Pseudomonas paralcaligenes | reverse complement strand
CGGCCCCGGTCCTGCAGGTCGTCGGCCAGGGCCAGCATCTCGCGGCAGCGGGGCAGCAGCTCGTCGCCCATGCCGGTGAGGCTCAGGCGGCGCGTCGTGCGGTGCAGCAGGCGCGCGCCGACCCAGGCCTCCAGTTCGCCCAGGTAGCGCGAGACCATGGCCCGCGACATGTCCAGGTGCTCGGCGGCGGCGGTCTGGCTGCCGCGCTCGACCACCGTGACGAACACCCGGGCGGCGGTGATCCGATCCATGATTCGCTCGATTCGTGCAACAGATATGGACAGGCTAACCGGATTCTTGCGCACTTTCGAGCAACTAGCATACGCCTCGTCGAATCCGTTTTCCGCGAGGTCAGCATGTCCCTTCGTTCCCTCTTCAGCGCCGCCCTGTTCGCATTCGCGGGCCTGGCCCAGGCCGCCGACCTGCAGCTGCAGGTCTACAACCCCGG
>NZ_BPFX01000072.1 GCF_019655855.1 Pseudomonas paralcaligenes | reverse complement strand
GACGCGGCGCCGACCGGGGTGAGGCTGGCGCCAAGCCTGTCCGCCTGCGCCGCGTCCACGGCGCCATGGGCGGTGTTGAGCAGCAGCGGCAGGCACAGCGAGAGCGCGCAGCGCGAGAAGAGGGTGGGTCGATTCATGTGGAGCATCCTCAGAACGTCACGCCGATGCTGGCGCTGATGAAGTCGCGGTCACCGTTGGTGGCGTAGTCGCCGCCGAAGAAGTCGGTGTAACTGATGCTGGCTTCGTAGTTGTTCAGGTATTTGGCGCTGAGGCCGATGCTGACGGCCTTGCTGCCCTCGGTGAAGTTGGGGCCGTAGCCGTCCACGTCGTGCGACC
>NZ_BPFX01000071.1 GCF_019655855.1 Pseudomonas paralcaligenes | reverse complement strand
GGCATGGTGATACCTCGCCGGTTGGCGTGAAAAGTAGAATTGGGGGAAGGGGGAAGTCGCCGTCGACGCACGCTCGTCGGCTGCCATCCCAAGCGTGCTTCTCGCGGGCCTACACTGCCGTTTCGCCCGCCTGCCGACCGCGCATCGGGCAAGGATCGCGGCCGGACAGGGCGGGACCTGATTTTGTGATCAGCGGCACGCCAGCCTCCCGGACTAGAGCTATTCTTCAGGTCTCCGCTGCCGGACAGCAAAGCTTTATCGGCGGCACTCTCTGAACCCTGGAGGGCGCCATGTCTCAGCAAAACGCCATAAGCGTTCAAGACCTGATGCACACCCGGAACGAAGCCCAGCGGGCTGTCGAACTGTTCCTCTGCGACAACTACCCCATCGACTCGGAAGTGAAGGAGCGTCGGCTTCGAACGCTCGCCCGGGCCGCAGCCTCTGCCGAACACGAACTGCGAGCGTTCGTACACCGAAAGCGGTAGCCGCTACTCTTTGCTGCCGTCCTCAAACAATCCGCCCTTCGGCTTCTTCGCCCGACGCAGAGGGAGGTTGTGCTGGCGGAAGAAGTCACGCCGCGCGTCGAGCCAGGCCTTATATGCCCAGCCGCTGCGCTCGCTGTACGGGTAGCTTTCGTCGATGGTCCGCGCGATGCCGGTGGCGTCCTTGCCCTCGGCTGCGGCCTGCTGATGCACATGCTGCATGTGCTGCCAGCTACTGGTGTACCAGCTCATGCGGCGGGTTCCTTGGAGTCGTTGAAGATGTCGAGCTGGGCGGCGCCCGCGAGCCAGGCCGCGTCGAGCCGGGCCTGGCCGATGGCGGCGTACTCGGGGTTCAGTTCGAGGAGTAGAGAGCGGCGGCCCTCCTGCATGGCCACCAGGGCGGTGGTAGCGGCCCCGCCGAACGGGTCCAATACCAGGCCGCCGCGCGGGGCGCCGGCCAGGATGCAAGGGCGGATCAGGTCGGGCGGGAAGGTGGCGAAGTGGGCGCCCTTGAAGCCCACCGTGGCCACCGACCAGACGCTGCGCTTGTTGCGCTTGCCGCTGTAGTCGATGTCGGGGCGATCAGGGCGATGCTGTCCCTTCTGGCCGTGCTCGCCGGCGGAGTACTTCGTTTCCCGGGCAAAGCTGTTGCGCCTGCTGCCGCCGACAGCTTTCATGGTTCCGTTGGTCTTGCCTGGCACGCGGTCGCTGCCCTGCTGTTGCTCCCAGCTCTCCTGGGCCAGGCGCTCGGCGCTGGCCGGTGCTAGCGGCTCAGCGATGGCGGCCTGGTCGAAGTAGTACTTCCGTGACTTGCTGAGCAGGAACAGGTATTCGTGAGCCTTGGTGCAGCGGTCCCGGGTGCTCTCCGGCATAGGATTGGGTTTGTGCCAGATGATGTCCTGCCGCAGATACCAGCCGTCGTCCTGAAGGGCGAAGGCGAGGCGCCAGGGCATGCCGTAGAGGTCCTTCGGCTTCATCCCGGCCGCTCGGCTTTTGCCGGTCTGTTGAGCGCGCTTCGGATGGTTTGCCACCTGGTGGCGGCTCATGGCCGCCGTGTTGCTCGGGCCGTGGCCCTGGGCACCCCAGCTCCCGGCGTAGCTGTCGCCCATGTTCACCCAGCAGGTGCCGTCGTCCCGCAGAACGCGGCGCACCTCCCGGAACACATCGACCAGCCGAGCGATGAACTCGGCCGGCGTTTCTTCAAGGCCGATCTGCCCCTCGACGCCGTAGTCGCGCAGGCCGAAGTAGGGCGGGCTCGTCACGCAGCAGTGCACGGACCGGTCGGGCAGCCCGCGCAGCAGCTGCAGGCAGTCGCCGACCAGTATCTGGTGGGGCGGTGTCATGCGTACCTCAGGAAAGGGCCAGCTGCTCGCCTGGGCGCGCAGCGGAGAAAGGTGGCCGCCC
>NZ_BPFX01000070.1 GCF_019655855.1 Pseudomonas paralcaligenes | reverse complement strand
GGTGGGGGTTTGGGCTTTTAAGGGGCCGGGAAAATGCTTATTTCTCTGCGTGTTGGCGGCAAATCAGTGGTGCCAACTTTCTAGGCAGCAGCGAGTTGCATCGTTATGATGCCTGCCTCTTTGCTTGGGCCTTACTTCGATGCGTGATGTGCTGCGGCTACTGCAGGATGGCGAGTACCACTCCGGCGAGGCGATCGGCTCTGTGCTGGGGGTCAGCCGTGCCGCGGTGTGGAAGCGCCTGCAGTCGCTCGAGTCCGAGCTAGGTCTGGTTATCCATCGGGTCCGTGGTCGTGGCTACCGTCTGCAGGCGCCAATCTCTCTGCTCGACTGTGCGCGTCTGGAAGATGACTGCTGCGACGCCGGTTGGGCCTTCGTCTGCTTCGAATCGATCGACTCCACCAATGCCGAGGTGCTGCGCCGCCTAGCTGCCAACGATCCTGCGCCGTTGCTGATTGTGGCGGAAAAGCAGGACGGCGGCCGTGGAAGGCGAGGGCGTTCCTGGGTCAGTCCCTATGCCTCTAATCTCTACTACAGCCTTGGGCTGTGCCTGGAGGGCGGTAGTTTCCCTCTGGAAGGTCTAAGTCTGACGGTGGGCCTTGCGGTGTTGCGTACCCTGGAGGAGGCCGGTTGCACGGGGAGTGGGCTGAAGTGGCCCAATGATCTGCTGGTCGGAGGACGCAAGATCGCCGGTATTCTCCTGGAGCTGGCGGGGGATCCTTCGGACGACTGCCAGGTGGTCATAGGGATCGGCGTGAACGTGAATATGCTGCCGGGTGGCTCGATCGCGATCGACCAGCCCTGGACCTCGCTGCGCGAGCAGACTGGGCGACTGCAGGATCGTACTGCGGTTGCATTGAGTCTTGGGCGCTGGTTACGCCATTACCTGGCTCTGCACGCTACGGGGGGATTCGCCTCGCTGCAGGCCGAATGGCAGGCTGCACATCTTTGGCAGGAGCGACCGGTTAGCCTGCAGGCAGGCGCGCAGCGCATCGATGGCAAGGTGCTGGGTGTCGACCGCGCCGGTGCTCTGCGCCTGGAGGTGGAGGGAGAGGAGCGGCAGTTCAGTGGCGGTGAGATTAGCCTGAGGTTGCGTGATGATTCTTGAGCTGGACTGTGGCAATAGCCTGATCAAGTGGCGGGTGCTCGGAGATATGCCCTGGCGCAGCCTGTTCGGCGGCGTGGTGGAGTCCGACGAGGCGCTATTGCAGGCGCTTCGCGGTTTGAGCGAGCTGTCGTTGCGTGGTGGTCGCTTGGTCAGTGTGCGCAGTGATGCTGAAACCACGGCACTCATTGCCGCACTCGAGTCCGAGTTCGGTCTGGCGATGCAGTATGCGTCTCCGCAGCAAGTCCTCTCGGGTGTCAGCAATGGCTACCAGGACTACGAGCGCCTGGGGCTGGATCGCTGGCTGGCGGTTGTCGGTGCCTATCAGTTGGCCCGTGGCGCCTGCCTGGTGCTGGATCTCGGTACGGCGGTGACATCCGACCTGGTCGACCAGGCTGGGCGCCATTTGGGCGGATATATTTGCCCCGGGCTGCCGCTGATGCGCAGCCAGTTGCGTACTCATACCCGTCGCATCCGTTACGACGACACCGCTGCCGAACAGGCTCAGCTCAGCCTCGATCCCGGCTGCTCCACGGCTGAAGCGGTGGAGCGCGGTTGCACCTTGATGTTGCGGGGCTTCGTGCTCACCCAGTTGGAGCTGGCGCGCGAGCGACTGGGCGAGACATTCACCATCTTTCTTACTGGCGGTGATGCCGGCCTGGTTCACGAAGTGCTTCCGCAGGCGCAGCTGGTCTCCGATCTCGTATTCGTCGGTCTGGCTGAGGCCTGTCCGCTGCCTGGAGAGTGAGCATGCGCTGGTTCTTTCTTCTTCTGTTGGTTCTGAATCTTTTCTATTACGTGTGGCATCAGCAGCAAGCGCCGTTGCGTGCCAAAGCGGTTGAGCCAATGGAGATGTATCGGGGTGCTCAGCAGGGCATTCGCTTGCTGGATGCATCGGATCGGGCCAGGGTCAGGCCGGAGCTTGCGAGGCCGTCGGCTGTCGTGGGCGATGAAACCTGTTTGTTTCTCGGCAGTTTCCAGCAGGAGGACGCAGCTCGCCAGGTCGAACAGCGCCTCATTGCCCTGGATATAGCGGCAGAGGTGCGCTCGGTGGATGCGGCGGCGGGGCTCGACTATTGGGTCTATCTTGCGCCGCTCGCATCGCGACAGGCTTCGTTGCGACAGCTGAAGGAGTTGCAGGCTCGCAAGATCGACAGCTACATCATTACCCAAGGGGACCTGGCCAATGGCATTTCCCTTGGGATCTTTCCCCGTAACGACTCTGCCGAAAGCGTGATGCAGCGCCTGCGTGACGCCGGCTACGAGCCGATGTTGCGCGAGCTGCCTCGCGCCCAGCGCAGCTTCTGGGTGCGTATCGCGCCCGAGAGCCGCCGTCTGGCCGACGATGCTCTGCAGCAACTGGCTTCCGACTTCAAGGATCTGCAGCATCAAATAATGCCCTGCGAAAGCGTTGCATCTACCCAGTAGTTTGCATAGAATGGCGCCCGCTTTGCGGGGGAGCCTTCGCGGAGTGGCTGTCGGAAATAGCTAACCTCAAGTTTTTATTGAGAAATTGCTTGACAGCTAGGTGGCAGTAGTTAAAATGCCGCCCACTTTGGAGGGGTTCCCGAGCGGCCAAAGGGATCAGACTGTAAATCTGACGTCATAGACTTCGAAGGTTCGAATCCTTCCCCCTCCACCAGATCAAGCGTGAGCCGCAAGCTCCGCGGGCATAGTTTAGTGGTAGAACCTCAGCCTTCCAAGCTGATGATGCGGGTTCGATTCCCGCTGCCCGCTCCAAGTTTGCTGTTTGTGCAAAGTGTTTCGCTCATGTAGCTCAGCTGGTAGAGCACACCCTTGGTAAGGGTGAGGTCAGCGGTTCGAATCCGCTCATGAGCTCCACTTCGACAAAGGCAGATATGCAGATATCTGCCTTTGTTTTAATGGCAGTGTCAGTTCTCAATTCCTTGTTCGGAGACGGGTCAGATGGCTAAGGAAAAATTTGAACGTAA
>NZ_BPFX01000069.1 GCF_019655855.1 Pseudomonas paralcaligenes | reverse complement strand
CGAACAGGTACATCAGCAGCCAGCTGTAGCGGCGGAAGTTGCGGATCAGCGCGATGTAGGCGGCGGACTGGTAGTCGCGCGGGGCCTGAGTGTCGCCATCCAGCTTCTGCAGCAGTGGCCACAAACCCTCGGCCAGGCTGAAGTTGTAGTGGATGCCGGCGATGCACTGCATGGTCTTGCCGTAACGCAGGGCCAGGCCCTGGCGATAGACGTACTTCAGGCGACCGATGTTGGAGCTGCCGTAGCGGGCGATCGGGATGTCCGCCTCGTCCGGCAGCAGGCCGGGCATCGACGGGCTCCACAGGTACTCGCCGTCCAGCCGGTCGGCGGCGAAGCGATGGATGCGGTCGAGATCGGCCAGGGTGTCGGCCGGGTCCGGCTCGGCCGGGGTGATGAACTCCAGCAGGGCCTCGGAATAATCGGTGGTGATCTGCGCGTGGGTCAGCGCCGAGCCCAGCGCGCGGGGATGCGGCGTCTGCGCCAGCCGGCCGTTCGCGTCGACGCGCAGCGTTTCGCGTTCGATGCCGTGCAGGCACCGGGTGAGCAGGGGCAGGTGGGCAGCCTCGCCGAGCAAAGCCAGGCGGCGTTCGATGCGATCGCTCAAGATTCTTGTTCCTTCACTCGACGGTCGCCCCTATATGGGGGTGGAGCCGCCACACTGCAAGTGGGGTACGGACGGACGCTGTCGCCTGACCGGAAGGGGAGGATGCGCCGCCCGGGCGCGCGGCGCAATCCTGAAGCTGTGGGAGAGGGGCCGGGGCCGGGGGTGAGGGTGGTTGGGCGCGACTCATTGCGCCCTCTCCCAAGAGGAGAGGGCTTGTGCGCAGCCATGGCTTATTTGCAGATGAACGTGGCCTGGGCTGTGGCGATCAGCTTGTCGCCCTGTTCCACCCGCGCCTCCAGCACATGGACCTTCCGCCCGGCGTTGA
>NZ_BPFX01000068.1 GCF_019655855.1 Pseudomonas paralcaligenes | reverse complement strand
GACATGCCGCAGATCAAGGCCGAGCACCGCGGCGCGATGGTCAACTTCATGAACGCCCGGGGCGTCTCGCACCAGGAACAAACTGTGCCGGCCGCGAGCCTGAAGCCTGCGCAGGCTGAGTTCAGCCGCGAGAAGGTGGCCAGGGCCAAGTCGTTCGAGGGCGGTAGCCGATCCATCCTGGTATCGAGTGACGGCCATGTGCTGGACGGCCATCACCAGTGGCTGGCGGCCCGCGACGGCGGCGAGGACGTGAAGGTCATCCGACTCGATGCACCGATCCGCGAGCTGGTGGACCTGGCGCGCGAGTTCCCCAGTTCAACCGTGGACGACAGCAGCGCCGAAGCCCCGGCCAGCACACCAGCCCGTGCGCGCACCATGGAGGAGGCCCAGGAGGCGGTGGCGGCCTACTTCGACTGGTACATCGGGAAGAACCCCGCCGCCGAGCGACCGATGGCCGGCCTCTACCGAGGCAACACCTTCACGCTGGATGCCGGCGGCGCGCCGTTCACCAAGGACGGCCAGGTGATGGTCAACGGTGATCGCGACCTCCGGTTCAATTACACCATGCTCTGGACTGCGGCCAAGAAGCGGGCCGACGGCCAGCCGGCACAGCAGAAGGCGTCGGCTCCGGGCGAGGCCGCGTCCGAGGCGCCAGCAGCTTCTCGCCCGGGGCTGCCACCTCTGGTCTCGGTGGGACCGTCTGGCTTCGAGCCAACGCCCATCGGCGGGAAACTGTACCGGGAGATGAGCCCGCAGAACCTCGCCGACGCGCTCCGGATGCACAACCAAGGCAACGTGAGTTCGGCGTTCTTCACCGACAACATCGACCTGGCGCTGGGCCAGGGCGAAAACCGGGGCGTCATGGTGCAGTACCGCGGCGAGGCGGTATCTGGTAGCCAGCACCAGAAGCCAGGTATCACCGAGCGCACCGGCCGCGAGTACCGAGCGGACTACGTGGGCGCCGACGCCATCGACCAGGTGCTGCTGCCCGGCGGAGTGCGCCTGGGCGTGCTGGCGAAGAACATGCTGGTCCGCCACTTCGACCGCGCCGAACTGGAGGAGGGACGAATCCTCTACACCCGCAAGGGCGTGGACGTGGGGGCTCCGCTGCACGAACTGCTGGCCACCGGCACCCAGCAGCCGGTTCCGGCCGAACAGGCGCCGCGCGGCGTGCTGGCCAAGAAGGCCGAGACGGAAGGGGAGGCAACCGAGTTCCCGCTGAAGGCGGCCGCCGCCAGCTACTCGGGCATCTCGCACAGTGGTACCGACCGCGCCAAGTCCGACGCCCAGGAGTTCCAGACCTACATCGATGTGGCGCGTGACGCCGGCCTGGCCCTTGCGCACACCGACGCGCAGAAGGCTGCTGTCGAGCAGGCCGCCGGCGAGCTGCGCGCCGAGTACCTGCGGCAGTACGGGCGCCTGATGAATGTGCGGTCCAGCACGTACAGCGGCTTCGTCGCTGGCCGTTCTCGGCTGAATGCTCGCCAGGCCGACCAGCGCAACAGCGCTTACAACCGCGCGATCGACACCTTCGTGGCCTGGCAGAAGGCCAACGAGGACCGCGTGCGCCGTGCGGCGCTCGACGCCCGGACCCCGGAGCAGGTGCAGGCTGACCAGCAGGCTGTCGAGACGGCCCGCCGGGAGAATGCTGAGCTCAAGGATGCCAAGGACCTCGACCTGATGCGCAGCATCCTGTCGTGGAAGAAGGGGGGCGAGCCGGTGGAGATCGCCCGTGGGGCGCTGCTGGCCGGCGTGAACAAGGGCCGGGACGGCTACCCGAGCAGCATCAAGCTACAGCCGGCCGACGGCGGCACGCTGGTTGACGACAAGTTCGACCTGGCCACGCTGTTCCGCGAGCGCGGCATGAGCGTGCCGGAGTCGAAGCGCCGTGTGCGCGAGCTGGTGGACGCTGTGCGTGCCGAGGATGCTGCGCAGGCCCTGGCCACTCCCGCCGCTGCACCGCATGCTGAAGCCAGCGCGGTGCCTGCCGCCGCTTCGAAGACCCCGCGCCTGGATGCGCATGTCGACCTGATGAAGCGCGTGCGCAGCGGAGAGGCGACCGCCGACGAGTACAAGGCTGCATTCGCACACGCCGACGGCAACCAGGAAGCCCTCGCCGCCGAGCTGAACACCATGAAGAAGGACGAGCTGCTGAGGTCCGGCGGGTACAGTTTCTTCCACCGCTACCGCAACGACAACAAGGCCAACATCGTGCAGGCCCTGGTCAACCGGATCATCGACGAGTATGCGCTGGGCCGCCGCTACGGGTCGTCGTCCTTCGTGATGAGCGCCGCCGGCCTCGCCGCCCACCGCCAGGCGCAGGACTTGGCGCTGCGGGAGCTGGTGGCGAACACCACCGAAGAGGACATCAAGGCGCACGCTGCCGAGGTGGCGGCAGAGCGCAAGGATCTGCAGGACCGGCGCGAGGCGCAGCAGAAGGCCATTGCCAATCCGCAGACGCTCGCCGAGTTCCGCCAGGCCGTGAGCTACAACATGGAGGCCCACGGCGAAACCCGCCAGCAGGCTTTCATGCGCCTGACACCCGAGCAGCGTATCCGCTACGACGAGCTGGAGGCCGACAGCACCAAGGCCCAGCGCGAGCAGGCGAAGGTCCAGGCCAAGACTCAGGTAGCCAGCGCCGGGCAGACCACCGCCAGCGAGGTCATCGAGACCAAGCACACCAAGCATGGCCACGACCTGTTCGTGATCCAGCTCGACGAGCGCGTCGGCCGTGAGGACTACGACACCCTGAACAGCTCGGCGAAGCGGCTGGGCGGCAGCTACAGCAGCTACCGGGGAAATGGTGCGGTACCTGGCTTCCAGTTCCGCACCCGGGACGCCGCCGAGGCGTTCCGCAAGCTGGTGGTGGGTGATACCGCCGACGCCCAGGCCATCGCCGAGGCCAGGCGCGACGCCTTCGAAGATGACCGCAGCCAGAGCGCGGTCGAGCGGCTGCGCACCATGGCCCAGGCGCTGGACGAGCGGGCGGAGGAGTCACTGGGCCGCGAGCGCAAGCAGAACACCGACCGCCGCGCCCGCATGGCAGCCAGCGCTGAGGCCGCTGCGCGCGCCGACAAGGCCCTGGCCGCCACCATGAGCAACCTGGCTCAGGCCATCGAGGATGGCCGCGCCAAGTTCCTGGATACCGTGCGGCAGAAGGTACAGGTCGAGTTCCTGGGGCGTGAACTGCGCAACGCCAAGGACGCTCAGATCCGCGCCACGTCGCCGAGCTACGCCGACCAGGAGAAGCGCAAGGGCGAGCCGGTCGACGCCGAAACCGTGGACTACGCCACCTTCCCGACCTACACCGCGATGCGCTCCGACCTGGCGAGCCTGGCCCGCCAGATGGTCGACGTGGACGGTTTGAAGAAGCTCGGTGCTCGACTGGAGAAGGTCGCCGACGACGTGACCGAGGCGTACACCGAGTGGGCGAAGCAGAACCTGCTGTCCGTGAGCCGCTTCACCCGTGGCGATCAGCTCGCCGACTTCAAGGGGCGTGAGGATGCCGAGCGCGCCATCCGCCGCTCTGGCCTTTCCGGCAAAGCTATCGTGCTGCCGGTGAAGCGAGGCCTGAACCGCATCATCATGGCGCCCAGCGAGGCGATGAAGCAGGGCCTGTGGCAGGGCGACGGGGACAAGCGCATCACCCTGGCCGGGGAGTTTGGCCGCGAGTTGGTCCAGGCCCTGGGCCGCCGTAGCGGCAGCAGGATCAATCTGCCGTGGGCGCTGGAGAGCGCGCACGAAAAGCGCAAGCGCCTGGAGGGCATGGGCATCCTGACCGGCAGCGAGTACCGCTCCGCCCTGCGCGAGTTCGCCGCGCTACGCGAAGCGCCGGCCGCGCCGGACAAGATCAAGGAGATGGAGCGGGCGATGATCGGCCGCCGGAATGACGGCCTGGATTTCTTCCCGACCAGCGATGCGGTGGTGGGTGCCATGCTGGACGCGGCCGAGATCGACGAAGGCATGTCTGTTCTGGAGCCTTCCGCCGGGATGGGGCATATCGCCGATGCTATTCGCGAGCAGGCCGGCGTGGAGCCGGACGTGGTGGAGCTGTCGGGCGAGCGCCGCGAGCTGCTGGAGGCGAAGGGCTACCGAGTGGCCGGCTCGGACTTCATGGAGATGCAGCCCCGCGGTTCCTTCACCTTCGGCGATGTGTTCCGCGCGCCTGACGGCACCCTCGGAGTCATGCGTGGGCAGGGTGGCATGGGCAGCAATCGTGTTCGCCTGCAGCCGCTGGACGAGAATGGCATGCCGGATGATCGCCGAAGCCAGTACGTGGACCGCGACGACCTGGTAGGCGTCGAGCATCGCGGCGCCGATAGCGGTTACGACCGGATCGTCATGAACCCGCCGTTCTCCAAGGGGCGGGATATTCAGCATGTGCAGCACGCCTACAGTCTGCTCCGGCCAGGCGGCCGCCTTGTGGCCATCATGGGTGAAGGGGCCTTCTTCCAGAGCAACAGCAGGGCCGAGAGCTTCCGCGCCTGGCTGGATGGCGTGGGGGGCACCTCCGAGAGCCTGCCGGAAGGGTCGTTCATGGACCCGGCGCTACCCGTCAATACCGGCGTGAACGCGCGCCTGGTGGTGATCGACAAGCCGCTGGCGGACGAAGCCAGCCCGAGTCAGCCCGACGAGCAGCCTACGGTCCAGTATTCGTTTGCCGGCCGAAACGCCCAAGGCGCCGACAGGCTGGCACTGGAGACCGCCCGCCAGCGGATTGCCATGGGCGAGGACGCCGAGGCGGTGCGGCAGGACACCGGATGGCACCGCGGCGCCGACGGCAGGTGGCGGTTCGAGGTCAGCGACGACCAGGCGAGGATCGCGGTCGCTGGCGCGAACGCCGCCAGCATCATCGCCAACGCCGAGATAAGGGCGCTCGAGGATGGCCGCACCGGCGCCACCGTGGGAGACGTGCTGGACCACCAGCAGCTGTTCGCCGCTTATCCAAGTCTGCGGGACCTCCCGCTTCGCCTGATGCCGGCAGACTCGTCCGCACTGGCGCGCCTCCAGCGCCGGCCGGTTGGCTTCGCCGTCCAGATGCAGGGTTCAATCCCCCGCGATGAGGTGGCTTCTCCGCTGATCCATGAGCTGCAGCACGCCATCCAGAACATCGAGGGCTTCGCGCTCGGCGGCTCGCGTCGGATGTTCGCCAGCGACCTCGACGCGACCGGCGCGGAGACCTACCGCCGCCTGGCCGGCGAAGTCGAGGCGCGCAACGTCCAGATGCGCATGCGCATGACCCCGGGCCTGCGCCAGGCCATCGCACCGGAGGCCACGGCCGACGTACCCAGCGGCGAGGTGTTGGTGACCTTCAACGGCACGGACCTGGTGGGCGCCCCTCAACCGCAGAACATCACCGGCCGCCCGCCGATGACGGCGCAGGGGCTGGTTCGCGCGTTCGACCTGCAGTTCCCGAAGCTCACCAAGGCGGTGCGCACCATGTTGCAGCGCGGCCAGGAGGGCAAGCGCGGCGGCCTGGTGTTCATCGACAGCCCGGACCCGCTCCGGATTGCCGGCGTGTTCTCGCGAAAGACTGGCACCAGCCTGAGCGCTTCCGTGCAGCTGTTCGAGGACAAGGGGCGCATCCAAGGCTTCTACGACGCGAAGTCCGGGCTCACCTTCCTTGTGGGGCCGAACCTAGATCCGGTGACCGGGCCGGCCGTGCTGCTGCACGAGATGACTCACGGCCAGCAGCGGGAGAAGATCGATCGACAGGCCAGCAACATGCTGATGAACCGCGCCAGCGCGAAGAGCGCCGACCTGCGCGCGTTCCTTGATCGCGTGGCGGCTCGGATGGTGGACGCCGGCGAGACAGCGAACCCGCGCGAAGCGGCGGCCTACATCGTCGAGCAGGCTGTCATCGAGGGCCGGGAGCAGGGTTTCGGCGAGGCCGACAGCCGGTTCCTCGGCTGGGTGGACCAGGCCATCGGCAAGCCGGTGGGCGACTTCCTCCGCAGTGTCCTTGCCATGGTGCGTCAGTGGATGCTGCGCCACGGGATGCCCATCGGGCAGATCACCGTCAGCGACCTGGTGGACTACGCGATGGCCGGTGTTGAGCAGGCCGCCGCCGGCAATGTGCGGGGCGAGGGGCTATCGCTGAGCCAGGACGACCTGCAGAAGGCTCGCATCCTCCAGGGGCCGCCGGTATCGGTGCTCCGCGGCGATGAAGCGCCGCGGGGTATGGCGGCCGTCCGCGAGTGGGCGACCCAGCTGTTCAAGGAGCAAGGCGGCCTGGCGAACAACCCGGACTTGGGCGCGGTTGTTCTGGATGGTCGCGCGGTGCGGGACTCGCTTGGCCATGGCAAGCCGAACCCCTACAAGTACGCCGCGTTCGCTGCCGTCAAGGAGGTGCTGGAGCGCGGCGCACTGGTTCACCAGGCGAGCTACAAGGGCGGGGAGAGTTTCTACGTGTCGGCGCCGGTTGTCATCGACGGGATGGACGACATTGTGACCGTCCTGGTGCGGCGCGAACCGAGTATGCAGCGCATGTATCTGCATTCGGTGGCCACGAAGGGTTATCTCCTGAGCCGGCGAGGTTCCGGGGCAGATGCCGATGCGGCAGAGCAACGTACCGGCTCATCCGGCTCAGAAGATGTAGCCAGTGTACTCCAGCGCCTGCTCACTGCAACTCTGGACAGCGGCCCAGGCGACGGACCGCAGTTCAGCCGTTCCGGCCTGCGGGAGATCGCCGGCAAGGCCACGCTGGAACTGAACCGCACCTTCACGGCGCCGGGGAAACTCAGTTGGTGGCACAAGACCATCGGCACCATGTACAACCTGGCCGAGCGCTCGCCGTTCTTCAAGCCGGTGTTCGAGTCGGCGCAGGGCTTCATTGACGACGTGAGCCACTACGCCGCCGACGCCGCCGAGCACGCACCCAAGCTGCTGCCGAAGCTGGAGACCTGGCGCGACATCGCGAAATCGCCGGTCAGCGCCACCGACAACAAGGCCGTGGCCAAGCCGGTGTTCGAGGGCACGCTGATGTGGGCCCGTGATGTTGACGGCCAGCCGGTGCGCGTGGAGTCGCTGGCTGAACGTGCGGCGAAGCTCACCGCCGACCAGAAGGCCGAGATCCTGCTGGCGACGGGCAAGATTCCGCCGGGCATGCTGAACGCCTGGCGGGCACTCTCGCCCGAACAGTTCGGGAAGATGGTCGACAGCCGCTACGAGGCGCAGGTGCTGAAGGCGGGCATCGTGTGGACCGACGCCGAACTGCGCAGCATCTTCAAGCTCACCGACCAGCAGGTCGCGCTGTACCGGGAGTTCCGCGCCGCTACCGACCGCAGCCTGGACACCATGGCCCGCGCGGACATGCTGCGCTTCGCTGGCGATGATGCCAAGGAGCTGCGCGACGACGTGATGGACGCGCCGGATGTGCACATCGCGGCCCGGGTGCTGCGGGACCACCTGGCGCGGCGGGCGGATGATTGGCCGGATCGCGCCACGCACCTGCTGAACCTGGCCCACGGGGTGACCGAGCGCGCCGAGCGCGTGGCCCAGCTGCAGGCCGAGGGCTACGCGCCGCTGTCGCGCTTCGGCAAGTACACCGTCGATGTCGTGGATCAGGATGGCGAGCGCCAGTATTTCAGCCTGTTCGAGTCGAAACGCGAAGCGAACCTGATGGCCGAGCAGATGAAGGTCGCTTTCCCCGGCGCGAACATCAGCCAGGGCACGCTTTCCGAGGAAGCCTACAAGCTGTTCGCCGGCATCACGCCGGAGACCCTGGAGCTGTTCGGCAATGCGCTGGGCTTCGACTCCCAGGGCGATAGCGCCCAGAACCAGGCTTTTCAGGAATACCTGCGCTTGACGAAGACCAACCGCAGCGCCATGCGCCGCCTGATCCACCGGAAGGGCATCGCTGGCTACAGCGAGGACGTGGGCCGGGTCCTGGCGTCGTTCGTCTACTCGAACGCGCGCCAGACCGCCGCCGGCCTGCACCTCGGCGACCTGGCCGAGGCCGTCGACGCTATCCCGCAGCAGCAGGGCGAGCTGAAGGATGCCGCGGTGCGGCTGGCCGAGTACATCCGGAATCCGCAGGAGGAGGCCCAGGCGGTGCGCGGCCTGCTGTTCGCTCAATACCTGGGCGGCTCGGTCGCCTCCGCGTTCGTGAACATGACGCAGCCGGTGGCCGTGTCCTTCCCGTGGCTCAGCCAGTACGGCGGCGCCGGCAAGGCCGCTGCCGCCCTCGGCCGAGCCGCCAAGCACATGAGCACCAAGGGCTACCAGTACGAGGCGGACCTGGCCAAGGCGCTGAAGGTCGCCGAGGACGACGGTGTGGTCAGCCCGCAGGAAGTCCACCAGCTGATGGCTCAGGCGCGCGGCAGCGGCTCGCTGCGCGCTGGGGACGGCACACGCGCCGGCGAGGCCAGGGCGATGGCTTCCAACGCGGTGTCGCGGCTGTCCGTTGCATGGGGCAAGCTGTTCGGCGCCGCCGAGCAGGTGAACCGGCGAGTAACCTTCATCGCCGCCTACCGGCTGGCGAAGGAGCAGGGCATGCCTGATCCGGCCGCGTTCGCCCGTCGCGCCGTGACCGAAACCCAGTTCGTCTACTCCAAGGCGTCGAAGATGCAGTGGGGGCGGGGCGCGGTCGGCGGCACGCTGATGACGTTCAAGACTTACTCCGTCGCCTATCTGGAACTGATGCACCGACTCTGGAACCAGGGCGAGCCTGGATCGCAGGAGCGCAAGGACGGCCGCAAGGCGGCGATGCTGATGATTGCCACGCTGATGCTCATGAGCGGTGTGGGCGGCCTCCCGTTCGGTGAGGACGCCGAGGACCTGATCGACGGCGCCGCCCAACTGATGGGCTACAACTTCTCAGCCCAGAAGGCGAAGCAGCAGTTCCTCGATGACGTGTTTGGCCAGGGGCTGGCCGGCTTCATCGAGAAGGGCGTTACTGGCCTTCCCGGGATGCCGCTGGACGTGTCCGGCCGCCTGGGCATGGGCAACCTCATACCGGGTACCGGGCTGTTGCAGGAGCGAACCGACCATACGCGCGATGTGTTGGAGATCGCCGGCCCGGCGGGGGATATGGCCAGCCGGTTCGTTTCCGGCGGGCGGAAGATCCTTGGCGGTGACATCGGCGCCGGTCTGCTGGAGATGTCGCCTACGGCGGTGCGCAACGCGGCCAAGGGCGTGGACATGGCCGCGACCGGCATGTACCGAGACACCAAGGGCTACAAGGTACTGGAAACCAGCCACCTTGAGGCCGCGATGAAGGCCATCGGCTTCCAGCCCGCCAGTGTCGCCCAGGTGCAGGAGGCCAACTGGCTGAACCAGCGCGCCAAGGCCTTCTACAGCCTGCGCGCCCAGGAGATTCGCGCCCAGTGGGCGGCCGGTATCTTCGAGCGCGACCAGGGGAAGGTTGCCGCTGCGCGCCAGCAGATCGCCGACTGGAACGCCAGGAACCCCGACCAGCCGATGATCATCCGCGTTCCGGACATCATGCGGCGGGTGCGCGAGATGTCGAAGTCCAAGGACCAGCGGATCGCCGATACCGCGCCTCGGGCCATGCGGGCGGCGATGCGGGAGGAGTTGGCGCGTTCCAGGGAGTGAGTGGTGGCCAGCTGCCCCCCTGTAGGGTTTGGCC
>NZ_BPFX01000067.1 GCF_019655855.1 Pseudomonas paralcaligenes | reverse complement strand
CGCAACACGTAACGGGGGACAGCCTTTTTCTGGCGGGTTGGATCACTCGTCCTGATGGTCCTGCAGCACCTGGCCATTGTTGGCGTCCAGCTCCAGATCCCACTTCACGCCCTGGGCGTCGCGCCCTTCCACCTGGTAGATAGACCGGCCGT
>NZ_BPFX01000066.1 GCF_019655855.1 Pseudomonas paralcaligenes | reverse complement strand
GGCCGTCGAGGTCGCCGTCGTCTTCCTGGGCGACGGCCAGCGGCGCGGCGGCGGCCGGGTCGTCGTCCTGCCACAGCTGCACCTCGGCGTCGAAGGCGGCCTTCTGCCGGGCCTGGAAGGCGGCGATGCCGTCCGCGTTGGCGGCGAGGAAGCGCTGGTAT
>NZ_BPFX01000065.1 GCF_019655855.1 Pseudomonas paralcaligenes | reverse complement strand
GGGCGCTTCGGCTCAGTCGGGCGTGACGGACTTCCTCAATTTCCTCGCCTACCTGAGCATTAGCCTGGGGGTTCTCAATTTGCTCCCCATCCCGGTGCTGGATGGCGGGCATTTGCTGTTTTACCTGGCCGAGTGGGTGCGTGGTCGCCCGCTGTCCGAACGGGTACAGGGTTGGGGCATTCAGATCGGTATCAGTCTGGTGCTTGGGGTGATGTTGCTGGCCCTGGTCAACGATCTGAGCCGTCTGTAATCGAATAGCTGAATTCCGAATCTGCCGCGTATCGCGGCAGTTTCTTTATTATCAGTTGGAATAAGAAAGGACTTCATGAAACGTCTGCTGCTACCTGCGGTCCTCGCCGCTCTGATGATCGCCGAAGTTCACGCCGAGTCCTTCACAGTCACCGACATCCGCGTCAACGGCCTGCAGCGGGTATCCGCCGGTAGCCTGTTCGGTGCGCTGCCGCTCAATGTCGGTGACCAGGTCGACGACCGCCGACTGGTAGATGCCACCCGCGCCCTGTTCAAGACCGGTTTCTTCCAGGACATCCAGCTCGGCCGCGAAGGCGACGTGCTGGTGATCAACGTGATCGAGCGTCCTTCGATTTCCACCATCGAGATTGAAGGCAACAAGGCGATCGCCACCGAAGACCTGATGAAAGGCCTGCAGCAGTCCGGTCTGGCCGAAGGCGAGATCTTCCAGCGCGCCACGCTCGAGGGCGTACGCAACGAGCTGCTGCGCCAGTACGTGGCCCAGGGCCGCTACTCCGCCGAGATCGAGGCCGAGGTGATTCCCCAGCCGCGCAACCGCGTGGCCCTGAAGATCACCATCAACGAAGGCTCGGTCGCCGCCATCCAGCACATCAACGTGGTGGGCAACAGCGTATTCCCGGACGAGGACCTCACCGCCCTGTTCGAGCTGAAGACCACCAACTGGCTGTCCTTCTTCAAGAACGACGACAAGTACGCCCGCGAGAAGCTGTCCGGCGACCTGGAGCGCCTGCGTTCCTACTACCTGGACCGCGGCTACATCAACATGGATATCTCTTCCACCCAGGTATCCATCACCCCGGACAAGAAGCACGTCTACATCACCGTCAACGTCGAGGAAGGCGAGAAATACAGCGTCAGCGAAGTCAAACTTTCCGGTGACCTGAAGGTGCCGCAGGAAGAAGTCGAGAAGCTGCTGCTGGTCCAGGAAGGGCAGGTGTTCTCGCGCAAGGTGATGACCACCACCTCCGAGCTGATCACCCGCCGTCTCGGCAACGAGGGCTACACCTTCGCCAACGTCAACGGCGTGCCGCCGACAAGACCGTCGCCATCACCTTCATGGTCGACCCGGGCAAGCGCGCCTACGTCAACCGCATCAATTTCCGCGGCAACACCAAGACCGAGGACGAGGTGCTGCGCCGCGAGATGCGCCAGATGGAAGGCGGCTGGGCCTCGACCTACCTGATCGACCAGTCCAAGACCCGCCTGGAGCGCCTGGGCTTCTTCAAGGAAGTCAACGTCGAGACCCCGCAGGTGCCAGGCACCGACGATCAGGTCGACGTCAACTACACCGTGGAAGAGCAACCGTCCGGCTCGATCACCGCCAGCATCGGCTTTGCCCAGAACGCGGGCCTGATCCTCGGCGGCTCGATCAGCCAGAACAACTTCCTGGGTACCGGTAACAAGGTCAGCGTCGGCCTGACCCGCTCCGAATACCAGACCCGCTACAACTTCGGCTTCGTCGATCCCTACTGGACCGTCGACGGTGTGAGCCTGGGTTACAACGCCTTCTACCGCACCACCGATTACGACGACCTCGACGTCGACGTCTCCAGCTACTCGGTGGACAGCATGGGCGCCGGCGTGAGCATCGGCTACCCGATCAGCGAGACCTCGCGCCTGACCTATGGCCTGACCATCCAGCAGGACAGCATCGACGCGGGTCGCTACACGGTCGACGAAATCATCGACTTCATGAATCAGGAAGGCGACAACTATCTGAACCTGAAGGCGTCCATCGGCTGGTCCGAATCGACCCTGAACCGCGGTGTGCTGGCTACCCGTGGCCATTCCCAGAGCCTGGTGCTGGAAACCACCGTGCCGGGCAGCGACCTGTCGTTCTTCAAGCTCGACTACCGCGGTCAGCTGTTCACGCCGATCAGCGACAACTACACCCTGCGCTTCCATACCGAACTGGGTTATGGCGACTCCTACGGCTCGACCTCGGAACTGCCGTTCTACGAGCACTACTTCGCCGGCGGCTTCAACTCGGTACGTGGCTTCGAGGACAGCAGCCTAGGCCCGCGTAGTACCCCGAGCGTGGTGCGTAACTCGAAAAACGAGATCGTATACGACGTTCCCGACCAGTACGGCCGCTACACCGACCCGGACCAGGACCCGCTCCCCTTCGGTGGCAACGTGCTGGTCCAGGGTGGCGTGGAACTGCTGTTCCCCCTGCCGTTCGTCAAGGACCAGCGCTCCCTGCGTACCTCGCTGTTCTGGGACGTGGGTAACGTGTACGACACCTCCTGCGCGTCCTCCTCGCCGAGCTGCAACAACATCGACTTCGGCGACCTGGCCAGCTCGGTGGGTGTGGGCGTGACCTGGATCACCGCTCTCGGTCCGCTGAGCTTCAGCCTGGCGGCGCCGATCAAGAAGCCGGAAAACGCGGACACCCAGGTCTTCCAGTTCTCCCTGGGCCAAACTTTCTAATTTGCTAGACAACATGTCTTGTTGCAGGAGTGCATTGTGCGTAAGTTGACTCAACTGGTTCTGGTTGCCGCGGCCCTGGTGGCGACCCCGGCCTTCGCCGAGATGAAGATCGCGGTGATGAACTATCAAATGGCCCTGCTCGAGTCGGACGCCGCCAAGAAATACGCCGTGGACGCCGAGAAGAAGTTCGGCCCGCAGCTGAGCAAGCTCAAGCAGCTGGAGTCCGACGCCAAGCGCATCCAGGACCGCCTGGTCAAGGATGGCGAGAAGATGCAACAGGCCGAGCGCGAGCGCCTCGAACTGGAGTTCAAGCAGAAGGCCCGGGACTTCCAGTTCCAGTCCAAGGAACTGAACGACGCCAAGGCGATCTCCGACCGCGACATGCTCAAGCAGCTCAAGCCGAAGCTGGACAAGGCGGTCGAGGAAGTGATCAAGCAGGGCAACTACGATCTGGTGCTGGAGCGTGGTGCCGTGGTCGACGTCAAGCCGCAGTACGAGATCACCCGTCAGGTCATCCAGCGCATGAACTCGCTGCGCTGAAGATGAACGCTCCGGTCTTCACCCTCGGCCAGCTGGCCG
>NZ_BPFX01000064.1 GCF_019655855.1 Pseudomonas paralcaligenes | reverse complement strand
TGGGCGAGGTTGCCGGAGGGGCTGGGCGGCAGGACCTGTTCGCCGACTGTGGGCGGGTTCCACTCGCGGTCCGCGCCGGCGCGCGGGGTGATCCAGGGCAGCCAGGCGGTGGTGATTTCGCCGGAGGGGACGCGCACGCGCGGCGGCTGCATCTGCACCTCGGCGACGGTGCCGAGGCGGATCATGTTTTCGACGAGGCGGGCGAGGGCGGCGTAGTTCATGCCGCCGATGGTGGCGGTCGCGCGCGCGTGGCGCATTCGGCTGGCCCTGTAGCGCGCCCC
>NZ_BPFX01000063.1 GCF_019655855.1 Pseudomonas paralcaligenes | reverse complement strand
TCCCTCCTTCACCGCCAGATCAGAAATAACGTAAGCCCCTGAAATTCCTAGAGAATTCAGGGGTTTTTCGTTTGTGGCGCAGATTTCTAGGACCAAATTAGGGCCAAATCGTCACTCTGAGGGCCGCCCCAGGACCGCCCAGTCCGCTAGCGAAATCCCATCATCTGGGAAACGAGCGCAGCCATGCTCTTCGTGTCGGAGGGAATCCATCGGCCATAGTGCCGTTTCACCATGGTGGTGTCAGTGTGCCCCAGCTGGCGCGCCACCCATTCCAAAGGCACATAGCTGGAAACTGCCTGGCTGGCGAAGGTATGACGGCACTGGTTCGGGCCTCGGTGCCGGACGCCGGCCCGCTTCAAGAGGCCAGTAAACCAGCGGAGCACGCTCGAAGCATGCCAAGGTTCGCCGCTCACCCCGTTGCGGAACACGAACTGCACCACCTCTTTCTTCACGGTCACGTTGTCGCGCTGGGTGACTTCGATCTCGACGCCTGGCAGATTGCCGGTGATCTCGAACTGCCGGCGCAGGTACTCCAGCGCGGGATCAATCAGTTCGATCATGCGCACGCGCGCCTTCTCCTTGGGCACTTTGTAGACGGACTCAACCCTGGCGCGACGCACCCAGGCCGTCCCAGCCTCAAGGTCGACGTCATCCCAGCCGATGCCGATCAGCTCGGAGACGGCCATCCCAGCCCAGCAATCGAACAGGATCATGTTCACGTCCTGCTCTCTGGTGGTCGGCACGCTGGCCAGCTTTTCCAGCTCGTCTCTGCTGAACGGGTCGGCAGCATCATCGCCCTGGTCCCGCTCGATGTTCTCGATCCGCTCGAGCGGGTTCGACTTGATCACCCCGTCGCTGAACGCGTCCGCCCACACTCCGCGCACGACGGTGAAAATGTCGTTCACCGTCTTCGGACCCAAGCCCGCTTTCAACAGCCTGGCCTGGAAAAGCTCGATGTCCGACTTGGGAATGTCCGTGATGCGCCGCGGACCAGCCCAGGCCGTGACGTGCTTCGACTTCGAGCGGTAGTTGCGTGCCGTCGACTTTGCTTTCTTCGCGTCCTGGACTTCCAGCCAGGCCTGTACACCTTCCGCTACGGTGCGGTTTGAGTTGGGCCCTCCGGTGCCGGAGAAGATTGGTGCCATGGCCGACTCGGGAAAGTGAGTGGCGTAGTCGAAGCGACCTTCCTTGATTTCAGCCAGGATCGTGCGCCGCTTGTTGTCGGCGTAGGCGATGGAAGCCTTTGTGATGGTAGTGATGGCAGGCAGCGACTCCTTGCAGCGCCGGCCGTGCAGGTAGAAGGAGATCCGCAGGCGGTTGCCATTGATCTCGACCCCCTGCGGCAGCTTCTCCACCCCCTTGGGGAGCTTGTCTTTCAAAGCTGGCCCCCCATCCAGGCAGCAATCGCGGCCCGGTTGTAAACGTACTTCCCGACCGGGTCTTTCCGGTAATGCTTGTTTTCCAGCCAGACGCCTCGCTCGCGATACTTGCGAGCTGCTTCGTTGGTGATGCCGAATACAGCCGGCAGGAGTTCTCCCCGAAACCAGTCGCCCGGGGTGATGAGGGGTTGCAGTTTTTCGGCGGCAGCCATGATAAATCCTCCACGCCGAGCACTGCCGGCGTCGTGTAGTTGGATGTGGTGGGAAAGGAGCTATGCGGCCAAGTCCAGCACTTGGCTCGCGCTGATCAGCTGCAGACCGACCTGGTGAGCGACGTAGCGTTCGAGCAGCGCCCCGCGGCTCTCTGCCCAGCCGGGCAGGAACGCCACCAGGTCGCAGGTCAACATCTGGCGGATGGACTGGCGCATGTACGCCTCCCAGCTGTCCTGGCGCGGGTTCTCGGCAGGGTTCTCGACGTGGTAGCCCTGGGCCCGGAGTCGTGCGGCCGCGGTGTTGAAGGCTGGGTAGTTGTCCAGGGGAATGCCGGTCATGGGGCCGGCCAAGTAGATGCGTTTCGCGGGCATGAGCGGGTCCTTGGCGCCGGAGGTGCCGGCGCGCGCGATTTATGGGTGAGGGTCAGTTGCTTGGGGGTTGTGGAGCGGGCGGCGTGCAGCGCAGGCAGTTGCAGCGGCCGATGCGCTGGCCGGTGGTGCGGCAGAAGATGGGGCGGAAGATCATGCGGGCTCTCTTTTCAGGGCGGCCCGGCCTAGACTTCGGATGGCGCGCTTCGCGGCGCCAAGCTCCTGCCTGACTTCTTTGCGCTTCAAGATCAGCGCCCAGGCGCGCCGGCAGTGCTCGCACTCGTCAGCGTCAGCCAGGAAGTCGGCGATTTCGCGCATGTCCAGGCGCACCGGGTAGCCGTGGCCGCCTATGTCGGTGAAGTTCAGCGCCTGCCAGATATGGGTCTTCGGCCTGCCGTTCGGATCAGTCAGCTCGGCACGGCGGGTGTTCGATGTATCCCAGCGGCCAAGCTCGACGCTCACCGGGCATGCCGCGAGGGCTTGGCCAATGTCACGCTTGAGGATTGCCACCTCCTGCATGGCCCGCTCTTGCCGGATGATCGCGGAGAGGGCTTTATCAGTCATGGCTGCCGCCCTCGCTGTCGATGCCCAGAGGCTGTTGCTTTTCCAGCACGCGGAACTGCAGAGGCATCGGGGAGTAGTAGCTGCTGTCGGCCCCAGGTTCCTTGACCCAACTGTGTGTTTCGCCCTGGTGGTCGTTGTGGGCGATTACCTGTACTTCTGTCCAGAGCATCTGGCGGCCCGCCGCGGTGTGGTGGATCAGCAGTGCCTCGCAGCTGGAGCCGGCCGGCGGCAGCTTGCCCATGCCGTTCCAGTGGCGGGCCTGCGGTAGCGGCAGCAGGGTGGCCAGGGCTTCATGCAGGCTTGGGTCGGCCGGAATCGGCTCGTCGAAGCTGGTCTGCCAGGCCTCGCCGGCTTCGCGATGACGCAGGGCCAGCAGCACGGTGTTCAGCTCGCAGCCGCGGGCGATGGTCATGCCGCCGGGCAGGCGCACGTCGGCGGGCAGCCGGTACTGGCGGAGCTGCTGCACGCAGCTATGGCTGCCGTCGCGGCCATGCTCCCAGGTGTAGAAGCACTCCGGGCAGATGTGGTGGGTGGGATTGGGCATAGGGAATCCTCGCTGCCGTCGGGCCGGCAGCTGTGTTGTAGGGGGGGTCAGGTAGTGGTAGGCAGCCACGGAACCAGCGGCTGGCTCGCGGGGAGGTACAGCGGATGCCTGGGACTGCCGTCCTTGTTTGTTCCGAGACACCAGAGGCGCGCGCCCATGCCTTGCAGGATCTGCACGACACGCTCCACCCGCTCTGGCTTCGCATGGGCACCCCAGGCGCACACCACATCGCCGAACTCGTCAGCCAGGGCCAGCAGGTGCTGGTCGTTCTCGGGGCCTACAGGATCAGCGTGGGGCCAGAGGTCAGCAGGGTTCGTGGCGCGGAGGGCGTACAGGTTCGCCACCACTATGCCGGCGCAGTCCCATGCCCTTGCGAAGCCCCGGCAGCGGCGAATAGTGGGATCGTCGAGCGAGGCATCTGCCGTGCTTGGATTGAGCATCACGAACAGGGCCGACGACGCCATGGGGAACAG
>NZ_BPFX01000062.1 GCF_019655855.1 Pseudomonas paralcaligenes | reverse complement strand
GACGACGCCATGGGGAACAGCTGCTCAGCCTGTCGGGTCAGCCGATAGCGGTACTGGCCGCATTCGCTGATGATCGCGCTCATGGCTGGCTCTCCTGCTGTTGAGCCTGGCGGTGGGCGGCAGGCGGAACATCCAGGCGCCATGCCCTGAGGATTTCGTCGCCTGCATATTGCAGAAGCTCCGCTCCGTTTTCGTCGCGCACCCACTGGCCCGATTCCTCTTTCTGCGCGATGCAGTAGTAGGTGTCGCCATGCCCGTCCCAGTTGTCGCAGTAGAGAATGGCGTAGATTCCCGGGGCGGCAGATTCCTCTGAGAACTTCGCGGGCTCCTGAGCCTTGAGCGCATGCAGCTCGATGCCTTCAATACTGAGAGCGACGGAAATAGTCTCTGCTATGCCAGCCCAGGATGGCGGAAGCCCGCCACGCACGAGATCGTCTCGAATGTCCTTCAGTACGTTGCGCAGCGTAGAGCGGTAGTACGCAACGCCTGTGCGCAGCTGCTCGCACTCAGCCTCAAGGGCCGCATAATCGGCGGCGCCGACAACCACGTCAGGAAGATTCGTCGGAAGCTCAACGCAGGTGATGCACCGCTTCAAGTCGTTACCCATGATCACCTCCCGCGCTGGGCTTGACGCTATCGAGCGCCTTGATCAGGCTCTGGATATATCTCGTTTGGTAATCCTTACAGCTGGTTAGCTCGTTGCGCAGGGCCTGTATCCCCTCCGGCGTAATACGGAGCACCTTTCCGAACGGAGTCCAGTAGCCACTGGACCGGCGCCCATACCACTGGAAAAGGTCGGTGCCCACCAAATTCGCCAGGTTGCTGGCGTCCACAACACCAACGGCCGGCGGCCTGTTTTGCCTTGCGATTGGGTCGCTGCGCAGGCATTCAGTCCCTTGTCCGTTTCCGTTAATGTTCGGCAGAGGGATCTCTGTTTCGATGAAGTAGCTCATGTCCGCTCTCCTACGCCCTGCTGCGCTGCTGGCTGAGTGGCTTTCGTGCAATGACACTCGCCCAGATACTCACCGTCAGCGCGATGCACGTCGCCAGTTCCATCGCAGGTCTCGCAACGCCGCACTTCCGGCGCAGGGGAGGCGGCGAGCAGCTCGGCTGCCCTGGCTGAAAGACGATTGCCGTTCACCATGCCGCCAGCGGTGGCAGCGCAGTCGGCGATGAACGCGCGCCATGTCTCCGGCGCCGATGGGTGCACAGGCCGGGCAATCGCCTCTCGCATCGGGCATTCAGTCGTGTTGTGCTGATCGCTGCCGCAGTGGGTGCAGCCGGTTTCGATAGGCATGGTGATACCTCGCCG
>NZ_BPFX01000061.1 GCF_019655855.1 Pseudomonas paralcaligenes | reverse complement strand
GGTGCATCGTTGAACTATGCGACGGAGCTGTTCGACCGGGCGACGATCAAGCGGCTGTTGGAGCACTGGCGCATTCTTCTGGAGGGCGTCTGTAAAAAGCCGCAGCAGCGTGTATCCGAGCTGTCGATACTGAGCATAGCGGAGCGGCAGTTCATCCTGCAGCGCTGGGGAAGGAGGCAGGACGGTCCGGTAGGTATCCGCCGGGTGCACCAGATGATCGCGGAATGGGCCGAGCGTACTCCGAATGCGCCAGCGGTGATATGTGGGGAGCAGCAGCTCAGCTACCAGCAGCTTGATGAACAGGCTAATCGCCTGGCTCACCGTCTGATCGAACTGGGTGTCGGGCCAGAGGTGCGAGTAGCGGTCGCCATGCGCCGTTCGGCCGAGGTCGTGGTGGCCTTCCTGGCGGTGCTGAAGGCCGGAGGGGCCTATGTACCGTTGGATGTGGCCTATCCACAAGAGCGTCTGCTGTACATGATGAACGATTGTGCTGCACCTCTGCTGCTGACCCAGATTGATCTGCTGGATAGCCTACCAATACCCGATGGAGTGACTGCTCTGGCGGTGGATGGAGCTGAGTCTTGGCAGCAGTGCCCAGCTACCCTGCCTCAAAGTATGCCGGCAGAAGGGAACCTGGCCTACGTGATCTATACCTCCGGTTCCACTGGGCAACCGAAGGGGGTAGCCGTAGCCCATGGCCCTCTGGGGATGCACTGTCTAGCTATTGGCGAACGCTATGAGATGAGTGTGGCCGACTGTGAGCTGCAGTTCATGTCCCTGGCCTTCGATGGTGCTCATGAGCGCTGGCTGACTGCCTTGACTCATGGTGCCCGATTGCTGCTGCGTGGGGACGAGCTATGGACACCGGAGCAGACCTACCGGGTCATACAACTCCAGGGGGTCACCGTGACGGCATTGCCGCCGGTCTACATGCAGCAGTTGGCCGAGCATGCCGAGCGTGACGGCAATCCGCCTCCGGTTCGCATCTATTGCTTCGGTGGCGATGCTGTATCCCAGGAAAGTTATGAGCTGGCCTGGCGAGTGCTGCGTCCGCAGTACCTATTCAATGGCTATGGGCCGACCGAGACAGTGGTGACTCCGCTGCTCTGGAAGGCGAATAAGGGCGATACTTGCGGTGCGCCCTATGCGCCCATCGGCACCTTGCTGGGCAGGCGTTGTGCCTATGTGTTGGACGCTGGCCTGAACCTGCAGTCTGTCGGTCTACCGGGAGAGTTGTATTTGGGGGGCGAAGGTGTGGCACGAGGTTATCTGGGGCGCCCGGGATTGACCGCCGAGCGTTTCGTGCCTGATCCATTCGACGAGAACGGCGGCACACGGTTGTATCGAAGCGGGGACCTGACCCGAACGCGGCCCGATGGGCTGGTCGACTACCTGGGGCGTGTCGATCACCAGGTGAAGATTCGTGGCTTCCGTATCGAACTGGGCGAGATCGAGGCACAACTGCTGCAGCAGGCGTCGGTGCGCGAGGCTGTGGTGCTGGCACAAGAGGGGGCCGGAGGCAAGCAGTTGGTGGCTTACCTTGTGCTCGCCGAAAAGAGGGTGTCGGGTGACGGCGAGGTTGTGTTACGCGAGATGCTGCGAGCCAAGTTGAAGGCTTCGCTGCCGGATTACATGGTGCCGGTGCACTTTGTGTTCTTGGAGAAAATGCCGCTGACGCCGAATGGCAAGCTGGATCGCAAGGCGTTGCCACGACCCGATGCTGCTTTGTTGCAGGGCGAATACATTGCGCCGAGCAATGAGCAGGAGAAGCAGATTGCGGCGATTTGGGCAGAAGTACTGAAGGTCGAGCGGGTAGGGCTGACTGACCACTTCTTCGAGCTGGGCGGCCATTCGCTGCTGGCGATCCAGGTGATTTCCCGGGTGCGTCAGGCGCTGAACATCGACCTGCCGTTGCGTGATCTGTTCGAGGCGCCGCAGCTCGCCGATTTCGTGGCGCGCATCGAGCAGGGAGCGGGTGTCAGCGCGCCGCCGCTGGTGCGTGTGAAACGAGATAAACCGCTGGCCTTGTCCTACGCGCAGCAGCGGCAATGGTTCCTCTGGCAGTTGGAACCGACCAGTGCGGCCTACCATATCCCTGCGGCGTTGCGCCTGAAGGGTGAGCTG
>NZ_BPFX01000060.1 GCF_019655855.1 Pseudomonas paralcaligenes | reverse complement strand
GCCCGCAGACCGCCCCAGCAGCGCCGCGCAGAGATGCGTATCACTGCACCACGGGTGAGTGGCGAGCTGTATGCGTGATAACGAGAGAGGGAAGGACATGGCAAGGCGAACGACAAACAAAGTGAAGATGAAGATCTGGACTGAGCGATCAATCACTGAAATGGAAGGCCAGATTAAAGACAGCGCGTACTACCTATTCATGTTCGTGCCGGAAGCTGATCGTGGTCAGCTGCTGGCAGACATGAAGCAGTGGCATGAAGAGACAACCGAGGTCGAATCCCCCGCCCCTCTCGCGGGTCGCCCCTGAAGGGTAAACGAGAGGCGCATGAGGCCGCTGTGCGATAGAGCGATTCCCGGAGTTCCTGCCTACAGGTGGCCGGGATAGCAAGCGAGCCAGGCATGCGGCAGCAATGTCGCAGACCAGCCGACCTGCACGGCGCCGAATGCAGGCCGAAGCCCGAGAGGGCTATCGGGAATGGATGAATGCGCAGGCTGATGCGCCTATGCCGCTATAAACACGTGATGCAACTAGACCGTGGATTGCTGACGAGCAAGCGGTAGCGACTGGGGCACATAGAGGTGGGTCGAACCACCAAGCAAAGCCGGAGATCAGCGCCGGCCATCCATTCCCAATGCCCTCTCGCATCACCCCTTTCATCACCCTAGCCCCGCTCACACCGGGGCTCTTTTTCTCCCGCCTTCATACGCCGCCGCCCTACCAGATGACCTTGCGGAAGAGTGCTTCCGGCCAGGGCGGCGACCTATGCACGCGACTACAAGGAACCGCCATGAAAACCTGCACCCCGGAAGAACTGAGCGAGATTCTCGAAAAGCACCGCCTGTGGCTGGATGATGAGGAAGGCGGCGAACGTGCCAACCTGAGCGACGCCAACCTGAGCGACGCCA
>NZ_BPFX01000059.1 GCF_019655855.1 Pseudomonas paralcaligenes | reverse complement strand
GCCCGCAGACCGCCCCAGCAACGCCGCGCAGAGATGCGTATCACTGCACCGCGGGTGAGTGGCGAGCTGTATGCGTAACCCTGGAGAAACGATGACTTGCAGGCTCTGCGGTTCCGGACGCGATGTATCTCTTGGTGCTCGCAAGACACATATCTACTGCCATACATGTGGTGGTCATGAGTACGAAGGTCTTCTGATTACTAAGCAGGACTGGGATGACTGGATAAATGAGCGAGTTGAAACGCCGAGAGGTCGAACAGCAAATGCAGATGTTCAGCGTGACCGGCAGGACTCCTTGCCCATGGTGCAAGAGCGTGAAGCTCAGCCGGGTCACGCATGTAGCCGATGACGGTACCGAAACGCCCATCTCGTTGATATGCGACACATGCGGAGCAACGGGCCCAGTGGCGTCAACACATGAACACATGGCGGCTCTGTGGGACTCCAGAGAATAGAGCAAGTCCACCGTCCATGGACAGTGGACTGATATGGGCGTGATAACGAATCCCCCGCCCCCTCGCGGGTCGCCCCTGAAGGGTAAACGAGAGGCGCACGAGGCACGCTGTGCGATAGAGCGATTCCCGGAGTTCCTGCCTACACAGGTGGCCGGGATAGCAAGCGACCAGGCATGCGGCAGCAACGCCGACGACCAGCCGACCTGCACGGCGCCGAATGCAGGCCGAAGCCCGAGAGGGCTATCGGGAATGGATGAATGCAAGCCGGGATCAGCGCCGGCCATCCATTCCCGATGCCCTTCCGAGTGCATCAACCGCTTTTGGGTTGCGAGCACGCGGCCGGGCGGAATGAACACGGCGGTGGAACTCCGCGCCGGAGACGTAACCGGCACCTCTCGCATCACCCTAGCCCCAATTGGTTCATGTATTAGAGGACAGCATGCTCCTGATCATCCTGATCGGCGCTGCGCTTCGTCATGTGCAGCCAGAGCTGCCACAACAGTGCGCGCCTAAACAGCTACCGATTGCCGGCCGGAAGGTCTGGCACTGGCGATGTATGAACGGGGTCGCCCGCACTCTGGAGCGGGCGACCCCGCCAGAAACCCACTATCGATGACGACTTTGGTCGAGAAAAGCCCGGCGATGTTCGGGCTTTTCACTATCGCCTTCATACGCCGCCGCCCTACCAGATGACCTTGCGGAAGAGTGCTTCCGGCCAGGGCGGCGACCTATGCACGCGACCACAAGGAACCGCCATGAAAACCTGCACCCCGGAAGAACTGAGCGAGATTCTCGAAAAGCACCGCCTGTGGCTGGATGATGAGGAAGGCGGCGAACGCGCCAACCTGAGCGACGCC
>NZ_BPFX01000058.1 GCF_019655855.1 Pseudomonas paralcaligenes | reverse complement strand
CACGATGACCTGCATGGTCGCTCTCGCGGTCACCAGTGCTGGCTGGACGGCTGGCTGCGCCGGCGGCTGGGGGATCGCGTGCGGTCCGCCGACCTGGCCCAGGACACGTTCCTGCGCCTGCTGGTGACCCGCCGCCTGCGCGAGCTGGGGGAGGGGCGCCGCTACCTGGTGCAGATCGCCAGGAACCTGGTCATCGACCAGTGGCGCCGCCAGCGCATCGAGCAGGCCTATCTCGACAGCCTCGCCGCCCTGCCCGAGCTGGAAACGCC
>NZ_BPFX01000057.1 GCF_019655855.1 Pseudomonas paralcaligenes | reverse complement strand
CGGCGAGGTATCACCATGCCCATTGATCTGATCGCCGCGCTGCGCGGCGAGGACGGCGACCTGTTCGTCAAGGACGCCGCCGACATGCTGGAGCGGCAGCAGAAGCTGCTGGACAAAGACGCCGCTGTCGCCGGCCACATGCAGGCCATCGTCGACGGCCTGCGCACCCAGTTGGAAGCGCTGCGCGCGGCAGCGGTCAACGCGATCGAACGCGCCGCGGTCTTCGACGATGGCACCGACGGCGCCGATGCTGAGTCTGCGCGCAGCGTGGTGGCCATCCTCCGCGGGGCACTCGCCCCGCAGCCTGCTGATGCCACGGACGCTGCCCGCGCTGGCCGCCAGCAGGATGAACGCGAGGCGGTCGAACTGCAGCGCATCCTGTTCGCGCACTACCGTGAGGTTCGCCCGCTCGACGCCGGCCTGTTCGGATGGGCAGCCGTCGCACTCGCGCGCCAGGGCGTACCGCAGACGCCCGTAGACGACCTACTGCTTGAATTAGAAGGCATGCGCAGCAGCCTGGAAACTGCCCGGCACAACTGGCGAGGGTTCGAGGATCGTTGCGGCGACCTGCAGGTCGAGAACGGAAAACTGCGGGACGAGCTGCAGGCGCTCAAGGCTCAGGAGCCGGTGGCGTGGGCGCGCCGGGCTGACCTCGACGACCCGAGTGACTGCCTATTCGTCAGCAGGTACCAGTACCTGGCGACTGACTACTCTGTTGCGCTCTACACCGCCACCCCGCCTGCCGCCCAGGACGTGAGCGAGCAGTGGGCCAATGGGCTCCCGCCAGCAGGGGCGCAATGCGAGGCACGCATTCCCCATCACACGAGCAATGGCAGGCAGATGCTCTGGAGTGAGGTTGAGGTCATCGGCCACGCGATCATCCAGGGTGCCGTCTATTCGTGGGTCAAGGAGCCCGGCCCGGACGGAGCCCAGTACGCCCCCATGATGCTGAGCTTCCGCCAGGCTCAACAGCAGGAGCGCCAGCCATGAGCGCGATCATCAGCGAATGCGGCCAGTACCGCTATCGGCTGACCAGACAGGCTGAACAACTGTTCCCCATGGCGTCGTC
>NZ_BPFX01000056.1 GCF_019655855.1 Pseudomonas paralcaligenes | reverse complement strand
CGGTCCTGGCGGTGGTTGTCCCAGGAGGCGGCGCGGGTGCTGACCGAGCACCTCGGCTCGGCGGTGGAACGCTTGCGCACCAGATTGACCTCGCCCCCCGGGTCGCCGCCGCCGACCAGCAGGCCCGCGAGGCCGCGCAGCACTTCGACGCGGTCGTAGATGGCCATGGCCGGCGGCAGCCAGCCCGTAACGGTGTAGGCCTGCCCGGGCACGC
>NZ_BPFX01000055.1 GCF_019655855.1 Pseudomonas paralcaligenes | reverse complement strand
CATCGCCAGCGAGGCGGCGGCGCAGAATTCGATGGCGAAGTCGCGGTCCGACACGCCGTCCAGCGAGTTGCCACCCACGGCGTCGAAACCGAGCAGTTCGGCGGTGATCTCGCGGGCGATCGGGTAGGTAGTGCCGGCCAGTTCGAATGGCGCGTGGACCTGGAAGACGTGCACATGAACATCGAGGCGCGCCTGACCGACCGCATCGGCGTCACTGGCAAGAAGCTGCACACCGGCCGCTCGCGCAACGAC
>NZ_BPFX01000054.1 GCF_019655855.1 Pseudomonas paralcaligenes | reverse complement strand
CATGCAAAACCCTGCTCTCATAAAATATTTCTCCCTGCTCCTTAACTTTCTCCCGAATCACGGAATAAAGCCCTCAACAGAGCCAGATCGCCCAGAGCGACGTGTGCTTGAGAATTGGGCTGCGCCTGCGGCCGAGCTTGGATTGGGGGAAGGGAAATGGTTGCGGTCGTTACCGGCAATGGACTGGGTTTGTTCAACACTTCGCTGAACATGCTGGGTGGCGGTGGTGTGCTGGGCCAGGGCGGTTTCGGCCAGGCGGGTGGGCAGGCGCTGGTCAATGCCAGCAACGGCAACCTGGTGCTGCAGTTCACTGACCGGCAGCTTTCCGGCCTGGGGCTGGACCTGCTGCATACCCGCACCTACAACACCCAAGGCACCTACGGTGACGCCGATGGCGACGGCTGGCGCTGGGACGGCGAGCGGCGCGTGGCGCTCAATGGCGAGCTGAATGCGGCAGGCAGTAGCGTAGTGCGTACCACCGGCGATGGGCACGAGACGCTCTACCGCTGGAACGGCTCCGTCTACCAGTCCACCGATGGCGACGGTGCCCACGACAGCCTGAGCTGGGATGGGGCCCGCAGCGAGTGGGTCTGGACCGATGGCAGCCGGCGCACGCAGGAGCGCTATGCCGGGGCCAGCGGCCGCCTGGTCCAGGTGAGCGATGCCTTCGGCACGCGTATCGACTACGGCTACGACGATGCGGGCCGGCTGAACAGCGTCAAGGATGTCTCGGGCCAGGAGCTGGTGCTGGTGTACAACGCCGCCGGACGCCTGGAGCGCCTGGACACGCGCCAGATGACAGGCGGAGCCCTGACCCAGCAGGTCTACTACAGCTACGACGAGCTGGGCCGCCTGGCCAGCGTGACCACCGACCTGACGCCCAACGACAACAGCATCAGCGACGGCAAGGTCTACACCACCGCCTACACCTATGACGGCTCGAGCTTCCGTATCGCCAGCGTGAGCCAGAGCGATGGCACTTCGGTGAACTTCACCTACGAACTGGTGGGTGGCGAGTACCGGGTGAAGACGGTGACCGATGCCTCGGGCACGACCACCTTCGCTTACGACCTGGCCAACCGCCGTACCGACATCACCAATGGCCTGAACCAGCAGTGGAGCTACTTCTACGACGAGGCCGGACGCCTGGTCGAGGTGCGGACGCCGCCGGTCGACGGACAGCGCCTCTCGACCCGCTACGCCTACGATGCCGACGGCAACGTCCTCCAGGTCACCGATGGCCGCGGCAACGCCATCACCTATGGTTACGACGCCAATGGCAACCGGGTGCTGGAGCGCGATGCGCAGGGCAACACCCTGCGCCGGGTCTATGGGGCGAACAACGAGTTGCTCAACGAGATCCGCTACAACCAGCCGGCGATCTGGAACGGCAGCGGCTGGACCGAGCCACCGGCGGCCAGCGCCCAGGTGGTGCGCCATGCCTATGATGGCAGCGGCCGCCTACGCTACGTGGTGTCTGCCGGCGGCGTGGTGACCGAGTACCGCTACAACGCCCAGGGCCAGCGGATCCGCGAGCTGAGCTACGGCGATGCGAACTACGACCTGGGCGCGCTGGCACAGGATGCGACGCTCAACACGGCCCAACTGGACACCTGGACGGCGGCCCGCGACCTGACCCGCAGCACCCTGCTCGAGCTGTCCTACGACTACCGGGGCAATCTGCGACAAAGCACCCGCTATGCCGTGGTCACGGAAAGTGGGACGGGCTACATGGACCTGGCTGCGACGGTGACCGTGTACATCTACAGCGAGCGTGGCGAGCTGCTGCAGACCATTGCCGCACGGAGCAGCGATACGGCGCTGAACAGCTTCGGCTATGACGGCCTGGGCCGCCTGCTGAGCCAGACGGACGCCAGCGGTACCCGGACCTATACCTACAACGGTGCCAACCGCACCGTGGTGATGACCAACAGCGCCGGCCTGACCCAGGCCCAAGCCTACGACGCCCACGGCCGCCTGCTCAGCCTGACGGAAAGCGCAGCAGGCCTTGTCGCCCCGCGCCTGACCCAGTACCGGTATGACGCTGCCGGGCGCCAGGTGATGGTGCAGGACGCCACCGGGGTACGCAGCTACACCTTCTACGACGAGGCGGGCCGCGTCAGCGCGAAGGTCGACGGCCTGGGCGCGGTGACCGAATACCGCTACAACGAGGCCGGCCAGAAGAGCAGCGAGATCCGCTACGCGAACCTGGTCGACACCAGCACCTGGTACGACGGCAACGCCGTGACCAAGACCCTGGTCAGCCAGATCCGCCCCACCGGCGGCATGGACCGCAGCACCACCTACGCCTACGACGCGGCCGGGCGCCTGAGCAGCAGCACCGACTCCCTGGGGTATGCCACCACCTATCGCTACGACGGCCGTGGCCAGCTGGTCCAGACCCTGGATAACGAACGCAGCACCCGTATCTTCTACGACGCCGATGGCCGCGTGGTCGCCAAGCTAGACGGCGAAGGCTACCTGGTCGAAAACCGCTACGACGCCCTTGGCCGCCTGAAGCAGGTCACCCGCTATGCCCTGGCCACCGCCGCGAACCTGCGCGCCGAGGGCACGCTGGAGCAACTGCGCCCCGCCGCCACGGGCGCCCTGAACAGCTGGTACTACTACGATGCCATCGGCCGCCAGATCGGCAGTATCGACGAGCAGGGCTTCGTCAGCGAGACGGTGTACGACGAGGTCTACAACCGCCAGCAGAACATCCGCTACGCCCAGCTGTACAGCGCGGCGGTGATCAGCAACGACTTCGCAAACGTCCGCGCGGCGGTGGAAAGCGGTGCCAGGCAGATCAGCACCACCGTGTACGACAGCTATGGTCGGGTCAGCCAGCGCATCGGCACCGATGGCACCGTCACCGCCTACGAGTACGACAATGCCGGCCGCCTGATACGCGAAATCCGCGCCCAGGGCACGGCTGAGGCGCGCACCAGCGCCTGGCGCTACGATGCCCTGGGCCAGCTCCTGGGCAAGCTCACCGGCGAAGGCGCCAGCCGCCTCACCGCAGGCCAGAGCGAGGCGCAGGTCAGAGCGACCTATGCCCAGTACGGCCTGACCTACAGCTACGATGTGGCCGGTCGCCAGCTGAGCGTCACCGACTCCGCCGGCAATACCCTCCTCTCCTACTACGATGCCGCCGGCCGCCTGACCCATACGGTCAACAAACTCGGCGAGATCACCGAAAACACCTACAACACCTTTGGCGAGGTGATCACCAACACTCGCTTCTATGAGCGCCTGAGCAGTACCGCGAACCTGACCGGCGGCCTGCTGACCAC
>NZ_BPFX01000053.1 GCF_019655855.1 Pseudomonas paralcaligenes | reverse complement strand
GGCAACGCAGGTAGCTTTTAGAGGTTCCCTAAGTGGACAAGATTCTGATTCGTGGCGCCCGTACCCATAACCTGAAAAACATCGACCTGACCCTGCCGCGCGAC
>NZ_BPFX01000052.1 GCF_019655855.1 Pseudomonas paralcaligenes | reverse complement strand
GATCCGAGAGGTGTCATTACCCAGTACGAGTACGACGGCCTGGGCAACCAGACAAAGGTCATCAGCCCTGACAGCGGCACCGCAATCTATGCCCACGATGCTGCGGGTAATGTCATCAGCAAGACCGATGCCCGAGGAATCGTTACCACCTACAGCTATGACGCGCTGAATCGCCTGACAGGCAAGCAGTATCCAGCTTCACCGTCACTCAACATCCAGTACCACTACGACATGACGGCCGAGGGCAACCACGGCATCGGGCGACTCACTGCGGTTCAGGACGCCAGCGGGGTACTTGGCTATCACTATGACGCTCGCGGCAATCTGGTTGAGCAGATCCGATCGGTAGAGGTGGCGGGCAATGACACCTACGACGCTCTCGCCTACAGCTACGATGACGCCGGACAGCTGACCCGAATCGTCTACCCAGGCGGCTTCGCAATCGACTATCAGCGCAATGCTGCAGGACAAGTCAGTGATGTAAACATCCTGACCACGCAGCAGCCGTCGGCACCCTTTGCGACCAACCTGACCTACCTACCCTTCGGGCCCCTGAAGAGCCTGAGCTGGGCCAACGGCATTACTCTGTCCCGCACCTATGATCAGGACTATCGGCTGACACAGCAGAACGTAGGGCCTTGGCAGGCAATCTACGCCTATGACGCCAACAGCAATATCGAAACCCTGCAGAGCGGCTTGTTTGGCAACCTTACGTATAGCTATGACGAGCTGGACCGGCTGACCAAGGAAGAGCAAGCCACTCTGCGGCAGCAATACGCCTATGACGCGGGGAGCAACCGTACTAGCAAGACAGTCACCAATCTGGGCGACACACCTACCAGCACAACCACCACACTGACCTATGCCGCAAACAGCAACCGCCTGACCCAGATCGGCAGCCAGGCCGTCACCACCGATGCAGCAGGTAACCTGACCAAAGACAGGGCTTCCCGGGAGCTGGTGTATGACGCTCAAGGACGTCTGTCCAAGGTCAAGATTGGCAACGATATCGTCGCCGAGTACCGCTATAACGCGCTTGGTCAGCGCACTCACAAGATCACCAGCATTGCGGTAGTGACCTTCCTGTATGGGCCTGATGGTCAACTGCTCGGAGAGTCCCGTTACAACAGCGCCGGCACCAAACTCAGTAGCCAGTTCTACGTTTGGCTCGATAGCATGCCTATCGGCGGGCAGGCGTTGACCTACGCCGCAAATGGCAACGTGAGCGGCCGCACCACCTTCTATCTGCACGCAGACCACCTGAACAGCCCTCGACTGGCCACCAACCAAAGTGGGCAGGAAGTGTGGCGCTGGAAGTCCGATGCCTTCGGTGATGGGGTCGCAACAGTTGTTGCCGGCAGCGGTCTCGATGTCATCAACCTGCGCTTCCCTGGGCAGTACTACGACTTTGAGAGTGGCCTGCACTACAACTACTTCCGGGATTACGACCCGCAGACTGGGCGCTACGTGGAAAGTGATCCGATTGGGTTGAATGGTGGGCTA
>NZ_BPFX01000051.1 GCF_019655855.1 Pseudomonas paralcaligenes | reverse complement strand
CGCCAACCTGGCTGAACTGAATTCGATGCGCGGCCTCTCGGGAAATCTGCGCGAGGTGAAAGCCATCCAGGCCGACATCTGGCCCGTCACGTACACCGCTACCCACATGCAGATCGGCTGCCAGCTTCACCTGATCACCGAGTGGTGGAAATTCAGCGACGAGGAAATCTCCAGCATGGACTCGCAGGCCCTGGCCTGGTGGGCCGTGTGGAAGCCGATCCTCAAGAAGATCATCAAGGCGTCGCCAGCAGTGCCTGGCGGTGAGGCGCCGGCAGCAGCCGCAGCGGCGTAACGAACAGCGAACGAGTCGCGGGGCTAGCGCAGCCAGACCAGACGCATCCCGGGCGGCGCCGGGCGTTCGCACCCTCTATGCCTCAGCGAGGTAACCCCATGAACGCTGTATTGAAGCTGGCGCAGCTGCGCTACGACCACGAGTGCCCGCCTGCCGATGACGGCGCCGCCGACTACCTGGGCGCCCAGGTCGATCTGCTGATGCAGGCCGAGGACTCGGACCTGGTGCCGTTCTTCGATGCCGGAGCGCCGTTCTACGAAGCTGGGTTCGCCGAGGCAGGCACCGAGGCGATTGCCGAGACCGACGACCACGAGGCGCCGATGCTGCAACTGGTGCTCGCCTGCCTGCGCGGCAATCACGACCTAGCGGCCAAGTTGGCCGAACGCTTCCGCGAGCCGCTTCGGCTTGCTCGAAATGGCCCTGGCCGCCGAGCTGATCGACGACGTTCAGTTCGGCTACTGGATGCGACGCATCGAGATAGCCACCAGTACGCGCAGGCAGATCCTGCGGTATCGCCGCAACGAACAACTGATCGGGAGTCCTGCATGAGCAATATCGCCGAACTGAACGAACGCATCCGCCAGCTGGCCGCCCAGGGCATCCACACCACCCGCGACCTGCAGGAGCAGGTCCTGGCCAAGGGCAAGCAGCTCCGGGAGGTGCGCCGTGGATAGCGCCGCCTTCTACGTCTGCTTCCTGATCGGCATGGTGCTGTTCTCCGGTGAGCCGAGCCTGCTGGATGCCCTGGTGTCCACCCTCGACGCCTCGGCGTGCACGCCATGACCAGCCGGCAGCGCGTCCGGCGCCTCCTCCTCTGGCGCAGCTTCGGCGGCGCCCTGCTCCTCTTCATCGCCTACGTCGCGGCGCTCGGCCTGGCCGACTACATCACCTACGGGTAACCCCCATGACAACTTCGATACCTGCTGGCCTCTGCCAGTGCGGGTGCGGCGCTCCTACGCGCGTCGCACCGGTTAACGACAGGAGCAAAGGCTGGATCAAGGGTGTGCCGCTGAAGTTTCTGCGCGGCCACGCCCTGAAAGTAGACAACCAGGGCCCGAAGTCACCGAACTGGAAAGGCGGCCGCCAGATCAGCTCTCACGGCTACGTCGTGCGCTGGACTCCAGAGGGGCGGCGCTACGAGCACATTCTGCTGGCCGAGCAGGCGCTGGGCAGGAAGTTGCACCAGATCGCACCGGGGCACCCCGAGAACGAAGTCGTGCACCACATCGACGGGGACAAGCAGAACAACAGCCCCGCCAACCTCCTGATCTGCACACACCGCTACCACATCGAACTCCACCACCGGCTCGAGGCCCACCCCGACTGGCCCCAGTTCCAGAAGGTGGAGCGCTTCACCAAGGAGAAAGCCCGTGCACGTCACGACCGTCCGAGCCAGTAGCTGGGGCACCCTTTTCGACTGTGCATTCCGGTTTGAAGGCGTGCACCTGCTGGGCATTCGGTCGCCGAGCAGCCCCCGCGCGCTGCTGGGAACCGCCATCCACGCCGGCACTGCGGTATTCGACGCCGCCCGGGTCGCCGGCCAGGCCGTGACGCCGGACGATGCCGCCGAGGTGTTCGTCCAGACCCTGCGGCAACCGGACTTCGACGTCGACTGGCGCGGCTCCGATATCAGCCTGCGCGAGGCCGAGGCCACCGGCCTGGCGCTGCACATTCGCTACTGCACCGAAATCAGCCCGCGCTACGAGTTCGTGGCCGTGGAGCTGGAGACGGTGCCGCTGGAGATCCAGTGCGGCGGCGGCCAGATCGTCAGGCTGACCGGCACGCTCGACCGGGCGCGCATTCGGCGCTACGGCGAAGGCGTCGGCATCGCCGACGTGAAGACCGGCACCGCGGCGGTGACCGCTGACGGCGTGGCGAAGACGAAGGGCCACAAGCCCCAGATCGGCACCTACGAGCTGCTGTATGAGCACACCACCGGCCAGCGCTGCACCGCGCCGGCCGAGATCATCGGGCTCAAGACCAAGGGCAAGGCCGAGGCCGCTACCGGCGAAATCATCGGCGCCCGCGAGCTGATGGTCGGCGACGAGAACTACCCGGGCCTGATCCAGTACGCGGCCGACATGTTCCGCACCGGCCTTTTCCCACCGAACCCGCAGAGCACCCTCTGCAGCCCCAGGTACTGCCCGCGCTGGGCGACCTGCCCCTATCACGACTGACCCCACCAGGAGACAACCATGTCCCAAGCAACCCAGCTCGCTGACCTGCGCACCACCTCGAAGCAGGTGGCGAAAGATGCCGGTATCGGCAACGTGAAGAAGTTCTTCGAGAGCCAGAAGGCAACGTTGCTGGCGGTGCTGCCGCAGCACGTCAACGCCGACCGCATGCTGAAAATCGCCCTCGGCGCCATGCGCACCACGCCGAAACTGATGAATTGCACCGTCGAGTCGCTTTTCGGCGCCATCGTGCAGTGCTCACAGCTTGGCCTAGAGCCGAACACGCCACTTGGCCATGCCTACCTGATCCCGTTCGACAACAAGCGGGCCGGCAAGACTGAGGTGCAGATCGTCTTCGGCTATAAGGGCCTAGTCGACCTGGCTCGCCGCTCGGGGCAAATCGTCAGCATCTCCGCACACGAGGTGTGCCAGAAGGATCACTTCGAATACGAGTACGGCCTGGACGAGAAGCTGGTCCACCGACCTGCGCTCGGTGCTCGCGGCGACGTGATCGCGTTTTATGCCGTGGCCAAGTTGGTCGGCGGCGGTTACGCCTTCGAGGTGATGAGCCGCGCGCAGATCGAGGAAATCCGCGACGCCAGCCAGAACTACAAGTTCGCTCGGGACAAGGGCACTACCGTCTGGGGCCAGCACTTCGTGGAGATGGGCCGCAAGACCGTACTTCGCCGGCTGTTCAAATACCTGCCGGTCAGCATCGAGCTGGCCACCGCCGCCACGCTGGACGGCAAAGTCGACCACGACACCCAATCGCTCGACACCGTGCTGAGCGGCGAATACCAGGTGGTTGACGACGACGCCCCGACCGCGGGGGACGATGACCAGCAGGCGCTGCCCCACGATCCGGACGAGCGGGTCGACATGGTAAGCGGCGAGATCACCCGCACTGCCCAGAAGGAGCCGGTTGCCACTCAGAAGCCGAAAGCTACCCAGCAGACCGCTGATACCGACGAGCTGGACATGGGCTAAGCCCTCATGGCTTCGCGCACTGTCTCCGAGCAGTTCCGCCGCCTGGACGAGTTCACCTCGCTCCTGGCGGCCGCCGAACTCAACGCCTCCAACGACTGGGAATGTCAGTTCACCGCCGACATCAGCGCCAACTACCAGCGCTGGCGCGGTGACATGTACCTGAGCGACACCCAGCTCGAAAAACTCGAACGCATCGCCAACCAGTGAGACCTACCATGTCCGAGAACAACCCGTACTTCATGCAGATGACCGCCGACAAAGTGGGCGAAACACTCCTCGCCGGCCTGGTGCAGGAAATCCGCATCATGCCCGACTGCTGGCAGAAGCTCAGCGAGAACAAGCAGGCCGACGTGATAGACCGCTTGGAGAAGCAGGTGCGCAACGCCGTCACCCTGGCCGTCCACATGATCGCCAGCGCCGAACGCAAGACCGCCTACGGCAAGCTGGAGTCGGTCGCCATCAAGGACAAGATGAAGGCCGTGCTGGTCATCAATCAATCCAGCCCCTGCCGCCATGAACTGCTGGATGCAGTGGAACAGGACTGCCTGATCATCCTGGGCGGTGCCGAAGACCACATGGGCAACATCGGTGGCGCTGCCAGTCCTGACCCTGACCAGAACCCGCTCGACCTCAACGGCGGCGACAACGACATGGACGAGCCAGGCGCTTGGGGTGGTGGCGATGGCGAAATCGTCGACGCCGAGTTCACACCGCTGCTCGAAGTCGAGAAGTTCGGCGGCTACACGCTCACCGAACTGGCCCTGTCCATCAGCACCAAGAAGGAAACCATCGACCTGCCGTATCTGCAGTCGCGCTATGCGCTGAGCGTCGAGCAGGCCACCCGCGTGATCCTGCTGCTGCTCGATGACGGCGTGATCGTGCTGGAGGCCGAGGGCGAAACCCCCGACCAGCACGTCTACCGCGTCGTGAAGAAGCCCGACGAGATCAACATGGAGTAGCGAGCATGCGAATCGCCTCAATCACCGCCACCAACTTCCAAGGGCTGCGTCATGCGGCCCTTGTTGTTTCTGCGCCCGTGCTGCTGGTCTCCGGCAACAACGGCGCCGGCAAGAGCAGCCTGCTGGACGCCATCGCCATGGCCTTCACCGGCGAGCCGCGCCGGGTCTCCAAGAAAAAGGACATGGGCCAGCTGGTCACCGAGGGCCAGAAGAAGGGCGAGGCTCATGTCGTGTGGGTCGACCAGGCCGACGAGGAGCAGACATCCTGGGTGATGTTGCCGAAGGGCAACACCGCCCCTCTGCTGGACGCGCCGTATCTGCCGTTCGTACTCGACGCACAGCGCTTCGGCGGCCTCGACAGCAAGGAACGCCGCCGAGCGCTGTTCGACCTGGCCGGAGCCAGCGCCAGCCCGAACGAAGTGGGCAAGCGACTGCTCGCCCGCGGCGCCGACGCGGCCCTGGTGGAGAAGATCAAGCCCATGATGCGCGCCGGCTTCCCGGCGGCCGCCGACCAGGCCCGAGAGTACGCAAGCGAAGAGCGCGGCGCCTGGAAGAGCATCACCGGCGAGGTATACGGCAGCGAGAAGGCGGACGGCTGGGAGCCGCCGGCCGTGCCTGCTGATGTCAGCCAGGAGCAGGTCGACAAGGCCAGCGCCGCCGCGCAGGCCCTGCAGGCCGATCTCGACGAAGCCAACCAGCAGCTCGGCGCGCACAAGGCCGCAGCCCAGGACGCCGAGCGGCGCCAGCGGGTGCTGGCCGAACTGCGCGAGACCGCCGGCCTGCTGCAGCGCCGGCGCGAGAAGCTGGCCGCCGATCAGGAACGCATGGTCGAGTGGGCCCAGAAGCTCGTCAACGCCGAGCAGGCCGCCAGCGCCGCCACCGCGATGGCCTGTCCCTGCTGCAGCGAGCGCCTGATCGTCGAGGGCGGCGCCCTGGTGAAGTTCGCCGGCGCTGCCGACCCGGAACTCGCTCGCCGAGTGGACGAGTACCGCGGCTACCTGCAAAGCGCAGAGCGCGCAGCCAGCAACAGCCAGCGCGACGTGATCGAGGCCGAAAACGCTGCCGACCGCATCGCCGAACTGGAAGCCGAGGCCGCCGGCATCCCCTCGGCTGAGGCTATCGCCAACGCCGAGCAGACCATCGCCAGCATCAGGCAGGAGCGCGACCGAGCCAACGCCGCGCACCAGGCTCTGGCGGAAGCCCTGGCGCTGAGCGCTGGCCGCGACGAACTGGCCAAGAAAGCCGCCGCGCACCACGCCCAGGTGAAGGCCTGGGTGCTGATTGCCGACGCGCTCGCACCCGACGGCATCCCGAGCGAAATCCTGAAGGACGCGCTGCAGCCGATCAACACCATGCTGGCGAGCATGGCCGAGGCGGCTAAGTGGCAGCCGGTGCAGCTCAGCGACGACATCGACGTCACCTACGGCGGCCGCCTGTACGGCCTGCTGAGCGAGTCCGAGCAGTGGCGCTGCGACGCGCTGCTGGCAGTGGCCATCGCTCGGCTGTCCGGGCTGCGCATGGTGACGCTGGACCGCTTCGACGTGCTGCAGCCGTCGGCGCGCCCGCAGATCCTG
>NZ_BPFX01000050.1 GCF_019655855.1 Pseudomonas paralcaligenes | reverse complement strand
GCGGAGAAAGGTGGCCGCCCGTGGGCGGCCGGTGTTACGCGGCGACGAGGCGTTGCTGCAGGGCGAAGTAGACGCGGGCACAGCCCTCGGTGTCGGGTCGGGCGCGGTGGGCGCCGACCAGCTCCTGGCCGAGCAGGTGCTGGTGAGCCTCTGCCAGGGTCGGGGTCTTGAACTGGTTGCGGAAGCGCGAGCGCAGCATGGCCTCTGTCGGCGGCAGCTGGCAGATCGGCTTCGAGTGGTGGGCGGTGCAGTAGTTGGCGCCGGCGCGGAAGGCATTGGCCGCCTCTTCGCCGCGGTAGCGCTTCAGGGCAATTCGCAGAATGCGGTCGTCGAAGCTGCAATTGTGGGCGACGCGCAGGCCGGCCCGCTCATGGATCGCCAGGAAGCCTTCCAGGGCATCCGCTTCGGGAATGCCCAGGTCCATCGCCATTTCGGTGGTGATGCCGTGAATGGCCGCCACCTCGTCGGGGATCACCCAGCCGTCGGGGCGGATGATGGCCTCGAAGCTGTCGACCAGTTCGCCGTCCTCGTTGTGGAGCAGGGCGGCGATGTCGACCAGATGCGGCTGGCGCGGGTCGTCACTGGGTTCCTTCCAGAGAGGGAATCCGGTGGTCTCGGTGTCGAAGATGTTGATCAGACTCATGTCTTACTCCGTTGTGCCGGCAGGCGGATGCCATGCCGCGCGATGAGTTGCTCGAAGGTGACCGGGCCCAGGCCCAGCTTCTTGCGGATGCGGTCGCCTGGCATGCGTGCGTTGGCCAGGGCCTGGGCGCGCTTCGCCATCTCGTCGTCGCGCTTCTTCAGCTCGCGACGGCTGCAGCCGCTAATACGGGTAGTGGTGCGGGGACGGTCACGCAGGCTGCCGGTGGGCTCCGGTTTGCGGTCGGTGATCTTCAGTTGCTCGACCGCGCCGCCGCCGGCGAGAAACGCGGCAGTGAGATCGGCCAGCGCCTGGCGCTCGGCCTCCCGAGCAGCCGCGCTCGGGAGGCCCAATGTCGTGAGGTGGTGCATGCTCACCTCACGCCGCTGCAGCGGCCGGCGCCGCGATCTGGCCGCCTTCGATCCAGACCTGCTGAATACCGCTGGGCACTTTCGGCAGGGCCTCTTTCATGGTCCCGGCCAGGATGGCGGTATCCAGCTCGCCGGCCTGGGTCAGCGTGCGCAGCAGCGTCAGGATCTGCGGGCGCGCCG
>NZ_BPFX01000049.1 GCF_019655855.1 Pseudomonas paralcaligenes | reverse complement strand
TTCCGAAACCGTCATCCCCGCGTAGGCGGGGACCCAGGGGCAGGCAGCGGCAGCGTCCGGATTAGAGGGGCTTGGCCGCGCAACGCGCAGGTTGGGGCAGCCGCTTGCTGGCGTAACCCACTGGCTGTGCCATGGTCGATTGCGCGGGTGGGGTTATTGCCTGTGGCCTCCCCATCCTATGGGTTCCCATTGATATTGCAGGCAGGCCGTTTCCGCTGGGTAGCTATGGCGTCTGCAACACGACATGGCCATAAAAAGGCTATGTCCCATGGCGTGTTGGTGGCGCAACCCTGCTTTTGTGGGAGCATTGGCCGCGAATTTCGCCGATAAATCCGCTCCTACAAGGCGTGCAACAACTAACGGGGATATGGCCATAAAAAAACCGCCCCGGAGGGCGGTTCTTTCTCTACCTGTCGCGGATCAGAGGCCGTTGGCGGCCTTGAACTCGCGGCGGCGGCGGTGCAGGACCGGCTCGGTGTAGCCGTTCGGCTGTTTGGTGCCTTCGACCACCAGTTCCAGGGCGGCCTGGAAGGCGATGTTGCCGTCGAAGTCCGGCGCCAGCGGGCGGTACAGCGGGTCGTTGGCGTTCTGGCGGTCGACCACCGGGGCCATGCGCTTGAGGCTGGCGACGATCTGCTCTTCGCTGACGATGCCGTGGCGCAGCCAGTTGGCCAGCAGCTGGCTGGAGATGCGCAGGGTGGCGCGGTCTTCCATCAGGCCGACGTCGTTGATGTCCGGCACCTTGGAGCAGCCGACGCCCTGGTCGATCCAGCGCACCACGTAGCCGAGGATGCCCTGGGAGTTGTTGTCCAGTTCGTTCTGGATCTCTTCGGCGGTCCAGTTGGTGTCGGGTGCCAGCGGGATGGTCAGGATGTCGTCGATGGACGCCGGGGCGCGCTTGGCCAGTTCGGCCTGGCGGGCGAACACGTCGACCTTGTGGTAGTGCAGGGCGTGCAGGGTGGCGGCGGTCGGCGACGGTACCCAGGCGGTGTTGGCGCCGGCCAGCGGGTGGACGATCTTCTGCTCGACCATGCCGGCCATCAGGTCGGGCATGGCCCACATGCCCTTGCCGATCTGGGCGCGGCCCTGCAGGCCGGTGGCCAGGCCGATGTCGACGTTGTTGTTCTCGTAGGCGCCGATCCACTTCTCGCTCTTCATGGCGGCCTTGCGCACCACTGCGCCGGCTTCCATGGAGGTGTGGATTTCGTCACCGGTACGGTCGAGGAAGCCGGTGTTGATGAACACCACGCGCTCGCTGGCCGCCTGGATGCAGGCCTTGAGGTTGACGGTGGTGCGGCGCTCTTCGTCCATGATGCCGACTTTCAGGGTGTTGCGGGCCAGGCCGAGCACGTCTTCGACGCGGCTGAAGATCTCGCCGGTGAAGGCGACTTCTTCCGGGCCGTGCATCTTCGGCTTGACGATGTAGACCGAGCCGGTGCGGGTGTTCTTGCGGCTGGTGTTGCCGTTGAGGTTGTGCACGGCGATCAGGCTGGTGAACAGGGCATCCTGGATGCCTTCCGGAATCTCGTTGCCGGCGGCGTCGAGGATGGCCGGGTTGGTCATCAGGTGGCCGACGTTGCGCACGAACAGCAGGGAGCGGCCGTGCAGGGTCAGCTCGGAGCCGTCGGCCTTGGTGTAGACGCGGTCCGGGTTCATGGTGCGGGTGAAGGTGCTGCCGCCCTTGCTGACTTCCTCGGCCAGGTCGCCCTTCATCAGGCCCAGCCAGTTGCGGTAGACGACGACCTTGTCGTCGGCGTCGACGGCGGCGACGGAGTCTTCGCAGTCCATGATGGTGGTCAGGGCGGCTTCCATCAGCACGTCCTTGACGCCGGCGGCATCGGTCTGGCCGATCGGGCTGGAGGCGTCGATCTGGATCTCGAAGTGCAGGCCGTTGTGCTTGAGCAGCACGGCGATCGGCGCGCTGGCATCGCCCTGGAAGGCGACGAACTGGGCCGGGTTCTTCAGGCTGGCGGTGCCGCCGTTGCCCAGGGTCACGGCCAGTTCGCCGTCGACGATGGCGTAGGCGGCGGCGTCGACGTGGGAGGCGCCTTCCAGCGGGGCGGCTTCGTCGAGGAAGGCGCGGGCGAAGGCGATGACCTTGTCGCCGCGGACCTTGTTGTAGCCCTTGCCCTTCTCGGCGCCGTTCTCTTCGCTGATCACGTCGGTGCCGTAGAGGGCGTCGTACAGCGAGCCCCAGCGGGCGTTGGAGGCGTTCAGGGCGAAGCGCGCGTTCATCACCGGCACCACCAGCTGCGGGCCGGCCAGGCGGGCGATCTCGTCGTCGACGTTGGCGGTGGTGGCCTGGAAGTCGGCCGGTTCCGGCAGCAGGTAGCCGATTTCCTGGAGGAAGCTCTTGTAGGCGGCGGCGTCATGCGCCTGGCCCTTGCGGGCCTGGTGCCAGGCGTCGATCTTGGCTTGCAGCTCGTCGCGTTTGGCCAGCAGGGCGCGGTTCTTCGGAGCCAGATCGTTGATCACGGCTTCGGCGCCGGCCCAGAATTGCTCGGCAGCGACGCCGGTGCCCGGGATGGCTTCGTTGTTGATGAAGTCGTAAAGGGCCTTGGCGACCTGCAGACCACCTACTTGAACGCGCTCAGTCATTGCTTGCCTCACTTGATGCTAGACAGGGCCGGAAGGCCATGTAGTAAGAGTCGGCGGATACTACATGACTCATCCGGAAAAATCAGTCACAACCTGTACCCGCCTGCCGGGCGGCGGCGGGTCCGGCCGTCCTATACTGCGGGGACTTTTCACCCCTCCGGAGCCCTCATGCCGATCAACCGTGTCGAGCCCGCCGATCTGCCCGAACTGGCCGGGCTGTTCGCCGGTTACCTGGCGTTCTACCAGGTGCCGCGCCCCCTCGCCGAGGTCGAGGACTTCCTCGCGGCCCGCCTGGAGAAAGGCGACTCGGTGCTGTTCATCGCCCGCGACGAAGCGGGGCGCGCCCTGGGCTTCGTCCAGCTCTATTCCTTCTTCGCCTCGCTGCACCTGGCGCCGGCTTATCTGCTCAGCGACCTCTACGTGCACCCGGACGGCCGTCGCCAGGGCCTGGCCGAGCGGCTGATGAACGCCGCCCGTGCCCATGCCGAGGCCGAGGGCGCTTGCGGACTGCAACTGGAGACGGCGAGGGACAATCTGGCCGGCCAGGCGCTGTACGAAAAGCTTGGCTACGTGCGCGATGAGGTGTTCTATACCTATTGGCTCGGCTTGACGGGGTCGGCCTGATCGGCTCGGCCTGAAGCCCTGGCACCAAACTACGCAGAACGAGAGGCCTTTCATGGATCATCTGGTACTCACCGTCATCGCCCCGGACCAGCCGGGTCTGGTGGAGCGCATCGCCCAGTGCATCGCCGGGCATGGCGGCAACTGGCTGGAGAGCCGCATGTCGCGCATGGCCGGGCAGTTCGCCGGCATCCTCAAGGTGGCGGTGCCGGCCGAGGGCTACGACGAACTGGTGGAGGGCCTGCAGGGGCTCAACGCCCACGGCATCCGTGTGCTGGTGGCGGAGAGCGGCATCGAGCCGGCCTGCACCTGGAAGCCGATCCACCTGGACCTGGTCGGCAACGACCGCCCCGGCATCGTCCGCGACATCACCCGCCTGCTGGCCGAGCAGGGCATCAACCTGGAAAGCCTGACCACCGAGGTGGCGCCGGCACCCATGAGCAGCGAGCCGCTGTTCCATGCCGAGGCGCTGCTGGCGGTGCCGCTGACCCTATCGCTGGACCTGCTGCGCGACCGCCTGGAGAGCCTGGCCGACGACATGATGGTGGAACTGAACCTGCGCACCGAGGAGTGAGCCGGGGATAACCCTGTGGATAGCCTGGGGAGCCCCGGCGCGCCGCCTGGCACCCCGGGGCTTTTTCTTGTCCGCTCGACGGCCGTGGGCTTGTGCACAGAGTGCGGGGATGGATCTGTGGATAGCGCGGGGATGAGGGCCGCCAGGCCGCGTCCGGCGTGGCCTGGCGCCGTCTGAGCGAATTTCGTCCAGGGCTCGCCGGGCGGTGGATATCCACCGAAGCTGTGGATGAAGGTGTGGGCAGCCTGGGGGATGGACGCTCCGGGCCAGATGGGCCGCGGCTTTCCGGGCCTCGATCAGAAAATCAGCAATATCAACGACTTGTATACAAAGTCCGGGGATCGTTCTGTGGATAAGGCGGGGATTTACCGCTGCGCTTCAGGCGGGACGGGGGCTGTAGCGATCTGGTCGATTCTTGCTCAACCGTGGTTTGCCGTCGCGCGGTGGATAATTCCCGCCCCGCCGCTGCATCGAGCTGTCCCCACCTATCGGGGAAAGAGCTGTGGGCAGCCTGGGGAGGCCATGCTGCAGGCCAGGTACGGCGAGGCCCGCAGCGGTTCGCTCAGGAAATGACCAGCACCTCCTGGCTTGTGCACAGAGCCTGGGGATGGCCCTGTGGAAAAGGCTGGGAACAACCGCGCCAGCCCAGTCCCGCTGCGCTTTCCGGCGCGCTGGTCGTTTTCTAGGCAGCCTGGCCGCGCCGGCGCATCCCCAGCCAGATGTCCAGGCTGTAGATGAACAGCGCCGCCCAGATGCAGATGAAAGACAGCAGCTTGCTCGCTTCCAGCGTCTCGCCGAACAGCAGCACCGCCTGCAGCAGCACCAGGGTCGGCGCGAGGTACTGCAGGAAGCCCAGGGTGGTGTAGGGCAGGTGGCGGGCGGCCGCGTTGAAGCACAACAGAGGCACCAGGGTGATGGGCCCGGCGGCGATCAGCCAGAGCGCCTCGCTGCTGCTCCAGAACGCGGGCTGGGTGCTCATCGCCGCCGGATGCAGGAGCAGCCAGCCGAGGGCTAGCGGCAGCAGCAGCCAGGTTTCCACCACCAGGCCCGGCAGGGCGGCCACCGGCGCCTGCTTGCGGATCAGGCCGTAGAAACCGAAGGTCAGCGCCAGCACCAGCGACACCCAGGGAATGCTGCCCACCTGCCACAGCTGCTGCAGCACACCCAGCGCGGCCAGGCCCACGGCGACCCACTGCAGGCGGCGCAGGCGCTCGCCGAGCAGCAGCATGCCGAGCAGCACGTTGACTAGCGGGTTGATGTAGTAGCCCAGGCTGGCCTCCAGCATGCGTCCGTTGTTCACCGCCCAGACGTACACCAGCCAGTTGCTGGCGATCAGCAGGCCGCTGCCGGTCAGCACCGCCAGGCGCCTGGGGTTGTCGCGCAGTTCGCGCCACCAGCCGGGATGTTTCCACAGGGCCAGCAGCAGCGCGCCGAACAGGGCGGACCAGATCGCCCGGTGGGCGATGATCTCCAGCGCCGGCACGGCCTGGATGGCTTTGAAGTAGATGGGGAACAGGCCCCAGATCAGGTAGGCGGTGATGCCGAGGGTGTACCCGCGCCGCGGGTTGGCGGTGGCCATGGGAGTCCTTGGAGTGGTGCGTAGTAGAGCGATTCTAGCCCTGCCAACCCGTGGCTGTCCGTTCGGTCAGCATCGTATCGGGCGGCAGGGAGAGCTTCCGCGAGGCCCCGGATGGCGTATCATGCGCCCCCACGCAGAACCACACCTTGCAAGGGCTACATCCATGCGCATCCTGATCACCGGCGGCGCCGGTTTCATCGGCTCGGCTCTGATCCGCCACCTGATCCGGAATACCGAACATGAGGTGCTGAACCTCGACAAGCTGACCTACGCCGGCAACCTGGAGTCCCTGGCGTCGGTCGCGGACAGCCCGCGCTACCGCTTCCTGCAGGCGGACATCGCCGCCAGCGACGTGGTGAGCGCGGCCCTCGCCGACTTCCAGCCGGACGCCATCATGCACCTGGCCGCGGAATCGCATGTGGACCGCTCCATTGACGGGCCGGCCGCCTTCATCCAGACCAACATCGTCGGCACCTACGCCCTGCTGGAAGCGACGCGCGCCTACTGGGCGGCGCTGCCGGAGGCGCGCAAGGCAGCCTTCCGCTTCCACCACATCTCAACCGACGAGGTCTACGGCGACCTGCACGGCGTGGACGACCTGTTCACCGAGACCACGCCCTACGCGCCCAGCTCGCCCTATTCGGCGAGCAAGGCCGCTTCCGACCACCTGGTGCGCGCCTGGCAGCGCACCTATGGCCTGCCAGTGCTGCTCACCAACTGCTCCAACAACTACGGCCCCTTCCACTTCCCGGAGAAGCTGATCCCGCTGGTGATCCTCAACGCCCTGGAAGGCAAGCCCCTGCCGGTGTACGGCGACGGCCTGCAGGTGCGCGACTGGCTGTTCGTGGAAGACCATGCCCGCGCCCTGCTGAAGGTGGTGAGCGAGGGGCAGGTCGGCGAGACCTACAACATCGGCGGCCACAACGAGCAGCGCAACATCGACGTGGTGCGCGGCATCTGCGCCCTGCTGGAGGAGCTGGCCCCGGCCAAGCCCGTCGGCGTGGCGCGCTACGAGGACCTGATCACCTTCGTCAAGGACCGCCCGGGGCATGACCAGCGCTACGCCATCGACGCCGGCAAGATCCAGCGCGAACTGGGCTGGGTGCCGGAGGAAACCTTCGCCAGCGGCCTGCGCAAGACCGTGCAGTGGTACCTCGACAACCTGGAATGGTGCCGCCATGTGCAGGACGGCAGTTATCAACGCGAGCGACTAGGAGCTTCAGCATGAAAGGCATCATCCTCGCCGGAGGTTCCGGCACCCGGCTGCACCCCATCACCCTGGGGGTTTCCAAGCAGCTGCTGCCGGTCTACGACAAACCGATGATCTACTACCCGGTCTCGGTGCTGATGCTGGCCGGCATCCGCGACATCCTGATCATCTCCACCCCCCAGGACCTGCCCCAGTACCGCAACCTGCTGGGTGACGGCAGCCAGTTCGGCGTGCGTTTCAGCTATGCCGAACAGCCGTCGCCGGACGGCCTGGCCCAGGCGTTCCTGATCGGCGAGGAGTTCATCGGTGGGGATTCGGTCTGCCTGATCCTCGGCGACAACATCTTCCACGGCCAGCATTTCACCGAGCAGCTGCAACGGGCCGCCAGCAATCCGAAAGGCGCCACCGTGTTCGGCTACTGGGTCAAGGACCCGGAGCGCTTCGGCGTCGTCGAATACGACGAGCAGGGGCGCGCCATCTCCATCGAAGAGAAACCCGCCAAGCCCAAGTCCAGCTACGCGGTCACCGGGCTGTACTTCTACGACAACGAAGTGATCGACATCGCCAAGGCGGTGAAGCCCTCGCCGCGTGGCGAACTGGAGATCACCGACGTCAACAACGTCTACCTGAAGCGTGGCGAGCTCCGCGTCGAGAAGCTCGGCCGCGGTTTCGCCTGGCTCGACACCGGCACCCACGACAGCCTGCTGGAGGCCTCCCAGTACGTGCAGACCATCGAGCACCGCCAGGGGCTGAAGGTCGCCTGCCCCGAGGAGGTCGCCTACCAGCAGGGCTGGATCGACCGCGAATGCCTGCTGCAGCAGGCCAAGGCCTTCGGCAAGACCGGTTATGGCCAGTACCTCTACCAGCTGGCGGGAGAGACCCGGTGAAGGCCCTCCCCACCCGGCTCGCGGAGGTACTGATCCTCGAGCCCCGCGTGTTCGGGGATGAGCGCGGCTTCTTCTACGAGAGTTTCAACGCCCGCGCCTTCGAAGAGGCCACCGGCGTGCGCCGGGACTTCGTGCAGGACAACCACTCCCGCTCCGCCCGCGGCGTGCTGCGCGGCCTGCACTATCAGATCGAGCAGCCCCAGGGGAAACTGGTGCGCGTGGTCGCCGGCGAAGTGCTGGACGTGGCCGTGGACATCCGCCGCGGCTCGCCCGGTTTCGGCCAGTGGGTCGGCGTGCGCCTGTCCGCCGAGAACAAGCGCCAGCTCTGGGTGCCGGAAGGCTTCGCCCACGGCTTCGTGGTGCTGAGCGAGCACGCCGAGTTCCTCTACAAGACCACCGACTACTACGCGCCGGCCCACGAGCGCTGCATCCGCTGGGACGACCCGGAACTGGCCATCGACTGGCAGTTCGACGGCGTCCCGCAGCTGTCGGCCAAGGACCAGGCCGCGCCTGTCCTGCGCGATGCCGAGCTGTTCCCATGAGAGTGCTGATCACCGGCCGCCACGGCCAGGTCTCCCGCGAGCTGCAACTGGCCCTCGGCGCCGAGGCGGAGCTGCTGGTGCTGGGCCACGAACAGCTCGACCTGGCCGATGGCGATGCCATCCGTCGCCAGGTGCGCAAGCTGCAGCCGGACCTGCTGATCAACGCCGCGGCTCACACTGCGGTGGACCAGGCCGAGAGCGAGCCCGAGCTGGCCCATGCGATCAACGCCAGCGCGCCCGGAGTGCTGGCGGAGGAAGCCGTTGCGCTGGGCGCTCCGCTGATCCACTACTCCACGGACTACGTGTTCGACGGCCGCAAGGCCTCGCCCTACGTCGAGAGCGACGCCACCGGCCCGCTGGGCGTCTACGGCCGCAGCAAGCTGGCCGGCGAGCAGGCGATCCGGGAGGTCGGCGGCCAGCACCTGATCCTGCGCACCAGCTGGGTGTATTCGCTGCACGGGCGCAACTTCCTGCTGACCATGCAGCGCCTGCTGCAGGAGCGCGAGGAACTGCGCGTGGTGGCCGACCAGATCGGCGCGCCGACCTGGGCCGGCACCATCGCCCAGGCCACGGCCGAGCTGGTCCGCCACTGGCGCGAGGGCCGCGCCGGCGCATGGGGCACCTACCACCTGACCGGGCAGGGCGAGACCTCCTGGTTCGGCTTCGCCGAGGCCATTGCGGCCCAGCTGAAGGTTCAGGGCAAGCCCTGCGCGCGCCTGCTGCCCATCGCCACCAGCGACTACCCGACACCTGCGCAACGGCCGGCCAACTCGCGCCTGGACTGCTCGCGCCTGCAGCACGCATGGCAGATCGAGCTGCCCGACTGGCGCGAAGCCCTGCTGGAGTGCCTGAACAGCCCGCGCTGAGGGCTGGCGGTGCATAATGCGCCGATCACCCCGGCGCACCGTCATGACCCAGCCTGCCACTCCCTACCGCCCCCGCTGGCGCAGCCTGATCCTGCTGGCCCTGCTGCTCGTCCCGCTGATGTGGCCGCTGCAGTACTTCGCCGAGCGCTACTACCGTGGCGAGCTGCTCGAACAGAACCGGCAGACCCTCGACCTGTACGTCGCCAACCTCTACGGGACCCTGCGCCGCTACGAGACGCTGCCCTACATCCTGGCCGACCTGCCGCCCCTGCGGGCGCTGCTGGCCGCGCCGGCCGACGATGAGCTGCAGGAGACGGCCAATCTGCTGTTGGACCGGGTGCGCCGCGAGACCGGCGCCGACGTGATCTACCTGATGAGTCCGCAGGGGCTGACCCTGACCTCGTCCAACTGGGACCAGATGGACAGCTTCATCGGTCGCGACTTCACCTATCGCCCGTATTTCCGCGAGGCCCTGGCCGGCAAGCACGGGCGCTTCTTCGGCCTCGGCACCACCTCGCGCAAGCGCGGCTACTTCTTTTCGAGTCCGGTACGCGATGGCGACGAGGTGATCGGCATCCTCGTGGTCAAGGTCGATCTGGACGACTCGGAGCGGCTCTGGGGTAGCACCCCCGAGCAACTGATGGTCACCGACAGCAACGGCGTGGTGATCATCGCCTCGCGCCCGGACTGGCGCTTCCGCGCCACCCGCGAGCTGGACAACGCGGAACGCGCCGCCATCGTCGCCAACCAGCCCTATCCGACCCAGGCGCCCGCGCCGCTGCGCCTGGACGAGCACGCCTGGCTGATCCAGAGCCGGGAGCTGGCGGAGAGCGGGCTGACCGTCAGTCTGCTCGCACCGCGCCAACTGGTGGACCGCCCGGTGCGGACCACCCTGCTGGTGGGCGGGGCGGTGCTGTTGGCCGGTCTGCTGATGCTCGGTCTGCTGCTGCAGCGGCGCCGTCACTACATCGACCGCATCGCGCTGGATGCCAAGGCGCGGCGCGAACTGGAGATGCGCGTGCTGGAGCGTACCCGTGACCTGGAGACCCTGAACAATCGGCTCAAGGACGAAGTGCTGGAGCGCGAACAGACCCAGCAGGAGCTGCTGCGCACCCAGGACGAGCTGGTGCAGGCCGGCAAGCTGACCGCGCTCGGCACCATGAGCGCCAGCATCAGCCACGAACTCAACCAGCCGCTGGCGGCGATCCGTAGCTACGCCGACAACGCGGGCGTGCTGCTCGACCACCAGCGCCTGGACGACGCCCGCGGCAACCTGCGGCAGATCAGCGAGCTGACCGGGCGCATGGCCTCGATCATCGCCCACCTGCGCGCCTTCGCCCGGCGCGATCGCCACGCGCCGGAGAGCGTGGCGCTGCAACCGGCGCTGGAAGACGCCCTGGCCCTGGTGGCCAAGCGCCGCCGGGCGCTGGAGGTGGAGCTGATCCGCGACCTGCCGGACGCCACCCTGTGGGTGCAGGCGGGCGAGACGCGACTGCGCCAGGTGCTCGGCAACCTGCTGTCCAACGCCCTCGACGCCCTCGCCGAGAAGGCGCCACCCCGGCGCATCTGGCTGAGCGTGGAGACGACCGCGGAGGGCGTCGACCTGACCCTGCGCGACAACGGCCCCGGCTTCAGCGAACAGGCCCTGGCCCATGCCCGCGAACCCTTCTTCACCACCAAGACCCGCACCCAGGGCCTGGGCCTTGGCCTGGCCATCTGCGAGACGCTGATGCGCGCCCTGGGCGGCGAGCTGCGGCTGGCCAACCACCCGGACGGTGGCGCGCGGGTCACCCTGCGGCTGCGCGGCGCCGCGCCCGGCGCCAACCTGCAACCTCCCGAGGAGTTTTCATGAGTGCCATCGACGACCGCGCCCAGGTCCTGCTGATCGACGACGACGAACACCTGCGCCAGGCCCTGGCGCAGACGCTCGATCTGGCCGGCCTGCGCGTCGAGACCCTGGCCGACGCGCGCGGCGTGGCCGAGCGCATCGCGCCGGACTGGCCGGGGGTGGTGGTCAGCGACATCCGCATGCCCGGCGTAGACGGCATGCAGCTGCTGGAGCAGCTCCACGAACGGGATGCCGGACTGCCGGTGCTGCTGATCACCGGCCACGGCGACGTGCCGCTGGCGGTGCAGGCCATGCGCGCCGGCGCCTACGATTTCCTGGAGAAGCCGTTCGCCAGCGAGGCCCTGCTCGACGGCGTGCGCCGCGCCCTGGAGCTGCGCCGCCTGGTGCTGGAGAACCGCAGCCTGCGCCTGGCCCTGGCCGACCGCGACGAGCTGGGCGGCCGCCTGATCGGCCAGTCCGCGCCCATGCAGCGCCTGCGCGAGCAGGTGGGGGCGCTGGCCGCCATCCACACCGACGTGCTGATCCTCGGCGAGACGGGGGCGGGCAAGGAGGTGGTGGCCCGCGCCCTGCACGACCTTTCCGCACGCCGCAAGGGGCCCTTCGTGGCGATCAACGCCGGCGCGCTGGCCGAATCGGTGGTGGAGAGCGAGCTGTTCGGCCACGAGCCGGGCGCCTTCACCGGCGCGCAGAAGCGGCGCATCGGCAAGTTCGAGTTCGCCAACGGCGGCACCCTGTTCCTCGACGAAATCGAGAGCATGAGCCCGGACGTGCAGGTCAAGCTGCTGCGCCTGCTGCAGGAGCGCGTGGTCGAGCGGCTGGGCGGCAACCAGCTGATCCCGCTGGACATCCGGGTGATCGCCGCGACCAAGGAGGACCTGCGCGCCGCCGCCGACCAGGGGCGCTTCCGCGCCGACCTGTACTACCGGCTCAACGTTGCGCCGCTGCGCATCCCGCCGCTGCGCGAGCGCGGCGCGGACATCCTGCTGCTGTTCCAGCACCACGCCGAGGCCGCTGCCCGGCGCCACGGCCTGCCGCCCCGCGAACTGCAGACGGGGCAGCGCGCCCAGTTGCTCAGCCACGCCTGGCCGGGCAACGTGCGCGAGCTGCAGAACGCCGCGGAGCGTTTCGCCATGGGGCTGGACCTGGGCCTGGACCTGCCCGGTGGCGCGTTGCCGGCCGGCGGCGACGAGCTGAGCCTGGGCGAGCGGGTGGAGGCCTACGAGAAGGCGCTGATCGCCGCCGAGATGACGAAGGGGCACAGCTCCGTGCGTAGCCTGGCCGAGGCCCTGGGCCTGCCGCGCAAGACCCTGCACGACAAGCTGCGCAAGCACGGCCTGGATTCCGGCGGCGACGAGGACTAGACGGAGGCGTGCAGGTCCAGCCGGCGCAGCTCGATCCCGGCCGTCAGTTCGTCGAAGCCGGCCGCCGGGGTGCCCCCGGCGCCTTCCAGCAGTACGGCCCGCACCCGGAAGTCGCCCAGGTCTTCCACTTCCAGCAACAGCGCCTGGCTGACGCTGCCGTCGGCCAGGTCCAGCGCGGCCAGGCGCTGCAGCTGCGGCCACACCCGCGGCCCGGCGCCGATGAACAGGTTCGGCCCCTCCAGCCCCAGCTGCTGGGCGACGTGGAAGCCGGCGGCGTTGCTCACGCTGTTGACGAACTCGAAGGGCTTGGGCTGGCGCTGCTGCACGCACACGGCATCAAGCAGCGCGCCCATGGTCGGCCGCGCCGGGTGGCGCGAGGCCAGGTACAGGCCGCAGTCGCTGCGCACCCGGTCCTTGAGCAGGGCGGCGCCGAGCAGGGCCTGGAAGATCAGGCGGTCGATGCGCCGTGGCGGGCTGCTCAGGTACTGGCCCAGGGCGGCTTTTAGCGCCTTGTCGTCGAGCGCGGCGCTGCCGCTGATCTCGCTGGCGGCGATGACGGTCATGACGGTTCTCCCGCAAGACAACCCTGCAGTACCAGGCTGGCGTTGTTGCCGCCGAAGCCGAAGAAGTTGGCCAGCAGCAGGGCATCCGGGGCAATGGCCGTCGGCGTGGCTGGCAGCGGCAGCAGCGCCTCGCCGGCGTAGTCCAGCGCCGGCAGCGCGCCCCGGCGCAGGGCGGCGAGCAGCAGCAGGGGCTCGCTCAGGCCGCAGGCGCCCAGGGTGTGGCCGAGCCAGGGCTTGAGCGCGGCCAGCGGTGGCATGGCCTCGGGGTAGAGCAGGCGCATGCCGGCGCTCTCGGCCAGGTCGTTGGCGCCGGTGGCGGTGCCGTGCAGCTTGGCCAGGCCAATGCGTTCGGTCGCGACACCAGCGCTGTCCAGGGCACGGCGCATCACCCAGTCGATATGGCTGCCGTCCTCGCGGGTGGTGGTCAAGCTGCTGGTGTCGCAGGCGCTGAAGCCGCCGAGCAGCCTGCCCAGCGGCGCCGGTCCGGGCTCCGGGCCGAGCAGGGCGGCGCAGTAGCATTCGCCGAGGATCAGGCCGTCGCGCTGCGGGTGGAAGGGGCGGTAGGCGCCGCTGGGGCTGGTCAGGTCGAGGGCGCCGAAGCCCTGTTGGGCAATGGCGCTGGGTGTCTCGAAGGCCAGCACCAGCACCCTGGCGTACTGGCCGGCACCGGTCAGCCGCGCGCCGTAGAGCAGGCCGTTGGCGGCGCTGGTGCAGGCGGTGTTGAGGGTGAAGGCGTCGAGGAAGCCGTGGCGCTGGCACAGCCGCTCGGCCATCAGGTCCAGCGGCGTGGAATGCTCGAAACGGAAGCCGCTTTCTTCGGCCGCCCGCGCTTCCAGTTCGGTGATGTCCAGGGCGGTGCTGGCGACGATCAGCAGGCAGTCTTTGGCCGGCGCGTCGCCCAGGGTCTCGGCCAACAGGCGGTCCAGGCGCGCATCCAGCGTCTCGTCATCGGTGACGGCGAAGTAGGGGCGTTCCTGCCGCAGCTCGTGCAGCAGGAACGGGCGCGGCTGCGGTCGGCGGTCGGCCAGCAGGTTGCTCGCCGCTTCACCCAGGTCGGCGCCCAGCGCGCTGTGCAGGGCGCCGCACTGCAGGTAGACCGGCTTCACCGCTGCTTACGGATATAAGCGGCGATGTCGGCGATGCTGGCGAGGATCTTGCGGCCGTCCTTGGCGCCCTCGATGCGCACGCCGTAGTGCTGCTGCAGGGCCAGCGACACCTGCAGGGCGTCCAGGCTGTCCATCTGCACGCGGCTCTTGGGGCCGAACAGCGGTTCGTCGTCTGCGATGCTCTGCCAGTCGATGTCGTCTTCCTTGTCGCACTCACGAATCAGCAGTTGCTTGAGTTGTTGTTCTAGTAGGTCGTCCATTGCGTTTGCTGCACTCGTCTTCGGAACAGGAGCCATCCGCCGCCGCCGAGCAAGGCGGCCATCAGCAGCAGGCGGAGGCAGTAGGGGGCGATGTCGGCGACCGAGCCCTGGCCCACCAGCAGGGTGAGGAAGGCATCCAGCGCCCAGCTCATCGGCGAGATTTCCGCCAGCTGGCCCATGGCCGCCGGCATCACGCTCTTGGGCACCATGATGCCGCCCAGCGCGGCGAGGATGATATTGATCCCGCCGCCGAGCAACAACGCCTGTTCGGCGCTGCGCGCCAGGCCGGCCAGCAGCAGGCCGAGGCCGCAGGTGGCGAGGGTCAGGCTGATGGCGAGCAGCAGATAGGCCGCCGGGCTGCCGGGCAGGGCCAGGCCCTGCAGGCCGAGCAGCGGCAGGCCGTAGACGCCGATGGTCAGCAGCAGGGCGAACTGCACCAGGTTGATGGCGAGGTAGGGCAGCAGCTTGCTCAGGGCCAAAGTGGCCAGGCTCAGGTCGAGGGCGCGGAAGCGCAGCAGCGCGCCGCTCTGCTGCTCGCGCTGGAAGCCGCCGGCCATCGGCAGGGCGACGAAGAACATGCCGAAGATCAGCCAGGCCGGCACGCTCAGCTGGCTGGCGTTGGCCCGGCCGCTGAGGTCGCCGCTGGCCAGCAGCTCGTGTTCCTCGACCCGGCTCTGGGTGCGCTGCTGGACCAGGGCCAGGCGCTCGGCCAGCGGCAGGCTCGCGTCCACGTCGCCACTGTCCTCGAGGAAGGCGAGCAGACGGGTCTGCGCCAGGGCGATGCGCACCGCGCCGCGCAGGTGCTGGCGCGACAGCTTGTCCAGCTGCGGCGGGAAGCTCAGGGCCAGGCCCGGCTGTTCGTCCTGCAGCAGGGTGTCGGCGAAGTCGGCCGGCAGGTCGATCCGCGTGCTGCGCGCGTCGCCGTGCTCTAGAAGCTCGCTGCCCGGCAGCTGGGCGGCCAGGGCGGCGTGGAAGAACTCGCTGTAGGCGCTGGCCTGGGGTGCTTCCAGTGTGAGACGCAGGGCCGGCGGCTTGTCCTGCAGGTAGTTGGACATGGCGCCGGCCATCAGCACCAGGAACAGGGTCGGCATGATGAACAGCACGGCCAGCGCGTGGGGGTCGCGCAGCAGCAGGAGGAATTCCTTGCGCACCAGCGCCAGCAGCCTCATAGGCGACCTCCGTTGAGGCGCAGGTAGAGCTGCTCCAGCGACGGGCGGCCGAAGCGCAGCAGGCGCGGCAGCCCGGGCCGGTCGGCGAGGAAGCGGGTGATCTCCAGCAACTGCGGGCCATCCAGGGCGGGAATGCGCAGGCCGCCCGGCAGCGGCTCGGCCACCAGGTGCAGGCGCGCCAGCAGCTCTTGCAGGCCGGCCGGCTCGGCGTCCTGCCATTCCAGCAACAGGCCGTGGCCGTCGTCGAGCAGCTGGCGGCTGTCCAGGTCCAGGCGCACCCGGCCTTCGTGCAGCAGGAGGATGCGCTGGGCGACCCGCTCGATCTCGTCCAGGTAGTGGCTGGTGTAGATCACCCCGTGGCCCTCGGCAGTCAGCCGCTCCACGGCGGCCAGCAGCAGCTGGCGGCTGGCGGCGTCGACGCCGACCGTGGCCTCGTCGAACAGGTACAGGCGCGCCGGTTGCAGCAGGCCGATGGCGAAGTTCAGGCGGCGCTGCTCGCCGCCGGACAGGCGCGCGGCGCGGCGCGGCAGCTTGTCTTCCAGGGCGGTGCTGGCGATGCACAGCTCCAGGCGGCGGGCACGCTCGGCGCCGCGCAGGCGGTACAGGTCGGCGAACAGTTCGAGGTTCTCGCGCACCTTCAGCTCGGCGTAGAAGGCCAGCTGCTGCGGCACCAGGCCGAGGCTGCGCTCGCCGTCCCAGCGGATTTCGCCCCGCTGCAGCGGCAGCACGCCGGCCAGCAGGGACAGCAGGGTGGTCTTGCCGGCGCCGTTGCTGCCAAGCAGGCCCAGGCACTGGCCGGGGCGCAGCTGCAGGTCGATGCCCTGCAGGGCCGGGGCATCGGCGCCGGGGTAGAGGTGGGAAAGGTCGATCAGCTCAAGCACGGACCAGCACCAGCAGGAGCTTGCCGTCCAGCAGCAGGCGCTGCCCGGCGTGGATGCTGAAGGCGTAGAGGGCGCCGGCCGGGCTCAGCGCCTCCTGGGTGGCGGCGACACGCAGCTCGCCCTCGCGGCGCGGCGGCTCGAAGTGCAGCTGCAACTGGGACAGCTTGCCCACCAGCGCCATGTCGATGGCGCTATCCTCGCCATATAGGGCACCATGCGCGGCGCACAGCTGGGCGGCGGCCTCGAACAGCAGGCAGGGCGAGGCGTCCGCGCCGAAGGCCGCCAGGTGATGCCAGGCGGACAACCCCTCGATGCGACCGGAGTCGTGGCCGAGCAGGGCGTCCAGCCACAGGGCGGGGCCCTGGTGCGGCAGCAGGCTGTGCAGTTGGGTGCGGTCCATTGCGTACGCCAGGAACTGTGAGGCCGGCAGTGTATCAGAGGCCTGGGCGCGGCTGGCGAAGCGGCAGAGGGAGGAACGAGGGATGTGGATGCAGGTGGTGGGTTTTCTGGTCGGTTCGCTGATATTGCTCGGCATTTCCTGGCGCACGTTGCGCAACCCCCGGTCCCACGGCTTCTATCGCTTCCTCGCCTGGGAGGCGATGCTGGCGCTGCTGGTGCTCAACGCACCGGTCTGGTTCGAGGACCGCTACGCGCTGCACCAGAAGGTGTCCTGGGTGCTGCTATTCGGTTCGCTGACCGTGTTGTTCCTCGGCCTCTACCAGCTGCGCCGCGACGGCCGGCCCGGCGAGCAGCGCCAGGACGACGAGCTGTACGCCTTCGAGCGTACCTCGCGGCTGGTCACCGGTGGCATCTACCGCTTCATCCGCCATCCGCTGTTCTGTTCGCTGCTGCTGCTGACCTGGGGCATCGTCTGCAAGGACCTGCACGGCGTCACCCTGCTCTTGGGCCTGGTGGCCAGCGTGCTGCTCTACCTGGCCGCGCGGCGCGACGAGGCCGAGTGCCTGGACTACTTCGGCGAGGCCTATCGCGAGTACATGGGGCGCAGCCGGATGTTCATCCCCTACGTCTTCTAGCAGACGTAGGGCGGGTGAAACCCGCGTTTCAGCTCGGAATACGCGGGTTTCACCCGCCCTACGGTCATTCCCAGTCCAGACGCGCCAGCTTCCACTCGTCGCCTTCCCGCCACCATTCCAGCTTCACGCTGTAGTGGCGGGCGCTGTCCGGGATCAGTCCCTCGGCACCGGTCAGGGCCACTTCGGCGCGGGTGTGGCCCCGATCGCTGTAGGTGGGGTCGAGTTCGCTGCGGGTGCCGATGGCGATCACCCGCACCTGCTTGTGGCGCAGGAACAGCAGCGCCATGGTGCGCCGCGCCCAGTCCTGGTCGAATTCCTGGCGGGCGCTGAACTGCGGGTGCAGCAGGTTCAGCACCTCGTCGCTGCGCTTGGCCTCCAGCTCGTCCTGCAGGCGCTGGACAGCCGCTTCCAGCTCGGCCTGCGGATCGCTTGGCGCACAGCCGACGAGCAGGGCGCAGATCAGCAGAAAAGGCAGGGCAAATCGCTGGGTAGGCATGTTCAACTCCCGATTCATGGTTATGATGCCCGGCAGGGTCGGTCCGAGGTGGACCCAGGGAAACTACGCACAGACTCGGGAGTGCGCCATGCTGACTTTGTATCCGGAGATCAAACCCCACGCCCGCCATGAACTGGCGGTGGCGGAGCCGCACGTCCTCTACGTGGACGAGAGCGGTTCTCCGGACGGCCTGCCGGTGCTGTTCGTCCACGGCGGCCCCGGCGCCGGCTGCGATGCCGCCAGCCGTCGCTACTTCGATCCCAACCTGTACCGCATCATCACCTTCGACCAGCGCGGCTGCGGCCGTTCCACGCCGCACGCCAGCCTGGAGGGCAACACCACCTGGGACCTGGTGGCCGACATGGAGCGTATCCGCGAGCACCTGGGCATCGACAAGTGGGTGCTGTTCGGCGGCTCCTGGGGCTCGACCCTGTCCCTGGCCTACGCCCAGAGCCACCCGGATCGCGTGCATGCGCTGATCCTGCGCGGCATCTTCCTGTGCCGTCCTCAGGAGTTCGACTGGTTCTACCAGGAGGGCGCCAGCCGCCTGTTCCCCGACTACTGGGAAGACTACGTGGCGCCGATTCCGGCCGAGGAGCGCGGCGACCTGATGCAGGCCTTCTACAAGCGTCTCACCGGGCCGGACCAGATCGCCCAGATGCACGCGGCCAAGGCCTGGTCCTGCTGGGAGGGCCACACCGCCACCCTGCGGCCCAATCCGCAGGTGGTCGACCGCTTCACCGAGCCGCATCGCGCCCTGTCGATCGCGCGCATCGAGTGCCACTACTTCGTCAACAATGCCTTCCTCGAGGAAGACCAGTTGCTGCGTGACATGCCGAAGATCGCCCACCTGCCGGGCGTGATCGTGCACGGCCGCTACGACGTGATCTGCCCGCTGGACAACGCCTGGGCCCTGCACCAGGCCTGGCCCAACAGCGAGCTGCAGATCATCCGCGACGCCGGCCATGCCGCCGCCGAGCCGGGCATCACCGATGCCTTGGTGCGCGCTGCCGACCAGATGGCTCGGCGCCTGCTCGACCTGCCCCTGGAAGACGCGTGAAGCTGCTGATCCAGCGGGTGCGTGGCGCCCGCGTCGAAGTCGCGGGAGAGATCGTCGGCGCCATCGACCAGGGCCTGCTGGCGCTGGTCGGCATCGAGCCGCAGGACGACGCGGCGACCCTCGCCAAGGGCCTGCAGCGGCTGCTCAACTACCGGGTGTTCTCCGACGATGCGGGCAAGATGAACCTGTCGCTGACCGACGTGAACGGCGGCCTGCTGCTGGTCTCCCAGTTCACCCTGGCCGCCGACACCAAGAGCGGCCTGCGTCCGAGCTTCTCCAGCGCGGCGCCGCCGGCCCAGGGCCTGGCCCTGTTCGAGCAGCTGGTGGCCCTGGCCCGCGAGCAGCATCCGCAGGTGGCCACCGGCCGCTTCGGCGCGGACATGCAGGTACACCTGGTCAACGACGGTCCGGTGACCTTCCTGCTCGAGGTCTGAACGCCTCGCTACCGGTCGTCGGCGCGGCGACCTGGCTCGATTCCTGCCTGCTTTGCGACTCGCCATCCACTGTCCGGGCGGTTAGGATTGCCCGCCTTGCCCCGGTGTCCGTGGGGGCGCGTCCTTGAAAATCGAGTTGTCCCCTAGGAGATAGGAATGAAGAAGTTTCTCGCATCTCTGCTGCTTTCCGCCTGCGCGGTGACCGGCCTGGCCCACGCCGGCATGGTCGACGACGCGGTCAAGCGCGGCACCCTGCGCGTCGGCATGGACCCGACCTACATGCCGTTCGAGATGACCAACAAACGTGGCGAGATCATCGGTTTCGAAGTCGACCTGCTGAAGGCCATGGCCAAGGCCATGGGCGTCAAGCTGGAGCTGGTCTCTACCAGCTACGACGGCATCATCCCGGCCCTGCTGACCGACAAGTTCGACATGATCGGCTCCGGCATGACCGTGACCCAGGAGCGCAACCTGCGGGTCAACTTCCCCGAGCCCTTCATCGTGGTCGGCCAGACCCTGCTGATCCGCAAGGAGCTGCAAGGCGAGATCAAGTCCTACAAGGACCTCAACGACGCCAAGTACCGCATCACCTCGAAGATCGGCACCACCGGCGAGATGGTCGCCAAGCGCCTGATCGCCAAGGCCCAGTACCACGGCTTCGACAACGAGCAGGAAGCGGTGATGGACGTGGTCAACGGCAAGGCCGACGCCTTCATCTACGACGCGCCGTACAACGTGGTGGCGGTGAACAAGGCCGGCGCCGGCAAGCTGGTGTTCCTCGACGAGCCGTTCACCTTCGAGCCGCTGGCCTTCGGCCTCAAGAAGGGCGACTACGACAGTATCAACTGGATCAACAACTGGCTGCACCAGATCAAGCACGACGGCACCTACGAGCGCATCCACACCAAGTGGTTCAAGAAGAACGACTGGCTGAAAGAGATGGAATAAGCCCCGCGTCGGACTTCGGTCCTCGCTGGTGACGACAGGCCCGGCCCACAAGGTCGGGCCTGTTTCTGTTCCCCGCCATGAGCGAGATTTCCCGTGATTAGAAAACATCGTCGTACCTGGCCCTGGCACATCCTCACCGGGCTGATCCTGGCCCTGGTGGCCTGGGGCCTGTGGTACTCCACCTCGCTGATCTCCTACGAGTGGCACTGGAACCGCGTGCCGCAGTATTTCGCCTACCAGGCCGAGGAAGCCCAGCGCGCCGCCGACTACGGCAGCGTCAGCGCCGTCACCGAAGCAGGCGGCCTGAGCCGCGTGACCCTGACCGCCGAGGGGGGCGAGGAGCAGGTGCTCGAAGTCGCCAGTGACAGCCTGCGGGTGGCCGAGGGCGACGATGTCAGCGAGGGCGACGAGATCGGCGTCACCCGCCACTGGGCCGCCGGTCCGCTGCTCTGGGGGCTGTGGACCACCCTGTGGATCTCCGTGGCCTCCGGGGCCATGGCGCTGGTGATCGGCCTGGTCACCGGCCTGTGTCGGTTGTCCAGCAACCCGACCCTGCGCGACCTGTCCACCGTCTACGTCGAACTGGTGCGCGGCACGCCGCTGCTGGTGCAGATATTCATCTTCTACTTCTTCATCGGCACCGTGCTCAACCTGTCCCGCGAGTTCGCCGGGGTCGCCGCGCTGGCACTGTTCACCGGGGCCTATGTCGGCGAGATCGTCCGCGCCGGTGTGCAGTCGGTGGCCCGCGGCCAGGGCGAAGCGGCGCGTTCGCTGGGCCTGACCGCCGGCCAGTCGATGCGCCACGTGATCCTGCCGCAGGCCTTCAAGCGCGTGCTGCCACCGCTGGCCGGGCAGTTCATCAGCCTGGTCAAGGACACCTCGCTGGTCTCGGTGATCGCCATCACCGAACTGACCAAGAGCGGCCGCGAAGCCATCACCACCTCGTTCTCCACCTTCGAGATCTGGTTCTGCGTGGCCGCGCTCTACCTCGTCATCAACCTGCCGCTGTCGCAAATCGCCAGCCGCCTGGAGCGGAGGCTCGGCAAAAGTGATTGAAGTCCGCAACTTGGTGAAAGTCTTCGACGCCCGTGGCCACGAAGTACGCGCGGTGGACAACGTCACCACCACCGTCCGGCGTGGCGAGGTGGTGGTGGTGATCGGTCCGTCCGGCTCCGGTAAGTCCACCTTCCTGCGCTGCCTCAACGGCCTGGAGGAGTTGGACGATGGCTCGGTGAGCATCGACGGCGTCGACCTGGCCAACCCGAAGACCGACGTGAACGCCTACCGCCGCGAGGTGGGCATGGTGTTCCAGCACTTCAACCTGTTCCCGCACATGACCGTGCTGGAGAACCTGTGCCTGGCGCAGAAGATCGTGCGCAAGCGCGGCAAGGCCGAGCGCGAGGCCAAGGCCCAGGCGCTGCTGGCCAAGGTCGGCATCGCGCAGAAGGCCCACGAGTACCCGTCACGCCTGTCCGGCGGCCAGCAGCAGCGCGTGGCCATCGCCCGTGCCCTGTGCATGGACCCCAAGGTGATGCTGTTCGACGAGCCGACCTCGGCCCTCGACCCGGAAATGGTCGGCGAGGTGCTGGACGTGATGAAGCAGCTGGCCCAGGAAGGCATGACCATGGTCTGCGTCACCCACGAAATGGGCTTCGCCCGCGAGGTGGCCGACCGCGTGCTGTTCTTCGACCACGGCAAGCTGCTGGAAGACGCGCCGCCGGCACAGTTCTTCGCCCAGCCGCAGGATGCGCGGGCACAGAGTTTCCTGCGCCAGGTGCTGTAGAGCGCTTGCGTCGGCGCTTGGGCGTCATTCCTGCGGGTGAGCGTCCGGCTCGGGCACACGCAGGCGCAGCAGGGTCCTGTCGTGTACCAGTATTTCGTCGCCCGAGGGAGAGATGGCCAGCAGGCGGGGGAAGGTGTCGGTGGCGATCCGTCCCAGCAGTTTTCGGCTGGGGATGTCCCACACCTCGACGGCATCCTGCTGGCTGGAGATGGCCAGGCGCCCGTTGGCGGAGAGCGCCATGGCCAGCACGTTGTTGTTCATCTCCAACTCAAACGTGCGCCGGTAAGGCTCGACCTGGTAGACCTGCACGCGCTTGCGCCAGGCGGCGGCGAAATGATCGCCGGCGGGATCGGTGACCAGGGCGACAGTGCCGGCACTGGCGAACCAGGGGGCGCGGCCGCAGCGTTGCACTGGCTTTAGCTCGGGCAGTGGCCAGACCCGGCAGGCGCCGTCCGTACTCTGTACCGCGACATAACGACTGTCGCGTGTGAGCACGGCTTTGCCGGGAGGGATGCCCAGCTTCCACTGGATGCTGCTGTCGCTGAGCGGGTCGTAGAGCATCGCCCAATCACTGGGGTAGCTGCGTGAGAAGATCTTGCCGCTGTCTGTCAGGGCATAGTCGAAGCCGGCGGGGCTGAATGTTCTGACGGGATATTCCTGGCCGGTATGCCAGTTGACCAGGGTGTCAGGGTAGTTGATGTAGGTGCGGTTCGCTCGAACCGGGCGAGTGTCGCTTAAACCGGGGGGACGGTGGGTATGCAGGCGCTTGGGTGGGTTTATCTGCTGGATATTCACGCGGAAGTCGTGCGGCTTGATACCCATATCCCCAGCGGCATAGTAGTAAGTATTGCTGTCGATGATACCGGCATACCAGAGGCTCTGTGCCGTGGCGGCATATTCTGGATCGCCGGGAGGATTCCCCGCGAAGAGCGCCTTGATGGGCTCTTCTGTAACCAGGGTTGCTTGTGCAGTACTAAAAATGCCAATGCCGGCGAAGAGGTCGCCTATCAAGTAATGCTTACCGTCCGGGGTGTAGGCCACCGTTTTCAGCGCCTTGGAGGTTGATCCGCTGTTAATTGGTATCAACGGCTTGGCGCTGGCGCGCTGGCTCTTGATATCACCGTCGCCCAAGGCATGGTTTGTGGCCAGCCCGAAAGCCAGAGGAAATAGGCAGATGAGTCGCAGCATGGTGATGTCTCGCGATGGTTATAGGACTACGTGCACGTAGCCATAGAAGTACGGCAGGAACTGCCTGACGGTGAGGTTCGCGATCCTGTGGCTGGAGCGGCGGTTGCCATCGCCCCAGGTGTAGCATTCGAACTCCAGGAGGGAGTCGAGAAAACTATCGGAGCCGTAAGCGGAGGGCGCCCAGCAGAACCTGGACCTTCCGACCCGGATGGGAGAGCGCAGCACGATCCAGTGGTCGGGTGTGCCCAGAAGGGTTTTCGGAGTGCCCTTGTTCAGCTTGTTGAGCGGTACTTCTCCTCCGACAGGACCGATGATCGCTGCGCGGATTAGCAGGCAGACCAGCCCGCCCATGCCAAAGTGCTGATTGGCCTCCATCAGGGTCTTGGCCGAGCCGCCGAAAACATAGTTGACCTTGCTGTCGGCGCCGCTGAACAGGCCGCAGGATTCGAACCACTCGACCATCTGACCGGCCATGGTGATACCCGCCATCTGCGAGTCCCCGCTGTTCATGCTCAGTAGGCCGTTGGAGGAGTCGCGCAGGCTGGCCAGTGCTACCCAGTCCACCGGGTGTATCTCTGGCGCCGAACCACTGCGGCAGGCCATGCTGGGTTTGACGTGCAGCTGCCCCAGTTTGGCTTCACCATGGAGCAGCAGTTCCGCCACGTAGCGCTTGTAGACATCCTTGTGATGCTTGGCCACGCAGTACATGAAGGCGGCCGGGCCGCAGAGAGGAGTTAGACCTTGGGAGATGATGGAAGGGGTATTAGTGCGATCTGCGATAGCTTTGACTAAGTCAGGATTATCATTTGCGCAGGAGAAACAGAGGTCGGTGTACCTGACCCCTGGCGCATTCAGGAACTCTTCAACGGACGGTTTTTTCGACATAGCGCAATCCTTTGCGTTGGCGGGAGCTGTTTTTCCTGGCTGCCGTGATCAAGACGGGGGCAAGATCGATCCGGCGTAGGAGGGGTTCCAGCTTCCGTGCTGGCCATAGAGGCGGGTGAGATTCGTTTCCACTGCATTTCAGGGCAGTGACATTCTGCACAGCGCGCCCGGACTTTCCATGGGCCTCGTCACGCTTTGGGGCGTGCTTGAGTGCTCCGAGGCGAATCTCAGAACAGCCGCGCCAGCAGCGCCGTGACCGCCGTTTCCACCCGCAGGATGCGCTCGCCCAGCTGCACCGGGGCGAGTCCCGCTTCGAGCAGTTTGTCCACCTCGTAGGGAATCCAGCCACCTTCCGGGCCGATGGCCAGGGTGACCGATTCGGTCACTGCGCGGGGGCAGGAGGGGAAGTCGCCGGGGTGGCCGACCAGACCCAGGGTGCCGGCGGCGATGGCTGGCAGGCGGTCTTCGACGAAGGGCTTGAAGCGCTTCTCGATGACGACCTCGGGCAGCACCGTGTCGCGGGCCTGCTCCAGGCCTAGGATCAGTTGCTCGCGGATGGCGGCGGGCTCGAGGAAGGGGGTCTGCCAGAAGCTCTTTTCCACCCGGTAGCTGTTGAGCAGCACCAGGCGCGGCACGCCCATGGACGCTACGGTCTGCAGTACACGCTTGAGCATCTTGGGGCGCGGCAGGGCCAGCAACAGTGTCAGGGGCAGCTTGGCCGGTGGCGGCTGGTCCAGCTCGATGCGCAGCTCGGCGTAGCGTTCGTCCAGCGCCAGCAGCGTGCCGCTCCCCATCGCGCCGCCTAGGCGGCCGACCCGCAGCTGGTCGCCGGCCTCGGCGCGATGCACTTCGTGCAAGTGCTTGAGGCGCCGGCCTTCGAGCACGGCGCGGTCGGCCGCGACGAAGTCGGCGTTCTCCAGCAGCAGCAGGTTCATTGCAGCGGTGCGGGCGGCTGGTCGTCGGGTTGCTCTTCGGGCTGGGCGTCCTCATGGTCGCTGCGCTTGCGCACCAGGCCGCCGAAGAACACGCCGACCTCGAACAGCAGCCACATGGGTACGGCCAGCAGCGTCTGCGAAAAGATGTCCGGCGGGGTGAGGACCATGCCGACCACGAAGCAGCCGACGATCACGTAGGGCCGGCTCTTGCGCAGGGTGTCGATGTCGACGATGCCGGCCCAGAGCACCAGGAAAGTCGCCACTGGTATCTCGAAGGCCACGCCGAAGGCGAAGAACAGGGTCAGGACGAAGTCCAGGTATTCGTTGATGTCCGTCATCATCGCCACCCCGTCCGGGGTCACGCTGGCGAAGAAGTGGAACATCAGCGGGAACACCAGGAAGTAGGCGAAGGCCATGCCACCGTAGAACAGGAAGATGCTGGAAACCAGCAGCGGCAGGGCGACGCGCTTCTCGTGCTTGTACAGCCCCGGGGCGATGAAGCCCCATACCTGGTACAGGATGATCGGCACGGCGAGGAACAGCGAGCACCAGGCCGTCAGCTTGAACGGGGTGAGGAAGGGCGAGGCGACGCCGGTGGCGATCATCGTCGCGCCTTCCGGCAGGTAGGCACGCAGCGGCGCCGAGACGAAGGTGTAGATGTCCTGGGCGAAGTAGAACAGCCCGGCGAACACGATGAAGATGGCGATCACGCAGCGCAGCAGGCGCGAGCGCAGCTCGGTGAGGTGCGCCACCAGGGGCATCTCGGTATTCGGATCGGTCATGGCTGGCGCGGCGGCTCCGGGTTGGCCGGGGGAGTGGCGTTGTCGGCGGGCGCGGGCTGAGCCGCGGGCGGCACTTCCTGCGGGGTGGCCGCTGTCGGCTCGGGCGCAGCTGGCGTCGGCGGCTGGATCGACTGCTTCAGCTCGCGTTCCAGTTGCAGGATCTGCTCGTTGTGCAGCTGCCGGCGGATTTCATCGGCGCCGACTTCGCGCTCCACTTCCGCCTTGATGGCGTTGAAGCTGCGCTTCAGCCGGCCGATCCACAGGCCGGCGGTGCGCACGGCGCCGGGCAGGCGCTCGGGGCCGAAGACGATCAGCGCCACCAGCCCGACCAGCAGCAGTTCCGAAAAGCCGATATCGAACACGCGTCAGTCCTTGCGCGCCGGCTCTTCGACCTTCTGCGCCTGGGCGTCGATGGTCTGCGGCTTGTGCAGCTGCTCGCTGGTGGCCGGGGCCGGCTGTTGCGGCTCGGGTTTCTCGTCGTCGGTGTTCATCGCCTTGCGGAAGCCCTTGATGGTCTCGCCCAGGTCGGAGCCCAGGTTCTTCAGGCGCTTGGTGCCGAATACCAGCACCACCACGATCAGGATGACGACCCAGTGTTTCCAGTCAAAAATGCCCATGCAATCAGTCCTCGCAATGAATTCAGGAAGTGGGGCGCGCCGCTTTCTCGTCGTGCCCGGAAAGGCCGAAACGCCGGTCCAGCTCGTCCAGCACGGCCTGCGGGTGCTGGCCGAGGGCGGCGAGCATGACCAGGCTGTGGAACCAGAGGTCGGCGGTTTCGTAGATCAGGTCGCTGCAGTCACCGCTGGCGGCGGCGTCCTTGGCCGCCAGGATAGTCTCGACCGACTCCTCGCCGACCTTCTCCAGGATCTTGTTCAGGCCCTTGTGGTACAGGCTGGCCACGTAGGAGCTGTCCGGCGCCGCGCCCTTGCGCGCCTCCAGCACCTCGGCCAGGCGGGTCAGGGTGTCACTCATGCTTGTGTTCCTGGTAGATGGCGTGCGGGTCCTTCAGCACCGGGTCGACGGTGTGCCAGGCACCGTTCTCGAAGACCCGGTAGAAGCAGCTTTCGCGCCCGGTGTGGCAGGCGATGCCACCGAGCTGCTCGACCAGCAGGATGATCACGTCGGCATCGCAGTCCAAGCGCAGCTCGTGCAGCTTCTGCACATGCCCGGACTCCTCGCCCTTGCGCCACAGCTTGCCACGGGAACGTGACCAATAGATGGCGCGCTGCTCGGCGGCGGTGAGCGCGAGGGCTTCGCGGTTCATCCAGGCCATCATCAGCACCCGCCCGGTCTTGTGGTCCTGGGCGATGGCGGGAACCAGGCCATCCTCGTTCCAGTTGATTTCGTCGAGCCAGTCGGTCATTTCTGCATTCCGCCCGTTTCGGGGCTCTTTCCAAGGCGCTTGCGTACGCCGGTTATGAAAGGTCAAGTGTGCCAGCCATGGACGGCACTGGCTATCGGCGCAGGATCAATGCCAGGCCGGCGCCGAGGCTGAGCCAGGCGGCCCAGGCCGCCGGGGCGAGCACAAGTCCCTGGCTGACGCCGCCGGCCACCAGCGCCGCGCCGAGCAGGCGCAGCGGCCACGGGTTGCGCTGCTCGCGCCATGGCGCCGGCGGGTCGCTGGCGTGAGGCTGGCTCATGCGTTCGAGCAGATCTCGGGTCATGTTGGCGAGGTGCGGCACCTGCTCGACCTGGGTCTGCAGGTTGTGCAGCAGGTTGCGCGGGCTGACCCGCTCTCGCATCCAGCGCTCGAGGAACGGCTGCGCGGTGTTCCACAGGTCTAGGTCCGGGTACAGCTGGCGGCCCAGGCCCTCGATGTTGAGCAGGGTCTTCTGCAGCAGCACGAGTTGCGGCTGTACTTCCATGTTGAAGCGGCGCGCGGTCTGGAACAGGCGCAGCAGCAGCTGGCCGAAGGAGATGTCTTTCAGCGGCCTCTCGAAGATCGGCTCGCAGACGGTGCGGATGGCCGCCTCGAACTCGTTGACCTTGGTCTCCGCCGGCACCCAGCCGGAGTCGATATGCAGCTGTGCCACCTTGCGGTAGTCGCGCTTGAAGAAGGCCAGCAGGTTGCGCGCCAGGTAGTCCTGGTCCTCGTCGGTGAGGCTGCCGACGATGCCGCAGTCGATGGCGATGTACTGCGGGCTCCAGGGCGTGCGGGTGGCGACGAAGATGTTGCCGGGGTGCATGTCGGCGTGGAAGAAGCTGTCGCGGAATACCTGGGTGAAGAAGATTTCCACGCCGCGCTCGGCCAGCAGCTTCATGTTGGTGCGCTGGTCGGCCAGGGTCGCCAGGTCGGTCACCGGCACGCCGTAGATACGCTCCATCACCAGCACCTTGGGCCGGCACCAGTCCCAGTGCACCTGGGGCACGTAGAGCAGCGGCGAGCCCTCGAAGTTGCGCCGCAGCTGGCTGGCGTTGGCCGCCTCGCGCAGTAGGTCGAGTTCGTCGTAGATAGTCTTCTCGTAGTCGGCCACCACTTCCACCGGGCGCAGGCGACGGGCGTCGGCCGAGGCCTTCTCGGCGATGCGTGCGGCGAGGAACAGCCAGGCCAGGTCGGAGCGGATGATCGGCCGCAGGCCGGGGCGGATCACCTTGACCACCACTTCCTCGCCGCTCTTGAGCTGCGCCGCGTGCACCTGGGCCACCGAGGCGGAGGCCAGCGGGGTCACGTCGAAGCGGGCGAAGGCGGCGTCGATGCTCACGCCGAGCTGCTGTTCGATCAGCGCCACCGCGTGTGCCGGGTCGAAGGGCGGCACCTGATCCTGCAGGCGTGCCAGTTCGTCGGCCACATCCGGCGGCAGCAGGTCGCGACGGGTGGACAGCAGCTGGCCGAACTTGATGAAGATCGGACCGAGGTCTTCCAGCGCCAGGCGCAAGGCTTCGCCGCGGCTGCGCTCTAGCGGCTGGCGAGGCAGCCAGCGCCAGGGCAGGGCGAAGCGCAGGGCGCGCATCCAGGCGGGCAGCGGCAGGGTCAGCAACAGGTCGTCCAGGCGATAGCGGATGACCACGCGCAGGATGCGCAACAGGCGGCGGGCAGCGAGCAGGCTCATGGGTTCTTGTTCAGGTTGCGGGCGAGGCGGTCGATGCGCGCGTCGAGGCGGTCGAGGGCCAGCTTGAGGTCGTCCAGTTCGTCGAAGCGGGCCTGGGCCTCGCGTTCGCCGACCAGGCTGCGCGACTCCTCGGCCAGGTAGTCGGCCAGGGTCTGGCGCAGGCTGTCCAGGCTGTCGCCGACCCAGCCCGCACGGCTGCGCAAGTGGCCGGCGAGCAGTTGGCTGCCGACCGGGCCGAGCCAGCGCGAGAGTTCGTATTCCCAGTCCAGTTCCAGGTCCTGGAGGATGCCGGCCAGCTCCAGCAGCACGGCGCTGTCGCCGCTCAGGGCGACTTCCGGGCGGTGCAGGACGGCGGTCTTGTCCTTGGCCAGGGCCAGGCGCAGCAGGCTGCCGGCCGGGGCGCTGAGCACGCAGTCGGCCTCACCCCATTGGCCAGCCAGTTGCAGGCCGTCCGCACCAGGCAGGATGAACAGCTTGAGCGCCGGACTCTGGCAGTCGACCTCGATCACCTTGCCTTCCAGCCGGGCCAGGCGGGGCAGCGCGGTGCTGTCCATCTGCAGCACGCGGTTGAGGCCGTGCTCGACGCCGGCCAGCAGCCCGGTGATCAGCATCAGGGCTTGATACCGCGATGCAGGGCGACGATGCCGCCGGTCATGTTGTGGTAGGTGACGCGCTCGAAGCCGGCCTCGACCATCATCGCCTTGAGGGTTTCCTGGTCCGGGTGCATGCGGATCGATTCGGCCAGGTAGCGGTAGCTGTCAGAGTCGTTGGTGATCAGCTTGCCGGCCAGCGGCATGAAGCTGAACGAGTAGGTGTCGTAGGCCTTGGCCAGCAGCGGGTTGCCGGGTTTGGAGAACTCCAGCACCAGCAGGCGGCCGCCCGGCTTGAGCACGCGCAGCATGGAGCGCAGGGCGTTTTCCTTGCGTGTCACGTTGCGCAGGCCGAAGGCGATGGTGACCACGTCGAAGTGGTTGTCCGGGAAGGGCAGCGCCTCGGCGTCGGCCTGGACGAAGGCGACGTTGCCGGCCACGCCCTTGTCCAGCAGGCGATCACGGCCGACCTTGAGCATCGAGTCGTTGATGTCGGCCAGCACCACCTCGCCGGTCGGGCCGACCAGGCGGGAGAACTGGCGGGTGAGGTCGCCGGTGCCACCGGCGATGTCCAGAACGCGATTGCCCGGGCGCACGCCGGACAGCTCAATGGTGAAGCGCTTCCACAACCGGTGCAGGCCGCCGGAGAGCACGTCGTTCATCAGGTCGTACTTGGCCGCGACCGAGTGGAAGACTTCGGCGACCTTCTCCGCCTTCTGGCTTTCCGGAACGTCCTGGAAGCCGAAGTGGGTGGTCTTTTCCTGCTCTGGAGCCTTGCGCGGATCGTTCATGTCGCGGTCACCTGAATCGAAGTGGCGGCCATTCTAAACCCGTGGCCGGCCTTTGTCTTGGCGCGGGGCGGAGCTGATATAGTCGCGTGACACAAGGTCGCAGCAGGAGTCGCCCATGTCCCGCATCACCGTCGAACGCACCCATTCCCTGGGCCTCGCCGCCGCCCGCAAGAAGGCCGAGGCGCTGGCCCAGCGCCTGGCCAGCGAGTACGACGTGAAATACCGCTGGAACGGCGACAGCCTGCAGTTCAAGCGCAGTGGCGCCGATGGTCATATCGACGTGGCCGCCGACAGCGTGCGCGTGGAGTTGAAGCTCGGCCTGCTGCTGTCCGCGCTCGGCGGCACCATCCGCCGCGAGATCGAGGAGACCCTCGACAAGCACCTCCAGGCCTGAAGTGCCGCGCCCCTAGTATGTGATTTCTAATTTTTCCCACTACCTTGCGCTCACGTCCTGGAAAGGGACGACCAGTCCATCACTTTGAACGTGAGGTGCACCATGGCCACTAAAGTTGCCGCCAAGAAGAAAGCCGTAGTCGCGAAGGTCGAAGACAAAGCTACCGTTCTCACCGATGTCAAAGCCTATGCCCGCCGGGTATGGCTGGCGGGCCTGGGCGCCTATGCCAAGGCCGGTGCCGAGGGCGTCGACTACTTCAAGGAGCTGGTCAAGGCCGGCGAAGGCGTCGAGAAGCAGGGCAAGAAACTGGTGAACGAGCAGGTCGATGCCGCCAACAGCCAGATCGAAACTCAGATCAAGACCGTCAAAAACAGCGTTTCCGAAGTCAAAGGCAAGGTCGAAGTGCAATTCGACAAGATCGAGAAGGCCTTCGACAATCGTGTCGCCAGCGCGCTCAACCGCCTGGGTATTCCCTCCAAGCAGGATGTTGAGGCACTCTCTGCTAAGCTGGACGAGTTGAATGCTTTGCTTGAGCGAGTGGCGCGTACCCAATAAGGAGAGCAGGATGGCTGTTAAGAAAACTACCGCGGTAAAACCGGCGGCAAAACCGGCAGTGAAGAAGCCGGCTGCCAAGAAGGAAAGCAATTCCTGGATCGGCGAGATCGAGAACTACTCGCGGCAGATCTGGCTGGCCGGCCTCGGCGCCTATTCCAAGATCAGCAAGGACGGCAACAAGCTGTTCGACGGCCTGGTCAAGGATGGCGAGAAGGCCGAGAAGAAGGCCAAGACCGAAGTCGACAAGCAACTGGACGTGGTCAAGTCCAGCGTCGGCACCACCGTCGGTTCGGCCAAGTCGAAGGTCGACGAGGTCAAGGGCAAGGCCCTGGGCAAATGGAACGAGCTGGAAGAGGCTTTCGACAAGCGTCTGAACAGCGCCATCTCCCGTCTGGGCGTGCCCAGCCGCAATGAGGTGAAGGCGCTGCAGACCAAGGTCGACAGCCTGACCAAGCAGATCGAGAAGCTCACCGGTGTTTCGGTGAAGTCGGTCAAGCCCGCTGCCGCGAAGCCGGCCGTCAAGCCTGCGGCCAAACCCGCCGCCAAGCCTGCTGCGAAAGCGGCTGCCAAGCCGGCAGCGAAGCCTGCGGCCAAACCGGTGGCGAAAGCTGCCGCGAAGCCTGCAGCCAAGCCCGCTGCGAAACCGGCCGCCAAGCCGGCTGCCGCGAAGAAGCCGGCGGTGAAGAAACCCGCCGCGCCGAAGCCGGCCGCCAAACCGGCCGCTGCCGCCAAGCCCGCTGCTCCGGCACCGGCTCCGGCTGCTGCACCGGCAGCTCCGGCCGCCGCACCAGCGACGCCCGCAACGCCGTCCTGATTCTTTCAGGATGTGCAAACGCCCGGCCCAGTGCCGGGCGTTTGCATTTCAGGCCTCAGGCTTCCAGATAGCGGCGGGCGATGCGTTCGGCGGCGTGGCGCGATCCGTCGGTGAGGTGCGGGGCGACCAGCATCATCACCTGGAATACCACCAGCCGCACTTCGCCATCCGCGCCGAGGATACGCTGGTAGTCCAGGGAGAACAGCAGGGTCAGGGTGATCTGTTCGACCAGCTGGCCGAGCGCCTCGGTGTCGCTGCGCAGCTGGTCCTGGGCCTTGAGCCGCGCCAGCAGACTGGCCAAGGTGCGCTTGAGCAGGTTGAGCCACTGGCGGATGCCACGGGCCAGCCTGGGCAGGCGGCCGGACAGGTTGGACAGATCCTGGAACAGGAAGCGGTACTGGGCCAGCCGCTCGACGATCAGGTGCAGGAACAGCCAGTAGTCCTCGGCGCCCAGTTCGGCTTCCGCGGGCGGGTCGAGCAGCGGCGCCAGTTCGTGCTGGAAGCGCTCGAACAGCTCCATCACCAGCGGCTCCTTGCCGTGGAAGTGGTAATAGAGGTTGCCCGGGCTGATGCCCATCTCGGTGGCGATCTCGAGGGTCGAGACGTTCGGTTCGCCCTGCTCGTTGAACAGCTGCAGGGCGCATTCGAGGATGCGGTCGCGGGTCTTCATTCCATGATCTTGTTCTGGCCGCCGGAGCAGCGACGATAACTGGCCGGGCGGTCGCTCGGCCAGTGCTTTGTCGGCGGCTCAGCGAACATGCACGTAGATGCCGGGCGCCGCTTCCATGGCCGGGTACTTGTTGCTGCCGACGCTGAAGATGGTCTCGCGCTGTTCACCCGAGCGCTGCTGGATCCATTCCAGCCACTGCGGCCACCAACTGCCGTCCTTCTTCTCCGCGTCGTAGTACCAGGCGCGGGGGTCGCTGGTCAGCTTGCCGTTCTCGAAGTAGTTGGCCTTGGGGTTGCCCGGCGGGTTGAGGATGCTCTGGATGTGCCCGCTGTTGGACAGGATGAAGCGGCTGTTGCCGCCCAGCAGCAGGGCGGAGCGGTAGACCGTGTCCCAGGGGGTGATGTGGTCGTTGATGCCGGCGACGCTGAAGCTGTCCAGGTTGACCTTGGACAGGTCGATCGGCGTGCCGCACACCTCCAGGCCGCCGCTGCGGGTCAGCGGGTTGTGCTTGAACAGGTCGAGCAGGTCGCCGTGCAACGCGGCCGGCAGGCGGGTGTTGTCGTTGTTCCAGTAGAGGATGTCGAAGGCCGGCGGCTCCTTGCCCATCAGGTAGTTGTTGACCCAGTAGTTCCAGATCAGGTCGTTGGGGCGCATCCAGGCGAACACCCGAGCCATGTCGCGGCCGTCCAGCACGCCGCTCTGGTAGGAGCGGCGCTTGGCCGACTCCAGGGTCTGCTCGTCGGCGAACAGCATTGCCGGGCTTTCCACCTGGGCGTCCATCAGGCTGACCAGGTAGGTGGCGCAACCGACCTTGCGCAGCTGGCGCTTGGCCTGCAGGTGGCCCTGCAGCGCGGCGATGGTCAGGCCGCCGGCGCAGGCGCCCAGCAGGTTCACTTCCTTGCTGCCGGTGATCGCGCGGCACACCTCGGTGGCGTCGTCCACCGCCTGGACGTAGCTGGACAGGCCCCATTCGCGGTGGCGTGCATCCGGGTTGCGCCAGCTGATCATGAACACCTGCAGGCCGTTCTTCAGGCAGTACTGGATGAAGCTCTTCTCCGGGCTGAGGTCGAAGATGTAGAACTTGTTGATCTGCGGCGGCACCACCAGCAGCGGGCGCTGATACTGCTTCTCGCTCATCGGCTTGTAGTGGATCAGTTCGAACAGCTCGCAGCGGAACACTACCGAGCCGGGGGTGGTGGCCAGGTTGCGGCCGATCTCGAAGGCCTGCTTGTTGACCTGCCGTGGCATGCCGCTGTTGTGCAGCAGGTCGTCGAGCATGTGGCGCAGGCCACGCACCGCGCTGCTGCCGCCGCTGTTGAACAGCTCCTTGAGCGCCAGCGGGTTGAGCAGGGTGTTGGTGGGCGCCAGGGCGTCGTTGAGCAGGGCGAACAGGAAGTGCGCGCGAGTGCGGTCGTCCGGCGACAGGTCGCTCTCGTCGATCCAGGCCTTGAGCTGCTTCTGCCAGGCCAGGTAGGCCTGCAGGGTGCGTCGGTAGAAGGGGTTGAGGTGCCAGGTGGGATCGGCGAAGCGCTGGTCCTGCGGGTTGGGCTGATGCGGTGTGTCACCGAGCATCACCCGGCCCAGCTGTTTGCCGAACGACAGCAGGTGTCGCGTGCTGTGCACCGGCTGGCGCAGGCCCTGGAACGCCAGGTTGCGCAGCGTGGAGAAGAGATCGCGGCCGCGCAGGCCGACCATCGCGCTTTGCGCGTTCATGAAGTGTGCGGGGACCGGCATGGATCCCGGTGCAGTCTTGTCTCGCATGAGGGCAGGCTCCGTCGTCGAACTGTCATATCCGGTGACAGCAAGGCTTGTACCAAGGCGCGCCGGAGAGCATTCCAGACTGCCGCGCAAAAATCATCCCTGTCCGGCATGCCCCGTTCGGGGGCGAAGCGTGCCGGAGCCGGGCGATCAGTGACTGCGAACGGGCTGCGGCTGCGGATGCATCACCGCGCGCTGCCGTTCCTCCTGGAGGAATTTCATGATGATAGGCGCCACCGCTTCGGCGCGCGTCACGAGGAACAGGTGACCGTCGTCGATGACGTGAAGTTCCGAGTTGGGGATGCGCCAGGCGAGCAGGCGCATGTTGACCAGCGGGATGAGCGGGTCATCGTCGCCGGCCAGTACCAGGGTAGGTTGGCGAATGCGATGCAGCCAGTGGATGCTGGTCCAGCCGAGGCCGGCGAACAGCTGCCAGTAGTAGCCCATCTTGCCGCCGGAACGCACCTTGCTGGCATGCGCCAGGGCCAGCTTGGGATCGCGGCGGAAGGCACCACCGTAGATGTCCGGTGCGATGTGCACGCCGTAGGACGGCTGGATGTAGCGCCGCGGGCTGGCCATGCGCCAGAGCACCTTGGGCTTGCCGGGCACCATCACGGCGCCAGCCGAGGTGGCGGCCAGCACCAGCTTCTTGCAGCGTTCCGGGTAGTCGTGGGCGAACTGTTGCGCCAGCGCGCCGCCCCAGGAGACGCCGATGGCGTTGACCTGGCCGTAGTCCAGGTAGTCGAGCATGCGTGCGGCCAGCTTGGCCAGGCCGGGGAAACGGTAGGGTGTGGACGGTGTCGACGAGCCGCCGACACCGGGGACATCGAAGGCGATCACCTCCAGGTCCGGGTCGAGCGCGCGGACGAAGGGCATGACCAGCTCGAGGTTGGCGCCGATGCCGTTGAAGATCAGCAAGGGCGTCAGGCTGCTGCTGCCCGGGCGGACCGCGGTGCGGATGGTCTGGCCATCCAGCTCGATGGTGCGAAATACGAAAGGTTGCGGCATGCACTAGGCCCTATACATGGATCAGCGGAGAGCGACCTTCCGGGGTCGCTCGCCAGTCTCCCGCCGCTTGGCGGGCGCCGCCCGGGCCACTGGCCTGGGCGGCGTGCGGCACGTCCGGGTGCCGCGGGCAGTACTGCGCAAGGTGCAGCGTTGCCGGTTTCAGCGTTCGTGCACGTAGGTCCCCGGCGAGGCTTCGCCCGGCGCGTGGGCCTTGTTGCCCAGGCTGGTGGGTGCCTTCTTCAGCTTGCCCGAGCGTTCGGCCAGCCATTGCTGCCAGTGCAGCCACCAGGAGTCGGCGTGCTTGGTCGCATGTTCCTGCCACTGCCTGGAGGTCGCGGCCTGCTCGCTGTTGGTGGAGAAGCGCGCCTTGGGGTTGCCCGGTGGGTTGAGGATGCTCTGGATGTGGCCGCTGTTGGAGAGCACGAACTCGACCTTGCCGCCGAACAGCAGCGAGGACTTGTAGCAGGCTTCCCACGGGGTGATGTGGTCGGTGGTGCCGGCCACGCAATAGATGTCGCTGGTGACCTGCTTGAGATCGATCGGCGTGCCGCAGACCTCCAGGGCGCCGGCGCGGGTCAGGGGGTTGGTCTTGAACAGTTCGATCAGGTCGCCGTGCAGGGCGGCGGGCAGGCGGGTGGTGTCGTTGTTCCAGTAGAGGATGTCGAACACCGGCGGCTCGTTGCCCAGCAGGTAGTTGTTGACCCAGTAGTTCCAGATCAGGTCGTTGGGGCGCATCCAGGCGAAGACTTTCGCCATGTCCTTGCCTTCCAGCACGCCGGACTGGTAGGAGCGGCGCTTGGCGGCCTCGAGGGTCTTCTCGTCGGCGAACAGGGCGACCTGGGTGTCCAGCTTGGTGTCGAGCACGCTGACCAGCAGGGTCATCGAGTTGACCTTCTGCTCGCCGGTGGCGGCGTAGTGGCCGAGCAGCGAAGAGATGGTGATGCCGCCGGAGCAGGCGCCGAGCAGGTTGACGTCCTTGCTGCCGGTGATGGCGGTGACCACGTCGACGGCTTCCTTGAGCGCCTCGATATAGGTCGACAGGCCCCACTCGCGCTGCGCCTTGGTCGGGTTGCGCCAGCTCACCACGAAGGTCTGCACGCCGTTGCGCAGGAGGAAGCGGGCGACGCTCTTCTCCGGTGACAGGTCGAACACGTAGAACTTGTTGATCTGCGGCGGCACCACCAGCAGCGGGCGCTCGTGCACCTGCTCGGTGATGGGCTTGTACTGGATCAGCTCCAGCAGGTCGTTGCGGAAGATCACCGCGCCTTCGCTGGTGGCCAGGTTCTTGCCGACCTCGAAGGCGTCCATCTTCACCTGGCTGGGCATGCCGCCGTTGTTGACGATGTCCTTGGCCAGGTGGGAGAGGCCGTCGAGCAGGCTCTTGCCGCCGGTTTCGAAGAAGCGTTTCACGGCCGCCGGGTGGGCCATGCTGTTGGTCGGCGCCATGGCTTCGGTCATCAGGTTGATGACGAAGTGGCCGCGACTGGCGTCCTGTTCGGAGAGGTTGCTGTCCTCGATCCACTCGTGCAGCTCCTTGCGCCAGGCCAGGTAGGTCTGCAGGTAGCGACGGTACAGCGGGTTCTGGCTCCAGGCCGGGTCGCTGAAGCGACGGTCGTCGGCGTCGGGGGCCAGGGTGGACTGGCCGAGCACCACGTTCTTCAGCTCGAGGGCGAAGTGGGTGACGTGCTTGGCGCTGTGAAAGGGTTGCTTGATGGCCTGGGCCAGCACCATCCGGGCAGAAGTGAGTAGATCCTTGCCGCGCAAGCCGATCACCGGGTTCAGGCCCAAGGTGTTTTCCGAGGCTTGGCGATGCAGGTCATCATTATTCTTTTGGGTCATCTACGACGCTCCATTGTCCTGAGACGAATACCAACTGCAGCTGTGTGACGGCACAGGGCGAAGGGCTGGTACTGCTCGGGTTTACCGGGTGCGGAGCCAACTCCGCGCTTTCTTCGCATTTGCGCTGGGCAAATGCATGGAACCTGCCAGTTCCTTGGTTACCCGAGTTTCCATTTTTGCGCAAGTTCGCGAGTACCGAATGCGCGGCGCGCGGGAGTATGCCGGGCACGATTAGAAAATGCGCCCTAGGTGTGACGTGGGTATGGCGGAGGTGCGAGACAGAGCGATCGCGAGTGGAACTAGAGCATCAGTCTGACGACCGACTCGTCCGGATCGCGGGATTTGCCGGCCTGCTCGAGTTCGTGCAGGTAGTCGGCCCACAGCGCGTCCTGACGGGTGGCGAGCTGGTAGAGGTAGTCCCAGGTGTAGAGGCCGCTGTCGTGGCCATCGTCGAAGCACAGTTTCAGTGCGTAGTTGCCGGCCGGCTCGACGCGCTCCAGCGCCACGCCCTGCTTGCCGTGCTGGAGGATGGGCCGGCCGTGGCCCTGCACCTCGGCCGAGGGTGAATGCACGCGCAGGAATTCGGCGCCGAGGCTGTAGCGCTCGTCACCATAGACCAGCTCCAGGGTGCGGGAGGCCTTGTGCAGTTTGATGGCGGTGGGCATGCGCATCGGGAGGGTCCTGGCGGGGTGGAGTCGCATTATCCACCCCGCGGTGGGATCAGAGAATGTAGCGCGACAGATCCTCGTCCTGCGCCAGTTCGCCCAGGTGGCCGTTGACGTAGTCGGCGTCGATGCGGATCGGTTCGCCGTTCTGCTGGCCGGCCAGGTCGCCGGCGCTGAAGGAGACTTCCTCCAGCAGGCGTTCGAGCAGGGTGTGCAGGCGGCGGGCGCCGATGTTCTCGGTCTTCTCGTTGACCTGCCAGGCGATCTCTGCGATGCGCTTGATGCCGTCGGCGGCGAACTCGATGTTCAGCCCCTCGGTCTTGAGCAGTTCGCTGTACTGCTCGGTCAGCGCCGCGTGGGGTTCGGTGAGGATGCGCTCGAAGTCCTGCGGCGACAGCGCCTTCAGCTCGACACGGATCGGCAGGCGGCCCTGCAGTTCCGGCACCAGGTCGCTGGGCTTGGCCAGGTGGAAGGCGCCCGAGGCGATGAACAGGATGTGGTCGGTCTTGACCATGCCCAGCTTGGTATTGACGGTGCAGCCCTCGATCAGCGGCAGCAGGTCGCGCTGCACGCCCTCGCGGGACACGTCGGCGCCTCCAACGTTGGCGCGCTTGGCGACCTTGTCGATCTCGTCGATGAACACGATGCCGTGCTGCTCGACCGCTTCCAGGGCGCGGGCCTTGAGATCTTCCTCGTTGACCAGGCGTGCGGCTTCTTCGTCGCGGACCAGCTTGAAGGCTTCCCTGACCTTGAGCTTGCGGGTCTTCTTCTTGCCCTTGGTCAGGCCGGAGAACAGGTTCTGCAGCTGGCTGGTCATCTCCTCCATGCCCGGCGGGGTCATGATCTCGACGCCGGCCGGCTGCTCGGCCACCTCGATGTCGATCTCCTTGTCGTCCAGCTGGCCTTCGCGCAGGCGCTTGCGGAACAGCTGGCGGGTGTTGGAGTCCTGGCTCGGTGCCGGGTCTTCGTTGAAGCCGGCGCGGGGCGGCGGCAGCAGGGCGTCGAGGATGCGCTCCTCGGCGGCGTCCTCGGCGCGGTGGCTCATCTTCTGCACTTCCTGCTCGCGCAGCAGCTTGAGCGCGTTGTCGGCCAGGTCGCGGATGATCGATTCGACGTCGCGGCCGACGTAGCCGACCTCGGTGAACTTGGTCGCTTCCACCTTGAGGAAGGGCGCGTTGGCCAGCTTGGCCAGGCGCCGTGCGATCTCGGTCTTGCCGACGCCGGTCGGGCCGATCATCAGGATGTTCTTCGGCGTCACTTCCTGGCGCAGTTCGGCCGGCAGCTGCATGCGCCGCCAGCGGTTGCGCAGGGCGATGGCCACGGCGCGCTTGGCGTCGTCCTGGCCGATGATGTGGCGGTTGAGTTCGGAAACGATCTCGCGGGGCGTCATGGACATGCAGGCTTGCTCCAATAGACCGCAATCAGGGTGTTTAAAGCGTCGCGAGCGACGGTCAGGCAAGGCGGAAGCAGGCGAGGAGGCGTCTGTAAATGAGCATCCGAGCCTGCCTTCAACGCAGCATGGCCGAGCGCAGCGGCTTTAAACGGCCTGATCGGCGCAGTCTTCCTCTTCGATGGTTAGATTCTGGTTAGTGAAGACACAGATGGAGCCGGCAATGTTCAATGCCGCCTCGGTGATTTCGCGGGCGGACAGCTCGGTCTTCTGCAGCAGCGCGAGGGCCGCGGCCTGGGCGAAGCCGCCGCCGGAACCCATGGCGATCAGGCCGTGCTCGGGTTCGACCACGTCGCCGTTGCCGGTGATGATCAGCGAGGCGTCCTTGTTGGCCACGGCGAGCATCGCCTCCAGACGGCTCAGCGAGCGGTCGGTGCGCCAGTCCTTGGCCAGCTCGACGGCGGCCCGCACCAGGTGGCCCTGGTGTTTCTCCAGCTGGCCCTCGAAGCGCTCGAACAGGGTGAAGGCGTCGGCGGTGGCGCCGGCGAAGCCGGCCAGCACCTGGCCGTGGTAGAGGCGACGGACCTTCTTGGCGTTGCCCTTCATCACGGTATTGCCGAGGGATACCTGGCCGTCGCCGCCCATGACGACTTTGCCATTGCGGCGGACTGAAACGATGGTGGTCAAGGGGTGGATCTCCACGCAGCGGGGCGATGTGCCCGAATGGAGATCAGATGGGGTGCCCGGCCCGGCTTTTCAACCGGGCGGGCGTCGAACGCGGTTCAGCGGGACTGGCGCTGCTGTAACAGCAGGTTGCTGAAGCCGCTGCCGGCCAGCTGCTTCTGCGCGCCGGCCAGTTGCTCGCGGTTGGCGTAAGGGCCGACCAGCACGCGGTGCCAGGTTTCCTCGCGGACCTTGCCGGACTCCACCTGCACGTTCTGGCCGAGCAGGAGAATCTGCGCGCGCACCTTGTCGGCGTCCTCGCGCTTGCGGAACGAGCCGGCCTGCAGGAAGAACTGGGTGGTGACCGGCGCCTTGGCCACCACTGGCGGCGGGGGCGGGGTCTCGCCGTTGAGCGCGGCCTGGGCGCGGGCGGCGTCGATCTTGGCGGCCTCCTCCGGCGTCACCGGCTTCTGTTCCGGCGGCTTGGGCGCGTCGGCCGGCGGCAGGGCGTCCGGCGGCACGATGACCTCGGATTCCGGCAGCAGGGTGTAGAAGTCGTACTTCGGCTTGGCCGGCTCGGGCACGACCTGGGGCTTCTTCTGCGGCTCGGGCGCAGTGCGCTTCTGCTCTTCCGGCTTGGCCCGCTTCACGTCCTCCCGGCCCGGCTCCAGGCTGAACAGGAACATGAAGAAACCGCCGATGACCAGGCCGCAGACCAGCCAGACCCAGCCCGGTACGGGCTTCTTCGCCGGCGCCTGGTAGCGGCTGGCGCCGCGCTTGGGCGCGGGCTTCTTCTTGGTCGCCACTTACATGCGCTCCAGGGTTTCCAGGCCGAGCAGTTCCAGGCCCTGCTTGAGGGTGCGACCGGTCAGCGCGGCCAGGCGCAGGCGGCTGTCGCGGGTGGCTTCGTCCTCGGCGGTGAGGATCGGACAGTTCTCGTAGAAGCTGGAGAACAGCCCGGCCAGGTCGTACAGGTAGCTGCACAGCAGGTGCGGGGTGCCTTTCTCGGCGACGCTGCCAAGCAGTTCATTGAACTGTGCCAGCTTGGCGCCCAGGGCCTGCTCCTGCTCGGCGACCAGGGCGATGCGCCCGTCAATCTCGTCCACGCCCTTGCCCAGCTTGCGGAACACGCTGGCCACGCGGGTGTAGGCGTACAGCAGGTAGGGCGCGGTGTTGCCCTCGAAGCTCAGCATCAGCTCGAAGTTGAAGCTGTAGTCGCTGGTGCGGTGCTTGGACAGGTCGGCGTACTTCACCGAGGCGATGCCCACCACGCGGGCGATCTCGCGCAGCTCGTCCTCGCCGAGGTCGGGGTTCTTGTCCTTGACCAGGGCGTAGGCGCGCTGCTCGGCCTCGTCTAGCAGCTCGACCAGTTTCACGGTGCCGCCGTCGCGGGTCTTGAACGGGCGGCCGTCCGGGCCGTTCATGGTGCCGAAGCCCATGTGCTCCATCTCGAAGCCGGCGGGCACGAAGCCGGCCAGGCGCGCGGCGGCGAACACCATCTGGAAGTGCAGGGCCTGGCGCTGGTCGACGAAGTACAGCGCACGGTCGGCCTTGAGCACGTTGGCGCGGTAGCGGGTCGCGGCCAGGTCGGTGGTGGCGTACAGGTAGCCGCCACCGGCCTTCTGCACGATCAGCGGCAGCGGGTTGCCCTCGGAGTTTCTGAACTCGTCCATGAACACGCACTGGGCGCCATTGTCCTCGGTCAGCAGGCCCTTGGCCCGCAGGTCGGCGACCACGTTGGCCAGGTCGTCGTTGTAGGCGCTCTCGCCCTTGACGTCGGCCATGCTCAGCTTGACGCCGAGGCGGTCGTAGAGCGCCTGGCAGTGGGACAGGGAGATGTCGTTGAAGCGGTTCCACAGGCGCAGGCACTCGGCATCGCCGGCCTGCAGCTTGACCACCAGCTCGCGGGCGCGGTCGGCGAACTCGGTGGAGTCGTCGAAGCGCTTCTTGGCCGCGCGGTAGAAGCCTTCCAGGTCGGACAGCTCGCTTTCCGCGGCGATCGGGTTTTCCTGCATGTAGGCCAGCAGCATGCCGAACTGGGTGCCCCAGTCGCCGACGTGGTTCTGCCGGATCACGGTGTCGCCGAGGAACTCCAGCACGCGGGCCACGCCGTCGCCGATGATGGTCGAGCGTAGGTGGCCGACGTGCATCTCCTTGGCCAGGTTCGGCGCCGACAGATCGACCACCACGCGCTGCGCCGGGCCGTTCTTGCGCACGCCCAGGCTGGCGTCGGCCAGTGAGGCCTCCAGGCGTTCGGCCAGGGCGTCACTGTTCTGGAAGAAGTTGAGGAAGCCGGGACCGGCGATCTCCACCTTGCTGATGCCGGCATCGGCCGGCAGCGCGGCGATCAGCTTCTCGGCCAGGTCGCGCGGCTTCTGTCCGGCCGGCTTGGCCAGCATCATGGCGATGTTGCTGGCGAAATCGCCGTGGCTCTTGTCCTTGGTGTTCTCCACCTGGATCGCCGGGCTCAGGCCCTCGGGCAGCACGCCTTCGGCGGTCAGGCGGGCCAGTGCTTGCTGGATCAGGTGGCGAATCGTGTCTTTCATGGTCTGCTCGGTCGGCCGCGGCTGGTCGAAAACTGCGCATTATAAGAGCAGCGGCAAGCTGCAAGCCACAAGCTGCAAGGAAAAGCGCGCCAGGGCAATCGGGTGGGAGCCTATTGGGGGCAAGGTAGATAGGAGATTCCGTCATTCCCGCGAAGGCGGGAATCCATGGGCTGTGCCTGGGTCCTTGCCTGCGCGGGGATGACGGGGGTGAGGTGTGCGTGTCACCCGATTATCCTGATGGTGCAGGCAAGGTAATCCGGCGAATGTCCTGCACGGACAAGGCAGATAAGGAGGTTCCGTCATTCCCGCGCGGGCGGGAATCCATGAGGCTGGCACCCTGTATCTGAGTCCCCGCTTTCGTGGGGACGACAGCGTGTTGGGTTATGCACGCCACTGCTACAGCTGATTGCTCTGCAAAGCTCGCCCCGGCTTTGCTCGAGGCTTGCCGCCTAGAAAAGGTCGATCGGATCGACATCCAGCGACCAGCGCACCGCGCGGCCGCCCGGCATGGCCTCGAGGATCGGCAGCCAGTGCGCCAGCAGCTTGTGCAGTGGCGCGCGGCTGGCGCATTGCAGCAGCAGCTGGGCGCGGTAGCGGCCGGCGCGGCGTTCCATCGGCGCCGGTACCGGGCCGAGCAGTTCGATGCCGGGCAGCTTCAGCTCGTCGCACAGCTGTTCGGCGTAGGTGCAGGCCTCGTCGAGGAAGGCCTCGGCCTGCCCGGGCTTGTGCGCCTCGCCGCGCAGCAGCGCCAGGTGGGCGAACGGCGGCAGGCCGGCGCCGCGCCGTTCGCTGAGGGCCTGTTCGGCGAAGGCCGGGTAGCCCTGCTCGGTGAGCTGGACCAGCAGCGGATGGTCGGCCAGGTGGCTCTGGATGATCACCTTGCCCGGCTCTTCGGCGCGTCCCGCGCGCCCGGCCACCTGCACGATGAGCTGGGCCATGCGCTCGCTGGCGCGGAAGTCGGCGGAGAACAGGCCGCCGTCGGCGTCGAGGATGGCGACCAGGGTGACGCGCGGGAAGTGGTGGCCCTTGGCGAGCATCTGGGTGCCGACCAGGATGCACGGCTCGCCCTTGTTGATGGTGGCGAACAGCTTGTCCATGGCGCCCTTGCGTGCCGTGGTGTCGCGGTCGATGCGCAGCACCGGGTACTGCGGGAAGAGCAGGGCCAGGCGCTCCTCGGCGCGCTCTGTGCCGGCGCCGACCGGGCGCAGGTCTACCTTCTGGCAGTCCGGGCAGTTGCGTGGCGGGCGCTCGACGTGGCCGCAATGGTGACAGCGCAGTTCGTTGTGGCGCTGGTGCAGGGTCATGCGCGCGTCGCAGCGCGGGCACTGGCTGATCCAGCCGCAGTCGTGGCACAGCAGGGTCGGGGCGAAACCGCGGCGGTTGAGGAATACCAGCACCTGCTGGCCGGCCGCCAGGATCTGGCCGATGGCCAGTTGCAGCGGGCCGGAGATGCCGGCGTCCAGCGGCAGGCTCTTCACGTCCATGCGCAGGAAGCGCGGCGGCTGCGCGCCGCCGGCGCGCTGGTTGAGGCGCAGCAGGGCGTAGCGGCCGGCATGGGCGTTGTGCAGGCTCTCCAGCGAGGGCGTGGCGGAACCGAGGACGATCGGCAGATTTTCCTGGCGTGCGCGCACCAGGGCCAGGTCGCGGGCGTGGTAGCGCAGGCCTTCCTGCTGTTTGTAGGAAGCGTCGTGCTCTTCATCGACGATGATCAGGCCGGGGTTCTTCAGCGGTGTGAACAGGGCGGAGCGGGTGCCGATGACGATGTCGGCCTCGCCGTCGCGGGCGGCCAGCCAGGCATCCAGGCGCTCGCGGTCGTTGACCCCGGAATGGAGCAGGGCGATGCGCGCGTTGAAGCGCCGGGAAAAGCGTTCCACCGTCTGCGGGCCCAGGTTGATCTCCGGGATCAGCACCAGCGCCTGGCGGCCGGCCTCCAGGCAGCGCCGGATCAGCTGCAGGTATACCTCGGTCTTGCCGCTGCCGGTGACGCCGTACAGGAGATAGGCGCCGAAGCCGTCCAGGCCGGACTGTACGGCGTTGAAGGCGGCGCGCTGCTCGGCATTGAGCGGCAGCTCCGGCTGCGCCAGCCAGCCGCCGTGGCGCTCCAGCGGCGCGCTGCGGCGGATCTCGACGCGCACCAGGCCCTTTTCCAGCAGCAGGTCGAGGCTGTCCTTGTTCAGTTGCAGCTTGCTCAGCAGGGCGTGCGGCACGCCGTGGTGGTGCTGGGCCAGGGTGCGCAGCGCCTCGCGCTGGCGCGGCGCGCGGGCCAGGCGCGGGTCGTCCGGGCTGGCGCCTTCGAGCACATGCCAGTAGCGCTCCTGGCGCACCTCGGCCGGTTCGCCCTGGCGCAGCAGCACCGGCAGCGCCCAGCTCAGGGTGTCGCCGAGGCTGTGCTGGTAGTACTGCGCGGTCCACAGGCACAGCTTGAACAGCGGTGCCGGCAGCGGTGGGCTGCGGTCCAGCAGTTCGAGGGCGGGCTTGAGCTTGTCCTGCGGCACATCGGTGGTATCCGCCAGCTCCACCAGCACGCCGATCACCTCGCGCCGGCCGAACGACACGCGCAGGCGTGCCCCGGGCTGCAGCATCGAACGGGGCACGCCCGCGGGGGCGCGGTAGTCGAACAGGCGGCGCAGCGGCGAGGGCAGGGCGAGGCGCAGGATGGTGTCGGGCACGTGGGGCTCCAGGGTCGAGGCGGCGATGCTAGCACGGCCGCACGTCGCCACGGCCTGGCGGCGGCTTGCGCGCGGGTGGTGGTCTGGTATAGTGCGCGGCCTATTTCCGTGCGGTACTTGGCAGCGAGTCGAGTGGCGGCACACCCAACCGAGGAAAAAGCGATGAAAGCCGAAATCCATCCGCAGTACGACGAAATGGTTGCAACCTGCAGCTGTGGCAACGTGATCAAGACCCGTTCCACCCTGTGTAAGCCGATGAGCCTGGACGTGTGCTCCGAATGCCACCCGTTCTACACCGGCAAGCAGAAGATGCTGGATACCGGCGGCCGTATCGATCGCTTCAAGCAGCGTTTCGGCGTGTTCGGCAGCAAGTAAGCCGAAGCGTGGTTCGTTCCACGTTGCTGAGAAAGGCGTCCCTGGTGGGCGCCTTTTTCGTTTCTGTCTTTCTGGTTTCGCCCGTCCGGGCTGCCTGTCCGCTGGTCGAGGGCCTGGCGCCGCTGCGCGTGGCCAAGGTGGTGGACGGCGACACCCTGCGCCTGGCCGATGGCCGCAGCGTGCGCCTGATCGGCGTCAATGCGCCGGAGCGGGCGCGGGACGGTCGTCCCGCCGAGCCTTTCGCCGAGGCTGCGCGCAAGCGCCTGCAGACGCTGGTGGCGGCCAACGACGGACGGGTCGGCCTGCGGGTCGGCAGCAGGGCGCGCGACCAGTACGGCCGCACCCTGGCTCACGCGTACGACGGTGCGGGGCGCAATCTGGAGGCGCAGCTGCTCGCCGAGGGCCTGGGCTATCAGGTCGCCTTCCAGCCGGCCACCGGTCTGGAGGAGTGCCACCGCGGCGCCGAGGACGAGGCGCGTCGCCAGCGCCTGGGTCTCTGGCAGCAAGCGACCGTGGTGACTCCGTTCGATCTGCGCAGCGGCGGTTTCGCCCTGGTGCGTGGCAAGGTCGAGCGGGTGCAGCGCAATCGCGGTGGTCTGTGGATAGAAATGGATGGGCCACTGGTGTTGCGTATTGAGCCCAAGCTGCTGCGCCACTTCGACGTCGCCGCCCTGCAGCGCCTGACTGGTCGTGAGGTCGAGGTGCGCGGCTGGGTGATTGACCGTTCCCGGCGCGGCGGCGTACAACCGGACCAGGCCCGCTGGATGCTGCCGCTGACCCATGCGGCCATGCTCGAGGTGTTGCCATGAAGAAGTTGCGTCTGTTCCTGCTGCTGTCCCTGCTGGCCCAGCTCGTCGGTTGTGCGACCAACCCGGCCACGGGGCGCACCGATTTCGTGATGATGAGCGAGCAGCAGGAGATCGCCATGGGCCGCAACTACGCCCAGGAGATCGCCCGGCAATATCCGCGCTACGCGGACGAGAAGCTGCAGGCCTACGTCCAGCAAGTGGGCGAGCGGGTGGCGCGCAACAGCCATCGCAGCAATCTCGCCTACAGCTTCACCGTCATCGACACCCCGGACATCAACGCCTTCGCCATTCCCGGCGGGCACATCTATATCCACCGCGGACTGATGGCTTATCTCGGTTCCGAGGCGGAGCTGGCTGCGGTGCTCGGCCATGAAGTCGGGCATGTCACCGCCCGCCACAGCGTGCGCCAGCAGAGCCAGTCCACCGCCTGGGGCTTGTTCGGCCAGGCCGTGGCCATCGGCACCGGCGTCAGCGCCGCAGGCGATCTGACCAATGTCCTGGGGAGCGCCTTCGTGCGCGGCTACGGCCGCGACATGGAGCTGGAGGCCGACGGCTTCGGCGCCCAGTACCTGGCTCGCAGCAGCTATGACCCGCAGGCGATGATCGAGGTGGTGAAGGTCCTCAAGAACCAGGAGGACTTCGCCCGCGAAGAGGCCCAGGCCAAGGGCAAGGAAGTGCCGCCGGCGGGTTACCACGGCCTGTTCGACACCCACCCGGACAACGACACCCGCCTGCGCCAGGTGGTGGCGTCGGCCACTCCACTGGTCAACGGGCAGGGTGATACCGGGCGCGACGCCTACCTGAAGATGATCGACGGCATGCCGTTCGGCGATTCGGCCGAGGCGGGCGTGCGCCGCGGGCAGCGCTTCTATCATGTCGGCCTGGATTTCACGCTCGCCTTCCCTCAGGGCTGGGAGCTGATCAACCGTCCCGATTCGCTGGTCGTCCACCGCGGCGACGAGCAGGCTTTCATGGTCATGAAACTGGAGACGCTGGGCGAGAAGACCGACTCGCGCACCTACGTCCGCAAGCGTATCGGCGATCTCAGCCTGAGTGGCGAGCAGAACTTCAGGCAGAGCGGCCTGGACGTGACCACCGGCGTGGTGCGTGGCAGCGACGCCAAGCGCGTCGCGGTGATTGTCCGTGAGCGCGATGCCTTCCTCGTCGTCGGCGCGGTCAGCGGGAGTACCTCGCTGGCCAGCGCCGACGACCAGTTCATGGAGGTGGTGCGCAGCATCCGCCCGCTGCAGGCCGAGGAGCGCAAGCTCGGCGAGCCCTGGCGCCTGCATCTGGTGCGCTACCAGGCGGGGCAGAGTCTGGATGAGATCAGCCGGCAGATGGGCGGCGAGGGCGACAAGTTGAAGCGCCTGCGCCTGCTGAATGGTCTGTATCCGACCGGTCAGCCACTTCCCGGCGATTGGCTGAAGGTTGTCCGCTGACCCGCTCGGACCCCTGATCTTGTGGGGTTTGGCCTTCTTGCGTATGCTCGCTCGCCTGCCTTTCACAGCAAAGCGGAAATAGCCGAAATGTCCGATCTGAAAACTGCCGCTCTCGAGTATCACGCACAGCCCCGTCCGGGCAAACTGAGCGTGGAACTGACCAAGCCGACCGCGACCGCCCGTGACCTGGCCCTGGCCTACAGCCCGGGCGTGGCCGAGCCGGTGCGCGAGATTGCCCGCGATGCCGAACTGGCCTATCGCTACACCGGCAAGGGCAACCTGGTGGCAGTGATTTCCGACGGTACCGCGATCCTCGGCCTGGGCAACCTCGGCCCGCTGGCCTCCAAGCCGGTGATGGAAGGCAAGGGCGTGCTGTTCAAGCGCTTCGCCGGCATCGACGTGTTCGATATCGAAGTCGACTCGGAAAGCCCGCAGGCCTTCATCGACACTGTCAAGCGCATCTCCATCACCTTCGGTGGCATCAACCTGGAGGACATCAAGGCGCCCGAGTGCTTCGAGATCGAGCGCGCGCTGATCGAGCAGTGCGACATCCCGGTGTTCCACGATGACCAGCACGGCACTGCCATCGTCACCGCGGCGGGCATGCTCAACGCGCTGGAAATCGCCGGCAAGACGCTGCCGGAAGCCAAGATCGTCTGCCTGGGCGCCGGCGCCGCCGCTATCTCCTGCATGAAACTGCTGGTGAGCATGGGTGCCCAGGTCGAGAACATCTTCATGCTCGACCGCAAGGGCGTGATCCACGCCGGCCGCGACGATCTCAACCAGTACAAGGCTGTGTTCGCCCACACCACCGACAAGCGCACCCTGTCCGACGCCCTCGAAGGCGCCGACGTGTTCGTCGGCCTGTCCGGCGCCAACCTGCTGAGCGCGGAAGATCTCAAGCGCATGGCAGCTGATCCGATCGTGTTCGCCTGCTCTAACCCGGACCCGGAGATCAAGCCGGAACTGGCGCATGCCGCCCGCAACGATGTGATCATGGCCACCGGCCGCTCGGACTATCCGAACCAGGTCAACAACGTGCTGGGCTTCCCCTTTATCTTCCGTGGCGCCCTGGATGTACGCGCCACCCGCATCAACGAAGAGATGAAGATCGCCGCCGCCAACGCCCTGCGCGACCTGGCCAAGCTGCCGGTTCCGCAGGAGGTCTGTGACGCCTACGGTGGCATCAAGCTGGAGTTCGGCCGTGAATACATCATTCCGAAGCCGATGGACGTGCGCCTGATCACCGTGGTGGCCGATGCCGTGGCCAAGGCTGCGATCGAGACCGGAGTGGCGACCCTGCCCTATCCGCAGAACTACCCGCTGAAGTCGGTGGACGATGTGTTCAACGGCTGATCACCGATGCAACGAAAAGCCCCGCTGATGCGGGGCTTTTTGTTTTCCGGCGCTCGTCGATCAGAATAGGTCGATCGGAGCCGACTCGTCGGCGGGCAGCGGGCTGCCGGGGATGCCCATGCCCGGCTCCAGCTCGCTCATCGGCGGTGGCGAATCCTCGCTCTTGAACAGCTCGAAGTAGGCGTCCGGCGTGCCGGGCGAGGCGGCACGACCGCTCACGGGGTCGACCCGCAGGCTGATCAGGCCAGCCGGCTCCGGCGGCAGGTGGCTGGGCTTGTCCTTGAGGGCAGCGCCCATGTAGTCCATCCAGATCGGTAGGGCCACTGTGCCGCCATATTCGTTGCGCCCGAGGCTCTCCGGTTGGTCGAAGCCCACCCAGACAGTAGTCATGTAGTCGGCGTTGTAACCGGAGAACCAGCTGTCCTTGGATTCGTTGGTGGTGCCGGTCTTGCCCGCCAGGTCGCTGCGACCCAGCGCCAGGGCGCGGCGGCCGGTGCCGCGCTTGATCACGTCCTGCAACATGCTGGTCATGATGTAGGCGGTGCGCTCGTCGATGATCTGCTCGGCGAGGACCGGTTGCTGGACTTCGGCATCGGGTTCCTCGATCCGCAGGGCGATATTCTGCTCCTCGACCAGTTGGGCGCTTTCCGGGGTGCGTGGCGGGTTGGCGGTGAACAGCGGTTTGCCGTCGCGGCTGTCGATCCGCTCGATCAGGTAGGGCTGGACCTTGCGCCCGCCATTGGCGAAGGCGCTCCAGCCCCCGGCGATTTCCAGTGGCGTCAGGCCGGCGGTGCCCAGCGCCAGAGACAGGTTGCGCGGCAGGTCCTGGCGGTTGAAGCCGAAGGTGCTGATGTAGTCGAGGGTGTAGTCGATGCCGATGGTCTGCAGCAGGCGGATCGACACGAGGTTGCGCGACTTGTACAGGGCTTCGCGCAGGCGGATCGGGCCGAGGAAGGTGTTGTTGTCGTTCTTCGGGCGCCAGGCCTCGCCCATGCCGGCCTCCTGGAACACGATGGGTGCATCGTTGACCAGGCTGGAGGCGGTGAAACCTGCATCCAGCGCCGCACTATAGATGAAGGGCTTGAAGCTGGACCCCGGCTGGCGCTTGGCCTGGGCGGCGCGGTTGTAGTTGCTCTGCTCGAAGGAGAAGCCGCCGACCAGTGCTCGGATCGCGCCGTTCTGTGGGTCGAGGGATACCAGCGCGCTCTGCGCGGAGGGGATCTGGCGGAACAACAGCGTATCGTCCTCCTCGTTGCGTTCTACGCGGACCAGATCGCCGATCTGCGCGACGTCCGCGGGCTTCTGCGGGCGCGGGCCTAGGCTGTTGGTGTTGAGGAAGGGGCGGGCCCATTTCATGCTGTCCCAGGCCACCGGCTGCTCTTCGCCGTTGCGCAGCAGCACCATGATGCCGCTCTTCTCCACCTGGGTGACGATGGCCGGTTGCAGGCCACCGATGCTCTTGTACCTGGCCAGCTCCTGCAGCCAGGCTTCGCGGGTGAGGCCGGGCAGGCGCGTTTCCGGGCCGCGGAAGCCGTGGCGCTGGTCATAGGCCACCAGGCCATCGTGCAGGGCCTTGTTGGCCGACTCCTGCAGCGCCGACGGGACGGTGGTTGTGACTCGGAAGCCTTCGGTATAGGCATCGCTTCCATAGCGGCCGACCATCTCGGCGCGCGCCATCTCGGCTATATAGGGAGCGTTGAGCTCGACCGGCTGTACGTGGTGGCGGGCCTCGATCGGTTCCGCCAGCGCCGCCTCGTAGCGGGCCTGGTCGATGGCGCCGAGCTTGTACATGCGGCCGAGGATCCAGTCACGCCGTTCCATGCTGCGCTGCGGGTTGACCAGCGGGTTGTAGCGCGACGGTGCCTTGGGCAGGCCGGCGATCATCGCGAGCTGGCCGAGGCTGAGGTCGCGGATCGACTTGCCGTAGTACACCTGCGCGGCGGCCTCGATGCCGTAGGCGCGATTGCCCAGGTAGATCTTGTTGACGTAGAGCTCGAGGATCTCGTTCTTGCTCAGCTCGCGCTCTATCTGTAACGCGAGCAGGATCTCATTGGTCTTGCGCGAGAAGCTGCGCTCGCTGGTGAGGAAGAAGTTCTTCGCCACCTGCATGGTGATGGTGCTGCCCCCGGTCTGGATGTGTCCGCTTGCCAATAACTGCGTAGCAGCGCGCATCAGGCTGGTGAAGTCGACGCCATAATGGTTGGCGAAATTGTCGTCCTCGGCCGCCAGCAGGGCGCGGATGAAGTCGGGAGGGATGTCGTCGAAACGTATCGGCGAACGGCGCATCTCGCCGAATTCGGCGATCAGCTTGCCGTCGGCGCTGTAGATGCGCAGGGGAATCTGCAGCTGTATGCTGCGCAGCGAGTCGACAGAGGGCAAGCCGGGGCTAAGGTAGAGGAAGGCTCCGCTGAAACTGAGCACTATCCCGCAAAAAGCGGCGACACAGGACCACCAGAAAAACTTCAGCAAACGCATCAAGGTTCTTGGAATTCCAGATAAAAGAATGGGTTAAGTGTTGCGCGGTGCGAAAAGGGGAAAACTGTTCACATTATAAGCGGTTTTTTTGCGGGGGAGCCATTTGCGCTTCTGTCAAGACTGTTATTTAATGTGGAAAAACATAAATAGTCCGTAAGTCTCGGATGCAGATAGGAAATCGGTCGTGCTAGGGCTCTTCAATAAGAAAGCGAATACGCTTCTGGGGATCGACATCAGTTCGACCTCGGTCAAGCTCCTTGAATTGAGTCGCTCCGGAAGCCGCTACAAGGTAGAGGCCTACGCCGTCGAGCCACTCCCTCCTAATGCCGTGGTCGAGAAGAACATCGCCGAACTGGAAGGGGTCGGTCAGGCGCTCTCTCGTGTTCTGAGCAAGTCAAAGACTGGGGTGCGTACCGTTGCGGTGGCCGTTGCCGGCTCCGCGGTAATCACCAAGACCATCGAGATGGAAGCTGGGCTCAACGACGACGAGCTGGAGAACCAGCTGAAGATCGAGGCGGATCAGTACATTCCCTACCCTCTCGAGGAAGTGGCCATCGACTTCGAAGTGCAGGGCGTCTCTGCGCGCAATTCCGAGCGCGTCGAAGTGCTGCTGGCGGCCTGCCGCAAGGAGAACGTCGAGGTCCGCGAGGCGGCTCTCGGTCTGGCGGGTCTTACGGCCAAGGTCGTGGATGTCGAAGCCTACGCGCTGGAGCGTGCATTCGGGTTGCTCGACTCTCAGCTGGGCGGCAACGCCGATGAGCTGACCGTGGCCGTCGTCGATATCGGCGCCACCATGACGACGCTCAGCGTTCTGCATAATGGGCGCACCATCTATACCCGCGAGCAACTCTTCGGTGGTCGCCAGCTGACCGAGGAGATCCAGCGTCGCTATGGCCTGTCCGTGGAAGAGGCGGGTTTGGCGAAGAAGCAGGGCGGGCTTCCGGACGACTATGAGAGCGAAGTGCTGCAGCCTTTCAAGGAGGCTGTGGTGCAACAAGTGTCCCGCTCCCTGCAGTTCTTCTTCGCTGCAGGCCAGTTCAATGATGTCGACTACATCCTTCTTGCCGGCGGCACTGCGTCCATCCCCGACCTCGATCGGTTGATCCAGCAGAAGATTGGCACCCCTACGCTGGTAGCCAATCCGTTCGCCGATATGGCGCTTGGAGGCAAGGTCAATGCCGGCGCGCTGGCTAGCGATGCGCCGTCACTGATGATTGCCTGTGGTCTGGCGATGAGGAGTTTCGACTGATGGCGCGGATCAACCTACTTCCATGGCGGGAGCAACTGCGCGAGGAGCGCAAGCAGCGCTTCCTCGTCGTCATGCTCGGAACCCTGATCATCGCGGGCGGTTTGGTTTTCCTGGGGGGGCAGTATCTCGACCGGGCCATCGCTCATCAGAACGCTCGCAACGAGTTCATCAAGAAGGAAATCGCGGTACTTGATGCGCGTATCAAGGAAATCAGTGAGCTCAAGGAGCGGCGACAACTGCTCCTCGAGCGGATGAAGATCATTCAGGATCTCCAGGGTAACCGTCCGGTCATCGGCAGGATTTTCGACCAACTGGTGCGCACGCTGCCGGATGGGGTGTATTTCACCGAACTCAAGAGAACGGGGAAAAGCATCCTGATCGTAGGGGCTGCGGAATCCAACAACAGGGTGTCCAGTCTGATGCGGAATCTGGATGCGTCCGATTGGCTGGCGGCACCAAGTCTAACTGAGGTCAAGGCTACTACGGCTGGTGCACTGGATCAGGCCAATACCTTTCAGTTGACGGTTCAGCAGACGCAGCCAGGTGAGGATGCTGCAGGTAGCTCTTCGGCCGATCAGAAAGTTGTATCTTCTAATAATGGTGGTCAAAAGCCATGAGTATTTCAGAGTCCATTAATTCGCTTAAGCGAGTGGAGTTGTCGGAGCTGGATCTGAATAACCTTGGTGCCTGGCCTCCGGTAATCAAGGTTATCACTTGTGTTCTTCTGCTGATTATTGCTCTTGCCTTGGGTTATAACTTCTATCTTAAGGATTTGCAGGGTGTGCTGGACCAGCAGCGAGCTAGCGAGCAGAGCCTGAAAGAGCAATTTTCCTCGAAGGCCTTCCAAGCAGCCAACTTGGACGTTTACAAGTCTCAAATGAAAGAGATGGAAGATTCATTTGGCACACTGTTGCGTCAACTACCCGGGGATACTGAGGTCCCGGGGTTGCTAGAGGATATTACCAGGACTGGACTTGGCAGCGGTTTGGAATTCGAAGAGATCAAGTTGCAGCCTGAAGTGACCCAGCAGTTCTATATAGAGCTTCCTATTCAGATAGTTGTGGTTGGTGGCTATCATGACTTGGCTACTTTTGTAAGTGGTGTCGCCAGTTTGCCTCGGATCGTTACCTTGCATGACTTTCATGTTGAGATACCGAAGCCTAAGGATGGAGAAGCCGTCAGCATCTCCAAGTTGCGCATGAGTGTTTTGGCGAAGACCTACCGCTACAACGATGAAGGGGCCAAGAAATGAGGCCGGTCCGGTTTTTATGCATGCTACTCGTATTCTCTGTTGTCAGCGGATGTGGAGGAGGGGACTTTTCTGATCTGCAAGCTTTTATGGATGAAGTCAGGGCTCGCCCTAAGGGGGCAATAGAGCCACTGCCGAAATTTCAGCCTTATGAGGCCTTTACTTACGCCGCGGCCGGGCTTCGCAGCCCGTTCCAGCCTCCAGTAAAAATTGATATTGCCGCCTCTCCCAAGGGCAGCAAGGAGGTGAAGCCTGACGAGACGCGGGTTCGGCAGTTCCTCGAGGGGTTCAATATCGAAACATTCGAAATGGTCGGCACTCTTGCCAGGGACGGTGGCGTCTACGCGTTGGTTCGTGGGGCAGGAGGGGTTCACCGGGTCAAGGTAGGCGATTATCTGGGGCGCAACCATGGGCGTGTTACTGCAGTTGACGAGGCGGGAATCAACGTTGTGGAAATAGTTCCCGATGGCGAGGGGGGCTGGCTCGAGCGGCCTCGCAGTCTCACTCTCAAAGAGCGCACATAGCTGCGAGGTTTCTATGAAGAATAAAATCGGATCTGTCGAACGGAACATGCCAATGATCAGCCAAATCTCTCGCCTTGCCGGGGCGCTCATGCTTGCGACTTTCATGCCATCGGTATTCGCAGCAGAGCTTCAGAAGATTGATGTTGCCGCGTTGCCGGGCGACAAGGTGGAGTTGAAGCTTTCGTTCGACGAGCCTGTAGCCAATCCACGTGGTTATACCATTGAACAGCCGGCCCGCATTGCGTTGGATCTGCCAGGGGTCTCAAACAAATTGGGGCAGAAAAGCCGTGAGTTGGGTGTGGGGAACGCGCGTAGTGTTACGGTTGTGGAAGCCAAGGACCGTACCCGTCTCATCGTGAATCTGACGACCCTGGCGCCCTATAGCACTCGCTCCGAAGGAAATAACCTTTTCTTGGTGGTCGGCGACTCCAGCGCTCGTCCGGCCTCAGCGATAACTTCTACTCCTGTTACTAGTCCGGCCACGAAGCAATTAGCGTTGTCCGGCGGCAGATCGATCAGTGGCATCGACTTTCAGCGTGGAGAGCAGGGCGAGGGAAGTATTGTTATCGAACTATCGGACCCTTCGGTAAACGCCGATATTCAGGAGCAGGGTGGAAAAATCAATCTTAAATTTGCCAAGACTCAGCTGCCTGAGAGTCTTCGTGTCAGACTTGATGTCAAGGACTTTGCTACGCCTGTGCAGTTTGTGTCTGCATCCGAGGCCAATGGTGTAGTCAGTGTCACCATTGAGCCAACAGGCTTTTATGATTACTTAGCTTTCCAGACTGACAATAAGCTTACGGTTAATGTTAAGCCGCTGAGTCAGGATGATGTCGAAAAACGTAAGGCTGAGCGTTTTGCATACACTGGTGAAAAGCTTTCACTGAATTTTCAGGATATTGATGTCCGGTCTGTGCTTCAACTGATTGCGGATTTCACTGATCTCAATCTTGTGGCCAGCGATACGGTGCAGGGCAGCATTACCCTGCGACTGCAGAACGTACCTTGGGATCAAGCATTGGACTTGGTTCTGAAGACTCGCGGCCTTGATAAGCGCAAGGTAGGTAACGTTCTTTTGGTAGCACCTGCGGATGAAATCGCTGCGCGGGAGCGTCAAGAGCTTGAGGCGCAAAACCAGATAGCTGAATTGGCTCCACTACGTCGTGAGCTTATTCAGGTTAACTATGCTAAAGCGTCCGATATTGCCCAGTTATTTCAATCCGTCGCTGCAACAGATGGTAAAGGAAGTGGTGATCGGGGTACGGTTACCGTCGATGACCGTACCAACAGCATCATTGCTTACCAGACTCAGGATCGACTGGATGAGCTACGCCGAATTGTCGCTCAACTCGACATCCCTGTTCGCCAAGTCATGATTGAAGCTCGAATTGTCGAGGCAGGTGTGAACTATGACAAGAAGCTCGGGGTTCGGTGGGGGGGGACAGTAGGTACTGGTAAGTGGAAGGGGTACGGCAAGGATGGTGCTACAGGCATTGAGGATGAGGAAGGGTACCGCTGCGGTCCCTTTGAGGGTCAGTGCACTAGGCCTACGAATAATAATATTCCTGTGCCATTCGTAGACTTGGGTATCAGCGATAGTACATCGGGCTTGGGCATTGGCTTCGTAACTGATAACGCTATACTTGATTTGCAGCTGTCAGCGATGGAAAGGAGTGGTAATGGCGAAGTTATTTCTCAGCCCAAGGTTGTGACTTCCGACAAGGAAACGGCAAAGATTCTCAAGGGTACTGAGGTGCCGTACCAAGAAGCGAGTTCCAGTGGCGCCACCACGGTTTCGTTCAAGGAGGCTGCATTGTCGCTTGAGGTGACGCCGCAGATCACTCCGGACAATCGCATCATCATGGAAGTGAAGGTGAACAAGGATCAGCCGGACTTCACCAGGCAGGTCGCCGGGGTGCCGCCCATTGATAAGAATGAGGTGAATGCCAAGATTCTGGTGAGTGATGGCGAGACGATCGTAATTGGTGGCGTCTTTACCAATACCCAGAATAAGGCGGTGGAAAAGGTGCCGTTCTTGGGAGATGTTCCATATCTCGGCCGCCTATTCCGCAGGGATATCGTGACTGAAGAGAAGACCGAACTCCTAGTGTTCATCACGCCTCGCATCATGAACAACCAAGCCATCGCGGTGAACAATCGATAGTGCAGAACGTAGCGTTGGTAGGCCCGATGGGGGCTGGCAAGAGCACCATCGGGCGGCTGCTCGCGAAAGAGCTGAAGTTGCACTTCAAGGATTCGGACAAGGAGATCGAGCAGCGTACCGGTGCCGATATTCCCTGGATCTTCGATGTCGAGGGTGAGCAGGGCTTCCGTGAGCGCGAGCAGGTGATGATCGAGGAGCTTTGCGAGCTTGAGGGGGTGGTGATTGCGACCGGCGGCGGCGTGGTGCTGCGTCCGGAGAATCGCCA
>NZ_BPFX01000048.1 GCF_019655855.1 Pseudomonas paralcaligenes | reverse complement strand
GGCCAAACCCTACAGGGGGGGCAGCTGGCCACCGCTCACTCTCTAGAGCCGGCCAGCATCAACATCAGAGGGCCTGATCGGGCCCTCGTCCCACGCCCTCGACAGCCATAAACTGATCGAGCAATTATCAGGAGAACCGCATGTTGCAGGTTTATCTGGGCGGCATCCTTATGGTCCTTGGCATGTTTGCCCTGCTGGCCAGCCCCATCATCGGCGGGATCATGCTCGCCGCCGGCTACGGCCTCTACAGCACCACCAGCAAGGCAACCCGGGCCGACGCCGAAAGCACGTTCTGGGGCTTCGCCGTCCTATGTATGGTGGTGGTCGGAGTCGCCGCCCTCCTGTCCTAGAAATCAGCCCCGGCCAGTTTCACCACCCGTTCCGCTGTCGCATTCGCTTGGCGCTGCAGCTCATCCAGCCGCTGGCGTTTCTGCCCGCCAGTCATCACAGGGTCTCGGTAGACCGCATCAATCTGGTTACGGATCTGGCCGAGTTGCCGGCGAGCGGCGCCCAGAGCCGGCCGGTGTCGCAGCCGCTCCCTGCTGCTCTCCAGCAGTCCGGCGGCGGCTTCCAGGCGCCCTTCCTCGCGATAGGAGTTGATGGTCCGCTGCAGTTGGTCGGCCTCCCGCACCATGTCGTAGAACTCGGCCTGATACTTCGAGGTGGTCACCGCATTGCCTTGGTAGATCACCTTCGCTACCGGCAGGTCGGCGGCACGTAGCGCAGGGCGTTCGCCATCCTTCAGCAGGTTCGCAACTAAACTGGACGCGGCAAGCACATATCCGCCGAGCGTGCCGGTGTAACCCTGAATCAGGTGATCCACCTGCTTCGGCGAGATACCGGCCAGCCGCCCGGTGACCTGGCCCAGACCGTAGCCGATTGCGCTGGTGCGCTCGTCGTAGCGTGCCTCCGCCAGCTTGCCCTCGTCGCTCATGTCCTCGATCGGCGAGTCACGGAAGAAGTTGCGGTTGGCCTGCAGCTCTCGGATCGGCTGGTAGAACTGCGGTACCGGGTTGAAGGCGAGCGTCTGGAACACGCCTTGCGAGACAGCTTTCGCAAGGTCGCCGCCGTCCTGGCTCCCGGTCATGGTATGCAGCAGGCGCTCCGGCACGGTACCGAAGAGCAGGCCGAGTTCGAACGGCTTGGGAATCCGGAAGTGCTCGTCGCCGAGGAAGATGTGCCAGTGCATGTCCTTGTCCCAGTCCTGCAGGGCCTGGTAGCGCTCGTCGTCATCGTTGATGCCGGCCAGCAGCAGGGAGAACAGCGCGATGTAAGCCCCCTTCATCGCCACTTCCTTGGCCAGCAGAGTCTTGTCGCCCTTTACGGCACGACCGAGCTTATATAGGCCCTGCAGGCGTGCGTTGAGGAACGGCACCACATCGGTGAACCACTGCGCCGCCGCGAAGTTGCCTCGCAGGCTGTAATCCATGAGGTCCTTCGCCTCAAAGGAGGCCTGGCGTCGGCCCTTGCCGGCGGCGAGCGCCGCCTTGTAGGTGCTCAACCGGTTGGCGTTCTCTACCTTGTCACCCAGCTCCCGGTACCGTTGCCAGCCCTTGCCCAGCATGGCTGCGGCCTTCGCCGGCGTGTTGACCAGGCTGCCCAGGTAGGCCTCCTGCTGGGCGCGCGTGAATCCCTTCTTCTCCAGCGCCCTGCGGATGATCTGCGCCGAGGCCTCGGGGTCGGCGCCATGCACATACCCGCCCTGGAAGCTGCCGCCGGCGAACATCAGGTCGCGGTAGTCCTGATCCTCCCGCAGCGCGTCCCGCATGCCGCGGATGGAGTCGGTGCCCAGCTTGAAGCCGTCCTTATTGATCATCCAAGCATGTGCCGCGTCGCGGATGAAGTTGCGCAGGATGAAGTCCGGCGAGGCGGTCACACCAGTGGTCAACACCCGCTTGAAGGCACGGCCGATCCTGGTGATCGGGTCATTGAAGACGCTACCCTCCATGAACTTCAAGCCGCGCAGCAGGCTCTCGTCGTTGACCCGGTAGTACTCGCTCTTGCCGTCACGCTGCACCCTGATGATGTCGGGGTCGGTCGGCGCAACCCGGGTCCACAACTGCTCGAATCCTGCCGCTTCGGGACTCTGCAGCTTGTTCAGCACTTGCAGTAGATTGGCGCTATTCGGTAGGTCAAGCATCTCGGCGGCCAAGGCCTGGGCCTTGCGGTCCTTCCTGATCTGCTGCGCAATCTGGTCGCGCGAGATGAGCACCTGCTGCCACCGCGGGCTCTCATCCGCCAGATAGTCGCTGTCCTTGAGGTTGTCCACGACCTCGAGCAGGGCCTTGTTCTTCATCGAGGCATCGATTCGCTTGGTCCATCCGGCCAGCATGTTGGCCAGCAGGTCGTTGGTCGGCAGCGTGCCGCCCTTCAGCGCCTTGATTGCGGCGGTCTGGTGCGACAGGCCACGCTTCGAGCGCGGCGCGGCGAAGATGCCCTCGGCCTCATCCTGGCGGTAGAACGGCACGTAGTAGTCGGTTAGCCATTTCTCCCGGGCGCCCTGGTCGATCAGCCCGGCTTCCTGCGCCAGGTCCAGCACAGCCTCGTTCACCTGGGCATACTCGCGGTAGACACGCTCGAACAGTTCTTCCTTGCCCAGCCCCATCGCCTGCAGCTCGGCGATCTCCTCATCGTTCAGGTTATTCTCCCGCCCCTGGGCCTTGAGCAGCTCGGCGCGCTTACCGCCGAGCCAGGCAAGCCAGGGCGTGAGGTTGTCCGGCCCCAAGTCGCCCAGGATCTCTAGCACGCCGCGGGTGCCGGCCTTGCCGGACACCACACCATCGCGCCATTCTGGCGCCGCGTAGTGCAGAACACCGTGCATCACGTCGGCGATGCCGCTGGCCATCCTGGCCGAGACGTAGCCCTGCCGCTCTGGATCGGTCACCCCAACCGCTGCTTCGGCCCGCCGGATGCCGGCCAGGCCGTCGAAGATGCCCTCCTCCGAACGGACCGACCAGTCCTTGACCGTCTGTTGCAGACCGCCCAGGGTCAAGTTCCGCACGCGGTCCAGCAGGTTGCGCGCCTCGCTTCCGGCAAGGCCGAGTTTCCGTAGCGCATCGATGTCACGCTGGCCAGACACGCTGAACTGCGGTCCGTCGCCTGGGGCGCTGTCCAGAGTTGCAGTGAGCAGGCGCTGGAGTACACTGGCCACATCTTCTGAGCCGGATGAGCCGGTACGTTGCTCTGCCGCATCGGCATCTGCCCCGGAACCTCGCCGGCTCAGGAGATAACCCTTCGTGGCCACCGAATGCAGATACATGCGCTGCATACTCGGTTCGCGCCGCACCAGGACGGTCACAATGTCGTCCATCCCGTCGATGACCACCGGCGCCGACACGTAGAAACTCTCCCCGCCCTTGTAGCTCGCCTGGTGAACCAGTGCGCCGCGCTCCAGCACCTCCTTGACGGCAGCGAACGCGGCGTACTTGTAGGGGTTCGGCTTGCCATGGCCAAGCGAGTCCCGCACCGCGCGACCATCCAGAACAACCGCGCCCAGGTCCGGGTTGTTCGCCAGGCCTCCTTGCTCCTTGAACAGCTTGGTCGCCCACTCGCGGACGGCCGCCATGCCCCGCGGCGCTTCATCGCCGCGGAGCACCGATACCGGCGGCCCCTGGAGGATACGGGCCTTCTGCAGGTCATCCTGGCTCAGCGACACTCCCTCGCCGCGCACGTCTCCAGCGGCTGCCTGCTGAACACCAGCCATCGCGTAGTCCACCAGGTCGCCGACGGTGATCTGCCCGATGGGCATCCCGTGGCGCAGCATCCACTGGCGCACCATGGCAAGGACACTGCGGAGGAAGTCGCCCACCGGCTTGCCGATGGCCTGGTCCACCCAGCCGAGGAACCGGCTGTCGGCCTGGCCGAAACCCTGCTCCCGGCCCTCGATGACAGCCTGCTCGACGATGTAGGCCGCCGCTTCGCGCGGGTTCGCTGTCTCGCCGGCGTCCACCATCCGAGCCGCCACGCGATCAAGGAACGCGCGCAGGTCGGCGCTCTTCGCGCTGGCGCGGTTCATCAGCATGTTGCTGGCCTGTCGATCGATCTTCTCCCGCTGCTGGCCGTGAGTCATCTCGTGCAGCAGCACGGCCGGCCCGGTCACCGGATCTAGGTTCGGCCCCACAAGGAAGGTGAGCCCGGACTTCGCGTCGTAGAAGCCTTGGATGCGCCCCTTGTCCTCGAACAGCTGCACGGAAGCGCTCAGGCTGGTACCGGTCTTGCGCGAGAACACGCCGGCGATCCGGAGCGGGTCCGGGCTGTCGATGAACACCAGGCCACCGCGTTTGCCCTCCTGGCCGCGCTGCAACATGGTGCGCACCGCCTTGGTGAGCTTCGGGAACTGCAGGTCGAACGCGCGAACCAACCCCTGCGCCGTCATCGGCGGGCGGCCGGTGATGTTCTGCGGTTGAAGGGCGCCCACCAGGTCCGTGCCGTTGAATGTCACCAGCACCTCGCCGCTGGGCACATCGGCCGTAGCCTCCGGTGCAATGGCCTGGCGCAGGCCCGGGGTCATGCGCATGCGCATCTGGACGTTGCGCGCCTCGACTTCGCCGGCCAGGCGGCGGTAGGTCTCCGCGCCGGTCGTGTCGAGGTCGCTGGCGAACATCCGGCGCGAGCCGCCGAGCGCGAAGCCCTCGATGTTCTGGATGGCGTGCTGCAGCTCATGGATCAGCGGAGAAGCCATCTCATTGCGGGGGATTGAACCCTGCATCTGGACGGCGAAGCCAACCGGCCGGCGCTGCAGGCGCGCCAGCGCGGGCGAGTCTGCCGGCATCAGGCGGAGCGGGAGGTCCCGCAGGCTTGGGTAAGCGGCGAACAGCTGCTGGTGGTCCAGCACGTCGCCCACGGTGGCGCCAGTGCGGCCATCGTCGAGCGCCCTCATCTCGGCGTTGGCGATGATGCTGGCGGCGTTCGAGCCGGCGACCGCGATCCTCGCCTGGTCGTCGCTGATCTCGAACCGCCATCTGCCGTCGGCGCCGCGGTGCCATCCGGTGTCCTGCCGCACCGCCTCGGCGTCCTCGCCCATGACAATCCGCTGGCGGGCGGTCTCCAGGGCCAGCCTGTCGGCGCCTTGGGCGTTTCGGCCGGCAAAAGAATAGCGGATGTCGGGGTTGCTCGGATCGAAGGAGCCGCTGTTGCCGATGGCGCTCTTTATCTGCTCGGGGTTTCGAGCAACCACGATCTTGGAGTTAATAAATCCGTCATATCGCACATCGGAATTGAACTGCTCGAAGCTGGGGGCAGGATTCTTCACCGATACAAAAACTGGCATGACATTAGCCCCGTCGCCGGAGGCATAGCGCTCAGCAATCGCCTGACTTTTGGCGAAGTAGAAGCCGCGCGGGGCATCGGCCGGCAAGGCAATGTTGCTGCCGATGGCCCCAGCAGCAAATGCGTCGAAGTCCGCTCGCGTGCCGTGGTAAACCACCATCGGCTCGCCGTTCTCGCCCACTACCTTGCTGTCACCAAACCAGCGCTCGAATTCTGGGGAGTTGGTCACGCGCTGACTGGCGCGAGAGTACTTCGGCTGACCAAACTCCTGCTGCAGCGCCTCCCAGGCCTGGCGGTTCAGCCTCTCTGGGCTATCGCTGTTCATGGTGTTGTACTGCTCGAAGGTCAGCGAGGCGGACGCGCGATCAACATCCGCCTCATACTGGCCCTGCAGGCGCTGTACCGCCTGGTCGTACCCAGGCGCACCCTTCTTCAGCCCGGCCGCCTTGGCCTGGCGCTCAATGTAGCGCTTCTTCGGGGTGGTCAATATCTCTGGGAGCGTTTCCGCGCTGGACCGCGTAGGCTGCGCCGTGCGTCGCTCCGCCTTGGGCTTCTTGCGCGCGGTCACTTGCGCCTGGGGCGCGGGCTCGCCCGGAGCCCGCGCCTCCTGCCGTTCCGGCTGGCCGTCGGCCGGAGCCCCAGTGCTGCTCTCGTCCACGGTTGAACTGGGGAACTCGCGCGCCAGGTCCACCAGCTCGCGGATCGGCGCATCGAGGCGGATGACCTTCACATCCTCGCCGCCGTCGCGGGCCGCCAGCCACTGGTGATGCCCGTCCAGCACATGGCCGTCACTCGACACCAGGATGGATCGGCTACCGCCCTCGAACGACTTGGCCCTGGCCACCTTCTCGCGGCTGAACTCAGCCTGCGCAGGCTTCAGGCTCGCGGCCGGGACGGTCTCCTCCTGGTGCTGAACGCCTCGGGCGTTCAGGAAGTTGGTCATTGCGCCGCGATGCTCTGCCTTGATCTGCGGCATGTC
>NZ_BPFX01000047.1 GCF_019655855.1 Pseudomonas paralcaligenes | reverse complement strand
TTGTTCTTCGCCGACGGCGGCGTGGTGAACGACGACCTGAAAAAGCGGTTGCCCCAGTTGCGTGGTGTATCGCCAACCGCTCAACAGCCTGGCGCCAGCCCGAAGCCGAACGTCATCTATGGGAACAGCGATGGTGTTTCCGGGCGAGGCTTCATGCCGTCTTCGGCCCGAGGCGTAACGGTGAGCGGTCAGCCGGTGCAGACCGCGCAGAGGCCTGGTCTCCCTCCGCCTGCTGGTCCGGCTTCGGCAGCTCCCGAGCCCAACTATCGGGCACGAGCCGAGGCTATGGGGCGGGCGAAGGCTGACAGCGCAGCCTACGAGGCTGAGCGAGCGCGCCAGGATGCGCGATTCTCGGAAGCCCAAGCGCGAGGGGGGCAGCCGGCCCAGCCAGTGCAGAGCACCACTCGCGGATTTGCTTCCGGTGCTCGCAACTTTGTGAACAAGGCCGGCAAAGGCGGGGCTGTGTTGAGTGCAGTGCCGGGGATCATCAATGCGATGGATGATGACTCCACTGCGACTTACGCCAAGCGCCTGGGCCTGGATGAGCCCACAGGCGATGGCTCGGCAGGAGACATCGCCAAATTCGCAGCGCTGCGAGGGCTCGGCTTCGCGACCGATGTGGGGTCGGCCATGACGCTCGGGCTTGCCGACAAGCTCTACCAGGACAAGCGGGCGGTGGATACCGATACCCTGGCTGCGTCGGCTGGAGCATTGGGGGGCGGTGCTCTCGGGTTCAAAGGTGGTAATACGCTCGGCGCCGCCGCTGACACAGCGCTGCGTTTGGCGTCCCGGGGGCGCTACAAGGGCAACTATGGCGAGCGTTATGGAGGAAAAGTCGGAGGTGTAGTTGGGGCTGGAACCGGCGCCACCGCAGGCCTGGCGCTGGCTGATGACGGAACGCAGGCGAAACCGCCAGCGAATGGCGCCGCTCAGTCATCTGCAATTGTTGCTCCTCCGGCCGCAACCAGTCCCGCCGTGCCTGGCACTCCGGCCGGCGAAGGCCTTGGGTGGTCCAAGGCAGGGAACGGCGTAGCGGTCCGCATCGGTGCCGATGGTACGCCCGAGTTCAGCAACGCCCCCGAAGCACTATCCGGGGCTGCGGATATGCCGGCGCTTGGATTCCCGGCGGCCTCGACCAGGCAGGCCAGCGCGCCAGGTGCGATGCAAGCCCCCCTGGGCGCCAGGACACTGGCTACGGGCAGCTATACCCCTGACCGGGCTTTCGCGCAGCTTGGCTCCATCAGCAACATGGGCAACGGGACCGGCGACTTCAGCCAGCTGGAGCCCGGCACCTCGAAGCTCGCCCTGGAGCGCTTCGAGCGTGCCAATCAGGAGCGCGCCCGAATGATTCAGGAGAGCCGGCGTGGCCAGCTCGGCGAGGGAGGCGGGCGCCTGACGATCGTTCGCGACAGCACCAGGGCGCCGAGTCGCGCCGAGCTGTTGAACGACCGTTTGGCCCGCGCCGATGCCGCGCAGAACCTGGAGGAGCAGCGTCTGGGCTTCCAGTCGCAAGAGGCCAGGGCTCGCCTGGCGCTGGATCAGCAGCGTCTGGCCAGCGAGATCGAGGGTAGGGGCTTCCAGACCCGCGCAGCCCAGCGGCAAGAGGCGTTGTACGACAAGTACGAGGCCGCGAAGACTCCCGAGGAGCGCGCCACCATCGCACAGCAGATACGCGACCTGGCCGGTAGGGACGCGTCGTCTCCTTGGAAAGTACAGGTCACACCCACCACCCGGAACGCCGATGGCTCGACGTCGGAGGGTAGCGTGATTCGCTACAACAACCAGACCGGGGAGGTGGAAATGGTCGATCAGCAGGCCAGGCGTAAAACTGTCAGCCGCGCGGAGGTTGAGCAGGCAGCTGAAGAGGATGGTGTATCGGTCGAGGATTACATCAAGAGCCTACAGGATATGGGTGTGACAGTCGGCTAGCGTTTTTGACAGTCCAGGCCGAACTCTTGGGCCAACGCTGAACAAGCCTTCTTAGGCTCGTTGTACAGCCGATGACAGGCAGAGCTGATGAGTTGAGCTGCCGGGGCGAAGCGGGTGTCTTTGGATTTGTCCAAAGTACATTCGCTGCCCGAGCGATAGGAGGCAAATAGGCCGCGCCCGTCGCCCTGTGGAACGGTGGCCCAAGCGCCCGGGTAATCGGTCTGGCACATCTGTACCGCCGCCGACGTGGCTGCCTGGTTCTGCACGCCGGGCAGCTTGTCCAACAGGCAGGTAGCGTAGTTCCCGGCCTGGGCCAGGGCGGGGCAGAGGAGCAGGGCGGCGACGAGTAGTTTTTTCATGGGCATCCGAGCCAGATGGAATAGGCGGCGATGGCTTCGCATGGCGGGCGGCTACGCCTGTACCAGAATGACATTGCGCAGCAGCTCCTGTCACTCGTCCGTCCGCGACCTTGAATTGACGACTCTTGACCAATACTGTTGTCAGTAGATAATGCTGCGCGCGTCGGCGCATTCACATGATGTGTATGGTGACGAAATGGCAATCTTCATGGTGGTGCCTTCTACTAGCAAGGAACGCATCAAAGGGGCAATGGCAACGGAGAAGGAAGCAGGAAAGATCGACTTCATCGATCTACCCAGCGGAGCGTCGTTCGTGAGCTACCATGGAACAGCACAAGAGCTTTCTGGGTTGCTGGGCATAACGAACGGCACCAATGGGACGGGCGTAGTCGTGGCGGTTTCCTCTTACTATGGGCGGGAAGCGGCGAACATTTGGGATTGGGTCAGCTCCCGGTGGGAGTCCTGATCTTGGCTGCGCGCACTCCCAAAAAGCCAGCCGCGGCAGAGACCACAACGCCGATTCTGCCGACGACGAATCCTCAGCCTTCTCACGAGAGCTGGACAATGCAGTCGATCGTCCAGCTGACGAGTGCGGTCGCCGCCCTTGATGTGTCCATCAAGAACCTGACAGAAAAAGTTGGCGATGTTCGCGATGGGCAAGATGCTCTTCAGTCGAGAATCGACAAGGTCGAGCGAAAGATGCTGATTGCAGGGACGGTTCTGACCGTCGCGCTTGCATTCACTAGCGGGGTGGTTGGGTTTGCCAGCTTCGTAGCAAACAAAACGATCGATTTTGGCCTTGATGTAGCCAAACAGAAAATGCTGGAACCGGCGCCCTCGACGCCGCCAGCTGCGCTCTCGCCTAAGCAGTAATGCAGCTGTCCTGCGCCAGAACAGCCCCGCATCGCGGGGCTTTTTGTTTTCGGTGCAACTGGTTGCACGCGGCCTCGCTTGTGCCGCACGAATCGACACTGCGCTGAGCCCGACCCCCTGTAGGGTTCGTCTTCGAAAATCTCCCCTTTGACACTGGCCCGGCCAGGTGCTTGCCGTGGCCTTCCAGTGACATAGCGTCGGGAAGGCCTCGGGAAACCGGGCCGGCCTCCCTCGGGTGCGCCGTAGCAGGCTAGGCCCGTACAGCCGAAGAGGGATGGTTCGCACCGCCCACACCCCTGCCTGCTATCCCTTCCTGGGCGGGATGGGTGCGTATCATGACTGACTCCAGTATTCAGCTTGTCCATTCTGCTGGTGAGGCCCGCGTTGATAGCCGGGTTATCGCTGAGGAGATTGGGGTCAAGCACAAGAACAGCTTTGCCTTGATCAAGCAGTACGCCAGTCGCTTCGAGCAGCTTGGACTTCTTCCGTTTCAAACGGAGGCAGTGAAAGCCCCGGGATCGCGCGGGGTCAAGAAGTTGAAGTTTGCGCTGCTGAGCGAAGACCAGGCGTACTTCCTGCTCTCGCTTTCTGCCAACACGGATCGAGTGGTAGACCTGAAACTGAGGCTGGTGAAGGCCTTTCGTGACGCAAGGAACAAGGCAGGCCTCGACTCCGTGATGAATCTGGTGCTGCTGCCTGCGCCTGCTCCCTGGGAGAAGCGCTTCGGTGACGCTTATTACCAGGCGCTGGCGTACATCACCGGAACGGTGTTCGCCGGCCACTCCTGCGGGACACCAGCGATCTTCGGCCAGATTACCGACCGCTGGGTTTACGCCGCCATCCTTCCCAGGGAAGTGCACCGGGAACTGAAGGCCAGGCGGGGCGAGAGCGAGCGTATGCACCAATGGCTGACAGGGGGCGGCCGTGAGCGGCTGGACCAGCAGATCGCGCTGGTAACGGTGATCGCCAGGTCTTCTTCCGACCGGAAGGACTTCGAGGCCAGGTGCATGCAGACCTTCGGTTTGCCAGGTCAGCTGCGCATCATCTATCCCGTCTGATCGCCAGCCGAATAGTGTTGATAACTGTTGACGACTTCTGGTGCCGCTTGCATGATGGCCCTGCCGCTGCAAATTCAGCGGTCGGGTGTGGTAACCCGAGGATGACAAAGGCGCACGACGCCTAGATGGCGTTTTTTTGTGCCCGCTTTATGGCGGGCCGTGCGTGGGAGGGCTTCGGCCCTGCCGGGTTCCTTTGTCCCCGGTTTACCACCCCGCGCACGGTTCGCCTCCTTCTCGTGTGGTAACGACGGCGGCGAACCCTAACTGACAAAGGGTGATGCCATGAATTCTGCTCAAGTAATCCCGTTCCGCGCTCAAGAACTGCTGCTGGTCGACAACGCCGGCGAGCCCTTCGTCCCGATGAAGCCCGTTGTCGAAGGCATGGGGCTGGCCTGGCAGACTCAGCACCGCAAGCTGATGACTGGGCGCTTCGCTCCAACCGTCACCGAAATGGTGATAGTTGCCCAAGACAGTAAGCAGCGCGAAATGACCTGCCTGCCGCTGCGCAAGCTGACCGGCTGGCTGATGTCGATCCACCCGAACAAGGTTCGCCCCGAGTTGCGCGAGGGCATCATCGGCTACCAGAACGAATGCGACGACGTGCTCTGGTCGTACTGGAACAATGGCATGGCGGTGCGCACACACGACCGAAACGCCGTGACCGTGGTTGCCGAGTTGGTCGGTGTAACTGAACTCACCGTCCTCAAGGGCGTGATCTACGACAAGGCCAAGCTGGTTACGAAGGACAAACGCATCAGCTTCATTCACACGATGCACAACCGCCTGCACACGCGCTTCAACGTGCCGCGGGTCGAACTGATCCCGGCGCAGCAGTTCGAGGCGGCCTGCAACTTCGTAGCCGCCTATGCTCTGGAGGGGGAGTGGATTGAGGCCGAGAAGCCGAGAGAGGAGCCCCGCCTCAACATCCACTTCCCGGTTGAGGCTCTGGTCAAGCGCCGGCCAGGAATGGCGGAGGATCGCGGTGATGGCCATCTCTGGCTGGATGTGTCGTGCGACGACATCAACATCCGACCGATGGATATGACCTTGTGCGAGCAACTGCTTGGCGAACTACAGCGTGCCGGCTACGACATCAGCGGCGCCTGGTGGGAGATACGCACCTTCCGCAACACCCTTCGCCGCCTTACTGACAGGATAGAAGGCACAGCGCAAATGCTGCGCGACCCCATCCGCTACGCCGCCGAGTGGAACGGGACGGTCTGAGCCACCTAAGTTCCAGAAAGCCAGAACCCCGCCAGGTGCGGGGTTCTTTGCTTTCTGCCTCCCCCCTGTAGGGTTCGCTCCAACCGCCACCCCCCTCCGAGAATCCCGCTATTGGCGGGATTTTCTTTTTGGAGGGTGGGATGAGCAAGTTGGCGGACGAGTTCGGTCTTGGCGCGGGCGCGGAGGCTGGCCAGCGTAAGCGATCAAGCCTTGCTGAGGAGTTCGGCCTGGGGGGAGTGAAACCCAGCAAGCCGGGCATCGTTCGATCCGCAGCTGACACTGCAACAGCGCTAGCTGGTGGGGCAGTGACTGGAGCGCAGCAACTGGCGAACGTCGCGGGAGCGGATAACCCAATAGCACAGACACTTGGTGGCGGCGCCAAGGCGGTGCGCGACTTCGAGTCGCCGGCACGTCGAGCAGAACGCGAACAGCGAGCCGCGAAGATCCAGCAGGCTGAAGATTCCGGCAGCACCTGGGAAGAGGTGAAGGCCAATGTCGGGGCGTTTGCCGAGGCTCCCATCGACACTACGGTCGAGGCCATCGGAACCTCCCTTCCGACTATTGCAGCGGCAGCGCTGACTCGCGGCCGAGCACCTGCTATTACCGGCGGCGCTGTGGGCGCATTGCAGGGGGCGGGGGCGGTCAAGGGCAGTATCTACGACGCTGTGGAGCAGGAATACCTGAAGGCCGGTGCATCTCCAGAGGAGGCCGCAGCCAGAGCCGCCGAAGCCCAGGCGTACAGCGGCGAGAACCTGGCGCAGATTGGAATTGGGGCCGGGCTAGGCGGAGTGGCGGGCTCCACCGGCGTAGAGGGCGCCGTTGCCCGGCTCATGTCGCGGGAGGCAGGCGAAGCGGCGGCGCAAGGGGTGCTGCGATCCGCTCTGACCGGTGCGGCGAAGGAGGCTCCCTTGGAGGCCGTCCAAGGCGGGCAGGAGCGATTGGCATCCAACTTGGCCCTGCAGAACGAGGGATTCGACACACCCACCTGGCAGGGTGTTGCCGGTTCGGCAGCTCTTGAGGGAGTCGCCGGCGCCGCTGCAGGTGGCGGATTCAGTGCCGTCGAAGGCATGGCAGGTCGGAGTGATCAGCAGCCTACCAGCACGGTTGAGCTGGGCAATGAGCCTTCGGCGGCCGGTGAAAACTCCGCCTCTGCGCCGCTGGATGAGTCCGTCGATGACCCTTCGGCGCCTCCTGTGGTGGATGATGCTGGGGCGGTCCAAGCCCCAGCAGACCGTACTGTGCCGCCGGCGGTGCTCGAGCAGTTCCGTTTGGAGCGTCCGTTTCCCACCTCCCGGGCGGAGGCCGTTCCTCTTTCGCAGCAAATGGGGCTAGACCCCAGCGCGGGCCCCATGTCGTCGGCCGCCGCGCTGGCGGTGGACAGCGGGGCCACCCAGCAGCTGCACCAGCAGGCCGTCCTGCAGGAAGCGGCGAAAGCTGCGGAGCAGGGCAGCAAGGGCGCTGAGCAGGTCGACCAGGAAACCGGTGAGATTACCCAGGCCCAGGGCGACATGCTGGCCGCAGACCCTGCGACCGAACTGCAGACCCGCCTGGAGTATGTCCGCCAGCAGGCGCGCGCTGGCGGCTGGGACGCGCGTCTGGTAGCCGAGCGTGACCGGCTGTTGGCCGAGCTGGACAAGCTACAGCCGCCCCCAGCAGCTGCCGCCGACCAGTTGGATGTCGAGCCGCCGCCGGCGCCCGCCGACCTGCAGGCCGGCATCGCACAGGCCCAGGCCAATGCTGCAGCCGCTGAGGCCCCCGCCGACATCCGGGCGGTGGTCGCCAAGCAGGTCCCGCAAATGACCGACGTGGAACTGCAACAGGCCATTGACCACTACGGCCCCGACCACAAGCGCACCGCCAAGCTCCAGAAGGAACTGGCGAAGCGCGGCACTCAACCGGAACAGGAGGCGAATGCAGGTGAAGCTCAACGTCCATCAGAAGCGCAAACGGAAGAACAGCCTGCACAAGCTGCGCCGGCACCGGAAGCCGCACCGGCCGAAGCTGCGCCTGCAGTAGATGCCGGCGCCCGTTGGGCGGGGATGAGCCAGGCCGAGCGCCAGGCGCTGGCCGAGCAGACCGACATCAAACCGGTGATCCGCCGGAACCTGCCCCGGGCCCAGTGGGAGAGCATGAACCCCGATGTCCAGCGCAGGCTGGCGGAGCGCATGAAGCCACAGCAGGCCGCGAAGGAGCGGGCAGACGGCACTACGGAAGTCCTCGACAAAGGCATGACCATTGTTCACGGCTCCGGCAACCCAAGCATGCAGGCCGGCGACATCCAGATCGTCCGTGCCAGCGGCCAGAAGCAAGGCAAGGCCGGTCGCATCTATGGCGGCTTCTACGGAACCAGTGAGGCCGACGCAGCTCAGGCCGAAGGTTAT
>NZ_BPFX01000046.1 GCF_019655855.1 Pseudomonas paralcaligenes | reverse complement strand
TAGCCGCCACCGCCGACCAGCAGGATGTCGAGCAGTCGACGGCTCCGACCGACCTGCATGCCGGCATCGAGCAGGCCCAGGCCAACGCCGCAGCCGCTGAGGCCCCCGCCGACATCCGGGCGGTGGTCGCCAAGCAGATCCCGCAGATGACCGACGCGGAGCTGCAACAGGCCATCGACCACTACGGCCCCGACCACAAGCGCACCGCCAAGCTCCAGAAGGAGCTGGCGAAGCGCGGCAATCAATCGGAACAGGAGGCGAACGCAGGTGAAGCTCAACGTCC
>NZ_BPFX01000045.1 GCF_019655855.1 Pseudomonas paralcaligenes | reverse complement strand
TTGTTCTTCGCCGACGGCGGTGTGGTGAAGGACGACCTGAAAAAGCGGCTGCAACAGCAGACCGCCGCCCTCGCGGCCAACAGGCAGACCCAGCGTGCCGCTGGGTTCGGCCCAACCGCTGGCGTGGCGTCGCCCGGCTACAGCGCCAACCCGGCAACGGCGGCGGCGCAGGCTGCCGCGGATAGCGCCGCCCAGCGCGTGGCCACCCAGACGGGCAACAACCCCGCGCGCGCCGCGCGGATGCAGGCCCAGATGAATCAGCCTGTCACCCGCGGCGGCCAGCCCCTGCCGACCCAGCAGAACGCCGCCGGGTTCAGTGCGGCGCGGTTCGCTCCGTTCCCGCTGGCGGCACCGCTGGCCGAGGGCAGCGACACCCGGGCGGTGGTCAGCGGCACAGTGGAGGATGTCGGCGACGAGTTCAGCCAAGGCAACTACGCTCGCGGCTTCGGCAAGGCGGTGCGGGGCGCGCTGTCCGTCGCTCCTGCCGTCGTGGCGGACAATGCTCGCGCAGCAGGCAGCTCTGTGGCGCCGCTGGCTGAGGCAGCGCGGGGGTTCGGTGGTGCAGTCCTCGGAGTTGAGGAATCGCCGGCGGCGGCAGCCGCTCCACGCTCTGCCGGCGCGCCTCGTCCAGCTGCTGCAGCGGCCGCGACACCGGGAGCGGCCAGCAGCGCGCCGGAACAGGATGCTGCACGGGGCTGGACAAGGACCGGCAACGGCGTGGCCGTGCGTACTGGTGCCAACGGCGTGCAGGAGTTCTCGAACGACCCCGAGGCCCTGGCCGGCGCCAGGGGTATGCCCTCCGGCGGCGTCGGTCGCGTTGGCGATGGCCGGGGCACCTTCAGCCAGTTGGAGCCCGGCACCTCGAAGCTCGCCCTGGAGCGCTTCGAGCGCGCAAACCAAGAGCGCGCCAGGATGATCGAGGAAAGCCGGCGCGGCCAGCTCGGCGAGGGCGGCGGGCGATTGACGATCGTTCGCGACAGCACCAGGGCGCCGTCCCGCGCCGACGTGCAGAATGCCCAGCTCGACGCCCGCCTGGCCCAGACCGAGGCGCAGCGGCAGGCGACCCAGCAGGCCGGCGCTGATGCGGACCTGCGACGCGCCTCGGAAACCCAGCGCATGGGCACGGAACAGCTCACCCAGCAGCGCATGCAGCAGCAGATCGCCGAAGGCGACCTGAGCGTGCAGGACCGCCAGCGCCTGGACCAGCTGCGCGGGCAGATCAACGACCAGAGCCTCAGCGCCCAGGAGCGTGCCGCCGCGCTGGAGGCTTACAACAACCTGGCCGTCACCCCCGATGCAAGGCTGCGGGTCCAGCAGGAAGGCGTGAGTCAGCAGCAGAAGCTCATCGGCGACCTGTACAAGGCGTTCAGCACCATGCAGACGCCGCCGGTAGTAGGAGAGGGCGACAGTGCTCGGCCGATGACGTTCGAGGAGTGGCTGCAGCCCGCACTGCGTTCAATTCAAGGGGGCCAGCCAGCCCGGAATAGCGTTTCCCGGGCGGAGGTTGAGCAGACAGCAAGCGCACGAGGTATTTCCAGTGACGAGGTAATCAGGCGCTTGAAATCGATCGGCGTGACAGTCACCGGGTAGGGGTGGCTTCTGCAGCCGGGTCGGGGCTGATATTGAACTCGTCGAATAGGTCTGGCTTGCGTGGGGTTGGCTGCGGCTTGTTGTACAGCCGCATGCAGGCCTCGCTGATGATCCTCACAGCGCCAGGGAATCGAGTGTCCTTCGCCTTCTCGAAGGTGCACTCATCGCCGGAGTCGTAGGAAGCGAACAGGCCACGGCCCGCGCCTTGTTCAACCTTCGCTAGGCCGCCGGGGTACTCGCTCTGGCAGACGCGCACGGCCGACACAGTGGCCCCCTGGTTCTGCACACCTGGCAGCTTGTCCAGCAGGCAGGTGGCGTAGTTCCCCGCCTGGGCCAGGCTGGAGAAGACTAAAAGGGTCGTGGCGATGAGCGGTATTTTCATGGGGGATTAAGCCGAGAGAGGACACGCACAGTAAAGCATGATGGCAGTTGAGAGCGTAATTACCCGGGCCAGACCGACGTCAGCAGTGCTCACTGCCCAGAGCACCTAGGTTCGTCCTGCTCGCCGAAGTCCAGTTCTCGCCCATGCTCCAGCTCATGACAGTGGCGGCAGAGGGTGACCAAGTTGCCTTGCTGGTGGGTGCCGTAGTTCGAGACGTAAACGATGTGATGGACGTGAAGTTCTACATTTGTCTCGCCGCACGCGACGCAGGCGAAGTGGTCGAGCTTGCGAATGCTCCTGGCTACGTCTGGCCAGTCACTGCGGTATCCCCATCTGTGTGGGCGATCAAAGTGCAGCAGGCCGCGTCGATGCGCGCGGATCATCTTAAAAACCTTGGTGGTATTCGTCTTATCGGCAACCAATCTATTTATCCAGTCGGGTAGCGCTTTATCGACTTCCAGAGATGGGTTTGCCAGGATTCTTGCGGCTTTCTCTCTGGCCCAATCCGGACAGTTGGAGCGTGATAGGTCGATTTGCGCCCGCCGGATGATGCCGCGCTCAAGCATGTCGCGTGCTTCCTTGTACGCCCAGTCTGCAGTTTCCCTGTAGCTGTTCAGATGATTGGTGCAGTGACCGCACACTTTCACCCTCGACGAAGGGTAGCGGAGCTGCTTGTACTTTTTGAGGCAGATTGCACAGGTTCGCATGATGATCCAGCCAATATGGATGGCTGAAGGCTATCACTTGCCTGAACGTCAGTAGGAGCCCCCCTGTAGGGTTAGGCCCCTCCACCAGCCCACTCCGAGAATCCCGCTATTGGCGGGATTTTCTTTCTGGAGGGTGGGATGGCTGATCTGTTTGACGAGTTCGGTGTCGAGGACACGGCCACGGGGCAGCGTACGAAAGCCCCTGACCTTTATGACGAGTTCAGCCTGGGTGCCGCTAAACCAGCCTCCACCGAGGGCCGCGGTTTCCTCGGCCACGCTCGAGACCTGGGCCTCTCGCTGGCAAAGTCCGTTGTCGCCGTCCCGGAGGCTGCTGTCGGCCTGGCTGACATTCCCACCGGCGGTGCCGTGGGCAAGGCGCTGGAGAACCAGGACGGCCTGATCGGCTTCCGGCCGAAGGAGACGAAGGACTTCCTGAGTGACTTCCACACCGACCAGTACAAGGAGCAGCAGCGGCAGTTCCAAGACGCGGACGGGGTGATCGAGAAGACCGGGGTGGCGCTGACCAACCCGTCGATGATCATCAATACCGTGGCGGAGTCGGCCGCGCCGATGCTGGCCGGCGGCGCGGTAGCACGCGGCATCACCGCCGTGTCGAAGGCGGCGCCGTTGGTGGCCGGCGCCATCGGCGAGGGCAGCGTGATGGCCGGCTCGCAGGCGGAGAGCATCCGTCAGCAGACCGAAGACGGTCTGCTTTCTGCCGGCCAGTCCCTCGCCTCGCTGGGCACTGGCCTGGTGGGCGGCCTGTTCGGCTTCGCCGGCGGACAGCTGGCGAAGAAGCTGGGCATCGGCGATGTCGACACGATGCTCGCCAGCGGCGTGACGCCGCATCACGTCGCCGCCGACCTGGCGCAGACGCCGGCGAAGAACCTCCCGCGCCAGGTGATCGAGGGCGCTATCGTCGAAGGCTTCCTCGAGGAACTGCCGCAGTCGGTCTCCGAGCAGATCATCCAGAACCTGGCCCTGAACAAGCCCTGGCACGAAGGCGTCGAGGATGCGGCTGTCATGGGCACGCTGGCAGGCATGGCCATGGGCGGCGCGGGTGCTGGCTATGCGGGGGCCGTCCGCAGCGGCGCGCAGGACCAGCAGGACCAGCAGGCCACGGCGGAGCCCGACGCTACGTTCGAGACCGTGCCAGAACCTGAGCAGGCGGCGCCGGCGCTCGCCGGCCTGCTGCCGGCCCCGGTTTACCAGGCCAGTGCCGACGGCGAAGTCCTCACCAGCAGCGACCAGAACACGATCACCCAGGCACAGCGCCAGTCAGAGATCGACCGCCTCGACCGCATCCGCCGCGGTGAGGTGGTGGACGTGACCCCTATCCCCCAGGCGCCGAAGCTCTCCGAGCAGCTTGGGCTGGACCCCAGCGCGGGCCCCATGTCGTCGGCGGCCGCGCTGGCGGTGGACAGCGGCGCCACCCAGCAGCTGCACCAGCAGGCCGCCCTGCAGGAAGCGGCGAAGGCTGCGGAGCAGGGTAGCAAGGGCGCCGAGCAGGTCGACCAGGAAACCGGTGAGATCACCCAGGCCCAGGGCGACCTGCTGGCCGCAGACCCTGCGACCGAACTACAGACCCGCCTGGAGTATGTCCGCCAGCAGGCGCGCGCCGGCGGCTGGGACGCGCGGCTGGTAGCCGAGCGTGACCGGCTGGTGGCCGAGCTGGACAAGCTGCAGCCGCTCCCGGTAGCCGCCACCGCCGACCAGCAGGATGTCGAGCAGTCGACGGCTCCGACCGACCTGCAGGCCGGCATCGAACAGGCCCAGGCCAACGCCGCAGCCGCTGAGGCCCCCGCCGACATCCGGGCGGTGGTCGCCAAGCAGATCCCGCAGATGACCGACGCGGAGCTGCAACAGGCCATCGACCACTACGGCCCCGACCACAAGCGCACCGCCAAGCTCCAGAAGGAGCTGGCGAAGCGCGGCAATCAATCGGAACAGGAGGCGAACGCAGGTGAAGCTCAACGTCCAGCAGAAGCGCAAACGGAAGAACAGCCTGCACAAGCTGCGCCGGCACCGGAAGCCGCACCGGCCGAAGCTGCGCCTGCGGTAGATGCTGCCGCGCGCTGGGATGCCATGACCGCCGCAGAGCGCAAGGTCGTCGCCGATCAGGCCGGCATCAAGGGCGTGCTGGCCAAGAACCTGGTGAAGGCTCCATGGGAGCGCGTCGGGCCGAGCGTTCGCGACAAGCTCGTTCCGCGCATGGCGCAGCCCCTTACCTACGAGAAGGCGAAGGCCGACGCTGATGCTGCGCGCGCTCGCAGCGCGGAAGCCTCCAAGGCAATGGAAGCCTTCCCGCGTGGCGCTACCGGCCTGACGCCTGACGACGTGAAGGCTACGCCTGAATGGAAGGCCGCCAAGGCTGAATCTGACGCCGCCCTGGTGGCCGAGCAGAACGCCAACGCGGTGGTGGTGAAGAACTTCCCGAAGGAGAACCGCGCCGACATTCAGGCTGCGCGCGAACGTCGCGCGAATGCGGCTCCCGCTGTCGAACGCACGGATGGCACCACCGAAGTGCTCAGCGAAGGCATGAATATCGTTCACGGCTCCGGCAACCCGAACTTGAAGGCTGGTGACATCCAGATCGTTCGCGCCAATGGGCAAAAACAGGGAAAGGCCGGTCGCGTCTATGGCGGCTTCTACGGAACCAGTGAGGCCGACTCAGCTCAGGCCGAAGGTTAT
>NZ_BPFX01000044.1 GCF_019655855.1 Pseudomonas paralcaligenes | reverse complement strand
TCCCTCCTTCACCGCCAGATGAGATATACGCTAAGCCCCTGATCTTCCTAGAGAAATCAGGGGCTTGGTCGTTTTGGGGGATGTGAAAACCGCCCGGATGGGAACGGTATGGGAACGCGCTCAGAGGTTGAGCGCGTGTTCGAGCATGCCGACGACGTCCGGGCCGTCCTCGTTGATCCACTTGCCGTAGTGCTGGCGGATCATGTTGCCGTTGGTGTGGCCCATCTGCTCGGCGATCCAGTCGATCGAGGCCACTCCCGTGGTCAGCAGCTGGCTGGCGTAGGTGTGCCGGCACTGGCCTGGCCCCCGGTAACGGACCTCGGCCGCATTCAGATGGGCCTTGAAGAAGCGGTCACGGACGCTGAAGTCGCTGACGTGTGGCTCTCCGGTGTTGGTGTTCAGGAACACGAAGTGCAGCCGCTCCTTGCGCCTGGTCTTGTTGTCCCGCTGCACGACTTCCACTTCCTGCCGCTTGCCGCCCTGCGTCAGGGCCTTGGTCTTCCTGAGCGCGTCCCAGGCCGGCGCCAGTAGACGAACCTTCCTAGTCGAGCGCCGAGTCTTCGTCACCCTATAGGCGCCGCGCACCTTCGAGCGGCGGAACGTGACCGTTCCGTTGACCAGGTCGACGTCCTCCCAGGCCAGGGCGATGGTTTCAGACACGCGCGGCCCCGCCCAGATCATGAACTGCACCATCAGCAGCTCTAAGGTCCGGTCGGTCGGGGTTTCCAGAATCTTCCTGATTTCCGCCCGGGTGAACGGGTCCGGGTCTTCCGGGTCGGGCAGGCGCACGATGATGCCCTCGGTGGGGTCGTGCGCCACCTTCTTGTTGGTGCGGTACAGGCGGAACACCTGGCGCGTGATGCTGACCACCTCGCGGATCGTCTTGTTCTTGAGGCTGCTGGCCAGCACGTCCTGGACCCACTCCTGCAGGTTCAGGTGGGTGATGCGGTCGATCTGCACGCGCGCCCAGCGCGGGCGGATATGGACCTCGGCCTTGCTCGAATAGCCCCGGTAGGTCGTTGCCGCCACGTTGTTCCGCTGGATGCTCAGCCAGAGGTCCAGGTAATGCCCAAAGGTGTTCTCGGTCAGCCGGGTTGAGTTGGGAAAGTGTCGGGCATAGTCGAACGTGCCGGCGCGGATCTCGAATTCAATGATTTCCACCAGCCGGCGCGCATGGGCTTGGTTCTCAGGGGTGTTCCCACCGGGAATGCGCTCCCGGCACAACTCTCCGCCATAGCGGAAATACACGCGCACGGCGTTGCCGCGCACTTCAACTCCATCAGCCATTTGCGTCCCCACGCATAAAAACGGCGCCAGTGTAGGAGGCGCCGTGAAGGCTCGGCCCGCAGGGGGGCCGAGAATTACAGACTGTCGATTCTTGTAGATCGAGCCGGGCGGCTAGAGCAGCCACTCCCGCCGGCGCTGCCACTGTCTGCGCATTTCCTGGACCAGCCTTTCGGCCGCCGCGGTGCCGCGTTTTTTGGCGATTAGCTCCTGCAGCTCACTGACCTTTTCCTGGCTGGTGTAGCCGAAGCGCAGCCAGGCCCGGGCCTCGCATTCCAGCATGTGCTGGCGCAGGTCCTGGTCAGCCATGGTAGATGGCCACCGCGTGAGGCAGCTCGACAACGACCATCCGGTCGGCCCTGGCCAGAGCGGCCAGGGCGTTGCGGACGGAGCGCCAGTCGCTGGGAGTGCTGCCGGTGTGGATGATGGGCCGCCCGGGCTTGGTGAAACGCAGGTGCCCCCCGTTGGTACGTGCCATGGTCCAGCCGTTGGCCAGTGCGTACTGGAACAGCGGCTGGAGACTCTTGCGAAGCGAGCGACCGCAGAGGCGGCCGCCCTGGATAACGGGCAGGCGTGTCATTGTGTCTCTCCCTTGGCGAGGGCGTGGGCAAGGTGCCGCGCGTAGGTCGCGACGGCCCGCCAGTAAGCCGCCATGGGGCCTTTCCTGCGCTGCCAGGCGGTTTCCGCTTCGGCGTTGGCCTGCTCCCGAAGCTCGCGCATGACGGCCTCGATGCGCGCCCGGTCCTCGGCCGGAAGGCCGAGCAGGGCGCGGCCAGCTGGAAGGCGGAGCAATGGATTGAGGTAACCCATTCAGTTCACCTCCCGGAACAGCAGCGGCTGCACGGAACCGTCCGCGAAGACCTTGTCCAGCGGAGTGGTGGCGGTCAGGGTTTTCGGGGCTTTCACCTTGCCGGTGTCGATCAGGTACAGCACCAGGGTGACGGTGGTGGTGCTGTCCTTTCCGCCCGACCAGGCCATGGCCCAGTGATCGTGATCGGCGCCGTAGGCCTGCAGAGACTGAATCGTCAGCTCGATGCTCTCGGTCATCTGCAGGCGCGCCGCGCCGGCGGAGAAGATATCGCCTTGGCGTAGCGAACTCATGCTGCACCCCCGATGTGGTCGCGGCTCAGGCTGATGGCCATCGCCAGCGGGCGGCACCAGACCGGCATGCTGTTCAGGGTGAAGGTCTCGCCCATTTCCGAAAGCATGAGGGTGCTGAGCATCACGTCCGCAATGGCCTTGCCGGCCTTGCGGGGCACGGCGTTGCCGATGCGCTCGCGCCAGGCGCCGTCGTTGCTGCCGCTCAAAATGAACTGCTTGCCGACCAGCTCCAGAGCGCCGGTTTCGTCGTTGGGCTGCCAGATGTCTTCGGGGTCGAACATAGATTGGAGCGCCGCCAGCTCCAGGGTGGTGAACGGCCTGTTCCAAGTGTTGGAGGGGCTTCGGATGACGCAGGCCAAGCGGTCATTCGCTGCTGGCAGGCGGGTGTCTGCGACAGACCAGCGGCCGTTATCGTGCCGCGCACTGGCGGATACCGCCCCGGCGGAGTTGTCCCAGCCGATCACGCCATAGTGGCCGCCGGTGAGGTAGGCATCCCCCTTTTTGCGATCGAGGACGCGAGGGTCTGCCACCGATTGCCAGCCGCCTTGCACGCCCTTGCCGCCGGCGATGATGGTGCCGGCTGCTCGATCGTATGGCACTACCCGGAAGTTGCCCGAGTGGCGGTTCCAGTCCGGACGAGGATCGGCCACGCTGAATGGGCCTTGCCCGGGGCTGCGCTGTCCAGTCACCACGCCCGAATGGCGATCCCAGGGGATCACTCCGTACTGGGAGTATTCCGCCTGGCTGACCGGCCGAGGGTCTGCGACCGAATATGCCCCGTTGCTCGGGCCGTTCCGGCCGGCGATGGTTCCGGTGGAATCCTCCCAGCCATGCACGCCCAGATACCCGTGCTGATACTCCGGGACGATGATCATGTCGCGCAGGTAGCCATCCTCAATCGCCAGGCGGTTGAGCGACCGCCAATCCTTGCCTGGCTCCACCAGGGCAAGCCGAACCCAGGTTTTCCAGTGAAGTGCAGGAACGCGGTGCATCGGGCCTGCGAGGTCTAGGTCGCCGGGCATTGGCATGCGGTCGAGAATTTCCCCGACGCCGCGCAGGCTGTGTGTCTGCGGCTGGTACAGGAAGGCCGGGACACGCTCCAGGTGCCGAGCGACCAGCAGGAAGCGCGGGCGGCTTTGCGCCAGGTTGGCGATTTTTCCGCAGTCGTGGACGGTTTCCTCGACTGCGTATCCATAGTGTCGGAACAGCTTGACGATTTGGTCTAGCAGGTAGCGGCCCCGGGAAGCGAGGCGAGGGACGTTCTCGAAGACGATCAGCTTTACCGGGTTGTGGCGCCAGGCCTCCAGCATCAGCCACACGCAACGGAGCGTCAGCTCGTTGAGAGCCATGTACTTGGGTGTGACGCTCATGGACTCGGGCAACAGGCCAGAGGCGCCCTTGCATGGGCTGCTGATGAACACGCCGTCCGGGTCCTCGTTGCCGGCAGCGCGGCGGATATCGTCGAGGGTGGCCTCTTTCCAGCCGCTGGGCGGTTCCTCGCCGTGATAGGCGAGGTACTGCTCGCGGGTGAACAGGTCCAGCAGGGTGCCTTTGGTGCCGGTGAACTCCTCGAAGTCCGCCAGACCAGCGGCATCGATATCGACGCCGCCGATGCAACGCCAGTTGCCCAGCATGTTGGCGATCTGCAGGGAGCTGTCATTGAAGCCAGCGGCGCCGGAGCCAAGGCCGCAGCAGAAGCCGAAGTGTTTGTAGGTGCGCTTAACGAGCATAGCGGCGCCCCCGTGCTTCGCGTGCGGCGGCTTTCTCGGCCTGCAGGGCTTCCCACTCGGCCTGCTTGGTCTGCTGGCGGATGCGGCTGCAGCGGGCATGCTTGCGGGTCGACCGAGCTTTGCCGCAGATATCGCAGATGCTGGACAGGTCCAGGCGGTGGCTGGCCATGGTTGGGCGTTCACGCATGGGGCACCTCCCCACGGCGTGCGGTGTGAACGGCGTCGATGACTGCGCGCAGATCGGGACCGGCGCCTTCGCTTTCTGCGGTGCGGCACAGAATGGCAATGGTTGACTGCAAGTGGGCGATCAGTTGGTTCTGCTGGGCGACCAGGTCGGTGGTGATGAACGAGCGCTCAAGCCTGCGGATGATTTCGGCGTTCATGCTGCGATGGTTCGAGTCGGCTAGCTCCTCGATCCGGCCACGCATGCCGTCCGGCAGCCGCAGAACGAACTTGTCAGCTGTGCGGGATTGCCCGCGCATGGTGCTCATTGGGCACCCCCTTGCGATAGAGCCGGCGGCAGGGGCATCCAATGAGTGGGGTTGCCATACCAGAAACACCAGCCTTCGGTATCGTCCAGCAGCCATTCGGTTACCTGCTGATGGCCATCAGCGAACAGGCACAGATAGTTGGCCTTGTGCTCGTCCGGCCGCTGATCTTCGATGCTGATCCAGGGATGCTTGGCTGCTGGTTGGGGATTGAGGTAGAGCGGCAGGTCGTACCCGGTCGGAACGGCACCTTCCTCCATCGCTCGTTTCGTCAAGTCAGTTGCTACAGCGCCGGTACGGCAGTGCATCCACGCCACAGGCTCTAGAGGTTGCGCACGGGCCTGGTCGATCAGGTCGCCCAGGATGTGCATTTCCAGGGTGAATTCGTCATAGCCGCGTTCGGTGAAGAACTTCGCGGCCAGCCGTAGGCCAGGCAGGTGGGCGGCGGTGATCACGGGTGTGGTAGCCTTCGGGTCGACTTCTTGGGGTTTCGCTTGCATGGTGTTTCTCCTTGGGGTTGAGGCCCTGCCGAGTTGCCGCTCGGTGGGGCTTTTTTTATGCGGCGACATAGCCGCCGGCGGTCTTGTGCAGCAGGCCCAGTTCTTCGGCCTGCTGCAGCAATCGGGTGGCCTTGGTGCTGCCCATCTGTAGTTCCCTCGCCACTTGCCTGACGGTCACCTTGGCGCCTCGCTCTGCTCCCGCTATGAGCTGCCGTAGTTCTGGCGGAAGGCCTTGCCCTGTGGCCGTTTCCGGCCCTGTTTCCGCCTGTTCCTGGGGGCGTTCCTCGGGCTGTTCCTGTGCAGCGAGAACAGCTACCGGGGCGCGTTCCTGGGCGGGTGCCTGGCGTAGCGCGGCGAGGATCAGGGCGGGCACGACCTCCAGCGCGGCGGCGAAGCCGAGGCACAGCAGGGTGGCCAGGTGCAGGGGTAGGCCGGCGGCCTTGGCCGGCTGGGCGAGCAGGGCGGTCAGCTCCCGCGAGGCGTTGTCCCGGCGCACCTGGGCGCGGTCGCGCTCGGTGTCGATGCGCGCCATCGCGGTGGCTTCCAGCTCCAGGGCGCGGCTGACCATGCCGCGCTCCCGCAAGGCGTTGGCCTGCTGGTGGACGGCAGCGGCTTCGGCGTCGAGCTGCTGAGTGCGGGCGGCATCTGCGTCGCGCTGTTCCACCAGGTCGACGCGGCGTTGTTCATGGCGCGCCTGGTGCTCGGCGCGGCTGGTCACTATCGACGTCATGAGGCGGTCATACGTGGCCCAGCCCGAGACGCCGCCCAGGGCGACCGCACAGGCCATCATCAGCGCTGCGCCCACGTTGCGGCGCACGGCCAGCAGGCCGAGGGCCAGCGGCCAGGCTATGTACTTGAACAGGTCAAGGACCACCGCGGCCGATGCGAACAGCAGGGCGAGCAGGGTGTCCTCGATCAGCGCGGCGATGGCCAGCGCCACCGATATGGCGGTTACGCCTGCCAGGGCCGCGACCATGGCGAGTAGCGCCCAGCGGTGTGGCTGTTCCAGGTGCATGGTGTTTCTCCTTGGGTTGGGTCAGGCCCGCCGAGTTGCCGCTCGGCGGGGCCTGCCGCTGTCAGCGGGCGTTGATGGGCTTGCCGTCCAGGCGCATGGGCTTGCCGTCGACCAGGACGAAGAAGTGCACGTCGCGCCGCGCGTACACGCCGCCAGGCCCGCCGTGGACCACGTAGTCGTCATAGGGCGCCTTACCGACCCGGACCGGAAACAGCTTGTCCGTCTGGTGGGCGTAGCGGCCGCCAGGCCTCATGCGGGCGTACAGCTGCTGGCCGACCGGCTTGCATCCGTCCTCGCCATGGGCGGCCAGGTAGCCCAGCCAGGCGTTGCGCGTTTCGAGGTTGAGGAAGGTGCCTTCGGCGTCGGTGGCCATGTCGTAGCCGCGCGGCTCCGCCCAGGTCTGGAAGCCCAGGGTGATGCCCAGCAGATCGAGCGAGGTCACAGGCGAGCCCCCGAACCGGCGTGCCGCCAGGCCATGTCGTACACGAAGCAATGGCCCTGCTGCAGGGCCTCGTCGGGCACCTGGAACAGGTCGTTGAGCAGGTCGAGCAGGGCGCGGAGCTGGGCGTGGTTGCGGGCGCTGTCGGTGGGAAGGCCAGGCCCCATGTCGTCCTGCATGTTCTCGACGTAGGCGGCGACGTGGCCCAGGTGGTAGGCCACCCGCACGGTGTTGGCGCGGACGGTTTCCACGAACTCGGTGAAGTGGCCGACCTGCAGTTCGTTCAGCGCCTGGACGGCGTTGCGCTGGGCCTCGCTCGGGTGCAGCCGGGGCAGATGGACGTTGACGATGCGCCGGTTCAGTACCTCGCCGTCACCTCCGATGAATGCCAGGGCGCCCTGGAACCTCATTCCTTCGGCGGGAATGCCGGTCCCTCGGGTGGGCATTGGCTTGCCGTCGTAGCAATCGCGCAGGGCGTTCCAGTCAAAATTTTCGTTGCTGTCGTAACCGCTCTCGTCGATCACTACCGGGCGGTTGACCGCGCGTGCCAGGAACGCCAGCAAGGCGCCCATGCTGCAGGTGTTCGCCGAGTAGCTGACTGGCTCGCTACCGCTCAGCCCCCAGAGGCTGGAGACGAGGGTGGTCTTGCCGGAGCCGGCCGGGCCGGTGATCTGCAGGATGGGGTAGGTGGCCTGCAGCTCGCGGATACGCTGGGCGTGGAACGCGCCAGCCCACCAGGCGAGGGCGACCAGGCCGGGGGCGCCGAAGGCGATCAGGAACTGGGTCAGCCAGTTGGGGGTTTGCTTGTGCATGGTGTTTCTCCTTGGGGTAGTTGCCCAGGCGTTGCCGCGCCTGGGCGTTGGGGTTAGCGGGCCGCCAGGGCCAGCAGGGACGGGGCGTAGTAGCCGGCCAGGGTGATCAGGCCCAGGGTCAGGCCGGTGGTCGCCAGGGTGGCCAGGGCCTCCCGCCGGCTGGGGCGGTGGAGCGGTGTTTCGTCGTGCATGGTGTTTCTCCTTGGGGTGGTGCCGGGCGTTGCCGCGCCCGGGCTTAGGTGGCCTTGAACACCCAGCACTTCACGGTGGTGGCGCGCTGGTTGAACTCGGTATTTCGGGCGTTGAAGGCGGCGCGGACGGCGCTGTCCACGGCCAGGTTCTTGTCGATGAAGGCGCGGGACCGGCTGTTGACCAGCAGGGTGCGCAGGGTGGTGGCGTCGGCCAGCCGCTGTTTGTGCTCGGCGGCCCGCTCGCAGAACTCGTTGAGGTTGATGGCAATCCGCTCGGGCTTCTTGCTGTGGTTGACCATCGGGTGGTCGTGGAGCGATTCCAGGTAGTCGAACACCTCCCAGAACTCGGCCACTTCCTGCGGATCGGCGTTGACGGCGTGCTGGCGGGCCACGGCCATGGCGCTCAGCTCGCGGATGACGGCATCCCGTTGCCGGTCGGGAAGGGGGGCCACCAGGCACAGGGCGTCGACCAGGGCCATCAGCTGCGCGTGGTTCTTGATGATCCGCTCGATACGAATCTCGCGCAGGGCGCGCAGCTCCTGTTCGTAGACCCGGACCCGCTCGCGGAACACCTCCATGACCTTCTGTTCGATCTTCACGGCCATCAGCAGGAAGTGGCTGACGTCCTCGACCTGCAGCAGGTTGAGGTTGTCGGCCGCCGCGCGGCTGGCGCTGGTGACCTCGGGGCGGATGAAGTGCAGCCGCACGATGCGGGTCAGGATGGCTTCGGAGGCCACTACGGTGGCGTTCTGGCTGATCACCAGGGCCGCGCGGAAGGGCGGTTCGTGGGTTTCGTTGCCCGCCGTCTTCACGCCGGTTACGCCCAGGCTGCCGCCGTTGAACAGGGGTTTGAACTCGTCCCAGTCGAAGGCCTTGGCGGCGTTGCCTTTGTCGTCGCTGCGGTCCGCCTCCAGCATCACTACCGGCATGCCGGATATCTGGCTGAGCCAGCGGCGCAGGCCCGCCTTGGACATTTTCGAGGGGTCTTTGCCTTCCTCGTCCGGGCGGCCGAGCAGCTTCCACAGGAACATGAGCAGGGTGGACTTGCCGGCGCCGGCCTCGCCGGTCACCTCCAGGAAGGGGAAGGACTGGAACTCGGCGCGGATTTGCTCGCAGAACAGGGAGCCGAAGTAGTAGGCCAGGGCGATGACGCCCTGGGTGTTAAAGCACGTCCACAACCAGTCGAGCCATTCCGGCCTGTAGCCCTCGTCGGTACGGGCGATGGCCAGCTTGATCGACTTCTGCAGGGTCTTGAGGCGCAGGTCCTTGAACTCGAAGTAGTCCTCCGCGTTGGCCGGCACCACCACGCCGCCGCGCACGGCCAGGTCGCCGAACACGTAGCAGGCGTGTTCCTTGCTGTAGCCGATGTAGTCGATGGTCTTGACGGTTTTCAGGCCGAAAAGCTGTTCCTTCATGATCTTGTCGAGCTGGGCGCCGCTGCCGGTGAACACGGCGCCGGCGGCCATGCCGAGCAGACGTTTCTTGAACTCGCTGGCGGCGGCGACCTGGCCGCCGGTGAAGGTGTTGCGGACGGTGGGCTCGTCGTGGGGGAAGTCGACGCGGAAGTAGTACCAGGACTCGTCGGTAATCTCGTTGCGCTGGAAGTACAGGGCCTGGGGGTAGCAGTTGGCGATTTCCACCACGCAGCCGGCTTGGCGTAGCGCCTTCTCGCGCATCTGCCTGGTGTTGAGCAGCTTTTCGTCGTGGTCGTCGCTGTCTTCCAGGCCGCGCATGGCCTGGTTGAATTTCTCCAGATCGAGCTTGAACCAGTACAGGCGGTTGTCGAAGCCGAAGTGGAATTCGCCTTGCTCGCGCCAGTCGTACATGAGCAGGGCTTTCTCGCTGGCGTTCTCGGCCAGCAGCAGCGCGCCGTGGTAGCGGGCCGCCTTGAGGTCCTGGGCGCGCACGTCGGAGCGCTTGGGCTCGTCGATGAACATCCAGCGCTGGTGCAGGTCGTTCCAGTCGGCCTTCCGGTCGCGCTGCGGGATCTGCGCCGCCTCGCAGCGGTAGCCCAACTCGCGGGCCATGGCGGCGTGCTTGCGGGTGTAGTGGTGTGCCCCGGGTTCGTTATCCAGCGCCCAGACCAGCGTGGGCAGCTCCTTGTCCGCCTCGGTGCGGGCCTTGACCAGGGCCTTCAACGACTCGAAGGGGAAGGCCACGGAACTCATGGCGGAAACGGCAGCGATGCCGTGGTGCAGCAGGGCGATGGCGTCGAAGATGCCCTCGACGATCCACAGTTCGTCCACCTCCAGCAGGTCGATGCTGGGCGGGCACCACCAGTAGCCCCTGGGCGATTTACCCGGGGCGAAGCGGGCCTTCAGTTTCCCGAAGCGGTGGGGCCGGTCAATCAGCCGTTCCCAGTAGCCGCCGTGCTCCAAGGGGAAGCGCACGGTGGCGCTGCCGAAGCCCAGGTCGCGGCTGTAGTAGTTCTCCTGGGTATACCAGCCCTTGACCAGGTTCAGGTCGAAGCCGCGCGCCCACTGCAAGTAGGCGTTGGCCGAGGCGGCAGGCTCCTTTTCTGTGGCGGGGTGCTGCTTGCTGTAGTCGTCGAACAGGTCGTCGAACAACTCTTTGACGTGCCACTGCTGGCCGCACTTGCTCGGGCGGCCGCACTTGATGAACCAGGGCTCGTCGCTGCGGGAGTACAGCTCCTTTTTCCCGCATGCCGGGCATTTGCCCTTGCGCATGTAGAGGGTGCCGTCGCGGTGCTTGAGGCCGTATTGGTCCGCCAGGCGGCGTAGCACCTCCTGGCGGATGTCGTTGGGCATGGACTTCATGGGGGCCTTACTGCTGGTTGGCCAGGGCGGCTTTCAGCGCGCCTATGGTGCGTTTGTGGCCGGCAAGTGCCGGGTAGTCGTCGAGGATTCGCGCGCTACGCAGGGGAGCTGGGACGGTGCGGTAGCGGTCGTCATACCAGTGCTCGGTGAGGCACTTCTGCAGGTCGGCTCGCAGGCAGGCGAGCCAGGCCTCGGCTACGGGCCGTGGCATGTTCAGCTGAAGGGCGATGGCGTTCTGCATGGGGCGACCTCGGATCGCGGGTGTAACTCGCCCAAACCCACGCGAAGCGGGCAGGGCTGGGGTTCGGGTTAACGGGCGGCCGGAGTGGCCTGGAAGTGGTGCTGGACGGTGACGTCCGGGCCGGTGGCCATGTCGATGCCGAGCCACACAGGGCGGTCGGTCATGGCCAGGTAGGCGATGCGGTCAGCCATGAAACCGGGCACGCCCAAGGCGGTGACCAGGTGATGCACGGTGCGGTCGAACAGGGCGTCGTCGTGCAGGTGCTCGGCCTGGTGGCGCTCGATGAAGCCGGCGGCGGCCACCTGCATGCTGGCGCGGTAGTCGTCGGGGTGCTGGGCTGTGGTCATTCGGAGGTCTCCAGGGCGGCGAGCATGTCGAGCTGGTTGGTTTTCGGCTGGCTTTCGCGCAGGGCCTTCATGCGTTGCACCGAAGGGGCCACGGGCAGGGTGACGCGCGGTTTGTCCAGGCCGCTGGGGCTCAGGGCGTAGTCCCAGGACAGGGCGCCGGTGTAGGTGCCGCCACACGCGAAGTTGGTGCATTGGCCGTACATGGTCTTGTACGTGGGTGTCTGGTCTTCCGAGTTGCGGATGCGCATCCGGCTACCACAGGCCGGGCACAGGCATTTGTAGCCCCCGCCGCTGTTACTGCTCATGTTCTCCCCCGGCCGCCAGATGCGGCCCGGCCCGTGGGCCGTAAGTTGCGACGCTTCCCGCGCCTACTACTGATCCGACCCGCCCGGTTTCCGGTGCAGGGTGATAACGGCGCCGAACTCGGCGTGACGTGCTGCTATGTGCGCGCGGTGGGCCGCGATGATTTCGGCCAGCTCGGCTTCGTCGATGCGCCCGTCCTGCAGGGCCTTGGCGATGATCTGCGCGACCTTGCCTTCCGCCACGTCGGCGGCCAGGGAGCGGGCGTAGAGGTCGAGGTTGTCCAGCTCGCCCTGCTCGGGCATCGGGACGAAGACGCCGCCGTAGAGGCTGGCGAGGTAGTCCGCCAGCAGGATGGTGCCGGCGACCAGCTCCAGCTGGCGGACCTGCTCGTCGCTCAACGGGCGGTGCCCGGCGTTCTCGTACAGCTGGTTATCGAACCGTTTCAGGTCCAGGCCCAGGTGGGCGGCGGCGCACTCGCGGCCACCCGGGAAGGCGGCGACGGCGGCCATGACGACCTTCCGGCGGCTATCAAGAATCGGGCGTTTCATCTTCTCGTTTCCCCCCGTGACCGGCCGCACTACTGTGCGACCGTACCTTCCTTGATGCCGAGCAGGACGGCTGCCTTGTGCGCCTCGCCGCGCTTGCCTTTCTTGGTCCCTGCCAGGACCTGGTAGGTGGTGAACTGGTCGAGGCCGTTTTCTTCGGCGAACTGCTTGACCGTCTTGCCCTGGGCTTCGATCCATTCCCTGGCTTGTGCTGGGGTTCGGGTGGCGTGCATCATTCAAAACCATTCAAAACCATTCAATGACGCACAGATTACCACTCAATTGAGTGGTGTCAACGGGGATTTATATTCAAATGGGTGGAATTGGCGACCGCCTGCGGGAGGAGCGGGACCGGCTGGGGCTGTCTCAGGCAGCTTTCGGCGAGATAGGCGGAGTGAAGGCCAACGCTCAGGGGAACTATGAAAAGGGCGACCGCAGCCCTGACGCTGCCTACTTGGCGGCAGTGGCAGCGCATGGCGTTGACGTGTTGTACGTCGTAACGGGCGAGCGCACGCCACAGGCCGCCGACAGCATCACCGACGCCGAGGCTAAGGTGCTGGAGTGCTATCGAGCACTGCCGGCCGCTGATCAGGGCGTGGTGGAACGCACCGCTGCCGCGCTGGCCGAGTCGGCCGGGCGGTCCAGAGCGAAGCCTTAAGGATTGAGCATGGATGCTTTGATAGGCCTGCTGGTGCTAGCCGCCATCGTCACTGTGTTCGTGGTGATGGTGAGGCGGACGAACGCCAAAGGGCGGGATATCACTACCGCAGCGCAGTACACCAAGCCGCCCTTACTGACCCCGCAGCAGCGTAAGGCGTTGAAGCTACAGGAACGCAAGCCACGTACGCCGGCCGTGCCCGCCAAGGACACCACGCCCAAGCCTGCCGCTACGCGCGCTATCCGCACTGGCTGGCGTGTGGGCGTAGTGGCGTTCACCTATGAGGATGTTGACGGAGATATCACCTATCGAACCGTTACCGTCCACTCTGCGACTCGCTTCTACCTGAAGGGCGAATGCCATGACCGGCGCGCCGAAAGAACCTTTCGGCTCGACCGGATTGTCGGGGACCTAGCCGACTGCGAGACAGGGGAGCTTATGGCGCCCTCCCGCTGGGTTAGAGAGCACGGATAGAGCCTGACCGACCGGGGCGAATTGTCGCGCCGGTCTGGTGGCGTTCTGCTGGCTATGTGAGGTGGCGCACAGAAAATGGGCACTCCCAGGGCGCTGAAGTCGGCATCAGGGTGATGCCGGGCGTCCGTGGCATCGAAACGGAGTCCCACCGATGGATAACCTTACCCAACTGGAAACCTACGTCCTTGAGCTGTGGCGCGAGCTGAGCGAGCAGCAGCGCGCCGACGTGCTGCGGATCATGGAGGCGTTCCGGCGATCTGCGGAGTAAGGCAGAAGAACCCCGGCCAGGTGCCGGGGTTTTTGCGGGGTACAGGTGAGGGCGGCGTCAGGCTTGCCCTGCTATTTCCATCCCAATGCGTTCGCATTCGCCTTCGTTGGGCAGAAATTCGGTCAGGCTATCAGGGCTGGTGATCTCGACGCCGGCTATGCCTCTGGCAACTGCGTAACGTGCAGCCTCCAGGCGTGCCCAGGACTCTGGGTGTCGCCAGCCATTCTCGGTCTTCTCGACCATCAGTTCGCCCGCTTCCAGCAGGCCAGATTCGTCGCGGTAGTGTCCTTTGATGATGTGCATGGCGTCGCTCCTTGCTCTAGTGATCAAGATTTAACTATAGGCACGCCGACTCAGCCGACGCGCTTCACTTCGTCTGCCAGCTCGGGGTGCCGCTGCAGCAGCTGGAACAGCACGACCAGGGGCGTGGGGGCCTCGGTGGCGCCCTTCTCGTAGCGGCTGAACGCATTCGGGCCGCCGCCGAACAGCTGGGCGGCCTGGCCCTGGGTGAGTTTCAGTTGCTTGCGCACGGACTTGATTAGCTCCGGGGTGCCCTCGGCCGCGTTGACCTGCTGGCGCGCGTCGGCCATGGCGGCCATCACGCGGCGCGTTTCGGCCGGGCCGGTGATGGATTCGCCGCAGGCGGCGCACCAGTCGGCCTCAACCTGGAGGATGGTGACGGTGTGGCCCTTGTAGGTGTAGGGCAGGTCGCGGGTGTCGTGGACCAGATCGGCCTGGCCGCATTCGGGGCATTTCATGGTCATAGCTCCTTGAAGGACACGATTAGCAGGTCCTCCACCAGTGTGAATTTGAGGTAGACGCGGCCGACGCGGGTAGCGGGGCGGTAGACGTCCTGCCATTGGGTGTGGTCGGCGTAGGTGGTCATGCTCTTGTAGAAGTCGCGGGCGGTCAGGGCCTGGATGATGGCGAGCATGCCGTCGAGGTCCAGGCCCAGGTCGGCGCCGCCTTCCCGTGCTACGCGGGTGAAGCGGTAGGACTCGGCGGCGATGGCGGCCTTGACCAGGGAGAGTTTGAAATGTGGGGTGCGCTTTTCCATGGCGCTAAATTAACCCAATAGGTGATTTACGGTCAACCTATTAGGTGAATTTTTATTGTGATGGCTTGACGGTGCACCATTGGTGCACCTATTATTGGCACAACGGAACGCGCAATGCGAGCCGTCACTGAAGAAGCCGGGCACAACGTCACGGCATGCACAGAGGGCAACACCATGAACGTCACCAAAATCATCATCACCAGCGGCGAACTGAACATCGGCACCGATGCTACCGAGCAGGATCACGCCGAGTGGCGCGCGCTCGCCATCGCCGCCCTGCAGAAAGCATTCCCCCAGGCCGAAGTTGAAGTCGGCTACACCGACAGCATGGGCCGCGTGCTGCGCCTGGAAAGCGACGGCGACGATGACCTGTGCCTCGAAGAGCAGTATGCCGTCCAGGTCCTTGAGCGTATCTGGTAATCGACCAGCCCCGGCCCAGCGCCGGGGCTTCTCGTTTGGCCCAGCGCAGCATTAAACCCACCAGAGAACAGGAGTAGAGCCATGGCCAAGAAAGCCGGCATCCATATCGGCCCACAGCTGGAAGCCGCCATCGGCGCCACCGGCGACGAGACGGGCATCACCACCAGCAAGCGGGTGAACGTGATCGGCGACCGCTATACCGAGATTCTGCGTCGTGAGCGCGTCGAGAAGCTGTTCAGCGAAGCGGAGTGGAACGCGCTGCGCGACATGCTCAAAGGCACCATCAGCGAGCCGGCCGAGGTGATCCGGGGCAGCCTGCAGATGGGATGGGAAGACTCCCTGGAAGATGGCATTCACGAAAAATGGGATGTGGACCCGAAGGCGATGCAGACCAAGCTGGCCGCGCTGACCTATGTGCAGGAGGTCGCCGTGGTGGAAGCGGTGGAGCGGTGGTGGCGAGAGGCTGCTCATGGCTGAGCTGCAGGCGCCCCACTGGCTCAGTAGCCCGACGCTGAGCAGCGCCCCCAATGAGCTAGAGGCCGTTGACCAGCGGGTGCTGCTGGATGGCCTGCGGGCCTGGTCCGAGAAACATCTGCACTCCAAGCTGACGAATGACAAGCTCGCCGAGCTGGTCCTTTTGCCGCGTAACGTCGTTGAGGCCTGGCGAGCCTCCCCTGGGGCGTCGTCATTTCGCACGATGCCTCTGCATCGCCGGCTGCTGCTGGTCTACCGGCTGCGAGAAATGGCGGTGCCGAGCCCGGTGCCTTGGACTGAGTCGGAAACCCAGTACCTGCGCGACCATTACCACGAACATACCGCCGCCGAGCTGGCGACAGCCCTGGGGCGGTCGACGGGCGCGACCACGGTGAAGCTCAGCAAGCTGGGGCTGAGCAAGAGTAGCGAGGCGCGGCGCTTTTGGACGGAGTCGGACAACCAATACCTGCGCGACCATTATCACGAGCATACCGCCACTGAATTGGCGACAGCGCTGGGGCGGACTAGGGGCGCGACGAGTATGCAGCTCAGCAAGCTGGGGCTGAGCAAAAGAGTGCTCAAGGCAGTCAGCGTTTAGACATGCGGCCCCATTCGCGGTCGACGGCACGCTTGGCCGAGGCCTTGCTCTGGTAGAGGTGTGGCAGGCGGCGGGGGTTGGTCTGGTCGCCGGCGGTGACCTTGTGTTGCTGGCCGGTCTTCTCGTCCCTGTACCAGGCGACGACGCCGGTGTAGTCGCCGGAGTCGTCGGCCAGCTCGGCGACGTCGTCGCCGTCCGGCAGCTGGGATTCCAGCTCCAGGGTGGTGGTGAATGACTGGGGTGTGAAAGCGTGCCGGAGGTTGCCGCCGAGCCAGACGATGGCGGCGATTTCGGCCTTGATGCCGACCAGCGAATAGGTCTGGTCCGGGATCAGTTCGGGTCGCGCCCGGGCCAGGGTGTAGCTGAGCGTGGCGGTGCCGCGCTGCAGGCGGTTCCACTCGGCGCGGGCGGCCTGCAGGGCGCTGGCCAGGCCGGCGTAGCTGTGTCGCAGCTCTTTCAGGTTCTCGCCGCCGCCGGCGATGGCCTCTTTCTTGGCCGCGCTGTTGACCTCGTAGTAGTAGGCCTTCACGCCGGTGTAGGCGTCGCGGTCCGCTTCCAGGAAGCGGTGCTGGTCGCCGTCCGCCCTGGTCAACGTGACGTGGGGCAGGGCCAGGCCGCTGGCGGTTACGCTCTTGCCGGTGGGCATGAACAGCAGCCGGCCCGCCTTGACCGTGGCGATGGCGTCATGCTCTCGGCCCAGGCGGGCCAGCAGGTTGGCGTCGCTCTCGTTGGCCTGGTCCAGGTGCAGCAGCTCGACGCCGGCGAGCACGGCGCTGACCAGGGGCGCCAGGCCGTGAGCGGTGGCCACGGCGCCGATGATGGTGCCCAGGGTGGTGGTGCTCCAGGACCGTTCCCGCTTGACCTTCAAGCCGCCGCGCAGGTCAGCGCTGCGGGCGCGGATGCTGAGCACGTCCGGCGCGCCGCTGTGTTCGGTTTCGTCCACGGTGTAGGTGCCTTTGTCGACCAGGCCGGTGTCGTCCCAGCCGAGCCAGAGCTGCACGGTGGCGCCCCGTGGCGGGATGGCCAGCAGGCCGTCGTGGTCGCTCAGGGTGATATCGAGCTGGTCCGCTTCCATGCCGCGGTTGTCGGTCAGTTCGATGCTGACCAGGCGCGGTTCGATGGCGGCGGTGATATCGCGGCCGTCGACGACCACGCGGCAGATCGGGCGGGGGTACGCGGTGGCGTCGCGGTAGAGCTGCTGGGCGTCGCCGAGCAGGGCGCCGAGCTGGCCGGTCACGTCAAGATGCTCCGCAGGATGCCGCCCAGGGCGCCGGTGATGACGCCGAGCAGGTCGACGCGGCCGTCGTCGATGCGTTTCAAGCTGATGGTGAACTCGATGCGGCGGGCGGCGCCGTCGCGGAAAAACAGGGTGCGGGTCTCGCTGATGGAGGTGATGGTCCAGGCGCCGTAGATTTTCCCGGTGCCCTCGACCAGGGGCCACGCCTTGCCGGTGTCGGCCATCATCCTCAACGTGTCCAGGCTCAGCGGCGTGCCGGCCAGGCCGGGCAGCAGGAGGCCGGGCAGGGTGATGGTGTCCTCACCCCGCCCCAGGAACTGGCTGGCCGGGCTGGTGCCGATGCGCGAGGTGCTGCCGTGGCGCCATTCCGTTTGGCGCTGGAATTCCTGGTATGCCAGGGTCTCCAGCGAAAAGACGAACATGCCGAGGGCCATCATCATGGCGGGTTACTCCTGGTCGCTCAGGCCGCTGCGGCCACGGGCGGCGATCTTCCGCCGGTGTTCCTCCAGTTTCTGGTCGACCAGGCGCGCGAGGGCGTTGGTGTCCATGCCTGGCGCGGCGTGAATCTGGATAGTGGTGGGGCCGATGTTGGTGGTGCTGGGCGCGCGCGGGGTGAGCGGCGGGCGGTTGTCGAACACGGGCGGCGGCCGCAGCTGCTCGTCCTCGCGGCGGAACTGCTGGACCAGCTTGGTGCCGGCGTTCAGGGCGCCCACGGCGGGGATGAAGTCCAGCTGCGCGCGCAGGCTGGCGAAGCCGTCATTCGCCGCGTCGAGCGCCGCCTGCTTGAGGGCCGGGACCATGGCCTTGATGCCGTCGATCAGGCCCTGGATGAGCAGCTTGCCGAAGTCGCTGAACTTGGCCGGCATCTCAATGCCGAACAGGCTCATGACGCCAGCGAACGCGCGGTAGAACAGGCCCAAGGGGGAGAAGTTGACGATGAGCTGGGCGATGCCGGCGAAGCCGCCGTTGAAGCCGTCCTTGATCTCCTGCCATAGCCCCTTGAAGTAGTCGACGATGCTGTCCCAGTTGCGATAGATCAGGTAGACGGCGGTGCCGATCAGGGCGACCGCCCCGAGGAACCAGCCCAGGGGCGTGGCCCACAGGGTGGACGCGAGCAGCATGACGGCGTAGCGCGCCATGGCGAAGGGGCCGATGAAGCTCGCGATGGCCAGAGTGATGGCGCCGAAGCCTGCGGCCAATGCCGCCACGCCTGCGACGACCTTGATGATGGTGCCGGCTGCCTCCGGGTTGGCCTTGACCCAGTCGGTGATGCTCGCCACCACGCCGTTGATGCCCTCGATCAGCTCGATCAGGGTCGGACGCAGGGTTTCGCCCAGCTCGGAGGCGAGATTGAAGGCGCGGTTCTGCGCCATCAGCAGACGCGCGGACAGGGCCTCGGCCCGGATATCCGCCTCGCGCTGCATGGAGCCCTCGCCGGCGGCAGAGTTCACCAGGTCGAGCTGGCGACGGTACTCGTCGATGTTCTGCGCGAGCTTGGCCGCGTCGTCGCCGAACTCCTTGCCGAACAGCTGGGTGGTGACGCTGAGCTGGTCGGACTTGGGTAGCTTGTTGATCGCTTCGAGTACCGCCTGCAGGGTGCCGGTGGCGTCCTTGGCCATGCCCTTCTGTAGCACGCTGGCTTCCAGCCCCAGGGCCTTGAGGCCCTTCTGGAAGCGCTTGGGCTGCTGGGTGGCGATGGCCAGCTCGCGGACCATGGCATTGGTGGCGGTGCCGGCCACCTCGGCCGAGGCGCCCAGGGTCAGGAAGGTGCTGCCCAGCGCGGCGGCGTCCTTGTAGCTCATGCCGACCGAGGCGGTGACGCCGGCGGTGCGCTGCAGGACGTCGATGATATCGGCGCCCTTGGACTTGGCGTTGTCGTCCAGGTAGTTGATGGCGTCGCCGAGCTTGTCCACCTGGGCGATGGGCAGCTTGTACAGGTCGGCGATGCGCGCCAAGTTCTCGCCGATCTCGTCGGCCGGCAGCTCGAAGGCCGTGGCGGCGTTGGCGGCCACCTCGGCGAAGATGAGCAGGTTCTCTTTGCCCTGCACGCCCATGCGTGCGGCGCCCTCGACCAGGGCCGCAATCTCGGTTGTGGCCATGGGGATGCGCTCGGCCAGTTCCTTGATGCTGGCCGCCATCTGGTGGTAGGTGGCGGTGAGCTGGCCGTTGTCGTCGCGCGCGCCCTCGACCTGCTTGGCGACGCCGAGCATGGCGTCCTCGAACTCGATGTAGCTCTTGACCGAGGCGAGCACGGGCATGCCCATGGCGGTGCCGGCCGCAGCGGCACCCGCGCCGGCGCCGGCCATGTTGCCGGCGAGCTGCTGCGCCTTGTCGCGTTGCGCGCGGGCCTGGGCCAGGCGGCGCTGCTGGGCGGTTACGCGCTTGAGCCGGTTTTCCTGGTCGGTGATGGCCTGGTTGGTGTGGGTGATGCGCTGGCGCAGATCCCGCTCGTCCCTCACCAGGTTGCGGGTGCTGATGCCGGCGGCGTCGAGCTTGTTGCGCAGGCCCTGGAGCTGGGTCTGCTGCTGCTGGTGTTCGCGCTTGAGGGCGGCGGCCTCGCGGATGGCGCCGCGCAGGTCGCGTTGCATCTGCCGGGTGGGCACGCCGGTGGCGGCCATTTCCTGGTTGAGGGATTTGACGCGGTCGCGGGCGGCCTGCAGACCGGCCTCGGTCTGCCGGCTGGCAGCGTGCAGGGTGCGCCAGCTGGAAACATCGTTCTGCTGGGCCTGCAGCTGCTTGAGCCGGTCGCGGGTTTCCTTGAGTTCCCGACCCAGGCCGACGCTGCTTTGGGTGATCGTCCGCAGCGGGCGGGTGAGTCGGTCGACGCCGGCGAGGATCACCTGCAGTTTGAGGTCGCTAGCCATCGTTTCTTTCCCAGCGCGCGCGCGCGCGTTCCCGCCATTCCATCAGTTCGGTGACGCTCAGGGACTCCATGTCCCGGGGCGTCCAGTGAAACACCAGGGCGATATCCGCCCAGGCGTCTTCTACGCGACGAGGGAAGCCTCCTTCGCTTTCTTCTGCAGCAAAAAACCGGATACCGCAGTGCCGCAGGCCATCAGGTCGGCCGGGTCCATGTTGCCGATCTCGACGTCCGTCAGGGTGGGGATGGTGATGCGCGGCAGGACCTTGCGCAGGGAGAGCACGTCCATCTGGATCAGGTCGAGCAGGGAGACGCCGCGCAGCTCGCCGCTGCAGGGCTTGCGGATGACCAGCTCTTTGATGGTCTGGCTACCGCGAACGATTGGAGCGTCCAGCTCGACGACTTCCTGGTTGGGGTTCTTCGGTTGCTCGGCCGGTGCGGCGGCGGTGGCGGCCAGCTCCGCTTCGCGGGTGCGTTCCTGCTGCTCGTCGTGCGCGTGGTCGGTGATGCTGCCCATAGTGGGGTTCTCCTTTCATTGAGGGGGCCGGCGGGCGATGGATGGCCCGCCGGCAGGGGTTATGCGAGGCCGATGGCTTTGCGGTGCTCGGCGAGCAGGTCGACGCCGTCGACGATGAAGATGAAGTTGAGGTTGTCGATTTCGATCTCGACGCGACCGTCGAAGGTCAGCTTGAGGTAGCTCAGGACGGTGGTGACTTCGTGCTCGGTGTCCGCGCCCGGGGTGGCGTCGCCGAAGCCGAGGTTTTCGTGGCGTCCGCGCATCACCACTTCAACCGGGACGACTTCGCCGGTGTCGTCGCGCTGTACGGACCCGGCGAAGCGCAGCTGGACGCCATCGGCGCGGGGGTGGCCGTACTGGCGCAGCGCGGTGAGTTCCCAGCCGCCCAGCTTCATCACGACCTTCATGAGTTCGTCCGCGCCGCCCAGGTCGACCCCGACCGGGCCTGGCATGCCGCCGCCTCGGTAGGCCTCGATCTTGCGGGCGAGGTTGGGCAGGGTGACGGAGGCCACGATGCCCATGTGGCTGTTGCCGTCGTTGAACATGTTCATGTGCTTGAGCTTGCGGGGCAGCGCCATGGTGGGGCTCTCCTACGGCGCGGCCGAGGCCGCGCGGGTGAATGGGATCAGGCCGAAACGCGCGAGGCGAAGTCGGCGAAGAAGCGGTCGGTGATGCGCTGGCGCAGCTGCAGGTCTTCCAGCGGCGGCACGAAGGTGTAGTCGTAGTCAATGGCCAGCTTGCCGGCGCTGAGCGTGTCCTTGGTGTTGGCCGCCGGGTCGAACCAGCACTCGCCGCCGATGAGGTAGCCGGCGGTGGTCATCTCGCGGAACTTGGCATTGATGCTCTCGACGATGTCGCGGACCAGGCTCGGGTGCAGGGGCTTGTCGGAGGCCCAGGCGCAGCCCTCGGCCATGGTGTCGGCGAGCACCTGGGCGGTGCGGGTGGCGACCTCGAAGGCGAACAGCGGGTCGTCCGAGCAAGTGCGGCTGCCCCAGAAGCGGAAGCCGTCGCGCCTGATGAGCGTGGTGACGTCGCCAGCGTTGAGCAGCCCGGCATCGGTGTCGGGGCTCTGCAGGTCGAAGTAGACGTCGCGGGACATGCCAGTGACGCCATTGACGCCGACGTTGGAGAGGGTCTTGTGCCAGCCCGTCTCGCGGTCGATGCGGGCGCGCAGTCCCATGGCGCGGGCAACGGCGTTCGCAGACTGGGTGCTGCTGCTGGCGGTGTCCCAGCTGACGAAGTCGGGCCAGAGCAGCATGAGTTCGCGGGCCGAGAAGTTCTGGCGGTAGGCCAGTGCTTCGGTGAGGTCGTCGCACTCCCAGCAGTTGGCGTAGGCAAAGCCGCGCAGGCGCTGGGCGATGGTGACCAGCTCGGTGGCAACCGGCAGGGAGTCGAGGCCCGGCACGCCCAGGACGCGAGGCTTGACGCCGAGCTGCGCTTCGGCGGCGAGCAGCGCTTTCAGGCCGGTGTACTGGCCGCCGGCGGTGCTGCCGATGATCTTGGTGGCCTGGTCAGCGGCCTTGGCGGCGGCGTCCGCGCCTTCGCCGTCTGCGACACGCACCACCACGGTGATGGCGTTGGCCTGGTCGGCGATGGCGTCGAGGGAGGCGGCTAGGGTACCCATGCTGCCGGCCTTACCGGCGGCGGTGAGCACGTCTGTGACGAGCACGGGCTTGTTGAGGGGGTAGGCGGCGGCGTCGGCGTCGCTGCCGGTGCAGACCATGCCGATGACCCCGGTGGCCGGGGTGCGCATCGGGCGCGTGCCCTCGTTGATTTCTACGACGCGGACGCCGTGGTGATAACCGGGGGTAGACATTGTGGGGCTCCTGGGCTGGGTGCCTGATCAGTGAGCCCTGAGCGTGACGCGCGCGCGGAGGGGATGCGAGGCGCGGGACCTGTAGCGGGGCGCGCTACAGGCCCCGGAGGTCAGGCGGGGAGGGCCAGCCCTGGTCGAGCATGGCCGGCGCGAAGGTTTCGGCGGCCAGGGCGGCGAGCAGGTCGGCCTCGCGGTCGAAACAGGCCTGGACATGGGCGCGGACGGCGCGGGCCACGGCCATGACCTGTTCTGCCGCCAGTTCGATGAAGCCGGCCGGGGTCTTCCATTGCATGACGTAGGCCGGGTCCATCAGCGCTTCCAGGGCGGCGCCGTTGATCAAGAGCTTGGAGCGGTCGTCGGTGTCGACGTGCATGCCGCCGACCTCGATGCCGGCGACTTCGGCCTGGTAGCGGCGGGCGGCGATGGCGGCCTGCCAGTCGACCGGCGGTGCGGGGATCACGGACCAGCCGCGCACGGCGCGGCCCTGCTCGATGCGCAGCTCGCCGGGCTCCAGCTGCTCGCCGGGGGCCAGCTCCGGCGGCGGGTCGTAGTCGACGATGGCGAAGCCCAGCTCGCCGAGCAGATCGGCCGGCAGCTCGGGTGGGAAGATCATGTGTGCATGGGCGGCACGGAATTCGTGATCCTGCCATGCCGTGCGTGTTTCGAGATTGATGATTTCCATGTGTCAGCCCTTGAGTGTGAGTTTGACCGCGCCGGCGCGGGCGTTACCGCCGTGGACGCTGCCTGATATACCGCCCCCGGCCCCGCTCATGCCCACCGCCGAGTTATCCGGCCAAGACGATGGGCGGGCCCCGGTGAACGTAGTGCCCGTGCCGCTGCCACCCGGCCCTCCAGCCGCTGTGACTGACCAGAAGGACGACGGGTAGCCGCCCCCCCCAGGCTGGCCACCTGCGCTGTCGCCAATGCCCCCACCGCCACCAATGCCGACTGTTACAGCCCGGGACGAGGTGAATGACACGGGGCCGGTCGCGATGGTGCCGGGGTAACCTGCGACCCCATACCGGCCGTAGAACGTGTCGGAGCCTGAGCCGCCGCCACCGCCACCGATGGCCAGCACTTGCCAGATGCCTGGGAAGTCGGGATACACCGTGGCCGATGCGGTGAACGTCTTGCTGATACCCAGCGGGCGCGGCCGGAAAAATACTCGGCTGAGCATCACACTGTTCCCGAGTCGACGAGCATCGCGTAAACCGTGGCACGGCCGGGCATGCGGTAGAACATGAGCAGGTCGCGGCCGGTGGCGGCAGCGCTGAGCAACGGCGCTGCGCCGCCAGACCATGTTGGCGTGAGCGTGACGCCGTCGAGCTGGAGCACCAGGGTTTTCCGCGCGCCCCTGATCAGCTCGACGTGCCAGGTGATGATCGACGTTTCACTGACGGGCACGTTGGTGAAGTTCAGGGTCAGCGTGCCCGTGGCGCTGGCGGTCGCCATGCTGGCCGTGAAGAACTTGCCGGCGGTCACGTTGAGGTCGACCGTCTGCGCCCCCGTAGTGGCGACGTCGCCGAGGGCGGTTACTGTCTGGCCGCCCTCCAGCGCGGCGACGCGCGCGGGCAGGCCGGTCAGACCGAGCGCGGTCAGTGCTGTGGCTTGATCGGGGCCTAGGGAAAATTGGTTACCGCTGTGGTGCAGCCCATACCAGGGCGAAAGATACTCCCCACCCTTCAAGCGAAACTTCGGAGTGGCGAGGGTATTGTTCACGCCAGACACGTACGGCAAGGCCAATTGGCAGTAGTTGCCACCATAGGTCGCGGCCATGGCCCAGTAATAATTCGTGACGCCATTCCCTGCGCCCAGCGGAGTCTGGCCGTCAGGATGATTCGGATTCCTGGCGCCAGCAGCGCCACCGAGCAGAGCGCCAAAGAAGCCCGCCTTGTTAATGGCGTTCCAGTCGGCATTAGGGTCGATTGTCGTTGCGGCCGGCGCCACTTTGTACTGCGGGTCTGTAGGCAGCCCGAAGTCACCCACCTTGAGCAGCCGACCGGCGGTGACGTCTGTCGCGGACGCTGTGACATTCGCGGTAGCAGCCGAGCCCAACAGCAGCGCCACACGGCCGGCGGCCGAATCAGCGGCGGCCATCCAGTTCCGACCGAACGCTGTCTGCACCGCGAGCGCGAGTGTGTTGGGGGCGGTGAAATAAGGCGCCCGGTCGGCAGCGCCGGCCAGCCCCGCCAGCGCGCGAACATTCGGCGGCAGCAGGTTCAGGTCAAGGCCGCCGCCTTCGCCCGTCAGCTCGCCGAGGCCATCGGCCAGCCCGGACAGCAGCTGGTCAATGAGCTGCAGCGCCTGGCGGATGCGCATCGCGTCGATAGCAGCGTCGGGCTGCTCGGGGTGCGGTAGCGGCAGCTCGAAGGCGGGCGTTCTGTTGTCGATGACGTCCATGGCTTACTCCGAGACGATGACGCGGATGTTGTGCGCGGTTGGCCGGGCTGCCGGTGTGCCCGCCAGCGTGAGGCGCACTCGCACCACGCTGCCGCTCAGGCCGGGGGTGACGGAGGTTAGTTCCACCGCGCCGTTGTCTGCCGGCGCGGCGGTCGGCGCGTCGCAGGCGTGCCATGGGCCGTCGTCGATCCGGTAGTGCGCGACCGCAGTGCTGCCGGGTGGCAGGACGGCGTCGTAGACGACGGTGAGCCGCTGGTTGGTGCCCAGGGCGGCAGTCACCAAGTTGAACGCGCGGGAAACGTAGGTGCCCTCGGATGCGACCTTGCCTACCACCAGGTTGGAGCCCGGCAGCAGGACGCCGGACAGGTCTTCGGTGGCGGTGATCACTGCCGAGACGGCGACGTTGCCGGTGATCGGCGCGGCCAGGCGCACCGGCTGGTCACTGGCCACGTCGAGCACTTCGCCGCTGGGCAGGGTCAGGCGGTATTCCACGCCAGCGCCGGCGGCGGGGTTGAGGTGGTTGCCGAGCATCATCAGGTCCGTGGCGTCCTCTACGGCCACGGCGCCGAGCGGCACGACGCGCGTGCGGTTGGCCGGCGCGATGCTGGCCCGTTGCAGGCTGAAATAAAGGTCGCGGTCCTGGTGGGGCGTCCAGGTCTGGGCGTTGGCGCTGCTGAGCAGGACGCCCACTTCATACGGCTGGTTGCTGACCCAGCGGTTGTACTGCACGTCGTATTTGCCCAGTTCTGCGATGACAAGCTCGTGGCCGAGGCCGTTGGTCATGATGACCAGGGCGTATTCCACGCCCTCGAACAGTGTCGGCGGCAGGTCGAGGTTAATGCCGGCAAACGATTCGTTGAGGCCGAACGTGCTGGCGGGGATGCGCTGCTCGGCCAACACTTTGCCCGTCGGCAGGCCATTCACTGTCTCGCGGATGTGGATGAGCAGCGGCTCGTCGCCGCCGCGCTTGCCGCGCAGGATGATCTGTGCGAGCTGGCATGTGCGGGTGACGCGGAACGTCTGGGCCAAGGGGTCAATGAAGCAGGTGCCGATGGGCTTGCCGGTCCAGTAGTCCAGGACGTCGATGATGGTGGTGACGTAGACCTTGTTCGTGACTTCGCGGATGCCCTCACCCGTGAATACGGCGGTCCCGGTGCTGCCGCCAGCTCCCGACGCTTTGACAGCCTTGCTGCCGGACGGAATGCCAGCCGGGACGTTGAAGGTGCCGTTGAGCACGCCGGCGTCATTGGCCTTGATGACGCCGGCCGGTAGCACGTTGACGCCGTCGAAGGTCAGCCCGGTCAGTTGCTCGCGGGCACCGAAGCCGGTGATGGTGAAGGCCACCGGAATCGCGCGTAGCGTCGCCACGGCTTCGCGGGTGATGTAGCTCTGTGTGGTGGTCGTCTTGCTGCTCCTGACGCCGTTCTGCACGTTGTCGAAGTAGTCGTACACGAAATGTTCGGTACGCGGCGAGCCCCATACGACGGCGGTTTCGGTCCAGCGATCCACGGCAGGATTCAGCGCGATCGAGGCCGGCACAGGTAGCTGTGAGCCGTAGGCGTTGATGGGCATCCAGCCCGTGCGCATCAGTTGCTTCACTTCGTCCGCCAAGGTGAACTGGCAGAGGGTCGGTTTGGCCACGTCGCCGGGCAGCGGGTGGGCTTGTGCGTCGATGGAGAGCATCAGCGCGCCGGCGACAATCGAAGCGGTCTGCTCGATGCCCGCGTCGCGCAGGCTGTCGTCGATGAGCGGGTCGACGAACATGCCCGACTTGAGCGATGCGTTACGCATGCTGGCGTCAGTGCGGAGGGCCTGCTCGGCGACCATCTTGGTCAGGGTGTCGAGCCGTGCGCCGTAGCGCGCCAGGTCGAACATGCTGATGACCCGGTAGTTGTCCGCGACGATGCGGCGGGTGTCGTCCAGCCAGGTCTGATGGACCAGGGCGAGCGACAGCAGGGTCGGGGAGGTCGGCGGCGGCAGCGGGTTGCCATTCGACGGGACGCCGCGCTGCCAGACGACGTTGCCGACCGAGTCGAGGCAGAGGCGGTCGATACGCGGCAGCTTCGCGCGGTAGGTGACCAGGGCGAGGGTGCCGTCTACCGCACCCTCAACGCTGAACCCCCGGGAATCTGGCTCGATGGGCTCGACCGTTTCGATGTAGCGGTAGGTCACGTCGTAGCTGCTGCCAGTGGCTGGCTCCGCGCCTGCAGGCGACCAGTCGACGTAGCCGGCGGTGAGGCGGTAGTCCGCAGGTGCGTGGTAGGTCGTGGCGGCTTGCTTGACCAGCAGGATTTCCAGCACGCCGGCATCGGGCAGCGGGTCGGACACGCCCGTATAGGCGCCGTGGACAATCTGGACGGTCCGCTCTTTGGTGACCTGGACAGACTCAATGCTCGCAATGGCGGGGCGGTTGACGCTGATGCGTTGGCGGGCCGGGCCGTGCATCAGGTGCGCTTCCGAGTTGATCAGCCTTGTGGTCGGGTCTGCGGCGTAGGTGATGCGGCGGGAGGTGGCGAGGTCGAGGGCGCGACCCGCGACGCGGGCCTTGCCGCTGTCCAGTAGCCAGGTCTGTACGTCGTCGTCGGTGGTCCCGCCGAACTTCACGTCCAGGCCGCTGACGACGTAGGTGCCGCCGCCGGTGGATTCGCGGTCGTAGCCCTCCAGGGCCTGCACGACGCTGTCGAGCCCCACGGGGGTGGTGCGAGAGCGGACGTAGCCGTCGATCACGGTGTAGACCGGGTAGAACTCCCCATCTGGTCGGGCACCGGCGATGCCCCATTCCGGGATGACCTGCAGGCGATCCGCGCCAGGCTCGCCGTAGCCGCGCGTGCCCGCCGCCGGGTTGAGCAGTGCCGGGTCTTCCAGGGCGGTGATGATGTTGCTGACCAGGTAGGCGCCAACGGTGACGGTGCCCTCCAGCTCGATCTGCAGTTGGGCCGGTGCGATGCCCCGGACGGCGCCGGCCAGGTACAGGGCGCCGCTGCCGAGGGTGGCGATGCCGGTCGGCTGGTCGATGATGATGTCGCAATCACGGATAACGTCGCCGTCCTTGAGCAGGGCGTCGGCCACGCCTTTCAGACGGTGGTGGGCGCTGCTCACCATTTCGTTGAACTCGGCGGTCTGGATGATCCGGTCTGAGAGGAATCGCAGGCGGTCGTAGTTCTTGTCTGGGTCGAAGTGGTCGAGGATTTCGGTCATGGCGGGCCTCAGAACGGCAGGACGTATTCAAAGGTCTGGCGAACGCCAGCTTCGCGGATGAGGGGGGTATTCAGGCGCTCCAGCACCTTGAGGCGGCCCGGGGCGACCACCTGGGCGGGGGTGAAATAGCGCTGGCCGGGTGGTAGTGCCGGGTCGGTTTCCGTGCCGTAGAACAGGCCGACCTCGCGCAGGGTTTCGCCGGCGGCGTCGAGGTAGTCGAACACCACGCGAACGTGCGCCCACTTGGTGGGGGTTGCGGATGGGATGAAGCGCTGGCCGCCGGGCAGTTCGATCTCGCCGGCCGGGTCCGGCTTTACGAACTGGGCCTGGGTGGCGATGCGGCGGCCGACTTCGTCGACCAGGCCGGTGGCGTTGGTGGGCTCCGGCTCAGGGGTGACGTCCCACGCCGGATTGCCGCGACCCCATGCGAAGAACAGGGGGAGACTGATGAAGAGGGCGCATTCGCCGATGCGGCCGTCGTCTTGGAGTGCTGCCATGGTCAGACCTCGGTGGAGTGGTTGGAGTGGATGACCAGGCGCCACGGGCCTGACCAGGGGCCAGACCAGCGGCGGCGCGGGAAGCGTTCCGGCGTGGTGGTGGCGCGGTGTTGGGTACTGGCCGGCAGCGGGGCGGGGAGGTCGCGCGGGACCAGCGCCTGGCCCACCCGGCCGAACAGCAGGACGGGGGCGGCCAGGGCGCGGTCGGGCACCAGGGCGCTGTGCATTGAGCCGACGCCGCCGAACAGGTCCATTTCCCAGAGGCTGTCCCAGACCCAGGCGTCCCAGTACATGCTGTCGCGGCGCAGCAGCAGGGCGCGGCTGTGGGTGCGTGCCGGCAGGGCGTCGCGTGGGGCAGTGGGCAGCAGCGAGGCATGGCGCTCGCCGAAGCTGAGCTTGAGGCCGTCGACCACCAGGCCGCTGTCGTCGTCGAGCAGGGCGCCGTCCCAGCGGGAGCGGTCCAGCCGGGCGTGGCGGACGTCGTAGCCGTGGAACAGGCGGTAGAAGCGGACGTGCGCGGGGATACTCGCGGCAATGAGCTTGCGGATATCGGCGAGCCTGGCAGGGGCGCGTGGGCTGCCGGGGTCCAGGTGCAGCAGCGGGCCGTCTTCCTCGACGGTGGCGTCTATGTCGATCCAGCCCAGGGCGCGTTCGACGGCGGCGCCTGTGCCGCGCTGGCGGAGCCAGGGCAGGCCGGCGGCGATCAGTGCTTCGGGGGTGTCGAAGTACTCCGCGAACTGAGCGAGGAAGAACTGCGCAGCAACGAACGGGGCGTAGCCCGGCGGCAGGGTGATCTGGACGCCCGCCGGCAGATCGCCCAGGCCCTCCAGCTCGCCCAGGCCGAGGCGCGACCAGGCGTGCTCCAGCTGGGTGCTGTTGGGCGGCAGCAGGCTTGTGGTCATGCCAGGCCCCGGTCGGTGAGCTGCAGCGTGCGCAGGGTGGCGAACTCGTCGGCGCCGATGGCGATATCGGCCGGCATGGCCAGCTCGACCCGGGCGACGCCAGGAGCGTGCAGCACGCTGGTGACCCAACTCCGCGCGATGGGTCGGCCCAGGGTGGCCTGGGCGGCGAACTGGGCGCGGAACGATGTGGCGAGCTGGGCCACCAGGTTGGTGGGCGCGGTGGCCTCGCGCCAGATGCCGGCGAGCACGTCGACGGGCTTGGCCAGGGCCAGGCGCACGCCGAGGGTGACGCCAAGCATCTTGGCGCCGGGGGCGTCGAAGGCGGCCCAGCAGGCGGCCAGGGTGGCGGGGCCGTCCGCCCCTTCGTGCAGCCACAGCACGACGTCGACGCGGCCGGCGGCGGGCTGGATCACTTCGGCGCTGCGCACGGCCAGGCTGGCGCTTAGAGCGACTAGGACGTAGTGCTCGCGTGTGCCGTTGCCGGCCATTGCGGCGATGCGCAGCAGCAGGCGCTCGCGGTAGCGCGGGTCCTGTTCGCCGGCCAGGCGCGGCAGGCCGAACAGCTCGCCGATGTGGTCCAGGTCCAGCCCCGTCGCGTAGATGATGAGGTTGGCGCGGGCGGCGTCGTTGATGCGGGCGCGCAGCAGCAGTTCGCGGTAGGCCGACTCCTGCAGCAGTTTGGTCAGCGGCTCGGACTCCAGGGCGAGCACGTCGGCCACGGCCTGGCGGTCGGCTTCGGGGTACTGGGCGAGCAGGCCTTCTTTGCGGGCCTGGAGGATTTGCTCGTAGTCCAGCGCTTCGACGATATCGGGGGCGTTGAGCGTCATGCGAGGGCTCCCATGCGCAGCGGCACTTGCAGGCTGAACGGTTCGTTACTGTCGACGAGGGTCCCTTCGATATCCGCCACGCCGGTGGACCAGGCGTCGCCGTAGGCGATCTGGGCGCGGCTGATGCGCACACGCGGTTCCCAGCGCATGACGGCGGCGGCGATGGCGGCCAGGGCGAGCATGCGGGTGTGGTCGTTGTGCGGGGCGTCGATCAGGTCAGGCAGGTGGCTGCCGTACTCGCGGCGCATCAGCCGGGAGCCCAACGGGGTGGTGAGAATGTCGCTGATGGACTGGCGGATGTGCGCCAGGCGCTCGATGGCGCGGCCGTTGTGCCTGTTCATGCGCCCCCCGGGATCGGCTGGCCGGTGACGGACGGGCCGCTCATGACGCCGCCGTGGGTGTGCTTGACCAGGCTGACGCCGGCGGCGACGACGTCTTCGGTGACGGTGACCTTGCCGGTGACCTGCTGGTTGCCCCGCTGGGTGTAGTCGCCCTGGTGGGTGATGGGGCCGATGATGTTGATGCCGCCGGTGCTGACAAGCTCGGTGACGCCGCCGTCCGGCAGGATGGCGCGCAGCTGGTGGGCGACGCTGTCGTATTCGATGACGGCGCCGTCCCGGTAGGTGTAGCGGTGCAGGCCTTCGCGCTCGCCGTTGGCGGGCAGCAGGTCGCTGAACAGGCCGGACAGCACCAGGCCCTGGGCGAGGTTGCCGGAGGGGCTGAGCAGCAGGACCTGTTCGCCGACTGTGGGCGGGTTCCACTCGCGGTCCGCGCCGGCGCGCGGGGTGATCCAGGGCAGCCAGGCGGTGGTGATTTCGCCGGAGGTGACGCGCACGCGCGGCGGCTGCATCTGCACCTCGGCGACGGTGCCGAGGCGGATCATGTTTTCGACGAGGCGGGCGAGGGCGGCGTAGTTCATGCCGCCGATGGTGGCGGTCGCGCGCGCGTGGCGCATTCGGCTGGCCCTGTAGCGCGCCCCGCTACAGGGCGCCGTCGCCCACCAGGTGTTCCAGCAGCGCGTCGCGGATCAGGTCCAGGTCCGCGGCGGTGAAGCCGAGCAGTTCGCGGCGGGCGTATTGCACGTCCGGTGCGCCCTTCTCCGGGCGGTCGCGCAGGCCGCGCTGGTGGACGCGGGCGATGCGGGCGGCGCGGCCGACGAAGCCGATGGCGATCTCGCTGGGGGTGCTCTGCAGCTTGAGGTGCTTGGCCTGCTTGAGCTTGCTGAACATCTGCCGCTTGATGCGGCCCGCCTTGCCCCGGAGGTTCTTGCGAGGCTTGCGCGGGGCGTAGGCCGAGCCGTCCGGGTTGCGCTGGGCGGCGATGCGGCGCTGCTGGTTGCGGCGCAGGTCGCGGCCGATGGTGGTGTTCAGCCGGCGGCGGTCGCTGGGCGAGAGCCGGGCCAGCAGGGCGCCGGCCCAGTCTTCCAGGGCTTCGAGGTCAGCCACGGCGCGGCGGGTGCGGCATGGCCAGGTCGCCGCCCTCTTGCTCGGTGCTCTGCCACTCGGCCAGCAGCTCGGCGCCGCTGTAGACCTGCCAGGTGCCGGCCGGCAGGAACGGTTCCAGCTGCGGTTCCTGCGGGTATTCGACCAGCAGCTGGCCACCCGGCTGGCGCTTGACGATGACGCGCTCGGTCAACGGCAGGGTGATTGATAGGTCGACCTTGCCGGCGTCGATGACGTCGACCTCGAAGCCGATGCCTTCGGCGTTCTGCTCGAAGCTGGCCAGCAGCTCATGCTGGTGGACGCCGAGCCATGCCAGCAGCGGGATGAATACGGCGTCCGGGCTGCCGGCGAAGTCCGTCAGCATCAGGTTGAGGGTGTAGCGGTACTCGAATGACAGGCCGCGCGCGGCGGTGCTGCGCGCGCTGCCCTGGTCAATGAAGATCAGCAGTTGGTCGGGGGAGCGCCGCAGTTGGGGAATGGCGGCGAGCAGGTGGGCGCGCAGGCTGTCGGGCTTCTTCATGGCGTGGGCTTCTTCTTCCCTGCCCGGCGGTAGAAGCGGCGGCCGAACACGGCCACGCCGGCGAACATGACGATGGCGATGGCATCGGACAAGCCGGCGGCCATCAGCGGGTACTGGTCTGCCCAGCCCGGGCGCGCTTCCTCGACGCAGGCCAGCAGCTCGCGGTCGGCCTGTGCCTTGCCGATCTGCAGGTCATACGCCGCGTCGTGGGCCTGGCAGCAGTGTTGCCACCAGCCTTCGGGGAATCCGGTGCAGTAGTCCATCACTGGTCCCCGGCGCAGTCGACGTGCAGGCGGTTGGGGGCCAGCGCCAGGGCGACGGCCTCGCGGTTGACGCTGCGGGCCGGCTCCGGCAGGCCGCAGTAGCGGGACACGGCCCACTGAGCGGACTGGATGACGGTGCAGCCTTGGAGCAGGGCAAGGAACAGCAGGGCGATAGCGGGCTTCATACGGGCTCGTCCTTTCGGTGCCAGCCGGCAGCGTTCATTTCCTGTTCCGTAATCAGCTCAAGCGGGCCGCTCACCACGGTAATTCGGATGCCGGGGACGGCTTGGCTAATAGCCTCCATGAGTTCGCGTGCGTCCGCCTCGGAAACGCCTGCCGTGGTGATCAGCAGATCGCCATCCCGGGGGCTGATTTTCTTCAGCTTGTCGAGGTCGATCATGCTGCCTCCGGTTGGCCGCAGCCGCACGCAGCGTGGCGTTCGTAGGCCCGTTCCAGCTTCACGTCGTACAGGTTGCGGGCGTAGGCCGGGCCGTTGTACAGGCGGGCGAACTCGGCCCACTTCTTACCCTTCAGCGCTTTCAGCAGGGCCTTGTCCGCTTCAAGGAAGCGGACGAAGGCCTCGAACTGCTCGCCCTCGTCCTTGGCCATCAGCGCCGCGAATTCCTGCACGCTGGCGTAGCCCAGGCGCTCGGCGTGGTAGCCCATGACCTGGAAGGCGCCCCAGCTGGTCGACTCCAGGGCGGCGCGCTCGTCCAGGCTCTTGGCGAGCGCGAGGCGTTGGTGCTCGGCGGTGCCGCCGGAGTAGCCCCCGGGGGCGGTGTTGACCAGGTTGGGATACTTGGCGGCCAGCTCGGCCGCGCGGCGCTTCAGCTCGGCAACGTCGTCGCCCTCGGCGCGGGGCAGCTGCAGGCGCTGCAGCATGACGTGGCGCTCGAACAGGATCTTCGGCTTGCCGTTGTTCAGGAAGCCCACGCCGGCGCTTTCCACTTCGTTGACCGCGTAGATGGCGGCCAACTCGACGCCCAGGCGCTTGGCGGCCGCTGCCAGCTGGGTGTGGCCCAGCAGGCGGTCGCCGCCGAAGCCGGCGAGGGTGACGAGAGTCTTGGTGCCGGCGATGCCGTCGACAACCAGGCCGGCGCGGCGCTGGTAGGCGCGGACGGCGGCTTCGGTGGCGTCGCCGTAGATGCCGTCGACGAACACGTCGAGGCCGAGGAAGCGCAGAGAGCGCTGGAGCTGCTGGACGTCGGTGCCGGTGGCGCCGTGCTTGAGCTGGGTCATAGGTTGTCTACCTTTCGTTCGACGTAACGTTTCGCTATCGCTCGGCTGGTCTCGACGCCAAGCAGGCCGACGATGCAGGCGATGAAGGAGCCGGAAGCGGGGGGCCATCCGAGCATCTCGGTACCGTAATGAGCCCCGATGCCGAGTAGGCCGCAGAGCGGGCATTCAACGCAGAGGCGACGCAGACGGCCGCCGCCGTAAATGATCCGGAAAAAGGCGACAAAGAAGCCCAGCGCTCCGGCGTAGAAAGCAGGGAAGTGCAACTGGAACCAGGCCGCGAGCCACGCCCAGGTTTCGGGTCTATCCGGCATGTTCATTCCTCAGTCCCATAGGTTCACCGTCCTGCTGGTGGTGGGTTGCGGGGCGACGTCGGGCAGCTCGATCAGGGTGCCCATGGGCAGGATCGGGCCACGGCCGGCGAGGCCTGGATTGGCGGCGAGCACGGCTTCGACGACGCCGGCACTGCGGCCGTAGTGGCGCCAGCACACGTCGTCGAGGGTGTCGCCCTGGTTGGCGCGGGCCTGGGCCATCACAGCAGTTCCACGGTGGTGCGGGCGACGCCCAGCAGGTCGCGGAGGGCGAAGCGCTGATCGCGGCGGTAGTCGTCGATGGAGCGTTCTTCTTCCTCGGCCGAGTCGCCGCCGGAGCGGGTGGCGTCGTAGCTGCGGTAGCGCTCGGCGCATTCGGCGCTGGTGGCGCTGTAGATCGCGCGTTCATAGAGGGCCACGCGGTGGCTGCGGCCGCCGATCTGCTCGGCCGGTACGTCCGCCAGGGTGGCGTGGCCAGCGGCCTGCTGGAGGGCCTTCCAGGCGGCCAGTTCGCGGTTGACGCTGATCATCGCGGCGACCACGGCGAATTCCAGACGGTCGTTGGTGACGTCGGCCTTGATGCGCTGTGCGTCGCGCAGCTTGTCGCCGTCGATATCGGGCCACCAGCCGTCGTTGACCAGGGTGAAGGGCTCGGCGCTGCCGCCGCTTGCCACGAATGCGCTCATGCTTGCCGCTCGAATAGGTCGGCGGTGGTCGGGGCGTCACAGCGGAGAAAGGAATAAACCGCTGATCAGCCCCGAGCCGCCGGGGTTGCGGGGGACCGCTCGGTTAGCCGGCTTCGCCAGCGTGTTTCTTGAGAAGCTTGTCGACGGCTTCCATGTCTTTCTTCGCGCCGCACTTGTCGTGCAGCTCAATGGCCCGCGCGAGCTGGGCCTTGGCGTTGACCAGGCGCTCGATGCCTGCGGCGTCTACCTGCTCGGGGTTGAAGGCCTTCAGATCGACCTTGCCCAGGGCGAGGTGCAGCTTGGCGCGCGCCTCGTCGGGCATGTCGTGCTCAGCGGTAAGCGCGGCGGTACGCAGGAGGATGGCGCGGTCGAAGTCGCCGCCGGCCTTGAGCGCGGTCAGGGCCGCCTGGGCTACTTCTTCCGCGACGACGCACGGCGTGCCACGGGTGAAGCGGTCAGGCATGGGCAGGCCGTACGGCAGTGCGTATTCCGCGATATCCAGCGCGCCGGCCAGGTCGCCGGTGTCGATGCGCCAGGCCATGACGGTGGTCAGTACCTCGTCGCCGGCGCCCTTGCCAGCCGAGAGCACGCCCTCGACATAGGGGGCGTAGGCCGGCAGCAGTTCGGCTTTCAGTTGCACCTTGGCCTGGATGGACTGAATTTGCTTGAGGCGCAGCATGTCCTGATGCAGCTGGGCCATGTGCAGTTCGTAGGCGTTGGCGCCTTCCATGGTCATTTCCGGGGTTGCCGCCGCCGCCTCTGCGGCGGCGGTGACGCGCTGGAAGTGACGGCGGCAGGGGTTGGTCATGGTCGGCGCCTCAGCTCAGCTCGATGTTTTCGGCCAGGGCGGCGCAGCCCAGGTCTTCGATGACATACGCCTCGTTGACCGACTCGTAGTTCTCGATGCGGTCGCGCTTGGCGTTGTCGACGACGGTGCGGCGGCGGCTGCCTTCCTGCCAGTAGATGGACAGGTTGTCGAGCCGGGTGACCAGCAGCCCCTTGGCCGGGAAGTGCGGCACGCGAACGGCCGGCAGGTTGCCGATACGCTTCTGGCTCATGACGATATCGGCCGCGAGCATTTCGCTGGGCGCCTGGGTCTTGTTGATGATCGGGAAGTACTTGTCGGCCAGAATCTGGCGGCCGCAGATGACGACCATGTCGGTGTCTTCCTGATACCAGGGCTCAATGAGTTCGTTGACCATGGCGTAGACCAGGGCGTCGATGTTCTCGAAGTCCTTGCCGCTGCCGACCTCGATTTTATTGCTGCCCTGGGCGACTTCCTTCATCACGCGGGCGGCATTTTCGGTGCGCATCTTCTGCAGCCAGCCGATGTTGACGTCCTGGAGCAGCGGATTGGTGGCCGGGTTGGACGTGGCCGCGCGACTGGTGCCGTTCCAGCCGATGCAGATGCGGTTGAGGGCCATCAGCTTGATGATGGCGTCGCGGATGCGGGCCTGGAAGTCGGGGAACTTGGCCCAGGCGTCGAGCTTCGAGTACTTGAGGTGGGTGTCGAAGTTGGTCTGGGTGCAGATGTACCCACGGTCGTCCAGGGCGCTGGGGTCGCGGGTTTCGCGGTCCTTGACGTCGGTATCGGTGGTGCCGGCGACGTTGCCGGTAACACCGAGGCCGATTTTCTCGCCCATCTGCTCGGTGACGCCGTAGATGTTTACGCGGCTCAGGAACTCGCTGGATTCCTGGATGCGGCTTTCCAGGGTCTGCGCGACCGAGGGGGCGGTGGCAAATTTGGTGGTGACGTCGGTCACGCCGTTCAGCTGCGCGAGCTGCTGCAGGTAGGCGTTGAACAGGGCACGGGTTTCGTTGCGCATGGGGCTCTCCGGTAGTCCTTGGGTGTGCAGTTCCGTTGATCAGCAGTCGGTGACGGCGAGGCCATCGCCACCGGAAGCCACCGGCCGCTTGGGCTGGCTCGGGTTTGGGGTGTTGCTGAGCCGCTTGACCAGGTCGGCGAACTCGGTCTGCAGCGTCTCGAACTTGGTTTGCAGGGCCTTGCGGGCGGCCTGTTCGGTAGCGAAGGCCTTTTCCTGCTCGGCGCCGTGGGTGGCGATCTGCTCGATCATTTCGCCCAGGGCGGCGAATGAAGCGGCGTCCTTGCCTTCCTTGTCCTTGCTCTTGCCCAGCAGTCCGTCGAGCTTTTCTTTCAGCCCGGCGAACATGCTTGGTGTGTCGGTGATTTCCTCGAACTCGATGGCCTCGACCTGCTCGGCGGAGGTGAACAGGTTCTCCGGGCTGACCTTCCGGCTGTTCAGCGTTCCATGCTGAGCGCTGAAGGCGAGCGCTTCAGTTCCCAGGCTGGCCGGGTTGTCGGTGAGGGCGACGCCCACCAGATAGGCCTTGCCGGTGTCGGCGAACTTCGGGGACACCTCGATAGAGGTGTAGATTTTCTGGCCCTTCTTGTTGAGGGCGATGCCGGCTTCGTTGGGCTCGAACTGGGCGTAGAGGGCGAGTTTCTTTTTGCCGCCCAGTTCGACTTCCTCGGCTTTCAGGGCAACCACGTCGCCGTAGGCGCCAAAGGGCGACTCAGGCATCACGCTCTTGATGTGTTCGCAGTTGATCCGAGCGCCGTACAGGTTGCGGTCGTAGCTGCTGGCCATTTCCTCGATCCAGCTGCGTTCGATGTTGCGGCCGTCGGTGGTTGCGCCTTCCAGGGCGACACGGAAGGGCTTGGAACGGTACTTCTTGGCGGGGGCGGTGCTTGCGGCCATTCGGGCGGTCCTCGATGCGGTGGCGGTGGTGCCGTTGCGTTGAGGGCATGGTCGACAGCAGGAGAGGGCGCAGCAACGCGCTAAGCCTGTAGCGGGGCGCGCTACAGGGTGCCGTGGTAGGGGCTCGCGCGCGCGACCGGCAGCATCGGCGCCATGAATGCCATCGCCCAGCCCGCCGCCACCGATAACCGCCGCCAGGCCAAGTTCCTGTATTGGACCGGCTGGCGCATCACTGAAATTGCCGACCACCTGGGCGAGAAGGAAAAGACCGTCCATAGCTGGAAGGCCCGCGACGAGTGGGACCGGGCGGACAACGTCGAGCGGATCGGCGGGGCGCTGGAAGCGCGCCTGGTGCAGCTGATCCTCAAGGACTGCAAGACCGGCGGCGACTTCAAGGAAATTGACCTGTTGCACCGGCAGCTGGAGCGACAGGCGCGCATCCAGCGCTTCCAGGGTGGCGGCACCGAGGCCGAGCTAAACCCGAACATAGAGCGACGCAACTCCGGGCCGAAGCAGGCGCCGAAGCGCAACGAGTTCAGCGAAGAACAGATCGAAACGCTGGTCGAGGCGTTCCTCGACGGTTGTTTCGATTACCAGCTCGATTGGTATCGGGCTGGCAATCAGCGCACGCGGATGCTCCTGAAGTCTCGCCAGATCGGGGCCACGTACTACTTCGCCCGGGAAGCGCTGATCGACGCGATCACCACCGGCCGCAATCAGATTTTCTTGTCCGCCAGCAAGGCGCAGGCGCACCAGTTCAAGACGTATATGCAGTCCTTCGTCAATGAGGTGCTGGGCGTCAAGTTGACCGGCGACCCCATCGTGCTCTGGAACAACGCCGAGCTGCACTTCCTGGGAACGAACTTCCGCACCGCCCAGGGCCGGTCGGGCAACTTCTATTTTGACGAATTCTTCTGGGTCCACGGCTTCGCTGAAATCAACAAGGTGGCTTCCGGCATGGCGCTGCAGAAGCGCTGGCGGAAGACCTATTTCAGCACGCCGAGCAGCACGGCCCACCCGGCCTATGTGTACTGGACCGGCGAGCGCCACAACAAGGGCAAGCCGACCGCCAAGCACCTGCACATTGACGTCAGCCATGAGGCGCTGCAGCAGGGCCGGTTGTGCGAGGACCGCATCTGGCGGCAGATCGTCACCATCCTGGATGCCGAGGAACGGGGCTGCGATCTGTTCGACCTGGACGAGCTGCGCCTCGAATACGACGGCCCCGCGTTCCAGAACCTGCTGATGTGCCAGTTCGTCAACGATGGCGACTCGGTGTTCCCGTTGACGTTGCTGCAGCCGGCGATGGTGGAAAGCTGGGATTGGGAGGGCTACCGCCCGTTCGCTCCCAGGCCCCTGGGGGATCGGCCGGTGTGGGTTGGCTATGACCCTGCAGAGACTGGCGACTCGGCGGGGCTGGTGGTGGTGTCGCCGCCGCCGCCGTCCGGGGGCAAATTCCGGGTGATCGAGCGCTTCCAGTTCCGTGGCATGGACTTCAACGCCCAGGCCGAGACCATCCGCAAGCTCACAGAGCGCTACTGGGTCACCTACATCGGTATCGATACCACCGGCATGGGGTCGGGGGTGGCGCAGCTGGTGAAGCAGTTCTTCCCAGGCCTGCGCACGTTCAGCTACAGCCCCGAGGTGAAAACCCGCCTGGTCATGAAGGCGTGGGACGTGTTCACGAAGGGGCGTATCGAGTTCGACGCCGGCTGGTCCGACTTGGCCCAGTCGCTGCTGGCGATCCGCAAGACCATGACCGCCAGCGGGCGGCAGTTCACCTACACGGCGGGGCGCAGCGATTCCACCGGGCACGCCGACCTGGCCTGGGCGCTGTTCCACGCGCTGGCCAATGAGCCCCTGGAAGGCCAGACCGTCGCCAATACCAGCATCATGGAGATTTGTTGATGAGCAAGAAAAGTCGCCGCCAGCCGGCCCACAAAGCGAGTGAGGTTCTGGAAGGCGAGCTGCTGCTCAAAGACCAGAGCGGTGCGCCGATGGTGTTCACCTTCGGCGACCCTGACCCGGTCCTGGATGGGCGCGGGGTGCTGGACTATCTGGAGTGCTGGGCGAACGGGCGATGGTATGAACCGCCGGTGTCGCTGAGCGGCCTTGCCAAGGCGCAGACGGCCAGCGTCTACCTGCAGTCGGGCCTCACGTTCAAGCGCAACGCGCTGTCCCGCACCTTCATTCCCCACCGGCTGCTGAGCCGCCAGGCCTTCGAGCAGGTCGTCATGGACTGGGGGTGGTCGGGCAATCTGTACCTGGAAAAGCAGGACAACATGCTGCGGCAGGCGATGGGGCTCAAGCCCTGCTTGGCAAAGTACATGCGCAGGGGGGTTGAGCTGGACACCTACTACCAGGTGATGGGCTGGAAAGACGAATACCAGTTCCGCCCGGGCAGTGTGTGCCACCTGCGCGAGGCCGATATCAGCCAGGAAATTTACGGCCTGCCGGAGTGGCTGCCGGCGCTCCAGAGCGCGCTGCTCAACGAGAGCGCGACCCTGTTCCGCCGGAAGTACTACCAGAACGGGTCGCACGCTGGGTTCATCCTTTACATGACCGACGCCGTCCAGGACGAGACCTTCGTCAAGGACCTGCGCGAGGCGATGAAGAACAGCAAGGGGCCGGGCAACTTCCGCAACCTGTTCATGTACGCACCTGGTGGGAAGAAGGAGGGAATCCAGCTGATCCCCATCAGCGAGGTGGCGGCAAAGGACGACTTCGGAGCGATCAAGAACATCAGCCGCGACGACCAGCTGGCCATGCTGCGCATCCCGCCCCAGTTGATGGGCATCGTGCCGCAGAACGCGGGCGGCTTCGGCTCGATCCGCGACGCGGCCGAGGTGTGGGCGGTCAACGAGCTGGAGCCGGTGCAGGCCCGCCTGGCACAGATCAACGAATGGCTGGGGGAGGAAGTGGTGCGCTGGAAGCCGTATGTGCTGCCCAGCACCGCCGCCAACTGACCCTGGCACCCGCCCACCCAAGCCGCCTTTGAGGCGGCTTTTTTGTGGGTGGCACGCGCGAAAGTTCGGGCCTTTCAAAATAAATAAAGCCCCAGTTAATCCTACCACTTTGACCGCTGCCAAGCCAGTGTCTAGACCCCTGCGGCCCAGTATTTACGGGGCTTCCGGGCGGTCTGGCGAGGCTGGCGGGTGCCGGCAGGGCGAGGTGATCCGGCCGGAGCGGCAGGGGGGCACCAGGCTGCACCGACTTGGTGCGCCGAGGGCGGCCGGAGGCCCAGCAGCACCCGGCGCGCGCAGTCGTCCCCCCGCCACGCCTGCGGGCTAAACGTGTGGATTTTTCCGCACCCCCGCACAGGCCTCCAGGCGGCCCAGGCTGTGCGCTGGTTTCCGATTTCCGATTCTGGATTTCCCTGCGAATCCCTGCAGGAGGGGGCTTTCTTGGGGCTATGGGGATGCCTGCCGCCCTTTTCTCAGGAGCGACTTTCAAAACGGGTAATTTTGGTTAGGACGTTCGCAAACAGCGCTGGAGGCCGCGTGGTTGCTCGTCTGGAGCCCTTACCTTGGAAGGTAATTTTGGGTAAGGGAAAAGGTAATTTTTTTGTAAGTGGCTGATTTGTAGGGATTTTTATTTTTGAGAAAATCACTTCAAAAAAGGTAATTCGATTACCTGTCAATTACCAAAAAATTACCTTTAATAAATATCTATAAGTCTTTGTATTTGAAGGGGAAAATGCTATTCAGAAAATCAAATTACCAAAATTACCTATTTTTTAGGGGTCAACATAAAAACCGAAAAAGCCCATGGGGCGGGGTGTTTTTGGCCGCCGCTCATGCTGACGTGGGAACGCTCTGGGAACAGATACAGACGCCTGCACACCCTCTAACCCGCATGGAATGCGGCCTCCAGCGGCGGGGGATTGGCGCGGGTGCATTCGAATCCCTCCTTCACCG
>NZ_BPFX01000043.1 GCF_019655855.1 Pseudomonas paralcaligenes | reverse complement strand
CGAGCTGGCCGACGCGGTGGGCTCCACCAGCCAGTTGATCAAGGCCGCCCAGACCCTGCCCAACAAGACCTTCATCGTCGCCACCGACCGCGGCATCTTCTACAAGATGCAGCAGCTGTGCCCCGACAAGAAATTCGTCGAGGCGCCCACCGCCGGCAACGGCGCTGCCTGCCGCAGCTGCGCCCACTGCCCGTGGATGGCCATGAACACCCTGCAGCGCACCCTGCAGTGCCTGCGCGAGGGCAGCAACGAGATCTTCGTGGAACCGGCGCTGATCCCGCGCGCGGTACGCCCGCTCAAGCGCATGCTCGACTTCACCCAGGCCGCGCGGCTGAAACTGGCCGGCAACGCCTGAGAACCCGTCCACGATCTCGCGAGAGCAGCAGACAGGCGCGGTTGTAGGAGCGGCTTTAGCCGCGACCGAGAGGGCCCAGTAAAGGCTTCGCGGCTAAAGCCGCTCCTACAGTATGTGTTCTCGGTACACGGGAGATCGTGCCGTCAATCCCACCAGAGCTGCACGGCCTTGTGCGTTCTCTCGGGAGAGTGGCACCGCGTAGGGCGGGTGGAACCCGCGTGCTCCGTTCGCGGGTTTCACCCGCCCTACGCGCCCTGGCTCAGTCCTTGTCCCGCGCCAGGCACACGGCGGCGGTGAACAGCACGTCGGTGGACGAGTTCAGCGCGGTCTCGGCGCTGTCCTGCAGGATGCCGATGATGAAGCCGATGGCCACCACCTGCATGGCGGTTTCGCTGGGGATGCCGAACAGGCTGCAGGCCAGCGGGATCAGCAGTAGCGAGCCGCCGGCCACGCCGGACGCGCCGCAGGCGCAGACCGAGGCGACCACGCAGAGCAGTATCGCGGTCGGCAGGTCGACGACGATGCCCAGGGTATGGGCCGCCGCCAGGGTCAGCACGCTGATGGTGATGGCCGCGCCGGCCATGTTGATGGTGGCGCCCAGCGGGATCGACACCGAGTAGGTGTCCTCGTGCAGGCCCAGGCGCTCGGCCAGCTGCATGTTGACCGGCACGTTGGCCGCCGAGCTGCGGGTGAAGAAGGCCGTGATGCCGCTCTCGCGCAGGCAGGTGAGCGTCAGCGGATAGGGGTTGCGGCGGATCTGGCTGAACACGATCAGCGGGTTGACCACCAGGGCGACGAACAGCATGCAGCCGACCAGCACGGCGAGCAGGTGGGCATAGCCGAGCAGGGCCTTGAGGCCGGCGTCGGCGAAGGTGGTGGCGACCAGGCCGAACACGCCGAGCGGGGCGAAACGTATCACCACCCGCACGATCAGCGTCACGCCATGGGCCAGGTCCGCGAACACCATCCGGGTGCTCTCGCTGCCATGGCGGATGGCGATGCCGAGGCCGATGGCCCAGGCCAGGATGCCGATGAAGTTGCCCTTGATCAGCGCGTTGACCGGATTGTCCACCACGTTCAGCGCCAGGCTCTTGAGCACCTCGGCGATGCCTCCTGGCGGTGTGGTGCCCGTGGCGGCTTCGGTCAGCACCAGGGTGGATGGCCACAGGCTGCTGGCGACCACCGCGACCACCGCGGCGGACAGGGTGCCGATCAGGTACAGCACCAGGATCGGGCGGATGTGGGTGGGCTGCCCCGGCTTGTGGTTGGCGATGGCCGAGGCCACCAGGATGAATACCAGCACCGGCGCCACGGCCTTGAGCGCGGCGATGAACAGCTCGCCGAGAAAGCCGACCTTGGCGGTGGCCTGCGGGAAGAGCAGGGCGAAGAGGATGCCGGCGATCAGGCCGATGGCGATCTGCAGGACCAGGCTGGTGCGCGTGATCAACTGCAGCAGGGGACGAAGGGTCATGCTGGTGCTCCTATGGTGCGCGGCGCGCCGGTGGGCGCTGGCCGCGAGACGGTCGCCGGATGGTGCGGCGACCGGTTCCTGGCCCTCCGGGTTGCGGTGGGCGCAGATAGAGAGGGTGGCTCCGGGGAGCCTTGGACAGAGGCCCGCTGGCCATCCGTCGGTACCAATGAAAAGGCTATGCCCCCCGTTAGTTGTTACACGCCTTGTGGGAGCGGATTTATCCGCGAATTTCGCGGCCAATCGGAATAACGCCCAGCTGGTCCCCACAAGAGCAGAATTGCGCCGCCAACCTGTAACGGGTGCATAGCCAATGAAAACGGCCCGCGAGGGGCCGTTTCCTTCACGCCGGCATGGGTCAGCCGCCGAGGTAGGCGTCGCGCACCTTCGGGTCGGTGAGCAGCGCCTCGCCGGTGCCCTGCATGACGATCCGACCGTTCTCCAGCACATACGCGCGATCGGCCAGCTTGAGCGCCTGGTTGGCGTTCTGCTCGACCAGGAAGATGGTCACGCCGTCCTCGCGCAGCTGTTCGATGATGTCGAAGATCTGCTGGATGATGATCGGCGCCAGGCCCAGGGACGGCTCGTCGAGCAGCAACAGCTTGGGCTTGCTCATCAGCGCGCGGCCGATGGCGAGCATCTGCTGTTCGCCGCCGGACATGGTGCCGGCGCGCTGGTCGAAGCGCTCCTTCAGCCGCGGGAACAGATGCAGAACCTTGTCCAGCTGCTCCTGGTTGTCTTCCTTGGTGCCGAAGAAGCCGCCCATGGCCAGGTTCTCCTCGACGGTCAGGCGGGCGAACACGCGGCGGCCTTCCGGCACCACCGCGATGCTCTTGCGCATGATGTCGCAGGATTCCTGGCCGACCAGCTCCTCGCCCATGTAGCGGATGCTGCCGCTGGCCGCGCGCGGCGAGCCGCACAGGGTCATCAGCAGGGTCGACTTGCCGGCGCCGTTGGCGCCGATCAGGGTGACGATCTCGCCCTGTTCGACCTCGATGCTGACCCCGTGCAGGGCCTGGATCTTGCCGTAGAAGGTGGAGACGTTGTTGAAATTCAGCATGCTTACGCCTCCCCCAGATAGGCTTTGATCACATCCGGGTTGTTGCGGATCTGCTCCGGCGTACCGTCGGCCAGGGGCGTGCCCTGGTTGATCACGTAGATGTGGTCGGAAATGCTCATGACCAGGTGCATGTCGTGCTCGATCAGCAGCACGGTCACGTCATGGTCGTTGCGCAGCAGGCCGATCAGCTGCTTGAGGTCCTCGGTCTCCTTGGGGTTGAGGCCGGCGGCCGGCTCGTCGAGCATCAGGATGCTCGGCCGGGTCATCATGCAGCGGGCGATCTCCAGGCGGCGCTGCTGGCCGTAGGCCAGGGTGCCGGCCGGGCGGTTGGCCACGTCGGTCAGGTTGACCTCTTCCAGCCAGTGCGCCGCGTACTCCATGGCCTTCTTCTCGCTGCGGCGGAACGCCGGGGTCTTCAGCAGACCGGCGAGGAAGTTGGTGTTGAGGTGGCGATGCTGGGCGACCAGCAGGTTCTCCACCGCGGTCATTTCCTTGAACAGGCGGACGTTCTGGAAGGTGCGCACCACGCCCTTGCGGGCGATCTTGTGCCCCGGCAGGTGCTGGATCGGCTCGTCGTTGAGCAGGATCACGCCGCTGGTGGGCTGGTAGAAGCCGGTCAGGCAGTTGAACACGGTGGTCTTGCCGGCGCCGTTGGGGCCGATCATCGACACCACCTGCTTCGGCTGGACGGTGAGGGCGACATTGTTGACGGCCAGCAGACCGCCGAAACGCATGGTCAGCCCGTTGACTTCGAGGATCGGGCGGCTCATGACTTCAACTCCAGGTGCGGGCGTTGCATGGGCAGCAGGCCCTGCGGACGCCAGATCATCATCAGCACCATCAAGGCGCCGAAGAACAGCATGCGGTACTCGCTGAACTCACGCATCAGCTCGGGCATGAGGATCATCACCACCGCGGCGAGGATGATGCCCAGCTGCGAGCCCATGCCACCCAGCACGACGATGGCGAGGATGATCGCCGACTCGATGAAGGTGAAGGACTCCGGCGTGACCAGCCCCTGGCGGGCGGCGAAGAAGCTGCCGGCGAAACCGGCGAAGCAGGCGCCCAGGGTGAAGGCGGAGAGCTTGATCGCGGTCGGGTTCATGCCCAGCGCGCGGCAGGCGATCTCGTCTTCGCGCAGCGCTTCCCAGGCACGGCCGATCGGCATGCGCAGAAGGCGGTTGATCACGAACAGGGTCAGCAGGACCAGCAGCAGGGCGATCACGTAGAGGAAGATCACCTTGTTGATCGAGTTGTAGGCGACGCCGAAGTACTCGTGGAAGGTCTGCATGCCCTCGGCCGCGCGGCGCTCGAAGGAGAGGCCGAACAGGCTCGGCTTCTCGATGTTGCTGATGCCGTTGGGGCCGCCGGTGATCCCGGTGAGGTTGCGCAGCAGGATGCGGATGATCTCGCCGAAGCCGAGGGTCACGATGGCCAGGTAGTCACCGCGCAGGCGCAGCACCGGGAAGCCGAGGATGAAGCCGAAGAAGGCCGCCATCAGGCCGGCGATCGGCAGGCACACCCAGAAGCCCAGGCCGTAGTAGTGCGACAGCAGCGCGTAGCTGTAGGCGCCCACGGCGTAGAAGCCGACGTAACCCAGGTCCAGCAGGCCGGCCAGGCCGACCACGATGTTCAAGCCGAGGCCGAGCATCACGTAGATCAGGATCAGGGTGGCGATGTCCACGGCGCCGCGGCTGCCGAAGAACGGCCAGGCCAGGGCGACCAGCACCAGGCCGAGGATGACCCAGCGCTGGGTGGAGGGCAGGGTGAGGAAGTTGCTGGCGCCGGCCGGCATCTTCGGCAGGCTGGGCGCGCCGGCCCAGGCACTGCGCAGGCGGTCGCGGAACAGCTGCCAGAAGAACATGGCGATGGCGGCGCCGGCGATGGTCCAGAGCACGGCCGGGCTGGCGCCGTGCACTTCCAGCTTGATGCCCACCACGGTGAGCTTCAGGCCGAGCACCGGGTAGGCCACGGCCAGCACCAGCAGGGCGCTGAAGAAGGCGGTCTTGAGGTTCTTGGTCATCATACTTTCTCGACCTCCGGACGGCCGAGGATGCCGGTCGGACGGAACAGCAGCACCAGAACCAGCAGGCTGAACGCCACCACGTCCTTGTACTGGTCGCCGAAGATATCGGCGCCGAAGGCCTCGGCCACGCCGAGCAGCAGGCCGCCGAGCATGGCGCCGGGGATGCTGCCGATACCGCCGAGCACGGCGGCGGTGAACGCCTTGATGCCGGCGAGGAAGCCGATGTGCGGGTTGATCACACCGTACTGCAGGCCCAGCAGCACCGCGGCCACGGCGGCCAGGGTGGCGCCGATGACGAAGGTCAGGGCGATGATGTTGTTGGTGTTGATGCCCAGCAGGTTGGCCATCCGGATGTCCTCGGCACACGCCCGGCAGGCGCGGCCCAGGCGGGACCTGGAGATGAACATGGTCAGGCCGTACATCACCGCGATGGTGACGACGAAGATGAGCACCTGCATGTAGGAGATCACCACGCCGTTCATGGTGCTCTCGCCGAACACGAAGTTGCCCGGCAGCAGGTTGGGAATGGCCTTGTCCTTGGAGTCCTGGGCCAGCAGCACTTCGTTCTGCAGGAAGATGGACATGCCGATTGCGGAGATCAGCGGGATCAGGCGGTTGCTGCCGCGTAACGGTCTGTAGGCCACCCGTTCGATGCTGTAGCCGTACGCGCTGGCGACGACGATGCTCGCGGCGAAGGCGCAGACGATTAGCACGGGAAGGCTGTCCAGACCCATCAGGGTCAGCCCGGCAATGACGATGAAGGCTACGTACGAGCCAATCATGTACACCTCGCCATGGGCGAAGTTGATCATGCCGATGATGCCGTAGACCATGGTGTAGCCGATGGCGATCAGGGCATAGGTGCTGCCAACGGTGAGGCCGTTGACCAGCTGTTGCAGGTAGTGATAGAGCTCAGGCATTACCTAACTCCTCGGCGCGGTCCGTGAAGCGGCGCTTGTGACGCGACGGATGGCCGGAAAGACTCGATAAAACAAAGCCCACTGCTCGCGCAGTGGGCTTTGGGTTCAGGCGGGAAGCCCCTTCTTAGTGGGCTGCTTCGGTCTTGGTACCGTCCTGGTGCCACTCGTAGACCACGAAGCTGAAGTCCTTCAGGTCCCCCTTCTCATCGAAGCCGAGGGTGCCGGTCGGGGTCTCGAAGGTGTTGGCGCGCAGTGCTTCGGCGACCTTGGCCGGATCGTTCTCGCCGGCTTTCTTGATGCCGTCGGCGATGACCTGCACGGCGGCGTAGGCCGGGAACACGAACGGGCCGCTCGGGTCCTGCTTCTTGGCCTTGAAGGCGTCGACCAGCGGCTGGTTCTTCGGGTCCTGGTCGAAGGACCGCGGCAGGGTTACCAGCAGGCCTTCGGAGGCCGGGCCGGCGATGGCGGAGATTTCCGAGTTGCCCACGCCTTCCGGACCCATGAACTTGACCTTCAGACCCTTCTCGGAAGCCTGGCGCAGCAGCAGGCCCAGTTCCGGGTGGTAGCCGCCGTAGTAGACGAAGTCGACGTTGGCCTGCTTGAGCTTGGCGATGAGGGCGGAGAAGTCCTTGTCGCCGGCGTTGATGCCTTCGAACAGGGCGACCTTGGTGCCCTTACCTTCCAGGGTCTGCTTGACCGCGGTGGCGATGCCTTCGCCGTACTGCTGCTTGTCGTGAACGACGGCAACGGCCTTCGGCTTGATGTGGTCGGCGATGAAGTTGCCGGCGGTCGGGCCCTGCAGGCTGTCCAGGCCGATGGTGCGGAAGATCAGCTGGTAGCCGCGGGAAGTGATATCCGGGCTGGTAGAAGCCGCGGTGATCATCAGGATGCCTTCGTCTTCGTAGATGTCGGACGCCGGCTGAGTGGAGCTGGAGCAGAGGTGGCCAACGACATACTTCACTTCGTCGTTGACGATCTTGTTGGCCACGGCCACGGCCTGTTTCGGATCACAGGCGTCGTCGTACTTCACGCCTTCGAGCAGCGCACCGTTCACGCCGCCGGCCTTGTTGATCTGCTCGATGGCCATCTGGGCGCCGATGAACTGCATCTCGCCATACTGGGCGACGGCACCGGTCACCGGGCCTGCCAGAGCGATCTTGATGGTATCGGCGGCCATCGAATAGCTGGCGGCGCCAGCCAGGGCCATGGCGACGAACAGCTTGGTCACTTGCTTGGTAGCCTGTTTCATAGTGCTCCACTCTTATAGTGTTTTCGTTTTTGTAATCCATGCGGCCAGAAGCTGCTGGACCGGTAGGGGTACCCGGTCATGCTCCCCCGGCAACTGTACCGGCACAGTGTAGAACTCTGTTTTGCGGCTTGGAAAGCGCACATTGGGAAGCCTGAAGGGTGTTTGTCGCTTGTTTGAAATAAACGTACAGAATAACGGCGCGTCTTTTGGTTACTAAGCGGTCCTTCTACAGGAAAGGGAGGTGGAGGGTTCGACTTGCCTGTGAAAAGAGCGGCGCTATGATGGCGGCCGCCCTTCGGTGTGTGCTTTCTACACAGAGCGAGTCATGAAAGAAAAAACTAGCACCCTCTATGCCAAACTACTTGGCGAAACGGCCAGGATTTCCTGGCAGGAACTCCAGCCCTTCTTCGCCAGGGGCCAACTGCTCCGGGTCGAATCCTCGACGGACCTGGTGGAGGTTGCGCTGGCCGTGGCCGACGACGATAGCGGCAAGGTCGCCGCCTGGTTGCAGCAGGGGCGGGTGGCCAGGGTCGATGAGAGCCACGCCCAAGACTATCTGGCGCGCGATCCCGAGCTGTGGGCCGTGGTGGTATCGCCCTGGGTGCTGATCCAAGAGCGCGTCGCTGGTGCGACGATGCACTGATCGAGGGCAAGATTGCTTCGCCGAAGCTGGTCTAGAATCAGCTTCCGATCCGCAGGGAGAGAGCCATCATGTTCGAACCGGGCCATCTGCACCGCGCCAGCCTGCCTGGCCAGACCGACTTCGCCGTAGACCTGTTCTACGAGGTGCGCAATGATCCCAACGAGGGCCAGATGATCCACTTCCGGATGGAAGGGCAGATCGCCGGCAAGGCGTTCAAGGACGAGTTCGAGCTGCACCGCGACACCGCCTTCAACTTCGCCAGCGTGGCCACCCGGATGGCCGCCAAGCACGGCCTGCCCACCAATCATTCGCTGATCATGCGCGGCCACAACGAGTTCGACCGCATGTTCGAGGACATCCGCGACAAGCTGGGCGCCAAGCCGGGCGAGACGGTGGACTTCGATCACCTGGCCAAGGACGGGCTCTGAGCCTCTTCAATAGATGAAGGCTTTCTGAGGGCGATAAGAAAAATGCCGCTCACCGGCGCCCGGTGAACGGCATTCGAGGTGATGCCTTTTATTGCTTCAGTGACTGAGGTGCAGGCCGCACTCGCGGTTTTCCTCGCCCTTGGTCGGGTCGAAGTAGTCGAAGTTGTTCGGCAGGTTGTGCTGCACCAGGTACTGGTACAGTTCCTTGGAGCTCCAGTGCAGCAGCGGGGCGACCTTGATCAGGCCGTCCGGGTTGATGCTCACCGGGTCCATTTGCGCGCGCACGGCGGTGTCGCTGGCGCGCAGGGCGGTGAACCAGACCTGCGGGGCGGCTTCGCGCAGGGCGCGGGCGAAGGGCTCCAGTTTCACTTCCTCTGTAAAGGCGGCATGGCGCGGATCGTCCAGCGCCGGTACCGGGCCGTCGACGGCCTCGCGGTGAGCGCGCGAGCGCAGCGGCAGGTAGGTCTTGAGGTTCAGGTCGAGCAGCCTGGTCACTTCGTCGGCGAACTTGTAGGTCGCCTCGGTGTTGTAGCCGTTGTCCATCCAGATCACTTGGGTATCGGGCTTCACCCGGGTGACCATGTGCAGGATGACCGCTTCGAAGGGGCGGAAGTTGGTGGTGCAGATGGCCGTCTTGCCCAATCCCAGGGCCCATTCCACGAGCTTTTCGGCGTCTTTCCCGAGTTCGGCGTTGATAGTGGCCAGATCGAACGTCATCTGAGCGGTCCTGTGGGCAGTGAATGCGAGGGCGACGATGTTACCAGCCTGTGACGCCCTCAACCACCGGCCCGCCCGGTTTACCGGCGCCTCGCCATGCTGCTAGAGTGCCGGCCCTCGACAGCCCCATCGCATTTAGGAGACGCCCGTGGAAATCGCCTGCCTCGATCTTGAAGGTGTACTGGTTCCGGAAATCTGGATCGCCTTCGCCGAAAAAACCGGCATCGACGCGCTCAAGGCCACCACCCGCGACATTCCCGACTACGACGTGCTGATGAAGCAGCGCCTGCGCATCCTCGATGAGCACGGCCTGAAGTTGCGCGATATCCAGGAGGTGATCGCCACCCTCAAGCCCCTGGAGGGCGCGGTGGAGTTCGTTGATTGGCTGCGCGAGCGTTTCCAGGTGGTGATCCTGTCCGACACCTTCTACGAGTTTTCCCAGCCGCTGATGCGCCAGCTCGGCTTCCCGACCCTGCTGTGCCACAAGCTGATCACCGACGAGAGCGATCGCGTGGTGGGCTACCAGCTGCGCCAGAAGGACCCGAAGCGTCAGTCGGTGATCGCCTTCAAGAGCCTGTACTACCGCGTGATCGCCGCTGGTGACTCGTACAACGACACCACCATGCTGTCCGAGGCCCATGCCGGCATCCTGTTCCATGCGCCGGACAATGTGATCCGCGAATTCCCGCAGTTCCCGGCGGTGCACACCTACGAAGACCTCAAGCGCGAGTTCCTCAAGGCGTCCGACCGCGAGCTGAGCCTGTAACGGTCCGCTGATCGAAAAAGGCCCGCATCGCGGTAATGCCAGTCGGTTAAGGCATTTTCCATGGTTGGCGAGCGCCATTGATCCTGTGGGAGCGGACTTGTCCGCGAACGGGGTTGACAGCAAGGCTTCGCGGCCAAGGCCGCTCCCATGGGGCAGCCATAAGTGAACAGCATTACCGCATCTCGGGCCTTTTTTCTTTCCGGCGCGTGCCTTGTTCTGCCGTCTTCGTTGGGCGCGAGCTTCTGCTCGCGAAGTCTTGTCTGTAGCCATGCGCACGCGGCATCGCACCTGCACACAGGATGTCGTTGATCTGCTGGGGTTTTTATTCGCCTGCCGATAACCTTGCCCGCTCGGGGCAGGGTGTATATAGTCCTGCCCTCGCTGCACCGCTCCCGTTTCCGGGGGCGTGCAGGGCTGCCAACGCAGATGCCCGAGTGGTGAAATTGGTAGACACAGGGGACTTGAATCAATTTGAGCCCTCGGGGGGAAACCCCGGAGGTGAAGCCCGTCAAATTCGGCGAACGCCCTGAGTGCCCCGCATTCGAGCCAACGCCGAGCCAAGCCTGGATCGCACGATTCGGGAAGGTGTAGAGAGCAGACGGCGGGCACCTACGGCCTGTGGCTATGGTGAAGGCGTGCTCCAGACCACGAACGGCGCAAGCCGGCGGCGAAAGTCGAAGTGGTACGAAAATCCCCCGACCTAACCGTCGTGCCGGTTCGACCCCGGCCTCGGGCACCAATCTCCGGCGTCATGGCCTTCCTGGCCGGGCGTCGAACAGAAAAAGAAAAGCCGGCCTTCGTGGCCGGCTTTTTTGTGCACCGCATTCACCTAGAACTCGTCACGTCCTTCCAGCATGGTGCGCTTGAGGAGCACATACACGGCGCCGGTTCCACCGTGCCTGGGCAGGCAGGAGGTGAAGCCCAGCACCTGCGGGTGCTGGCGCAGCCAGGTGTTGACGTGGCTCTTGATCATCGGTCGCTTGCCGTCGGTACGCACCGCCTTGCCGTGGGTGACGCGCACGCAGCGCACTTCCATGCGGGCGGCTTCGGCGAAGAAGCTCCACAGCGTCTCGCGGGCCTTCTCGACGTTCATGCCGTGCAGGTCCAGGCTGCCTTCGAAGGCGACCTGGCCGGCCTTGAGCTTGCGCATCTGGCCGTCCTGCACGCCGTCGCGGGTCCAGAAGAGTTCGTCCTCGGCACCCACGTCGATAACGAACTGATCGGACAGGCCATCCACCCGGGTCTCGTCGGTCTTGACCGTCGCCGCCTGGCGCAGGGTCTGGAGGCGCTGGCGGTCGGCCTTGGGCTTACCGGTGTCGGCTCGATCATGGCTGATCGGCTTGACCCCGCGCACGGCGGACTGGAAGAGGGAAAAATCGTCGTCTTGCATGAATGGCCTCCACGGAAGAGACCAGTTTACCGGCTTCAGTCGTGCTTTTTCAGCAGATGCGGCGACAGGCTGAGCTCGTCGCCATGGCGCCGACGCAGGCGGCGCCGGCATCGCCGCCAGACGCTGACCCCGCCCCACAGCAGGAACAGGCCGAACAGCAACAGCATGAAGGCCGCGCCCATACTGTCGTTCAACGGGCCGAGGGCCGTCGGGCGCCCCAGCAGGGTGGCCGCCCCGGCCATGCCGAGCATCACCCCCAGCGCCGCGCACAGGGCCGCAAGCGCACCGAGGCAGCGCCAGCGCCAACCGCCGGAGCCGCGAGGCCGCAAGCGGCGTGCATCGAAACCATCTTCCGACAACTTCATCCCGATTCTTCCTCCTGACTATCGGCGCTATGACCGGCGCTGTCGGCCCGGGTTCCTGAGGGGTGGTCAGATCAGGGCGCGCACCTGCGGCACGACCATCGCGTAGTTGTCGGCCAGGGCCGCCAGCGTCATGCGGTGCAGGGCGCGGGCCGGGATCAGTTCGCCGTCGTAGGGCAGGTCGCGAGTGGCGCAGGCGGCATCCACCAGCGTGCAGCGGTAACCATAGTCCTTGGCCGCGCGCACGGTGGTGCTCACGCTGGAATGGGTCATGAAGCCACAGATGATCAGGTCCAGGTGCCCCAGTTGTTGTAGGTGCTCGTGCAGCTCGGTGCCGGCGAAGGCGTTGGGCAGACGTTTCTCCACCACCTGTTCGCCGGGCAGCGGCGCGAGGCCGTCGATGAAGTGGCCGCGCGGGCCCTGCGGGTCGAGCAGGCCGCCGGGAATGCCCAGGTGTCGCACGTGCATGACCGGCGCGCCGAGGCTGCGGGCGGCGTTGAGCAGGGTGGAGATTTCCGCGATCGCCGGCTCGATGTCCGGCAACTGCAGGGCGCCGCTACGGTACTCTTCCTGGGCGTCGATGATCAGCAGGGTGGCCTTGCCGAGAGTGGCCGGGGCATAACCGCGTCCGAGCAGTTGGAACAGGGTTTTCGGATCGGACATGGGAGGGCTCCTTTGGCGGCGATGCGTCTATTCTCTGCTCGCTGGCCCGATCTGTGAACCTTTTGTGCGTCGGCGGGCCGAGTTCGCCGGGCGCGCTGGCCCGAAACCGCCACCGGGCGAGCCATTGCGCGTTGTCCTGCTAGAATCGCGCATCGTTTTCCGAGGTACGAACCGTGTCCCCATCCCGCCTGCGCACCGTGCGCGACCATATCCGCTGGGCCGTCAGCCGTTTCCATGAAGCCGACCTGTTCTTCGGCCACGGCACCGACAATGCCTGGGACGATGCCCGGCAACTGGTGCTGGGCGCCCTGCACCTGCCGTTCGAGATGGCCGAGGGCTATCTGGACTGCCGCCTGGAAGAGGACGAGCAGCAGCACCTGCTGGCGCTGATCCGCCGGCGTGTCGAGGAGCGCGTGCCGACCGCCTACCTGCTGGGCGAGGCCTGGTTCTGCGGCCTGCCGTTCATCGTCGACGAGCGCGTGCTGGTGCCGCGTTCGCCCATCGCCGAGCTGATCGACCGACGCTTCGAGCCCTGGCTGCCGGCGAAGCCCATGCGCATCCTCGACCTGTGCACAGGCTCCGGCTGCATCGGCATCGCCTGTGCCTATGCCTTCCCCGAGGCGGAGGTGGCGCTGGGCGATCTGTCCTTCGAGGCGCTGGAAGTGGCCGGCCACAATATCGAGCGGCATGGCCTGGAGGAACGGGTCTACACCGTTCAGGGCGATGGCTTCGATGGCCTGCCGAAGCAGCGCTTCGACCTGATCGTGTCCAACCCGCCCTATGTGGACGCCGAGGATTTCGCCGACATGCCGGCCGAATACCATCACGAGCCGGAGATGGGGCTGGCCTGCGGCGACGATGGCCTGGACCTGGTGCGGCGCATGCTGGCCGAAGCCGCCGATCACCTCACGGAGCAGGGTGTGCTGATCGTCGAGGTCGGCAACAGCCAGGTGCATGTCGAGGCGCTGTATCCGGAGGTGGACTTCACCTGGCTGGAGTTCGAGCAGGGCGGCCATGGCGTGTTCCTGCTGGCCGCCGCCCAGTGCCGCGAGTACCAGAAGCTGTTCCGTTCCCGCCTCGGGAGCTGAAGCCGTAGGGTGCGCCGCGCGCACTGGCAGTGCGTGCTACCGGGTGGCGATCCAGATCAGCAGCCCCGCCTGGAACAGCGCCAGCGCCACCAGGCAGGCAATGGTGAAGCGCAGGCCGCTGTCCTCGCGCTTGAAGGCGTCGATGCGGCGCTCCAGCTTGCTGATCTTCACCTCCTGCTCGTGCAGGTTCTGGTCGGCCTGCTGCAGCATGGCGGCGCAGTCCAGCAGGTCGATGACCTGCACCTTCTCCCGGTTCCACTCCGGGTTGAGCACGCTCACCCGGCTGGCGCCATAGGTCGCCTTGACCTGGGCCAGGTCCTGGTAGGTCACCTCGAAGCCCTGGATGCGCAGGAAGTGGTCGCGGCGCAGGCGGGCGTCCTCGTTGAGCACGTCCTTGTTCGGCAGCACGCCACCCTCGACCGTGTAGCTACCCCAGCGCTGGCGCGCCCAGGCGATGCCCTGGGCCAGCAGGAAGCGACCCAGGCCGCGGTTGAGAGGTTCGACCAGCAGGCCCTTGTCGGCGCCGAAGCGCACCTCGCGGGTGCGATGGTCGGCCCACACTTCCAGCAGGTTCTGTTCGCGGCGCAGGCGCTGGCCCGGTATGTCCACCGACAGGCGCAGCAGGCTCTGCTCGCTGCCCTGGCGCTCGGCACGGCCGAGGCGGACGAAGCGCAGGGGGCGCAGCCCGGTATTGCGGTCCGCCGGCAGCGGCGCCAGGCGCAGCAGCTGGAAATGCTCCGCTTCCAGCCCCTCCCAGGGATGGGGTGGCGGCGGAGCCTGCTCGGCCTGTTCTTCGGTCGGCTGGGCGTCGGTATCGGTCATCACGGCGTCCTTCTGTGCACGTAAAGCCATTATCGGCAACTTTGCCGGCAACTGCAGTCCGCTTGGGTCATTTGCCAGAGTAATCGGATGGGATGGGGCCGCGATTCTGCGCCAATGCCCGTCGTCCCCGCGCAGGCGGGGACCCAGATGCACGCTGCCAGGGACAGCCTATGGATTCCCGCCTGCGCGGGAATGACGGAATCTCCGTATAGGCGCCCAGCCCCATTTACCCGGCGCAGGTGAACTGGCCGGGCGCCGGGGGTATACTCGCCGACCTTTGTTAGCGGCAGATTTCGCGGAGCGCCCTGCATGTCCGGCAACACCTACGGCAAGCTGTTCACCGTCACCACCGCCGGCGAGAGCCATGGCCCGGCCCTGGTCGCCATCGTCGACGGTTGCCCGCCGGGCATCGAATTGTCCCTGGAAGATCTGCAGCGCGACCTCGACCGCCGCAAGCCGGGCACCAGCCGCCACACCACCCAGCGCCAGGAAGCGGACGAGGTGGAAATCCTCTCCGGGGTGTTCGAGGGCAGGACCACCGGCTGCCCGATCGGCCTGCTGATCCGCAACACCGACCAGAAGTCCAAGGACTACTCGGCGATCAAGGACCTGTTCCGCCCGGCCCACGCCGACTACACCTACCACCACAAGTACGGCATCCGCGACTACCGTGGAGGCGGCCGCAGCTCGGCGCGCGAGACCGCCATGCGCGTCGCCGCCGGCGCCATCGCCAAGAAGGTGCTGGCCGGCCTGGGCATCCAGGTGCGCGGCTACATGAGCCAGCTCGGCCCGATCGAGATTCCGTTCAAGACCTGGGACAGCGTCGAGCAGAACGCCTTCTTCAGCCCCGATCCGGACAAGGTGCCCGAGCTGGAGGCCTACATGGACCAGCTGCGCCGCGACCAGGACTCGGTGGGCGCCAGGATCACCGTGGTCGCCGAGGGCGTGATGCCCGGCCTGGGCGAGCCGATCTTCGACCGCCTGGACGCCGACCTGGCCCACGCGCTGATGAGCATCAACGCGGTCAAGGGCGTGGAAATCGGCGCCGGCTTCGCCAGCGTCGCCCAGCGCGGCACCGAGCACCGCGACGAGCTGACCCCGGACGGCTTCCTGAGCAACAACGCCGGCGGCATCCTCGGCGGCATCTCCAGCGGCCAGCCGATCGTCGCCCACCTGGCGCTCAAGCCGACCTCCAGCATCACCACCCCGGGCCGTTCCATCGACGTCGACGGCAATCCGGTGGAGGTGATCACCAAGGGCCGCCATGACCCCTGCGTCGGCATCCGCGCCACGCCGATCGCCGAGGCGATGCTGGCCATCGTGCTGCTCGACCACCTGCTGCGCCACCGCGCGCAGAACGCCGGCGTGCGCGTCGACACCCCGGTACTGCCGCAGCTGTGACCGACCAGCCGCTGCCGTACTGGCGGCTGTCCGCGTTCTACTTCTTCTACTTCGCCATGCTGGGCGCCACCGCGCCCTTCCTGCCGCTGTATTTCCAGCACCTGGGCTTCTCGCCGGCGCGGATCGGCGAGCTGGTGGCGATTCCCATGCTGATGCGCTGCCTGGCGCCCAACCTGTGGGGCTGGCTCGGCGACCGCAGCGGCCAGCGCCTGCGCATCGTGCGCTTCGGCGCCTTGTGCACGCTGCTCAGCTTCTGCCTGATCTTCGTCGACCAGGGCTACGCCTGGCTGGCCCTGGTGATGGCGCTGCACGCCTTCTTCTGGCACGCGGTGCTGCCGCAGTTCGAGGTGATCACCCTGGCCCACCTGCAGGAGCAGACGGCGCGCTACTCGCAGATCCGTCTGTGGGGCTCGATCGGTTTCATCGTCGCCGTGATCGGCCTGGGCGAGCTGTTCCAGCGCTTCAGCCCGGGGCTGTTCCCGGCCATGGTGGCGCTGATCCTCGCCGGCATCCTGGTCGGCACCCTGTGGGTCCCCAACGCCGTGCCGCAGGCGCGGGCCGGGCAGGGCGGCGAGGGCGGTTTCCTCGCCCAGCTGCTGCGCCCGGGCGTGCCGGCGTTCTTCCTCTGCGTGTGCCTGATGCAGCTGTCCCACGGCCCGTACTACACCTTCCTCACCCTGCACCTCGAACACCTGGGCTACGAGCGCGGCTTCATCGGCCAGATGTGGGCGCTGGGCGTGGTGGCGGAGATCGTCCTGTTCCTGTTCATGGCGCGCATCCTGACCCGTTTCTCGGTGCGCCAGGTGCTGGCGGCCAGTTTCCTGCTGGCGGCGCTGCGCTGGCTGCTGCTGGGCACCCTGGCCGAGCACCTGGCCGTGCTGCTGCTCGCCCAACTGCTGCACGCCGCCACCTTCGGCAGCTTCCACGCCGCCGCCATCCATTTCGTCCAGCGCAGCTTCGGGCCCAACCAGCAGGGCCAGGGCCAGGCCCTGTACGCCGCCCTGGCCGGCACCGGCGGCGCCCTCGGCGCGTTGTACGCCGGCTACAGCTGGGCCGACCTCGGCCCGGCCTGGACCTTCGCCATCGCCAGCTTGGTGGCGCTGGCCGCGGCTCTTATCATTGCCGTCCGTCTGCACGAGCGGCGGGCATGAGTCGCGAGCGACTGGCCCGACAGTTCGTCGGGGCCAGGCGCCAGGTGCGTGCCTTGTAACGCTGGGTGCCAGCACGGTGCGCATGGCGCACCCCACGGAACATGAGAGCCCGATTGGGTAGGAGATCGACCATGAGCAGCCTGACCGTCTACCACCAGTCCAGCCCCGAGGTGCCGAACAAGGTGCTGACCCATGTCGAGGACATCGCCGCGACGCTCGCCGAGGTCGGCGTGCGCTTCGAGCGCTGGCAGGTCGGCGCGCCGGTCCGGCCGGGCGCCAGCCAGGAGGAAGTGGTCACCGCCTGCCGCCCACAGATCGACAGGCTGATGAGCGAGCGCGGCTACGCCACCGTCGAGGTGATCAGCCTGAACAAGGACCACCCGCAGAAGGACGAGCTGCGCGCCAGGTTCCTCGACGAGCACCATGGCGAGGGCGAGGCGCGCTTCTTCGTCGCCGGGCGCGGCCTGTTCACCCTGCACATCGACGACTACGTGTACGCCGTGCTGTGCGAGAAGAACGACCTGATCTCGGTGCCGGCCGGTACCCGCCACTGGTTCGACATGGGCGAGTTCCCGCACCTTGTGGTGATCCGCCTGTTCGACAATCCGGCCCAGGTCACCGGCGACGAGATCGCCAGTCGCTTCCCCCGGCTGGACGACTGAGGCGGGCGCACGCCGCGTCCACACCCTCTCCGTGTATTCCTCCGGCTCCGCTCAGGTACGGAAGCCGATCTCCGGCTGTTTCGAGACGGCGCACCGCACCCCGCTGTTCCCGTCCACCCTGCGACCTCAGTATTCCCAGCGCAGGGTGGCACTCAGGCTGCGCGGCTCGCCATACAGGTCGCTGTAGACGCTGGTACTGGCGTAGTACTCCTTGTCGAACAGGTTGTTGACGTTGAGCGTGCCGGTGAAGTGCTCGTCGAAGCGGTAGCGCGCCAGCAGGTCGACGATGGCATAGCTACCCTGCGTGGCTTCCAGCGTGGTGCCGGGGATGACCTCGGTGTTGCCGTAGCTGGTTTCACTCTCCCAGCGCACACCGCCACCGAGGGTCAGGCGGTTCAGTTCGCCCTGCAGGTTGTAGGTGGTGAACAGCTTGACGCTGTTGCGCGGGAAGCCGACGTTGACGTCCACACCCTGCGGGTAATAGGTGTTCACGTGGCTGTAGCCGGCCTGCATCTGCCAGCCGGGGAGCAGTTCGCCGGCGACCTCCAGTTCCACGCCGCGCACCTTGAGATCGGCGGCCCGTACCGCTTCCTCGCCATTGTCGAAGTAGAAGCCGGTGCCGACCGGGTAGTTGCCGACCTTGGACTCGAACAGCGCGCCGCTGACGTTGAGGCGGCCGTCGTAGTACTCGCCCTTGGCCCCGACTTCATAGCTGTCGCCCTCGGTCGGATCGAGGAAGGCGCCTTCCGGGGTCTTGCTCGATTGCGGCTTGAAGATGCTGGTGTAGCTGGCATAGACCGAGTGGTGCCGATCCAGGTCGTAGACCAGTCCGGCGTAGGGCGTGATCTCGCCGTTCTCCTGTTTCTTGCCGTCACCGGGTGCGTAGTCGGTCGGGTCGCCGTAGTAGATCTGCGACTGCTCGACCTTGTAGTAGCTGACCCGCGCGCCGAGGAGCAGCGAGAGATCGTCGGTCGGCCTGAAGCGGGCCGAGGTGTAGCCGGCGTACTGGCGCTGGGCGTACTCGATGTCGCCGTGCCAGTCGTGGACGTTGGGAATCGCCGGGTCCCAGCCGCTGCCGCTGTAGTCGTACCACAGCGGATAGGCCCCGGTGTTGCTGCGGTACTTGTTGGCGCTGACGCCCACCACCAGTTCGTGTTCGCGACCGAACAGGCTGAACGGGCCGGTGGCATAGGCATCGACCGAGTTCTGCTCCGGCCTGCTCGGCCATTTGGCCATGAACAGGCCGCTGCCCGCGCCGGTCTGCGGGTCGGGGTAGCCGTAGCTGCTGAACCAGCCGTACTCGACGTCGTTGTCGTCGCGCATGTTGGTGTAGGCCACCTTGGCCAGCCAGTCGTTGTCGAAGCGGTGTTCGTAGGTGGCGAAGATCGAGGTGCGCTGGCGGTCCGCATAGCTCCAGTCCGCCGCCGAGTTGAACGAGCGCTTGAAGTCGGTGCGCTCGCCGTTGCTGTAGAACGCCGGGAAACCGAAGTAGGCGCAGGCGTCGCAGTTGCGCACCTGGTAGTCGATGCCGAGGCTGATGGTGTCGCGTCCGCTCAGGTCCGCCTCGATGACCCCGTAGGCGACCTGGCGCTCGGTGCTGAGGCGATCGATGAACGAGTTGGCGGTCTGGTAGGCGCCCACCAGGCGGCCACGCACGTTGCCGGTTTCGCTCAGCGGGCCGGCCACGTCGAACTCGGTGCGGTAGTTGTCCCAGGAGCCGACGGTGCCCTGGATCGACGCCTGGACTTCGCGGGTCGGGCGCTTGCGCACCATGTTGATGGTGGCCGACGGGTTGCCGGTGCCACTGAGCAGGCCGGTGGCACCGCGCACGATCTCGACCCGGTCGTAGACCGCTAGGTCGTTGGACTGGCTGCTCATCGATGGCTCGAAGATGGTCGGGATGCCGTCGACCTGGAAGGTCTCGATCTTCATGCCGCGGGAGAAGATGCCGACTTCCTCGTCGGAGGAGGTGCTCTTCTTCTTGTAGAGAACGCCCGGCGCCTCGGCCAGCACGTCTTCGAGGCTGTTCATGTCCTGGTCGCGGATGCGCTGGTTGGTGATCACGCTGACCGATTGCGGGGTTTCGCGGATGGACAGCGGCAGCTTGGTGGCGGTCGCCGTCGCACCGGTGGTATAGGCGCCGCTGCCTTCGGTGGTCGCGCCCAGCACCCGTCCGGTCACGCTGGTCGGGGCCAGTTCCAGCGAACTGTCGCCTTGCGGTACGGCGCGCAGCACGTAGCCGCTGCCGCTGCGCTGGGCCATGAAGCCGCTGCCTTGCAGCAGGCGGGCAAAGCCCTCGTCGATGCCGTAGCTGCCCTGCAGTCCCTGGCTGCCGAGGCCGCCGACGTTCTGCTCCTGGAACACCAGGGCGACGCCTGCCTGCTGGGCGAAACGGTTGAGGGTGGTGCCCAGCGGGCCGGCGGGGATGTCGTAGTGGCGGTTGGCGACGTCCTGGGCCATCGCCGGCATGGCGGGCAGGACACAGGCGAAGCTGGCGCAGGCCAGCTGGAGGGCGAGGGCAACTGGCGCCCGGCGGGGGCGCGAGGACTTCATGGTCATGTCGGAGGAGCTTCCTGTTGTCGTATTGGCTCCTTCCTTGACGGACCGCTCGAACAATGTGGAACCAGCCGAAGATCTTTCAGCGGCGCTCGACCAGCAGCAGCCAGGGTGTGACCCGCCGTACCTGGATCGGCAGGGCCTCGCCGATCAGTTGCAGGGCGCGCTCGCTGTCGTCGAGCGGCAGGACCGCGGAGATGCGCAGGTCCGCCAGCTCCTCGGCGTCGTAGTGCAGATAGCCTCGACGCTGACGGGCCAGCTGGTCGAGCACCAGGCCCAACGGCTGGTCCTGCACCACCAGCTGGTGGTTGCGCCAGGCGTCCTCGACCACGGCGCTATCAATGTCGGCCAGCGGCTCGACCCGATCCGGCAGAATGCGCGCCTGTTGTCCCGCCTCGATCCGGGTGGTGGCGGGGTTGCGGCTGCCGTGGGCGGCCACTCGCGACTCGAGCATGAGCAGCAGGGTTGAGTCTGCCTCTCTGCGAACCACGAAGCGCGTCCCGAGGGCGCGGATCTCGCCTTGCTCGGTAGCGACGATGAAGGGGCGCACGGCGTCATGGGCCACCTCCACCAGCACTTCGCCGCGCAACAGATGGATACGCCGCTGCTCGGCGTCGAAGCGGACGTCCATGGCACTGTTGCCGCCCAGGGTGACGCGCGACTGGTCGCTGAGCACGTGGCTGCGCCACTGTCCCCGGGCTGTGTCGTGATCGGCCATCAGGTGGCCTGTCTCGATGCTTCGCCACACCAGCGCTCCGGGCAGGAGCAGTGCCAGTATCAGCAGCAGGGCATTGGTGCCGCGCTTCCCGCGTGGCGGGCGGCGGCTGGCGAAGGCCGCGTTCAGGGCCGCGTGGGCCGGCGCACCTTGGTCGCGCAGCCCCTGCAGTTGGCCGACGAATCCGCGTATGCGCTCCACGGCTTCGGCGTGGCGCGGGTCGGCCTCGCACCAGGCCTCGAAGCGGGCGCGTTCCCGATCGTCGGTCTCGCTTTCGTCGAGGCGCAGCAGCCAGTCGGCAGCCTGTTCGTGGATGGAGCTCATCTTCAGATGTCCAGCGCGCGGCTGCAGTGGGCCAGGGCCTGGGTCAGGTACTTGCGCACCATGCGCTCGGAAATTCCCTGGCGATGGGCGATCTCGGCCTGGTTGCAGCCTTCCAGGAAATACAGGAGGAATATCTGGTGGGCCTTGGCGCTCAGGCCCTGGAGCACGAAGGCGATCTGCTCCAGCGCCTCGAGGGTCTCGTGAATCTGCTCCGGCGAACGAAACCCCGCTTCGGCCAGCGCTTCGGCGGTCAGTGCCAGCTCGCGCAGGTAGGCCTCTTCCAGCTGGCGCCGACGGCTGCGGTCGATGATCAGGCGCTTGGCCGTGGTGGCCAGATAGGCCCTCGGCTCGCGCATGGCGGCCAGCGCATCGCGCGAGGCCATGATGCGCACGAAGGTGTCCTGCGCCATGTCGGCCGCGTTGTGTGCGCAGCCCAGCTTGCGCCGCAGCCAGATGAACAGCCAGCCGTGGTGATCGCTGTACAGCCTATGGAGTGCCTGCTGGAGCGGCGGTGCGTCTGCGGACATCGACGACTATCCCTGTGGCGCAGATCGCGCGGCATCAGATAAGAATCATTCGCATGCTATCCGGGCCGACCGAGCCTCCGCAAGCCGAGCGATGGAACCTGGCGCGAGAAAACCTCTTCCTAGTGAGAAAGAGACTGGGAGAGTGACCGTGGCTGCAATGGTGATGGATCTGCCGGACTGGCTGTTCTACGGCGTACCCGCGCTGCTTTATCTGCTGCTGACCGCCTGGGCGTTGTGGCATGTGCTGGGCAGCGCCAGCCGGCGTCCGCAGAAGATGCTCTGGGCGGCGCTGTTGGTGCTGTTCCCGCTGCTCGGGCTGTTCAACTGGCTGATCATGGGGCCGCGCCGGGCGCGGGGTTTTCCGCGCTGATCACCGGGGCGCCTTGCGCCCCGGCGGGCAGCAAGGCGTTCTAGTGCGCCTGCGGGGCGTCGTTGCGCTGGTGGCGGTAGACGCTGACGGCCTCGTACACCGCCTTGCGCAGGCGGTTGATGCCGCCGATGGGGCGGTGCTCCGGCAGCGCGTGCCAGGGGTTGAAGGAGAGGTTGTCGCAGAACAGGTTCTGCTCGCGGGTATCGAAGTCCTGGGCCGGCACGCGGAGGGTCGCCACTGTCTCGAAGGGCGAAATCTTCTCGCTCCATTCCACGCTGGTGTCCTCGATGGGCATGTAGTAGTCGGGGTTCTGGCGCTGCACCTGCAGGGCGAAGCAGGCCGGCACCCGGTCCAGTGACAGTTGCTGGTACAGCGCGTTGCGCAGGAAGTTGGGCAGCGCGGTGTTCTGCGCCGGCAGCTCGTAGGCCGGGCAGCGCTCCGGATTGGGTACGACCCGGTACTTGATGTTGTGCGGGCCGAGCTTGAACGGCGCGATGGAGTTGTAGGTGGCGGCCACAGGGCTGTCCGGCGCGGGAGCCAGGGTCTTCAGGGCGATCAGCATGTGGCGGATTTCCCAGGTGCGTGGGTCCCAGCCGGGGAAGAAGGCCAGCACCTTCTGGCCGGAGGCCTGGGCGGCGAAGTTCTGCTTGTACTCGGCCACGTCGCGGACGAAGAACACCGAGTTGTTGAACATCACGAAGTCCTGGTTGCCGGCCGTGGCCTTGCTGCTGAGCAGCTTCTCGCCGGGCACGTCGAGCAGCTTGATGGCCATGCCGCGGGCGTCCCGGGCGCTGTCGAACTGCGGGTAGGCGTTGCCGTTGGACAGGCGCATCCAGGCCTGCCAGGTCTTGCCCGGCTCGGCCAGCACGCCGTGGCGCAGCTCCGACGCCAGGCCCGGCAGCACCGTCATCTCCGCCTTCACGCAGCCGTGGGCCTTGGCGTGGGCGTCGCGCAGCACGCGGGTGTTGTCGCGGTGCTGTTCGACGATGCGCACGGCGTCCTCGATGATGCCCTGGGTCAGGGCCGCCTCGTCCTTGGGAATCTGCTCCTCGGCCGGGACCGGACCGGAGAACTTCCAGGCGTAGTAGGCGCTGCCCAGGCCCCAGCCGAGGGCGCCGACCACCAGCAGGACGAGCAGTACGCGGCCGAGCAGGCGGCCGAGCCAGAGCCAGAAACGTTTCAGCATGGCGGTGTTCCTCAATAGTTCTGGCAGTTGGGGCCGGGCGCCCAGGGGCGGCTTTCGACGGGCACGAGCCGGCTTTCCAGGCGCTCGTCGCCCATCACCTTGAGGTATTCGATCAGGGCGTAGCGCTCCTGCGGTTCGAGGTAGCGCCCGATCACGCCTTCGTTGCGGCAGCCGTCGCGGAATTCGTGGCCGCGGTTGCCGTTGCCGGTGACGCGGGTGTCGAACAGGAAGCCGCCCTTGAATTCGCCGGTGAGGAAGCCGGCGCGCTGGGGGTCGTACTCGAAGTTGCCGACCCAGAAGCGGGTGTCGCGCTCGACCACCGGCGACAGCAGCTGGAACAGGTTGGGCACCGAGCCGTTGTGCAGGAAGGGCGGGGTGGCCCAGATGCCGTCGAGCGGGCGCGCCTTGTAGCCGCGGATTTCCTGCACGCCGATGGCCAGGTCGTAGCCGTCCATGCGGCCGCGTTCGGGCTGCTCGATGCCGGCGTCGCGGTAGGCGCGGTTCTCGACGTAGGCGGTGACGTAGGCCAGGCCCTTGGCGCTGGAGATGCTGGCGAAGTCCACCTGCTCCAGGCTGGAGCCGAACAGCTTGACGTCGAGCCGGGCCAGCTCGTCCTTGCGCCAGCCCAGCCGGCGGATGTCGAAGCGGTGGTCGGCGATGTTGTCGGCGGTGGTCGGGTCGGTGCCGATGATGCGGGTCGGCACGATGCGCATGTGCCATTCCGGGTCGCGCTCCGGGGCCAGGCGGCGGTCCGGCGGCACCGGGTTGGGGGCGTGGCAGTAGGCGCAGTTCTCGGCGAACAGGGCGCGGCCCTGGCTCGCCAGCGCCAGGTCCACCTTGCCGAGGATGGCTTCCGGCCAGGTCGGCGGTTTCAGGTGCTTGAGGGTCTCCTCCAGGGTGTAGAGGTCGTGCAGGCGCACGCTGGAGGGGTAGCGTTCGTTCTCCGGCAGCTGGCCGCCGTTCTCGCCGAACAGGTGCAGGGTGGCGCCCACGCCGAGGGCCTCGCCGATGTTGCGGGCCATCGGCTGCATGGCCGAGCCGTTCCACTGCACCCAGTCGAACTTCCAGATGTCCCACAGCTGCGGATAGCTAACCGGCGCGTTGGCCACGCGGTAGTTGGACGGGTCGATGGCGTCGCCGAACACGCCGTTGGCGATGCGGCCGAAGGCGTCGGTGCGGCCGAAGCCTTCCTCGGTCGGGTAGAGGCCGCGGTGCCAGTCGTTGTAGGCGGTGCCGAGCAGGCGGTCGAGCACGGCCTTGAAGTCCGCGCGCAGCTGGCGCCGGGCGGCATCGTCGTGCTCGCCCAGCACGCTCCGGGCGAAGCGCTCGAACTTGATCGGGTTGTAGTAGGTGAAGGCCATGCTCATGCCCAGCGCTTGGCCGAAGCCGCCGCCCTTGAGGGTGGGCACGGTGGACGCCAGGGAGTGCAGGGCGGCGCCGCCGTCGATGCGCACGGCCTGGCCCTTGTAGCGCAGCTCGCCGGTGTGGCAGGCGGCGCAGGTGATATCGAGGTAGTGGATGCCGGTCTCGTCGTCCGGGTGGCGGGCGAAGCCCACCGGCAGGTTGCCCGGGTTCAGTTCGCTGGCCTGCTGCCGCGGGTCGGTGAGGAAGCCGAAGCGGGCCAGGTAGTCCGGGCTGGCGAATCTGTCGCGGGAGAAGGGCAGTTCCAGGGCGGTGAACCAGTCGTAGCGCAGGCCCTTCACCGTGGTGCCCTGCGGCGTGTAGTAGTAGGTCTGGCGGGCCTGCTCGTCCCACTGGTCGAGGTAGTGCACCTGCTGCGGCTCGTCGAACACCGGGATGTTGGGGCGGGCGACGTAGTAGAGGACGACGGCGAGGGCACCGAGCGCCAGCAGGAGGATGAACAGCAGAGCACGGCGTATCAGGCGCATGACATCAACATCCTTGTGGTTATTTCTTGTGGGGTACGTTATGCCAATCCGCAAGGCCCCTGGCAAGTCGCCATTACTCTTGTCCGTCGTTCGGCTGCGCCGCGCTCCCCTCAGCAGCCCAGGCTGTCGGCCTGGCGGTAGAGCATCAGCAGCTTGCGGGTGATGGTCTGCTGGATGTCGTCGCGCTCGAACGACGATAGCCGGGTGAGCCGCTGCACCTGCAGACGATGCAGGTGGATGTAGGGCATCTTCTGGTCGAACTCGCGCAGGTCGCCCTTCATCAGGATGGGCAGGAACACGTCGTTGACCTTCTTCTGGTTGCCGATGATCTGCGCCAGGGCCTGCTTGAACGGCATGGTCCTGGGCGCCGGGCGGCCGTCCCCGGTCTGGGTGGTCAGCAGCAGGCCGGGCTTGCCCAGCACCACGCCGGGCAGTACGCAGAGCCCGGTCTTGCGCACGGCCACGGGCTCGATGCCGTGCAGGGTGTCGTGGAAGGCGTAGGGGTTGGGCAGCACCACCATCTTGCGCCCGTAGTCCGAGGGGAAGTGCAGGTCGTAGTTGGTGTACAGCTGGCGGGTGGATTCGGAATACACGCACAGGCGGTTCTCGAACAGCCTGATGAAGCGTTCGGCCAGCTCGCGGCGGGCGATGCTGTCCAGGTCCCAGACCAGGTCCTGGTTCTGCGGCTGGCCGAGATCGACCTCCTGATGCTCCATGCCGCTCATCGTCACCTCATACCCGGAATTGGCCCAGCAGGCGGTTCAGTTGCCCGGCGAGCTGGCCGAGGTGACCGCTGGCCTCGCTGAACTGCTCGGCCGCCAGCGCGTTCTCGTGAGCCAGGCTGGCGGCCTGGGTCACGTTCTGATTGATGTCGTCCACCACGTGGGACTGCTGCAGGGTGGCACTGGCGATGGAGGCATTCAAGCCCGTCAGGTTGCGCAGCGAGGCGGCGATCTGGTCGAGGCTCTCGCCGGCCTGGCGGGCCTGTTCGACCGTCTGCCGGGAGGCCTGGCTGCTGGCGTCGATGACCTTCACCGCCGCCTCGGAGTTGCCCTGCAGGCGCTCGATCATGCCGTGGATCTCGGCGGTGGATTGCTGGGTACGCTGGGCCAGCATGCGCACCTCGTCGGCCACCACGGCGAAGCCGCGGCCCTGTTCGCCGGCCCGCGCCGCCTCGATGGCGGCGTTCAGCGCCAGCAGGTTGGTCTGCTCGGCGATGGAGCGGATCACTTCCAGCACGCTGCCGATCTGGGTGCTTTCCTGGGCCAGGTCCTGGATCACCTGCACCGCCCGGGCGATGGTCTCGGACAACTGGTCGATCTGGCGCAGGCTGCCGTCGATGTTCTGCTGGCCCTGCAGCGCCTGCTGCTCGGCCTGGCGCACCTCGCCGGCGGCGTGCTCGGCGTTCTTCGCCACGTCCTGCACGGCGTAGGACACCTGGTTGACGGCGGTGGCGACCAGCTCCATCTGCTGCGACTGCTGCTGGCTGTACTGGCGGGCGTTGGCGGAAATCCCGCCGAGGGAGTGCGAGGCCTCGTTGAGGCTGCCGGCGGCCTGCAGCGACTCGCCGATCACCCCGCGCAGCTTGCCGGTGAAGGCGTTGAAGTGGCCGCCCAGGGCGGTCAGTTCGTCGCGGCCGTGGTTGTCCAGGCTGCGCGTGAGGTCGGCGTCGCCGCTGGCGATGCTGGCCATGGCGTCGACCGCTTCGTCCAGCGGGCGGGCGATGCTGCGCGCGATCAGCGTGACCAGGCCGGCCAGCAGCAGGGCGATCACGCCCAGGATGCCGAGCGCGCGCAGGGCCTGGGCGCGGAACTCGGCCTGCACGTCGTCGACGTAGACGCCGGTGCCGAGTATCCAGCCCCAGGGCTGGAACAGCTCGATGTAGGAAATCTTCGGCACCGGCTCCTCGGAGCCCGGCTTGTTCCAGCGGTAGTCGACCTGGCCGGCACCGTGCTGCCTGGCAATGCTCACCATCTCGTTGAACAGGAACTTGCCGTCCGGGTCCTTCAGGTCGCCGAGCTGGCGGCCTTCCAGCTTGGGGTTGGTCGGGTGCATGACCATGGTCGGGGTCATGTCGTTGATCCAGAAGTAGTCGTCCTGGTCGTAGCGCAGGCCGCGGATGATCTCCATCGCCTGCCGCTGCGCCTCCTCCCGGGCCAGACCGCCGCTCTCCAGGCCCTGGTAGTGCTTGAGCACGCCGATGGCGCTTTCCACCAGGTGCCGGGTCTGCTGCGCCTTGGCCTGGTACAGGCCGGTGTGGATCTGCTGCAGCATCAGCCCGGTGAGGAGCAGCAGCATGACGATGGACGACAGCAGGATCAGCCACAGGCGGCGGCTGATGGGAAGGATGCGCAGGCTGCTCATGAGGGGTGGCTCCGGGTCAGTTCTTGTAATAGCCAACAGCCAGTCTAGGCGCTGCGCCATCCGCCGTTGGCAAGGAGGCGCGCAGAGGTGCCTATCTGGTAGGATGCCCGCCGTTTTCCGTCTGCGACCAGGCGTCTATTCCGTTATCGGCCGCTTTTCTGAGGCGGCCAGTGCCGAGGTATTTCATGGATTTGTGGACAGCCCTGCAGGTAGTGATCCTGGGCATCGTCGAGGGCCTGACCGAGTTCCTGCCGATCTCCAGCACCGGCCACCAGATCGTCGTCGCCGATCTGCTCGGCTTCGGCGGCGAGCGGGCGATGGCCTTCAACATCATCATCCAGCTCGGCGCCATCCTGGCGGTAATGTGGGAGTACCGTCGCAAGATCCTCATCACGGTCTTCAACGTGCCGCGGCAGCGACAGGCCCAGCGCTTCACCGCCAACCTGCTGATCGCCTTCCTGCCGGCGGTGGTCATCGGCGTGGCCTTCGCCGACCTGATCCACGAGTACCTGTTCAACGCCGTCACCGTGGCCGTCGCCCTGGTGGTCGGTGGCGTGGTGATGCTCTGGGCCGAGCGCCGCCAGCACGAGATCACCGTCGAGGAGGTGGACGACATGACCTGGAAGGAAGCCCTGAAGATCGGCTTCGCCCAGTGTCTGGCGATGATTCCCGGCACCTCGCGCTCGGCCTCCACCATCATCGGCGGCCTGCTGTTCGGCCTGTCGCGCCGTGCCGCCACCGAGTTCTCGTTCTTCCTGGCGATGCCGACCATGGTCGGCGCGGCCGTGTATTCCGGCTACAAGTACCGCGACCTGTTCCAGCCCGGCGACCTGCCGGTGTTCGCCCTGGGCTTCGTGGTGTCCTTCATCTTCGCCATGATCGCCGTGCGCGGCCTGCTCAAGTTCATCGCCAACCACAGCTACGCGCTGTTCGCCTGGTACCGCATCGCCTTCGGCCTGCTGATCCTGGCCACCTGGCAGTTCCACCTGATCGACTGGAGCAGCGCCCAGGGCTGAGCATGGAACGACAAGGCATCCTGAAGAGCTGGAACGACGACAAGGGCTTCGGCTTCATCCTGCCTGACGGTGGCGGCGAGCAGCTATTCGTGCACATCTCCGCGGTGCGCGGGGACCGGCGCCCTCAGGCCGGCGATGCGGTGGCCTATGTCGCCGGGCGCGACGAGCAGGGCCGGCCGCGCGCCCAGCACATGCGCCACCTGGCGCTCAGCCTGGATCGCCCGGCCATTCGCCGCAAACCGGGCCAGGACACGAGGGCCGCCAGGAGCCCGCACCAGCCCGGGCGGGTCGAGCGCGCGGATTCACCGGCCATCCGCAACCTGCAGGCCAAGCTGCTGGTGCTGGCAGCGCTGTGCGCGCTGCCGGCCTGGGGCGCCCTGGCGCTGCTGGAGCGCGGCGTGGTCTGGGTGGCGCTGGCCTATCCGCTGGTCAGCCTGTTCAGCTTCGGCCAGTACTGGCTGGACAAGCAGTCCGCGCAGAAGGGGCGCTGGCGCACGCCGGAGAACAGCCTGCACATCGCTGAACTAGTGGGCGGCTGGCCGGGCGCCCTGGTGGCCCAGCAGGTGTTCCGCCACAAAACGCGCAAGGCATCCTTCCAGCTGGTGTTCTGGGCGATAGTCGCGTTGCACCAGGCCTTCTGGATCGACCAGCTGGCACTGGGCGGGCGTTACCTGGGCCATCTGCTGCCGCTCTAGTCGAGCAACAGCCCCGCCTGGCGAATCTTCGGCAGCCGGCGCACCACCAGCTGGTGGGAGCGGGTCAGTAGCTCGCGCATCTCGGCGTCGCCCAGCGGGTAGGGCTCGTTCATGCTGACCCAGTAGGCCCGGGCCAGGTAGGGGGCAGGGCGGATGCCCGGCCGGTCGACCATGCCGAGGAACAGCTCCGGCGCCACCTTGAAGGCCAGGCCGCCGCTGAGCAGGGCGAACATCTTGTTGCCGGCCACCGAGAACACGCGGGCGCCGCCCCATTTGTAGTCCTCGCGCGCGCCTGGCAGCTGCAGGCAGAATGCGGCGATCTGCTCCGGGGTCATCATGGTTCCTGCCTCTCCTTCTGGGTGCGGCTAACCTAGCAGAGTTTCGTTCTTCTTCCGCCAAGGAGTTCTCCATGTCGCTGTCCCTCTACCAGGCCTCCGTGCCCCAGTTCGTCCGCATGTTCGGCAACCTGTCGGCCATTCTCGACAAGGCCGCGGCCTACGCCGAAGCCAGGAAGATCGACCCTGCCGTGCTGCTCGACGCGCGCCTGGCGCCGGACATGCACCCGCTGACCCGCCAGGTGCAGATCGCCAGCGATGCCGCCAAGGGCTGCGCGGCGCGCCTGGCCGGGGTCGAGGTGCCCAGCTTCGCGGACACGGAGAGCAGCTTCGACGAACTGCAGGCACGCATCGGCCGCACGCTGGAGTTCATCGGCAGCCTGACGCCCGAGCAGATCGACGGCGGGGAGGGGCGCGAGATCGTCCTGAAGGTCCCGGGCAGCGAACTGCGCTTCAGCGGCCCGGACTACCTGCTGCGCTTCGTGCTGCCCAACTTCTATTTCCACGTCACCACCGCCTACGCCATCCTGCGCCACAACGGCCTGGAAATCGGCAAGATGGATTATCTCGGACGGGCGTGAGCGGCCGGCCCGGGCGGGCCGGCGGGTGACGACGCTCAGCGGTTGAAGCGCTCCACCAGGGAATACTGGTCCTGGGCGGTGGAGGTGAGTTCCTCGCTGAGCAGCGCGGTGTTCTGCGCTTCGCCCGAGGTCTGGTCGGCCAGCTGGGCGATGGTGGTGATGTTCTGATTGATCTCGTCGGCCACGGCGCTCTGCTGCTCGGCCGCCGCGGCGATCTGGTTGGCCATGTCCGCGATGTTGCCCACCGCCTCGCTGATGCCCTGCAGCGCCTGGTCGGCCTGCAGCACGTGCTCCACGCCTTCGTCGGCCTGCCTGCGGCCGATCTCCATGGTCATCACCGCCTCTTCGGCGGTGCGCTGCAGCTTGGCGATCAGCGCGTGGATCTGCCCGGTGGATTCCGCCGTGCGCTGGGCCAGCGAGCGCACCTCGTCGGCTACCACGGCGAAGCCGCGACCCATCTCGCCGGCCCGCGCCGCCTCGATGGCGGCGTTGAGGGCGAGCAGGTTGGTCTGGTCGGCGATGCCCTTGATCACGTCGACCACGCCGCCGATCTCGTTGCTGTCCTGGGCCAGGCGCGACACCGTTTCGCCGGTTTCGCCGACGGAGACCGACAGGCGCTGGATCGCCTCGCGGGTTTCCGAGGCGACATGGCGGCCCTCGCCGGTCAGGCGGTTGGCCTCCTGGGTGGCGATGGCGGTGCGCGCCACGTTGTTGGCCACCTCCAGGGTGGTGGCGGCCATCTCGTTGATCGCGGTCACCACCTGTTCGGTCTCGATCCGCTGGCGCTCCAGGCCGGCCGAGCTGCTGTGGGCCAGGTGGTCGGCGTGCTTGGCCTGGCTGGTCAGGCGCTCCGCGGTGTCCTGCAGGCGGGTCAGGCAGGTCTTCAGGCGCGCCTCCTGGCTGAGCATGGCCATTTCCAGGCGCGCCTCGGCGCCGCGGCTGTCGGTGTACATCTGCGCGATCAGCGGGTCCGAAGTGGTCTGGTCGGCCAGGCGCAGCAGGCGCTTGACGCCGCGGGTTTGCCAGCCGAGGCCGGCCAGGCCCAGCGGCACGGAGAGCAGGGCGGCCAGCAGGAAGCCCCAGGTCGAACCGATCCAGTGGCCGATCATGAAGCCGATCTGGCTGATCAGAATGAACGGCAGCCACGCCTGCAGCACCGGCAGCCAGCGGTCGGTGGCGGGAATCGCCGCCTTGCCGGCATTGATCCGCTGGTACAGCGCCTCGGCTCGCTGCACCTGCTCGGCGGTAGGCTTGACCCGCACCGATTCGTAGCCCACCACCTGGCCCTTCTCGAGCATGGGCGTGACATAGGCGTTGACCCAGTAGTGGTCGCCGTTCTTGCTGCGATTCTTCACCACGCCCATCCACGGGCGGCCCTTCTTCAGCGTCTGCCACATGTGGTCGAACACCGCTGGCGGCACGTCCGGGTGGCGCACGATGTTGTGCGGCGCCCGCAGCAGCTCCTCGCGGGCGAAGCCGCTGATCTCGACGAAGGCCTGGTTGCAATAGGTGATCTGGCCTTTCAGGTCGGTGGTGGAGATCAGGCGTTGCTGGTCGGGAAAGGTGCGTTCGCGCTGGGTGACGGGCTGGTTGTTTCTCATCCGGAGGGCTTCTTGTTCGAGTGGGCTATGCCTAGCAAATCGGCCGTGGAGCGCGGAAGTTTAGGGGATTACCTGTCCGAGCGGATAAGTATTTTCGGGCTGCCGACTCCTTATTGCCGATTAGTTCCACGGGGTGGTGATGAAACTTATCGTGGTTAGTTATGTCGCCGCTCCGCTTAGTTGTCATGGCATGGCACTTTGCCGCTCTTTCATATAGTTATTGATATTGCCTGTTTTATGGCGTCATAAAATTGTCGATAGAATTTGGAGTGTTATGCTAATTGCACTTTTAATTCTTGATGGCCGTTTGAAATCTAGGTTTGGCTTTCTAAAAATCCGCTGTATTCTGCGCTCCAGAGCCTCCCCTACAGATTGGTGTCAAACTAATGGCATCTTTGTGTCGAAGCGGAGCCTCAATATGAAAACTAGATCACTGTTTTCAGATATTTAACTTTCCTACTGCCCGCCACGGAACTTTGTCGTTTTGAGTGGCATCTGTTTTGCTCGAGGCTGATTGAACTTCCTGTTTCACTTTAGATGGAACGGATAACAGCCGAAGCGGTAAACAGAGACCAGAGGAAGTTGCAGTACCTGTTGTCCGGTCTCGTCGCGAAGTGAGCGTCAGCCATGGGGCTGTCGCATCGATCCACGCAAGGAGGAGATCGTCCAATGCGTATCAGCATCTTTGGGCTGGGCTATGTTGGGGCTGTGTGTGCGGGGTGCCTGTCGGCCAGAGGGCACCAGATCATCGGGGTGGACATCTCGCCGCTGAAGATCGATCTGATCAACGACGGCAGGTCGCCGATCGTGGAGCCCGGGCTGGAAGAGCTGCTGCAGAAGGGGGTCGCCAGCGGCAAGCTGCGCGGCACGTTGGATATGCGCGAAGCGGTGCTGAACACCGACATTTCCTTCCTGGCGCCGCCGACGCCGAGCAAGCGCAACGGCGACCTCGACGTGTCCTACATCGAGGAAGTCTGCCAGCAGATCGGCAAGGTCCTGCCGGAGAAGAACAGCCGCCATACCGTGGTGGTGCGCAGCACCGTGCTGCCGGGCACCCTGCGCAACGTGGTGATCCCCACCCTCGAACGCTATTCCGGGCTGAAGGCCGGCAAGGACTTCGGCGTGGCGGTGAACCCCGAGTTCCTGCGCGAGAGCACCGCGATCAAGGACTACGACTTCCCGGCCATGACCGTGATCGGCGAGCTGGACCAGACCTCCGGCGACCTGCTGGAAGAGATCTACGGCGAGCTGGACGCCCCGATCATCCGCAAGAGCGTCGAAGTCGCCGAGATGATCAAGTACACCTGCAACGTCTGGCACGCGACCAAGATCACCTTCGCCAACGAGATCGGCAACATCGCCAAGGCGGTGGGTGTCGATGGCCGCGAGGTGATGGACGTGATCTGCCAGGACCACAAGCTCAACCTCTCCAAGTACTACATGCGCCCCGGCTTCGCCTTCGGCGGCTCCTGCCTGCCCAAGGACGTGCGCGCCCTGAACTACCGCGCCACCCAGCTGGACGTCGAGTCGCCGCTGATCAGTTCGCTGATGCCGAGCAACGAGGCCCAGGTGCGCAACGCCTACAACCTCATCGCCAGCCAGGACAAGCGCAGCATCGCGCTGCTCGGCCTGAGCTTCAAGGCCGGCACCGACGACCTGCGTGAGAGTCCCCTGGTCGAACTGGCAGAGATGCTGATCGGCAAGGGCTTCGACCTGAAGATCTTCGACCGCAACGTCGAGTATGCCCGCGTCCACGGCGCCAACCGCGAGTACATCGAGTCCAAGATCCCCCACGTCTCCTCGCTGCTGCGCTCGGACCTGGCCCAGGTGGTGGCCGAGGCGGACGTCATCGTGCTGGGCAACGGCGACGAGCTGTTCGAGACCGTGGTTCAGCAACTGCCGCCCGGCAAGAAGCTGATCGACCTTGTCGGCTTCATGCGCCAGTGCAGCGACGAAGTGAAAGAAGGCCTCTGCTGGTAGCGACTGCTGCAGGACAAGGTGCACAGGGCGTTACAACAACAACAACGACGCCCCCGTTGCAGAGCGGTAACTCAAACGGGGTGACATTTCATGGAAAGTGTTCAGGGTAGCTTGCGCAACGCCGCAGGCTGGCTGTTCTATTTGTCTGCGTTGGGTGGCATGGCCTTGCTGCTGCCCCACAGCATCTTCGATCCGGAGTCCGCCGACTTCCTGCTGCTCCTCGGGGTGGTGGGTATCTGGCGCTACTCGATGGGCGCGATCCACTACGTTCGCGGCCTGATCTTCCTCTACATCGTCTACCCGTACTACCGGCGCAAGGCGCGCCGGCTGGGCGAGGCGGGCGATCCCTCCCACGTCTACCTGCTGGTCACCAGCTTCCGCATCGACGCGCTGACCACCGCGGCGGTGTACCGCTCGGTGATCCAGGAGGCGATCGACTGCGGCTACCCGAGCACCGTGGTGTGCTCGATCGTCGAGCTGTCCGACGAGCTGCTGGTCAAGAACCTGTGGAACCGCCTTTCCCCGCCGGAGCGGGTGCGCCTGGACATCGTGCGGATTCCCGGCACCGGCAAGCGCGACGGCCTGGCCCAAGGCTTCCGCGCCATCTCCCGGCATCAGCCGGACGAGCGCGCGGTGGTCGCGGTGGTGGACGGCGACACCGTGCTCACCGCCGGCGTGGTGCGGCAGACCGCGCCGTACTTCAAGCTGTTCGACAACCTAGGCGGGCTCACCACCAACGAGTTCTGCGAGGTGCGCGGCAGCTACGTGATGCAGGAGTGGCACAAGCTGCGCTTCGCCCAGCGCCACATCAACATGTGCTCGATGGCCCTGTCCAAGCGAGTGCTGACCCTGACCGGGCGCATGTCGGTGTTCCGCGCCGAGGTGGTGACCGACCCGGGCTTCATCATGGACGTGGAGAACGACCATCTGGAGCACTGGCGCCTCGGTCGCTTCAAGTTCCTCACCGGCGACGACAAGTCCAGCTGGTACAGCCTGATGCGCCTGGGCTACGACACCTTCTACGTGCCGGACGCCTCGATCAACACGGTCGAGCACCCGCCGGAGAAGAGCTTCCTCAAGGCCAGCCGCAAGCTGATGTTCCGCTGGTACGGCAACAACCTGCGGCAGAACTCGCGGGCCCTGGGCCTCGGCATCCGCCGCCTGGGCGCCTTCACCAGCGTGGTCCTGCTGGACCAGCGGGTGTCGATGTGGACCAGCCTGCTCGGCCCCTCGGTGGCGATCATCGCCAGCATCAAGTACGGCTTCGCCTACCTGCTGATCTACCTGCTGTGGATCGGCCTGACCCGGCTGGTGCTGACTCTGCTGCTGCTGGCGTCCGGCCACAGCATCGGGCCGGCCTACCCGCTGATCCTCTATTACAACCAGATCGTCGGCGCATTGGTGAAGGTGTACGTGTTCTTCCGCCTCGACCAGCAGTCCTGGACGCGCCAGAAGACCAAGCTCGACCGCGATCTCGCCAGCTTCCAGCGCTGGTTCAACACCTGGTCGTCGCGGGCCATGACCTTTTCTGCCGGCAGTGTCTTCGTCGCCACCCTGATGTGGATGGTGTGAGCGGCCGCCCGCCAACTCTCCAGAACTCTCGCCCCCAGACTCTCGATTGCATAAAGGAACGAACATGAGCGCAGTGATCAGCCCCAGCATCAACAGCAACGTGGTCCACGAAGCCGAAGCCCAGCGACAGTACGCGCGCCTCAAGCTGCCGGCCAGAATCCGCTACGTCACCCCGCAGGGCCAGGAGATCGAGGCGCCGCTGCTCGACCTGTCGGTCGGCGGCTTCTCCTTCCAGCCGGGCAACAGCCTGCTCAAGGAAGGCCAGTACTGCCACGGCAAGCTGATGTTCGAGGTCGAAGGCATCGGCTTCGCCATGGACGTGGAATTCCAGGTCCGCTCGCTGGAAGGCTCGCGCCGCGCCGGCTGCGAGTTCCACCACCTGCGCCCGCGCGAACAGGCGGCGCTGCGCTACGTGATCAGCTCCTTCCTCAGCGGCGAGCTGATCAACGTCGGCGACCTGATCAGCACCCTGCAGCGCGACAACTTCACCAAGCCGCGCAAGGGCGGCGACGCCGCGCCGGCCGGCCTTTTCGGCCGCATGCGCGCGGTCAGCCTGAGCTTCGGCCTGTTCATGGTCGGCGTGGTCGCCGCCGGCTACGTGCTGTACCAGCTGTACGACATCTACTTCATCACCCACGCCGACTCGGCCCAGGTCGCGGTGCCCGGCCAGCAGGTGTCGATGCCCCGCGAGGGCGCGGTGCAGGCCCTGGTCAAGGTCGGCGACACGGTGGCCAAGGGCGCGCCGGTGGGCACCTTCTCGTCGAACATGATGGACGTGCTCAAGGGCGTGCTGCCGACCGAGGACCTGACCCCGGACAACCTCCAGCGCCTGTTCGGCAAGACCTTCCAGGGCACCCTGACCAGCCCCTGCGACTGCCGCGTGACCGCCCAGCTGATCGGCGACGGGCAGACCGCCGGCAAGGGCTCGGCGGTGTTCCTGATGTCGCCGGTGGACAGCGTGGCCACCGTCGAGGCGCGCTTCCCGTACCGCGCCTTCAACGAGCTGCAGCCCGGCACCGCGGTCAGCTTCATCGTCGCCGGCGAGAAGGAGGAGCGGGCCGGCCACATCACCACCCTGGCCTTGCAGGACGGCGGCCTGGCGTCCGACATCCGGGTCATGATCCAGCCGGACGAGCCGCTCGGCACCGAACTGGCCAAGCGCCCGGTGGACGTGCGCATCCGCCCGTTCGGCAACGTCTTCGACGATCGCCTGGTGAAAGAGGGCGAGGTGCTGGCCAGCAAGCTGCTGCCCGCCGGCGACTCCCGCAACGTGGCGGCCGGCGAATGAACGCGCGGCTGTCAGCGATCGCGCTGTGCCTGACCGCCGCCGGTTGCGCGCAGCTGCCCGATCTCGAACTGGCCAAGCAGGCCAGGACCGGTGGCGACCTGCAGGTCGCGGAAGAGAACTTCCGGCCGCTGGCCGAACTGGGCTACGCCGACGCTGAGATGGGGCTGGCCGATGTGCTGGTGCAGCAGCCCGACGCGGCCCGCCAGGCCGAGGGCGAGTCCATCTACCGCCGCGTAGCGGCGGACTCTCCCATTGCCCGGGTCAAGCTCGGCAAGTGGCTGGTGAACAAGCCGAATGCCACCCCGGCCGAGCGGCAGGAGGCGGTCGAACTGCTGCGGGCGGGCATCGCCAGCGGCGACCAGAGCGTGCTGCTGGCGCTGGTGCGCCTGCAGCTGGAAGACCCGCAGAGCGCCGACCTGGCGGCCATCGAGCGGCAGCTGAGCGAGTGGCAGGCCCAGGGAATGCCCCAGGCCCGCCTGGGCTGGGTGATGCTGTACCGCGCCCGTGGCGACTACGAGGCGCACCTGGACGAGATTCGCGCGTCCTGCGAGGCCTGGCTGTCTGAGGTGAGCGACTGCTACGCCGAGCTGGCCGCCGTCTACCGCATCCAGGGTGACGAGGAGGCGGTGAAGGGGCTGGCCGAGCGTATGGAGAACGACTTCCGCTCCCAGCGCGTCGCGCCCAACCAGGTGCAGACGGTGGCCCGCGTGCTGGCCGGCGACGGCGCCGGGCAGCCGCGCCCGGAAGAGGCCAGGCAGCTGTACGAGGCCATCGCCCCGGTGTGGCCGGACGCCTGGGCCGGCCTCGCCGACCTGGTGCGGCGCAACCCGCAGCTGGGTGAGACCGAGCAGGTGCTGGAGTACCTGGAAAAAGGCGTCGAGGCCGGCTCCGGCCGCGCCGCGGTAGCCCTCGGACAGATCTACCTCAACGGCCAGCTGGTGCCGGCCGAGCCGGCGAAGGCCGAGCAGTACCTGCTCACCGCCATCCCCCAGGACCCCAAGGCGCGGCTCATCCTGGCCCGCCTCTACCGCGAGGGCAAGCTCGGCCGGGTCCACGCCGACAAGGCGCTGGAACAGCTGCTGATCGCCGCGCGCGCGGGCAATCCCCAGGCCGACGTCGCCCTGGCCCAGCTGTTCGGCGACGGCCGCGGCATCCGCATCAACCCGGTGTACGCCTACGGCTTCGCCACCCTGGCCAAGGAGCAGGGCATGCCCCAGGCCGACATGTGGATGGAGCGCATGACGCCCCGCCTGCAGCCCGGCGACATGGCGCGGGTGCGCTCCATGGTGGAGCGGGAGAGGGCGGCGCGGAGCGGCGGCGAGCAGGTCAGCCTGCACACCCAACGATAATCAAGCACGGGACATGCTATGACCTTCAGCAGATCGTTTCTCAGTTTCGTCATCGCGGCCAGCGGGACACTGACCGTCAATGGCGTGCGTGCCGACGAGGCATCCAGCCTCGACTACGGCATCAACTTCAAGCTCACCGCCCAGTCCATCGAAGACCTGGACCTGGGCACCCGCGACGGCGGCGACTTCAACGGCCTCGGCGCCAGCGCGCGGCCCTGGGTGTACGGCTCGCGCGGCAACTGGTCCGGCTACGCGATGGGCGAGGCCTTCGTCGCCACCGACGTGCTGGAGTCCTCCCAGGTCAACAACGACACCCTGGAGGCGACCGACAGCCGCGAGCGCGAGAAGAACTTCCTCGCCCTGCACGAACTCTGGGTCGACTACTCCGGCCTCACCGCCTACCCGGGCGAGTCGCTGCGCTTCGGCCGCCAGCGCATCCGCGCCGACGACGGCCTGTGGTGGGACACCAACATCGAGGCGCTGCGCTGGAACTTCGACACCACCCTGCTCAACGCCCAGGTGGCGGTGGCCGAGCGCTTCAGCGACTACCGCACCGACCTCGACGACCTGGCGCCCCAGGACGAGGACCGCCAGCACTTCCTGGCCGGCCTCTCCACCCAGTGGCGCCCGGGCCACTGGGCCGGGCTGAAACTGCACCACAGCCGCGACAACGGCAGCCTGGCCCACGCCGGCGAGACGGTCGACGAGCTGAGCAAGCGCTACACCGGCGACGTCACCTGGTTCGGCGCCGAACTCAACGGCGACTTCTTCAACCCGCGCAGCACCGCGCCCGTCAACTACTGGGTGGCCGCCACTCTGATGCGCGGCGACGCCGAGCTGCTGCAGACCAGCAGCGCCAGCGGCGAGCGCCGAGCCGTGGGCAGCCGCGACCAGGACCTGGACGGCTGGGCCGTCGACCTCGGCCTGCGCTGGAACATCGACGAGAACTGGCGCCTCGGCGGCACCCTGTCGCGGGCCAGCGGCGGCGGTGACGCCGACGATTCCGAGCAGTTCATGCAGACCGACCTGCAGAGCAACCGCGCGCGCTTCACCGGCACTCGCTCCAGCGTCCACCGCTTCGGCGAGGCCTACCGCGGCGAGCTGAACAACCTGCAGGCCGCGTCGCTGTTCGGCAGCTGGGTGCTGGACCGGAAGTACGACGCCAGCCTGGTCTACCACCGCTTCTGGCGGGTGGACGAGGACCTGGACAGCGCCAGCGGCCTGAACGTCGCCCTGGAGCCCGGCGACAAGGACCTGGGCCAGGAAGTCGACCTGGTGCTGACCCGCTACTTCGACCGCTCCGAACTGGGTGTGGTCGAGGCCGACTCGGCGCTGGTGCGCCTGCGCGGCGGCGTGTTCTTCCCTGGCGACGCCTTCGCCAGCGGCACCGATTCCAGCATGCATCGGGTCATGCTCGATGTGATCTGGCGATATTGAGGAGCGAGCCATGATCCAGCCCACCAGAAGCCTTGTGCTAGGCACCTGCGCCTGGCTGCTCTACGCGGCCGGCGCCCAGGCGGTGAATACCGAGGTATCGCCGGAGGCCTACCAGATTCGCAGCGCGCCGGCCGAGCCGCTGAAGATGGACCCGCCCAAGCTGCCGGACCTGACGCCGTTCACCCCCGAGGCCGTGTACGAGAAGATCGTCACCAAGCCGGCGGGCCAGGTCAGCCTGCGGCGCATGATCGGCATGGACCAGCTGACCGAGTTCACCGGCGGCGACGAACGCCTGCGCGAATGGGTGACCCGCCAGGGCGGCATGCCCCAGGCGCTGGTGGTGGAGGGTGGCTACGTCACCCCCGCCGACCTGGCCAGGGCGCAGCCCAAGTACTTCCAGGAGGTCGAGCCCGGCATCTACGTGCTGCGCCTGCCGCTGGTGGTGATGCCGGGCGCGACCCTGCACGTGGACGAGAAAACCAGGGACCTGCGCCTGTCCAAGGACCGCGGCGCCTTCGTCATCAACGACGGCAAGCTGTTCGTCACCGACAGCCGGATCACCGCCTGGCGCGAGGCCGAGAACCGCCAGGACTGGTTCGAGAAGAAGGGCGAGTTCCGTCCCTTCATCAACGCCTGGGGTGGCACCGAGACCTACATCGTCAACTCGACGATCTCCAGCCTCGGCTACACCAAGAGCAAGTCCTACGGCTTCTCGATCTCCCAGTACAGCCCGTCGATGGCGCCGAAGATGGGTCGCGACCACCCCACCGGCTGGCTGCTCAACTCGATGTGGGATGACATGTGGTACGGCTTCTACTGCTACGAGGCCGACGACGTGGTGATCCGCGGCAACACCTACCGCAACAACCTGGTCTACGGCATCGACCCGCACGACCGTTCGCGCCGGCTGATCATCGCCGAGAACACCGCCTACGGCACCCGCGAGAAGCACGGCATCATCGTCTCGCGGGAGGTGAACGACAGCTGGATCTTCAACAACCGCTCCTACGACAACGAGCTGTCCGGCATCGTCATCGACCGCAGCAGCGTGAACAACGTGCTGGCCTACAACGAGACGTACCGCAACAAGTCGGACGGCGTGACCATCTACGAGAGCGGCGACAACCTGTTGTGGGGCAACAAGGCCTACAACAACGAGCGCCACGGCATCCGGGTACGCAACAGCGTCAACGTCAAGCTGTACGAGAACCTGGTGGTGAGCAACGGCAAGCTCGGCGTCTACGGCCACGTGAAGGACCTCAGCAACACCGACCGCGACCTCCTGCTCGACCCCTTCGAGACCAACATCTCCATGCTCATCGTCGGCGGCAAGCTGGTGGCCAACGCCTCCGGACCGATGGGGGTGGACTCGCCCCTGAGCCTGGAGCTGTACCGGGTGCAGATGCTGTCCCCGACCAAGAGCGCCGGCATCACCCTGCCGGGCATCCTCGGCCCCTACCAGGACAAGATCCTCGATCTGCTGGTGCGGCAGGACAAGCCGGTGCTGATCGACTACCTCGGCACGGACATGGAGGCCAAACGATGAACCGTTTTCCGAGCCCTCGCGGCGCCCTGGCGCTGGGCCTGCTGCTGGCCGCTTCGTCCGCCGCGGCGGCGCAGTTCCCCACCTACGACATCGAGCTGATCGGCGGCCTGTGCCCGGCGGCATCCAACCCCGCGAGTTACGACACCAAGGAACTCGACTTCCACAGCACCCTGATCGACGGCCAGGACGGCTGGCTGTTCCGCACCAAGAACGACCTGCGCACCGACATCGGCACCACGCCGGAGGGCTACGCCCAGCTCAAGCGCTTCCGCGACGCGCTCAAGGCGCGCGGGGTGGAGCTGCTGATCGTGTTTCAGCCGACCAAGGGCCTGGTCAACCGGCGCAAGCTGACGCCCGAGTGGCAGGGCAGGTTCGACTGGGAGACCGCTCGCGCCAACTACATCAAGACCATCGGTGAATTCCGCCGGATCGGCATCTGGGCCGCCGACTACTCGCCGCTGTTCGACGAGCAGGGCAAGGACACCGACTTCTTCTTCAAGGACGACCACCACTGGACCCCGCGCGGCGCCAAGGACGCGGCCAGGCTGACCGCCGAGGTGCTGAAGCAGATTCCGGCCTACGCCGACATGCCGAAGAAGGAGTTCGTCACCAAGCGCGTCGGCATCCTCGGCAGCCCCGGCAGCTCGGGCGAGGCGGCGGGCAAGATCTGCAACAACACCTACGACACCGAGTACGTCGACCGCTTCGCCACCGAGCCGGCCGACGAGAGTTCCGGCGACAGCCTGTTCGGCGACGAGTCCAGCCCGGAAGTGGTGCTGGTGGGCACCAGCAACAGCGGCGTGGCCTACAACTTCGCCGGCTACCTGGAGCAGTACAGCGGCGTGCAGGTGATGAACATGGCCGTCACCGGCGGCGGCTACGAGAGCGCCATGCTGCAGCTGCTGGCCAGCGAGGATTTCCAGAAGAAGCCGCCGAAGGTGGTCGTCTGGGAATTCGCCACCCACTACGACATGTCCCTGCGCGACTTCTACCGCCAGGCCGTGCCCATGGTCGACAACGGCTGCGCCGGCCAGCCGGCGCTGCTCACCGGCAAGGCCAGGCTGGGCCCGGGAAGCACCCAGGTGTTCCTCAACGGCACCAGCGGGCTGAAGGAGCTGCGCAGCGCCGACCACATGATCGACCTGCGCTTCAGCGATCCGGGCATCCACGACACCAAGTCCACCGTCTGGTACTTCAGCGGGCGCAAGGAGCGCTTCGACCTGGAGCAGAGCGACCGCATCGACACCGGCGGCCGCTACCTCTTCGAACTGCGTGACGAGGGCGACTGGCGCGACCTGACCCTGATGGGGCTCGAGGTGGACGCGCCGGAAAACATGCCCGAAGGCCTCACCGTGGAGGCGACCGTGTGCCGTCGCCACGACGGCAGCCAGCGAATGGCGAGCAACTGATGCGCGCCCTGGGTCAACCTCTTTTCTGGAGAAGCTAGGATGGTTTTCTCGTCCAACGTATTCCTGTTCCTGTTCCTGCCGATCTTCCTCACGCTGTACTACCTGTGCGGGAATCGGTATCGCAACCTGCTGCTGCTGGTCGCCAGCTACATCTTCTACGCCTGGTGGCGGGTGGACTTCCTCGCGCTGTTCGCCGGGGTCACCGTGTTCAACTACTGGATCGGCCTGCGCATCGGCGCGGCGGGGGTGCGCACCAAGGCGGCCCAGCGCTGGCTGATACTCGGGGTGGTGGTCGACCTGTGCGTGCTGGGCTACTTCAAGTACGCCAACTTCGGGGTCGAGAGCTTCAACATGGTGGTCAGCTCGTTCGGCATGGACCCCTTCGTGCTGACCCACATCCTGTTGCCCATCGGTATCTCGTTCTACGTGTTCGAGTCGATCAGCTACATCATCGACGTGTACCGCGGCGACACCCCGGCGACCCACAACCTGATCGACTTCGCGGCCTTCGTGGCGATCTTCCCGCACCTGATCGCCGGCCCGGTGCTGCGCTTCCGCGACCTGGTGGACCAGTTCAACCACCGCACCCACACCGTGGACAAGTTCGCCGAGGGCTGCACGCGCTTCATGCAGGGCTTCATCATGAAGGTGTTCATCGCCGACAGCGTGGCGCCCATCGCCGACCATTGCTTCGCCCTGTCCGACCCGACCACGGGCGAGGCCTGGCTGGGCGCCGTGGCCTACACCGCGCAGCTGTACTTCGACTTCGCCGGCTACAGCAGCATGGCCATCGGCCTGGGCCTGATGATGGGCTTCCGCTTCATGGAGAACTTCAACCAGCCCTACATCAGCCAGTCGATCACCGAGTTCTGGCGGCGCTGGCACATCAGCCTGTCCACCTGGCTGCGCGACTACCTCTACATCAGCCTGGGCGGCAACCGTGGCAGCACCTTCGCCACCTACCGCAACCTGTTCCTGACCATGCTGCTGGGCGGCCTGTGGCACGGCGCCAACTTCACCTACGTGATCTGGGGTGCTTGGCACGGCATGTGGCTGGCCATCGAGCGGGCCCTGGGCGTGGACGCCGCGCCGCGCACCATCAATCCGCTGAAATGGGCCTTCACCTTCCTGCTGGTGGTGACCGGCTGGGTGATCTTCCGCGCCGAGAACCTGGACGTGGCCTGGCGCATGTACGCCGCCATGTTCGAGTTCTCCGACTGGCGCCTGTCCGACCTGACCCTGGCCCAGCTGACCAGCCTGCAGATCGGCACCCTGGTGCTGGCCTACGGCGTCATCGTCGTCTTCGGCCTGCGCCAGTTCTACACCAATCCCCTGGCCAGCCGCGCGCCCAAGGCCAAGGCGGGCGAGGAGGGCACCGTCGCCCCGCTCGGCGGCGCCACCGCGGTGGCCGCCGGCGTCGCCCCGGCCTACGCCGTGGCGCTCGGCCGGCTGCTGGTCCTGCTGCTGTTTGTCGCCTCGGTCCTGAAGCTGTCGGCGCAAAGCTTTTCACCCTTCCTGTACTTCCAGTTCTGAGGAGGAGCCGACATGCGCACCATCCACATCCTCTACAGCGCCACCTTCGCCCTGGTCCTCGTGGCCCTGTCGCTGGCGTCGATGCCCAACCTGTTCCGCTTCTCGGCGGCCGGTGAGACCACCTTCCTCAACGGCAAGCTGACCCATGCCATCGAGAAGCACTACGACAAGGGTTTCCCGGTCAAGGAGTTCGGCACCAACGTCTGGGCGGCGGTGGAATACGGCCTGTTCGGCGAGGGCCGCCCCGGCGTGGTGATCGGCCGCGACGGCTGGCTGTTCACCAGCGAGGAATTCAAGCCGGCGACCAAGCCCGACCAGGTCGAGGACAACTGGAAGCTGATCACCCGCGTGCGCGACGAGCTACGCAGCCGGGGCATCCAGCTGCAGGTCGTGCTGCTGCCGGCCAAGGCCCGGCTCTACCCGGAGTTCGTCGCCGAGCAGCGCCCGGTGGCCGAGCAGCAGGCGCTGTACGACCAGGCCCGCGAGCGCCTCGGCCAGCTCGGCCTGCAGGGCGCGGATCTGTACGTCGCGCTGGAAGGCGGCAAGCAGCAGGGCCTGGTGTTCCTGCGCACCGACACCCACTGGACGCCGCTGGGCGCCGAACTGGCCGCCCGCGCCGTGGCAGACGACCTGCAGCGGCGCCACCTGCTGCCCCACGGCGAGCTGAGCTACGCGACCCGCCAGGTCGGCAGCGAGACCCACAAGGGCGACCTGCTCAGCTACCTGCCGCTGGACCCGTACTTCGCCGCCATGCAGCCGGCCAAGGAGCCGCTGGAGAAGCGCGTGACCGAGCAGAGCGGCGACGGCGCAGGCGGCGACCTGTTCGGCGACAGCGCGCCCCAGGTGGCCCTGGTCGGCACCAGCTACAGCGCCAACCCGAAGTGGAACTTCCTCGGCGCGCTGCGCCAGTCGCTGGGCACCGACCTCTACAACTACGCCGAGGACGGCCACGGCCCGCTGGTGCCGATGCTGCGCCTGCTGGCCAAGGGCGAGGAAGAGACCCAGGGCCTCAAGCTGGTGCTGTGGGAGGTGCCCGAGCGCTACCTGACCCTGCCCAGCGACCTCAGCGAATTCGATCCCCAATGGCTGGCCCAACTGGGTTCCGGCCATGAACCGGCCCAGCAGCAGCTGGCCGCCAAAGGCCCCGCCAAATCCGTGGCGGCGCCCTGAAGACGAGCACTCACCAAAGGAGATGACCATGCAAACCACCCTTCGCAAGCTGGCCCTGGGACTGGGCTGCCTGAGCCTCGCAGCCACCTTCAACGTCGCCCATGCCGACGAGGGCGGCCTCTACGGCCCGACCGCGCCGGCTGGCTCGGCCTTCGTCCGTGCCTACAACGCCGGCTCCTCGGAGCTGGACCTGAGCCTCGGCTCGGTCAACATCAAGGACGTGCAGCCCCGCGGCAGCAGCGACTTTTCCTTCCTCCCGGCCGGCAGCTACAGCGCCAGCGCCGCGGGCAAGTCGCTGCCGGTCAACCTCAAGGCCGACCAGTACTACACCCTGGTGCGCCTGCCCAGCGGCGAGCTGAACCTGGTGGAAGACCCCGCCTTCAAGAACCGCCAGAAGGCCCTGGTGCGCATCCAGAACCTGTCCGACACCCCGGTCAGCCTGAAGACCGCCGACGGCAAGACCGAGGTGATCCCGGCCGTGGCCGGCAAGGCCCGTGGCGACCGCGAGATCAACCCGGTCAAGGTGCGCCTGGCGCTGTTCGCCGGCGACCAGAAGGTCAGCGACCTGAACCAGCTGGTGCTGGAGCGCGGCGAGGTGGCCGCCCTCTACGTCACCGGCAGCGGCTCCAACCTGAGCCCGGTATGGGTGCAGCGTCCGGCGGGCGCCGAGTGATGCGGCGAATGCCGATGCGTTCGATGCTGTCCGCCGCGGTGCTTGGCGCACTGCTGGCGGGCTGCTCGCCGAGCCACGACAGTGGCTCGCCGGGCAGCGCCACGCTGGTGGCGCCCACCGGCTACTACCGCGCCGCGCCGGAGGCGCAAGGCAAGTCGCGGGCCTGCGAGGCGCCGCCGCCGGCCTACACCGGCAGGCTGGACTTCCCCAGCAAGTACCAGGGCTCCGACAAGGCCCGCGACAAGCTCAACCCCGCGGCGGAGCAGCGCTACCTCAAGCTGACCGACGACATGCGCGACATGGAGAAGGGCGTCAACCGCATGGTCGGCCGCTACTTCAAGTACGGCCGGCAGCAGGAAGCGGACTGCGCCATGACCTGGCTGGAGAACTGGGCCGACGCCGGCGCGCTGCTCAGCGAGGAGTACAACCACACCGGCATGTCGGTGCGCAAATGGACCCTCGGCAGCCTGGCCGGCGCCTACCTGCGGCTGAAGTTCTCCACCTCCCGGCCGCTGGCCGGGCATGCCGAGCAGAGCAGGAAGGTGGAGGCCTGGTTCGGCCGGCTCGCCGACAAGGTGGTGGCCGACTGGAACGCCTACCCCAGGGAGCGCAGCAACAACCACAACTACTGGGCGGCGTGGTCGGTGATGGCCACCGCCGTGATCCTCGACCGGCGCGACCTGTTCGACTGGTCGGTGGAGCAGTACCGCCACGGGGTCGAGCAGATCACCGCCGACGGCTACCTGCCGCGCGAGTTGGTGCGCGAGACCCGCGCGCTGTCCTACCACAACTACAGCATCGCGCCGCTGCTGATGGTGTCGGCCTTCGCCAACGCCAACGGCCTCGATCTGCGCGGCGAGAACGACGGCGCCATGCAGCGCCTGGTGCAGAAGGTGGAGGCCGGCCTGCGCGACCCCGCCATATTCCAAGAGAAGACCGGCCGCCGGCAGGAAGAGATCGACCTGCGCCAGAGCAGCCGTTACGCCTGGCTGGAGCCGTACTGCGCGCTGTACCGCTGCTCGGACAGCACGCAGCAGTGGCGGCGATCCATCGAACCGCTGAGCACCTACCGGCTCGGCGGCGACCTGACCCAGCTGTTTTCCGGGCAACTGCCTTGAGTTTGGTCCTGATGTACCTGCCCGGCCGCGCACCCGCGCGGTGCGGGACGACACAACAGACATTGAATGGAGAATGACGACATGATCCCGGTAATCCTCTCTGGTGGTAGCGGTTCCCGCCTCTGGCCCCTGTCCCGCAAGCTGTACCCCAAGCAGTTCCTCGCCCTCACCGGCGAACTGTCCCTGTTCCAGCAGACCCTGCAGCGCCTCAGCTTCGAGGGCATGCAGAAGCCGGCCGTGGTGTGCAACGTCGAGCACCGCTTCATCGTCAACGAGCAGCTCGACAGGATCGGCGGCTCGACCCAGGCCATGCTGCTCGAACCCTTCGGCCGCAACACCGCCCCGGCGGTGGCCATGGCCGCGCTGCAGATGATCGCCGAGGGCCGCGACGAGCTGCTGCTGGTGCTGCCGGCGGACCATGTGATCGACGACGAACTGGCCCTGCGCAAGGCGCTGGAGTTGGCCCGCGTCGCCGCCGAGGAGGGCGAGATGGTGCTGTTCGGCATTCCCGCCCACAGCCCGGAGACCGGTTTCGGCTACATCAAGGCGACCCGCGGCGAGGACGGCGACGACCTGGTGCCGGGCGCCTTCCGCGTCCAGCAGTTCGTCGAGAAACCGGATCACGAGCGCGCCGCCGAGTTCGTGCGCAGTGGCGGCTACTACTGGAACAGCGGCATGTTCCTGTTCCGCGCCAGCCGCTACCTGGACGAGCTGCGCACCCACGAGCCGGACATCTACGACACCTGTGTGCTGGCCCTGGAGCGCAGCAAGGCGGGCAACGGCGTGCTGACCATCGACGCCGGCACCTTCGAGTGCTGCCCGGACAACTCCATCGACTACGCGGTGATGGAGAAGACCAGCCGCGCTTGCGTGGTGCCGCTGGCCGCCGGCTGGAACGACGTCGGCTCCTGGTCCTCGCTGTGGGACGTGCAGGAGAAGGACAGCGACGGCAACGTGCTCAAGGGCGACGTAGTCACCCACAACAGCCACAACAGCTTCGTGCACGGCACGTCCAAGCTGGTCACCCTGATCGGCATGGACGACGTGGTGGTGGTGGAGACCAAGGACGCCGTGATGATCGCCCACAAGAGCGCGGTGCAGGACGTCAAGAAGCTGGTCAACACCCTGGACGCCAGGAACCGCCAGGAGACCCAGAGCCACTGCGCCGTCTACCGCCCCTGGGGCAGCTACGACTCGGTGGACAACGGCCACCGCCACCAGGTCAAGCACATCACCGTGCGCCCCGGCGCGCAGCTGTCGCTGCAGATGCACCACCACCGTGCCGAGCACTGGATCGTGGTGTCCGGCACCGCCCAGGTGACCTGCGACGACAAGACCTTCCTGCTCACCGAGAACCAGTCCACCTACATCCCGATCGCCTCGGTGCATCGCCTGGCGAACCCCGGCAAGATCCCGCTGGAGATCATCGAGGTGCAGTCCGGCAGCTACCTGGGCGAGGACGACATCGAACGCCTGGAAGACGTCTACGGACGGACCCCGGCACAGACGGCCACGGTCGGCTGACAGTAGGGCGGGTGAAACCCGCGTGTATTCGCGCGCGGGTTTCACCCGCCCTACGCCCGCCGTAGCACGGTAACGGTGCGCCGTGCGCACCGTCGCCCCGGTCTACCCCTTCAGCAACTGGCGCAGCACGTAGTGCAGGATGCCGCCGGCCTTGAAGTATTCCACCTCGTTCTGCGTATCGATGCGGCACAGCACCTCGACCTGCTGGCGCTTGTCGTCGTCGCCCCGGATGTCCAGGGTCAGGGTCATGTGCGGGCGCAGCTCGACGTCGTCCAGGCCGAGAATGTCGACCTGCTCGCGGCCGGTCAGGCCCAGGCTCTTGCGGTCCTGGCCCGGCTGGAACTGCAGCGGCAGCACGCCCATGCCCACCAGGTTGGAGCGGTGGATGCGTTCGAAGCTCTCCGCGATCACCGCCTTGACCCCGAGCAGGTTGGTGCCCTTGGCCGCCCAGTCGCGGGAGGAGCCGGTGCCGTATTCCTTGCCGGCGAAGATCACCAGCGGCACGCCCTCGGCCTGGTAGCGCATGGCCGCGTCGTAGATCGCCAGCTTCTCGCCGCTCGGCACGTAGAGGGTGTTGCCGCCTTCCTCGCCGCCGAGCATCTCGTTGCGGATGCGGATGTTGGCGAACGTGCCGCGCATCATCACCTCGTGGTTGCCACGCCGCGAGCCGTAGGAGTTGAAGTCCACCGGCGCCACCCCGCGCTCGCTGAGGTAGCGGCCGGCCGGGCTGTCCTGCTTGATGTTGCCGGCGGGGGAGATGTGGTCGGTGGTCACCGAGTCGCCGAGCAGGGCCAGCACATGGGCGCCGTGGACGTCGCCGACCTTCGGCGGCGCCCCGGCGATGCCCTCGAAGAAGGGCGGGTGCTGGATGTAGGTGGAGTCCGCCTGCCACTCGTAGGTGGCCGCCTGGGGCACGGCGATGGCCTGCCACTGGGCGTCGCCGGCGAACACCTCGGCGTATTCCCTGCGGAACATCGCCGTGTCCACCTTGGCCACGGCCTCGGCGATCTCCCGCTGGCTCGGCCAGATGTCCTTGAGGTACACCGGGTTGCCCTCGCTGTCATCGCCGAGCGGGTCCTCGGTGAGGTTGACCCGCACGCTGCCGGCCAGGGCGTAGGCCACCACCAGCGGCGGCGAGGCCAGCCAGTTGGTCTTCACCAGCGGGTGGACCCGGCCCTCGAAGTTGCGGTTGCCGGAGAGCACCGAGGCCACCGTCAGGTCGCCCTGCTGGATGGCCTTCTCGATCGGTTCGAGCAGCGGCCCGGAGTTGCCGATGCAGGTGGTGCAGCCGTAGCCGACCAGGTCGAAGCCGAGCTGGTCCAGGTAGGGTGTCAGGCCGGCCGCCTGGAAGTACTCGGTCACTACCTTGGAGCCCGGCGCCAGCGAACTCTTGACCCAGGGCTTGCGCTGCAGGCCCTTTTCCACCGCCTTTTTCGCCAGCAGGCCGGCGGCCATCATCACGCTGGGGTTGGAGGTGTTGGTGCAGGAGGTGATCGCGGCGATCACCACGGCGCCGTGCTTGAGCCGGTAGGTGCTGCCCTCGTAGTGGTACTCGGCCTCGCCGACCAGGGCGGCGTTGCCGACCGCCACGCCGCCGCCGCCCTCGCTCAGCAGGCGACCTTCCTCCTGCGCCGGTGGCTTGAGCTGCAGGTCGATCAGGCCGTCGAAGGCATGCGGCACGTCGGGCAGCAGGACCCGGTCCTGGGGCCGTTTGGGGCCGGCCAGGCTGGCCTCGACCTCGCCCAGGTCCAGCTCCAGGCTGTCGGTGAACAGCGGCTCGTGGCCGGGTTCGCGCCACAGGCCCTGGGCCTTGGCGTAGGCCTCGACCAGCAGCACGCTGTCCTCGGGACGGCCGGACAGGCGCAGGTAGCCGAGGGTGATGTCGTCCACCGGGAAGAAGCCGCAGGTGGCGCCGTATTCCGGCGCCATGTTGGCGATGGTGGCGCGGTCGGCCAGGGGCAGGTCGGCCAGGCCGTCGCCGTAGAACTCGACGAATTTCCCCACCACGCCCTTCTTGCGCAGCATCTGGGTCACGGTCAGCACCAGGTCGGTGGCCGTGATGCCCTCGCGCAGCCGGCCGCTGAGCTTGAAGCCGATCACCTCGGGAATCAGCATCGACACCGGCTGGCCGAGCATGGCCGCTTCCGCCTCGATGCCGCCCACGCCCCAGCCCAGCACGCCCAGGCCGTTGATCATGGTGGTGTGCGAGTCGGTGCCCACCAGGGTGTCGGGGAAGGCCCACACGGCGCCGTCCTCTTCCTTGGTCCAGACGGTGCGGGCCAGGTACTCCAGGTTGACCTGGTGGCAGATGCCGGTGCCCGGCGGCACTACGCGGAAGTTGTCGAAGGCGTTCTGGCCCCAGCGCAGGAAGGCGTAGCGCTCGCCATTGCGCTGCATCTCGATGTCGACGTTGGCGGCGAAGGCGGCGGGGGAGGCGTAGCGGTCGACCATCACCGAGTGGTCGATCACCAGGTCCACCGGCGACAGCGGGTTGATCTTCTGCGGGTCGCCGCCGGCCTCGGCCATGGCCGCGCGCATGGCGGCCAGGTCGACCACCGCCGGCACGCCGGTGAAGTCCTGCATCAGCACCCGCGCGGGGCGGTACTGGATCTCGTGTTCGGAACTGCGCTGCTGCAGCCAGTCGACCATAGCGCGGATGTCCGCGGCGTTCACGGTGACGTCGTCCTCGAAGCGCAGCAGGTTTTCCAGCAGCACCTTGAGCGACATGGGCAGCTTGTCGATGTCGCCGAGGCGTCTGGCCGCCTCCGGCAGGCTGTAATAGTGGTAGGTCTTGGCGCCCACCTTCAGTTCACGACGGCAACTCAGGCTATCCAGGGAGGACATGGCGGCTCTCCTGCTCGGTTGAACTTCTGAAACTAGACCGTCAGGTCAGCTCCTGCCACTGGTCTGGACCGGCAGAGCGAGCCCGGGGTTCCCGACTTCGCTATCATGCGCGGCTTGAGGAGAACCGCCGATGAACACCGTGCTACTGCACTGCCGCCCCGGCTTCGAGGGCGAGGTCTGTGCCGAGATCAGCGACCACGCCGCGCGCCTGAACGTGGCCGGCTACGCCAAGTCCAGGCCGAACAGCGCCCACGCCGAATTCATCTGCCTGGAGCCCGGCGGCGCCGAGCGCCTGATGCAGGGCCTGCGCTTCGGCCGACTGATCTTCCCGCGCCAGTGGGCCCGCGGCGACTACCTGGGGTTGCCGGAGAGCGACCGCATCGGCGTGCTGCTGGAGGCGCTGGCCGACTACCCGGTGTGCGGCGGCCTGTGGCTGGAGGTGTTCGATACCAACGAGGGCAAGGAGCTGTCGAATTTCTGCAAGAAGTTCGAGGGGCCGCTGCGCAAGGCGCTGGAGAAGGCCGGCAGGCTGGTGGAGGACGCGGGCAAGCCGCGCCTGCTGCTGACCTTCAAGAGCGGCCGCGAGGTGTTCCTCGGCCTGGCCGAGGCCGGCAACCTGGCGCCCTGGCCGATGGGCATCCCGCGCCTGAAGTTCCCGCGCGAGGCGCCCAGCCGCTCGACCCTCAAGCTGGAGGAGGCCTGGCACTTCTTCATCCCCCGCGAGCAGTGGGCCACGCGCCTGTCGGACGAGATGACCGGCGTCGACCTGGGCGCCGCCCCCGGCGGTTGGACCTACCAGCTGGTCAGGCGCGGCATGCTGGTCACCGCCATCGACAACGGCCCCATGGCCGAGAGCCTGATGGACACCGGCCTGGTCACCCACCTGATGGTCGACGGCTTCACCTGGAAGCCCAGGCAGCCGGTGGACTGGATGGTCTGCGATATCGTCGAGAAACCGGCGCGCACCGCGGCGATGGTCGAGACCTGGATCGGCGAGGGCCACTGCCGCGAGGCGGTGGTCAACCTCAAGCTGCCGATGAAGCAGCGCTACGCCGAGGTGTGCAAGCTGCTGCAGCGCTTGGAGGACGCCTTCGCCGCGCGGCGGATCAAGGTGTCCATCGCCTGCAAGCAGCTGTACCACGACCGCGAAGAGGTCACCTGCCACCTGCGCCGGCTGTAGCCGCGCCACTCCGGCTGTACGCCCTGTGTAGGAGCGGCCTTGGCCGCGAGCTTCTGGCTGTTGCTCCTGCGTGGCCCTGGTAAAAGCTCGCGGCCAAGGCCGCTCCCACACCCCATCCCATACCCCGACCCGCCGCGTGGCGGGCGCTCAGGGCTGCCTGCGCCGCTTGGTGGTGAGGCGGCAGAACCGGGTCAGGGTCTCGAGGGCGAAGGCGCGCTCCTCCTCGTGCAGGGAGTCGAGCATCGCCTGCAGCGCGCTGGCTTCGCCATGGGCGCCCGGCGCCCCGTCCTCGGCGAAGAATTCGCTGAGGGACACCCCGAATATCTCGCACAGCCGCTGGATGGTCGCCAGGGAAGGCAGGCTGACGCCCCGCTCGAAGCGGGAGATGGTGATCGGGTCCACTTCCAGTGCCAGTGAGAGTTGCTCCTGCGTGATGCCCAGCGCGGCGCGGTGCCTTGCGATGGTCTTGCCTACGGTAGCTGCGAGTTTCTGGCGCACGGGTAAACCTAATTTGTCATGTCCAAATCCATGCGCGAAATGATTGAGCGTTCACAATCCTTCCGTTAGGCTTCAATATGTCTAGGTAATTAGATGATCTAATATGCCTAGTGCTGTATCTGGAGCCCGATCGGGGAAGTCGTGGGGTAGGCTTTGCACGGCAGGCCTGCGAGAGGTCCAGACGGCGCCGAATGGCCAGCGGGGGCAACCCGCGTCTCTCATCCAAGGATCGACTATGCAAAGAACAATCATCACGGGCCTGCTCATGGGGAGCGCGGTGCTGAGCGGTTGCACGCGCTACGCGGAAGCGCCGCAGCCGACCCACTTTCCCAGCCAGGAGCAGCAGAAGCTGCAGGCGGCTTCCCACTGGCAGCTGATCGCCGAGGATGCGGCCACGCAACTGATCAAGTCCCTGCCCGACGGCGCGCCGCTGTACGTGCGCCAGGGCGCCGGGCAGAGCCCCTTCGAGCAGGCGTTCACCACCCAGCTGGTGGGTATCCTCAGTGCTTCGGGGCACCCCGTGATGAGGACGGCGGACCGGCCGGGCACCCTGCTGGTGGAGGTCTCCGCCAATCCTCTGTGCTTCTCCCAGGGCCGCCAGAAGCCAAGGGCGGCTGGCGAGCTGACCACGCTGGCGGGCGGGCTGTGGGTGCTGCGCAACCTCTACAGCAACGTATCGCCGGGCGCGGCCATGATGGGCGGCGCGGTCGCCCTGGACGCGGCCAACTGGTTCGGCTCCAGGTACGCCGCCGAGGTGCCGCAGAGCGAGCTGATCGTGACCACCAGTGTGTCCAGCGACGAGCGCTACTACGCCCAGACCAGCACCGCCTACTACACCACCGACGCGGACTGGGGGTTGTACGCCCGCAGCGCCGTCCTGCCGGTCAAGGGGGGCAGCCGATGAGACGTTCCCTGCTGGTTTCGCTGTTGGCGCTGAGCCTGCTCGGCACGGCCGGCTGCGCCCCGACGGAGAAGGGGCCGAGCTACGCGGCCGCGCGCAGCAACCCCTTCATCCCCACCAACCACCAGGCGGCCGACGCCCTGCTGGCGCAGATGCCCGGCGGTGGCGGCACCATGATCATCGCCACGCTGGTCAACATCGACGCCCTGGAAAACTCGTCCACCCTGGGCCGGCTGATCTCCGAGCAGATCTCCGCGCGCTTCACCCAGGCCGGCTATCGGATGGTGGAGATGAAGTTCCGCAACAACGTCTACATGTCCCAGAGCCAGGGCGAGCTGATGCTGACGCGGGAAATCCACGAACTGGCCAGCTCCTACTCGGCCCAGGCGGTGGTGGTGGGCACCTACGGCGAAAGCAAGGACTACGTCTTTGTCAACCTGAAGGTGATCCAGCCGAACACCAACGTGATCCTCGCGGTGCACGACTACGCGCTGCCGATCGACGGCAACGTCCGCACCATGCTGCGCAACCGGCGCTACTGAGCCACGCATGGCCGCCCGCTTCCGTGGCGGAAGCGGGCGGGCCGGCGGCAGAGGTGGTCCGGCGGGCGGCTTTGCGTGACAATACGCGCCTGTCTGCGGAGCCCTACCATGTCCAACCCGAAGAGCCTGGCCCCCGATGCCATCCTCGACGCCACCGGCCTGTTCTGTCCCGAGCCGGTGATGATGCTGCACAACAAGGTGCGCGACCTGCCGGCCGGCGGCCTGCTCCAGGTGCTCGCCACCGATCCCTCGACCAAGCGCGACATTCCCAAGTTCTGCCTGTTCCTCGGCCATGAGCTGCTGGAGCAGGGCGAGGACGGCGGCACCTACCAGTACTGGATTCGCAAGAAGCTCGATTGATCTCCCGGCGCCGTGCATCACCCGCGTAGGGCGGGTGCAACCCGCGTCACCACCACACGTCGATCACGCGCGAATGTGCCGGCGCGCGCTGCGCTGCAGGCGGATGCCGAGCAGCACGGCGGCACAGGTCAGGCCGACCACCAGGCCCTGCCACAGCCCCTTGGGCCCGGAGGGCTCGCCGAACAGGTCGCTCAGCCCCAGCGCGTAACCCACCGGCAGGCCGATGCCCCAGTAGGCGAACAGGGTGAAGACCATGGTCGCGCGGGTGTCCTGGTAGCCGCGCAGGGCGCCGGCCGCGGTCACCTGGATGGCGTCGGAGAACTGGAACAGCGCGGAATACACGATCAGCCCGCCGGCGATGACGATCACCTCCGGGGCCGAGGTATAGATCTGCGCGATCTCGTGGCGCAGGGCGAACATCAGGCTCGCCGACAGGCAGGCATAGCCCAGCGCCGTGCCCATCGCCACGCCCGCCGAGAAGCGCGCGTCGCGCGGCTGGCCGCGGCCCAGCGCCTGGCCGACCCGCACCGTGGCGGCCATGCCCAGGGAATAGGGGATCATGAACACCAGCGAGCTGAAGTTCAGTGCGATCTGGTGGCCTGCCACCACCGTGGCGCCCAGCCCGCCGATCAGCAGTGCGATCACCGAGAAGATGCTCGCCTCGGCAAAGATCGACACGCCGATGGGTACGCCGATCGACAGCAGGCGCCTGATCACCGGCCACTGCGGCCGGTCGAAGCGGCGGAACAGCTGGCTGGCCTGGTAGTAGGGCGCGCGCCGCACCCACCACAGCAGGGCCAGCAGCATCCCCCACATGACGATGCCGCTGGCCCAGCCGCAGCCCACGCCGCCGAGGGCCGGCATGCCGAGGTGGCCGTAGATCAGCACGTAGTTGAGCGGGATGTTCAGCAGCAGCCCGCCGATGCCGATGATCATGCTCGGCCGGGTGCGGCCGAGGCCGTCGCTGAAGCAGCGCAGCACCTGGTAGATGGCCACCGCCGGGAAGCCGAAGGCGATGCCGTGCAGGTAGCGCATGGACATGTCGGTCAGTTCCGGCTCGACCTGCATCAGGCGCAGCACCGGCGTGGCGTTCCACAGCAGGGCGGCGCAGCAGCAGCCGATCACCAGCCCCAGCCACAGGGCCTGGCGCACCAGCGGGCCGATCTCGCCGTGGGTGCCGGCGCCGAAGCGCTGCGCCACCTTGGGCGTGGTGGCCAGCAGCAGGCCGGTCATC
>NZ_BPFX01000042.1 GCF_019655855.1 Pseudomonas paralcaligenes | reverse complement strand
CGGTGTTCGGGCCGATGTACCAGCAGCCCAGCGCCCGCGAGCCGTCCAGCCTTCGGGGCAACCGGACCCGGGCGCTGGCGCTGGTCGCCGAGGCCGGCTGGCACCACCGCGACGGCGTGCTGCGCAACGCCGCGGGCGCGCCCTTCGTGCTGGAAGTTGCCGGCCTCCGCGCGCAGAGCCCGTACCTGGACCCGGTGTACCTCAACCTGTCGCGGATCGGCGTGGGGGTGAAGAAGCGCCTCACCGACGCCGCCACCGCCTACAAGCAGATGAGCGACTTCGACTTCGAC
>NZ_BPFX01000041.1 GCF_019655855.1 Pseudomonas paralcaligenes | reverse complement strand
AGCACCTGGGCCAGCTCTTCGTCGCTGGCCTGCAGTTGCGGATGGTCGGCGCGCGCCCGCTGCAGCGCCGCCTCCAGATGGGCGCCACGGATCTGGCCGCCGCTGGCAATGAAGGCGCTGGCGTCGTCGCGCGCCGCGATCACCTCCTTGTTGTCCTTGAAGGTCAGGTAGGTGGAGGCGGTGGTGGCGCCGGAGGAAATGACGTCGCGCCAGAAGCCCCCGTCGGCCATGGCCGGGCCGAAGGGAAGGGCGATCAGGGCGAGGGTCGCGAGGGTTTGGCGGGTGCGCATGCTGGCTGCTCCTTTGGCGGCGAGTCCTGAGAATTCTGAGCCTGTGGTTTTACCGGGAGTTCCACCTTTCGAACGAGGCGGCAGGTTTCAGGATAGCTCGGCCTGCGTCTCGCCAACGACCCGGTTGCGACCGGACTGCTTGCCCTGGTACAGGCGCCAGTCGGCGCAGCGGTACAGCTCGTCCGGCGTGTGGCCGTCGCGGGGCCATTCGGCGAGACCGAAGGTGGCGGCCAGCTCGATAGTCTGCCCGGCGTATTCCAGGGGCTGCTCGCAGATCAGCTGGCGCAGGGACTCCAGCAGCGGCAGCGCGCCGGCGGCGTCGGTGTTGCGCAGCAGCAGGCCGAACTCCTCGCCGCCGAGCCGGCCGAGGTTGTCGGTGGTACGCAGGCGCCGGTAGAGCAGGTCGCAGATGTGGCGCAGGGCGTGGTCGCCGGCGTCGTGGCCATAGCGGTCGTTGACGCTCTTGAAGTGGTCGATGTCGAGCAGCGCCAGGACCACCGGGCTCTGGCTGCGGCCGGCATCCTTCAGCGCCCGGCGCAGCTCCTGCTTGAAGTGGCCGCGGCTATCGGCGCCGGTCAGCTGGTCGGTCTGCGCCTGGTGCTGCAGCTCGGCGAAGGCCGCGGCGCGGCGGGTCTCGTAGAGGTGGACGAAGACCACGATCAGGGCGCCGCAGAGAATGGCGTTGCCGGCGTCGATCCAGGCCAGCGCGGACTGCGGCAGCGGGTACCTCAGGTAGTAGAGCACCAGGGCCAGCAGCATGAACGGCAGCGCCAGGCGCATGCCCCGCCGCTTGCCGAGCATCAGGTAGGACAGCACCGGGATCAGGTAGACCCAGACGAAGGCCGTGGACGAGGCCTGGGGCATCAGGCTGATGTAGAGGATGAAGGCGAAGGTCGGCAGCAGGTAGAGGTAGATCCACAGTTCCAGGCGCCGGGCGCCGTGGATGCCGCGGCCGGCCGCCAGCAGGGTGATGCAGGCGATCACCTCGAGGCTGGCGAACAGCACGTTGCCGGAGCCGAACTGCAGCACCGAGAACGCCCCGATGCTGAGGGCGGTGGCGTTGAAGATCAGGCGCAGCAGCGAGCGCCGGTCGCTGTCCTCCAGCCCGGTATGGCTGCTCTCCCTGGTCGGTCGCGGTTGCCGCTCTTGCATGCCCGGCGTTCTCATGTGTTGTGCACCGTTGGCGGCCGCTGGAGCTGCGTGGCTGCCGTCAGGCGGGCTCGACGATCAGCAGCACGCCGTCCTGGCCGGTGACCCGCACCGTGCTGCCTGCGGGCAGGTCGCCGCCCCTGACCAGCCACAGCGTGTCGCCGGCCCTGATCTTGCCGCGCCCGTCGACGATCGCCTCGTGCAGGACGAAGGTACGGCCGATGAACTCGCTGCCCCGGCGGTTCAGTCCCGGCACGTCCGAGGGCTTTGCGGCGCTGCGCTGGCGCTGCCACCAGAACACCGCGGTGAGCACCGAGAGCAGGGCGAACACGATGAACTGCCAGGCCCAGGGCAACTCGGGGAAAAGATAGGTCAGAACGCCGACCGCCGCCGCCGCGACGCCGATCCACAGCAGGTAGCCGCCGGCGCCGAACACCTCGAGGATCAGCAGGACCGTGCCGAACGCCAGCCAGTCCCAGAACGACAGGTGCTGCAGGTAGGCGATCATGCTTTCTTGCCGTCCCTGTCGAAGGTGGCGCGGACGATCTCGCCGATGCCGCCGACCGCGCCGATCACCTGGCTGGCCTCCAGCGGCATGAGGATGACCTTGCTGTTGTTGGCCGATGCCAGCTGGCCGAGGGTCTCGACGTATTTCTGCGCGACGAAGTAGTTGACCGCCTGCACGTTGCCGCTGGCGATGGCGTCGGACACCATGCGGGTCGCCTCGGCTTCGGCCTGGGCCGCCCGTTCGCGGGCCTCGGCCTCGAGGAAGGCGGCGGCGCGCTCGCCCTCGGCCTTGAGGATTTCCGCCTGCTTGTGGCCCTCGGCGGTGAGGATGGCCGCGGAACGCGAGCCCTCGGCTTCGAGAATCTGCGCGCGCTTAAGGCGCTCGGCCTTCATCTGGCTGGCCATGGCCTCGACCAGGTCGGCCGGCGGGCTGATGTCCTTGATCTCGATGCGGGTGATCTTGATACCCCAGGGCGCGGTGGCCTCGTCCACGGTCTTGAGCAGGCGCTCGTTGATCGCGTCACGCTGGCTGAGCATGGAGTCCAGCTCCATGGAGCCGAGCACGGTACGGATGTTGGTCATCACCAGGTTGCGGATTGCATGCTCCAGGTCGTTCACCTCGTAGGCGGCCTGGGCGGTGTTGATCACCTGGAAGAAGCACACCGCGTCGATCTGCACGATGGCGTTGTCGGCGCTGATCACCGCCTGCGGCGGGATGTCCAGCACGCTCTCCATGACGTTGAGCTTGCGGCCGATGCGGTCCATCACCGGCACGATGATGTTGAGGCCGGGCTTGAGGGTGTTGGTGTAGCGGCCGAAGCGCTCCACCGTCCATTCGTAGCCCTGGGGGACCACCTTGAAGCCCATGAACACCACGGCCACGGCCAGGGCGACGAAGAGAAAGATCACGCTACCGACTTCCATGGAAAACTCCCTTTCTGTGCGGGCCGGCGTCGGGCCCGGTGGTTACTTCTGTTCGCTCTGCGGAGTGACCCGCAGCACTTCCTCGATGGTGGTCAGCCCCGCCGCGACCTTCTGCGCGCCGGACAGGCGCAGGCTGCGCATGCCGTCCTTGAAGGCCGCGCGGCGCAGGGCGATGAGGTCGGTGTCGGCGGTGATCAGCGGCTTGATGCTGTCGTTCAGCAGCATGATCTCGTAGACGCCGGCGCGGCCCCGGTAGCCGGTCTCGCGGCACTCCAGGCAGCCGACGGCGCAGTGCGCCTGGGTCGGCAGCGGCGCGTTCCAGGGCTTGGTCAGGCTCTGCCAGTCGTCCTCGTCCAGCGCCACCGGCGCCTTGCAGTGCGGGCACAGGGTGCGCACCAGGCGCTGGGCCATGACGCCGAGCAGGGTGGCCCTGAGCAGGTAGTGCGGCACGCCCAGCTCCAGCAGGCGGCTGATCGCGCTGGGCGCGTCGTTGGTGTGCAGGGTGGAGAGCACCAGGTGGCCGGTGAGCGCCGCCTGGATGGCCATCTCGGCGGTCTCCAGGTCGCGGATCTCGCCGACCATGATGATGTCCGGGTCCTGCCGCATCAGCGCGCGCACGCCGCTGGCGAAGGTCAGGTCGATGTTGTGCTGCACCTGCATCTGGTTGAAGGCGCCCTCGATCATCTCGATCGGGTCCTCGATGGTGCAGACGTTCACCTCTTCGGTCGCCAGCTGCTTGAGGGTGGTGTACAGCGTGGTGGTCTTGCCCGAGCCGGTGGGGCCGGTGACCAGGATGATGCCGTTGGGCTGGCAGGTCATGCTTTCCCAGCGGCGCAGGTCCTCCGGCGAGAAGCCCAGCTGGTCGAACGACTTGAGCAGCACCTCCGGGTCGAAGATGCGCATCACCATCTTCTCGCCGAAGGCGGTGGGCAGGGTCGACAGGCGCAGCTCGACCTCGCCGCCGTCCGGGGTGCGGGTCTTGATCCGGCCGTCCTGGGGCTTGCGCTTCTCCGCCACGTTCATCCGCCCCAGGCTCTTCAGGCGGCTGACCGCGGCCATCGTCACCTGCGGCGGGAACTGGTAGACGTTGTGCAGCACGCCGTCGATGCGGAAGCGCACGGTGCCGGCCTCGCGGCGCGGCTCGATGTGGATGTCGCTGGCGCGCTGCTGGTAGGCGTACTGGAACAGCCAGTCGACGATGTTGACGATGTGCGCGTCGTTGGCGTCCGGCTCCTGGTCTTGGGCGCCGAGGTTGAGCAACTGCTCGAAGTTGCCCACGCCGCTGATCTTCTGGTCCACCGAGGTGGCGCCGGTCACCGAGCGGGCCAGGCGGTAGAACTCGGTGGTGAAGCGCTGGATGTCCGCCGGGTTGGCCACAACCCGCTTGATCGGGCGCTTGAGCACGTGGGTCAGGTTGCCTTCCCAGCCATGCACGAACGGCTGGGCGCTGGCGATGGTCACCGTCTCGCTGTCCACCGCCACGGCGAGGATCTTGTGGCGCTGGGCGAAGGCGTAGGACATCAGCGGCGTCACCGCCGCCACGTCGATCTTCAGCGGGTCGATGCGCAGGTACGGCTGGCCGGCGAAGTTGGCCAGCCACACGGTGAGGCCTTCCAGATCGTGCTTGCGATCGGGCCGCTGCAGGTCGTCGATCTGCTGGGCGGCGATGAACTCCAGCGGATGCAGCTGCGCGTTGCTCGACGCGCGGCGCAATACCATGCACTGCTCGGCCTGCTCCTGGGCGATCCGGCCCTGGGCCACCAGCTCGCGGAGGATGTCGTTGAGGTCGAGCCAGCGATCCTGGGCTGGCGAGGCGAAGGCGGACATGGAGCTCCCTTTTTGTTCTGACTGGATGCCCGCTGGATGCGTGGGAGCGGTCAGGGCCGCTCCCACAGGTTCTGCTCCCACTGCGGGACGAGCAGCTTATTTCAGCAGCAGCTTCCAGGGTTTGAGCGTCGCCACAGTATGGGCCTGTGCCTGGCGAGCGGCCAGCACTTCGGCATCGTTGCCACGGCTGGCCAGGGCCTCCAGCTTGGCCAGTTCGCCGTACAGGCGGTCCAGTTCCGGCAGTTCGAGTGCCTGGCGGGCCAGGCGCAGCCAGGCCTGGATGCGCTCGATGCGCGGCAGCTGTTCGGCCAGCGCCTCGGGGAACTGCTGGTAGTGTTTCAGGCGCAAGCCCTCGGCCTCTTCGCCCAGCAGGGTCGGCAGCCAGTTGCCCAGCGCCGCCGCGCCCTGGCGCTCGCCGCGCGAGTTGCGCCCGGCCGTCCAGCCGCGCTGCAGCAGCCAGCGCGACAGCTGCAGGGAGAGCAGGCCCCAGCGGTTGCCCTGCAGCTCGCCGGCGAACATGGCCGGCGCGTTGTGGCGCAGCGCCTCGTCGTCGCGGCCGGCGGCCAGGCGCGGGCGCCAGTCGGCCAGCAAGGCGTCCAGCGTCTCGCGCAGCTCGCGGCTGGAGGCGCGCGGCGCGGCCTGGCCGAGGCTGCCGAGCAGGGCGCGCAGGTCGATCAGCTGTTGCAGCCACTGTTCCAGCAGCTTCCAGTGGCCGTTGAAGCGGTATTGCTCGGCCAGGCGCTGGCTGCTGCCGAGCAGGTACCAGGCGAGGGCGGCGAAGGCGTCGTCCAGCGCCATCTCGGCGTGCAGCGCGGGCGGCGGCAGGCTCAGGCTGTAGCTGGTGGAGTCGAACAGGCGGTAGCCGCGCTCGGCCTTGCTGATGTCGCAGGGCATCAGCGGCAGGTCGGCGGCCAGCTCGCAGGCCAGTTCCAGCAGGGCCGCCGGCTCGCCTTCGCGCAGTTCCAGTTCCAGTTCGCAGATTTCTTCCTCGCCCTCGCCGGCGACCACCTTGCCCAGGTCCAGGGCCGCCTCGATCACGGTCTTGGCCTTGCCGCGGCCCCAGGCGATCTCCGCCTTCTGGCGGACGAAATCGGTGGTGAAGATCGGCTGCAGGCTCTTCTTGTCCAACTCGGCCAGGCTGGCCGGCCAGCAGTCGTCGCCGAGCAGCTTGAGGTCCAGCTTGGCCTTCTTCAGGTACCAGTCCCACTCGTTGCGCTCGGACAGCCCGGCCACGCTCTGGCCGCGACTCTTCAGGGTCTGGATGTACTGCTCGCCGTCGCGGCGCAGGCGCAGGGCGACGCGGGCGCCGGCCAGGTCGCGGTCCGCCGTGTCGAAGTACTGGTTGAACAGCTTGTGGGTCTGCCAGCCGGACTTGTTGCGCTTCTTCAGCAGCGGGTGGTCGCGCAGGGCGGCGAGGGTTTCGCGGCTGGCGCGCAGCTTGATCTCGGTTTCTTTGTTCATGCGGGTTTCGTCGGTTGCGGCTGTTGTGCCTGGCGGGAATGGCGCGTGCTGATGAGGGAGGCACCCTGGCGGGGCTCGATCAGCTCCGAGGCGTAGCGGGTGACGAACAGGTGGTCGTCGGGAATGTCCTTGTTGACGAAGGCGGCCGCCGCGATGGTGACGTTGTTACCGATGCGCAGGTCGTGGCCGATGATGCAGGCGTTGGCGCCGACGGTCACGTTGTCGCCGATCAGGATGGGCGCGCTGTCGTCGTTCTTCTGGCCGATGGTGGTGTTCTGGAAGATGCTGAAGTTCTTGCCGATCACGGCCTTGCGGGTGATGACGATGCCCACCGGATGGGGAATGAACAGCCCTTCGCCGATCTGCGCGCCGAGGGCGATCTCGATGCCGAAGCGCTCGGCGATGCGGTCCGCCAGGCGCTCGGCACGCTTGCGCAGGAACTTCGAGCGGCTGCTGTGCAGGTACTGGGCGAAGCGGAACCAGAACAGGTAGCGGTAGCGCGAGCGCTGCACGTACTTGGCGCGCAGCCGGCGCCAGGAGAAGCGCTTGTGGGCGCCGCCCAGCAGCTCGATGTGCCAGTAGCGCCTGAGTTGTTGGAAAGTCATCGCTGGGTGATCCGCCTCTGTCTCGTCGCCACGCCGCCCCGAGCCGCCAGTGTACAGGGCAACGCCGGGCTGGGTAGGTGGCTGGGGCTGGAACGAAGAGGCCGCCCGGGGGCGGCCTCGTCGCGTGGCGCCGGCGGCGCCTACACGAACAGCTGCACGCCCAGCCAGAACAGGCCGGCGGACAGCAGGATGGTGGCCGGCAGGGTCAGCACCCAGGCCATCAGGATGTTGCGCACCGTGCCGAACTGCAGGCCGCTCTTGTTGGCGACCATGGTGCCGGCGACGCCGGACGACAGCACGTGGGTGGTGGACACCGGCAGGCTGTAGACGTTGGCCAGGCCGATGGCGATGGAGGCGGTGATCTGCGCGCTCATGCCCTGGGCGTAGGTCATGCCCTGCTTGCCGATCTTCTCGCCGACGGTCAGCACCACGCGCTTCCAGCCGACCATGGTACCGATGCCCAGGGCCAGGGCCACGGCGAAGATCACCCAGGTGGGGGCGTATTCGGTGGTGGCGGTGAGGTCCTTGCGCAGCTTGTCCAGGTCCGCCTTCTCGCGCTTGGGCAGGTTGTCCAGCTTGCTGACGCGCTTGGCGGTGTCATCCAGGCAGAGCAGGTAGCGGCGCACCTGGGTGCGTTTCTCGTGATCCATCTGGTTGTAGTCGGTGACGCCCTGCAGGTCGGTCATCAGGGCGGCGATGGTCGCCTCGGTCAGCTTGGCGTCGCAGCGGAACTGCTTGGGCAGTTCGGTGTTGCCGGGCTTGCCCAGCGACAGGTACTCGCTCAGCGCGTCGTGGTTGCGCTGGTAGAACTGCTGCAGGTGGACGGTGGCGTCGCGGGTGCGTTCGATCTGGTAGGTGGTGCTGTTCAGGTCCAGCACGAACTTGGCCGGGACGATGCCGATCAGCACCAGCATGATCAGGCCGATACCCTTCTGGCCGTCGTTCGAGCCATGCACGAAGCTCACGCCCATGGCCGAGATGATCAGCACCATGCGGTTCCAGAACGGCGGCTTCTTCTTGCCCTTGATCTCCTTGCGGCTCTCGGGCGTCTCATGCATCTTCGATTCGGCGAAGGCGCGGCGCAGGCCGATCAGGATCAGGCCGGCCACGGCGAAGCCGGCCAGCGGCGACAGCAGCAGGCTCAGGCCGATGTCGATCGCCTTCTGCCAGTTCACGCCGTCGGCCAGGGAGATGTGGGTGAGCAGGGCGTTGGCCAGGCCGACACCGAGGATCGAGCCGATCAGGGTGTGCGAGCTGGAGGCCGGGATGCCCAAGTACCAGGTACCCAGGTTCCAGGCGATGGCCGCGGTCAGCAGGGAGAACACCATCACCAGGCCGTGGCTGGTGTTGACGTTGATCAGCAGCTCCACCGGCAACAGGTGGACGATGGCGTAGGCGACGCCGACGCCGCCCAGCACCACGCCGAGGAAGTTGAAGATGCCGGAGGCGATCACCGCCAGGTGCGGCGGCATCGCCTTGGTGTAGATCACCGTGGCCACCGCGTTGGCGGTGTCGTGGAAACCGTTGATGAATTCGAAGGCCAGGACAAAGGTCAGAGCCAGGATCAGGCTGATGGCAACCCACACATCCAGCCCGCTGAATAGTTCGAACATGACGTTTTCATGACCGCAAAAGGGGCGCGAAGTATGCCAGATGACAGCGGCTTCTGCTCGAACGGTCGTTTCGGCTCATGTCGGCCCGGACGAAAGGTCGAGTCCCGACCGCGTTTGCAGGGCGCGCCCGCGTCTCTATGATGGGGGCCAGATCATGGAGATTCCTATGCCGCTTCCCTCCCTGCAGGACCAGCTCGCCGCACTGATCGCCACCCCCTCGGTCAGCTGCACCCAGCCCCACTGGGACCAGTCCAACCGCCCGGTGATCGAGCTGCTGGCGGCCTGGCTGGGCGACCTCGGCTTCGCCTGCGAGATCCAGGACGTGGCGCCGGGCAAGGCCAACCTGCTGGCGACCCTGGGCAGCGGCCCCGGCGGCCTGGTGCTGGCCGGCCACAGCGACACGGTGCCGTTCGACGCCGCGCTGTGGCGCAGCGACCCGCTCCGGCTGACGGCGGAGGGCGACCGCTGGGTCGGCCTCGGCGTCTGCGACATGAAGGGTTTCTTCCCGCTGGTGATCGAGGCGGTGCGCGGCCTGCTCGACCACCCGTTCCGCCAGCCGCTGCTGGTGCTCGCCACCTGCGACGAGGAAAGCTCGATGGACGGCGCGCGCGCCCTCGCCAGGGCCGGCCGGCCGCTGGGCCGTGCGGCGGTGATCGGCGAGCCGACCGGGCTCAGGCCGGTGCGCCTGCACAAGGGCGTGATGATGGAGCGCATCGACATCCTCGGTCAGAGCGGCCACAGCTCCGACCCGAGCCTCGGCCACAGCGCCCTGGAGGCGATGCACGACGCCATCGGCGCGCTGCGCGACCTGCGCGGCCAGTGGCAGCGCGAATTCAGCAACCCGCAGTTCGGCGTGCCGCAGCCGACCCTCAACCTCGGCTGCATCCACGGTGGCGACAACCCCAACCGCATCTGCGGCCAGTGCTCGCTGGAATTCGACCTGCGCCCGCTGCCGGGCATGGACCCGGAGCAGCTGCGCGAGGCCATCCGCGGCAAGCTGCGGCCGCTGGCCGAGCGGCACCAGGTGAAGATCGACTACGCGCCGCTGTTCGCCAACGTGCCGCCCTTCGAGCAGGCCGCCGACAGCGAACTGGTGCGCCTGGCGGAAAAGCTGACCGGGCATGCAGCCCAGTCGGTGGCATTCGGCACCGAAGCCCCGTATCTTCAGCAGCTCGGTTGCGAGACCATCGTCCTCGGCCCGGGCGACATCGCCTGCGCCCACCAGCCGGGGGAATTCCTCGAGCTGGCGCGCATCGAACCGACCGTGGCGCTGCTGCGCCAGCTGATCCAGCACTACTGCCTGTAACCCGCCCGGCCCATAAGGGGAGCACCGATGTTGCGACGACGCTAGACCGACCTTCCTTCTCCGCTTCGGAGAGGCAAAACATCGCTCGTCCGTCCTTGCTCACAGGCTTCTCAATGCACGACTACGTCAACTGGCTTCGCCACGCTTCGCCCTATATCAACGCCCACCGGGACTGCACCTTCGTGGTGATGCTGCCCGGCGACGGTGTGGAACATCCGAATTTCGGCAACATCGTCCACGACCTGGTGCTGCTGCACAGCCTCGGCGTGCGCCTGGTGCTGGTGCACGGCTCGCGCCCGCAGATCGAGGCGCGCCTGGCCGAGCGCGGGCTGATCCCGCACTACCACCGCGACCTGCGCATCACCGACGGGCCGACTCTGGACTGCGTGATCGACGCGGTCGGCAGCCTGCGCATCGCCATCGAGGCGCGCCTGTCGATGGACATGGCCGCCTCACCGATGCAGGGCTCGCGTCTGCGCGTGTCCGGCGGCAACTTCGTCACCGCGCGGCCGATCGGCGTGGTCGACGGCATCGACTACCACCACACCGGCGAGGTGCGCCGGGTCGACCGCAAGGGCATCGGCCGCCTGCTCGACGAACGCAGCATCGTGCTGCTGTCGTCGCTCGGCTACTCGCCCACGGGTGAAATCTTCAACCTGGCCTGCGAGGACGTCGCCACCCGCGCCGCCATCGACCTGCAGGCCGACAAGCTGCTGCTGTTCAGCGCCGAGCGCGGCCTGCTCGACGACAGCGGCAAACTGGTGCGCGAGCTGCGCCCGCAGCAGGTGCCGGCGCACCTGGCGCGCCTGGGCAGCTGCTACCAGGCCGAGCTGCTCGACGCCGCCGCCCAGGCCTGCCGGGGTGGGGTCAAGCGCAGCCATATCGTCAGCTACATGGAAGACGGTTCGCTGCTCACCGAGCTGTTCACCCGCGACGGCGGCGGCACCCTGGTCGACCAGGAGCAGTTCGAGTCGCTGCGCGAGGCGACCATCGAGGATGTCGGTGGCCTGATCGAGCTGATCACCCCGCTGGAGGACCAGGGCATCCTGGTGCGCCGCTCCCGCGAGGTGCTGGAGCGGGAGATCGGCCAGTTCAGCATCGTCGAGCGCGACGGGCTGATCATCGCCTGCGCCGCGCTCTACCCGATTGCCGACTCCGAGGCCGGCGAGTTGGCGTGCCTGGCGGTTAACCCGGAGTACCGCCACGGCGGTCGTGGCGACGAGCTGCTCGAACGCATCGAGGAGCGCGCCAGGGCGCTGGGGCTGAAGACCCTGTTCGTGCTCACCACCCGCACCGCGCACTGGTTCCAGGAGCGCGGTTTCGAGTCCAGCGGCGTAGAACGCCTGCCGGCCGCGCGCGCCTCGCTGTACAACTACCAGCGCAATTCGAAGATATTCGAGAAGGCCCTGTAGGGCTCCGGTGCGCACGGCGCACCCTACGGTAGGGCGGGTGAAACCCGCGATGGTGTCGGTCACGCGGGTTGTACCCGCCCTACGTGACCGCGGGCGATAACGAAGAGCCACGAGTTCCGATGTCGCCGGCGACCGTAGGAGCGAGCTCTGCTCGCGAAGCCTTTCGCCGTTGATGTTCGCGAGCAGAGCTCGCTCCTACGGACGTGGCGGGGGTATCAGGCGCTGCGGCGCTGGTGTTGCTTGAACTGCTCGTTGCCGTCGTCCCAGCCGGCCTCCCAGGCGGCGGCCAGCACTTCGGCGGGGTAGGGCTGGGCGTGCTGCGGCTGGCCGGTGAGGCCGGCCATGTAGCCTTGCTGGTAGGCCTTGTTCAGGCTCTCCAGGCTCCAGTCGTGATTGTCTGCTGCGGGCGTCATGGCGGTTCGCCAATACGGGTTTCCACACAGGCTAGCCCGTGGCAGGGCGGTCGGCGTGCCGCTGGTCAGGGCCGAACGGTCGTCGTGGCGGATTTGTGACGGGTTGCCGCAAAGAAACCCTGCTTTCCGCCAGGTCATTGATTGCAGAGCCTTTGCCGCGCGCCGGTGTTCCGGCGCGCTGCCTTCACACGCTGATGCCGAGGATGCTCGCCTGGTACGCCGCGACGAAGGTGTCGAAGTCGCCGGCCGGGGCCCGCTCCAGTTCCTGCTGCTCGGCCAGCGACTGGCTCGCCGCCGCCTCGAACGCCGCCCGCTCCTCCACACTTAGCGGCCGGGCGCGGAAGGCCTCGGCGTGGGCCTTGCTCTGGCGCAGGGCGAACTGGCGGAAGCTTTCGCCGGTCGCCTGCAGCTCGGCCAGCACCCGCGCCGAGGGCGTCAGGCTGGTGTCCTCCACCTTGCGTCGCTGCAGGTGCAGGGCGGTCTGGTAGGCGTCGCCACCGTGGGCGCGGTCGAGCAGGGCGGCGATGGGGGCGAAGGCGTCGAGCAGCTCGCCGGCCCAGGTCCGCAGTTCCACCTGTTGGCCGTCGCGCTGCAGGTGCAGGTTCGGGCGGCGGCCTTCCTTGACCGTCTTGAGGAAGTTCTCGGTGCAGGAGCAGCATTCGCCGCTGGCCAGCAGCGGGCTGTCGGCCAGGGCGCAGAACAGGATGAAGGCGTCGAGGAAGCGCGCCTGGTCCAGGTCGATGCCCAGCGGCAGGTAGGGATTGATGTCCAGGCAGCGCACTTCCACGTACTGCACGCCGCGGCTCATCAGGGCCTGGATCGGGCGCTCGCCGGAGTAGGTGACGCGCTTCGGGCGGATGCTCGAGTAGTACTCGTTCTCGATCTGGATGATGTTGGTGTTGAGCTGCAGCCACTCGCCGTTGGCGTCCTTGGTGCCAATCTCGGCGTAGGCAGGGTAGGGCGTGGCCACCGCCGCGCGCAGGCTCTCGGTGTAGCTGGCCAGGTCGTTGTAGCAGGGCGTCAGGCCGGACTGGGCGCTGCTCTGGTAGCCCAGGTCGCTCATCCGCAGGCTGGTGGCCCAGGGCAGGTAGAGGGTGTCGGCGTCGAGCTGCTGCAGCTGGTGCGGGCGGCCGCGCAGGAAGCTGGCGTCCAGCGCCGGCGAGGCGCCGAACAGGTACATCAGCA
>NZ_BPFX01000040.1 GCF_019655855.1 Pseudomonas paralcaligenes | reverse complement strand
CCAGGGCCGGGTGGCGGTGGCCGACGAGGTGGCCGAACTGCTCGGCGCGCGGATGGTGGTGATCCTGATCGGCGAACGCCCCGGCCTGAGTTCGCCGGACAGCCTCGGCCTGTACTTCACCTGGGCACCGAAGGTCGGCCTGACCGACGCCTATCGCAACTGCATCTCCAACGTGCGCCAGGAGGGACTGAGCTACGGCCTGGCGGCCCATAAATTGCTATACCTCATGCGTGAGGCATGCCGGCGCAAACTATCCGGCGTTAACCTGAAGGACGAGGCCGAGCTGCCCGGTCTGGCCGGCGAGCAGCAGGTGCGGCTGAACTTCCTGGTGGATGGGTTGCAGTAGTCTGGGTGGCTGTTGAATTTGGCTGAGTGCCATGCGGAAGTTCGTAACCCTGCTTGCGCTTGTTTTGGCGTTTCATAAGACGCTAGACTCGGGGGTAATAGGCAGCAGGGGGTTATATGGGTTCGTATGCTGAGCAGTTTGATCGGGATGGTTTTTGCATAATTCCGAATGCAATATCGTCAGAGCTGGTGGCGAAGGCCAATCTTGCTATTAATGCTTTTCGAAAGAAAAATGATTCGTTGCTGATGAGTCATGATCTTCTGGTCGAAGGTCTGCTCCAAAGGGTTGTCAATTTTCATCACTCAGTAAGGCCTTTGCGGGACATCTTTGTTGCGGCAATGAGCGCTGGTTGTGATGTGGTTGATCAATACGGTGAGGCAACGCTTTATACTTCTTTGTTTTTTGAGTTGGGCAGCCAGCAACCTTTGCACCGAGACACCCCTTATTTTTATTCCGGCGGCGATGCTGGTTACATGGGGGTCTGGGTGGCATTGGACGATGTCGATGAGAACAACGGGGCGCTGGTTGCCGTCCGGGGCAGTCATAAGATACCCGATCCGGATATCGTAAAGCTGAGAGAGCAGTTCTTTCCTGATGGAAATGTACCTCCATCGCATACGCCGTTATTCAATGCCTACAATGAAGCAGTATTGGAAATGACTAGGCAGAGTGATATGCCTATTGTTACTTGTAAGGTTAAAGCGGGGGATATGATCATATGGAATCCTGCTACTTTGCATGGCGGGCTTCCCCATTTGAATAAGGCGCTGACTCGCCGGTCTTTTGTGATGCATATCACTCCGGAGAATATGCCGATGAAAAATATGGATTACTTTTTTGATCGGAATAAAGTTGTACCCCCTGTGCAGAGAGAATACTCAGAATATTGCGGGAGGAAGATTGTTTCGGGGACGGTAGTTGATTTTCGGCATATTAAACATTTCTCCTTAGATGATCTTGGGTTTTTTGATTAATTGACTGTTCGCTCGGTGAGAAGGGCGAGCTAGCTGCCCCCGGATTCCTAGAACTGTCCTAGTGCCTTTCAAAATCCACCGGAGATAGCGGCATAACTCGGTATGATTGAAGGCATTGCCGTAGGCTTCTTCGCGGGTGTTATAAGTTTCCGTTCGATGTGTTCCCACTTCAGCGACTGGAAAGGCTTCCCGCCACTTCTGCAACGGGAAAACCGCACTTGGTCACTTGCTTGAACGCTTCGATCTTGAATTCTTTGGGGTAACGCTGGTTGCTCATAGTGTCTCCTGATGGGCCTCATTAGGAGACTTTGAAGGTATCTACGGAACCAGAAGACTTACGGATCAACTTAGTTGCTCCAGATGATCGAGCGTTGCTACTGATGGGGCGCGCTGTTAGCGCCACCCAGTGGCTAGGATGTCTTAGGGTCTGTACGAAAAGTCGTCGAGCGAAGGTCAGGCGAGGGCTAGGCGCCCCCACAAAAACAGGTGAGGAAGCGGACTGGTCGGTGGGCTCGTCGAGGATCAGCAGGCGCGGCTTGCTGGCCAGGGCGCGGCCGATGGCCAGCTGTTGCTGCTGGCCGCCGGAGAGGTCACCGCCGCGACGGTGCTTCATCTCGCGCAGTACCGGGAACAGCTCGTATATGAATTCCGGCACGGTCCTGGCCTCGCTGGCGCCGAACCGCGAGAGGCCCATCAGCAGGTTTTCCTCGACGGTCAGGCGCGGGAATATCTCGCGGCCCTGGGGCACGTAGGCGATGCCAGCGTGCACGCGCTGGTGCGGCTTATAGGCGTTGATCGCCCGGCCTTCCCACTCGACCTTGCCTTCCTTGGCCGGGATCAGGCCCATCAGGCATTTCAGCAGGGTGGTCTTGCCCACGCCATTGCGCCCGAGCAGGCAGGTGACTTCGCCGATCCTGGCCTCGAAGGACAGGCCGCGCAGGATGTGGCTGCCGCCGTAGTACTGGTGGAGCTGTTGGACTTGCAGCATGTTCTGTCCTCAACCTCGTTTCTTGGTGCGCGCGGCGCACCCTACGGGGGTGTAGGGTGCGCCGTGCGCACCGGGTCCTGTCTAACAGCTCGGCGGTGAACTCGGTCTCGGCATCGGTCATGCCCGCCACCGGCTCGTCGAGCAGCAGCAGTTGCGGCTCCTGCACCAGCAGCATGCCGATCTCGAGGAACTGCTTCTGGCCGTGGGACAGCAGCCCGGCCGGGCGATGGCGCGAGGCGTCCAGGCGGATGGTGGCGAGCACTTCCTCGATGCGGTCCTTCTGCGTGCCGGAGAGCCTGGTGCGCAGGCTGGCCCACACCGACTTGTCGGTCTTCAGCGCCAGTTCGAGGTTCTCGAACACGCTCAGCGCCTCGAACACCGTGGGTTTCTGGAACTTGCGCCCGATGCCGGCCTGGGCGATCTCGACCTCGCTCATCTGGGTCAGGTCGAGGGTGTCGCCGAAGTAGGCGACGCCGTTGTCCGGACGGGTCTTGCCGGTGATCACGTCCATCATGGTGGTCTTGCCGGCGCCGTTGGGGCCGATGATGCAGCGCAGTTCGCCGACGCCGATGTACAGGGTCAGGTCGGTCAGCGCCCTGAAGCCGTCGAAGCTGACGTTGATGTCTTCCAGGGTCAGGATGGTGCCGTGGCGCACGTCCAGGCCCTTGCCAGCCGCGCTGCCGAGGCCGACCGCGTCGCGGCCGCTGCCGGCCGGGTCGAAGGCGGGTTCGAGCATGAATTCGGGTACCGGAGCGACTCTCATTGGTCCTTCTCCGTGGAAGTCGTCAGGAGCGTGTCGCGAGCAATTTCAGCTGCAAGGCGCGCGGCGCACAGCGACGAGACAGTACGAGTGGGTACGGCGAGGAGCGAGCACCGCGCAACGCCGCAGATGAAATGCGCAGTAGCGATCATGATGACTTCCTCTTGATCAGACCGATCACGCCATTGGGTAGGAACAGGGTGATGACGATAAACAGCGCGCCCAGGGCGAACAGCCAGTATTCGGGGAAGGCCACGGTGAACCAGCTCTTCATGCCGTTGACCAGGCCGGCGC
>NZ_BPFX01000039.1 GCF_019655855.1 Pseudomonas paralcaligenes | reverse complement strand
CCTGCTGATCGCAGACGACGCCTTCGACCACCCGGCCGACGATACGTCGTCCGGCAGCGGCCTCGAACCGAACCAGGAGAGCATCGACCTCGGCGATCTGTTGCAGGAAGACGGCGGGGATATCGGCGCCTACATCGCGTTCGAGGCCGGCACTGACGCTTCGCCTCCGATCGTGGAAAGCCCCCTGCCGGGCGGCGGGGGCGATGGGCTGCTGCTGGACGGCGGCGATCCGGGCATCCTGCCCGCGGCGATCATCAACTCGCTGGTGGCCGGCGCCGATCCGTCCACCAGGCTGGACGCATAACGCGACGGGGCGGGCCTCCTGACCCGCCCCGTCGCCACCTCAGCGCCTCATCGCCCGGCCGCGTATCTCGTGATGCGGGCGGTGGTGCGGCTGCCGCCAACCGTCGTGGCGCTGCCAGCCGCGCCGGTCGTCGTAGCGCGGCCGCCAGTCGGCGCGCGGCCTGTGGTTGTCGTGGCGACGGTACTCGCCGTGCCAGCGGTAGTGGCCGTCACGGCCCGGTGCGTAGTGGGAATGGCGCCGCTCCTTGTAGCGATCGCGGTGCCAGCGGTAGTCGCGATCATCGTAGCCCCGGGGCAGCGGACGAACCTCCTGGTAATACACCTCGTGACCCGGCGCATAGCCACCGCCATAGGCGACGCAACCGCTGGAAGCGAACCCGAGCACGAGGCAGAACAGCATTCGACGAATCATGGCGGCCTCCTTCGACCGCGGAGCAAGCGCCGGCCGACGCCGGCGCCCAGGCATGCACCTGTTCGTGAGACCCCGCCAGAGGGCAGGCCGCATGCGATGCACGGCAGCCAATTGCGTCAATTTGCTACGCCCGGTCCGGAAACGCGAAGGCCCCATGCCGGCGGGCATGGGGCCTTCGCGGGAAACCGGCCGGCCGCGTCGCGGCCCGCCAGCGGATGCCTCAGCGGATGTGGGCGTCCTGGTACTCCTTCTCCGCCTCGTCGAAGCGTTTCAGCATGCTCTGGCTCGGACCGTTGCCGATGCGGCTGAACACCAGGATGGCGATGGTGCCGAGGATGAAGCCCGGGATGATTTCGTACAGGCCCAGGCCGATCCAGTTCTTCCAGATGATCACGGTCGCGGCGCCGACCACCATGCCGGCCAGGGCGCCGTTGCGGGTCATGCCCTTCCACATCAGCGACAGGATCACCACCGGGCCGAAGGCAGCGCCGAAGCCGGCCCAGGCGTAGGCCACCAGGCCCAGCACCTTGCTCTCGGGGTTCTGGGCGATGAGGATGGCGATCACCGCGATCAGCAGCACCATGCCGCGGCCGACCCAGACCAGTTCCTTCTGCGAGGCGCCCTTGCGCAGGAAGGCCTTGTAGAAGTCCTCGGTCAGGGCGCTGGAGCAGACCAGCAGCTGGCAACTCAGGGTGCTCATCACCGCGGCCAGGATGGCGGACAGGACCACGCCGGCGACCCAGGGATTGAACAGGATCTTGGTCAGCTCGATGAACACGCGCTCGCCGTTCTCGGTGACCGGGCCGGCCAGGGCCGGGTTGTTGGCGAAGTAGGCGATGCCGAAGAAGCCCACGGCCACGGCGCCGCCGAGGCACAGGATCATCCAGGCCATGCCGATGCGGCGCGCGGCCGGGATCGACTTGACCGAATCGGCGGCCATGAAGCGCACCAGGATGTGCGGCTGGCCGAAGTAGCCCAGGCCCCAGCCCATCAGCGAAATGATCGCGATGAAGGACAGGTTGCGGAACATGTCGAAGTTCGCCGGGTTGGCCTGCTCGATGGTGGTCATCGCGGCATCGAAGTCGCCCAGGGCGAGGATCACGAACACCGGGGTGATCAGCAGGGCGAAGATCATCATGGTGGCCTGCACGGTGTCGGTCCAGCTCACCGCCAGGAAGCCACCGATGAACACGTAGAGGATGGTCGCCGCGGCGCCGACCCACAGCGCGGTGCCGTAGGACAGGCCGAAGGTGCTCTCGAACAGACGGGCGCCGGCCACCACGCCGGAGGCGCAGTAGATGGTGAAGAACACCAGAATCACCAGCGCCGAGAAGATGCGCAGGACCTTGCTGGTGTCCTCGAAGCGGTTGGTGAAGAAGTCCGGCAGGGTCAGGGCGTTGCCGTTGTGCTCGGTCTGCACGCGCAGGCGGCCGGCGACGAACAGCCAGTTGAGCCAGGCGCCGATGATCAGGCCGATGGCGATCCAGCTCTCGGAAATGCCGGCGACGAAGATGGCACCCGGCAGGCCCATCAGCAGCCAGCCACTCATGTCGGAGGCGCCGGCGGACAACGCGGTGACGAAGCTGCCGAGGCTGCGGCCGCCGAGGATGTAGTCGGAGAAGTTCTTGGTGGCCAGATAGGCGGCGAAGCCGATCGCGATCATCGCGGCGATGTACACCACGAAGGTAATCAGCATGGGGGTGCTAGCTGTCATGGGGTGGATACCCTCTCGCTTGTTGTTATGCGCCGCGGCCGGTAGCCCGCGACGGGTTGGCGAACACGCCCGCTCGTGGCGGACGCTGGAACACCCCGATCATTGAACCGGGGCCGTGCAAGGCGGACGCCCGCAAGCGGCGCCACATCACATCGCTCCCCTCCCGGAAACGACCGCAGCGCCCGCATCCCGTGCCCTGCCGAAAGCAGCGACGGAGCGGGGCTCTCTCTTCGGTTGTAGCCCATCGCCGAGGCGACACAAGCGCAACGCGAAAACCCTGCCCCCGGAGCGGGATGCAGGACTCTAGTGACAGCCACGTGACGGGTTCTTGCGAAAAGCTCCGGAGTTTTTTCGCAAAACTCCGGAGTGCGGGGCGCATCAGCGGCAACCGGCGACGGAATAGGCGCGCGCGGCTCAGAGACGCACGTTGCCGCGCGGCCCGGCCAGGGCCCAGATGATCAGGCCGAGCACCGGCAGGAACAGGATCAGCAGCACCCAGAGAACCTTCTTGCCGGTATCCGTACTGCTCTTGACCACGTTGATGATCGCCCAGATGTCCAGGGCGAGGATGATCAGGCTGACCAGACCGCTGAGGGTGGAACCCATGACGACACTCCTGTGACGAGGGAAGGTCCGGAAAAGGATAGCCGCCACCCGCGGGAACGCCCTCTTTCGCGCCCAGCGAAACGTGAAACACCCGAAAAAACACTTACATGCGACATATTCCTACGTTTTTACGACAGCATGTGACTCCAAGGTCAGGATTGATCATCCATTGTTCACAGGCCGCGGCAATACGTGCTTTCGCAGGCCAGATCGCACATTGGGCATCCTCGGAGAACAGACCCATGAACACCTCGCTCCGCGTCAACGAAGCACTTCTGATCGCAGGCCGCGCCTTCCAACCCTTCCAGTGCGTGGCCTGGCAGCCGCAGGACGGCACCGGCGAACTCAACCTCACGGTGATCGACCGCACCAACAACCGGGTCGGCCAGGCCTGCATCGACAGCCGCACCTACCGCGACCCGGAACAGCTCGCCGACGTCCTGACCCGCTCGCGCGAGCAGATCCGCAGCCAGGGCTACTCCCTCGATCCCTGGAGCATGCCCGAGTAACACTTCGCCCCCCGGCCTGCCGCACCACCCGAAGCCCCCTCGGCCACCTGGCCGAGGGGGCTTCGCTTTTCTCGAACCTAACGCCTGCCGTCCCGTCTACTCACTAGGTCTGTCGATTTCGGCGCGACTTCGCCACCCGGTCGACGCCCCCTCTCAACCACAGACGGAGAGAGCAGCATGAGCAGCGCCATCACCCTCGAAGAAGCCATGACCATCGTCGAACAGGCCTTCCTGCCGCACGCCTGCGAGACCCGGGCGGACCGCGAGGACGCCAGCTTCTCCTTCCGCGTGTTCGACGACAGCGACGTGGAGCTGCTGTCCCAGGCCCACGTGGCGCGCTCGCAGTACGGCGACCCCACCCGCCTGGCCGGCCTGATCGAGCTGGCGCGCCTGGAGCTGAGCAAGGACGGCTACGAGCTCACCCCCTGGTCGATGCCTTGGAGCAACCCGCAGATCGGCTGAGGACTCGCCTTGGAAGCCTTCGACTGGCAACGCATCCTGATTCACGACTTCCCGCTGGCGTTCCTCGGGGAAGTGGCGCTGAGGGCCGCCTTCGCCTACCTGGCGGTGTTCGTGTTCCTCAAGATCTCCGGCCGGCGCGGCGTGCGCCAGCTATCGGTGTTCGAGCTGGTGGTGATCCTCACCCTCGGCTCGGCGGCCGGCGACGTGTCCTTCTACGACGACGTGCCGCTGCTGCCGGTGATCGTGGTGTTCGCCACCCTGCTCCTGCTCTACAACCTCACCACCCGGGTGATGAAGCACAGCCCGCGCTTCGGCGGCTGGGTCGAGGGCAAGCCGGTGGTGATCATCCGCGACGGCCTGTTCGAGCTGGGCACCCTGGACGAGCAGAACATCTCCAGCGACGAATTCCACATGGAGCTGCGCCGCGCCGGCGTGGAACACCTGGGCCAGGTGCGCCTGGGCATCCTCGAAGTGGACGGCGACCTGAGCCTGTACTTCTTCCCCGCCGAGGCGACCCGCAGCGGCCTGTCGGTGCTGCCCGAGCCGCTCAACCCGACCTATCGGCAGGTGCCCGGGGACGGCCTGTACGCCTGCGTCCGCTGCGGCCATCCACAGCCCCAGCAGGCCGGCCAGGCCTGCGCCTGCACGCGCTGCGGCGGCACGCTCTGGAGCCGGGCCCTGGACGGGGAGCGCGAACGATGAGCGAACAACAGGTCCCGCCCCTGGCCAAGGGCACGCGGCCGCTGCCCGCGGACGAGCGAGAGGACACCGGCACCGCGCTGTGCCCTCCGCTGCCGCCGGACCTGGTGTACGTCGACGACCGCCAGGCCGGCATCCGCCGGCGCAAGCTGCGCGGGCGCTTCGCCTACTTCGACGCCGACGGCGAGCGCATCCGCGACGAGGACGAGATCCGCCGGATCAACGCTCTGGCGATCCCCCCGGCCTACACCGACGTGTGGATCTGCCCCGACCCGCGCGGCCACCTGCAGGCGGTCGGGCGCGACGCCCGCGGGCGCAAGCAGTACCGCTACCACCCGCGCTGGCGCGAAGTGCGCGACTGCAACAAGTACGAGCGCCTGCTCGACTTCGGCCGCACCCTGCCCGGCCTGCGCCGCCAGGTGGAAAGCCACCTGGCCCTGCGCGAGCTGGGCCGCGACAAGGTGATGGCCACGGTGGTATCGCTGCTCGACTCCACCCTGATCCGGGTCGGCAACCCGCAGTACGCGCGGGACAACAAGTCCTTCGGCCTCACCACCCTGCGCAACCGCCATGTGCAGGTGAGCGGCGGCGCCATCCGCTTCCACTTCCGCGGCAAGAGCGGCATCGAGCATCGCGTCAGCCTCACCCATCCGCGACTGGCGCGGGCGGTGCGGCGCTGCATGGAGCTGCCCGGCCAGCAGCTGTTCCAGTACCTGGACGAGAACGGCGAGCGGCGCGGCGTCAGCTCGGCGGACGTCAACCAGTACCTGCAGACCCACGCCGGCGCCGACTTCACCGCCAAGGACTACCGCACCTGGGCCGGCACCGCCCTGGCGCTGCAGCGCCTGCGCGAACTGCGCCCGGCCAGCGCCACCGAGGCCAAAAGCCAGGTGGTGGACGTCACCCGCCAGGTGGCGCGTCTGCTCGGCAACACCCCGGCCATCTGCCGCAAGTGCTACATCCACCCGGCGGTGATCGACGCCTTCCTCGACGGCAGCCTGGCCGAACTACGCGCCGCGCGGCCGCGCCAGGGGCTGCGCGAGGAGGAGAGCCTGCTGCTGCGTTTTCTGGAGAAGCTGGCCAAGGCCGACTGAGCCGTTTGGCAAGATCTGTGGGCCTGTTGTCCTTGTTGCCAGGCGGGCGCGGGCCCAGACTGGCCTCCAGCCAATGGAGGAGCGCCCCGGTGAAGACCATCGCCAGCCTGATCTACCCCGACGTGATGAGCCTCGACATCACCGGCCCGCTGCAGGTGTTCGCCTCGGCCAACGTCGAACTGCGCCGCCTCGGCCAGGCCGAGGCCTATCGCCTGCTGGTGCTGGCCGACGAGGCCGGGCCGGTGGCGACCTCCGCCGGCCTGCGCATCGTCGCCGACCGCGCCTGGCGCGACTGCGCGCCCGACGAGCTGGACACCCTGCTGGTGCCCGGCGGCCTGGGCGAGACGGCGCAGTGCGCCAACCTGCCGCTGCTGGCCTGGCTGCGCGACGTGGAGCCGCACACCCGGCGCCTCGGCTCGGTGTGCTCCGGCGCACTGATCCTGGCCGCCGCCGGCCTGCTCGACGGCCGCCGCGCCACCACCCACTGGGCCGACGTGGCTGCCCTGTGCTGTCACGAACGCATCGAGGTGGACGGCGACCGCCTGCACACCTACGACCCGAGCGGCCGCAACGGCGACCCCCATGTGTTCACCTCGGCCGGGGTCACCGCCGGCATCGACCTGGCCCTGGCACTGGTCGAGGCCGACCTGGGTCGCCCTCTTGCCCTGGCCGTGGCCCGCCGCCTGGTGATGTTCCTGCGCCGTCCCGGTGGCCAGGCGCAGTTCAGCGCTCTGCTCGCCCCGGACCCCAGCCGCACGCCGCGCCTGCTCGGCCTGCTGGAATGGATGGCCCAGCACCTGTCCGCCGACCTGTCGCTGGAGGCCCTGGCCCGGCAGGCTAACCTCTCGCCCCGCAGCCTGTCGCGGCTGTTCGTCCAGGAACTGGGCATGGGGCCCGGCCGCTACGTCGAGCAACTGCGCCTGGAAGCCGCGCGCAACCTGCTGCAGGACAGCGGCGCGTCAATCGGCACCGTGGCCCGGCTGACCGGCTTCCGCCACCCGGAAAACCTGCGTCGCACCTTCCACAAGCACCTCTCGGTGAGCCCCCAGGACTACGCCGAACGCTTCGCCTGAACCTTGAGAAAAGGCTGAACCAACCGTTGTCGCCCCCCCTGTGGGAGCGGACTTGTCCGCGAACAGAGCCGGCACAGCGAAGCTTCGCGGAGCCACGGCACTCGCCAGCAACACTCAATAGAGGAAAACACCATGCTGCAACTACGACCCGGCTGCGAATGCTGCGACCGCGACCTGCCGCCCGACTCGCCCGACGCCCGCATCTGCTCCTTCGAATGTACCTTCTGCCAGGACTGCGCCGAGGCGCGCCTGCACGGCCACTGCCCCAACTGCGGCGGCGAACTGGTGCGCCGTCCGGTCCGGCCGGCCGGCAAGCTGGAACGCTTCCCCGCCACCGCCGAACGCACCCACAACCCGGCCGGCTGCGCGGCCCGGGAGCAGGCATCGTGAGCGGTTCACCGAGCAAGACCGCCGCCGGCAGCACTTCGCTGCTGCTCCTGAGCAACCCCACGCTGCTGCGCCTGTTCCTCGCCCAAGCCCTGTTCTGGAGCTGCGCGATGATCGGTATCACCCTGACCTCGCTGGTCGGCCTGCAACTGGCGCCGCTCAACGGCCTGGCCACCCTGCCCCTGGCCCTGCTGGTGCTGGGCTACCTGCTGGCGACCCAGCCGCTGTCGCTGTTCATGCAGCGTCACGGGCGCCGCGCGGGGCTGCTGCTGGGCGCCGGCGCGGGCATCGGCGGCGGCCTGCTCAGCGCGGCCGGGGTGTGGCTGGCGGACTTCTGGCTGTTCTGCCTCGGCGCCCTGCCCATCGGCATCTACCAGGCCTCGGCGATGTACTACCGCTTCGCCGCGCTGGAGGCGGTGGACGAGGCGCACAAGGGCCGCGCCACCGCCTGGGTGATCGGCGGCGGCCTGTGCGCGGCGCTGCTGGCGCCGACCCTGACGCTGTGGGCGCAGGGCGCCCTGGCACGGCCCTTCGTCGGCGCCTACCTGTTGGTCGCGCTGCTCGCCGCGCTGGCCGTGCCGTTGCTCCTGGGCCTGCGCCAGGGCGCGCTGCCACCGCCAGCCCGGCGCGGCTGGGCCGGCATGCGCGCCCTGCTGGCGCGGCCGCGGGTGCGCGCCGCGGTGCTGATCACCGCGATCGGCAACGGCCTGATGGTCCTGGTGATGAACGCCACGCCCCTGGCGATGAGCTTCTGCGGCCTACCGCTGGAGGCCGGCGCCGAGGTGATCCGCTGGCACATGGTCGGCATGTTCCTGCCGGCCTTCGTCGCCGGCCCGCTGGTGGACCGCCTGGGCTGCCCACGGGTGGCGCTGCTCGGCATCGTGCTGCTGGCGGCCAGCGCCGCCATCGCCCTGAGCGGCGAGCGGCACGCCTACTTCCTGATTTCGTCCCTGCTGCTCGGGATGGGCTGGAACCTGATGCTGGTGGCCGGCACCACCCTGCTCGGCCAGGGCCACGGGCCCGAGGAAAGCGGCCAGGCCCAGGGCCTGATGGAGCTGGGCAACGGCGGCGTGGCGGCGGCCGCCTCGTTCGCCTCGGGCGCGCTGATCAGCGGCCTGGGCTGGAGCCCGGTGAACCTGGCGATGCTCGGTCTGCTGGCGGTGGCGCTGGCCGCGCTCGCCGCCGGCGCGCGGCAGCCCCGACAAGCCTGATACGGCTCATCGGGCGCGCCGGGTCACTCCGGCAGCGGCCCGATGGGGAAGAACTCGCCGCCGCTCCACACGCCCAGCCAGGTCCTCCCCTCGATCTGCCGCTCCACCGCCAGTTCCACCAGCTGGTAGAACACGTTGCGGTGCACCAGCGCCTCCAGGTTGCGGCGCACGTGCAGGTAGGGCGAGGGCTCCTGGGTATCGGGGTCCAGCTCCACCCGCAACGGGTGCTCGGCGCCGGCCTCGATCTCCTCGTCGACATTGGTGGTGAAGCGCAGCACCTGCGCCTCGCCCTCGCCGACGACCTGCAGCGTCACCGCCACGAACGGCGCGTCGTCGACCACGATGCCGACCTTCTCCACCGGAGTGATCAGGAAGTACTTGTCGTCGTCGCGGCGGATGATGGTGGAGAACAGCTTGACCATGGGCTTGCGCCCGATCGGCGTGCCCAGGTAGTACCAGGTGCCGTCCCGGGCGATGCGCATGTCGATGTCGCCACAGAAATCGGGGTTCCACAGGTGCACCGGCGGCAGGCCCTTGCCTTCGCCCTTGGGAATCTGCGCCAGCAGGTCGTTGGCCTTGCCCGGGTCGCTCATGCTTGTCTCCTTCTGCTCAGCGGGCGCTCACGCCCAGCAACGTCCGCGCGTACTGCTCGAACGGCGCGCGCAGCTGGTCGGCCGGCTGGTTGTCGTAGAGTGTCAGAAAACCGCCTCGGTTGCGGATGCGCGCGGTGTCCACCAGGTAGCGGGTGCTGGTCTCGATCAGCATCAGCTGGATCACGCCGGAGTCGACCCCGACCCGGTCCAGCGCCTCCTGGTCCTCCCATTCCGTCAGCGTGCCGATGCGGTCGTCGGCGTCGGCGAAGCGGGTGTACAGCAGGTAGTGGGCGCCGGCCGTGCGCGCATCGTTCATCGCCTCGTCCAGGCCCTGGGGCGCGCTGGCGCGACGCACCAGCGGGAAGTACTCGACGAAGGCCTTGAAGGCCTCCTGGGCCACCACGTTGGGCCGTGGGTGGGCGTCGCCCGGCGGCACGTAGTGCCCCTGGGAGATGAAGATGAAGGAATCGGCCTGCAGCCGCCAGGAGGCGGAGCGGCGGGTGTCGCTGTGGTCGAGCACGCCGGCATCGCGCAGGTGGTACTCGGTGCCCGCGGCCATGTCGCTGACCTTCATGCAGCCGCCGAGCGCACCCAGCACCAGCAACAGAATAAAGCTACGCATCGGATTTTCCTCCCTGCCGGCGACGGAAAACCGGCGGATAGAAAGGCATAGCAGCTTCCGCGCCAACAGCTCTCCGCCGCCGCATCTGCTCACAGCCCGCGCTGCCACTCCTGGCGAAGCCCCACGCTCTGCGGCCGCTCGATGGCCTGGCGCACCTGGGCCAGCAGCCTCTCCTTGTCGGCGCCGAGGTTGCCCTTGAGCACCAGGTAGTTGGAGGCGTGATCGCTGCGGAACACGGTGTCACGCAGTTCCAGCCCCTGCAGCAGGCGCTCCACCTCGAGGAACAGCTGCCGCTGGCCGAGCGGCTGGAAATCCTCGAAGCCGGTGCGGAAACGCGCCTCGCCCATGGGGAAGCTGACCACCAGGGTGGAGAGGAATTCCGGTTGCGCGGCGTTCATCAGGCGCGCCGAGTTGTCGGCATGCTGCTCGCTCAGGGCGGTGCCGCCGAGGCCGTTGAGGATCATCACCGAACGGGTGATGCCCGCCTCGCCCAGCTTCTCCAGCGCGCTGAGGCTGGAGGCGAAGGTCTCGCCCTTGTTGACCCGCGCCAGCACCTCGTCGTCGCCGGACTCGCAGCCGACGTAGGCCATCCCCAGGCCGGCGTCGGCCAGCTCGCGAAGCTCCTCCACCGATTTCTTGCGCAGGTTGCGCGGCAGGCAGTAGCTGGAGACGCGCCGCACGTCGGGCATGTGCTCGCGGATGGCGACGAGGATGTTCAGCAGGCGCCGCGTCGGCAGCACCAGGGCATCGCCGTCGGCGAGGAACACGCGCTGGACGATCAGGCGCTCGCCGGCGCGGCGGATCTCGTCGAGCACCTGGTCCTCTTCGCGGGCGCGGAATTTCTTTTGCGGCGCCGTGTACATCTCGCAGAAGGTGCAGTGGTTCCAGGAACAGCCGTTGGTCACCGGCAGGATCAGAGAATGGGCTTCGCTCGGTGGTCGGAACACCGGCTCGATGTAGGCGATGGGGAATTCGGCAGTCATGGGATTTCTTATGGGAACCGGGCGACGAATCAGCCGCCGATGATCTTCATCACGGTGACACCGCCGGCGAAGGCGATGTCCTGTTTGTCAGCGAGAGCCCGCACCAGCAGGCGCTGCAGCGCAGGCAACGCCTGGTGGCGGGGTTTGTCGAGCAGGTCGCCGACGTAGTGGCGGTTGCTCGACGACAGGCAGCCGTGCAGCCAGCCCGTGGAGGACAGGCGCAGACGCGAGCAGGTTCGGCAGAACGGCACACTCTCGTTGGCGATCACGCCGAAGAAGCCGTGGCCGGGAATCTCGTAGCGCAGCGCCGTGGCGTCCAGCGGTGCCGGTGCCTGGACGAAGGCATGGCGGCCGGCGACCGTCTCCAGCAGCTCGGCCATGCCGTAGAACTGCTGCTGGAAGCTGGCGCCCTCGCGGGCCAGGTGGCCCATGCGCATCAGCTCGATGAAGCGCAGCTCGAAGCCCCGCTCCAGGCAGTAGTCGAGCATCGGCAGCACCTGGTCGTGGTTCTGCCCGCGCAGCGGCACCATGTTGATCTTCACTTTGAGCCCCGCCGCCCGTGCCTGGTCCAGCCCCTGCAGCACGGTCGGCAGATCGCCGCCCCGGGCGATGCGCCTGAAGGCAACCGGGTCGAGGGTATCCAGGGAGACGTTGATGCGCTTGAGACCGCACTCCAGCAGCAGCGGCAGCTTGCGTGTGAGCAGTTGGCCGTTGGTGGTCAGGCCGATGTCCTGCAGGCCCAGCCGGCTGGTCTCGTGCAGGAAGTGGTCGAGCTTGGGGCTGACCAGCGGCTCGCCACCGGTGATGCGCAGGCACTCGATGCCGGCCGCCTCCATCAGGTAGGCGACGCCGCGCACCATGGCCTCGGCGGAGAGTTCGTCCTGCGCCGCCACCAGGCGCTTGCCGTCCGGCACGCAATAAGTGCAGGCGTAGTTGCAGGCGGCCGTCAGGCTGATACGCAGGTTGCGGAAGCGGCGCCCCTGGCGGTCGACGATCATGGAAGGCTCCGGCGGTGTTCACCCGGAGTATATGCCCGCCGCCAACCACGTGAGCGCATCATTGGCGGGCTGAATGGCGTCAGGCCGAGGGCGTTTCGCTGTCGCGCTTGCGCTTGTTGCCCATGCGCACGCCGATGTCCATGAGGAACTGGAAGAAGCCTTCCTGATCCTCCAGCACGCCGCTCCAGAACGGCGAGTGGTACAGCGCCACGGCGCCGTGCACCAGGGCCCAGGCGGCGCAGTAGTGGAAGTACGGCGGTACGTCTTCCAGCTTGCCTTCGGCGATGCGGCCTTTGATCAGCTGGGTCAGGCGCTCGAAGTTGGAGGCGCGTATCTTGTGCAGTTGCTCGACCATCTCGGGCACCTGGTTGCCCTTGGCCACCTTTTCCTCCAGGCGATCGAACAGGCGATAGCGCTGGGGGTCCTGCATGCGGAATTCGAAGTAGGCGCGGGACAGGGCTTCCTTGTCGCGGGCCACGTCGTCGGACAGGAACAGGGCGTTGAGGTCGCGCTCGTAGTCCAGCATCAGGCGCAGGTAGACCTCGGCCTTGGACTTGAAGTGCTTGTAGATGGTGCCTTTGCCGATGCCGACCGCATCGGCGATCATCTCGACGGTAACGCTGTCTTCACCCAATTCAAGGAAGAGCTTGAGCGCGGTATCGAGAATTTCCTGTTCGCGACGACGGAATTCACGGACTTTGCGAGGTTCTTTGTTCATGAAGTGACTACAGGATAAAAATCGAAGCGCGCCATTATGCCTGTTCAGCGCCAAAATGCACGGATCATCGGCCCAATGCCCAATTTAAACGACGAATTCCCTCTCGATCGCGACCTCTGCTATCTCAACCACGCCGCCGTCGCGCCCTGGCCGAAACGGGCCAGCGAAGCCGTGCAGCGCTTCGCGATGGAAAACATCCGCAGCGGCGCGCGCGACTACCCGCAGTGGCTGCAGGTGGAGAAGCGCCTGCGCGAACGCCTGGCGCGCCTGCTCAACGCCTCGGGCACGGCCGACATCGCGCTGGTGAAGAACACCTCGGAGGCGCTGTCCTTCGTCGCCTTCGGCCTGGACTGGAAAAGCGGCGACCAGGTGGTGATCAGCGACGAGGAATTCCCCTCCAACCGTATCGTCTGGGAGGCTCTCAAGCCACGTGGCGTCGAGGTGGTGCAGGTCAGCCTGGCCGGCAGCGACCCGGAAGGCGCCCTGCTGGCCGCCTGCGGGCCGCGCACCCGGTTGCTGTCGATCAGCTCGGTGCAGTTCGCCAGCGGCCTGCGCCTGGACCTGACGCGCCTGGGCGCCGGCTGCCGGGAACGTGGCGTGCTGCTGTGCGTCGACGCCATCCAGCAGCTCGGCGCCCAGCCCCTGGACGTCCAGGCCTGCGATTGCGCCTTCGCCATGGCCGACGGCCACAAGTGGATGCTTGGCCCGGAAGGCCTCGGCGTCTTCTATTGCCGCCGCGACCTGCGCGAGCAACTGGCCCTGCACGAATACGGTTGGCACATGCTGGAGCATGCCGGCGACTACGACCGTACGGAATGGGAGCCGGCCCGCAGCGCCCGCCGCTTCGAGTGCGGCAGCCCGAACATGCTTGGCGCCATGGCCCTGGAGGCCAGCCTGTCGCTGCTCGAGGAAGTGGGCATGGAACGAGTGGCGGCGCTGATCGAGGAACGCGTGCTGCAACTGCAGGAGGGCCTGGAGCGGATCGACGGAGTGCGCCTGCACAGCCCGCTGAACCCGGCGCGGCGCGCCGGCATCCTGACCTTCAGTTGGGACGGCTGGGACAACCAGGCGCTGTTCGCCCGGCTCAGGGAACGGCAGGTGATCTGCGCGCAGCGGGGCAAGGGCATCCGTCTGTCGCCCCACTTCTATACCGACCCGGCGCAGATCGAGCGAAGCCTGACGGTGCTGGGCCAGTTGCGACAAGGCTGAGTGCTCAGCAGACGCGGCGGTATTCCAAATACGTTTAAGAAACCGCCGCGACCAATCTGGACGATGGGAAATCCTGGCCAATACTCAGAAGACTGGTGTGCGGCATCTCCCCCCAAGTGCCCCCCAGTCGAGGTACCGTGGATCGTGTACCTTCGTTTTACTCCTAATGGTCTTGACCCGGATTCATCCCCCAGAACCCGGGTTTTTTTTGCCCGCGGTTTTTACGATGCGACCCGGGCCAGCGGGAACAGCCGCCGGAAGTTGGCCGTGGTCTGCGCGGCCAGCGTCTCGAACGACTCACCCCGGACCATCGCCAGGAATTCCGCCACCTCGCGCACGTACTGCGGCAGGTTGGGCTTGCCGCGATGGGGGATGGGCGCCAGGTATGGCGAATCGGTCTCCACCAGCAGACGGTCCACCGGCACCTTGCGCGCCACTTCGCGCAAGGCGTCGGCGTTGCGAAAGGTGACGATGCCGGAGAGGGAGATATAGAAGCCGATGTCCAGGGCGGCCTTGGCCATGTCCCAGTCCTCGGTGAAGCAGTGCAGCACGCCGGCCTGCGGCAGCGCCGCCTCGCGCAGCAGCGCCAGGGTGTCGGCGCGCGCCTCGCGGGTATGCACGATCACCGGCTTGCCGGTGGTCTTCGCCGCCTCCAGGTGCAGGCGGAAGGACTGCTGCTGCAGCTCGGCCGCCTCGGGTTCGTAGTGGTAGTCCAGGCCGGTCTCGCCGATCGCCACCACGTTGGGGTGGTTCAGCTCATCGAGCAGCCAGTCCAGAGCCGGGCTCTCGCCCTTCTCCAGGTCCAGCGGATGCACGCCCACCGAGCAGTCGACGTCGGCATAGCGCTCGGCCAGGGCCTTGACCGCGCCAGCATTGGCAGCGCTGACCCCGATGCACAGGAAGTGCCCCACGCCTCGGGCACGGGCGGCGTCCAGGGCCGCGTCGAGGGAGCCGTCGTGGGCCGCCAGGTCGAGGCGGTCGAGGTGGCAGTGGGAGTCGACCAGCATGGATTCTCTGTCTCTGAAATGACGAAGCGCCCGATTCGGGCGCCTCTCGTTGAAGCCTGTGCCGCGTTCCTACATGGTGTGAGTCGGGCGGTCCGACTTGAGCGCACCGGCCAGGTAGGTCTCGATCTTGTTGCGGGCGGTGTTGTCGCCGTCGTTGAACTGCACACCCACACCGGCGGCGCGGTTGCCCTGGGCGCCCTTGGGGGTGATCCACACTACCTTGCCGGCCACCGGGATCTTCTCCGGCTCGTCCATCAGGTTGAGCAGCATGAACACCTCGTCCCCCAGCTTGTAGCTCTTGGCGGTGGGAATGAACAGCCCGCCATTGCGGATGAAAGGCATATAGGCGGCGTACAGCACCGACTTGTCCTTGATGGTCAGCGACAGGATTCCGTTACGCGGCCCCAGGTTCGGTGGCAAACTCATGCACTATATCCTTGCAACTTGTCCGACTTTCGATTCTAGCCCGGTCCGGGCAGGCTTGCCCACTGCACCAGCAGGGCTTCGAGAAGCAGCGCACCGTTCAGGTTGGCCTTGCCCAATACTTTCTGGCGCTGCAGCAAAAGCCAGTCCTGCATGGCCAGCAGCCTGGCCTGGGGCGTCTTGTCGGCCAGATATTGCACCACCTTGCGCATATCGGCCAGGCCCAGCCCCTCTTCGTCGCGGCTGAGCTGATAGCGCAGCATCAGCTGGGCCCAGTCGCAGAACCAGTCGAACAGCATGGCCATCGGCAGGTTCTTCCAGGCTTCGGCCAGCTGGCTGGCGCTGGCCTGCTGCTTGAGCAGCTTCTTCACCCCCTCGACCACCAGGGCGCGCTGCTCCAGCACGCCCCGCCCATGCAGGCGGCGCGCCGCCAGCGGCGAGCCGCCGGCCAGGGCCAGCAGTTCAAGGCGCTGCTCCGCGCTGCATTCCGGCAGTGCCTGCTCCAGCCAGGCGAGGCTCTGCGCCTGGCTCGGCAGCGGACAGGCCTGCTGCACGCAGCGGCTCTTCACAGTGGGCAGCAGACGGCTCGGCTGGTGGCTGACCAGCAGCAGCACGGTGTCGCCGGAGGGCTCCTCCAGGCTCTTCAGCAGGGCGTTGGCGGCGTTGAGGTTCATCGCCTCCACCGGCTCCAGCAATATCACCTTGCGCCCGCCGAGCTGCGCGGTCTGCACCACGAAGCTGACCAGCTCGCGCACCTGGTCGACCTTGATCGCCTTGTCCGCCTCCTCCGGCTCCAGCACGAACACGTCCGGGTGGGTACCGGCGGCCAGCAGATGGCAGCCCTTGCACTGACCGCAGGCATCCAGCCCATCGGGACTCTGGCACAGCAGGCGCGCCATCAGCCGTTCGGCCAGGTCGCGCTTGCCGATGCCGGCGGGGCCGTGCAGCAGGTAGGCGTGGGCGTGGCGCGGACGGCTGGAGAGCTGCTGCCAGAGCTGCTCCTGCCAGGGGTAGGCTTCAGCCACGGCAGCGCTCCAGGATGTCCGGCAGCAGGGCGTCGAGGGAGCGCTGCACCGCCTCCAGCGGCTGCGCGGCGTCCAGCACGCGATAGCGCGCCGGCGCGGCCTCGGCGCGGCGCAGGTAGGTGTGGCGCACGGCCTCGAAGAAATCGCGGTCCTCCTGCTCGAAGCGATCCAGCCGGCCGCGGGCGGCGGCGCGGGACAGGCCGACTTCCACCGGCAGGTCGAACACCAAGCAAAGGTCCGGGCGCAGCTGGCCCTGGACGAAGCGCTCCAGCTCGGCGATGCGCGCCTCGTCCAGGCCGCGCCCGCCGCCCTGGTAGGCGTAGGTGGCGTCGGTGAAGCGGTCGCAGAGCACCACAGCGCCGCTGGCCAGAGCCGGGCGGATGACCCGGGCCAGGTGCTGGGCGCGGGCGGCGAACACCAGCAGCAGCTCGGTGTCACTGTCCATCGGCTCGTCGCTGGGCGCCAGCAGCAGCTCGCGGATGCGCTCGGCCAGCGGCGTGCCGCCGGGCTCGCGACTCAGCACCACCTCGACGCCCTGCTCGCGCAGGCGCGCGGCGAGGTACTCGCGGTTGGTGCTCTTGCCGGCCCCTTCCGGGCCTTCCAGGGTGATGAACAGACCGCTCACGGGGTTTCCTTATCTGGGCGCGGGGCTGGAGCGGTAGTCGGCCCGGCGCTTGAGCTGGTACTCGCGCACGGCACGGTTGTGCTGCTCCAGGGTTTCCGAGAAGACGTGGCTGCCGTCGCCACGGGCGACGAAGTACAGGGTCCTGCCCTCCGCCGGGTGCAGCGCGGCGTGGATCGCCTCGCGACCGACCAGGGCAATGGGGGTCGGCGGCATGCCGGCGATCACGTAGGTGTTGTAGGGCGTCGCCTCGAGCAGGTGGGCCCGGGTGAGGTTGCCGTTGTAGCGCTCGCCGAGGCCGAAGATCACCGTCGGGTCCGTCTGCAGGCGCATGCCCAGGCGCAGGCGGCGGATGAACACGCCGGCGATCTGCCCGCGCTCCTCGGCCACGCCGGTTTCCTTCTCCACCATGGAGGCCATGATCAGGGCGTCGTAGGGCTTGCGGTAGGGCAGCCCCTCGGCGCGCTTGCCCCACTCCTCCTCCAGCACAAGGTCGAGGCGATTGCGGGCCTGCTTGAGCAGGTCAAGGTCACTCATGCCGCGCACGTAGCGGTAGGTGTCCGGGAAGAAGCGGCCTTCGGGGCTGACGCCTGGCAAGCCGAGCTTCTCCATCAGGGCCCGGTCGTCCAGCTCGGCCAGGCTCTGTTCCAGCTTCTCCTGACGGGCCAGCGCAGCGCGCACCTGGCGGAAGCTCCAACCCTCGACCAGGGTCAGGCTGTACTGGACGACTTCGCCACGCACCCACAGGCCGATGAGGTCGCGCACGTTCTGCCCGGGGAGAAGGCGGTATTCACCGCTGTGCAGCGCCTGGTTCGGCAGGTTGAAGCGCCAGTACAGGCGCAGCCAGAAGGCACCGTTCAGCACACCCTCGCCTTCCAGACGGTTGATCACGCCACCGGGCGTATCGCCGGGCACGACCTCGATCAGGCGCTCGCCCTCCAGCTGGAGTGGCTGGTTCAGCGCGCCGTGCAGGCGCCAGCCGGCCAGCGCCAGGGCCAGCACGACCAGCGCCAGGCCGGCAGCCAGCAGCAGCATCAACTTGCGAATCACGAATCAGGAATCCAGAAGACTGCGAACGATGGCCTGCAGTTTACGGGTGAGCGGGCCGGCCGGCCAGACACACCCGGCCAGTTCGCGCACCGGCCAGATGCCGTAGACGCCGTTGCAGACGAACACTTCGTCGGCCTGAGCCAGCTCATCGAAGGCAATATCGCGCACCGCGCAAGGGATACCCAGGCGAGCGACCTGCTCCAGCAGCTCGGCGCGCATCACCCCGGCGACGCCGCAGCGCGACAGGTCGGCGGTCAGCAACACGCCGTCGCGGATCAGGAACAGGTTGCTGAACACCCCCTCGATCACCCGCCCGGACACATCCCGCATCAATCCCTCGGCGAAGGCCGGGTCGCTCCACTCCCCTCGCGCCAGCACCTGCTCCAGGCGGTTGAGGTGCTTGAGGCCGGCGAGCAGCGGCTGCTCGGCCAGGCGCGTGGCGCAGGGATACAGGCGGATGCCCTCCTGCGCATGGCTCGCGGGGTAGCCGGGCAGCGGGCTGCCCAGCAGGATGCGCCTCGGCTTGCTGGGCTGCGACGGCGCATAGCCACGCAGGCCATCGCCACGGGTAATCAGCAGCTTGGCGACACCATCGCCCAGCTCGGCGAAGAAGGCCCGCAGCTCGGCTTCCAGCGCCGGCAGATCGAGGTCGATGGACAGGCGGCGCAATCCCTCGCCGAGACGCGCCAGGTGGCGCGGCAGCAGGATCGCCCGGCCGCCACGCACGGCAATGGTCTCGAACAGGCCGTCACCGTAGGCCAGGCCACGGTCGCCCAGCGGCAGTTCCGTGGCCGGGCGGCCGTCGACCCAGTTCGGCATCAGCCGTTGAAGCGGCGGAACACCAGGGAACCGTTGGTGCCGCCGAAGCCGAAGGAGTTGGATAGCACCGCGTCGATCGCCAGCGGCTTGGCCTGGTGCGGCACGAAGTCGAGGTCGCAGCCCTCGTCCGGCTCGTCCAGGTTGATGGTCGGCGGCGCCACCTGGTCGCGCAGGGCCAGCACGCTGAAGATCGCCTCCACCGCACCGGCGGCGCCCAGCAGGTGGCCGGTCATCGACTTGGTCGAGCTGACCGACAGCGTGTGGGCATGCTCGCCGAACACCGACTTGACCGCACAGGCCTCGGCCTTGTCGCCAGCCGAGGTCGAGGTGCCGTGGGCGTTGATGTACTGCACCTGGTCCGGGTTGAGGCCGGCATCGCGCAGGGCGTTGGCCATGCAGCGGGCCGCGCCGGCGCCATCCTCGGGCGGCGAGGTCATGTGGTAGGCGTCGCCGCTCATACCGAAGCCGGTCAGCTCGGCATGGATGGTCGCCCCACGGGCCTTGGCGTGCTCAAGCTCCTCCAGCACCAGGGCGCCGGCGCCGTCGGACAGCACGAAGCCGTCGCGGCCCTTGTCCCACGGGCGGCTGGCTTTGGCCGGCTCGTCATTGCGGGTGGACAGCGCGCGAGCCGCGCCGAAGCCACCCATGCCCAGGCCGCAAGTGGCCATCTCGGCGCCGCCGGCGACCATCACGTCCGCCTCGCCGTAGGCGATGTTGCGCGCGGCCATGCCAATGCAGTGGGTGCCCGTGGTGCAGGCGGTGGCGATGGCGTAGTTCGGCCCCTGCAGACCCAGGTGGATCGACAGGAAGCCGGAGATCATGTTGATGATCGAGCCCGGCACGAAAAACGGCGAGATGCGCCGCGGGCCCTGCTCGAACAGCGACTTGCAGTTGTTCTCGATGTTGGTCAGGCCGCCGATGCCGGAACCCATGGCCACGCCGATCCGCTCGCGGTTGGCGTCGGTGACTTCCAGGCCCGCGTCGCGCATCGCCTGGAAGCTGGCGGCCAGGCCGTACTGGATGAACAGGTCGAGCTTGCGCGCCTCCTTGGCCGACAGGTACTCCTCGACGTTGAAGCCCTTCACCGAACCGCCGAAACGGGTGGAAAAGGCCGACAGGTCCATATGCTCGATCAGGCCGATGCCACTGCGACCGGCCAGAATGCCCTGCCAGCTGCTGGCTACATCGGTGCCCAGCGGCGACAGCATGCCCATACCGGTAACCACGACGCGTCTACGCGACACTGCACAATCCTCTCTTCTCGTTGAAACGGGCCGGCCCGATAAAGAAAAACCGCACGCCTTTGAGGGGCAGTGCGGCTTTTCTGGGCCGAAAACCGGCGATTACGGGCGCTTAGGAATGCGCGGTGATGTAATCGATGGCTTCCTGAACGGTGGTGATCTTCTCAGCCTGCTCGTCCGGGATCTCGGTCTCGAATTCCTCTTCCAGAGCCATCACCAGCTCGACGGTGTCAAGGGAGTCGGCGCCGAGGTCTTCGACGAAGGAAGCGCTGTTGGTCACTTCGTCCTCTTTGACGCCCAGTTGCTCGGCGACGATTTTCTTGACGCGTTCTTCGATGGTGCTCATGTCTTGTTTTCACTCCTATGGAAAATTCCGTGCAGCTGGGCTGCAGTGTATAGAAAGGGTTTTCTAAGTTTCAAGCCGGTTGCCCGGCCCCTTCCCGAAACCGCCGTCTTTCGCCGGTCGCACTTTTGTAACGGACTTTAGACTGGTTCTATGACAGTTAGCTGAAAGGCCGAGTCACATTCAGCTCATGTACATGCCGCCATTCACCGGAACCGTGGCGCCGGTGACATAGGCCGCGCCGTCGGAAGCGAGGAAACCCACCACCTTGGCAATTTCCTCGGCCTGGCCCAGGCGGCCCAGGGGAATCTGGGTCAGCAGCGCCTCGCGCTGGGCTTCCGGCAGTTCGCGGGTCATGTCGGTGTCGATGAAGCCCGGCGCCACCGAATTGACGGTGATGGCGCGGGAGCCGACTTCACGGGCCAGGGCGCGGCTGAAGCCCTCCAGGCCCGCCTTGGCGGCAGCGTAGTTGGCCTGACCGGCGTTGCCCATCGCCCCGACCACCGAGCCGATGCTGATGATGCGCCCCCAGCGGGCCTTGGTCATCCCGCGCAGCACGGCCTTGGAGAGGCGGAACAGGCTGTTGAGGTTGGTGTTGATGACGTCAAACCACTCGTCGTCCTTCATCCGCAGCATCAGGTTGTCGCGGGTGATGCCGGCGTTGTTGACCAGGATGGCCACGGCGCCGAAATCCTTCTGGACCTGCTCCAGGACGGCATCGACCGAGCCACTGTCGGCCACGTCCAGCATCAGGCCGGTGCCCTGGATGCCCTGCGCCTTGAGCGCCTCGCCGATGCGCGCGGCGCCGGCTTCGCTGGTGGCGGTGCCGATCACCACGGCGCCCTGGCGGCCCAGTTCGAACGCGATGGCCTGACCGATGCCACGGCTGGCGCCGGTGACCAGCGCGACCTTGCCTTGCAGACTCATGATGCTCTCCTTGTAATCAGGCCAGCGCCGCACGGGCGGCGGCGAAGGCTTCCGGGGTTTCCAGATTGTGGGTGTTGATGCCCTTGACGCAACGCTTGTTGAGCCCCGCCAGCACCTTGCCGGGGCCGCACTCGACCAGATCGGTGACGCCCTGGCCGGCCATGTGGACCACGCTCTCCACCCAGCGGACCGGGCTGTAGAGCTGGGCCAGCAGGTCGCGCCTGAGCACGTCGAGGTCGGCCGGCACGGCGGCCGTGACATTCTGCACCAGCGGAATCCGCGGCGCCTGCCAGGCCAGACCGTTGACCGCCTCGGCGAACTTTTCCGCAGCCGGGCGCATCAGCGCGCAGTGGGACGGCACGCTGACCGGCAACGGCATGGCGCGCTTGGCGCCACGCGCCTTGCAGGCCTCGATGGCGCGCTCGACGGCGGCGGCGCTACCGGCGATCACCACCTGGCCCGGCGCGTTGAAATTGACCGCGCTGACCACATCGCCCTGGGCGGCCTCGGCGCAGGCGGACAGCACATCGGCATCTTCCAGGCCGAGGATCGCGGCCATGCCGCCCTGACCGGCCGGCACCGCCTGCTGCATCAGCTGGCCACGGCGCTCGACCAGCCGCACGGCGTCGACGAAGCCGATGGCACCCGCCGCGACCAGCGCCGAATACTCGCCCAGGCTGTGCCCGGCGACGAACGCCGGGCTCGGCCCGCCCTCGGCCTGCCAGAGGCGCCACAGGGCGATGGAAGCGGTGAGGATGGCCGGCTGGGTCTTGTCGGTTTCGTTCAGGCGCTCTTCCGGCCCCTGCTGGGCCAGCGCCCAGAGGTCGTAGCCGAGCGCGTCGGAGGCCTCGCCGAAGGTGTCGCGGATCAGCGACTGCTGAGCACCGAGTTCGGCGAGCATGCCGAGCGACTGCGAACCTTGGCCCGGGAAGACAAATGCGAGGGAGGCAGACATCGAAACGTTCCCTTATCTGGTCGAAGGAGGCACGGAAACCGTACCGGAAATTGCAGATTGGATGGCGCGGCGGCGCCTGCGGTCACACGACGGTCAGGCTTGGAGAAAACCCGGCCCACGGAGTTCAGAAGACGGGAAGGCACGCCGACGAGACACCGCCATCACAGCAGCAGGTCGCCGAGACAGCCGTGCAGGCGCTGGGGCAGGTTCTCGCGAACCTCGACCACGGCCCGACGAATGGCGCTCTGGAAACCCTCGGTACTGGCCGCGCCGTGGCTCTTCACCACGATGCCCTGCAGGCCGAGGAAGCTGGCGCCATTGTGCCGTGCCGGCGCCAGTTCGCCGCGCAGGCGCTTGAGCAACGGCAGGGCCACGGCGCCCGCCAAGCGGGACACGAAACCCTCGTTGAACAGCGCCTCGATACGATCGGAGATCATCGACACCAGGCCCTCGCTGGACTTGAGCAGGATGTTGCCGACGAAACCGTCGCACACCACCACATCGGCTTCGCCACGATACAGACCGTCGCCCTCGATGAAGCCGGTGTAGTTGAGACCCTCGGCCTGCGCCAGCAGGCTGGCGGCCAGCTTCACCTGCTGGTTGCCCTTGATGTTCTCCGTGCCGACGTTGAGCAGCGCCACCCGCGGCCGGTTGGTGCCCTGGGCCTCCGCGGCCACCGAGCCCATCACGGCGAACTGGTACAGCTGTTCGGCGCTGCAGTCGACGTTGGCGCCCAGGTCGAGCAGATGGCAGACGCCACCGCCACCGGCGGTGGGCACGGCGGTGACCATCGCCGGCCGGTCGATGCCCGGCAGCGGCTTGAGCACATAGAGGGAGAGCGCCATCAGCGCGCCGGTGTTGCCGGCACTGACGCAGGCGCTGGCACGGCCGCCACGGACCAGCTCGAGCATCACGCGCATCGAGGCGTCGGGCTTGCCGCGCAGGGCATGGGTGGGACGCTCATCCATGCCGATCACCTCGCTGGCGTGCTCGACATGCAGGCGCGCGCGATCGACACCCGGGTGACGGGCGATCAGTTCTTCGAGGAGGGAGGCTTGGCCGACGAGGACCAGGTGCAGCGAGGGGAATTCAGCCAGACTGGCGATGCAGGCTGGAACAATGAGATGGGGACCGAAGTCCCCACCCATTGCATCGATCGCGATCGTGGCGGACAAGGATTACTCGTCGGAGCCCTTGTCGATCACTTTGCGGCCACGGTAGAAACCGTCCGGGGACACGTGGTGACGCAGGTGAACTTCACCGGTGCTCTTCTCGACGGACAGAGCGTTGGCCTCGAGTGCGTCGTGGGAACGGCGCATGTCGCGGGCAGAGCGGGATTTTTTGTTCTGCTGAACAGCCATAACTCAATAACTCCTAAACGTTTGGGTCACGCTTTAACTGCGCCAATACACTGAACGGGTTGGACCGCGATACCTCGTCCTCGCTCGACTCGGGCGTTTCGACACCGGCCGGCTGCTGGCATTCCTCAGGGTCATGGGCTGGAACGATGGGCAGAGCGAGCAGAAGCTCATCTTCGACCAACGTCATCAGATCCAGCGGATCCTCACCCACTTCCAGCACGTCATAGCCCTTCGGCAGCGACTGGGTATCCGCGCCTTCCTTCACCACCGCGTAATGACATTCGCTGCGGATCGGCAGGGCGACCAGTTCCAGACAACGCTGGCAAACCATCTTGACCTCAACCTCGAGCTCGCTGTGAATGGTCACAGCGCGGCGCTCGTCACGTTCGAAGACCAGCTTCGCGTGCACCGTGCCGGCGTTGTCCGCCAGCGGGTCGCACAACCGCTCGAAACTGGCCAGCGGCATCTCCCCTTCCAGGGTAACACCGCGATCGGCGAGCTTGCGCGGATCAACGTGAGGTGGAATCGGCCCATTCGACATAGGCGCGGTATTCTAGGGATGCACCCTCCCCCTGTCAAAGGAATTTCCGCCCTGTCCGTCGGCCGCCGTGGCCGCTAGAATCGCGCGCCCAACCTGGAGATCGACCATGCCGCCCCTGGTGCTCGCCTCGAGTTCGACCTACCGCCGCGACCTGCTGGCCCGCCTGCGTCAGCCCTTCACCTGGGCGTCGCCCGCCATCGACGAGACGCCGCGCTCCGGAGAAGGCGCCGAAGCCCTGGTGCGCCGCCTGGCAGAAGCAAAGGCCCGCGCCCTGAGCGGGCAGCACCCCGCGCACCTGATCATCGGTTCCGACCAGGTGGCCGTGCTCGGTGGAGAGATTCTGGGCAAGCCCCACGATTTCGAGCGAGCCCACCGCCAGCTGGCGGCCGCCAGCGGTACCAGCGTGACCTTTCTTACCAGCCTCGCGCTGCTCAACAGCGCCAGCGGCGAGTGCCAGGTGGACGCGATCCCCTTCACCGTGCATTTCCGCCACCTGAGCGACGAACAGATCACCCGCTACCTGCAGGCCGAGCAGCCCTACGACTGCGCCGGCAGCTTCAAGGCCGAGGGCCTGGGCGTCAGCCTGTTTCGCGCCACGGAGGGCGAGGACGGCACCAGCCTGGTCGGCCTGCCGCTGATCCGCCTGGTACAGATGCTGGACAGGGAAGGCATCGCCATTCCCTGACCGCCTATATAAAGGAAGAGTCGGCGCGCCCTGTCAGCGCAGCGCCGGCCCCTGGAAGCCCATCCACAGCGCCAGCCGCTCGGCCACGCTGGTGCCGAGCTTCTTGGTGAAGCGATCGAAGGGGTTTTCCTTGCGGGTGAAGTCGACGATGTCCTTGGCCCCCACCACCTCGCGCGCCACGTAGCTGCTGCTGCCCAGGGCATCCACCAGCCCCAGCTGCAGGGCCTGCTCGCCGGACCAGATCAGCCCGGAGAACAGCTCCGGGTGCTCGTCGGCCTTGAGACGCTCGCCGCGACCCTTCTTCACGCTGTCGATGAACTGCTTGTGGGTGGTCTCCAGCACACCCTGCCAGAAGCGGGTCTCGTCTTCCTTCTGCGGCTGGAACGGGTCGAGGAAGGCCTTGTGTTCGCCCGAGGTGTAGACGCGGCGCTCGACGCCGACCTTGTCCATCACGCCGACGAAGCCGAAGGAAGCCGCGGTCACGCCGATGGAACCCACCAGGCTGGCCTTGTCGGCATAGATCTCGTCGGCCGCGCTGGCGATGTAGTAGGCACCGGACGCGCCCAGGTCGGTGATCACCGCGTAGACCTTGATGTCCGGATGCTCGCCACGCAGGCGCTTGATCTCGTCGTAGATGTAGCCGGACTGCACCGGGCTACCGCCCGGGCTGTTGATGCGCAGCACGATACCCTTGGTCTTCTTGTCCTCGAAGGCCGCGCGCAGGCTGCCAACGATGTTGTCGGCGCTGGCTTCCTCGTCGGCCATGATCATGCCGCGAATCTCGATCAGCGCCGTATGGTTCTCACCCGAGGCGGAGGCCTTGTCCAGCTTCAGCGCGGGCGAGAACAGGGCCAGGGCGCCGAACAGGTAGACGAAAGCCAGCAGCTTGAAGAAGATGCCCCAGCGCCGCGCCCTGCGCTGCTCGACCACGCTGGCCTGGAGGGTCTTCTCCAGCAGCTTCCAGGCCTTCTCGTCACCCGACGCCTTCCATTCATCAGACATACTCGCCCACCTCGACAGTACTAACGGTCGCGCGCCCTTCCAGCCAGGCACGCAATTCGGAAAATTCGTTGATCGCCAGCCGCGGCCCGTGGGCACGCAGACTGTCCAGCGGCTGGGCGCCGAAGCCCACGGCCACCGAATCGACACCGGCGTTGCGCGCCATCTGCAGGTCGAAGACCGAGTCGCCTACCATCAGCGCCCGCTCCGGCGTCACGGCGCAATGCGCCATGATCTCGTGCAGCATGCGCGGGTGCGGCTTGCTCGCCGTCTCGTCGGCGCAGCGGGTGACGTCGAAATAGTCCAGCCAGCCATGCCCCTCCAGCACCCGGTGCAGGCCGCGACGCCCCTTGCCCGTCGCCACGGCGAGCTGGTAGCCCTGCTCGCGAAACGCCGCCAGCGACTCGGCGACCCCTGGGAACAGAGCCGACGGCTCGTTCTCCAGGCTCATGTAGTGCTCGCCATAGCCCAGACGGAAGCGTTCGATCAGCTCTGCCTCGCGCAGTTCCGGATAGAGCGTCTGGATGGCCTCGGGCAGGCCGAGGCCGATGATGCCCTTGATCGCCTCGTCGCCCAACGATGGCAGGCCACAGCCGGCGGCGGCGCGATGCATGGACTCGACGATGCGGCCGATCGAATCGACCAGCGTCCCGTCCCAATCGAAGATCAGCAGCCGATAGTCAGGCACCGAGGCGCTCCAAAGTCCGCTCCCACATCTCGTCCACTTCCGCTTCCAGCTCCAGAGGCTGGCCGTCCGGCAGTTCGATCTTCAACCGGTAAGCGTGCAGGAACAGGCGCTTGCCGCCCAGCTCGCGAATTTCGCGGGTGAAATCGTCGTCGCCGTACTTGGAATCACCGGCAATGGAATGCCCGGCGTGCTTGGCATGGACACGAATCTGATGGGTGCGGCCGGTGATCGGGCTGGCCTCGACCAGCGTGGCGAACTCGCCGAAGCGGCGCAGCACGCGAAACTCGGTGAGCGCCTCCTTGCCCTCGGGATTGACCTCGACCATGCGCTCGCCGGAGCGCAGGTTGTTCTTCAACAGTGGCGCCGAGACCCTCTTCTTCGAGGTCGGCCAGTCACCGCGCACCAGCGCCATGTAGCGCTTGTCCACGCCGTCGCCGCGCAGCGCCTCGTGCAGGTGGCGCAGCATGCTGCGTTTCTTGGCGATCATCAGCAGGCCGGAAGTGTCGCGATCCAGGCGGTGGACCAGCTCGATATCCTTGGCGTCCGGGCGCAACTGGCGGAACGCCTCGATCACCCCGTAATTGAGGCCACTGCCACCATGCACGGCGATGCCGGCCGGCTTGTTCAGCACGATCAGCGCCTTGTCCTCGTAGACGATGGCCTCCTCCAGGCGCTCCAGCAGGCTCTGCGCCAGCGGCGCCGGCTCATCGCGCTCGGCCAGGCGCAGCGGCGGCACGCGCACGATATCGCCGGCCTGCAGCTTGTACTCGGGCTTGATCCGCCCTTTGTTCACCCGCACCTCGCCCTTGCGCAGGATGCGGTAGATCAGGGTTTTCGGCACGCCCTTGAGCTGGGTGCGGAGGAAATTGTCGATGCGCTGGCCGGCGAGCTCAGGCGCAACCTCGAGCAGCTGGACACCGGAGGTCGGGGAGGCGGGAGTAGTCATGCCGCGAATCATAACAATTTTTTATGGAATTGAAGCACTTAATCATTGCTGCTATAGTCGCGAACGCCGCCAAAAGCGGCCCGGCCAGCGGGTGATCATCGACAATCTGCCATCCCTGCCGAGCGCAACCCTTTCAGGGCGTCAGGCCGTCCGACGGGACTCTCGCCGCACAGAGCGCGAAGAATCCCGGAAACCAAGCCTTGAGCCAAAGAGCCCCAAGCGCGCAACTCGCGACCAGGCTCGACAGACGCGCAGGCCTAGCCTGCGGTAATGCAAACCCGCTTCGGATTCAGCGAGCGGCACCCGATTTCAGCGATACGTGTAGGGTGGAGATGCACAACCGTCGGACAGCGTAGCTACAGGCATTACCCAGACGCTTCACTTTCGTCCGCACCGACCGGTTGATTCCTCCCCTGACTGAGTGCTTCTGTCACCACAGCAAACAGGAGCGTTGTCGCGGCCCCGCCTACGTTGGCCTGGCCGCTGGACACCGGCGTGATTTACGACCACGCCGTACGCGCCCTGACACCGACCGTGAGAGTCGTGTGTGCCAAACGCCGTTTCCGGCAGCCCGGAAACCATTGGTACAACATGAAAAGAATGCTGATCAACGCAACTCAGCCCGAAGAGTTGCGTGTCGCTCTGGTAGACGGCCAGAAGCTCTATGACCTGGACATCGAGTCCGGCGCCCGCGAGCAGAAGAAGGCCAACATCTACAAGGGCCGCATCACCCGCGTCGAGCCCAGCCTCGAAGCCGCCTTCGTCGACTTCGGCGCCGAGCGCCACGGCTTCCTGCCGCTCAAGGAAATCTCCCGCGAATACTTCAGCAAGTCGCCCGAGGGCGGCCGCGTCAACATCAAGGAAGTATTGAAGGAAGGCCAGGAAGTCATCGTCCAGGTCGAGAAGGAAGAGCGTGGCAACAAGGGTGCGGCCCTGACCACCTTCATCAGCCTCGCCGGTCGCTACCTGGTGCTGATGCCGAACAACCCGCGCGCCGGCGGCATCTCCCGCCGCATCGAAGGCGAGGAGCGCAACGAATTGCGCGAAGCGCTGAACGGCCTCGACGCCCCGGCCGACATGGGCCTGATCGTGCGCACCGCCGGCCTGGGCCGCTCCAGCGAAGAGCTGCAGCTCGACCTGGACTACCTGATCCAGCTGTGGACCGCGATCAAGGAAGCCTCCCAGGGCCGCGCCGCGCCCTTCCTGATCTATCAGGAATCCAACGTCATCATCCGCGCCATCCGCGACTACCTGCGCCAGGATATCGGCGAGGTGCTGGTGGACAGCATCGAAGCCCAGGAAGAAGCCCTGGCCTTCATCCAGCAGGTCATGCCGCAGTACGCCAGCAAGATCAAGCTGTACGAAGACAGCGTGCCGCTGTTCAACCGCTTCCAGATCGAGAGCCAGATCGAGACCGCCTTCCAGCGTGAAGTGAAGCTGCCGTCCGGCGGCTCCATCGTCATCGACCCGACCGAGGCCCTGGTGTCCATCGACATCAACTCGGCGCGTGCCACCAAGGGCGGCGATATCGAGGAAACCGCCCTGCAGACCAACCTGGAAGCGGCCGAGGAAATCGCCCGCCAGCTGCGCCTGCGCGACATCGGCGGCCTGATCGTCATCGACTTCATCGACATGACCCCGGCGAAGAACCAGCGCGCCGTGGAAGACCGCGTCCGCGAGTGCCTGGAAGCCGACCGCGCCCGCGTCCAGGTCGGCCGCATCTCGCGCTTCGGCCTGCTGGAAATGTCCCGCCAGCGCCTGCGTCCGTCCCTCGGCGAGACCAGCGGCATCGTCTGCCCGCGCTGCAACGGCCAGGGCATCATCCGCGATGTCGAGTCCCTGTCGCTGGCCATCCTGCGCCTGATCGAGGAAGAAGCCCTGAAGGACCGCACCGCCGAGGTCCGCGCCCAGGTGCCGATCCCGGTCGCCGCCTTCCTGCTCAACGAGAAGCGCAACAGCATCACCAAGATCGAGCTGCGCACCCGCGCGCGCATCGTGATCCTGCCGAACGACCACCTGGAAACCCCGCACTTCGAAGTCCAGCGCCTGCGCGACGACAGCCCGGAAGTGCTGAGCGGCCAATCCAGCTACGAGATGACCCCGGCGGAAGTCGAGGACGCCCAGCCGGCCAGCGCCACCCGCACCCTGGTTCGCCAGGAAGCCGCGCTGAAGACCACCCCGCCACGCCCGGCGGCACCCGCTCCGGCAGCGCCGCTGGCTCCGGCGGCACCCGCCCCGCAACCGAACCTGTTCAAGGGCCTGGTCAAGTCGCTGGTCAGCCTGTTCGCCGGCAAGGAAGAAGAACAGCAGCCGGTCGCCGAGGCCAAGCCGGCCGAGCGCAAGCCGCGCAGCGAAGAACGTCGCAACGGCCGCCAGCAGAACCGTCGCGACGGTCGTGGCAACCGCGAGCGCGGTGAACGTGGTGAGCGCAGCGAGCGTGGTGAACGCGAAGAGCGCAAACCGCGTGAAGAGCGCCAGCCGCGCGAAGAACGTCAACCGCGGGAAGCCCGTGAAGAACGCCAGCCCCGCGAGGAGCGCCAGGAGCGTCAACCGCGCGAAGCTCGCGAGCCGCGTGAAGGCCGTGAAGGTCAGGAAAATCGCCGCGAACGTGGCGAGCGCCAGCCACGTGAGGGCCGCGAGCCGCGCGAAGAGCGCCGCCGCGAGCTGCGCGAGCCGCTGGACGCTGTCGCCGCGAATGGTGAAGAGCAGCAGGAACAGCGCGCCGAGCGCAAGCCACGTGAAGAGCGCCAGCCGCGTCCGCCGCGCGAGGAGCGCCAACCGCGCACCGAGCAGGTCGAGGCCGCCAGCGAGGAAGAAGTGCTGCTGAACGGTGAACAGGCCGAAGACGATCAGGAAGGTGGTGAAGGTGGCGATCGCCCACGCCGCCGCTCCCGCGGTCAGCGTCGTCGCAGCAACCGCCGCGAGCGCCTGCGCGACGCCGACGGCAACCCGATCGCCGACGAGGGTGAAGAGGTTGCAGCAGAGGTGGAAGCCGGCACCGAGGGTGGCACCACCACCGCCGCCGAAAGCGCTGCAGTCGCCGTCGCCGCCGCGGTGACCATCGCCGCCGAAGCCGAAGATGCGCTGGCCCAGCCGGAGCAGGTTCAGCCGGAGCAGGTCCCAGTGGTCGAGCAACCCGTGCAGGCTGAAAGCAGCCCGGTAGCCGAAGAACCCGCCCCCGCTCCGGCCTTCGTGGCCGAACCGGTTGCCGAGCCCGCTCCGGCGGAACAGCCGGCGCCGGTCACCCCGGTAGCCGAGACACCTGCCGCTCCGGCCAGCGCGCCCCAGAGCGCCGGCGGTCGTGCACCGAACGATCCGCGCGAAGTGCGTCGCCGCCAGCAGGAGGCCGCGCGCCTGGCAGCCGAAGCCGCCAAGGTCGCGGAAGCCGCCCCGATCGAGGCCGCCCCGATGGTCGAGCAGGCTCCGGTGGAAGCACCAGTGGCTGAAGCCGCTCCGGCTCCCGAGGTCGAGGAAACCGCGCCTGCCGCGGAACCGCAGGCCGAAGTCGCCAGCGAGCCGGTAGCCGAGACGGTCGAGCAGCCTGAGGCCCCTGCCGATGACGAAACCGCCGCGCCCAAGGCGGACCAGCAAGAGCAGGAAGCTAAACCGCAGCACTGATAGCCGCGGAACAGACAAAGGGGATGCCAAGGCATCCCCTTTTTCTTTGGCTATGTCCACGTTGGTTGCCGCACATTCCTGTGGAAGCGGATTTATCCGCGAATGTCGCGGCCAATCGGAATGCCGCCCATAACCGCTCCCACAAACGCAGGATTGCACCGCCAGCACGTCACGGGGCGTAGCCTTTTCTACCCGCACTAGTCATCCGCGCACAGTCAGGAACCCAGGAATGCCGAGTCTTGATCCGAGCATGGATTCCCGCCTGCGCGGGAATGACGGAGATTTCTTGCCCGTAATAGGGCTCCTCACCCAAGACCCTGCCTGCGCCATCAGGGCCATCGGTGGAACAGCGGCTGTACGCACATCCCAACGCCCGTCGCCCCCGCGAAGGCGGGGGTCCAGGAAGATGGCACCTGACCCGCGCATGGATTCCCGCCTTCGCGGGAATGACGGGATGTTCTGGCTGCCTTGTCCGTACAGCGCCTTCAGCCTATTGCCCAAATGACAAGTCGGAACGCGCTTGCGGCCACCGGATGTTTGCGGCAGAATTCGCGCCGTCCTAGGGGAGTAGTCTCCCGTGAGCGCCCTGCTCACCCGGCATGCGTCAACACACTTGCTCCGCAGAGCATGGCGCATGCGACCCAAGGCCTTCTTGGCCTGGCGGTTTGACAAGACCTATGACACGCACACCTTGCCCGGGGCGGGAAGGTAGTACGTGTCATAGAACAGTCGAACCCGCCCCTTAGGAATGCCTGATGTTGGAATCCCTGTTCGTCCCCACCGGAATCGTCGCCCTCGCCGAAATCGGCGACAAGACGCAGCTGCTCGCCCTGCTGCTGGCGTGCCGCTTCCGTCGGCCCTGGCCGATCATCTGGGGGATCGTCCTCGCCACCCTCGCCAACCACTTCGCCGCGGGCGCCGTGGGCAACTGGGTCGCCGGCTTCTTCTCGCCGACCACGCTGAGCTGGATTCTCGCCGCCTGCTTCGCGGCCGTGGCGCTGTGGACGCTGGTGCCGGACAAGCTGGACGATGAAGAGGAATCCCACCTCAAGCGCTTCGGCCCCTTCCTGACCACGCTGATTGCCTTCTTCCTCGCCGAGATGGGCGACAAGACCCAGATCGCCACGGTGATGCTGGCGGCGCAGTACCCCGACTTCCTCATGGTGGTGATCGGCACTACGCTGGGCATGCTGATCGCCAACGTGCCGGTGGTGCTGGCCGGCAACTTTGCCGCGGATCGCCTGCCCCTGGCCCTGATCCGCCGCCTCGCCGCCCTCGCCTTCGCCGCGCTGGCGATCTATGCGGTCTGCCAGGCGCTCGGCCTGGTCGGCGGGCTCTGATGCCGAACGGCGGAAACGGGTAGCCCAGCGGGTCTTCCAGAGTGCCTCGGCATTGGTAATCTGACCGACGAATCGCGCAGTTCCAGTGCTGAAGGAGCGGTACATGTCCCTGGAAGAAATGAAGAAGCGCGTGCGCCAGCATGTCGACCTGAGCTGGAACCGGGGCCGCCTGGCACTCGCCGAGCAGATGCACGGTCCCGATTTCATCTACAAGAGCTCGTTCATCGGCCAGCCGCTGAGCAGCTCGGCCTTCGCGCGCATGGTGCAGGAGATCCGCCAGGCCATGCCCGACCTGGAGGTGGTGATCGAGGAATGCATCGCCGAGGGCAACAAGGTGGTGACCTGGAGCACCCTGATCGGCACGCTGGAGAAGCCCGCCCTGGGCTACCCGGCCAGCGACAAGGTGCTGAGTATCTCCGCCATGGCCTTCTGGACACTGACGCCGACCGGCAGCATCCGCGAGATCTGCACCATGTTCGACATGGAAAGCTTCCACGCCCAGCTAGGCCTGGCGAACCGCCCTATCGCGGCAAAGACTCAACCCTGAAAGGAAAACGGCGCCCTCGGCGCCGTTTTTCTTTCACTTTCTGGCCTGCTCGTACAGCGGCATCACCTTCGGGATGGCCGCCTGCAGCGAGGCGATGCGGCTGCCCGACGACGGGTGGGTACTCATGAACTCGGGCGGCGCGCCACCGCCGGCCTGACTCATCTTCTGCCACAGGCTGATCGCCGCGTTCGGGTCGTAGCCGGCACGCGCCGACAGCTCCAGGCCGATGATGTCGGCCTCGTTCTCGTTGCTCCGGCTGTTGGGTAGTGTCATCAGGTACTCCACCCCGGTATTGGCCATCTGCAGGCTGCCCTCCCCCACGCCGAGGACCGCGCCCAGCTGGGTCGCCATCTGCACGCCGTAGGCCTTGGACATGGCCTCGCGGCTGTGCTCGCGCAGGGCGTGGGCGATCTCGTGCCCCATGACCGCGGCCAGTTCGTCGTCGGTGAGCTGCAGTTTCTCGATCAGGCCGCTGTAGACGATGATCTTGCCGCCGGGGCCGCAATTGGCGTTGAGCTCGTCGCTCTTGATCAGGTTGACCTGCCAGTCCCACTGCGCGGCGTCGGCGCGGAATACCGGAGCCTGGGCGATCAGCCGCTTGGCGATGGCGCTCACCCGCCTGGCGTTGGCGCTGGTGGTGTCCAGGGCGCCCTGCCCCGAGGCTTCGCTGAGGGTCTTCTGGTAGGCCTGCGAGTACATGCTGTCGACCTCCTGGGCGGACAGCATGCTGAACATGTACTGCTTGCGCTCGACCCCCACCGCGCCGCCGCTGGTGGTGTTCACGGCCTGGCAGGCGGCGAGCAGGGAGAGACCGACCAGGGCTGCAAGACGGGTTGGGTAAGACATGGCGAATCTCCAGGCTGTAATGCAGGCGCCCTATGCTAGGGTCTGTACGAAAAGTCGCCGAGCGAAGGTCAGGCAAGGGCTAGGCGCCCCCACAAAAACAGGCGAAGAAGCGGAGTTTACGTGCTGTAAATGAGCATTCTGAGACGCCGCGTCCCGGCCTGTTTTTAACGCAGCATCACCGAGCGCAGGCACTTTTCGTACAGAGCCTAGGGCGCCACGAACCGACCGACAACGTTCGACCTTGCACTCAGACCATGGGCGATCTTTGCTAGTTGCAGGGTACCGCTCATGAATTGCCCATGGGCGGCCGATAAGCCAGGGACAGGCGAAGAAACCAACGCTGTGGGAGTCCCTATGCGATTCAAGTCCATCCAGTTTTCCGTCGCCTTCCTGGCCGGCGCAAGCATCCTGGCCGTGGTAGTGGCGCTGGTGCTGTACGCCCTGTTCGCCGGAACCCACACCCAGGCGCTGGTCCAGCAACGCACCCAGGAACTGTTGCAGGAGTCCATCCACCAGCGCCTGCGCGCCATCGCCGATGCCCAGGTCGGCAAGCTGCAGCGCCAGTTCGAGCAGCCCATGCTGCTGTCCAGGTCCATCGCCACCCTCAACAGCCGGCTCGGCCAGACCCTGGCCGGCGGCACGGTGCTGGGCACCAGCCGGGAAGAACTGAGCGCGCTGCTCGGCGAGTACCTGAAGGACAACCCCGATCTCGTCGACGTGTACATCGGCTGGGAAGCCAATGCCTTCGACCAGGACGACGACCTCTACGCCGGGCAGAAGGAAAACGGCTACGACGCCAGCGGGCGCTTCATGCCCTGGTGGTACCGCGACGGCAGCCAGCTCAAGCTCGAGCCGCTCACCGTCGAGATGATGGAAGACCAGAAGCGCCAGGCCACTGGCGTGCGCACCGGCGAGTACTACCTGTGCCCGAAGGAGACCGGCAAGCCTTGCGTGATCGACCCGGCCTCCTACGACTTCGGCGGCAAGCAGGTGCTGGTCGCCTCGTTCAACGCCCCGATCACGGTCGGCGGCCAGTTCAAGGGCATCGTAGGCAGCGACCTGGCCCTCGACTTCATCCAGGACCTGCTCAACCAGGCCAAGCAGCAGCTCTACGACGGCGCCGGCGAGCTGGCGCTGATCTCCGCCAACGGCAGCCTGATCGCCGCCACCAAGGACGCCGGCCTGATCACCCAGCCCGCCGTCAAGGCGGTGAACGCCGAGCTGCTGCAGCAGTTCAAGCAGAGCGGCGGTGACGCGACCATCCTGCGCGTGGACGAGCAGAACAACCTGATCCAGCTGCTGCAGCCCTTCCGCGTGGCCGGCACCGAGACCCGCTGGGCCCTGGCCATCGAACTGCCCACCGAGGCGGTGCTGGCGGAGTTGCGCCAGCTGCAGGGCGAACTGACGGAGCAGGCCCGCAAGGACACCCTCGGCATGACCGTGGTCGGCCTGCTGATCGCCGCCGCCGGCCTGCTGGTGATCTGGTTCGTCGGCTACGGCATCGCCCGGCCGCTGCGGCAGATGGTCGGCATGCTCGACGACATCGCCAAGGGCGACGGCGACCTAACCGTGCGCCTGCAAGTGGACCGCGCCGACGAGCTGGGACAGATCGCGACCGGCTTCAACACCTTCCTCAACAAGTTGCAGAACATGATCCGCGACGTGGTGACCTCGGTGCAGAAGGTCAGCGACTCGTCGGAGTACACCGCCGACATCGCCATCCGCACCAACCAGGGCGTGCAGCGGCAGATGGCGGAGATCGACCAGGTCGCCACCGCCGTTCAGGAGATGAGCGCCACCGCCCAGGACGTGGCACGCAACGCCACCCAGGCGGCGGAGGCGGCCAACCACGCCGACCACTCGGCCAACGATGGCAAGCGCATCGTCGAAGGCACCTCCAAGGCGATTTCCGCCCTGGCCAACGAGATCGGCCGCGCCGTGGGCGTGGTGCAGACACTGGCCAAGGACAGCGAGAACATCAACGCGATCCTGGTCGCCATTCGCGGCATCGCCGAGCAGACCAACCTGCTGGCGCTCAACGCCGCCATCGAGGCCGCACGGGCCGGCGAGCAAGGGCGCGGCTTCGCCGTGGTGGCCGACGAAGTGCGCAACCTGGCGCAGAAGACCCAGCAGGCGACCGAGGAAATACAGTCGATGATCCAGCAGCTGCAGAACGGCACCCGCGAAGTGGTCAACGTGATGGAGCAGAGCCAGGCGCGCACCGACGACAGCGTGCAGCAGGCCCAGGCCGCAGCCCAGGCGCTGGAGTCGATCACCCAGGCGGTGTCGGTGATCAACGACATGAACACCCAGATCGCCAGCGCCGCCGAGGAACAGAGCGCGGTGGCCGAGGACACCAACCGCAACGTCACCAATATCGGCCAGGTCGCCGGCGAAGTGGCGGGTGGCGCCGACGAGGCCAGCGGCGCCAGCGCCGAGCTGACCAAGCTGGCCGAGCAGCAGCGGCGGCTGATCAATCAGTTCCGGGTTTGATGCCAGGGGTTTATGTGGGAGCGGCCTTGGCCGCGATACCTGGGGGCTGTGGGGATCGCGGCCAAGGCCGCTCCCACCAAGCCGATCAGGTCTTGTGCGCCCAGCGCTGGCGCAACCACTCCAGATCTTCCGGACGGGTGATCTTCAGATTGTCCGCCCGGCCTTCCACCAGCTTCGGCGCCAGCCCTGCCCACTCCAGGGCCGAGGCCTCATCGGTCACCGCCACATCGGCCACCAGGGCATCGGCGAGAGCCCGGTGCAGGGCGGCGAGACGAAACATCTGCGGCGTATAGGCCTGCCAGATCAGGCTGCGATCCACGGTTTCCGCCACTCGCCCGTCGGCGCCGGCACGCTTGAGGGTGTCGCGGGCGGGCACCGCCAGCAGGCCGCCGACCGGGTCGTCGGCCAGTTCCTGCAACAGTAGGTCGAGGTCGCTGCGGCTCAGGTTGGGACGCGCGGCGTCATGCACCAGCACCCAGTCGTCCGGCTGGGCGCCCAGCTCGATCAGCTGCAGCAGGCCGGCCAGCACCGAGTCGGCCCGCTCGGCGCCACCCTCGGCACGCTGGATGCGCAGATCGCCGGCGCAGGGCAGCGCCGGCCACCAGGGATCGTCCGCCGCCAGGCTGAGCACCAGCCCGCGCAACCGCGGATGATCGAGGAAACAGTGGAGGGTGTGTTCGAGGATGGTCCGCCCGGCCAGGGCCAGGTACTGCTTGGGACGGTCCGCGCGCATGCGCGAACCGATGCCGGCAGCGGGGATCACCACCCAGAAGGAAGGAAGTTCGCGGGTGCTCATTCGGCCAACTGGTAGAGGGTTTCGCCTTCCTTGACCATGCCGAGTTCGTGGCGGGCGCGCTCCTCGACGGTCTCCATGCCTTTCTTCAGCTCCATCACCTCGGCTTCGAGGATGCGGTTGCGCTCGAGCAGGCGCTCGTTCTCGCCCTGCTGCTCTTCGATCTGCCGGTTCAGTTCGGTCACCTGGGCCAGGCTGCCTTCGCCCACCCAGAGGCGGTACTGCAGCCCGGACAGGACCAGCACCAAGGCAACGAACAGCCAGTAGGGAGCTTTCGACATCGGAACGGAGTTATCCATGTGAAAAGGGCAGCTTGCGCTGCCCTTTTACCATTCCCGGCTTAGCCGCGGAACTCGGCGCGGCCCTTGTAGGGTGCCTTTCCGCCGAGCTGCTCTTCGATACGCAGCAGCTGGTTGTACTTGGACACGCGGTCGGAACGGCACAGGGAACCGGTCTTGATCTGACCGGCGGCAGTGCCTACGGCCAGGTCGGCGATGGTGCTGTCCTCGGTCTCGCCGGAGCGATGCGAGATCACGGCGGTGAAACCGGCGGCCTTGGCCATCTGGATGGCTTCCAGGGTCTCGGTCAGCGAGCCGATCTGGTTGAACTTGATCAGGATCGAGTTGCCGATCTTCTCGTCGATGCCGCGCTTGAGGATCTTGGTATTGGTCACGAACAGGTCGTCACCGACCAGCTGCACCTTGGCGCCGATCTTGTCGGTCAGCACCTTCCAGCCAGCCCAGTCGGACTCGTCCATGCCGTCTTCGATGGAGATGATCGGGTAGCGCTGGGTCAGGCCGGCCAGGTAGTCGGCGAAGCCTTCGGCGCTGAATACCTTGCCCTCGCCTTCCAGGTCGTACTGGCCGTCCTTGAAGAACTCGGAGGAGGCGCAGTCCAGGGCCAGGGTGATGTCGTCACCCAGCGTGTAGCCGGCGTTGGCCACGGCCTCGGCGATGGCGGCCAGGGCGTCTTCGTTGGAGGCCAGGTTCGGCGCGAAACCACCCTCGTCGCCCACGGCGGTGTTCAGGCCACGGGCCTTCAGCACGGCTTTCAGGTGATGGAAGATCTCGGCGCCCATGCGCAGGGCGTCGGCGAAGTTCTTGGCGCCGACCGGCTGGACCATGAATTCCTGGATGTCGACGTTGTTGTCGGCGTGCTCGCCGCCATTGATGATGTTCATCATCGGCACCGGCATGGAGTACTGGCCGGGGGTGCCATTCAGGTCGGCGATGTGCGCGTACAGCGGCACGCCCTTGGCCTGGGCAGCGGCCTTGGCGGCGGCCAGGGACACGGCGAGGATCGCGTTGGCGCCCAGCTTGCCTTTGTTCTCGGTGCCGTCGAGGTCGATCATCGCCAGGTCGAGTGCCTTCTGCTCACGGGCGTCTTTGCCCAGCAGCAGATCGCGGATCGGCCCATTGATGTTGGCCACGGCCTTGAGCACGCCCTTGCCCAGGTAACGGCTCTTGTCGCCATCACGGAGTTCCAGCGCTTCGCGGGAACCGGTGGAGGCACCGGACGGCGCGCAGGCGCTACCGATGATGCCGCCTTCGAGGATCACATCGGCTTCTACGGTGGGGTTACCACGGGAGTCGAGAACCTCGCGGCCCTTGATGTCGACGATTTTTGCCATCGCGTGTAGCACTCCAAGCTGTTGTCGGGAGGGGATGCCGGTTGCGGCCGACGGGCGCGCACTTTACCGGAGAACTGCCCGATCAGGCAGTCTCGATCGGCGAAAAACTCTTGACCAGGTCGTCCAGCTGCTTGAGCTGGGACAGGAAGGGCTCCAGCTTGTTCAGGCGCAGGGCGCACGGGCCGTCGCACTTGGCCTGCTCCGGCTCCGGGTGGGCCTCGAGGAACAGACCGGCCAGGCCCTGGCTCATGCCGGCCTTGGCCAAATCGGTGACCTGGGCGCGGCGGCCGCCGGCGGAATCGGCACGGCCACCCGGCATCTGCAGGGCATGGGTCACGTCGAAGAACACCGGATACTCGAACGACTTCATGATGCCGAAGCCGAGCATGTCCACCACCAGGTTGTTGTAGCCGAAGGAGGAACCGCGCTCGCAGAGGATCAGCTGGTCGTTACCCGCCTCTTCGCACTTGGTCAGGATGTGCTTCATCTCCTGGGGCGCGAGGAACTGGGCCTTCTTGATGTTGATCACCGCGCCGGTCCTGGCCATGGCGACCACCAGGTCGGTCTGCCGGGAGAGAAAGGCCGGCAGTTGGATGATGTCGCACACCTCGGCCACCGGGGCAGCCTGGAATGGCTCGTGGACGTCGGTGATCACCGGCACGCCGAAGGTCTTCTTCACTTCCTCGAAGATCTTCAGGCCCTCTTCCAGACCCGGGCCACGGAAGGAGGTGACGGAGGAGCGGTTGGCCTTGTCGAAGCTGGCCTTGAACACGTAGGGGATGCCGAGCTTCTCGGTGACCCGCACGTATTCCTCGCAGGCCTGCATGGCCAGGTCGCGCGACTCCAGTACGTTGATGCCACCGAACAGGACGAACGGCTTGTCGTTGGCGATCTCGATGTCGCCGACCTTGATGATCTTCTGGGCCATGGGCTCTTCCTTATGCCTTGCCGGCTTTGTTCAATGCTGCCCTGACGAAACCGCTGAACAGCGGATGGCCGTCGCGCGGGGTGGAGGTGAACTCCGGGTGGAACTGGCAGGCGATGAACCACGGATGGTCCGGGGCTTCGACCACTTCCACCAGGGCGCCGTCGGCGGAGCGACCGGTGATGTTCAGACCGGCCTGCTCCAGTTGTGGCAGCAGGTTGTTGTTCACTTCGTAGCGGTGGCGGTGGCGCTCGACGATCACGTCCTTGCCGTAGCACTCACGCACACGGGAGCCGTCGACCAGCTGGCAGTCCTGGCCGCCCAGGCGCATGGTGCCGCCCAGGTCGGAAGCGTCGGTGCGCAGCTCGGTGGCGCCGGTGGCGTCCTGCCATTCGGTGATCAGGCCGACCACCGGGTGACCGCTGTTCTGATCGAACTCGGTGGAGTTGGCATCGCTCCAGCCCAGCACGTTGCGGGCGTACTCGATCACCGCCACCTGCATGCCGAGGCAGATGCCCAGGTAGGGAATCTTGTTCTCGCGAGCGTACTGCACGGTCCTGATCTTGCCTTCCACGCCACGCAGACCGAAGCCGCCGGGCACCAGGATGGCGTCGACGCCTTCCAGCTTGGCAATGCCTTCGTTCTCGATCTCCTCGGAGTCGATGTAGCGCAGGTTGACCTTGGTGCGATTCTGGATGCCGGCGTGGTTCATCGCCTCGATCAGCGACTTGTAGGCGTCCAGCAGCTCCATGTACTTGCCGACCATGGCGATGGTGACTTCCTTCTCCGGGTTCAGCTTGGCGTCCACCACGCGGTCCCACTCGGAGAGGTCGGCAGGCTGGCATTGCAGGCCGAAACGCTCGACGACGATGTCGTCCAGGCCCTGGGCGTGCAGGACCGTGGGAATCCTGTAGATGGTGTCGACGTCTTCCAGGGCGATCACCGCACGCTCTTCCACGTTGGTGAACAGGGCGATCTTGCGCCGGGAGGCCAGGTCGATCTCGTGGTCGGAGCGGCAGATCAGCACGTCGGGCTGCACGCCGATGGAGCGCAGCTCCTTGACCGAGTGCTGGGTCGGCTTGGTCTTGGTCTCGCCGGCGGTGGCAATGTACGGCACCAGGGTCAGGTGCATGAACATGGCACGCTTGGCGCCCAGTTCCACACGCAGCTGGCGCGCAGCCTCGAGGAACGGCTGGGACTCGATGTCGCCCACGGTGCCGCCGATCTCGACCATGGCCACGTCGGCGTCGCCGGCGCCCTTGATGACGCGGCGCTTGATCTCGTCGGTGATGTGCGGGATCACCTGGATGGTGGCGCCCAGGTAGTCACCACGGCGCTCCTTGCGCAGCACATGCTCGTAGACCCGGCCGGTGGTGAAGTTGTTGTTCTGGGTCATGGTGGTGCGGATGAACCGCTCGTAGTGGCCCAGGTCGAGGTCGGTCTCGGCGCCGTCGTGGGTGACGAACACCTCGCCGTGCTGGAACGGGCTCATGGTGCCCGGATCGACGTTGATGTAGGGGTCCAGCTTGAGCATGGTGACCTTCAGGCCCCGCGCCTCCAGGATGGCCGCCAAGGAAGCCGAGGCGATGCCTTTCCCCAATGAAGAAACAACACCGCCCGTGACGAAGATGTAGCGCGTCATGAAAAATCCTAGAAGTCTGCGTTCAAGCGGTCAGCGCCGCCGGGGTATGAGCGCAGGCCGGCCTTGGCCAACCTGAATAAAGCATGCCGCTGCGGGTTCCGAGGGAGCCCACAGAAGCAGTAATAAGACGGGAGCGTAGTCTACCCGAAAGGGCCTTTCAGCTCAAATCCGAGCTTAGCCATCTGAACCGCCACTCTCCCGACGAAGGGCCGTCGAGCCCGGGCAGGTTGGCCACGGCCAGCAGCTCGTCGCCACGGTAGAGCAGCGGCAGACGGCTGCGCACGAAGGCCGGCACGCCCCGCTCGTTGAGCAGGCGCTTGAGATCGCGATGGCCCCGCCCCGGCAGCGCCATGACCTCGCCGCCCTGCCGATAGCGCAGCCGAAGCGGGCCGGCAGGCGGCGCACCCTCCAGACGTACCAGCCCGTTGCCGTCGAGACGCAGCGGCTGCGCCGGATCAAACCCTTCGGCCGGAGCCAATGGGTTGCGCAGCCAGTCGCCGCAGAGCCACCACAACCGCCCGTCGGCGCGTCTGAGTTCTCCACCCTCCAATCGCCACACCGGCGCGGCGTCCACCGCCGCATCGCGCAGGTCGGCCCAGCCGGCCCAGTGGTCGCTGTCCGGCATGCGCGTCAGCGGCGCCAGCCAGTGACGCAACGCATTGCGCTGGCGCGGCTCGGGCAACGCCAGCAAGGGCGCCAGCTCCAACGAAGGCAGCTCGAGCCACGGCAGACCGCTATCGCTGTGGGCCGCCGCGAGATCCAGCTCAGCCAGTTCCGCCAGCAGCTGCTCCGCTTCACGCATGTGCTCGGCGGTGCGGGCCAGATTGGCGCCAGCCTGCGGCCAGTGCCGCGCCAGCGCCGGGAACACCTCGCGCCGCAGGAAATTGCGGGCCAGCCCCGTATCGGCGTTGGACGGGTCTTCCACCCAGCGCAGACCCTGCTCGCCGGCGTAGGATTCGAGCGCCGCGCGCGGGCAATCCAGCAACGGACGCACCAGCCAGCCGGCACCGAGACGACGCGACGGCGGCATGCCGCCCATGCCCTTCACCCCGGTGCCACGCAGCAGGCGAAACAGCAGGGTCTCGGCCTGATCGTCGCGATGCTGCCCGGTCAACAGGACCTCGCCCTCCCCCAGCCGGCGCTCGAAGGCCGCATAGCGGGCCATGCGCGCAGCGCGCTCCAGGCTCGCGCCGCCGTCTACCCGCACTCGCTCCACCTGCAGCGGCACGCCCAGGTCATCGCAGAAAGACTGACAGTGCGCCGGCCAGCCATCGGCAACCGCCTGCAGGCCATGGTGGACATGCACGGCGAACAGCTGCGGCAGCGCTTCCCGCTCGCGCAGACGCGCCAGCAGGTGCAGCAGCACGGTCGAGTCCAGGCCACCGGACAGGGCGACATGCCAGGCTGGCGCGTCACGCCAGGGCCGGAGAGAGCGGATAAGGAGGAATTCGAGCGCGGTCATGCCGCCAGCTTAAACAACAACGGGCCCGAAGGCCCGTCGTGCGATGCGCATGACCCGATCAGGCCACGCCGTAGCTCATCAGGCGCTCGTAGCGGCGCTCCAGCAGCTGGGCGTCGTCCAGGGTGCGCAGCATGTCGAGTTGCTCGACCAGCTCGGCGCGGATCGACTGGGCCGCGGTGGCCGGATCGCGATGGGCGCCGCCCAGCGGCTCGGCGATCACCTTGTCGACGATGCCCAGGCCCTTCAGGCGCTCGGCAGTGATGCCCATGGCCTCGGCGGCGTCGGGCGCCTTTTCGGCGGTCTTCCACAGGATCGAGGCGCAGCCTTCCGGCGAGATCACCGAGTAGGTGGAGTACTGCAGCATGTTCAGCTGGTCGCATACGCCGATGGCCAGGGCGCCGCCGGAGCCGCCTTCGCCAATCACGGTGGCGATGATCGGCGTCTTCAGCCGGGCCATCACGCGCAGGTTCCAGGCGATGGCCTCGCTCTGGTTGCGCTCCTCGGCATCGATGCCCGGGTAGGCGCCGGGGGTGTCGATGAAGGTCAGGATCGGCAGCTTGAAGCGCTCGGCCATCTCCATCAGACGGCAGGCCTTGCGATAGCCCTCGGGACGCGGCATGCCGAAGTTGCGCCGCACCTTCTCGCGCACCTCGCGGCCCTTCTGGTGGCCGATGATCATCACCGGCTGGCCATCCAGGCGGGCGGTGCCGCCGACGATGGCGGCGTCATCGGAGAAGTGGCGGTCGCCATGCAGCTCGTCGAACTCGGTGAAGAGGTGCTCGATGTAGTCGAGGGTGTAGGGCCGGCGGGGATGGCGCGACAGCTGGGAAATCTGCCAGCTGCTGAGGTTGCCGAAGATGGTCTCGGTCAGCGCACTGCTCTTTTCCTGCAGGCGGGAGATCTCGTCATTGATATTCAGCGCGTTGTCGTTGCCGACCAGGCGCAGTTCTTCGATCTTGGCTTGCAGGTCGGCGATCGGCTGTTCGAAGTCGAGGAAGTTCGGGTTCATAGGCGTCCGTCTTGCATCGGCGGCCGAAAGGCCGGGCGGCTGATTCCATCTGGCGCCCTACCTTAAGGGATAAGGCACCCAGGGTCGAGGCCGATGCGGCAGACCTGCGGACTGCCGCTCAGCGGTATTGGAGGAAGACGTTGTCTTTTCCGAACTGGTCACGCAGGGCCTGGATCAGGTTATCCGCCGGGTCGATGTGCCATTGCTCGCCGAACTGCAGCACTGCGCGAGCCTCGCTGCCGCTGTAGTCCAGGGTCAGCGGGCAGGCACCCCTGTGCTTGCCGAACAGCTCGCCCAGCCAGCGCAGGCGGTCGCCCTGCAGCGCTTCGCGTGGCGCGCGGATACGCAGGCTCTCGGCCAGGCCGGTGCGCGCCTCCTCCAGGCTCATCACCCGCTTGGCGCGCAAGCGCAGGCCGCCAGAGAACTCGTCGTTGCTCACCTCGCCCTCGACCACCACCAGGGCGTCGGTCTGCAGCAGCGCCTGGGCGCTGGCGAAGGCGTCGGCGAACAGCGAAGCCTCGATCCGCCCGGAGCGGTCGTCGAGGGTGATGAAGCCCATCTTGTCGCCCTTCTTGTTCTTCATCACCCGCAGGTTGACGATCAGGCCGGCGATGGTCTGGGTATCACGGGCGGGTCGCAGCTCGACGATGCGCTGGCGGGCGAAGCGGCGCACCTCGCCTTCGTATTCGTCGATCGGGTGGCCGGTCAGGTACAGGCCGAGGGTGTCCTTCTCGCCTTTCAGGCGCTCCTTGATCGACAGCTCGCGCGCCTTGCGGTGGTTGGCGTACATATCCGCCTCGGGCTCGGCGAACACCCCGCCGAACAGGTCCATATGGCCGCTGTCGTGGCTGCGGGCGGTCTGCTCGGCGGCCTGTACGGCTTCCTCCATGGAAGCCAGCAGCACGGCACGGTTCTTGTCCACGCTGGCCTGGTAGGCCTTCAGCTCGTCCTGGTAGTAGGGGCCGAGGCGATCCAGCGCACCAGAGCGGATCAGCGCCTCCAGGGTGCGCTTGTTGATGCGCTTGAGGTCGACCCGGTTGCAGAAGTCGAACAGGTCCTTGAACGGCCCGCCCTCGGCGCGGCACTCGACGATGGCCTCCACCGGCCCCTCGCCCACACCCTTGACCGCGCCCAGGCCGTAGACGATGCGTCCGTCGTCGTTGACGGTGAACTTGAACTCGGAGGTGTTCACGTCCGGCGCATCGATGCGCAGCTTCATGTGGCGGCATTCCTCGATGAGGATCACCACCTTGTCGGTGTTGTGCATATCCGCCGACAGCACCGCGGCCATGAACGGCGCCGGATAGTGCGCCTTGAGCCAGGCGGTCTGGTAGGAGACCAGGCCGTAGGCGGCGGAGTGGGACTTGTTGAAGCCGTAGCCGGCGAACTTTTCCACCAGGTCGAAGATGTTGCCGGCCAGGTCGGCGTCGATGCCGTTGTTGGCGCAGCCCTCGATGAAGCCGCCGCGCTGCTTGGCCATCTCCTCGGGCTTCTTCTTGCCCATGGCGCGGCGCAGCATATCCGCGCCACCCAGGGTGTAGCCGGCCATGACCTGGGCGATCTGCATCACCTGTTCCTGGTACAGGATGATGCCGTAGGTGGGTTTCAGCACCGGCTCCAGGCCAGGGTACTGATAGTCCGGGTGCGGGTAGGAAATCACCTCGCGCCCGTGCTTGCGGTTGATGAAGTCGTCCACCATGCCCGACTGCAGCGGGCCGGGGCGGAACAGCGCCACCAGTGCGATCATGTCTTCCAGGCAGTCCGGCTTGAGCTTCTTGATCAGTTCCTTCATGCCGCGTGATTCGAGCTGGAAGACCGCGGTGGTCTCCGCCTTCTGCAGCATCGCGTAGGTCGGCTTGTCGTCCAGCGGAATGAAGTCGATGTTGAGGTCCGGCAGGCCCTTCTTGGCCTGCTCGCGGTTGATCGTCTCCATCGCCCACTTGATGATGGTCAGGGTGCGCAGGCCGAGGAAGTCGAACTTCACCAGACCGGCCTGCTCGACGTCGTCCTTGTCGAACTGGGTCACCAGGCCATCGCCCGCCTCGTCGCAGGAAGTCGGCGCGAAGTCGGTGAGCTTGGTCGGCGCGATCACCACGCCGCCGGCGTGCTTGCCGGTGCCACGCACGATGCCCTCCAGCTTGAGGGCCATATCCCAGATTTCCTGGGCCTCCTCGTCGTTCTTGAGAAAGTCGCGGAGCACCTCTTCCTGGGCGTAGGCGGCCTCCAGGGTCATGCCGACCTCGAAGGGGATCATCTTCGACAGGCGGTCGGCCAGGCCGTAGGACTTGCCCTGCACCCGCGCCACGTCGCGCACCACCGCCTTGGCCGCCATCGAGCCGAAGGTGATGATCTGGCTCACCGCGTTGCGGCCGTACTTGTCCGCCACGTAGTCGATCACCCTATCGCGGCCATCCATGCAGAAGTCGACGTCGAAGTCGGGCATGGAAATCCGTTCGGGGTTGAGGAAGCGCTCGAACAGCAGATCGTAGGCCAGCGGGTCGAGGTCGGTGATCTTCAGCACGTAGGCCACCAGCGAACCGGCACCCGAGCCCCGGCCGGGACCGACCGGCACGCCGTTGCCCTTCGCCCACTGGATGAAGTCCATCACGATGAGGAAGTAACCGGGGAAGCCCATCTGGATGATGATGTCCAGTTCGAAGTTCAGGCGGTCGATGTAGACCTGTTTCTTCGCTTCGTAATCGGGGGTGTCCCTGGGCAGCAAGACCTCCAGGCGCTCTTCCAGGCCCTCGAACGAGGCGTGACGCAGGTAGTCGTCGATGCCCATGCCGTTGGGGGTGGGGAAGTCGGGAAGGAAGTACTTGCCCAGCTGCACCTCGATATTGCAGCGCTTGGCGATTTCCAGCGTGTTCTCCAGCGCCTCGGGCAGGTCGGAGAACAGCTCGGCCATTTCCTCCGGGCTCTTGAGGTACTGCTCCTCGGAGTAGTTGCGTGGGCGGCGCGGGTCGTCCAGGGTGCGGCTCTCGCCGATGCACACGCGGGTCTCGTGGGCCTCGAAATCTTCCTGCTTGAGGAAGCGCACATCGTTGGTCGCCACCAGCGGCACACCGGTGCGCGAGGCCAGGTCGACGGCCGCGTGCAGATGCTCCTCGTCGTTAACCCGGTTGGTGCGCTGCACCTCCAGGTAGAACCGGTCCGGGAACACCGCCATCCATTCGCCGAGCAGCTCCTCGGCACGTTTCTGCTCACCGGCCAGCAGGGCCATGCCGACTTCGCCCTCGCGGGCGCCGGACAGCGCGATCAGTCCCTCGGCCGCCTCCTTGACCCAGTCGCGCTGGATGATCACCAGGCCGTTGTCCTGGCCCTCGGCCCAGCCGCGGGAGATCAACTCGGTGAGGTTGCGATAACCCTGGGCGTTCATCACCAGCAGGGTCAGGCGCGACAGCGGGCCGTCCTCGTCCGGGCTGGCCAGCCAGATGTCGGCGCCGCAGATGGGCTTGACGCCCGCGCCCATGGCGGTCTTGTAGAACTTCACCAGCGAGCACATGTTGCTCATGTCGGTGACGGCCACGGCCGGCATGCCGGCACCGGCCACCGCCTTGACCAGGGGTTTGACCCGCACCAGGCCGTCGACCAGGGAGAACTCGGTGTGCAGGCGCAGATGGACGAAGGTGGCGGTCATGGCAATCCCGTTGGTGACACAGAAACGATAAGGCCCGGATTGTACCGGGCCTGCCTTGAAAGGACAGCCGCGTCTACGACAGTCCGGCCGCCTCCAGCACCACGCGCACCGGTGCGAAGGAGCGCCGGTGGATCGGCGTGGCGCCCAGGCGCTTGAGCGCCTCCAGGTGCACCGGCGTGGGGTAGCCCTTGTGCCCGGCCATGCCATAGCCCGGGTAGAGCAGGTCCAGCTCGACCATCTCGCGGTCGCGGCTGACCTTGGCCAGGATGGAGGCGGCGGCGATGGCCGGCACCTGGGCGTCGCCGCCGACCACAGGAGCGCTGGGCACCGCCAGTTTCGGGCAGCGGTTGCCGTCGATCAGGGCCAGCTTCGGAACGACGCTCAATCCCTCCACCGCGCGCTGCATGGCCAGCATGGTGGCATGGAGGATGTTCAGACGGTCTATCTCCTCCACCTCGGCGCGGGCAATGCACCAGGCCAGGGCCTTC
>NZ_BPFX01000038.1 GCF_019655855.1 Pseudomonas paralcaligenes | reverse complement strand
CTGCTGGGAGCGCAAGGCGAAGCTGTCGACGTCTACACGAGAGAAGCCTTCCAGGGTGGCGATCAGGTCGGCGCCGATGCCCTGGGGCACGAAGTTGGAGTGGATGTTGGTCTCCGGGTCCATCACCCAGGCGCCGCCGTCGGAGCCCATGGGCACGCGGGACATGGATTCCACGCCGCCAACCACCACCAGATCCTCGCAACCGGAGCGCACCTTCATCGCGCCCATGTTCACCGCCTC
>NZ_BPFX01000037.1 GCF_019655855.1 Pseudomonas paralcaligenes | reverse complement strand
CCGAAGGTGATGGCCAGGCCGAGGGCGGCCAGCAGCAGGATGCTGCCCAGGCTCAGGCCGCTGAAGGCCTGGCCGAGCAGTTCGCCGATCAGCAGGCGGCGCTCGACCTGCACCAGGCTGGTCTCGGCCGCGGTGCGCACCGCGGCGGCGCTCTCGGCGCCTTCGGCCAGCACGCCTTCCAGGCGGGTGCGGGCCTGCGGGTCGCCGCTTTCGCCGAGCAGGCGCACGGCCTTCAGGCGGACCTGCGGGTCGGCATCGACCAGCTGCAGGTTGGCCAGGGCCAGCGCCAGGGCGGCGCGCACGGCCTCGTCCGGTTCGCCGGCGACGCGGGCGTTGAGCAGTTCCAGCTGGGCCGGCTTGGCGCTCTTCTGCAGTTGCCGGGCGGCGGCCAGGCGCCTGGCCGGTTCCTCGGCGAGCAGTTGCTGGCTGGCCTGGACATTGGCCAGCAGGCCGCGCAGGCGGTTGTTCAGGCGCAGCTTCTTCGGCGTGCCATCGGCCGCGGCGGAGCCTTCGGCGGCCTGCCAGGCGCCGTCGACTTCATAGAAGGCGGCTTTGGCCGCGTCGACGCCGACGCGGCCCTGCTGCAGGGCGTCGAGCAGCGGCTGGCGAGTGGTATCGGGTTGCGCGGCCCAGCTTTCGAGGAGCTGGGCCTGTCTGGCCGGGCTGGCGGCGACGAAGTCGGCGGCGTCCCCGGCATGTGCGGTCAGCGGCAGCAGCAGCGCCAGTGACAGCAGGATTCGGAACAAGGCAGTGGGCATTGCGGATCAGTCCTTTGCAGGTGGCCGTAGCCCGGATGCAATCCGGGGTGGCGATTCCCGGATTGCATCCGGGCTACGGCTATAGAGTGGGGCGCAAGACCCTCACCCCTGGCCCCTCTCCCGGAGGGAGAGGGGAAGCGTGCGATTTCATGAGAGGTCTACGTTGCCTGGCGCTCCGTCACCCCTCTCCCTTTGGGAGAGGGGCTGGGGGTGAGGGATGCCATGGCGCACGCGGACTTCCGGAAGCTTCACCCGCCTCAGTTGCTCTTCACCGCATGGTCCGGCTTCTTGTCGTTGCCGGGGATGAAGGGGCTCCAGGGCTGGGCGCGCAGCGGGCCTTCGGTCTGCCAGACGATGGAGAACTGACCGTCTTCCTGGACTTCGCCGATCATCACCGGCTTGTGCAGGTGGTGGTTGGTCTTGTCCATGGTCAGGGTGTAGCCGCTCGGCGCGGCGAAGGTCTGGCCGGCCAGGGCCTCGCGGACCTTGTCGACTTCGGTGGTGCCGGCTTTCGCCACGGCCTGGGCCCACATGTTGATGCCGACGTAGGTGGCTTCCATCGGGTCGTTGGTCACTGCGGTCTGGTAGTTCGGCAGATTCTTGGCCTTAGCGTAGGCCTTCCACTTGTCGACGAAGGTGGTGTTGACCGGGTTGTCCACCGACTGGAAGTAGTTCCACGCGGCCAGCTGGCCTACCAGCGGCTTGGTGTCGATGCCGCGCAGTTCTTCTTCGCCCACCGAGAAGGCCACTACCGGGATGTCGGTAGCTTCGATGCCCTGGTTGGCCAGTTCCTTGTAGAACGGCACGTTGGAGTCGCCGTTGACGGTGGAGATCACCGCGGTCTTGCCGCCGGCGGAGAACTTCTTGATGTTGGCGACGATGGTTTGATAGTCGCTATGACCGAAGGGGGTGTAGACCTCCTCGATGTCCTTGTCCTGCACGCCCTTGCTGTGCAGGAAGGCGCGCAGGATCTTGTTGGTGGTGCGCGGGTAGACGTAGTCGGTGCCCAGCAGGAAGTAGCGCTTGGCGCCGCCGCCGTCCTCGCTCATCAGGTACTCCACGGCCGGGATGGCCTGCTGGTTCGGCGCGGCGCCGGTGTAGAACACGTTCGGCGACATTTCCTCGCCTTCGTACTGCACCGGGTAGAACAGTAGGCCGTTGAGTTCCTCGAACACCGGCAGCACGGACTTGCGCGATACCGAGGTCCAGCAGCCGAACACCACGTCGACCTTGTCCTGGGTCAGCAGCTGGCGGGCCTTCTCGGCGAACAGCGGCCAGTTGGACGCGGGGTCGACCACCACCGGCTCCAGCTGCTTGCCATTGACGCCGCCCTTGGCGTTGATCTCGTCGATGGTCATCAGCGCCATGTCCTTCAGCGAGGTCTCGGAGATCGCCATGGTGCCGGACAGCGAGTGGAGGATGCCGACCTTGATGGTCTCGGCGGCCTGGACGGTCCAGGTCATGCCCATGGCGGCGATGGAAGCGGAAAGGGTGAAGGCCTTGATCAGGCTGCGTCGTTGCATGGTGCGATCTCCATTCGAGCTAGTTTGAGTACTGCTGATTTCTGGTTATGGGTTGGCAGTCGTCCAACGGGTCATCGCGTCACCCTTGCCCGGCCATCGCCCGTTGCCGGGCGCTGTGCAGCATGTGCAGGGTGATCTTGCGCACTTCCGCCTTGCTCAGTTCGATGTGGGTCCTGAGCAACAGCTGTGCTTCTTCGGGGCGGCGCGACAAAATCGCGCCGAGAATCTGGGCGTGTTCGGCGTAGGTCGCCTCCACGCGCGGCTCCTGGGTGAAGTCCAGGCGCCGGATGATGCGGATCTTCTCGCTGACTTCCGCGTGCAGGCGGGCCATCTCGCGGTTGCCGGTGGCCTCCACCAGCTGGCAGTGGAAGCGTTCGTCGAGCAGCGACACGGCGCGGCCGTTCTGCAGGCGGTCCTCGGGGCGGACCATCCAGGTCCGGCGCAGCTCCTCCAGCGGCGCCGGCAGCTCGCCGGCCGGCCGGTCGCACAGGCGCCTGACCGCTTCCAGTTCGAGGACGATGCGCACTTCGTACAGCTCCTCGAAGTAGTGGAAGTCGAACGGCCGCACCTGCCAGCCGCTGCGGAAATACACCTCCAGGTAGCCCTCGCGTTCCAGCCGGTAGAGGGCCTGGCGCACCGGGGTGCGACTGACCTCCATGCGCTCGGCGACCTCGCCCTCGGAGAAGCGGTCGCCGGGCAGCAGGCGGAACTCGAAGATGTCGTCCTTGAGCTGGGCGTAGATGCGCTCGGCCAGGTTCTCCGGGCGCTCGCGGCCGCGCTTGTCGGGACCGACCAGTTGCATCTCAGGCGGCCTCGCCCGGCACCAGCAGGAGCAGCGCGTCGCCCGGCGTCACCGCCTTGCCCGGCGCGCAGCGCACCGACTTGACGATGCCGGACACCGGCGCGGTGACCGCCAGCTCCATCTTCATCGCCTCGACCACCAGCAGCGGGGTGCCGGCCTCGACATGCTGGCCGGGCTCGACCAGCACCTTCCACACGCTGCCGCACATGTCGGCGCTGACCAGGTGGCCGTCGAGGTCGCCGTCGTCTTCCTGGGCGACGGCCAGCGGCGCGGCGGCGGCCGGGTCGTCGTCCTGCCACAGCTGCACCTCGGCGTCGAAGGCGGCCTTCTGCCGGGCCTGGAAGGCGGCGATGCCGTCCGCGTTGGCGGCGAGGAAGCGCTGGTATTCGGCGAAGTCGAACTCGCCCTGCTCGATGCGGACCTGGGCGCGGCCCTCGCGGAAGGCCTCGCGGAAGTCGTCCAGCTCGGCCTCGCTGACCGGGTAGAAGCGCACCTGGTCGAAGAAGCGCAGCAGCCAGGGCTCGCCGTTCTCGAACTGGGCGTTCTTCACGAACTTGTTCCAGATCGGCAGGGTGCGGCCGACCAGCTGGTAGCCGCCGGGCGAATCCATGCCGTAGATGCACATGTACATGCCGCCGATGCCCACCGTGCCTTCGGCGGTGTAGGTGCGCGCCGGGTTGTACTTAGAGCTGAGCAGGCGGTGGCGCGGGTCCAGCGGCACGGCGCAGGGCGCGTCGAGGTAGACGTCGCCGAGGCCGAGGATCAGGTAGCTGGCGTCGAACAGGATGTCCTTCACCTCGTCGCGACAGGCCAGGCCGTTGATGCGCTGCAGGAAGTCGACGTTGTTCGGCAGCCAGGGCGCTTCGCTGCGCACCGTCTCGCGGTAGCGGGTGACGGCGCCGAGGGTGGCGCTGTCCTCGAAGGCCATCGGCAGGTGGACGATGCGGGTCGGCACCTTCAGCTCGGCGACGTCGCCCAGGCGCTGTTCCAGGCCCAGCAGGTGATCGATCAGCGCCTGCTGGTGCAGCACGCGGCTGTCGTAGCGCAGTTGCAGCGAGCGCACGCCCGGCGCCAGTTCCTCCAGGCCGCGCAGCGGCTCGGCCTTCAGCGCTTCCATCAGCAGGTGCACGCGCAGGCGCAGGGCGAGGTCCAGCACGTTGTCGCCGTATTCCAGCAGGATGTAGGCGTCGCCGGCCTGGCGGTAGACCACCCGCGGGCGGCTGCCTTCGGCCGGCAGCTCGGCCAGCACGGTGGCGGACACGGTGCTCTCCGGCTGCAGCGACGGCGCCGGCAGGGTCACCGCGCTGATCGCGGCCAGGGCTTCGAGACTGCCCAACTGGGCCTGCTCCAGGCTCTGCGCCTGCTGGAAGCCGATGGGGTGGAAGCGCAGCTTGTCGCCGGGCTTGACCTGGCCGACCTTCCACAGCTCGGCCTTGGCGATGGTCACCGGGCAGACGAAGCCGCCGAGGCTGGGGCCGTCCTTGGTCAGGATCACCGGGAAGTCGCCGGTGAAGTTGATCGCGCCGATGGCGTATTCGCAGTCGTGGACGTTGGACGGGTGCAGGCCAGCCTCACCGCCGTCGGCGCGGGTCCAGCTCGGTTTCGGCCCGGACAGGCGCACGCCGAGGCGGTTGGAGTTGTAGTGCACCTCCCATTCGGCGGCGAAGAATTCCTCGATCGCTTCGGGGGTGAAGAAGTCCGGTGCGCCGTGCGGGCCGTACAGCACGCCGATGTTCCAAGTGGTGCCGTAGCTGGGAATCAGGCTCGGGTGCACGGCCTGGGGCGCGGCCACCGGCGCCGGGGTGGCGCAGGCCGGCAGCGCGGGCTGGGAGATGGCCAGGGTGTCGGCCGGGCGCAGGGTGCGGCCGGCGTGGCCGCCGAACTGGCCGAGGGCGAAGGTCGAGCGGCTGCCCAGGTACAGCGGCACGTCGATGCCGTTGCGCACCGCCAGGTAGGTGCGGCAGCCGCTGAGCGCGCGGCCGAGCTTGAGCACCTGGCCGGCCCTGACCGCGACCGGTTGCCAGTAGGCCACCGGCTCGCCGTCCAGGGTGGCCGGGCAGTCGGCGCCGGTCAGGGCGATCAGCGCGTCGCAGTGGAAGCGCAGGGTCGGGCCTTGCAGGGTGAATTCCAGGCCGGCGGCGTCGGCGTGGTTGCCGACGATGCGGTTGGCCAGGCGGAAGGCGAAGTCGTCCATCGGCCCGGACGGCGGCACGCCGATGTCCCAGTAGCCGAGGCGACCCGGGTAGTCCTGCACGCTGGAGTAGGTGCCGGGCTCCAGCACCTCGATGACGCTGGCCTTGAAGGCGAAGGTATCGAGCAGGCGGGTCCACACCTCGCCCCGGGCGAAGCGCGTGTCGGCCACCACCTGGCGCAGGTAGTCGAGGTTGCTGGCGATGCCGTGCAGGCGGGTTTCGCCGAGCGCGGCGCGCAGCTTGGCGATGGCTTCGTCGCGGCTTTGGCCGTGGACGATCAGCTTGGCGATCATCGGGTCGTAGAAGGCCGAGACTTCGCTGCCGGTGGCGACCCAGCCGTCTACCCGCACGTCCTCGGGGAAGTGCACTTCGGTGAGCACGCCGGGGCTGGGCTGGAAGTTCTTCAGCGGGTCCTCGGCGTAGATGCGCACCTCGATGGCGGCGCCCTGCGGGGCGCGGTCCAGGGCGGCCCAGTCCAGCGCGTCGCCGGCGGCCACGCGCAGCATGCACTCGATCAGGTCGAGACCGGTGACCATCTCGGTGACCGGGTGCTCGACCTGCAGGCGGGTGTTCACTTCGAGGAAGTAGAAGTCGTCGCGGGCGGCGTCGTAGATGAACTCCACGGTGCCGGCGCTGCGGTAGCTCACCGACTCGCCGAGCTGCACGGCGGCGGCGTGCAGGCGCTCGCGGGTGGCCTGGGGCAGGTTCGGCGCCGGGGTTTCCTCGACCACCTTCTGGTTGCGCCGCTGCAGCGAGCAATCGCGCTCGCCCAGGGCGGCGACACGACCCATACCGTCGCCGAATATCTGCACCTCGACGTGGCGCGCCTGGTCGACGAAGCGTTCGAGGAACACGCCGGCGTCGCTGAAGAACTGTTCGCCCATGCGCTTGACGCTGTCGTAGGCGCTGGCCAGGGCTTCGGCGTCGGCGCAGCGGGTCAGGCCGATGCCGCCGCCGCCGGCGGTGGTCTTGAGCATCACCGGGTAGCCGATGCCTTCGGCGGCGGCGAGGGCTTCTTCCAGGCTCTGCAGCAGGCCGGTGCCCGGCGCCATCGGCACCTGGGCTTCGCCGGCCAGCTCGCGGGCACGGTGCTTGAGGCCGAATTCGCGGATCTGCTCGCCGGTCGGGCCGACGAAGGCGATGCCGGCGGCCTCGCAGGCGTCGGCGAACTCGGCGCTCTCGGAGAGGAAGCCGTAGCCCGGGTAGATCGCCTGGGCGCCGGTTTCCTGGGCCGCGGCGAGAATCCTGTCGATGCGCAGGTAGCTGTCGGCGGGCTTGTCGCCGCCCAGGGCGATGGCAACATCGGCATCGCGCACATGCTGGGCGTTGCGGTCGGCGTCGGAGTAGACGGCGACGCTCTTCACGCCCAGGCGCTTGAGGGTGCGGATGGCGCGGACGGCGATCTCGCCACGGTTAGCGATGAGTACGGTATTAAACATGGGTGGCCTCCGTGGCGAGATCGCCGTGGCGGGCTGCGCCCACCCGGCACTTTGACTGCGTCGTTGCGCCGCTTTGCGGCTGGTCGCCACGGTTGGCGATCAGTACGGTATCGAACATGGGCGTTGCCTCGTTTAGGCGTAGATCGGAAGAGCGCGAGCGGAGCGATGACCCTTGTGGGAGCTGCTTTTGTAAAAGCTGCCTTTGTGGGAGCGGCCTTGGCCGCGAAGCTTTTGGAGCAGCCCCATTCGCGGCCAAGGCCGCTCCCACAGTTCCCAAGGCAGTCCCCTCAGCTGCCACAGCCGGGGAGTCACGGACGCGCGCCCTGGAGGCTGGCGATGAACGCACGCCAGCCGCCGAAGCCGGTGATGTCGCGGGCGCCCGTCAGGGCATAGGGCTCGCAGATGAAGCCCTTGACCCAGCGGCCGTCGGCCAGCTCCAGGTTGCCGATGCCCAGCGGCGGCGGAATCTCGGCGACGAATTCGCCGAAGCGTGCCTGGGGCACGTCCCACAGCTCCACGATGATCTCGGCGCCGTCCTCGGCCACCCGCGCCAGGCCCGGCTTGGGCGGCACGGTGCCGGGCAGGGCGTAGAGCCGGTAGCTGGCGGCGCTGGTGGTCTGCTCGACCAGCACGGCGTCGCGGGTGGTGAGCTGGAAGTTCAGCGGCATGCCGGTGAGGTGGGCGCCGACCACGGCCACGCGCACGCTGCCGGGAGCGGGCTTGTCGCTCGCTGTCTGTGCCGGCAGCGGCCGGCCGGTGGCGCCCAGCGGCAGGGCGAGCGCCTGCTGCCAGCGCTGGCCGAAGGCGGCCAGGGCGTGGTCGTGCCAGGCCGGGGCGATCAGGGTGATGCCGGCGGGCAGGCCGTCTGCGCGCAAGCCGGCCGGCACGGCCAGGGCGGCGAGGTCGGCCAGGTTGGTGAAGTTGGTGTAGGTGCCGAACTGGCTGTTGAACAGCACCGGCTCGGCTTCCATCTCGGCCAGGGTGCGCAGGGTCGGCGAGGTCGGCACCACCAGGGCGTCGAAGCCGGCCAGGGCGTCGTTGATCCGGCGCGCCAGCTCGGCGCGGATGTACTCGGCCTTGTAGGCGTCGCAGGCGCTGTACTTCTCTCCATTGGCGACGATGCCGCGCACCACCGGGTTGATGTGCGAGGGTTCCACGCCTTCCAGCGCCACCGTGCGTTCGGCGACCCAGGAGCCGTAGTAGAGCTGCTCGGCCAGTGCCTGGAAGGGTTCGAAGTCGATCTCGACCAGCTCGGCGCCCAGTTCGCGCAGCTTGCCCAGGGCGGTCTCGAATACCGCCTGGTTCTGCGTGTCGCCGAAGAACTCGGGGCTGGCCGGCACCGCCAGGCGCGGCTTGGCCGGCATGCCGACCCGGGCGCTATTGGGGTTCTTGCGGCTGTAGGCGTCGGCCCCGTCGTAGCCGCCGGCGATTTCGGCCACGGCCAGGGCGTCGGCCACGGTCAGGGCGAACACCGAGATGCAGTCCAGGGTGCGGCAGGCCGGGACCAGGCCGGTGTTGGGCAGCCAGCCCTTGGTCGGCTTGAGCCCGACGATGTTGTTGAAGCCGGCCGGCACGCGGCCGGAGCCGGCGGTGTCGGTGCCCAGGGAGAAGGCCACCAGGCCGCGCGCCACGGTGCTGGCCGAGCCGGAGCTGGAGCCGCCGCTGACGTAGTCGGGCTTGAAGCTGTTGGGCACCGCGCCGTAGGGCGAGCGGGTGCCGACCAGGCCGGTGGCGAACTGGTCGAGGTTGGTCTTGCCGACGAGGATGGCGCCGGCGGCGCGCAGGCGGGCCACCACCGTGGCGTCGGCTTCGGCCGTGTAGGCGAATTCGGGGCAGGCGGCGGTGGTCTGCCAGCCGGCGGCGTCGATGTTGTCCTTGATGGCGAAGGGCACGCCGTACAGCGGCAGCTTGCCCAGGTCGCCGCCGACGGCGGCCAGGCGCTCGGCCAGGGCGTCGAGCTGGGCCTGCAACTGGGCGGGCGTGGCCAGGCTGATCCAGGCCGGGTCTTCGCCGCCGAGTTCGGCAAGTAGCTCGGCGAGCGCGCCGGGTTGCAGGTTCTCGGTGCGATAGGCCTGTTGCCATTCGCTCAGGGTCCAGCCGAATCCGCGATGGGACATCTTCCTAGATTCCTTCTTGTATCCAAGTTGATGTCGACAAAGCAGGAGCTGTGCCAGTTATTCAACTTGTTGTTTCAGAAGGATTTTTCAGGATGATGAGGCGGGTCGAAGGGCGTCCGTGCCCCGTTTGGGGGCCGGACGCCGGTGCCGGTGCGCCAGGGCGGGGCGGTCAGGGGGCGAGGTAGCCGCGCACCCCGGTGAAGATGATCTGCGCGGCCAGGGCGCAGACGAACAGGCCCATCAGGCGGCTGAGAATCTGCAGGCCCTGCTGGCCCAGCAGCCGCTCGACCTTGTCGGACAGGTAGAGCACCACGCCGACCGTGACGCTGGCGATGCCGATGGCGATGATCGCCAGCAGCTTGTCGTTCCAGTGCGGCTGGCTGATGCCCATCACCAGCAGGGCGCCGATGGTGCCGGGGCCGACGGTGAGCGGGATGGTCAGCGGCACGATGGTGACGTCCTGCTGCACGTTGTCCGCCTGCACCGCCGACTTGCCCTGGGCCATGCCCAAGGCGGAGATGAACAGCACGGAGCCGGCGCCGATGCGGAAGGCGTCGGCGGTGATGCCGAAGATCTCGAAGATGGTCTGGCCGAACAGGTAGAGCAGCACGCTGGCCACCAGGGTGCCGAGCGCCACTTTCCAGGCCAGCTTCTTGCGCTCCCTGACGCTATAGCCCGGGGTCAGGCCGAGGAAGCAGGACAGCACGAAGAACGGGCTGTAGAGGACCAGCATTTTCAGGTACAGGCTGAACAGCACGGAGAGCATGGATCGGGCTCGTCAGGAGGATGGGGCAAGCATAGAGGGCGCCGGGGCGCCACCGCCACCGGCTAGGCTCTGTACGAAAAGTGCCTGCGCTCGGTGATGCTTCGTTAAAACGGGTTCGGAAAGCAGCTTGCTGCTAACGCGCCAAGGCGCGGCCCGAAGGGCGAACGCAGTGAGTCATGCTCATTTACAGCTCGTAAACTCGCATGCGAGCCCAGCCCGCTTCCTCACCCGTTCGCTCGACGACTTTTCGTACAGACCCTAGGAGTGCAGGACGTCGCGCTGGCGGCGTTCGCGCTCGCGCACCCAGTGGGCGATCAGCTCGCGCAGCTGCGACATTTCCACCGGCTTGGACATGTGCCCGTCCATGCCGACCTGGCGCGCGCGCTCCTTGTGCTCGGCGAGGATGTGCGCCGTCAGAGCCACCACCGGGGTGCGGCTGCGCCGCTCGCGCTGTTCCCACTCGCGCAGGCGCTCGGTGGCGGAGAAGCCGTCGAGCACCGGCATCTCGCAGTCCATCAGCACCAGGTCGTACTGCTGTTCCTGCATCGCGCGCAGGGCTTCCTCGCCGTTGCTGGCGGTGTCCGGCTTGAGGTTGAGCTTGCTCAGCATGCCGCGGATGACCTTGGTGGAGATGCTGTTGTCCTCGGCGACCAGGATGCGGAAGTCCTCCGGCACCTGTAGCGGCGCGCTGTCGGGCTGCAGCGTGCGCGGCGCGCCGGCCTCGCGCTGGGCCAGTTCGTCGGCGAGCACGGTCTTGAGGGTGTAGCCGGCCACCGGCTTGGCCAGGATGCGCTTGATGCCGGCGTTGCGGGCGATGATCTTGCTCGGCGCGTTGCTGATGCCGGTGAGCATGATCAGCAGGATGTCGTGGTTGAGGTTGGGGTCTTCCTTGATCCTGGCGGCCAGCTGCATACCGGTCATGCCGGGCATTTCCTGGTCCAGCAGCACGGCGTCGAAATATTCTCGCAGGTGCGCCTTGGTGCGCAGCAGGGCCAGGGCCTCCTTGCCGGAGGCCACCGCGCTGACCTGCAGGCCCCAGGCCGCGCACTGCTGCTGCAGCACCTTGCGGCAGGTCTCGTTGTCGTCCACCACCAGCAGGCGCGCGCCTTCCAGCGGCCCGTCGAGGTCGGCGGTGGCCTGCTCCAGGCGCTGGGGGTCGAGCGGCAGGGTCAGCCACAGGGTGGTGCCGGTGCTGCCGCCGCTCTGCACGCCGAACTCGCCGTCCATCAGGCGCACCAGCTGGCGGGCGATGATCAGGCCGAGGCGGCCGCCGAGCTTGCTGGCGGAGAGGAAGTCGCTGCTGTGCAGCTCGGTGTTGAGCAGGGCGTCGCGCTCGCCCGGCTCCAGCGGCCGGCCGCTGTCCTGCACGGCGATGCGCAGGCGCGGCGCGTCGCCGTCGGTGTCCAGCGCCACCACCAGCAGGATTTCGCCCTCGTCGGTCTGGCGGAAGGCGTTGTCCAGCAGGCTCATCAGGGTCTGGCGCAGGCGCGTGGGGTCGCCGCTGATGACGCGCGGCACCTGCGGCTGGGTGAAGCTGATCAGCTCGACCTTCTGCCGCTCGGCCTTGGCACGGAAGATGTCCAGGCAGTCCTCGACCAGGGCGTGGAGGTCGAACTGCACGTCGTCCAGCTCGATCTGGCCCGACTCCAGCTTGGAGATGTCGAGAATCTCGTTGATCAGGGTGAGCAGCTCGTTGCCCGAGCTGTGGATGGTCTGCACGTAGTCGCGCTGCTTGGCCGACAGCGGGGTGCCGAGCAGCAGCTCGGTCATGCCCAGCACGCCGTTCATCGGGGTACGGATTTCGTGGCTGATCTTGGCCAGGAACTCGGCCTTGGTCTTCAGCTCGGCGCTGACGGCGGCCTCGCGGGTGCGCTGCTGCAGGGTGTCGCTCTGGATCTGCCGCTGGCGCTCGGACAGGGCGATGCTGAGGATCAGGCCGGAGACCATCGCCACGCTGAACAGGCTGAGCACCAGCCAGCCGGGGTTGAGCTGGTCGAAGCCGAACAGCACCGGGGCGAGGGTGGCGAAGCCCAGGCCAAAGATCGCCAGGCCGGCGAAGATCAGGCGGGCCGGGCGGTAGCCGGCGCGCCAGTGGATGAAGGCGATGGTGGGCACGGTGACCACCACCATCACCACCAGGCCGTAGACCAGCCAGCTGTGCCAGAGCAGGCCGGTGAAGCCGATCACCGCCGCGACCAGGGCGACCAGGGCGAACTCCAGGTGCAGCAGGTGGCGCAGCGGGCTGCGCTCGGCGGACGTGCCGCTGAAGAAGAAGCGGGTATAGCCGAGCATGCACAGCACGGCGGCGAGGGCCGAGAGGTCGGCGATCAGCGACTGGTTGTAGCTCTGCTGCGGCATCAGCACGGCGAGCAGGCCGGTGTTGGCGGTGGCGCACAGGGCCAGGGCGGCATGGGTGCCGGCCAGCCACAGGTTGCTGGCGGTGGGCGAGTAGGCCATGCGCAGCAGGTTGAACAGGGCCATCAGCAGCAGGCCGCCGATCAGTGCGCCGAACAGGTAGGCGGGCCGCTCCTGGGCCACCAGTTCGGCCTCGTCGATGACCTTGAACCACATCATCAGGGCGTGGTTGGAAGTCATGCGCAGGTAGGCGGTGCGCGGCTGGTCGTCGTTGGGCAGGCTGAACAGGTAGGAACGCGATGGCAGCGGGCGCGAGCTGAGGGTCAGCGCTTCGCCGGTGCGCAGCTGCTGTTCGACCACGCCGTCCCTGACCAGGTAGAAGTCCAGGTGCTGCACCCGCGGGGCGAACAGCCACAGCCAGTGCGGGGCGGACAGGGAGCGGGTGTCGACCTTGAGCCAGACGGCCTGGGACGAGGCGGGGAGGGTGAAGGCCAGGCGGTCCAGCGGCTGGAAGCGCGAACTCTGCGCCTGAACCTCGGCAAAGCTCAGTTGTGCCGACTTGTCGAGCAGGATGGACCAGCTATCGTCCCCGGGAGCGGCGTTCGACGTGGCCGAGAGGCCGAGCAGCAGGCTGACGATGAGTCCTGTGGCGATCCAGAGCCGACGCAAGTGGAGTCCCTTCTTTGGTGAACCGGAGGATTATATATAGGGGTGTGACACAAAAGGCAGCCATGCCGACCAACCTCGCCCCCTGTTTTACCGCATCTTTACCTCGAATCGGCACCGGATCGGCCATTTTCCGACCGACAAGCCGGTCGGCGGCGCTTCTGCCACTTCTCCGGCCAGACTTCAAGCATCTTAGACTAAGGTCTAATGCCGGCCGCCCGGCGCGGGTCTAGCCTTCCCGATCAGAACAATCACAAGAAAAGACGTCCGGGCGCAGGGCGATCCCGCTCTCCGTCGACAGGTCGTCGGAGGCAGCCTATATGAGCGTGTCAACGGCAGCACCCGGCCATGCACCGGCCGGCCCCATGACGTCGGAGGAGCGCAAGGTCATCTTCGCGTCTTCCCTCGGCACCGTCTTCGAGTGGTACGACTTCTATCTATACGGATCGCTCTCGGCGATCATCGCAGCGCAGTTCTTCTCCGGGGTCAATCCCACCGCCGCCTTCATCTTCGCCCTCATGGCCTTCGCCGCCGGCTTCGCGGTGCGGCCGTTCGGCGCCATCGTGTTCGGCCGGCTCGGCGATCTGGTGGGGCGCAAGTACACCTTCCTCATCACCATCATGATCATGGGCCTGTCGACCTTCATCGTCGGCATCCTGCCGTCCTACGCGACCTGGGGCATCGCGGCGCCGATCATCCTGATCGTGCTGCGGCTGTTCCAGGGGCTGGCGCTGGGCGGCGAATACGGCGGCGCGGCGACCTACGTGGCCGAGCACGCGCCCCACGGCCGGCGCGGCTTCTACACCTCGTGGATCCAGACCACCGCGACGCTGGGCCTTTTCCTGTCGCTGCTGGTGATCCTCGGCACCCGCACCTGGCTCGGCGAGGAGGCCTTCGCCGCCTGGGGCTGGCGCATTCCCTTCCTGCTTTCCATCGTGCTGCTCGGCATCTCGGTGTGGATCCGCCTGACCCTGAGCGAGAGCCCGGCGTTCAAGAAGATGAAGGAAGAGGGCAAGACTTCCAAGGCGCCGCTGACCGAGGCCTTCGGCCGCTGGGAGAACGCCAAGATGGCGCTGATCGCCCTGTTCGGCGGCACCGCCGGGCAGGCGGTGGTCTGGTACACCGGCCAGTTCTACGCGCTGTTCTTCCTGACCCAGACGCTGAAGGTGGACGGGCCTACGGCGAACATCCTGATCGCCCTGTCGCTGCTGATCGGCACGCCGTTCTTCATCGTCTTCGGCTGGCTGTCGGACAAGATCGGGCGCAAGCCGATCATCCTCGGCGGCTGCCTGATCGCGGCGCTGACCTACTTCCCGCTGTTCGGCCTGATCACCCACTACGCCAACCCGGCGCTGGAGCGGGCCCAGGCCACGGCGCCGGTGACGGTGGTGGCGGACCCGAGCGAATGCTCGTTCCAGTTCAACCCGGTGGGCACCTCGAAGTTCGTCACCTCGTGCGACATCGCCAAGGGCTTCCTCGCGCGCAACTCGGTGAACTACGCCAACGAGGAAGCGCCGGCCGGCACCAATGCCAGCATCCGTATCGGCGACGAGACCATCGCCTCGTTCTCCGGCGCCGGCATGGCGGCCGACCGGTTCAAGGCGGAGTCCGATGCGTTCAATGTCAGGATGACCGAGGTGATCCGCAGCCACGGCTACCCGGCCAAGGCCGACCCGGAGCAGATCAACACGCCGATGCTGGTGCTGCTGCTGACCGTGCTGGTGCTGTTCGTGACCATGGTCTACGGACCGATCGCGGCGCTGCTGGTCGAGCTGTTCCCGACGCGCATCCGCTACACGGCGATGTCCCTGCCGTACCACATCGGCAACGGCTGGTTCGGCGGCTTCCTGCCGACTACCGCGTTCGCCATGGTGGCGGCCACCGGCAACATCTATTACGGCCTGTGGTACCCCATCGTGGTGGCGGTGATGACCTTCATCATCGGCCTGTTCCTGATGCCGGAGACCAAGGACCGCGACCTGCGCGACTGGCACTGATCGCTACCTGCAAATGAAAAGGCCCCGCAGTGCGGGGCCTTTTCTTGAAAGGGCAAAAACGTGTTCACGGTTATCGAGCTAGAGCCATACAAGGCAAAAACAGGCGAGGAAGCGGAATGTACTTTTGTACATGAGCATTCCGAACCTGTTTTTAACGCAGTAGGGCCGACGCGCAGAGGACCGTGAGCAGGTTTTTCAGTCCTTGCCCTGCTCGCGGGCAATGGCGCGGTAACCGATATCCTTGCGGTAGAAACTGCCGTTCCAGCGGATCTGCTCCGCCAGGCGATATGCCTGCTGCTGGGCGCTGGACACGCTCGGGCCGATGGCGGTGGCGCACAGCACGCGGCCGCCTGCGGTGACGACCTGGCCATCCTTCAGCGCGGTGCCGGCGTGGAACACCTTGCCGTCGATCTTCGCCGCCGCGTCCAGGCCCTCGATCACATCACCCTTGGCGTAGTCGCCCGGGTAGCCGCCGGCGGCGATCACCACGCCCACGGTTGGGCGCGGGTCCCAGGTCGCCTCGACCTTGTCCAGCGCCTTGGCCAGGGCGGCCTCGACCAGCAGCACCAGGGAGCTTTCCAGACGCAGCATCACCGGCTGGGTCTCCGGGTCGCCGAAGCGGCAGTTGAACTCGATTACTTTCGGCTTGCCGGCCTTGTCGATCATCAGCCCGGCGTAGAGGAAGCCGGTGTAGACGTTGCCTTCGGCCGCCATGCCGCGCACGGTCGGGTAGATCACCTCGTCCATCACGCGCTGATGCACGTCCGGGGTGACCACCGGGGCCGGGGAGTAGGCGCCCATGCCGCCGGTGTTGGGGCCGGTGTCGCCGTCGCCGACGCGCTTGTGGTCCTGGCTGGTGGCCATGGGCAGCACGTTCTCACCGTCGACCATGACGATGAAGGAGGCTTCCTCGCCGTCGAGGAATTCTTCGATCACCACGCGGGCGCCGGCGTCGCCGAAGGCGTTGCCCGAGAGCATGTCGCGCACCGCTTCCTCGGCTTCGGCCAGGGTCATGGCGACGATCACGCCCTTGCCGGCGGCCAGGCCGTCGGCCTTGACCACGATCGGCGCACCCTTCTCGCGCAGGTAGGCCAGGGCCGGCTCGACTTCGGTGAAGTTCTGGTAGTCGGCAGTGGGGATATCGTGGCGCGCCAGGAAGTCCTTGGTGAAGGCCTTGGAGCCTTCCAGCTGGGCGGCGGCGGCGGTGGGGCCGAAGATGTCCAGGCCGCGCGAACGGAACAGGTCGACCACGCCCTTCACCAGCGGCGCCTCGGGGCCGACGATGGTCAGCTGCACGTTCTGCGCGGCGAAGTCGGCCAGCTGCTCGATGGCCAGCACGTCGATGGCGACGTTCTCGCACTTGGCCTCGGTGGCGGTGCCGGCGTTGCCCGGGGCGACGAAGACCTTCTCGACGCGCTTGTCCTGCGCCACTTTCCAGGCCAGGGCGTGCTCGCGGCCGCCGCTGCCGATGATCAGTACGTTCATGGGATTCTCCTGAGCGTAGCCCGGATGCAATCCGGGGCTTTCGAATGGGGGCGTTCCCGGATTTCATCCGGGCTACGTGGCTGGCGTGTTACGCAGGTGGATGGCCGGAGCCATCCACCCACGGATCAATGCCTGAAGTGGCGCATGCCGGTGAACACCATGGCGATGCCGGCCTCGTCGGCGGCGGCGATCACCTCGGCGTCGCGCATCGAGCCGCCCGGCTGGATCACCGCGGTGATGCCGGCCTTGGCGGCGTTGTCGATGCCATCGCGGAACGGGAAGAAGGCGTCCGAGGCCATCACCGCGCCTTTCACTTCCAGACCGGCGTGCTCGGCCTTGATCGCGGCGATGCGGGCGGAGTTGACGCGGCTCATCTGGCCGGCGCCGACGCCCACGGTCTGGCGGTTCCTGGCATAGACGATGGCGTTGGACTTGACGAACTTGGCCACCTTCCAGGCGAAGATCAGGTCGTGGATCTCCTGCTCGCTCGGCGCGCGCTGGGTGACGACCTTGAGGTCTTCGGCCTTGATCATGCCGATGTCGCGGCTCTGTACCAGCAGGCCACCGTTGACTCGCTTGAAGTCCCAGCCGGCGGCGCGTTCGGCCGGCCACTCGCCGCATTCGAGCAGGCGCACGTTGGCCTTGGCGGCCACCACTTCGCGAGCCTCGGCGGAGACTTTCGGGGCGATGATCACTTCGACGAACTGGCGCTCGACGATGGCCCGGGCGGTCTCGCCGTCCAGCTCGCGGTTGAAGGCGATGATGCCGCCGAAGGCCGACTCGGTGTCGGTGGCGTAGGCCAGGTCGTAGGCCTTGCGGATGCCGCCCTCGTTTTCCGGCACCACGGAGACGCCGCACGGGTTGGCGTGCTTGACGATGACGCAGGCCGGCTTGACGAAGCTCTTCACGCATTCCAGCGCGGCGTCGGTGTCGGCCACGTTGTTGAACGACAGTTCCTTGCCCTGCAGCTGTACGGCGGTGGACACGCTGGCCTCACCCTTCTGCGCTTCCACGTAGAACGCCGCGCTCTGGTGCGGGTTCTCGCCGTAGCGCATTTCCTGAGCCTTGATGAACTGGCTGTTGAAGGTGCGCGGGAAGGCGCCGCGTGCTTCGGTGCTCAGGGTGTCGCGGCTCTGGTCGATGGTGCCCAGGTAGTTGGCGATCATGCCGTCGTAGGCGGCGGTGTGCTCGAAGGCCTTGAGGGCCAGGTCGAAGCGCTGGGCGTAGCTCAGGCCGCCGGCCTTGAGCGACTCGACGATGCCGGCGTAGTCACCGGCGTTGACCACGATGGCGACGTCCTTGTGGTTCTTCGCGGCGCTGCGGACCATGGTCGGGCCGCCGATGTCGATGTTCTCGATGGCGTCGGCCAGGTCGCAGCCGGGCTTGGCCACGGTGGCGGCGAAGGGGTAGAGGTTGACCGCGACCAGGTCGATCGGGCGGATGCCGTGCTCTTCCATCACCGCGCCGTCCAAGGCGCGACGGCCGAGGATGCCGCCGTGGATCTTCGGATGCAGGGTCTTCACCCGGCCGTCCATCATCTCCGGGAAGCCGGTGTAGTCGGCCACTTCCATCGCCGCGACGCCGTTGTCCTTGAGCAGCTTGTAGGTGCCGCCGGTGGAGAGGATCTCGACGCCCAGGGCGACGAGTTCGCGGGCGAACTCGAGGATGCCGGTCTTGTCGGAGACGCTGATCAGGGCGCGGCGAACGGGAAGGCGGGTGGTCTGGTCGGTCATTGCAAAGTCCATCGGAGCTGGAGATTCAGTGAAAAAGGGCGGCCACGGGCCGCCCTTCGTCATGGGTTCGATGCTTACAGCAGGTCGTACTGCTTGAGCTTCTTGCGCAGGGTCCCGCGGTTCAGGCCGAGCAGCTCGGAGGCCTTGGTCTGGTTGCCCTTGACGTAGTTCATCACGGTCTCCAGCAGCGGCGCCTCGACCTCGGTCAGTACCAGGTTGTAGACGTCGGTGACGTCGGCTCCCTCGAGGTGGGCGAAGTAGTTGTGCAGCGCCTTCTCCACGCTGTCGCGCAGGGACTGGCCCTGCTCGAACGGTGTGTTCAGGTGCTGCTTCAGGTTGGCGTTGTCGCTCACGGGTACTGCCCCATCAAAAACGGATTGCTCAAAAAAAGGCTCGGTCATCCTCGTCATGCGGCCACCCCTTCTCCCTTGTTGTTCTGCTCGGCGAAGAACTGCCGAACGGCGGCGCATTGCGCGTCGGTGCTGTCGAGGCGATTGAAGCCGGCGCGGAACTCCCGCGCGCCGGGCAGGGTTGCCAGGTACCAGCCGACATGCTTGCGGGCGATGCGTACGCCCATGTGTTCGCCATAGAAGGCGTGCAGCGCGGCCAGGTGCTCCAGCAGGATGCGTTCCACTTCATACAGCGCCGGCGCCGGCAGTTCCTTGCCGGTCGTCAGGAAGTGGGCGATCTCGCGGAAGATCCACGGCCGTCCCTGCGCCGCGCGGCCGATCAGCAGGGCGTCGGCGCCGGTGGCGTCGAGCACGGCCCTGGCTTTTTGCGGGGAGTCGATGTCGCCGTTGGCGAACACCGGAATGGAGATCGCCTGCTTGATGGCGGCGATGGTGTCGTACTCGGCTTCGCCGGTGTACAGGTCGGCGCGGGTGCGGCCGTGGACGGCGAGGGCGGCGATGCCGGCCTGCTCGGCGATCTTCGCCACGGCGATGCCGTTCTTGTTGGCGCGGTCCCAGCCGGTGCGGATCTTCAGGGTCACCGGCACGTCGACGGCGGCGACCACCGCGTCGAGGATGGCGGCGACCAGTTGCTCGTCCTTCATCAGTGCCGAGCCGGCGGCCTTGTTGCAGACCTTCTTGGCCGGGCAGCCCATGTTGATGTCGATGATCTGCGCGCCCAGCTCGACATTGCGACGGGCGGCCTCGGCCAGCATCTCGGGATCGCCGCCGGCGATCTGCACCGAGCGCGGTTCGGGATCGCCCTGGTGCACCAGGCGCAAGCGGGATTTGCGGCTGTTCCACAGGCGCACGTCGCTGGTCACCATCTCGGACACCACCATGCCGGCGCCGAGGCGGCGGCACAGCTGCCGGAACGGCTGATCGGTGACGCCCGCCATGGGGGCGAGGATCAGCGGGTTGGGCAGAGTGTAAGGGCCGATGCGTACCACCGACGGGTCATCCCTGTTGTCTCGAAGGTCGTTCGGGCAATGGCGTAGCCCGCCAGAGTGCGGAACGGCGATCGGGGGAGTGCGAAAAAGGGAGGGCATGATACCCGCTCTCGGTGACCGGATAAAGGCTGTTTTGAACAAATTATGAGCAGCCATCGGGTTATCGCCTTTGGCTAGGTGGCAAGGGGCAAACGCCGGAAATCCGGCGTTCGCACCTACTCGGGAGAGTGGAAGCTGAGGCTGTAGTTGACCGCCCTGGAGCCCGGGTCCTTGATCTCCAGGGAGATGTGGATCGGGGTCTGCGGAGGCATCTCGTCGCGGCCGGCCAGCTCGCCGCTGAGGTACTCGCTGGGGCGGAAGCGGCTGCTGGCGATCAACTGGCCGTTGAGGTCGGCGAAGCGCAGTTCCAGCAACGGGAACGGCTGGGCGAACGGCGCGCGGTTGTAGAGGATGGCGTCGACCATCAGCGCGTCCATGTACTGCGGGTGGCTGCGCACCACCAGGTTGGTGCTGCGCACCTGGGCGATATCGACCTTGGACGGCAGGGTGCAGCCGATTTCCGGGCAGAGGGTCTCGAACCAGGGGCGGTAGCGGTCCTGACGGGCCAGTTCCTCGAAGTGGTAGACCACGTACTGGCCGGCCAGGGCGCCGGCGGCCAGCAGGTTCAGCAGGCCCCAGCCGATCCAGCGGCCCCAGGGTTTCTTCGGCTGCTGCCAGTCCAGCTGCAGCGGGTCGTCGCTGAGGTCGAGCAGGCTGTCGTTGCGCAGCGCCGGTTCGTTGCGCGCGGCCTTGGCCACGGGCTCGGCGGCGACACGGTAGTTGTCGTCACCGATTTCCTCGGCCGGGTCCTCGTCGGATGACAGGTCGCCCAGTGCCGGCTCCTCGCGCTCGGGCAGCGGCTCTTCGAGCGGCTGGGGACGGCTGGTGGGCTCGGCCTTCTTCGCGGCTGGCGGCTCAGACAGCGATTCCTCCTTCGGGCGGGGCGGCGGGACGGCGGCGGGCTTGCTCGCCGGCTCGTCCTTGATCAGCGACTCGGCCCAGCTCTCGTCGTGCCGGCTGTCTTCGTCATCGTCACGCGGTGCGCCTTCTCCCGGCCGGGGCGCGCTGTCCATCGCCAGGAACTCGCGGGACAGCTGCATTTCCTGTTCTTCCAGTTTGGCCAGTTCCTCGTCCAGGTCGAGGCTGTCCAGGTCCAGGTCGTCGTGAATCCACAGGGTATCGACGGATTTCTTTTCCGCCGGAGGCGGGTTCGGCCTGGTCGCTGGCGTCGCCGCGACCGCGGGCTGCACGGGGGCGGCCGGAGCGGGGCGGGGCGGTTGCGCGGCGGCCGGCGGTGCTGCCGGCTTAGCCGGAGCCGGAGCCGGAGCCGGAGCCGGAGCCGGAGCCGGAGCGACCGGTTTGGCGGCCCGGTTCTGGTCCACCAGCAACTGCTGGGCGGCATTGAACACGCGCATGCAGGCACCGCAGCGTACCGCGCCATGGGCTGCGCCCAGCTGCGCACGGCTGATGCGGAAGCTGGTATGGCAGTGGGGGCATTGGGTGACGAAGCTGTCGGTCATGCGGGGGTCCGTGCGAAACAGGGCGCTAGTTTACCCAGGCAGGGGCGTGAGAATACAAGGGGTTGCGTGCGGACAGTGCATTTCTGCCCCGTATTGGCGCAGTAGTACGCGCAACTTACCCGCGTTTCACGCCACTGATGCGTACCCAGCCGTCCTTTTCCGCCGTCGGATCGAGTTCGAAGGCGTCGGCGTAAGCGGCGCGCACGTCCTCGGCCTGTTCGGCGAGGATGCCGGACAGCGCCAGGCGGCCGCCGGCCTGGACCAGGGCGGTGATCTGCGGCGCCAGAGATACCAGCGGACCGGCCAGGATGTTGGCCACCACCACTTCGGCCGGCTGCTGCGGCATGTCGGCGGGCAGGTAGACGGGGAAAAGCGCCGGGTCGATGCCGTTGCGCGAGGCGTTGTCGCGCGAGGCTTCCAGCGCCTGCGGGTCGATGTCGGTGCCGGCCGCTTGGGGCGCGCCGAGCAGCAGGGCGGCGATGGCGAGGATGCCCGAGCCGCAGCCGAAGTCGATCACGGTGCAGCCGGCCAGGTCCTGGCCGTCCAGCCATTCCAGGCACAGTGCGGTGGTCGGGTGGGTGCCGGTGCCGAAGGCCAGGCCCGGGTCGAGCAGCAGGTTGACCGCGTCCGGCTCCGGCGCCTCGTGCCAGCTCGGCACGATCCACAGGCGGCGGCCGAAGCGCATGGGCTGGAAGTTGTCCATCCAGCTGCGTTCCCAGTCCTGGTCCTCGATCTGCTCGATCTGGTGCTCGGGCAGCGGGCCGCCGGTCAGCAGTTCCAGGTGGGCGACCAGGTTGGCCGGGTCGGTGTCGGCCTCGAACAGGGCCAGCAGGTGGGTATGCGACCAGAGCGGGGTGGTGCCCAGATCCGGCTCGAAGATCGGCTGGTCCTCGGCGTCCATGAAGGTCACCGACACGGCGCCGACGCCGAGCAGGGCGTCCTCGTAGGGCTCGGCCTGTTCCGGGGTGATGGCGAGACGGACTTGTAACCAGGGCATGGCGAACCTCGTGTGCGGTGTTGCGTGGGCGCGCAGCTTACTTGAGGGCGGCGGCGGCCCGCCAGCGTGGGCGCCGAAACGACAGGGGCCGCCCGAAGGCGGCCCCTGTGCGGGCAGGGCGGGATACAGCCCACGCGCGGGTTGCACCCGCCCTACGGACTCGCGTCAGTGCTTGTCCATGCCCAGCTTCTTCTCGAGGTAGTGAATGTTCACGCCCCCCTTGAGGAAGCCCTTGTCGCGGGTCAGGTCGCGGTGCAGCGGGATGTTGGTCTTGATCCCGTCGACCACGATCTCTTCCAGGGCGTTGCGCATGCGTGCCATGGCTTCGTCGCGGGTGCGGCCGTAGCTGATCAGCTTGCCGATCAGCGAGTCGTAGTTCGGCGGCACCGAGTAGCCACTGTACAGGTGCGAGTCGACGCGGATGCCGTTGCCGCCCGGGGCGTGGAAGTGCTTAACCTTGCCGGGGCAGGGCATGAAGTTGTCCGGGTCCTCGGCGTTGATCCGGCACTCCAGGGCGTGGCCGAGGATCTTCACGTCTTCCTGTTTGATCGACAGCTTGTTGCCGGCGGCGATGCTGAGCATTTCCTTGAGGATGTCGATGCCGGTGACCATCTCGGTGACCGGGTGCTCGACCTGCACGCGGGTGTTCATCTCGATGAAGTAGAAGCGGCCGTCCTCGTAGAGGAACTCGAAGGTGCCGGCGCCGCGGTAGCCGATCTCGATGCAGGCGTCGACGCAGCGCTGCAGCACTTCGGCGCGGGCCTTCTCGTCGATCAGCGGGGCGGGGGCTTCTTCCAGCACCTTCTGGTGACGGCGCTGCAGCGAGCAGTCGCGGTCGTACAGGTGGATGGCGTTGCCCTGGCCGTCGGACAACACCTGGACTTCCACGTGGCGCGGATTGCCGAGGAACTTCTCCAGGTAGACCATGGAGTTGCCGAACGCGGCGCCGGCCTCGGTGCGGGTCAGCTTGGCCGACTTGATCAGGTCTTCTTCCTTGTGCACCACGCGCATGCCGCGCCCGCCGCCGCCGCCGGCGGCCTTGATGATCACCGGGTAGCCGACCTCGCGGGCGATCTTCAGCGCGGTTTCCTCATCCTCCGGCAACGGGCCTTCGGAACCGGGTACCACGGGCACGCCGGACTTGATCATGGCGTTCTTGGCCGAGACCTTGTCGCCCATCAGGCGGATCACGTCGGCGGTCGGGCCGATGAAGGCGAAGCCGGATTTCTCCACCTGCTCGGCGAAGTCGGCGTTCTCGGCGAGGAAACCGTAGCCCGGGTGGATCGCGGTGGCACCGGTGACTTCGGCGGCGCTGATGATGGCCGGGATGCTCAGGTAGGACTGTGCGCCCGGCGCCGGGCCGATGCACACGGTCTCGTCGGCCAGGCCAAGGTGCATGAGCTCACGGTCTGCGGTGGAGTAGACCGCCACCGTCTTGATATCCAGTTCCTTGCACGCGCGCAGGATGCGCAGGGCGATTTCGCCACGGTTGGCGATCAGGACTTTTTCCAGCTTCTGCATTACGGGCTCCCCGTCATCAGACGATGGTGAACAGGGGCTGGTCGTACTCAACCGGCTGGGCGTTTTCGACGAGGATCGACTCGATCACGCCGCTGGCCTCGGCCTCGATGTGGTTCATCATCTTCATCGCTTCGACGATGCACAGGATGTCGCCCTTCTTCACGCTCTGGCCGACTTCGGCGAAGTTGGCGGAGGTCGGCGAGGCGGCGCGGTAGAAGGTGCCGACCATCGGCGAGCGGACCACGGTGCCGTTCAGCTTGGGCGCGGCGGGGGCGCCGGCTTCGGCCGGAGCGGCAGCTGCAACAGGCGCGGCGGCCGGAGCCGGAGCGGCGGCGTATACCGGCTGCGGGGCGTAGGCCGGCTGCTTGCTGTGACGGCTGATGCGCACGGACTCTTCGCCCTCGCGGATCTCCAGTTCGTCGATACCGGACTCTTCCAGCAGCTCGATCAGTTTCTTGACTTTACGGATATCCATAGTTCTGCAACTCCCAAGGGTGAGGTCAGGGGCGTTCTAATTGTTCCAGGGCGGCCTCCAGGGCCAGTCGGTAACCGCTGGCGCCAAGGCCGCAGATCACTCCCACCGCTACGTCGGAGAAGTAGGAGTGATGGCGGAAGGGTTCGCGCTTGTGCACGTTGGACAGGTGCACTTCGATGAATGGGATGCTCACCGCCAGCAGCGCGTCACGTAATGCGACGCTGGTGTGGGTGAAGGCGGCGGGATTGATGAGGATGAAGTCGACGCCTTCACCTTTCGCGGCATGAATCCGGTCGATCAGCTCGTACTCGGCGTTGCTCTGCAGATGCATCAGGTGATGACCGGCGGCGCGGGCACGCTGCTCCAGATCCTGATCGATCTCGGCCAGGGTGGTGGCGCCGTATTTGTCGGGCTCGCGAGTGCCCAGCAGGTTGAGGTTGGGGCCGTGCAGCACCAAGAGGGTGGCCATGAGCGCTTCCTTGTTGTTCTGACCTTGGACTGGCCGGGACTATGCCGAAAGCGCTGCGGGCTGTCCAGTTGCCAGAAGTAGTCGGCACGATGGACGAAATTTGCGGCAGAAATATGACGTCGTCAGTTCTGGCGGGCGGTGGCGCTGCCCAGGCGTTCGGCGAAATCGGCGGCGTTGATTTCACCTACGACACGCAAATCCTTCCACTCGTCACCGTTTCCGGCGAAGAACAGGATCGCGGGCGGGCCGAACAGCTGGTAGCGGTCCAGCAGTGCGCGCTGCTCGGCGCTGCTCTCGGTGATGTCGAAGCGGACCAGCCGGTAGCCGCCCAACCGGGCGGTCACTTCGGGTGCGGCGAGCACCTCGCGCTCGATCACCTTGCAACTGATGCACCAGTCGGCGTACCAATCGAGCAGCAGCGGCTGGCTGGCACTTTTCGCCGAGGCGAGGGCGGCGTCCAGCTCGGCCGGCGAGGTGATGGTCTGCCACTGGCTCTCGGCCGCCTGGACAGGCGCACCGATGACGGCGGCGCCATGGCCGAGCGGGCGCAGCGGATCGCTCTCGCCCTGCAGGGCGCCGATCCAGGCCATCACAGCATAGACCAGCAGCGGCAGGCCGAGCAGTTGGGCCACCTTCTGGTGGTGGGTCTTCGGCGTCAGCTCCAGCACGCCCAGCCACAGGGCGACGCCAGCGGCCAGCAGGCCCCACAGGGCCAGGGCGACCGGGCCAGGCACCACCCGCTCCAGCAGCCAGACCGCGACGGCCATCAGCAGGGCGCCGAAGGCGTTGCGCACGGTGATCATCCACGGGCCGGACCTCGGCAGCAGGGCGCCGCCACCGATGGCGAACAGCACCAGCGGCGTGCCCATGCCCAGGCCCAGGGCGAGCAGCTTGAGGCCACCGCCGAGGGCGTCGCCGCTGGCGCTGATATAGAGCAGGGCGCCAGCCAGGGGTGCCGACACGCAAGGCGACACCAGCAGGCTGGAGAGCACGCCGAGGGCGGCGGCGCTGAGCAGGGTGCCGCCCTGCAGGCGCTGGCTCAGGCGCTGCAGCGGGCCGTCGACGGCGGCCGGCAGGCGCAGTTCGAGGAAGCCCAGGCTGGCGGCGCCGAACAGGCCGAAGAAGACGGCGAAGGGCACCAGCACCCAGGGCGATTGCAGGCGTGCCTGCAGGTTGAGTTCGGCGCCGAACAGGCCCATCAGTGCGCCGAGGATGGCGAAGCTGATCGCCATTGGCAGCACATAGGCCAGCGACAGCACCAGGCCGCGGGTGCCGCCGGGCTGGCCGCGCAGGACCACGCCGGTGAGGATCGGCAGCATCGGCAGCACGCAGGGGGTCAGGGCCAGGCCCAGGCCGCCGATGAAGAACAGCGCCAGTTCCTTCCAGGTCCAGCCGGTGGGGGCCGGGGCGCCAGCCGGCGACTCGGCGGCGGTCGTGGGCGCGGCGCCCTTGCCGTCGACCTCGATGCGCTCGGTTTCCGGCGGGTAGCACAGGCCCTTGTCGGCGCAGCCCTGGTAGGTGACGTGTACGGTGAAGGGCAGGTCGATGGGGTTGTCGATCGGCAGCTCGACATCGGTGATGCCGTAGTACACCTCGACGTCGCCGAAGAATTCGTCGTGCTTCGGCTCGCCCGCCGGCAGCACGGCCTCGCCCCTGGCCAGGTCGCTGGGCTCGATGCGGAACTGGAAGCGGTGGCGATAGAGGTAGTAGCCCTCGGCGTTGACGAAGCGCAGCTTCACCGTGTTCGCCGAGCTTTCCACCAGGCTGAGGCGGAAGGCCTCGCGCACCGGCAGGAAGTCGGCGCTGTTGTTCAGCGGCGCCTCGTCGATCACGCCACGTGGCGTCGGATCGTCGAACAGGCCAGCCAGGGCCGGCAGGGTGAACAGCAGCAGGAACAGGGGCAGCAGGCGGCGCATGGCAGACTCGCACGACGGACTTGGCGGGCATCATACCCAAGTCCGTCGGATGACCCCAGGCGACCGGGTGGCGCAGGTAGGGCAATCGGGTGAAGGCCCTATTCGGACAAGGCAGGAAATCCGGTCATTCCTGCGCAGGTGGGAATCCAGGCGCGGGTCAAGACACCGCGTCCCTGGGGCCCCGCCTGCGCGGGGACGACGAGGCGTTGGGGGCGTACAGCCGATCTTCCACTCGACTGCCCTGATGGCGCGGGCTGTCAACGGATATTGCCGAGGGAGTTTTTGCGCGGACAAGTCCGCTCCCACGAAGGATCGGTGCCCTGTGGGAGCGGACTTGTCCGCGAATCTGTGGCTTACACGCGAAAGGCCTGCACAGCCGTGTGCAACCTGCCACCCAACTGCAGCAGTTGCTCGCCCTGGGCGCGGCCCTCGCCGATGCGGGTCAGGTTGTCGCCGCCGAGGTGGTGGATACGCTCGCTACGGTTGCGGATTTCGCTGGCGGCGCCGCCCTGGTGGGCGGTGGCCTCGGCGATGCGTTCGGCCATGCTGGCGATGGTGCGGATGGCGAGCACCACTTCGTCCAGGGCGCCGTCGGCCTGCTCGGCCTGGCTGGCGGTGGCCTCGGCGTGTTCCATCTGGGCGCGCATGGCGGTCACCGATTGCTGGGCGGCGCCCTGCAGGCGGGCGATCAGTTGCTGGATTTCCTCGGTGGCGCCGCTGGTGCGCTGGGCCAGCGAGCGCACCTCGTCGGCGACTACGGCGAAGCCGCGTCCCGCCTCGCCGGCGCGGGCGGCCTCGATGGCGGCGTTGAGCGCCAGCAGGTTGGTCTGTTCGGCCACGCCGCGGATCACCGTCAGCACCTGGCCGATGGTGGCGGTTTCGGCGGCCAGCTGTTCGATGGACTGGGCGTTGCCCTGCACCTCGCCGACCAGGCATTGCAGGCCGGTCAGGCTCTGTTCGATGACCCGCTGGCCTTGTTCCACCGCGCGACTGGCGGCGCGGCTGGCCTCGGCGGCCTGGCTGGCGTCGTCGGCGACCCGGGCGATGGTGCCTTCCAGCTCGCCCAGGGCATCGCGGATCTGCGCGGTGTCGGCCAGCTGGCGCTCGGCTCCGCCGTGCAGGCCCTGGCTCAGTTCGGCCAGGGTGCGGCTGCTGCCAGCCACTTCGCCGGCGTGCTGGTGGATGGTGCCGATCAGCTCGACCAGGTAGCGGCGCAGATGGTTGAGGGATTCCTCGATGTCGCGCAGCTCGCGGGTACGCGAGTCGAGGTGGACGTCGCGGGAGAAGTCGCCGGCGGCCCAGGTCGACAGGGCCGGGGCCAGGTGGCCGAGCAGGTTGCTCAGGCGGCGCTGGATGCGGTCCAGGCCGAGGGCGATGAGCAGGATCAGGCCGATGACCACGCCCTGGATCAGGCGCGCCTCGCCCTGGATGCGGCTGTGCTCGGCGCGTACCAGTGGCTCCAGGCCGGCCAGGGCGGATTGCAGTTGCTCGATCTTGGCGGCGCTGGCGCTGAGCAGTTCGCTGCGTTGCTGGATCAGCGCGCGGGTGCGCGCCAGTTCGGCCGGGTAGCGCTTGACCAGGCTGGCGAAGTCGCGCTTGAGGGCGATGCCCTTGTCTTCCACCTGCTGTTGGTCGGCGTCGCCCGCCAGCCCGAGCAGGTCGGCGAAGCTGTTGCCGGCGCCGGTGCTTTCGGTCACGCCGAGCAGGGGCAGGGCGTCGAGGGCGCCGGCCAGTTGTTCGAGCGCGCCCAGTTCCCGCTCCACGTCGCCGGCCAGTTCACTGCGCCCGCTGCTCACCAGTTTGTCGCGGGCGTGGCTCAGGCGCGCTAGGTGCTGGGCGCCTCGGAACAGCGGCTGGGCGTAGCGCTGGGCATCCGGGCTGCCACTGTCGTCGGCGTAGCGGGCCAGTTGGTCGAGGGCGCCGCCCATCTCCCGTTCGGCCTGCAGCAGCAAGCCTTGCGGATCGCCGGCCAGCTTGCCGGCGGCGAGCAGGTCGGTGGAGACGAAACGTTCCAAGTCCTGCAGGCTGGGGCGCAGGGCGTCGGCCAGTTGCGCGGGCAGTTCGCCCAGCCGGGTCTCCAGCTCGGCGATGGCCTGGGTCGCCTGGCTGTGGCGCACCGCGTCGCCACTGGCCAGGTAGGCCTGTACGTTGTCGGCGACCTGGTGCTGGAACTGCTGGGACAGGTTGAGGTAGCGCTGCATCAGCAGGTACGGCTGCTCCAGCGCCCGCTCCGACCACCAGAGCGTGCCGCCCAGGGCCAGGCACGAGGTGATCAGGAGAAGGGTCGAGAGGTTGGTGAGCTGCTTGAGACGCATGGTGGGCACCGGAAAAGCTGGCGATGCCCACAGGTTATTGCGATCCGGTTACAGCCTTATGACGCTGTGACGCCGGTCACGCTTTTTCGCCCAGGTAGATTTCCACCCGGTTGCGCCCGCCGCGCTTGGCGACGTAGAGCGCTTCGTCGGCCTGCTTGGACAGGGTGTTGGTGTCCATGTCCTCGGTCACTTCGGCGATGCCGCAGCTGAAGGTGCAGCTCAAGTCGCGGGGCTGGGCCGGGTAGTGGATCTCGGCGAAGCGCTTGCGGATTTCGTCGAGTACCTTGGCCGCGGTGGCGGCGTCGGTGTCCGGCAGGACCACGGCGAACTCTTCACCACCGTAGCGGCCGATGTGATCGGTCTTGCGCAGGCGCTGCTTGAGGAACAGGGCCAGGCTCTTGATCACCCGGTCGCCCATGGGGTGGCCGTAGGTGTCGTTGACCTTCTTGAAGTGGTCGATGTCGAGCATGGCGAAGGTCAGCGGCTGGCCGTCGCGGCGGGCGCGGAAGCGCGCGTCTTCGAGCAGCTGCAGGGTGTGGGTGTGGTTGAACAGCCCGGTGAGGCTGTCGCGCACCATGCGTGCCTTGAGGTTGCGTGCCCGCGCCGCGCGGTTGCGCACGGTGGCGATCAGGTGGCGCGGCTTGATCGGCTTGGTCAGGAAGTCGTCGCCGCCTTCGCTCATGGCGTCGAGCTGCTTGTCCAGGTCGTCCTCGGCGGACAGGTAGATGATCGGCACGCTGACGTAGCGGTCGTTGTGGCGGATCACCTTGGCCAGCTCGGGGCCGTTGCACTCGGGCATGTACATGTCGAGGATGATCAGGTCGGGCTGGAACTCGGCCAGCTCGGCCATGGCCTGGATCGGCTCGGTCAGGGTGCGGGTGACGATGCCCGCGCTGTTCAGCACGCGCTCGGTGTGGATCGCCTGGGCCCGCGAGTCGTCGATGATCAGCACCTTGTAGGGATCGTACTGGATCACGTTGGTGAGGATCTCGATGCGCTCGATCAGGCTGGAGGCGTCCAGGGCGCCGGTGAAGAACTCCTGGCCGCCGGCGCGCACGGCCGCCAGGCGGGTGGGGGTGTCGACGTCCTGGTGGCTGAAGAACAGCAGCGGCAGCTTGTGTTCCAGACCTTCCTGGGCCTCGCTGGCCAGCGCCAGTCCCTGGTCGGGCCCGGAGAAGTCCACTTCCATCAGGATGGCTGCCGGGTGGCGCTCGTCCATCGCGGTGCGGAAGGCGGCGGCGCTGGCCAGCGGCTGGGCGTGCAGGCCGAAGAATTCCAGTTGCTGGGCCAGGCGCTCGGCACGCTCCTGGTCCTGCAGGGCCAAGTACACGGGTTTGCGCAAGGGCGGCAGGAAGGTCTGGTCGTACTGGTCGCCATGGCGCAGGCCCGTGCGCGACAGGCGCTGCATCAACTGGTTTAGTTCGGTGATCAGCTGGCTGGTGAGGCGGCCGCGATTGGCTTCGACGGCTTCCAGGCAATGGCCGATGGAGCGGGCGAGGTGGACGTGCAGGTCCTGCTCGAAGCGCTCGGCGTAGCGCAGCAGCCCCAGGTTGGCCTCGATCAGCTCGGCCAGCGCGGTCGCGTCCCACTCCTGCTGCTGCAGGCGTTGCCACACCTCCAGCACCTGACGCGCCTGGTGAATCACGCGCTTGGCGAAGTGTTGCTTGAGCCGATCGCGGCTGGGGTCTTCGTGCTCGATCATGATGGGCATCTAACGTGGTTCAGCCTTTTGGGCTGAGTGATGGCCTGATGCTACCACTGGAAAGGTATTCCAAGGATAACCATTGATCATTTGACGCCAATTTTCCAACTTTTGGCCGAATCGGCGGCATCCAGGCCATTCTGTCACTGCTCTGACTGTGAGCTTCACTTATAGTGCAGAACGGATCGGCCGCGGACAGGGTCGGATCAAGCGATGACGCAATGAAGGATCAAGATCATGCTGGATTGGAAGAATCGCGCAGGTGAGCTGCGTGGCAACGTCGATGACTCGATGGACGGGGTGCGTAGCTATTTCGGTGGCGGCTGGCTCGGCAAGACGCTGGGCACGCTGCTGGGCATCTATCTGCTGGGCGCCATGCTGGTGGGCTGGTACTGGAGTCAGGAGCCGGACCTGTTTCCGGTGCAGCAGCATGCCCAGGCGGCGGCCGAACAGGCCCAGCGCAAGATGGTCAGCGGCTACACCACGGTGGAGACCCTCAAGCAGGTCTCCCAGACCCTGCTGAGCAAGCCCGGCGGCTACCTGTCCAACGACATCGCGCCGCCCGGCCTGTGGCTGGACAACATGCCGGCCTGGGAATACGGCGTGCTGGTGCAGGTACGCGACCTGTCCCGCGCGCTGCGCAAGGACTTCGCCCGCTCCCAGTCGCAGTCCACCGAGGACCCGAACCTGGCGAAGGCCGAGCCGCGCTTCAACTTCGACAACAAGAGCTGGGCGCTGCCGGCCTCCGAGGCCGAGTATGCCGAGGGCATCAAGTCGCTGGACCGCTACCTGGCAGCCCTGGCCGATCCGAGCCAGCCCAAGGCCCAGTTCTACGCCCGCGCCGATAACCTCAACAACTGGCTGGGCGACGTCGCCACCCGCCTCGGCTCGCTGTCCCAGCGGCTGTCGGCCAGTGTCGGCCGGGTGCGCCTGAATACCGACCTGCAGCCGAACCAGACGGTACCTGAAGGGCAGACGGTGCAGGTCAGCGAGGAAGAGGTGCGCACGCCCTGGCTGCAGATCGACAACGTGTTCTACGAGGCCCGCGGCCAGGCCTGGGCGCTGTCGCACATGCTGCGCGCCATCGAGGTGGACTTCGCCGACGTGCTGGCGAAGAAGAACGCCACCGTCAGCGTGCGCCAGATCATCCGCGAGCTGGAGGCCGCCCAGGAGACCCTGTGGAGCCCGATGGTGCTCAACGGCAGCGGCTACGGCGTGCTGGCCAACCACTCGCTGGTGATGGCCAACTACATCTCCCGCGCCAACGCCGCGATCATCGACCTGCGCACCCTGCTGAGTCAGGGCTGATGACCCATCCCGCGAACGAGGCGGCGCACCGCGCCGCCTCCGACGCTGAGCGGGTCGCCTGGGTCGACGAGCGCGACCACCTGCTCGGCGGCTTGCCGCGCGCCGAACTGCGCGGCCGCGGGCTGATCGGCCGTGGCACCTTCATCTTGCTGTTCAATTCCCGTGGCGAGCTGTGCGTGCACCGGCGCACCCTGAGCAAGGCCGTGTATCCGGGCTACTGGGACGTGGCCGCGGGCGGCATGGTGGGCGAGGGTGAGAGCTACGCCGAGTCCGCCGCCCGCGAGCTGTTCGAGGAATTGGGTATTGCCGAGGCGCCGCTGCGCGAGCATGGGCGCTTCTTCTTCGACGAGCCGGGCAACCGCCTGTGGGGCGCGGTGTTTTCCGCCGTGTCCGATGCGCCGCTGGTGCTGCAGCCGGAGGAGGTGATGGAGGCGCGTTTCGTCACGCTCGAACAGGCCCAGATGCTTGTACGGGAGAAGCCCTGCTGCCCGGATTCGCTGCAGGCGTTGCGGTTGTACCTGGCGGCGCAGGGATAGCCCCCTCTCCCTGTGGGAGAGGGCCGGGGTGAGGGTGCCATGGTCGACTCGGCGTGGCCTGCGAGCCCCTCACCCCCGGCCCCTCTCCCGTGGGGAGAGGGGTGGGGAAGCCCGCGCCGGCCGTGGTGTTGTGCAGTATTTCCGTGCGTCCTGGTGCGCGATGCCGAACGGAGTCGCCAATCCGTCGGCCAATGGCGCAATTCTGCACTTAGCAGACGCCACTTTTATCCGTACACTGCGCCACCTTCATGCCAGGCGCCACGCCTGGTTGCGCCGCCCCTGCCTGAGTGGGGCCTCGCGGCTGACATCGTTCAGCCAGTCGCTATCCTGACCCCTACGAGGAAAAGCCGGTGGTCAAGAAAGCTTCTTCGCTCTCCGCCCTGGGCGGTCTCGTCTATTCCACCGATGGCGGTCGGCACTGTCCCGACTGCGGCCAGCCGGTGGCCGCCTGCATCTGCAAGCAGAGCCAGATTCCCGAAGGCGACGGTATCGCCCGGGTGCGCCGCGAGACCAAGGGCCGTGGCGGCAAGACCGTCACCACCGTCACCGGCGTGCCGCTGGCCGAGGCCGAGCTGAAGGAGCTGGTCAGCGCGCTGAAGAAGCGCTGCGGCTGCGGCGGCGGGCTGAAGGACGGCGTCATCGAGATCCAGGGCGACATGGTCGAGCTGCTGCTCGAAGAGCTCGCCAAGCGTGGCTTCAAGGCCAAGAAGTCCGGCGGCTGACGCGCCGCTTCCTAAACTTCCACGCAGGAGGGGTAGTCCACTCTTCCTGCAATCTTCATATTCGTGATGTACAACCGCTGCCGGGCGGCAGCCCTTTCTCGCCCCACAGGAGACTTCGATGGCCGCAAGACGCACCCGCAAAGACGACGGTAGCCAATGGACGGTGGCGGACAGCCGCAGCGTCTACGGCATTCGCCACTGGGGCGCCGGCTTCTTCTCGATCAACGATGCCGGTCGCGTCGAAGTGCGACCCAACGGCCCTGACAGCGCGCCGATCGACCTCTACGCCCAGCTCGACGGCCTGCGCGAGAGCGGCCTGTCGCTGCCGCTGCTGGTGCGCTTCCCGGACATCCTGCAGTCGCGCGTGCGCCAGCTGACCAGCGCCTTCGACGCGGCCATCGAGCGCCTCGAGTACGGCAGCCGCTACACCGCGCTGTACCCGATCAAGGTCAACCAGCAGGAGGCGGTGGTGGAGAACATCATCGCCACCCAGGACGTCTCCATCGGCCTGGAGGCCGGCTCCAAGCCCGAGCTGATGGCGGTGCTGGCGCTGGCGCCGAAGGGCGGCACCATCGTCTGCAACGGTTACAAGGACCGCGAGTTCATCCGCCTGGCGCTGATGGGCCAGAAGCTCGGCCACAACGTGTTCATCGTGATCGAGAAGGAATCCGAGGTGCAGTTCGTCATCGACGAGGCGGCCAGGATCAAGGTCACCCCGCAGGTGGGCCTGCGCGTGCGCCTGTCCTCGCTGGCGTCCTCCAAGTGGGCCGACACCGGTGGCGAGAAGTCCAAGTTCGGCCTCTCCGCCGCGCAGATCCTCTCGGTGGTCGAGCGCTTCAAGGCGGCCAAGCTGGACCAGGGCATCCGCCTGCTGCACTTCCACATGGGCTCGCAGATCGCCAACATCGCCGACTACCGCAAGGGCTTCCGCGAGGCCATCCGCTACTACGGCGAGCTGCGCGGGCTGGGCCTGCCGGTCGACCACATCGACGTCGGCGGCGGCCTCGGCGTGGACTACGACGGCACCCACTCGCGCAACGCCAGCTCGATCAACTACGACATGGAGGACTACGCCTCCACCGTGGTCGACATGCTCAAGGAGTTCTGCGACCGCCAGGAAATCCCCCATCCGCACATCTTCTCCGAGAGCGGCCGGGCGATGACCGCGCACCACGCGGTGCTGGTGGTGCAAGTGACCGACGTGGAGCGGCACAACGACGAGGAGCCGGAGATCGACCGTTCCGTCGAGCAACCGGAGGTGCTGCAGAACCTGATCGACCTGCTCGGCGGCAGCGACCCGGAGATGGTCGCCGAGACCTACTGGCGCGCCACCCACTACATCGAGGAAGTGGCCGCGCAGTATTCGGCCGGCAAGCTCAACCTGACTGAGAAGGCCCTGGCCGAGCAGTGCTACTTCGCCATCTGCCGCCGCCTGCACAACCAGCTCAAGGCGCGCCAGCGCTCGCACCGCGCGGTGCTCGACGAGCTCAACGACAAACTGGCGGACAAGTACATCTGCAACTTCTCGGTGTTCCAGAGCCTGCCGGACACCTGGGCCATCGGCCAGATCCTGCCGATCCTGCCGCTGACCCGCCTGGAGGAGGAGCCGCTGCGCCGTGCCGTTCTGCAGGACCTGACCTGCGACTCCGACGGCAAGATCCGCCAATACGTCGACGAGCAGTCGATCGAGACCAGCCTGCCGGTGCACGAGGTGCGCGAGGGCGAGGACTACGTGCTCGGCGTGTTCCTGGTCGGCGCCTACCAGGAAATCCTCGGTGACATGCACAACCTGTTCGGCGACACCGATTCGGTGAACATCTACCAGCGCCCGGACGGCAGCGTGTTCCACACCGGCATCGAGACCCACGACACCATCGAGGACATGCTGCGCTATGTGCACCTGTCGCCGGAGGAACTGATGACCTACTACCGCGACAAGGTGGCCGGCGCCAAGCTCACCGCCAACGAACGCTCCCAGTACCTGGACGCGCTGCGGCTGGGGCTGACCCGCTCCTCCTACCTGTCGACCTGAGGTCGGACGCGGGTTTCACCCGCCCTACAGGCTCCCGTAGGGCGGGTGAAACCCGCGCACATCACGGCAAAGAAAAAGCCCGGCATCCGCCGGGCTTTTTCATGGTGATGCCCCCATTGGCTGTTGCGCCTGCTCGTAGGGTGCGCCGTGCGCACCGAAGCCACGTACGGGCTTGCAGGTGCGCACGGCGCACCCTACAACAGTGGGGCGATCAGCTGAAGTAACCCACCCCACGCGCCATCAGGCTGGCCAGGAACGGCAGGCAGACGAGCAGCAGCAGCTCCAGGCGGATCACCCAGATGGTGCGCCGGGCCTGGGCCGGGGTGATGGTCGGTGCCTTGCCGGCCAGCAGGTCGTTGCGCCAGTTGAAGAAGGTCATGGTCGGCAGGATCGACAGCAGGCCGACCAGGATGAACAGGGTGACCTTGGCGTGGAACACCCAGTTGTGCAGGTAGAAGTCCACGCCCTTGCCGAACCAGACCACCCGGGCCAGACCGGTGGCCAGCACCAGGCCGGCCGTCACGCCGTAGGCCAGGTCGATGCGCAGCAGGCGCCGCGCGGTGGCGTGGTCCAGGTCGGCGCGAAACAGGATGTGCTCGCAGGTGAGCAGGGCGAACAGCACGAAGATCGACAGGTAGTGCAGGCTGGCGGCGATCGCATCGGCCATGGCGGGTTCCTCGGATGGCTGGGACGGAATGACGGGCCGTTCTGTCGCGGCCCTGTTCCGGGGCAAGGTACAGGGGCCGGGCGGTGCGATCCAGCGCTCGCTGCGCTCAGCCCGCCGCCGGCAGCCAGGCGTCCCGCCGCTGCAGGCGCCGGGCTAGCAGCGCCAGGGTCACGCCGCGCATCAGCATGAAGCCGAGGAAGGCCAGCCACAGGCCGTGGTTGCCCAGGCCGCGCAGCAGCCAGCCGAGCGCCAGGCCCAGGGCCACGCTGAGCAGCATGGCGTTGCGCATCTCGCGCGCGCGGGTGGCGCCGATGAACAGGCCGTCCAGCAGGTAGCTCCACACCGCCACCAGCGGCAGCAGTGCCATGTACGGCAGGTACGGGTAGGCGGCGCGACGCACCTCGGCGATGTCGGTCTGCAGCTCGACGAACAGCCTGCCGGCGAGCAGGAAGAGCAGGGCGAACAGCAGGCTGCCCAGCAGCGACCAGCCGCCGGCCACCACCAGCGAGCGGCGCAGGGTGAGCCGGTCGCGGGCGCCGATGGCGTGGCCGCACAGCGCCTCCACCGCGTGCGCGAGGCCGTCCAGGGCGAAGGCGACCACCAGCAGCCCGTTGAGCAGCAGGGCGTTGGCCGCTACCGTGGCGTCGCCCAGGCGGGTGCCCTGCACGGTGATCAGGAAGAACACCAGGTGCAGCGCCAGGGTGCGGATCAGGATGTCGCGGTTCACCGCCAGCAGCGCGCTCCAGCCGCTCCAGCGGCGCAGCTCGTGGCTCGACAGGTGCCCCGGATGACGGCGCAGGGTGCGCCAGGCCAGGTACAGCCCGAGCAGCGCACCGCACCACTCGGCCAGCACCGAGGCACGGGCCGAGCCGAGCACGCCCCATTCCAGGCCGAGGACGAACCACAGGTTGAGCGCCACATTGAGCAGGTTGGTGGTCAGCATCACCGCCAGCGCGCCGCGCGCGCTCTGGGTGCCGAGCAGCCAGCCGACCAGCGCCGCGCAGGCCAGGGTGGCCGGCAGGCCGAACAGGCGGGCGTGGAAGAAGTCGCGGGCCTGGGCGTCCAGCTCGGCCGAGGGGCTCATCAGGCGCAGGGCCAGATCGCTCAGGGGCACCGCCAGCAGGCCGACCACCACGGCGATGACGGCCGCCAGCACCAGGCTCTGCAGCAGCACCAGGCGCAGCGCCGCGCCGTCGCCGCGGCCCGTCGCCTGGGCGGCGAAGCCGGTGGCGCTCATGCGCAGGATGCCGAACACCCCGGCCAGCATGGCGTACAGGCTGCCGCCCACCACCACCGCGCCGAGCTGGTGGGCATGGGGCAGGTGGCCGATCACCGTGCTGTCCACCAGCGCCACCAGCGGCACGGAGAGGTTGGACAGGATCATCGGCGCGGCCAGCGCCCAGACCCGGCGATGGGTCGGTGCGTGATGCCAGGCGGCGAGCAGTGTGGACATGGAGCGGCCCCGGGGTGAAAGCGCGGGATTATAGGCCGGGGCGAAAAGGTGCGCGTGGCACCGCGGCGTTGCCCGGCGACCTTCCAGGCTCTCGCGGGGGAGTCTTGTGGGAGCGGCCTTGGCCGCGAATTCATGGCGTTGGACTGTGCATGGCGACGGGGAAAGGCTTCGCGGCCAAGGCCGCTCCTACAAGGGCTTCGATGCCGAGTGCAGATCGTCGACAAATTGATTCCAAGTGCGTAACGCTTCCGTGAAGGGCGCACCCGGCTCGGCTATAGTGCTGGCCTTCCCCCGCCACTCTCCCGAGAGTCCGTCATGTCGTACAAAGGATTGTTTCTGGCTGCCGCGCTCGCGCTCCTCAGTGCCTGTGATTCCTCCACTTCCGATGCTCCCGCCAAGCCGCCCGCCCAGCCGGCGGCGTCCGCCGAACAGGCCGCCAAGCCACGCGCGGCGCTGGACAAGGCCGAGCTGAGCCAGCGCTACGCCGGCCGCGAGCTGTCCGTGGCGGACGTCTCGGAAATCCAGCTGGACGGCGCCAGCACGCTGTCGGTGAGCTTCAGCGTGCCGCTGGACCCGGATCAGGACTTCGCCGCCCGCGTGCACCTGGTGGACAAGAAGAGCGGCAAGGTCGACGGCGCCTGGGAGCTGTCCGACAACCTGATGGAACTGCGCCTGCGCCACCTGGAGCCGCGGCGCAGCCTGGCGCTCACCGTCGACCGCGGCCTGCGCGCCATCAATGGCAGCGAACTGGCCGCCGAGTACAGCGCCAGCCTCGACACCCGCGACCTGCAGCCCACGGTGGGCTTCGCCAGCCGCGGCTCGCTGCTGCCGACCCGCCTGGCCGAGGGCCTGCCGGTGATCGCGCTGAACGTCGACAAGGTCAACGTCGAGTTCTTCCGCATCAAGCAGGAGGCGCTGACCAACTTCCTCGCCCAGTGGGGGCGCGCTTCCAGCCTGGACACCTGGCAGTCCCGCGAGCTGCTGCCGATGGCTGAACTGGTCTACAGCGGCCGCTTCGACCTCAACCCCGCGCGCAACACCCGCGAGACCGTGCTGCTGCCGATCGCCGGCCTGGAGCCGTTCAAGCAGCCGGGCGTGTACCTGGCGGTGATGCGCCAGGCGGGCACCTACAACTATTCGCAGCCGGCGACCCTGTTCACCCTGAGCGATATCGGCCTGTCCGTGCATCGCTACCATGGCCGCCTGGACGCCTTCGCCCAGGCCCTGGAGGGCGGCAAGGCGCTGTCCGGCGTCGACGTCGAGGTGCTCGGCTACAAGGGCGAGGTGCTGGCCAGCGTCAAGACCGACGGCGACGGCCATGCCCAGCTGCCGCTGCCCGAGAAGGCCACCCTGCTGATCGCCCGCCAAGGCGAGCAGACCAGCCTGCTCAACCTGTCCAGCCCGGCGCTGGACCTGGCCGAGTTCGATATCGGCGGCGCGGTGGCCAACCCGCTGCAGTTCTTCGTGTTCGGCCCGCGTGACCTCTATCGCCCGGGCGAACTGGTGCTGCTCAACGCGCTGCTGCGCGACGTCGACGGCCGCTCGGTCAAGCCGCAGCCGGTCAACGTGGAAGTGCGCCGGCCGGACGAGCAGGTCAGCCGCAAGTTCGTCTGGGAGCCGGGCGCCAACGGCCTGTACCAGTACCAGCTGCAGCTGGCCGGCGAGGCACCGACCGGGCGTTGGCAGCTGCTGTTCGACTTCGGCGGCGGCCGCCAGCAGATCTACGAGTTCCTGGTCGAGGACTTCCTCCCCGAGCGCCTGGCGCTGGAGCTGAAGGGCAGCGAGAAGCCGCTCAAGCCGAGCGACGAGGCACGCTTCCAGGTCGAGGGCCGCTACCTCTATGGCGCGCCGGCGTCGGGCAACCGCCTGACCGGTCAGGTCTATGTGCGTCCGCTGCGCGAGGCGGTCAAGACGCTGCCGGGCTACCAGTTCGGCTCGGTCACCGAGGAAGAACTTAGCCAGGACCTGGAACTCGAGGAAACCACCCTGGACGCCGAGGGCCTGGCCACGGTCGGCGTCGAGAACCGCTGGGCCGAGGCCAAGTCGCCGCTGCAACTGATCCTCCAGGCCAGCCTGCAGGAATCCGGCGGCCGCCCGATCACCCGTCGCCTGGTGCAGCCGGTGTGGCCGGCCGAGCGCCTGCCGGGCCTGCGCGGCCTGTTCGACGGCGAGAACGTGGACGGCGACGGCCTGGCCGAGTTCGAAGTGCTGCTGGCCGACCCGGCCGGTAACAAGCTGGCCAGCGACAGCCTGCAGGTGCGCCTGATCCGCGAGCGCCGCGACTATTACTGGAGCTTCTCGGAAAGCGAGGGCTGGAACTACCACTACAACGAGAAGTTCCTCAACCTCGGCGAGGAGCGGGTCAAGGTGGCCGCCGGTGGCACCGCCAAGATCAGCTTCCCGGTGGAGTGGGGCCCGTACCGCGTCGAGGTCACCGATCCGCAGACCGGCTTCACCAGCAGCCTGCGCTTCTGGGCCGGCTACTACTGGCAGGACAACACCGAAGGCGGCGCGGTGCGCCCGGACCAGGTCAAGCTGGCCTTGGACAAGCCGGCCTACGGCGCCGGCGACACCGCCAAGGTCACCGTCACGCCGCCGGCCGGCGGCAGCGGCTACCTGATGGTCGAGTCCAGCGACGGCCCGCTGTGGTGGCAGGAAATCGAGGTGCCCGCCGAGGGCAAGAGCTTCGACGTTCCCCTGGCCAAGGACTGGGCGCGTCACGACCTGTACGTCAGCGCCCTGGTCATCCGCCCCGGCGAGCGCAAGGCCGGGGCCACTCCCAAGCGTGCCGTGGGCCTGCTGCACCTGCCGTTCGACCGCGCGCCGCGCAAGCTGCAGGTGAGCCTGGAAGCCCCCGAGAAGATGCGCCCGCTGCAGCCGCTCAAGGTCAAGGTGCAGGCGAAGAACGCCGACGGCAGCGTGCCGGAGAAGGTCAACGTGCTGGTGGCGGCGGTCGACGTCGGCATCCTCAACATCACCGAATACAAGACCCCCGACCCGTTCGCCGAGCTGTTCGGCCGCAAGGCCTACGGCGTGGACCAGCTGGACGTGTACGGCCAGTTGATCGAGGCCGGCCAGGGCCGCCTGGCCAAGCTGGCCTTCGGCGGTGACGCGGCGCTGGCCAAGGGCGGCAAGCGCCCGGACACCAGCGTCACCATCGTTGCCCTGCAGAGCGTGCCGATCGAGCTGAACGCCCAGGGTGAGGGCGACGTCAGCCTGGACATCCCCGACTTCAACGGCGAGCTGCGCCTGATGGCCCAGGCCTGGACCGACGAACGCTACGGCATGGCCGAGGGCAAGACGGTGGTGGCCGCGCCGCTGGTGGCCGAACTGTCGGCGCCGCGTTTCCTCGCTGGAGGCGACGAGACCAGCGTGGCGCTGGACCTGACCAACCTGTCCGGTGCCGAGCAGCAACTGGAGGTACGGGTCGAGGCCGAGGGCCAGCTCAACCTGGCCGGCAATCCCGACGGCTACAGCACCACGCTGGACCTCGACCAGGCCCAGCGCGACACCCTGCGCATCCCGGTGCGCGCCGTCGGCGGCTACGGTACCGGCGTGCTGCGGGTGACCGTGGCCGGCCTTGACCTGCCGGGCGAGAACCTGCCGGCGTTCAGCCGCGAATGGCGGATCGGTGTGCGCTCGGCCTGGCCGGCGCAGCAGAAGCACCTGCGCGGCGTGCTGCAGGGCGACAGCTGGCAGCTGCCGGCCGGCACCCTGGCGGCCTTCGAGCCGGCCGGGCGCGAGGCGCTGCTCAGCGTCTCCAGCCGTCCGCCGCTGAACCTGGCCGAACAGATCCAGGCGCTGCGGGCCTACCCCTACGGCTGCCTGGAGCAGACCACCAGCGGCCTATACCCATCGCTCTACGCCGACGGCGCCACCCTCAAGCGCCTCGGCCTGGAAGGCGAGCCGGAGGCCCAGCGCCGCCGTTCCATCGAGATCGGCATCGAGCGCCTGCTGGGCATGCAGCGCTACAACGGCAGCTTCGGCCTGTGGGGCTCGGACAGTGACGAGGAATACTGGCTGACCGCCTACGTCACCGACTTCCTGCTGCGCGCCCGCGAGCAGGGCTTCGCGGTGCCGCCGGAAGCGCTGGAGAAGGCCAGTGCGCGCCTGCTGCGCTACCTGCAGGACCGCCAGTTGGTCGAGGCCGGCTACAGCGACAACCTCGACCACACCCGCTTCGCCGTGCAGACCTATGCCGGCCTGGTGCTGGCGCGCAGCCAGCAGGCGCCGCTGGGCAGCCTGCGCGCGCTGTACGACCGCCGCGCCGACGCCAAGTCGGGCCTGCCGCTGGTGCAGCTGGCCGTGGCCCTGCAGAAGATGGGCGACAAGCCGCGTGCCGACGAGGCGCTGGCCCTGGGCCTGGGCATCGGCCGCCAGCGCAAGGAATGGCTGGCCGACTACGGCAGCCCGCTGCGCGACCAGGCGCTGATCTACGCCCTGCTGGAAGAGAACGACCTGGCCGCCTCCAGCCGCGACCAGCTGCTGTTCTCCCTGGCCGAGGAGCGCTCGCTGCAGACCTACCTGTCGACCCAGGAGCGCAACGCACTGTTCCTCGCCGGCCGTGGCCTGATCAAGACGCCTGAGAAGGACTGGCAAGCGACGCTGAACGTGGCCGACCAGGTGCGCGAGCTGAGCAACGCTCTGCCCGCCCTGCGGCTCGACGGCGCCAGCCTGGCCGAGCCGCTGAGCCTGAGCAGCGCCTTCGACGGCAAGCTCTACCAGCAGCTGACCATCTCCGGCTACCCGACGGCGGCGCCGGTGGCCCGTGGCAACAACCTGAGCATCGAGCGCGGCTTCTACGGCCTGGACGGCCGTCCGCTGGACCTGGGCAACCTGGCCAGCGGCCAGCTGGTGCTGGTCCACCTGGCGGTGCGCGCCGAGGAGCGGGTGCCCGACGCCCTGGTGGTGGACCTGCTGCCGGCCGGCCTGGAGCTGGAGAACCAGAACCTGGCGCAGAGCGCCGCCAGCCTGGACGACGCCAGCAGCGCGGTGAAGGAATGGCAGCAGTCGATGCAGAACGCGGCGATCAAGCACCAGGAGTTCCGCGACGACCGCTTCGTCGCCGCCGTTGACATCAACGGCTACGACACCACCCACCTGCTGTACCTGGCCCGCGCCGTCACCCCCGGCACATACCGCGTTCCGCCGCCCCAGGTCGAGTCCATGTACCGCCCAGCCTGGAACGCCGTCGGCGCGGCTCCGGCGCAGTTGGTGGTGAAGGAGAACTGATCGGTGCCGAGCTACCCGGATTCGTCCGGCTACAGACCGTAGCCCGGATGAAATCCGGGATCGGCCTCAGGAGTGAATCCGCTGCCGGACAGGGAGGTCTGGCCAATGGTCAACTACCGACGCGCCACCGTGCCGGGCGCCTGCTATTTCCTGACCCTGGCCTTGCAGGACAGGTCCAGGGACTGGCTGGTGCGCTATGGCGGGGAACTGCGCGAGTCGCTTGCACAGACACTCCGGGAGCGGCCGTTCAGGTTGCCTGCGGCGGTGGTGCTGCCCGAGCATCTTCACCTGCTGATGGTCCTGCCGGCCGGCGACGCCGATTTTTCGTCGAGGGTCCGCCGCTTCAAATCGCTGTTCGTCGGTCGATTGCGAAGCGTCGGTGCTCCGCTGATGCTCAACCACAAGAGAGAGGCCGACGTTTGGCAGCGCCGCTTCTGGGAACATCTGATACGCGACGAGCCGGACTTCGCCGCCCATGTGGACTACATCCATGCCAACCCGCTCAGGCATGGCCTGGTCGAGCGGGTCCGGGACTGGCCGCTGTCCAGCTTTCATCGCTACGTTCGGCGAGGATTGCTGCCCATCGACTGGGCGGGGGACGGTGTCGATCCGATCGAATGTGCGGGCGAGTGACGGCAGCCCCGGATTGCATCCGGGCTACGGATCGGACCCGTGCCGGCTCCGCTCAGCCGCCGATCAGCAGGCTCAGTGTCCAGAGTGCCAGCAGCAGGACGATCAGGCCCCAGATGATCGAGCCGCGCAGGAAGGCGCGGATGGCGCTGACCAGCAGCAACAGGCCGATGATCAGGACCAGGATGCTGATCCAGTTCGGGTCCATGCCCAGCGAGCGGGACAGGCCGTCGATGAAGTTGGCTCCGGCCTGGCCGATCAGTCGGAAGAAACCGGTCAGGGCCTCGACCAGGACACGAATGAAGTTGCCCAGTATTTCGCCCAGTCGTTCGAAGAAGCTCTCGGTACCCATCGATCCTTCCTTACACTCTGTCGGTGATCCTCAAGCTTGGGCTGCGCCGGCCCGAGCCGAGTTCCCCCCGTTGCGCTGGAGCCCCCGATGAAACCTTCGCCGCGCGCTCTGCGGCGAGCCCTGCGCCGCCCCTGGCTGGTCCTGCCGCTGCTCCTGCTGGCCGCGCTCTGGTGCGCCGACCGGCTGTTCCCGCTGCCGCTGCCCGAGGATGGCCTGGCACGCGTGGTGCTGGCCGAGGACGGCACGCCGCTGTGGCGCTTCGCCGACGCCGAGGGCGTGTGGCGCTACCCGGTGGCGCCCGACGAGGTGTCGCCCTATTACCTGCAGGCGCTGCTGACCTACGAGGACCGCTGGTTCTACCGCCACCCCGGGGTGAACCCGCTGGCCCTGGCGCGCGCCGCCTGGCAGAACCTCACCGGCGGGCGCGTGCTGTCCGGCGGCAGCACCCTGTCGATGCAGGTGGCGCGGCTGCTCGACCCGCACGAGCGGACCCTTGTCGGCAAGCTCAGGCAGCTGTGGCGCACCCTGCAGCTGGAGTGGCACCTGTCCAAGGAAGAAATCCTCGCCCTTTACCTCAACCGCGCGCCGTTCGGCGGCACCTTGCAGGGGGTGGCGGCGGCCAGCTGGGCCTACCTGGGCAAGCCGCCGAGCCAGCTCACCCGCGCCGAGGCGGCGCTGCTCGCGGTGCTGCCCCAGGCACCCAGCCGGCTGCGCCCGGACCGTCACCCCGAGCGCGCGCAGGTGGCCCGGGACAAGGTGCTGCGCCGCCTGGCGGAGTTCGGCGAATGGCCGCGCACGGCGGTGGACGAGGCCCTGCAGGAGCCGGTGCTGCTGGCGCCGCGCCGGGAGCCCGACCTGGCGCCGCTGCTGGCGCGCCGCCTGAACGTGCCGGGCAGCCCGCCGCTGATCCGCACCACCCTGGACGCCAACCTGCAGCGGCGCCTGGAAGACCTGCTGCTGGGCTGGCGCGCGCGCCTGCCGGAGCGCACCTCGGCCGCCATCCTGGTGGTGGACAGCGAGAGCATGGCGGTGCGCGCCTACCTGGGCTCGCTGGATGTGAGCGACGACCGTCGCTTCGGCCATGTCGACATGATCCGCGCCCAGCGCTCGCCCGGCTCGACCCTCAAGCCGTTCCTCTACGGCATGGCCATGGACGCCGGGCTGATCCACTCCGAGTCCCTGCTGCAGGATGTGCCGCGGCGCTACGGCGACTACCGGCCGGGCAACTTCGCCGCCGGCTTCATCGGCCCGGTGTCGGCCAGCGAGGCGCTGGCCACCTCGCTCAACCTGCCCGCCGTGCAGCTGCTGGAGGCCTACGGGCCCAGGCGCTTCGCCGGCGAGCTGCGTGGCGCGGGGGTGCCGCTGGCGCTACCGGCCGGCGCCGAGCCGAACCTGACCCTGATCCTAGGCGGCGCCGGCAGCCGCCTCGAGGAGCTGGTGACCGGCTACAGCGCCTTCGCCCGCGGCGGCATGGCCGCGCGCCCGCGCCTGCAGCCGCAGGACGCGCTGCGCGAACGGCGCCTGCTGTCGCCGGGGGCGGCCTGGATCGTCCGGCGCGTTCTCTCCGGCCAGGCACGGCCGGACCGCGACCCGCGCGCCGAGCTGGTGCAGCGCCCGGTGCTGGCCTGGAAGACCGGCACCAGCTACGGCTTCCGCGACGCCTGGGCGGTCGGGGTTGGGCCGCGCCATCTGATCGGGGTGTGGATTGGCCGGCCGGACGGCACCCCGGTGCCCGGCCAGTTCGGCCTGGCCTCGGCCGCGCCCCTGCTGCTGCAGGTACACGACCTGCTGGTCAACCGCGACCGCCAGCGCGGCCTGGCGCCGCCGGTGCAGGAGGTGCCGGCCGGCGTCGGCGTGGCTGCCATCTGCTGGCCACTCGGCCAGGAGCTGGCGCGCGGCGATCCCAACTGCCGGCGTCAGCGCTTCGCCTGGACCCTGGAAGGCACGGTGCCGCCGACCCTGCAGGCGGCCGACCAGCCGCTGGGGCTGGGCCTGAATCAGCGCCTCTGGCTGGATGCCGAGGGGCGCCAGGTGGCGCCGGGCTGCGAGGGCGCGCGCGAGGCCCAGGTCGCGCTCTGGCCGGCGCCGTTGGAGCCCTGGCTGCCGCGCCGGGAGCGCCGCGCCGCGCGGCTGCCGGCGGCCTCGCCGGACTGCCCGCCGCCGCTGCCCGTGCAGGCGGCGCCGCTGTCCATCGTCGGCGTGCGCGACGGTGACCGCCTGCGCCGTCCCGCCAGCAGCGACGGGCCGTTGCGCCTGAAGCTCTCGGCCCTGGGCGGTAGCGGCACGCGCTGGTGGTTCCTCGACGGCGCGCCGGTGGGCGAGAGCCAGCCGGGGGAGAGCATCGAGCAGAAGCTGAGTGCTTCCGGGGTCTACCAGCTGAGCCTGCTGGACCAGAGCGGGGCGACGGCGCGGGTGGAGTTCCAGGTGAGCGAGTAGGTCGGCGCGGCCCGCGTCAGTCGGGCTGCCCGGCCAGGGCCAGGCGGTCGCGGCCTTCGCTCTTGGCCCGGTAGAGGGCGTCGTCGACGCGCTTGAAGAAGGCCTCGGCGGTGTCGTCCAGTGTCGCGTCGAAGCTGCCGGCGCCGAGGCTGGTGGTCAGCGGCAGGCGCCGGCCCTGGAGTTCGAAGCCGTGGCTGGCGAGGGCGCTGCGAAAGTGCTCGGCCAGGGCGCAGGCCTCGTCCAGCGGGGTGCCGGGCATCAGCACGCCGAACTCCTCGCCGCCCAGGCGCAGCAGGGCGTCGTTGTCGCGGCGGAACACCTGGCGCATGCACTCGGCGAAGTCGCTCAGGCAGATGTCGCCGCTGCTGTGGCCGTGCTCGTCGTTGATCCGCTTGAAGAAGTCGATGTCCATCAGCACCAGCGACAGCGGCGTGCCCTGGCGCCGGGCGCTGGCGACCAGGCTCGGGAACAGGCTGTTGAACTGCAGGCGGTTGCCCAGTTGGGTCAGCGGGTCGGTGCGGCTGAGCCGGTCGTAGCGCTCGCGCTGGTCGACCAGCTGCTGCTCCATGGCCAGGGTGGCGTGGTACTCGCGGTGGCTGCGGTTCAGCGCCAGCAGCAGGTAGGTGAGGTAGAAGCCGAGGGTGATGGCCAGCGCTTCCTGGCTGTCCCACTGCACCGCCAGCGCGGCGAGGCCGGGCGCGTAGAGCAGCAGGATGGCCAGCACGCAGCGGGCCTTGCGCATGGGGAAGTTGAAGGCCATGGCGGTGCTGAAGGCCACTGTGCTGAGGGTGGCGATCAGCCGCGACGGCTCGAACTCCGGGCGCAGCAGCGCCCAGGCGTGGGCCAGGCCCCAGCCCAGGCTGGTGAGCAGGATCAGGCCCCAGTGGCGGTCGATCCACTGGCCCAGGTTGGCATCGTTCTCCTGGGCCGGCAGGCGGTGCAGCCAGCGCAGCGCCATCATCACGGCGAAGAACAGGGTGCCGAGCAGGCCCAGGACCTGCATCGAGCCGGGGGCCGCGCTGAAGCCCCAGGTCAGCAGCCAGGCCAGTAGGTAGTAGATGCCGCCCAGGCGGGTGCGGACCCGGGTGTCCTGGCTTTCGCGGAGAAGGGGGAAGGTGGCGCTGAGGGAGAACGGGGTTTCGGGGGCCATGTGTTGTGATCACAAATGCGGCATATCAGCAGCATAGCGTCGCCAACCGGTCAAATAAAGCAAAGTGCCAGCATTTCGTCGTCAGCCGCGACGGATCAGCCAGATGCCCCCGACGATGAGTGCCAGGCCGGCCGCCTTGCCCAAGGTGATGGGCGCCTCGCGGAAGCCCACCCAGCCGTTGTGGTCCAGCAGCAGGGCCATGCCCAACTGGCCGGCGAGCACCAGCACCATGAACAGCAGGGCGCCGATGCGCGGGCCGGCGAAGGCGGCGGTGGCGATGAAGAAGGCCCCAAGCAGGCCGCCGCTCCAGTGCCACCAGGACAATCCCTTGAGCGCTGCCAGGCCGGAGACCTCGCGCTGGGCCAGGACGATGATCAGCAGGGCGAGGGTGCCGACCAGGAAGGAGACCAGGGCGGCGGCCATCACGCTGGACAGGTGCTTGGCCAACTGGCCATTTATACCGGCCTGCAACGGCATCACGGCGCCGGCGATGAGGGGCAGGGCGAGCAGCCACCAGTTGGGCATGGCGGTCTCCGGAAATCGAGAGGGGTGCCGATTATGCCTGTTGCTGTCTCTTGGGTCAGTTTTGCAGTGGCTTGACGAACTCCACCAACGCCACCCGCGCCTGGCCGCGCTGGCGCTCGACCAGGCCGGTCAGCCGGTAGCCGAGGCGGGCGTAGAGCAGCAGGCCGGCGGCGTTGTCGTTGAAGCAGGAGACCTTGAGTTCGCGGGCGTCGAAGTCGCGGCTGGCGAGCTGTTCCATCACGCCGATCAGGTAGCGCGCCACGCCCTGGCCGCGGGCCCAGGGCGCGATCATCAGGTTGCCCAGGGCGCAGTAGTCGCCCGGCAGGCTCTGGTAGAAGTTGGCGAAACCGGCGGCACGCCCGTCGAGCAGGGCCAGGGTGTTGCCCCGGCGCTCGGCGAAGGCGGCCGCCAGTTGCTCACGGGTGAACGGCCAGTGGGCGCGGGGAAAGGCGTAGAACAGCTCGTCGGCATTGCGCACGAAGCGCACCACCTCGTCCAGGTCGTCCGCGCTGGCGGGGCGGTGGCCGAGCAACTGGTCGCTCATCGCGGTGGATACTGCGCGATGACCTTGGCCACGGTCTGGCGGATGGCCGCTTCCCGCTCGCTGGGGCTGGGCGGCGACTGGCGCATGATCTGCTCGGCGCTGCCGCGCCACACCAGCTTGCCGTCCTTGCCGTCGAACAGGTCGACCTGGATGGTGGCGACCTTGTACTCCACGGTGCGGGTCTCGTTGAAGGCTGGGCCGCCCCAGTAGCCTCCCCAATAACCGCCCCAGTAGCCGCCGTAGTTGGTGCTGACCTGGTCCTGGCGCTCGTCGACGATCAGCCAGGCCTGCACTTTGAGGTCGGCTGCGGCGCCGCCCTGGGCCGGGCGCAGGCCGCGCTGTTCGAGTTCCTGGGCGACGGCGTCGCGGATGCGCTGTTCGGTAAGGTCGCTCTTGATCCGCGGATCGTCCGGCCGGTACTGCAGACCCGGCTCCTGCCAGCTCCAGCTGCGATAGGCGCCAAAGTCGCGGGTGGCGTCGAAGTCGCGTTCGACGTGGATGCTCTGGCAGGCGGCCAGCAGAAGCAGGAGCGGTGCCAGCAGAATTCGGGAAAGCATGATGCAAACCTCCTGGGTAGAGCCCCTATCGAACTGCAAGTCGGGCTGGTGGGCAAGCACTCGTCAGTGCGGCGGATAGGCGCCGAGGGCATCCGCCACGGCGCGGCGCAGGGCGTCCGCGCGCTCGCTGCGGCTGCCCTCGCCACGCGCCTCGGCGCTGCCGTTCCATACCGGCTGGCCGCTGGCACCGTCGTACAGTTCGATGTTCACCACCGCCACCTCGACTTCGTAGGTACGGGTCAGCGGCACGTGGCCGTACATGCCGTAGCGGTCGCCGTAGGGGCTATTGCCATAGTAGCTGCCGTAGTCGTCGCGTACCTGGTACTGGCGCTTCTCCAGGCGCAGCGAGGCGCTCACCAGCAGGTCTGCGGCTTTGCCGGGACGCACCGGGCGCAGCCCGCGCTGATCCAGGCCGCCACCCACCGCCTCGGCGACCAGCGCGCCGTCGGCCCAGGCGCTACCGGCCGGCTGCTGGCGCCAGCTCCAGTCGCGGTAGCGGCCGTAGTCGCGTGGCGCCGCCGGGTAGGCGCTGCGGTCGAAGTGCTCGGCCGCGCCAGGGGGCGCCGGCGGCAGCGGCTTGCCGTCGGTCACGTAGGGGTTGTGGCTCTGGCAGGCGGCGAGAAGCAGGAGCAGCGGCGGCAGGAGGAGGGTTTTCATGATCACTCCGGAGTTTGGGCCGAGTGGATCCTATGCTCGGATGCAAGTCTGTTGGCTGATCATACCGGCGCTAAAGGAAAGACTATGTCCCCGTTAGTTGTTGTACACCTTGTGGGAGCGGATTTATCCGCGAATTTCGCGGCCAATCGGAATGCCGTCCAGCCGCTCCCACAAATGCAGGATTGCGCCACCAACACGTAACGAGGACATAGCCAAAGGAAACTCCCGAGCGCCACGCGGCATCGCTGATCGGCTGATCAGCCTCTGCCAGGTGCTCTAATCCCGCATTCGCAGGAGTGTTTGACGTAGCAGCGACGCCATCACTCGACGAACAGTTTCTGCACCGCCGAAAAGTCCAGCCGCCCATCCCCCTGCTTGAGCAGCATGCGGTACAGCTGCAGCGCCAGCGCGCCCATCGGCGTGCTGCTGCCGGTGGCCTGGGCCGCTTCCTGGGCCAGGCCCAGGTCCTTGGCCATCAGCTCGGCCATGAAGCCGCCGCTGTAGCCCCTGGATGCCGGCACATTCTCCATCACTCCCGGCCAGGGGTTGTACTTCTCCAGGCTCCAGTTGCCGCCCGAACTCTGCCGCATGATCTCGGCCAGCACGGCCGGGTCGAGGCCGCTGGCGACGCCCAAGGCCATGGCCTCGGCGGTGCCGATCATGTGCACGGCCAGCAGCTGGTTGTTGCACACTTTGGCGACCTGGCCGGCGCCGTCCGGGCCGGCGTGGAAGATGTTCTTGCCCATCGCTTCCAGTACCGGTCGGGCGCGTTCCAGGTGGCCGGCCTCGCCGCCCACCATGAAGGTCAGGGTGCCGGCCGCGGCGCCGGCAGTGCCGCCGGAGACGGGGGCGTCGAGCAGGGCGATGCCCTTGGCCGCCGCAGCCGCATGGACCTTGCGCGCCGAGTCCGGGGCGATGGTCGAGCATTCCAGCACCAGGGCGTCGGTGGCGATCCTTTCCAGCAGGCCGCCTTCGCCCAGGTAGAGGCTTTCCACGTGGTGGCTGGCGGGCAGCATGCTGACCACCACGGCGGCGCCCCTGACCGCGTCGGCGGCGCTGCTGGCGGGCTGGGCGCCTTCGGTGACCAGGGTGTCGACGGCTTCCTTGACCAGGTCGAAGGCGCACACGGCGAAGCCGTTCTTGAGCAGGTTGCGGGCCATGGGCAGGCCCATGTGGCCGAGTCCGATGAAGGCGATCTGGGTCATAGTTGTTGTTCTCCTCGTATGTCCGCGTGGGGCCATGAGTGGGGGCGGCTGGGCGGCATTCCGACTGGCCGCGAAAAGAGCATCGCGGCCAAGGCTGCTCCCACGGTTACAGGTCTGCCAGGGGGTGGGCACCCTCCCATGCCGGAGCGAAGTGCGCCTCGATCACCGCCTGGGGAATGGCAGCCGGATCGGGCCAGTGCCACTTCGGCGTCTGGTCCTTGTCGATCAGGCGGGCGCGCACGCCTTCCGGGAATTCCGGGTGGCGGCAGCAGTTGAGGCTCATGGCGTATTCCATGCGGAACACCCCGGCCAGGGACAGGTGGCGGGCGCGGCGGATCTGTTCCCAGACCAGGTGGGCGGTCAGCGGGCAGCCGGCAGCCAGGGTCTTGGCGGCGCGCGCCAGCAGCGGGTCGGCGTCGTCCTGCAGGGCGGTCAGGGCGTGCCAGGCGGCGGGCAGGTCGGCCAGGTCGAGCAGGGCGTCGAGGCGTTCTCGGCGCGGCAGCCACTGGGCTTCCGGTAGGTCGGGGCGGGCCTCCTGCTCCAGGGCGCGGAGCAGGCTGCTGAGCTGCTCGGGCGCCTGGTGCCGCCAGTTCATCTGCACCAGTCCCTCGATCAGCGTCTCCTGCTGGTCCTCGCGCAGGAAGCGGTCGGCCAGGTCCAGGTCCAGCGCGTCGCGGGCATTGATGCCGGCGGCGGTGAGGCCGAGGAACAGGCCGAGCCTGCCCGGCAGGCGGGCGAGGAACCAGCTGCCGCCCACGTCCGGGTACAGGCCGATGTTGATCTCCGGCATCCCCAGGCGGCTGCTCGGCGTGACGATGCGGATCGCCGCGCCCTGCATCAGGCCCATGCCGCCGCCCAGCACATGGCCGTGGGCCCAACACAGCAGCGGCTTGGGATAGGTGTGGATGCGGTGGTCGAGGCGGTATTCGTCGGCGAAGAAGCGCCGCGCCAGCGGCGGTACCTCGCCGGGGTGTTCGCGGCACTGTTGTACAAGCTGCACCACGTCGCCGCCGGCGCAGAAGGCCTTGGGCCCGTTACCGCGCAGCAGCACGCAGGCGATCTGATCGTCCTCGGCCCACTGGCGCAGTTTGGCGTCCAGCGCCTCGATCATCGGCAGGGTCAGGGCGTTGAGGCTCTTCTCCGCGTCCAGGCTGGCGATGCCGATGCGGAAGCCGTTCAGGCCGGGGCGTTCTTCGAAGGTCACGTTCATCTTGTTATCCGTTCGTGCAGGGCGGGTGGAACACGCGGCTCATGCCTTGCTGCCATCACGCGGGTTGCACCCGCCCTACTTGTTGCGCCACTGGGCGTCGCGTTTTTCCAGGAAGGCGTTGACGCCTTCGTGGGTGTCGTCGGCGTCGAACAGGTCGACGAAGCGTTCGCGCTCCTCGGGCAGCCAGGTGTTCGGGCCGCGCTCGCGGGCACCCTGGATCAGCGGCTTGATGGTGCGCACCGCCACCGGGCTCTGCCGCGCCACCTTGGCTGCCAGCAGCAGGGCGGTGCCGCGCGCCTCGCCGGTGTCGACCACCTGCTCGATGAGTCCGATGCGCAGGGCGGTCTCGGCGTCGATGCGCTCGCCGCAGAGGATCAGGCGCTTGGCCCAGCCCTCGCCGACCAGCCAGGGCAGGGCCTGGGTGCCGCCGGCGCAGGGCAGCAGGCCGACGGTGGCTTCCGGCAGGGCCATCTGCGCCTGGCGCTCGGCGATGCGGATGTCGCAGGCCAGGGCGCATTCCAGGCCGCCGCCCATGGCGTAGCCGTTGATCGCGGCGATGGATACACCACGGAAGTCGCGCAGGGTCTCGAAGGCTTCGCCGAAGCGCCGCGCCATTTCCCGGGCGCGGGCCTTGTCGCCGTCGGCGAACAGCTTGAGGTCGGCGCCGGCGCTGAAGAACTTGCCGCCCTGGCCGGTCACCACCAGGGCGTAGATGTCGTCGTCGCGATTGAGGTGCTCGACCACCTGCTTGAGGCCGATCAGCGAGTCGCGGTCCCAGGTGTTGGCCGGTGGGTGGTTGATGGTGATCAGCGCCGTATGGCCGTGCTTTTCCACGGTCAGCTTGTGGGTCAGGTCGAACATGCCGGGGTTGTAGGGTTCGATGGCGGTGGTCATGACGTTCCTCGTTAATTGACTCCCCTCTCCCCCTGGGAGAGGGGCCGGGGGTGAGGGTGTATCAGGCAACTCCGCGTCACCCGCCAACCCCTCACCCTGGCCCTTCTCCCGGAGGGAGAGGGGACTAAGGGCTACAGCAGGCGATCCAGCATGCCGCCCTGGTCCAGCAGGCGGCGAGCGATGATCACCCGCATGATCTCGTTGGTGCCTTCCAGTATCTGGTGCACGCGGCTGTCGCGCACCCAGCGCTCCAGCGGGTAGTCGTTCAGGTAACCATAGCCGCCGTGCAGTTGCAGGGCGTCGTTGCACAGGGCGAAGCAGTGGTCGGTGGCGAAGCGCTTGGCCATGGCGCAGTAAAGGCTGGCCTCGCCGTGGCGGTGGTCCAGCTTGTGCGCGGCCAGGCGCACCATCTGCCGGCTGGCGGTCAGGTCGGTGAGCATGTCGGCGAGCTTGAACTGCAGGGCCTGGAACTCGGCCAGGGCCTTGCCGAACTGCTTGCGTTCCTCGACGTAGCGCAGGCTCTGCTCCAGCGCCGCCTGGGCCGCGCCCAGGGAGCAGCTGGCGATGTTCAGGCGCCCGCCGTCCAGGCCCTTCATCGCGTAGACGAAGCCCTGACCCTCCGGGCCGATGCGGTTGCCGGCGGGAATGCGCACGTCCTCGAAGGTGATGGTGCGGGTCGGCTGCGCCTTCCAGCCCATCTTGTCCTCGTTGCGCCCGTACTTCACGCCGGCGGCGTCGGCCGGCACCAGGAAGCAGGAGATGCCCCTGGCACCGTCCTCGCCGGTGCGCGCCATGACGATCAGCACGTCGGTCGATCCCGCGCCGGAGATAAAGCACTTGCTGCCGTCCAGCACATAGTCGTCGCCGTCGCGCCGGGCGCGGGTGCGCAGGCGGGCGGCGTCGGAGCCGGCGTCCGGCTCGGTGAGGCAGTAGGAGGCCAGCAGCTCGCCGCCGGTCAGGCCCGGCAGGTACCGCGCTTTCAGGGACTCATCGCCAAAACTCGCCAACATCCACGAGGCCATATTGTGGATGGTCAGGTAGGCGGTGGTGGCCACGCAGCCGGCGGCGAGCTGTTCGAAGATCAGCGAGCTGGCGAGGCGCGACAGGCCGAGGCCGCCGTCTTCCTCGCCGATGTACAGGGCCAGGTAGCCCTGTTCGGCGGCGCGGCGGATCACCTCCACCGGGAAGTGGTGCTCGCGGTCCCAGTCGGCGGCGTGGGGCGCCAGTTCCCGCGCGGCGAAGGCGCGGGCGCTGTCGACCAGCAGGCGTTGTTCCTCGTTCAGCTCAAAGTCCATAGGCGCTCATTGCAGGGTGGTGGGCTGGCCGGCGGCGCGCCGTTCGGCCTGCCACTCGGCGAGGCTGGGGGCGGCCTGTTCTCCGTCCAGGCGGTGGACGATCTCGAAGTAATCCTGATGACGCGGCGAGGCCATCACTTCCGACCGGGTCTTGACCCGTACCGCGTACACGGTCTGCACGTTCTGGTGGTCGAAGGCGCGCCACTGCTGCGGGCCCTTGAGCAGGCTGTAGCGATGGCCTTCCAGCGCCTTGATCAGCGCCTCGCTGTCCAGGCTCCTGGCGCGGCCGGCGGCGTCCGCCCACTGCTGGACGATGCTGTAGGCCGAGGCGGCGGCGCTGGAGGGGTAGACCTCGTAGCGTTCGGTGAAGTTGCGCACGAAGGCCTGGCCGGCCTGGCTGCCTTCCAGTTCCGGCACGCGCCAGGTCCAGGGCTCGGTGCCGAGCACGCCTTCCATCAGGCCGGGGCCGGCCTGCTCGACGATGCCCTGGGTCAGGTTGGGCGCGACGATCTGCATGCGCCGGGTCAGGCCGAGGCTCTCGGCGATGCGCATGGCGCGCACCAGATCCTCGCCGAACAGCACCAGGACCAGCACCTGGGCATCGCTCTGCGCGGCCTGGGTCAGGGCGTTCTGGTAGTCGGCCACGCGCGCGCCGGGGAAGGGCACCTTGAGGCCCGGGTGGCGCGCGCCGTCCTGGGTGCCGGTGGTCTCGCGCAGCGAGCTTTCGGTGGTGTTGCCCCAGGTGTAGTCGGCGGTGACGTAGAAGTAGGACTTGTCCGGCAGGTTCTTGGCCAGGTACTGGCCGAGCACGCGGGCGCTCATCCAGGCGTTGTTGCACTCGCGGAACAGGTAGCGGTGGCCGTCCTTGCCGGTGGTGTCGTTGGAGTAGGTGAGGGTGCCGAAGTACAGCAGGCCGCGCTCCTGGGCGCGTTTGCCGGCGGCGATGGCGGCCGCGCTGGACGCGCCGCCGAAGAGCATCGCGGCGCCTTCGCCGGCCAGCTTGTCGACGTTGCGCGCGGCCTTCTCGGGGCGCGAGGCGTCGTCCAGGCTGGACAGCCGTAGCGGGCGGCCGAGCACGCCGCCCTTGGCGTTCAGCTCGTCGATGGCCAGCAGGGCTCCACGCATCTGTGCCAGTCCTTCTTCCTTGTAGCTGCCGGTGCGCGGGTAGCTGAGACCGAGGGTGATCGGCTCGGCCGCCTGCGCGGCGGCGGTGAGTCCGGCCCAGAGGGCCAGACAGGCGGTCAATCGTTTCATGGCAGTGCTCCTTGTTCTTTTTGTGCCAGGGCCGACTGTGCAGCCCTGGCGAACGAGGAGGCATTGTCTTTTCGTCGTAGTGGCACCGTGTTGCGGTGCGTCAACGCTTACTTGAGTTGGATGGTCATGTTCGGCCCAGTCACCGGGCTGTCATCGAACCAGCGGCTGGTGACCGTCTTGGTCTCGGTGTAGAAGCGCACCGCCTGCTTGCCGTAGGCGTGCAGGTCGCCATAGAACGAGCCCTTCCAGCCGGTGAAGGAGAAGAACGGCAGCGGCACCGGGATCGGCACGTTGATGCCCACCTGGCCGACCTCCACCGCGTGCTGGTAGTGGCGCGCGGCGCCACCGGAGCGGGTGAAGATGCTGGTGCCGTTGCCGTAGGGGCTGGCGTTGACCAGTTCGATGGCGTCTTCCAGGGTGTCGACCTCCATGCACACCAGCACCGGGCCGAAGATTTCCTCGCGGTACAGGCTCATTTTGGTCGTCACGCCACGGAACAGGGTCGGGCCCAGCCAGTTGCCGTCCGGGTAGCCCGGCACCTCGCAGTGGGAGCCGTCGAGCAGGCATTCGGCGCCTTCCGCCTTGCCCTCGGCGATCAGCTTCTGCACGCGCTGCTTGGCCTGCTGGCTGATCAGCGGGCCGTAGGCGGCGCCGCTGTCCTTCCAGTAGCCGGGGCGCAGCTCGGCCATCTGTGTGGCCAGCTCGTCGATCCACTGCTTCGACTCGCCGACGAACACCGCCACGCTGATCGCCATGCAGCGCTGGCCGGCGGCGCCGCAGCTGGCGCCGAGCAGGTTGCTGAGTACCTGGTCCTTGGGCGCGTCGGGCATGATCACCATGTGGTTCTTGGCGCCGGCGAAGACCTGTACCCGCTTCAGGTGCTGGGTGCCGGTGCGGTAGATGTGCTGGCCCACCGGCACCGAGCCGACGAAGGAGATGGCGCGGATGTCCTCGTGGGTGAGCAGGGCGTCGACCACCTCGCGGCCGCCGTGCAGCACCTGCAGCACGCCGGCCGGCGCGCCGGCTTCGAGGAACAGCTCGGCCAGACGGTTGGGGGTCAGCGGGTCCTGCTCGGAGGGCTTGAGGATGAAGGTGTTGCCGCAGGCGATGGCCAGCGGGAACATCCACAGCGGGATCATCGCCGGGAAGTTGAACGGGGTGATGCCGACGCACACGCCCAGCGGCTGGATCCAGCTGGCGGTGTCGATCTCGCGGGCGACGTTCTCCACCGTCTCGCCCATCATCAGGCTGCAGATGTTGGCCGCGTGCTCGGCCACCTCGATGCCGCGCCAGACGTCGCCCTTGGCGTCGGCGAAGGTCTTGCCGGTTTCCGCCGCGAGAATCTCGGCCAGCTCGTCGTGGTGCTCCTTGAGCAGGTGCTGGTAGCGCAGCATCAGCCGCGCGCGTTCCGGCACCGGCACCTCGCGCCAGCTCTGGAAGGCCTTCCTGGCGCCGGCGATGGCGGCCTCGATTTCCTCGAAGGTGGCCTTGGGCGCCAGGGCCAGGACTTCCTGGGTGGCGGGGTCGGTCACTTCGATCAGTTCGCGGGCGCTGCTGGCCTGCCACTGACCGTCGATCAGCTGCGGGATCACCTGGGGCATCGTGGGCCTCCTGTTTGTTCTTGTGTGCAGCAGTTATAGCCGCAGTCGGCGGGCCTGTGGATTGACGATCTTGCTGATCGGATGGACGATCTTGGCATTCGAACAAGAATGAGAACACCATGAGCGCTTCCGTGGAAACCTCCAACTGGCCGCTGCCGGCCAATGGCCTGCGTTTCGTCGTGCCGCCCCGGCTGCGCCGCGTGCTGGCCCGTCATCCCCTGACCAGTGGCTGCTTCCCGCTGGCCCTGGGCTACTACCCGGAGGCCGCCGGGCATCGCATGCGGCGTACCCAGCCGGACGACCACCTGCTGATCTACTGCCGCGCCGGGCGGGGCTGGCTGGAGAGCGGGGATGGACGATTCGAGGTGGGCGGCGGCGACCTGCTGCTGCTCCCACGCGGCCAGGCCCACGCTTATGGCGCCGATGCCGAACGGCCGTGGACCATCCACTGGGTGCATTTCGACGGCGCCCTGAGCGAGGACTTCCTGCGCCTGCTGGGCTGGACCGGCGTGCGGCGCATCGGTATGCAGCCGCGCCTGATGGCCGACTTCGAGGCGCTGCTCGGCCTGCACCGCCAGGGCCTCCACCCGGCGCACTTCGTCCACGCCGCCCACCAGTTGCAGGCGCTGCTCAGCTCCCTGGCGGTGCTGCCGGCGCGCACCACGCTGAAGTCCGGCCGAGTGCTGGACGTGGAGGCGGTGCGGGCGGTGATGCGCAGCCACCTGCACGGCAGCCTGGAACTGGACGAGCTGGCGGCGCAGTTCAAGCTGTCGCGCTTCCACTTCGCCAAGACCTACCGCGCCCTGACCGGCCACGCGCCGATCCAGGACTTCATCCAGCTGAAGATGGCCCAGGCCTGCCGCCTGCTCGACCAGGGCACCCTGGAGGTGCGGCAGATCGCCGAGCAGCTCGGCTACGACGATCCCTACTATTTCTCGCGGCTGTTCAGGAAGGTGGTGGGCATGGCGCCCAGTCACTACCGGGCGCTGCACCAGGGCTGATCAGGCGAGCAGCCGCAGCCACAGTTGCAGCTCCTGGCGCAGTTCCTCGCGCAGGGCGGCCAGGGGCGCCTCCAGCCCCAGGCGGAGCTGGGCGGGCAGCACTTCCGGCAGGTCGTCGGCGGCGCTCTGCAGCGCGCTGGCGACCAGCACCAGGTCGGCCAGGTCGGCGCGGCCGGGGTGTTCGCGCAACCATTTGCCGCGCTGCCGCGCGCAGTCGATGATCGCCGTCGGCACCTGCCAGCGGGTCAGCACCAGGGCGCCGATGTCTCCCGACAATTCTTCGCACAACGCGTCCAGCGCCTCCAGCTCGCGGGGGTAGTCCGGCCAGTGCTCCAGTTCGGCCAGCAGCGGCAGGCTGCCGATGTCCTGCAGCAGGCCACCGAGCATCGCCTCGTCGAGCAGCAGGCCGCTGCGCTGGGCCAGGGCCGCACAGTAGGCGGCCCGCTCGCGGGCGCGCCGCCAGCGCAGGGTGAAGGCCTTCTGCAGGGCGGCTTCCGGGCTGGAGAACAGGTGGCGCAGGGAGAAGCCCAGCACCAGGTCGTTGAGCTGGCGGGTGCCGAGCCGGGCCAGCAGGTCGCGCATCGACACGCACGGCCGGCCGCCGCGCAGCAGCGGGCTCTCGGCGAACTGCATGAGGTAGGCGGCCAGCGGCGGGTCGCTGTTGATCACCCGGGCCAGCTGTTCCAGCGAGGTGCGCGGATCTTCCAGCAGGCGGCGGATGCGCAGGGCGGCTTCGGGCATCTGCGGCACCTTGGCCTGCCCCTTGAGGAAGCGGGTGAGCAAGGCGAAGCGCACGGCATTGACGGACTGCGACATGGGGCATGGCGGGGGCGAGGGGATGAGTGGGCGATGCTAGCAAATCGCCCGGTGGCGCGGAATCCACGTCGAGGCTGGGACGGGTGCAGCGCGGGTTACGCCAGCTCGACCCGGCCGAAGCGGGCGCCGGGGTCGAGCGGGGTGATCGCCCGCAGCTGGTCGAGGCGCACCTCCCGCTGGCCGTCCTCGGTCTGCAGCAGGAGGAATTCCTCCTTGCTCGGCGCCGTACGTGTGTCCAGCGCGCGGGCCACGAAGCTCGCTCCCTCCACCAGCTCTATCTGCAGCCGGTAGCCGTGCAGGCAGGCGAGTTCCAGGTAGTCGTACAGGTCGCAGTCCAACGGACGATAGGTGTTCATGGCGGTTCCTCCATGGAGGTCAGCCTAGACCCGGGCGATGGTGGCCAGGCCGGTGGCGATCAGTTTTTCCGCACCATCCTGCACCGCGAACACGTCGGCGCGGCATACCGCCTGGCGCCGGCCGGCCTTGAGCACCTCGCTGCGGCACACCAGGCGCTCGCCCAGGGCCGGCGCCAGCAGGTTGAGCTTGTATTCGCTGGTGACCACGTCGCCCACCATGGAGGCTGCGGCCCAGGCGCAGCCGCTGTCCACCATGAAGCCGACCACGGCGCCGTGCAGGTAGCCGTGGTGCTGGCACAGGTCCGGGCGGCTGCGCACCTGCAGGCTGACCCGGCCCGGGGCGAAGTCGAGCAGCTCGGCGCCCAGCAGCTGGGCGAAGGTGGAGTGTTCCAGCGCCTGCTCAAGGCGCTCGCGGCTGATGCCGGTTGCGGTCTCGGTTCCGGTCTCTGTGGCGGTGTCCATGCGCTGTGCTCCAGATGAGGTGAGCCTGCAGTCTTGGCCGGCTTGCCCCAGGCCGCCAAGCGCATCCACAGGCGTGATGGGCGGGCATCAGCAGGGCGGGTGAAACCCGCGCGCATTCCCTTCGCCAGGGCTATCGGATACCAACGTCCCGTCATCCCCGCGAAGGCGGGGACCCAGGAGGTGCCTGACCTCGCATGGATTCCCGCCTGCGCGGGAATGACGGAGATTTCCTGACTCGCCCGTAGGGCCTTCACCCGATGCCCCTGCCTACGCCCCCGCCATCCCCGCGAAGGCGGGGACCCAGGGGGTGCCAGACCGCGCATGGATTCCCGCTTGCGCGGGAATGACGGAGATTTCCTGACTCGCCCGTAGAGCCTTCATCCGATGCCTCTGCCTACTCCCCCGTCATCCTCGCGAAGGCGGGGACCCAGGGGGCATGACCGCGTATGGATTCCCGCCTGTGCGGGAATGACGGAGATTTCCTGACTTGCGCGTAGGACCTTCACCCGATGCATCTGCCTACGCCTCCGCCATCCCCGCGAAGGCGGGGACCCAGAGGGTGCCAGACCACGCATGGATTCTCGCTTGCGCGGGAATGACGGAGATTTCCTGACTTGCGCGTAGGGCCTTCATCCGATGCCTTTGCCCACTCCCCCGTCATCCCAGCGAAGGCGGGGACCCAGGGGGTGCCAGACCGCGCATGGATTCCCGCCTGAGCGGGAATTACGGAGATTTCCTGACTTGCCCGCACAGGGCCTTCACCCGATGCCCCCCTGCCGACGCTCCCGTCATCCCCGCGAAGGCGGGGACCCAGGGGGCATGACCGCGCATGGATTCCCGCCTGCGCGGGAATGACGGAGATTTCCTGACGTGCGCGTAGGGCCTTCATCCGATGCCCCTACCTACTCCCCCGTCATCCCCGCGAAGGCGGGGACCCAGAAAACAACGCACGGGGCCCTTCGCGTATTGACTTGCCTCCGGCCCTTGCCTAGCGTGCCGTCTTTGTTTCGCAGCAGGGAAAAAGCGCATGAGCGACGACGACCGCATCAAACTCGAACCGGGCTGGAAGGAGGCCCTGCGCGACGAGTTCGACAAGCCCTACATGAAGGCGCTGGGCGAGTTCCTCCGGACCGAGAAGGCCGCCGGCAAGGTGATCTACCCGCCGGGGCCGCTGATCTTCAACGCGCTCAACTCCACCCCGCTGGACAAGGTCAAGGTGGTGATCATCGGCCAGGACCCCTACCACGGCCCGGGCCAGGCCCACGGCCTGTGCTTCTCGGTGCAGCCCGGCGTGCCGGCGCCGCCCTCGCTGCAGAACATCTTCAAGGAGCTCAAGCGCGACCTGAACATCGACATCCCCAACCACGGCTACCTGCAGAACTGGGCGGAGCAGGGCGTGCTGCTGCTCAACACCTCGCTGACCGTGCAGCAGGCCAGCGCCGGCTCCCACGCCGACAAGGGCTGGCAGCCGTTCACCGACAAGGTGATCGAGGTGGTCAACGCGCGCCCGGGCAACCTGGTGTTCCTGCTCTGGGGCTCCCACGCGCAGAGCAAGCAGAAGCTGATCGACACCACCCGCCATCTGGTGCTGAAGTCGGCGCACCCCTCGCCGCTGTCGGCCCACCGGGGCTTCCTCGGCAACGGCCACTTCAGTCGCACCAACAAGTACCTGGAGCAGTGCGGCCTCACTCCGATCGACTGGCGACTGCCTCCGCTGCAGGGGTAGGACAAGTCAGGCCGGCGATATCCTCGCGCAGGGTGCCGAGGCGCTCGTTCAGGCGCTCGCGCTGCGCCGGGCTGGCGCTGGCGATGAGCTGGTCGAGCAGCTCCGCCAGGCCGCGCTCGCTGTCGGCGAAGGAGCGCCGGTAGTCCTCGCTCCAGTAGTCCTGGCGCTCGCGCAGCAGGGCGTCGATGCGCTGGGGGAAGTCGGCGCTGCGGCGTCCTTCCAGTTCCTCCAGCAGCGCTGCCTGCCAGCGCTCGCGGCTCTCCAGCCACAGCCGGTTCTGTTCACCGCGCTCCTGCGACCAGGCCTGCACCAGGGCCTTCTGCCGGGCGTCCAGCTTGCCGAACCAGGGTTCCAGGCGTTCCTCGGTGGTCTCGCTGCGCTTGGCGATCTGCTTGGTGAGGGGCGGTTCGACGAATTCCCGGCGCAGCTTCTGGTTCTCCTTGGCCATCGACTGGCGCAGTTGCTGCACCTGCTTCGGGCTGAGCTGCTGCAGCAGGCCGGCGGCGGTCGGGCTGATCTCGCTGGACACCTCGCCGAGCGCGTCGCGCAGGTCGAGGAAGCGGGCCTTGAGGTGGGCAGCGTCGAGCTGGCCGGCCCGCAGGTTGGCGCGGTCCTGGTCCAGCCAGTCGGCCAGCTGCGGCAGCTGGGTGCTGCAATGCCAGGCCAGGTGCTGGCTGATGCGCGGCTTGAGCCAGGCCTTCTGTTCGGCGTTGAGGTCGAGGTAGCTGTCGATGCGCCAGGCCAGCAGCCAGTCGAGGTTGCGGTAGGCCAGGTCGAGGCGGCTGCAGGCCGTGAGCAGGGAGATGCCGGCCAGCAGCGCGAGCAGGGGCAGGGAGAGGAAGCGTCTTCGCATGTCAGGCCCTCGCCGTCGGTTACCTGGGGGCGGAGGATAATGCGTGCGGATGACAACGGCGCGGCGGCGACACATCCGCTAAAAAACTCGGCCTCAGTCCAGGCGTTTGTGGATGCGCGAAACCGCCAGGCCCAGCAGTGCCGCGCAGAACACTATTAGGATCAGCACCTCCAGCCACAGTTCAAGCAATCCGGCCTGGCGCAGCATGATGCCGCGGGACAGGCGCAGGTAGTGGGTCAGCGGCATCAGCTCGGCGAACCACTGGGCCACCCTGGGCATGCCGGCGAAGGGGAACATGAAGCCGGACAGCAGGATCTGCGGCAGGAAGGTGAAGAAGGCCATCTGCATCGCCTGGAACTGGGTGCTGGCCAGGGTCGACAGCCACACGCCGAGGGCCAGGCTGGCGACGATGAACAGCAGCGAGGCGCCGTACAGTTCGAGGATCGAGCCGCGCACCGGCACCTCGAACAGCCAGTGGCCGACCACCAGGATCACCGTCACCTGGATCAGGCCGATGCCGACGAAGGGCAGTACCTTGCCCAGGGTCAGCTCCCAGGGCGACACCGGCGTGGCGATCAGCAGTTCCAGGTTGCCGTGCTCGCGCTCGCGGACCAGGGCGACGGCGGTGAACAGCACCATGGTCATGGTCAGGATCACGCCGAGCAGCCCCGGCACCGTGTTCAGCGGCGCCAGGCGCTCCGGGTTGTAGAAGTTGACCACTTCCACGCCCTGGGCCGCGCCCCAGCCGGGCAGCGGGTAGGCCGCCAGCTGGCGCGCCGAGGCCTGGATGCTCTGGTCGGAGCCGTCCACCACCAGCTGCAGCGGCGGGCGGTCCCGGCGCTGCAGGCGCGCCTCGAAATCCGCCGGCACCACCAGCGCGGCGCTGATGCGGCCCTCGCGCAGCAGGCGGTCGATGTCCTGCGGCTGCTCCAGCCGGTACTTCACCTCGATCACCTGGCTGGAGGTGATTTCCGCCACCACCTCGCGGGAGCGGGCGGTGTTGGCCTGGTCCAGCACCGCGGCCTCGATGCCGCGCACGTCCATGTTGATGGCGTAGCCGAACAGCACCAGCTCCAGCAGCGGCACGCCGGCGATCATGACGAAGGTCAGCTTGTCGCGGCGCAGCTGGCGCAGTTCCTTGAGGACGATGGCGCCCATGCGGCGCAGGTTCATTGCGTGGCCTCCAGCGGTTTGCGGGTGACGGCGACGAACACGTCTTCCAGGTTGGCCTCGCCGTCGCGCAGCCGGGCCTCGACCCCGGCCCGGTGCAGGGTGGCGGCGATGGTCTCGCGGCTGTCGCTGCCCTCGCAGAGCACCCGCAGGGTGGCGCCGATCTGGGCCATGGCCAGCACCGCGGGCTGTCCCTGCAGGGCGCGCTGGGCCTCCCGCGGCTGGGCACAGTCGATCAGCAGCGGGTGGCCGGGCAGGGCGTCCATCAGCTCGCGCGGGCTGCCGTCGGCCACCAGCCGGCCGGCGTCGAGAATTCCCAGGCGGGTGCAGCGCTCGGCCTCATCCATGTAGTGGGTGGACACCAGCAGCGTGGTGCCCTGTTCGGCCAACTCGAACAGCGAGTCCCAGAATTCCCGGCGCGACTGCGGGTCGACCGCGCTGGTCGGCTCGTCGAGCAACAGCAGGTCGGGCTTGTGCAGCACGGCGCCGGCCAGGGCCAGGCGCTGCTTCTGGCCGCCGCTCATGGTGCCGGCCATCTGCCTGCGGCGGTCGGTGAGCCAGTAGCGCTCCAGTAGCTCGTCGATGCGCTCGCGGGTCTCGCGGCGGCCGATGCCCTGCACGGCGGCGAGGAATTCCAGGTTCTCCTGCACGGTGAGGTCCTCATAGAGGGAGAACTTCTGGGTCATGTAGCCGATGTGCCGCTTCAGTTCCTCGGCGTCGCGCGGTACCTGGTAGCCGAGCACCTCCACCTCGCCCTCGCTGGGCTGCAGCAGGCCACAGAGCATACGGATGGTGGTGGACTTGCCGCAGCCGTTGGGGCCGAGGAAGCCGAACACCTCGGCACGCGGCACCGACAGGTCGAGGTGGTCGACCGCGGTGAGCTTGCCGAAGCGCTTGCTCAGGCCGCGGGCGCGGATCACCAGCTCGTTGCCGTTCATTGCTGCCGCTCGCCGGCAAGGCGTTCCGCATGCAGCGGCAGGCCGGCCGGCAGCCGGCGCGCGGCTTCGCCTTCGAGCAGCAGTTCGGCGCGGTACATCAGGCGGCTGGCGTCATCGCCGGTCAGGGCGTAGTAGGGGGTGAAGCTGGCCTCGCTGCGGATGTTGCGCACGCGGGCCTGGAACGGCTGCTCGATGCCTTCGACGAATACCCGCAGGCGGTCGCCGACCCGGACCTGCGCGCGGATGTCGGCCGGCACGAAGACCCGCGCGTAGGGCGCCTCGCCGACCAGCAGGCTGGCCACCTCGGCGCCGGCCGGCGGCCGGTCGCCGACTTTGAACGGCAGCGCGTCCACCACGCCGGCGCGGGGTGCGCGCAGGCTCAGGTGCTCGCGGCCGACTTCGAGCTGGGCCAGGCCGGCACGGGCCGAATCCAGGGCGGCGGCGGCCTGCTCCAGTTGCTCCGGACGGGTGCCGTTGGTCAGCTCGCGCAGCTGGGCCTCGGCGCTGCGGGTGGCGGCGCCGGCCTGGTCGCGGGCGGCGCGGGCACGGTCCAGCTCGGCCACGGCCACCATCTTGCGCCGGTGCAGTTCGGCGATGCGGGTGAAGTTGCGTTCGGCGTCGACCTGCTCGGCGCGGCTGCGCGCCAGGCTGGCCCGGGCCGAGTCGATGGTCTCGCTGCGCGCGCCGTTGCTCAGCTCGGCCAGGCGCGCGGCGGCCTGCTGTACCTCGCCGCGGGCCTGGGCGATGCGCGCGTCCTGGCGGCGCGGGTCCAGCTCCAGCAGCAGCTGGCCGGCCTCGACCCGGTCGCCTTCGGCCACCTGCCAGGACAGCACGGTTTCCGAGGCTTCCGCGGGCAGGCCGACCCGGTCCCATTCGAGGGTGCCGAGCAGCTGTTCGCCGCCGGCGTCGCAGCCGGCCAGGCAGGCCAGCAACAGGCTGGAAAGCAGCAGACGGTGCATTCAGGGCTCCATGGCGCCCCGCAACAGGGCGAGGGTGTGGGCGATCAGCGCGTCGTCGCCGATCTGCGCGTTGGCGAACACGCCACGCCAGATGGGCGCGGCGGCGTAGGGCAGCAGGGTGAGGCCGATCAGCGAGACCACCAGCAGGCGCGGGTCCAGCTCCGGGTTGAGCGCGCCGCGCGCCTGGGCAG
>NZ_BPFX01000036.1 GCF_019655855.1 Pseudomonas paralcaligenes | reverse complement strand
ATCCCTCCTTCACCGCCAGACCCCAATGCTAAAGCCCTGAAAACTAACAAGTTTTCGGGGCTTTTGCTTTTCAGACCCTCGAACGTGTCGAGGAAGTGTCGAGAGCCGGCGCTATTCGTAGTGCGACCAGAGTCTAAGCACCTTCACCGTCTGCTCATTCTGCAGCACCTGATACACCAGGCGATGCTGGATATTGATGCGCCGCGAGTAGGCGCCGGCCAGATTACCGACTCGCTTTTCGTAAGGGGGCGGGTTCTGGAAGGGGTTGTTCTGCGCTACTTCCAGCAGCGCTTTCGCCTTGTTCTTCGAGCCAGCAGCCGCCAGCTTCTGCGCCTGTTTCGTGTAGACGAGTTGCTAGGTCACCAGTCCAGTTCCTTAGAGCGGCTCGGCCATGCCTTCCTTGATCGTCTCGCGCATGCCAGGGATGGACAGCAGATAGAGCGTTTCCTGGATGGCTTCCCAATCTTCGGCCGAGAGCAGCACGGAGCTGGTCCGCTTGCCGGAGATCATGATCGGCTGGTGCAATTCGGCCGTCTGCTCCATGAGCCGATAGAGGTTGGTGCGGGATTCGCTCGCGGTGAGTGCTTTCATGGGAGATGTCTCCAGAGCCATGTCAAACACCTGGTTAAAGGTGTAAGTGCATCATTGAACCTCACCCGACAAAGAACAGCACAAAAAACGCAATGGCCGAATAGCAAATGCACGCTACGATCTTGCCGGTTGCGCCTGTTTGAATTTTAATGATTTCTGTATTTCCCCAAAAGAAAGAGAAAATAATGGGTAAAATTATAAATATATAAAAAATCCTAGTTTCTCCGATTTGTGATGGAGGGTGGAAAAGGCTTATTACATATCCGCCGGCAACCGCAAAAAACAACTGGAAGCCACAATAGTGAGGCAATTCTTATAAAACTGGCAATGATGGTTCTTGCAAGTGGGTATCGTGTCATGAGTGTCTCCCGCTGGGCTGCTGGCTAGGGAAGAGTAATCTTTCTCTATCAGCTAAAAGCTACGGGCTTTTTGATACGGCTTGCTCTGCGAATCTTCTAGCCTTATTGAATTCTTCTGCGTTGACTGGGCAGAAATACTCTTTGAATTGACCGCTATTGACGGGAGCTGAGTAGCATTTATCTTCTATTACTGCCTCACTCATTACATTTCCTTCTAGATCTGAGTGGTACTGGATAGTAACTGCTGTTTCAGGGGAGGAGAGCAGTTTGTAACTGCTTGTTTGCATCCAGCCATCCATTACGGTTGTGAATTTGTCACATTCGATATGAATGAACAGTTTTCCAAAGAAATTTTTCGTTAAAATCTCCCTCTGCTTTGCAGTTGTGTCTTTGGCGCTTCTGAAACTGGCTAATGTTTTCTCTTCATGAGACTTCCAATACCCTTCGAGAGGGCAGGTGCTTGCATGCGCCGACACCAACAGCAAAACGATTGTCAAGGCTCGTGGAATAGTTTTCATATGATGTTCAGCTTTTAGGAGATGAGCGCGGCACTTATCAACACCGTGAAGCGGGTGGCACCGTCAAAGTTGAAAGCTACGAGGCTGGAAGGTTGAATGTCTAGAGGCTAAGCGAGAGCCGAAGGAGCAATGGGGCAGCAGAATGATAGGGCTTACGACGAAATGGCACAGGAAAATCCCTTCTTCTGCCAGATCAATTCCAGTGTTAAAGGTCAGCCACCGAACAGCATCGCGGAGTGATGCCATTTAATTAGTCCGGAGGTGGATCGATGTTTGGAACCTCAAGAATTGTTGGAGCCTCAGGAATTGAAGGCCCAACTGCTCCCCGCTGTGGGCTGTGTCATTTTGCCATCACCGCTGGTCGGAGACCCATCGGTCACCATGCTCCCTTGGAGGTACCTCTATTGCATGCGCGTACCCGACCTCTATAGCATGCGCACCGCATCACAGAATGACATCGTCAAACCGATGGACCCGTAGAGGCCCGCAGTCCGCGATGTCCGCAACACCTTGGCGGCCGGGTTTGGTCGTGTAGTCGGGGATCGGGAATGACACAGGATTTCGTGCTGTACGCGCTCAAGGATGCGCTTCTTACGGCAGCCATGGTGGCTGCTCCATTGCTGTTGGCCATTCTCATCGTCGGCCTGCTGATCAGCATCATCCAAGTTGCCACCCAGGTTCAGGAAATGACCCTCACCTTCGTGCCGAAGCTGGCGGTGAGCGTGGTCATGCTGCTGGTGTTTGGTGGCTGGATGATTGCGACGCTACGGCAGTTCGCGCTCTCCACCATCACCCAAAGCGCCACCCTTTAGCTCAGCTCCAGGGACGTCGCTGTGCTTACGGCTTTCGCCATCAATACCTTGCTGATCAGCGTGCGGCTGACTCCGTTGATAGTCGCTGCGCCGGTGGCTTTTTTCGCGCGTGTTCCGCTGATGGTGCGCATGCTGCTGGCGCTGACTTTGGCGGCAGTGATGGCGGGTGCCCTGCCGGAGCGGGCCGTCGAGCTGTCGCCGGCGGTGATCGCCGGCGAGCTGCTGGTAGGAGTTGTTATGGCCTTCGGTTTCCATGCCGCTCATGCCGCGCTGGATTTTCTCGGCAAGCTGGTGGATACGCAGATCGGCCTAAATGCCGCGGGTGTGTTCGACCCCGGCACCTCGAATGTCACCGGGATCATCGCCGAGTTTCTGGTGTTGGCTTTCGCCATGTTGTTCATTGCCCTCAACCAGCACCATGAACTGCTGCGGGCCTTCAGCGGGCTGCTGACAGTGGTTCCGCCGGGGAGCGTATCCCTGGCCGTACTTTCCATTCCTCTGGTGCAGATACTGACGCAGCAGTTCCTTCTAGGGCTGATGATAGTGGCACCGGTGGTCGTGGCTCTCTGGTTGATCGATGTCGCGTTCGCGTTCATGGCGCGCTCCATGCCCCAGGCCAACGTCTACTTCCTGGCTCTGCCGGTGAAGCTGTCTCTCGGGGCGCTGGTCCTGTTGCTGTCGCTACCGCTGGTGGTGCAGCGCATTCCTCTGTTGTTCGAGCGGGCCCTTGGCTTCGGCGCGTCCATTCCGGGGGCGCCATGAGCAGCCAGGATCAGCAGGACAAGAGCGAAGAGGCGACTCCCTACAAGCTGGAGGAGGCGCGCAAGAAGGGGCAGGTGGCGCGTAGCCAGGAACTGTTGTCGTTCATGATGGTGCTCGCCTTCCTGATGGTGTTTTCCGCAACGGTCTATCAGTTGGCCAGTGTGTTTGCCATGCACTCTCACTGGTGGCTGGGCAATGCCGGCCATATGGGGCGGGACTGGGGTTATCTGGCGGCCCAGGGCGGCCATAGCCTGCGCGAGATAGCCTATGCGCTGCTGCCCCTGATCGGCGCCTTGGTGCTGGTGGCGGTGGTGACCAACCTCATCTTCAACGGCCCCGTGTTCTCCAGCACCCCGTTGAAACCTGACTTCAAGAGGCTCAATCCGGTTACCGGCCTGAAGCGCATGTTTTCCAGGCGGATGCTGGTGGATCTGCTGAAGGTCGTGGTGAAGGGGCTGCTGTTCGGCCTGGTGCTGTACTACGTGGCCCAGGGTCTGGTTCCCGAGCTGCTCGGCCTGGCCAGCTCTTCTCCTCTGGAACTGCCTCAGGCGGTCAAGCAACTGATGATGAAGGTGGGCTTCGCGGTGCTGCTGGTGATGGCCGCTGCGGCACTGTTCGACATGTGGTATTCGCGCAAGGAGTACGCGCGGCAGATGCGCATGAGCCGGCGGGAGCTGAAGGACGAGTACAAGCGCCGCGAGGGTGATCCCGAGATGCGCTCCAAGCGCAAGAGCGTGCAGCAGGAACTGTTGAGCAAGGCAGCCGCGCTGGGCAAGGTCAAGGACGCCGACGTGATCATCGTCAATCCCACCCACTACGCCGTGGCTCTGCAGTATCGGCCCAGCCTGATGCGCGCACCCGTGGTGCTGGCCAAGGGGCGCGGCCTGCTTGCCAGGCGCATCTGCTTGTTGGCTCGCCGACATTCAGTGCCCATCCTGCGCCGCCCGCCACTGGCTCGCGCGCTGTATGCCGTGGGTCGCATAGATGCAGCCATTCCTGATGCCATGCAGAACGACGTGGCCAGCGTCTATCGCTGGATCATCTCCATCCCCGGCAACAAGGTGGTGATGGGATGATGCAACTGTGGAAGCGCGTCCTCAGCGAGGGCAATGACCTGCTGCTGGCGGTGGCCGTGATCGGCGTGCTGCTGGTGCTGTTCACGCCGATACCCACCGGCTTGCTGGACCTGCTGTTGCTGACCAATTTTGCGGTGGCACTGCTGGTGCTGCTGGTGACCTTCGATACGGACAAGCCACTCAGCTTCTCCACCTTCCCATCGTTGCTGCTGATGACCACGCTGCTGCGCTTGGCACTGAACATCGCGGCCACCCGCCTGATCCTGACCGACGGCGATGCGGGCAAGGTGATCGGCGCCGTCGGCACCCACGTGGTGGGTGGCAACTATGTCATCGGCTTCGTGGTGTTCCTGATCCTGGTGGTCGTGCAGTACGTGGTGGTCACCAGCGGCGCGCAGCGGGTAGCGGAGGTGGCCGCACGCTTCACCCTGGACTCCCTGCCGGGCAAGCAGATGAGCATCGATGCCGATCTGAACATGGGCATCATCGATCAGGACGAGGCCAAGCGTCGCCGGAGCCAGCTGGAGCGTGAATCCAACTTCTACGGTGCCATGGATGGTGCTTCCAAGTTCGTGAAGGGCGATGCTATCGCCGGCATCGTGATCATCGCCATCAACATCATCGGCGGCCTGTCCGTAGGCATACTGCAGAAGGGCATGAGCTGGGGCGAGGCGCTGCATCACTACACCTTGCTGACCGTGGGCGACGGCATCGTCACCCAGATTCCGTCGCTGATCATCGCCGTCGCGGCGGGCATCATCATCACCCGCGCGGCTACCGATGCACGCCTGGGCGAGGAGCTGGGGCGACAGGTTTCTTCCTACCCGAAGACCCTCGTCGTGGTGGCCGTGGTGACCTTGCTGTTGATGATGCTGCCAGGCCTGCCCATGCTGCCGCTGCTGCTGCTGTTCTTGGCCTTCTCCGGCGCGGCCTGGTACTCCTTCCGCAAACTGAACAAGTCGAAGAGCGGCCAGGATGCCGAGAGTGACGCCGATGCCGATGAGGAAGGCGAAGGTGCGGAGCAGACCGGCGGCGAAACCTTCGAGCTACGCCTCAGTGCCGACCTGGCCGCCCAGGTACTGACGGCTACCAGCACGCTCAACCTGCGCATCGAGAACATGCGCAAGCAGTTTGCGCGCGACTATGGCTTCAGCCTTCCGCAACTGCATGTGCAGTTGGAGAAGAAGCTGCAGGCCGGCACCTACCAGGTCTGCATACGCGGCGCCTCGGTGGCCAGCGGCGAGCTGGAGCTGGACAAGGTGCTGGCGATCAACCCGGGGGGCGTGACCCTGACCCTGGAGGGAAGGGCGACCAAGGAGCCGACCTACGGTCTGAATGCCCAGTGGATCGTGCCGGCCCTGCGCAGCCAGGCACGTTCCGCCGGCTATACGCTGGTGGAAGCGGACACCGTATTGCTCACCCACCTTTCCGAACTGGCCAAGCGCTATGCGCCGGACTTCCTCAGCCGCGCGGAGACCGAGCGTCTGGTGGAGAGGAAGCGTGCCGCACTCGGCAGCCTGGTGGATGAGCTGGTGCCTCAGGTGTTGAGCTACTCGGATATCCAGCGCGTACTGCAGCTGCTCCTGAAGGAGCAGGTACCGATCCGCGGCCTGGAAACCATCCTGGAAGTGCTGGTCGACCTGGGACGGAGCAACAAGAACACCGACGATCTGGCCGAGCGCGTGCGCGAGCGCCTAGGCGCTGCGCTCTACGAGCGCCTGCTCGACCAGGGCGGCGAGCTGAACGTACTGACGCTGGCGCCGCAGCTCGAGGGCTACATGCTGTCGGCCGCGCGCCAGCGCGAGGCGGGTGGTGGCGGTCCGCTGTTGCCCGCGCAGGAGCTCGACCGCTTCGTGGCCGCCGTTGCCAAGGAGGCCGAGCGCCAACTGGTCGGCAACCGTCAGCCCGTGCTGCTTTGTGCCGCCCCCCTGCGCAGGGTACTGCGTGCCTTCCTGTGGCGGGCCGTCCCGCATATGGCCGTGCTGTCGGTCAACGAAATCGGTCAGCATGCGCGGGTCACCTCGGCCGGCATGATTGACCTGCCTGGATTCCCGGCCCTGGAGGCGTCATGACTGATCTGATCATGCAACTGGCTGGGGTCATCCAGCGCGATATCGATGGCCTCACCGACGTCTCGCACAACGTCGCCAATGCCAACAGCGTGGGCTACAAGTCGAGCCGCGCCTTCAACGTGTTTTCCCCACTGCTTCCCGTGGACGGGATGCGCCAGGGGCTCGATGCGGTCCAGGCGCGCTCCTATGTCGATCCCGCTGGCGGCGCCCTGCAGACCACCGGGCGGGTCACCGACCTGGCCCTGGCAGGCGATGCCTGGTTCGTCCTGCAGACCCCGGACGGGGCGATGCTGACCCGCGATGGGCGCTTCCGGGTGGACGCCGCCGGATACCTGGTCGGCGACCAGGGATACCCGCTCATGGGAGACGACGGCCCCATCCAGGTGAGAGGCGGCGAACTGGTGATCGATGGCGCCGGCGTCGTGCGCGTGGACGGACGGGAGGCGGGGAGGATCAGCGTGATGCGGGTCCATGCCCCCCACAGCGTGGAACCCATGGGCAATGGCCTGTACATCTCCAACTCCCCGCTGTTGCCGGCCAAGGATTTTGTCCTGCATCAGGGCATGCAGGAGCGCTCCAACGCTGCTCTGGGCAACGACATGGTGCGGATGATGGAGGCAACTCGTCACGTGGAGAGCATGCAGCGTGCTCTCTCGGCCTACGACGGCATGCTGGACAGCGGAATCAACCAATTGGGCAAGGACTAGGGAGAGGGATCGAATGATCGACGCACTGAGTATCGCCAGCTCCGGGTTGGCGGCCAACCAAGCCTGGATCGACAGCATTTCCAACAACGTCGCCAACATGCAGACCATTGGCTACAAGCGTAGCGAGGTCAACTTCCACGACATGGTCCGTGAAGTGGCCGTGCGTGACGAAACCGGCGCGATCGGTTCCCGTCTCAATGCCGGCGCCGGCATCCGGGTTTCCGATCCGGTGCAGATATTCAGCCCGGGCGTCGTCAGGTCGAGTGGCAACGAACTCGACGTGGCGATCCAGGGGGATGGTTTCTTCGAGGTGGCGCTGCCCACCGGCGAACTCGCCTACACCCGTGCCGGCCGCTTCCACGTGGATGCCGATGGCCAGCTGGCCATGGGCAACGGCCAGGTGCTGAGCGCAGGCGTGAGGGTGCCGCCGGATGTCGGCAAGCTGGTGATCAAGCAGGACGGCCAGGTGCAGGGCACTCTCGCCGAGACTGAGGAAGTCATCAACCTGGGGCAGATTCAGCTCGCCAGGTTCGCCAGCGCCGAGCGCCTGGAGAAGCTCGGCGACGGTCTTTACCGACCGACCCAGCTGAGTGGCGAAGCCTCCTACTCGGAGCCGGGGCGAGATGGCCAGGGCACCTTGCTGCAGGGGTTCGTCGAGATGTCGAACGTCAACCTGATCGACGAGATGAGCGGCCTGGTCCTGGCCCAGCGTGCCTACCAGATGAATGCCCGCCTGCTGCAGGCGAGCGACCAGATTCTCGAAACCATCAACAACCTGCGCCGCTGATATGAAGCCTGGTCGACTGTTCTGCCGGATGCTGGCGATCGGATGGGGCGTCCTCGCGCTGCCTGCGTTCGCCGACGCCTGCGTGGCCTCCACGCCGGAGCCACGTGCCCTGCAGCAGGAGATCGAGGCGCAGCTGCGCCAGGCCGCCGGCTCCGGGGAGTGGCAGCTCGAGCTGGAGCCGATGGGTGCGTTGCCCGCGTTGTCGCAGCCGTCTGTGCGCGTGCTGGGCCCGGGCCTGCGCAGCCGAGTGGCGGTGGAGCTGTCTGGCGAGACGTGCGGCCGTCATCAGGTGAGCACGGTCTGGTTCAAGCTGCGGGCCTATCGGGAGGCCTGGGTCTATGGGCTGAACACGAAAGCGGGGCGGCCCCTGGCTGCCGCGCAACCACGGCGGGAGCGAGTCGACCTGGCCGGAGCCCAGATGGTGGCCGGTGATCTCGTGGAAGAGCCGCAAGGACTTTGGTTGACGCAGGACGTGCGGGCCGGCCAGCCGGTGCTGGCGCGCCAGCTGCAGCCGGAGCCGCTGGTGAAGCGGGATGAAGTGGTGCGGGTGGTGGTGCTGGCGCCCGGGCTGGTGGTGAGTGCGCAAGGCAAGGCCATGCGTCCGGGCATGCTGGGCGAGAGCGTACCGGTGCTGCTGGAAGGGGCTCGCTCGAGCCTGGTCGCGGTCGTGGCGGGTAGAGGAGAGGTACATGTCGGGCAGCAATAAATGGGGCTTGGTGATGCTCTGTCTGGTGATGCCGCTGGCTGGCGCACAGAGCCTAATCGATCCGGATGGCTATCGGGCCCTGACGGGAGATCGGCGTGGCTATCAGGTCGGGGAGACCCTGACGGTACTGGTGGTCGAGTCCACCAATGCAGAGAGTTCGGCCGGTACCGGGGCGGACAGCCAGACCGCCATAGGGGGCGGGGCCAACACCGACAGCAGCAGTCACCAGTTCAGTCTGAGGCTGACAGGCAATACCGATGGTATCGGCCAGACCCGTCGCCGCGGCCAGGTCCGTGCCAACGTGGCGGTGCGCATCGTCGAGCAGCTGCCGGAGGGCCTGCTGCGCGTCAGTGGTGTCCAGGCGGTGACTATCAATGACGAGCGCCAGCGCATTCGTGTCGATGGCTTGGTACGGCCGGACGACATCAGCTACGAGAACACCGTGTTCTCCTATCGGCTGGCGGAAGCGCAGATCGACATCGTCGGTGATGGCGTAGTGGCCGATGCGCAGAAACAGAACATCTTCTACCGGGCACTGAAATGGCTGCGAATCCTATGAGGCTGCTGACTACCGTGGCGATCGCGGCCCTCATGGGCCTGTGCCAATACGCCAGCGCGGATGTACGGATCAAGGAGCTGGTGCGCATCCAGGGCGTCCGGGACTATTCGGTGATCGGCTATGGCCTCGTCGTGGGCCTGGCCGGCACCGGCGACAGCGATCGCAACCGGGCGACCCGGCAATCGCTGGTCAACACCCTGAAGAACTTCAACGTGAACGTGGCCGACGGCGACCTCAGTGCGCGCAATACCGCCGCGGTGATGATCACCGGCAACCTTCGTTCGTTCAGCGAATCCGGCGACAAGATCGATGTCGAGGTTTCCTCGCTGGGGGATGCGCGCAGCCTGCTGGGCGGCACGCTGCTGATGACGCCTCTCTACGGACCCGACGAGAAGCTCTACGCACTGGCCCAGGGGCCCATCTCGGTAGGTGGGTATGCCTTCGAGGCCAACATGAACACGGTGCAGAAGAACCATCCGACCGTCGGCCGAATCCCCCGCGGCGCGAGCGTCGAGCGCTCCGCATTCACCGGTGATGAGGGTGGCGAGCGCAATCTGGTACTGGTCCTGAACGAGCCCGACTACACCACCGCCCAACGCATCGCCGATGCGCTGGCTGCCGACCTTGGGATCGCTGGCGTACGTGTGGTGCATGCCGCCAAGGTCGAGGTGCCGGTAACGCCGGGCACCGCGCTGCCGCGCCTGATCTCTCGAGTGGAGCACGTTGCGGTGGCACCGGACTATGCCGCCAGGGTAGTGGTCAACGAGCGCACCGGAACCGTGGTCGCAGGCGCTAACGTACGTCTCGGCGAGGTGAACATCTCCCAGGGCAGCCTGAACGTGGTGGTGAGTACCCGGTTCTCGGTATCCCAGCCGGGCTGGAACTATCACGCCGGGCCTGGCGTGCGCACCGTGGTGGTTCCGGAGACGGACCTCAGCGTGACCGAGGAGCAGCGTGCGCCGGTGCAGCTGGCACAGGGCGCGACCGTGGGCGATCTGGTCCAGGCGCTCAGCCGCATAAAACTGAGCACGGCGGAAGTCATCACCGTGCTACAGGCGATCAAGCAGGCCGGTGCCTTGCACGCCGAGCTGATCATTCAATAAGGAGCAGCGATGTCAGCAGATATGGGACTCACCATCGACGCCGTGCACCTGGCCATGAGCCTGGAGCATGCCCGCGCCAAGATGGCCGCGCACAACATCGCCACGGCCAATGTTCCCGGCAGCCGGGCGACACGCCTGGATGTCGGCACGCCGCTTTCGCAGCTGCGCGCTGTCCGCGGTGATGCGGCACTCTTCGCGCAGACGCTGGCGGGGCTGCGTGCCAGCGACCTGCAGGCCTACCACCAGCCGTTCCCCATCGATGCCCCCCTGGCACTGGATGGCGAGGTCGCCGAGATGTCCGCGGCAAGCGGTCGCTTCCAGGCCCTGGCCGATGGCGTTTCCCGCCAGTTCGCGCTGATGCAGCTGGCGATCAAGGGAGGCCGCTGATGGAACTGGAGAACATCGGCGATGTGATTCGCAACGCCATGGCCTATGAGCGCAGCCGTGCCGAAGTGGCCAGCTACAACATGGCGATGGCCAACGTGGCGATCGCACCCGGCCAGGTTTCCCCGTTGCTGCGGGTCACACCACCTACATCGTTTGCCGATCGCCTGGGAGCCATGTCTTCCGCCGTCGAGCCCCAGCTCGGCGCGGCGGTGCGTGACGTGCACGAGCCCTCGCACCCGCTGGCCGATCTGGATGGGATGGTGCACTACCCGCGCGTCGAGGCAGCCACCGAGATGGCGACCCTGGTATCGGCGACGCGCGCCTACGAGGCGAACATTCGCGCCTACAACAGCCTGCGGGCCATGAACCTCAAAGCCTTCGACATCGGTAAGTGACATGACGACAGCCATTTCCCCCATCTCCCTGAGCCCGGAGGCAACCGGCGCACTGGCGCTGGAGCCTCAGCAGGTCTCCCGAGCGGACTTCAGCGAGCTGCTGAGGACCGGCGCAAGCACACTGGTAGCCGACAGCAATCGTGCGAGCGAGCTGCTATCGGCCTACGCCGTGGGCGAGAACATCGCGCCGCATGAACTGGTCATGGCCATGGAGCAGGCGAAGCTCTCCATGCAGTTGGCCGTGGAGGTCCGCAACCGAGTCGTGGACGCCTATCAGGAACTGACACGGTTGCAGATCTGACCCATGGATATTCAAAACGCCAATCAAGGGCTGGCCGGGCGCTCCAAGCTGTTCTGGGGTGGCGCCATTCTCGTTGTGGGTCTGCTCGGGGCTGCTGCCTGGTGGGTCTATCAGCCCAGCTATGTCGCGTTGTACAAGAACGCCAGCGAAGCGGACCAGGCGGAAATCCTGGCCACGCTCAGCCAGTGGCAGGTGCCGTATCGCATCAATGCCGCCGAGGGCGTGGTCGAGGTGCCCGCGGCGGATCTGGCCAATGCGCGGATGCGCATGGTGGAAGCCGGCGTGCCTGCACGGGTCGGCGTCGGCTTCGAGATCTTCGACCAGGCGGACTACGGCATGTCCGAATTCAGCCAGAAGATCAACTACCAGCGCGCGCTGGAGGGGGAGCTGGCGCGAACGGTGATGAGCATCGCCGAGGTGCAGTCGGCTCGTGTGCATCTGACTTTCCGCAAGGCTTCGCTGTACCAGCCCCAGGAAGAAAAGCCCAAGGCATCCGTCGTGGTACGCCTGCGCAGCGGAGAAGAGCTGGATGCCAGCCGGGTGCGCGGTATCCAGCAACTGGTCGCTTCCGCTGTCGAGGGCATGGAGCAGGAACATGTGGTGGTGCTGGACGAGAATGGCCGCCTGCTGAGCGTGGGGGATGCCGTCCTGGCGGTGCCCGATCACCTGAGGATGGCCGAGCAGATGGAGGCCGAGCTGCAAGGCAAGGCCCAGCAACTGCTGGTGGGGCCCCTGGGCAAAGCTGGCGCCAAGGTATCGGTGCGAGTCCAGCTGAATTTCGACAGGGTCAAGTCAGTCAAGGAACTCCCCCTGCTGCCGGGCGGCAAGAATGCGGTGCAGCGCGAGAGGCAGGTCAACTCCAACGAGTCGTCCTCGGGCGATACCAGCAGCAAGCGGGCACAGACCACCCGCGAGACCGATTTCGTACTGGGCAAGGAGCGCGCGGAAGTCGAGCACGCCACGGGCAGAGTCGAGCGCATCAGCGTCGGGGTGGTGCTGGCCGAGGCGTTGCCTGCGCAGGGTGTGAAGGAAATCCGCGAGCTGCTGGAGGCTGCATTGGGCCTCGATGCCGAGCGAGGCGACCGTATCGTGATTGCGCACATTCCGTCCCGGGTACCGCTCGAGGCGGGGGGCGACGAGCTGGTGCCCGTCGCTCCGGCCCAGGTGTCCGAACCGCCCAGGGTGCAGGCATCTCCGGAGGCCGGGAAGGACTCCTCGTTGTTCGGCCTCTCGCGTACAGCGCTGATCGCGTTGTTGCTGGCGGCGGTCGCCCTGGCCTTCCTGTCACTCCTGTTGCGCAGGAGACGAGCAGTCGTTCAGGTACAACAGCCTCGCTTGTCGTCCGTCGAGCGCGAGCAGCTTCTGCATGACCTGCGCCGCTGGCTGCAGGATGGTCGGTGACCCGATGAGCCTTTCTCTGCGCAAACTCGCCATCCGCCTGGCCTGCGTACACCACGAGGACCGGGACTGGATACTGCGTCAGCTGGGGCCTGACGAGCGCCGGCAATTGGAAGAGCTGCTGCAGGACATCAATCTGCTCGGCCTGGCGGCCGATCCGACGATCGTCGAGGCGGTGATGAACGACGCGGAGCACGGCTCGCCGCAGGCTGCTCTCCCCAGTGGCCCGCTGCACAGCGAGGCGCCGCCATTTTGGCTGGCGCTCGCTCTGCAGTCGCTGGCGCCGGAGCTTCGGCGTTCGTATCTGGATGGCAGCAAACCCGGCTTGCTCAAGTGGCACAAGCAGTTCGCCGATGAGGTGTTGCCGCCCGCGTTGCTGCAGCACCTGAAGACCCAACTCGAAGCCCGGGATGGCACGCATGAGCGCACCTGAATCCAGCGCCGGCGCGGTGGTACGCACGGAAACCAGGAGCCTCGGGACCAGGCGTCTGCCGTTGGCCCAGTCTGCCGAGCTCGCCGATGCCCCTGCCAGCGTTCAGCGACAGCCGGACCTGGCCAGCCTGCGGGCGACATTCGCGGGCGAACTCGCGGTGCTGGAAGACGAGGTCCGGACTCGAGCTCTGGCCGAGGCCAGGCAGGCTGCCGAGCTTGAGCTGGTCGATGCCCGGGAGAAGCTGCAGGCGGAACTGTCGGCGAAGCTGAGCGAACAGATGCAGGTCCAGCAGCAAGCCATGGAGCGACAGCGTGCGCAGCTCGAGGCTCTGATCGGCGAGCTGGAGGCCCAGCGAGGAAGGATGGCCGAGACGATGGAACCGGTGATAGGGCGCCTGACCCTTGCCGTCGTGCTGCGTCTGCTTGGGCGGCATGCTGCCGAGCGTGTGCTGGTGGCCGATCTGGCCACGCATGCCGTGGAGCAGTATCGCCTGGATCATCCGTTGCACATTCGCGTCGCGGAAGCCGACTACCACAGCATTCTGGCAAGCAGTGCGGACCCGGCGTTGAAGGCCGCATTGCAGGTCGATCACGATGCCGCCGTCGGCAGTTGCATCATCGACTTCGGCGTCGGGCAACTGGATGCCGGGCTGGAAACCCAGTGGGATGCGCTGAAGCAGGTGTTGCTGGCAACGGAGCAGGAGAGTGGCGAGCATGTGGCAGCGCTTTGAGAGCCTGACGCTCTCCCGCGTCGCCCAGGTCGACCTGTGTCGGCGAGTGGGCCGCCTCACCGCGATACAAGGCATGGTCCTCGAAGCCACGGGCCTGGATGTCAGGCTTGGCGAACTGGTGGATATCATGCCCGCCCGCGGTGGCGCCGTCGTCGTCGCCGAAGTGGTCGGGTTGAGAGGCGACCAGACGCTGCTCATGCCCCATGGCGCAGTGGACGGGCTGTGCCTGTCCAGCGAGGTGACCGCCCGTGGCGAGACCGCCAGCATTCCCGTCGGCGATGCGCTGCTCGGACGGGTGCTGGATGCCACCTGCGAACCACTGGACGACCTGCCCCTGCCGAAGGGGTTGCAACGCAAGCCGCGTTTCGTCGCGCCTATCAATCCGCTGCACCGCGCGCCTATCCAGAAAGCGCTGGTGACCGGGGTGAAGGCCGTCGATGTGTTCATTCCCCTGGGGCGCGGCCAGCGCGTCGGCATCTTTGCCGGCAGCGGCGTCGGCAAGAGCACGTTGCTCGGCATGATGAGCAAGTACGCCGAGGCCGATGTGATCGTGATCGCGCTGATCGGCGAGCGCGGGCGGGAGGTCGGCGACTTCATTCGAGACAGCCTGGGCCCGGAGGGGCTGAAGAAGGCCGTGGTCATCGCGGCGGCGGCGGAGCAGCCCGCCGTGCTGCGCAGGCAGGCCGCCTATACCGCCACCACCATTGCCGAATGGTTCCGTGCTCAGGGGCGTCATGTGCTGCTGATCATGGACTCCATCACCCGCTTCGCGCTGGCCCAGCGCGAGATCGGCCTGGCCACCGGCGAGCCCATGGGTAGCCGGGGCTATCCGCCTTCGGTCTTTTCCCTGCTGCCTCCGCTGATGGAGCGGGCCGGCGCCTTGATGGGGCAGGGCTCCATCACCGGGGTGTATACCGTGCTGGTCGAGGGCGACGACATGAACGAGCCGGTCGCCGACCACATGCGCGCGATCCTCGACGGTCACATCGTGCTCAGCCGTGCCATCGCCGCGCGAGGGCAATGGCCGGCCATCGACGTGATGCACAGCATCAGCCGCCTGGCAGGCGCGCTGCGCGATGCCGAGCAGAAGCACACTGTCGAACGCATCTGCAGCGCTCTGGGTACCTACCAGCAGAGCGCCGATCTGATCGAGTTGGGTGCCTATGAAAGTGGCTCGCACCCCGTCCTGGATCGGATGATCGCCCTCAAGCCCAAGCTGGACGATCTGCTCAAGCAGGCTCCCGACCAGCATGTTCCCGTCGAACATTCGTGGCAGGCGGCACAGGGACTGGCGCAGCGCCTGAGCGAGAGCGGCCATGCAGCCTGAACAGAAGCGCCTTCGCCAGATGACTGCGATCGTGCGGCTGCGCGCCTTGCAGAGTGAAAAGACCGAGCGTGCCCATGCCCGTAAACTCAAGGCCTTGCAGCAATCGCAAGAGGTCTTGCGCGAGCGGCGGGACGACTATGAGCAGGTGCTGAGCCGTTACCAGCATCAGCAGGAGCAGGGGCTGGTGCTTGATCCGTTGCTGCATGAGCAGCGCCTGCAAGGCCTGCTGACCATGCAGGGCGCGGTAGCCGAACAGCAGGCCAGGGTAGGCGAGGCGCGCGGCGAGTTCGAAGCCGCCAGGCTGGCGCTCAGCGAGGCCCGCGTGGATGAGCGAATCGCGCAGAAGGCCCGTGAGTGCGCATGGGAGAGCGTGCAGCGGTATCGCAGCCAGCAAGAACTGATCGATATCTTCGATGCCCAGCAGGCGGGGGATCCGCATGGAACTTAAACTGGGCGCATCGCTCTGGCTCGCCCTGCCAGATGCCAAGCCCATGGCTCCGCAGCTGGAGCAGGGCAAGGACCTAGCCGGGGATTTCGGCAAGAAGCTGGGACTGCCTGTCGCGCAGGTGACGCCGCCTGAGGTCGAAGCGCCCAAGATACCCCGGCCGCAACCCCTGGACGAACTCTACGTATGGGGAGGGTTGGCGGGACACCATCTTTCCTATATGCCGGGCTCGTTCGGAGTGGGAGCGGTTTCTCCGGCGACGCCGAGCCAGGCACAAGCGAGCTCTGTGGCGCAGGAGGCGGTTGCCTTGCGGGGGACGGATCCGCTTCTTCGCTCGACCAGCGGCTCTCCGGAAACCGCCGCGCCACTCTCGTTGCCGCGAGGTCCGCAGTCCGCCATGGACCCCATGAAGCCACTCCCCGAGCAGGGACATCTGGCTGCATTCCTGACCCAGCGCTGGCCTGAGCGTCGGCTTCTGCTGCTGCCGCGGGATGACGGCACCGAGGTGATCATCCGTGACTTCCACCTTTCGGAGGAGGAGCAGAACACGCTGGCCAGGGACCTGCAGCAATTCCTGCACAACACCGGCGAGCCGCTGGGACAGATCTGGGCCAATGGCCGGCTTGTCTGGCGCCGCGAGCCGATCCAATGACAACGACACAGGAGTGACTGCATGGCAATCGACGCGATCGGCAATGCGCTGTCATCGACGACATCCGAGCTGACCCAGAGCCAACTGGGGCAGGAAGATTTCATCAAGCTGTTTCTCACCGAGCTGACCTTCCAGGACCCGCTGGAGCCCATCGACAACCGCGAATTCCTCGCGCAGATGGCTCAGTTCGCCAATCTGGAGCAGACCCGGGTCAGCAACGAGAACAGCGAGAACCTGGTGATCATGAATGCAACCGCCCAGTCGCTGGGCCTGCTCGGGCGCCAGGTGGAGGTCACCAACCAGAGCGGTGGTTCCACCATCGGCTCGGTCACGGCCATCAGTTTTTCCGCCAGCGGCCCGCTCCTGAGCGTGAAACAGGCCGACGGTTCGGTGCAGACAGACGTGCGCATGGCGCAGATCAAACTGGTCAGGATTTAAGGAGGGAGCATGCTCCAGGCATTTTTCAACGGGCTCAGCGGACTGTTCACCTTCTCCAAGGGGCTGGATAACGTTTCCAACAACGTGTCGAACATGAACACGCCGGGCTTCCGTGGCAGCGACACCTTTTATCGCAGTGTCGGTGGCCAGGATGGGCGGGGCCTGGGCTCCAGCGTGGCAGGCACCGAAGTCCGCACCAAGCCGGGCGACGTCAGGCAGACCGGCAACCAGACCGATCTGGCCATCAGCGGTGCCGGCTACTTCGTGCTGCGTGATGATTCCGGCGAGACTTTCTACACCCGCTCCGGACAGTTCCAGATAGACAGCAAGGGCTTTCTGGTGGACGCCGTGTCCCAGAAGCGCGTAGCTGGCATCAGCCCGAGCGGCACACTGGTCGATATCAACATCAGCGACCAGCGCAGCCTGCCGCCCAAGCCGACCACCCGCGTGGAAATGGTCGGTACGTTGGCGCGTACCGGCCCCACCGAGCTTTCGCACAAGGTCAGTAACATCCAGGTCTTCGACGCCTCCGGCGCCACCCACAGCCTCAGCGTCGAGTTCGAGCAACTGCCAACGCCGCCGAACAGCTGGTCGGCCAAGGTGTTCGACAGCACCGGCGTCATGCTGCACAGCGGCACTATCACCTTCGGTGCCGACGGCACGCCGCAGGCCGGCTTCAACAGCCTGAGCTTCTCGATGGGGGAGCAACTGATCACCCTCGACTTCGGCACCCCCGGCAGTTTCAACCTGGCATCGCAGGTGGCCAGCGGTCCCAACCATACCCTGGGCGCCAAGGTGGTCGACGGCAGTGCCGTAGCGGGCCTCAGCTCGTTGGCCTTCGACGAGAAGGGTGTCGTCAAATTCACCTACTCCAATGGCGAAAAGCGCGATGGCAGCCAGTTGGCGCTGGCGGACTTCTTCGACGAGACGGCCCTGATCGTGAAGGAGAATTCCCTCTACCGTGCACCCGACTCGATGCCGCCGAGCTACGGTCGTCCGGGCGAGGGTCCCTTTGGCCGCATCCAGGGCGGTTACCTGGAACTGTCCAACGTCGATCTTGCCCAGGAGTTCGGCGACATCCTCATCATCCAGCGTGGCTATCAGGCCAGCTCGCGGGTGATGACGGTCTCCAACGAGCTGATCGAGCAGCTCTACAACGGTACACGTGGTGGTTAAGCCGATGAGAGCGTTGGGATTTGTTGGCGCCACTCGCAGGGCGGCCGCCGAGCGTGTATTGCCTGCGGCGATCCGCCAGTGGCGGGAACAGTGGTGCTTCCAGGGCGACGAGAAGATGATTTTCGAATGCCTGGAGGAGGGGGGCGAGGTGATTGCTCCGGTCGCCGAGGGCGAGTGGAAACTGGCGGAGACCGACAAGGGCAATCTGTGGATCGCTGCCCACTGGCGTCGCCTGGTGTTCGGTCGCTTCGCCACCGAGGCGCCACAGGACGCGACCAGCGTTCAACTGCTCGCCGCCGCCCAGCAAGCGCTGGCTGCGGGCCTGCTGGATGCTCTGGCGGTATCGGCGGTATCTGTGCGGGACGCGAAACCCGATCTGGGGTTGCCGATGAGTGCGCGTCTCTTGCTGCGTGCCGACTTCGACGATCTGCAGTTGCTGGTACTGGCGGACGCCTCCCTGCTGGCGGGATTCTTGCCGGCAGCCAAACAGTTGCTGCCGCTGGTCGCCAGGGCCAAGGCCATCGGCGGGACCCGCTTGACGGTCAAGGTGAGCCTGCCGTTCTCCAGCCTGACAGTCGGCGAGGCCAACGGCCTGCGCGTTGGCGACATCCTGCAGGGCGATACCCATTTCCTGGAGCCGCTGAATCTGGTGGCAGGGGACAACCAGGCAGTTGCCAAGGGCTATCTCGCCCGCAAAGGCGAACATCTCGCGCTGCAGTTGGCGGCGCATGAGCAGTAAGGAGCATATGAAGTGAGCGTCACCATCGACACCCTGGAGCTCGAAGAGGTCCGGGAACAAATCAACAACCAGTCCCCCAATCTGATCACCCGCGACATGGAGCTGATCAAGCACGTCAAGGTCGGGCTGGTGGTTGAGTTGGGCACGGCCGAGATGACCGTGGACCAGCTGTTCGCCCTCAAGGCGGGCGACGTGGTCAAGCTGCTAGAGCAGGTCACCGAGCCGGCTTCGTTGTGCATCGACGGCAAGCGCGTGGCGCGCGGCAACCTGGTGGCCGTGGAAGATAACTTCGGGCTGCAGCTGACGGAAATCCTGTGACGGCAGAAACCACTGTGGCCACGGCCCAGGGCGTGGCTGCCGGCACGCTGCCGCTGCGCCAGGACGACCCCATCTCGCTGGCTTTCATCATCAAGACCATGCTGGTCATGGTGCTGTTGCTGTTGGCCGTCTATCTCGTGTTGCGCTGGTATTCCCGGCGTGGCCTGGTCGTGCCCGCGGCTGTGGTGGCTGCGGAGTTGCACTGCGTGCGCGAGCTGCGCCTGTCAGCGCGCACTCGTGCCTACCTGCTCGATGCCGATGGCCAGCGCCTGCTCGTCACCGAGTCCGCCACCGGTGTCACCGTGACGCCGCTGGAGCGCACGGAGCGCGAGCCTGGAGCGACCTCATGAAGCGCCTGCTGATCGCCTCGCTTGCATGCCTGGCACCTCTCTACGCGCAGGCCGACGAACTGGCCAACTGGGAGAGCCTGAAGTTCGGCGCCGACTCGCCCATCAGCATCTTTGCCCTGCTGACGGCACTGTCTTTCCTGCCGTTCATGATGATTGCGCTGACCACCTTCACCCGTAACATCGTGGTCCTGTCGTTCGTCCGCCATGCCCTGGGGCTGCAAACCACGCCGCCCAACATCGTGCTGATCGTGCTGGCGGCCTTCCTTACCCTGTTCGTCATGGCACCGACCCTGGAGCGCTCCTACGATGCTGGGGCCAAGCCCTACCTGGCCGGCCAACTCGGCCCGGAGGAGGCTGCTCAGGGCGCCTGGCAGCCAGTGCGCGACTTCATGATCCGGCAAACCCACGAGGACGACCTGCGGCTGATCTACGGCCTCGCCAAGGAGCCGCTGCCTGCCAGCGCCGAACAGGTCTCGCCGGTCAAGCTGATTCCGGCCTTCATGCTCAGCGAGTTGAAGATCGCGTTCCAGATCGGCTTCATGATCTTCCTGCCGTTCCTGATCATCGACCTGATCGTCGCGGCCATCCTCATGTCGCTCGGCATGATCATGGTGCCGCCCATCACCATCTCACTGCCGCTGAAGGTCATGCTTTTCCTGCTGATCGATGGCTGGGGGCTGGTCTCCCAGACGCTGATTCGTAGCGTCGGCTGACCGGTGCATGGAGCGCGAGCGCAAGGACCGCGATCCGGAGGCCGAGCGGACGCTGTGGCAGCGCTGGCAGACCCGGCGCGACGCTCAGACCCGCGCCGAGCTGTTCGACCTCTACGCCACCTGGTCGCGGGTGCTTGCCGGCCACTACCACGGTCGTTATCCGCACCCGCTGGCCGAATACGCCGACTACGTCAGCCTTGCTTCGATGGGCCTGCTCCAGGCCATCGATGGCTTTGACCCGACGCTGGGCACCCGTTTCAAGAGCTATGCCGAGCCCTTCATCAAGGGCGCGGTGCTCAAGGGCCTTTCCTGCTACGTCAGGGACCAGCAGCAGACCACTCGCGAGCGCCTGCTCAGCGTGGCCGGCGAAGCAGAGGAGGGCGATGACCTCGCCGCCATCGTCAATCTCACCGTCGGCCTCGCCTTCGGCTACTTCCTCGAAGTGGGCATCCTCGATGCCGACCTCTACGACAATGACCCCTCCAACCTCTATGAACGTCAGAACAGCATGGAGACCCTGGCCTACCTGGTCGAGCAGCTTACCGATGGCGAGCGCCAGGTGATCACCGGACACTACTACCAGCAGCTCAGCTTCGTGCAGATTAGCGAAATGATGGGGGTGAGCAAGGCGCGGGTGTCGCAGCTGCATGGGCAGGGGCTCAAAAAGCTACGCCGATTGTATGAGCTGGTGCACTAGGGGGCGGGGGCAGATCACTGTCCAGCTTTTTGATCGGAGTCAGTAGCAGATGAGTGTGATGGTCACTAAGCACTAGGCATGGATGGTACCGCCATGCTTGTTAGCCAGCTCCACTAGGCTCTCCAGATAGACTGGTAGCTCTTGCCACTGTAGAAGCAACGGAGCGGTCGTCACCGCGTACAGTGCTACCCCGGCGTCATAGGAAATTCCTTTCCATTTGCTATGGCTAGCAGCTAGTAGCTAAGAGGCGGGGGTATCGTAGCGGCAGTGGCAGAGGTTTTCCTTGGTTGGGAAGGGGGAATGTGGTCTGTCCCCTATTCCTCTTATATCTTCAGAGAACTAAGCAGCTTTTCATGCAAATTCCTAAAGCTATCCTGAAGACTCTCTCCCGCTTGACGACTAAAAACAAACTGACTTGCAGTTAGTGGCTTATTTACCAGTCTGTATTTTTCTGTGCTGTAAGCATCAGAGATTGCTGAAGGAAAAAGCGATTTCCATAGTTTGTAGATGAATAATTCAAACACCTCCGGATGAACCCCGCACAATAAAAGCTTATCCTCAATCAGCCCAGGTATGCAATTCGGATTCTCAACCATGTAACCTAGGGCTTTCTCGATCTCTTGTTTGGTTGGCTCGCTTAATCGTTCAAAATTTGGTCGAATCAAACAATCAAATACAAGGCCGCATTGGGTGTCATCCAAGTAGTTAATCGAGTCAAGCACATCGCCGTGATCATCCATTTCATAAGCTAGTGCAAGTGGCCCGATTAGTCTTGACACATAGTGGGGGTTTGCTTCTGCTTTTTTCTTCAGAGCTGCCATTTAATAAAGAACACCGAGGCTGTTGAGTGAAAGCACTGGAAAGGCAGTAACTGCCGTGCCTGTTGAGGGGTTGATGAGGAAGTTGGCATAATATGTTTGACGATAAAAGCGCGATAAATCCGCCCCGTACATCGGTGTATTTTTTACAAAGCCTTCTCCAACAAAATCACTAAAGCGTAAAGATATATAATCATCAACAGGATTTCCAGTGCTTATGGCATGCTGCTGAATGCGCTCGGCACGATTTATACCATAAAGCATATCCTTATTGCTGAGGAATTTTGTCGAGTCTACTGTAAATGGTTTATTTGCTCCGCCCATGATCTTTCCATCTGGGCGCAGGCCAGTTGCAGCGGAAACCAATTGTTCGCGTAGGGTCGTCTCAGCGGAGTGCCGCGCCAAGAAGTGCGCCCCGGGAGTTGCCGCTTGCTTGGTGTGAAGCTGCCGCAGCGCTATCTCCTCTGTTCGCTCGGAAATTATAGAGTAGCGCTGCTCGGCAGATAAGTGTCCATATTTAATTCGTAATTCAGCCCCTCGACTGAGAGCCGGCGCGCTGTTTGGGAGCACATCTCCAATCTTGCCAATTTTCGAAACCCCCGCGCCGGTGAGTACACTGCCTGCCGTAAGCAATCTATCTTCTGTCGATAGGGCATGCCAGGCAGACCAAGCATTCTCCGCTGTAGTCGCTGGATTGGTTGTCACGAGGGTATGTAGCGCACTGCCAAGCTGGGATCGCTGCTCGGAGCTCGTGAAAATTCGCCCAACGTCAACAAGCCCACCAACTACAACCGAGGTGAGGCTATTAACCGCATAGACGCCAGAGGCGATACCTGCTTCAAGCGCAGAGTTAGAGTTATAAATATTCTCTCTGGATAAGCCTCGTAGCTCGGTAAAGCCATCTGTAAACCCAAGCAAGAATTCATCGAAAGCATTCTCGCCAGCTATGCGTCTCAAATGAGGGGATGATCCATTATTTTTGGCGATAGATGTATCTTGTTCTGATTCATTAGCGTATACGTAAGTCGGGGGCAATGTGATGGTGCTGTTGTTGCTTGCTAAAAGCAAGCTTTTATCCTTGAGTAAATCGGGTTTAATCTGGCTTTCCATTGTCGAGAGAATAGAGGCGGCCAAAATATTGCCAAAGGCATCTACAGCAATCTGACCGTGTTGAGGCTGTGCGCCGCCAAGCCACTTGTCGTTCAATGCTGCTGAGCTATGAGCGCTAATTTGCCCGGAAACTATATTGCGTGCAAAGCGAGGCATTCCCTTGAGATAATCACTACTACCTACAGCGCCGCCAATTGTTGATCCCATAATGGAAGCAGCCATTCCGCGCCAACTGAATGAGGTGTCAAAACCAACAACTTTGTTTATCAGCTGATGACTGGCATAGTTGAATACACCGTATGTGGCGTAACCCTGATAGCTATTTGCTGTGACTGCCTTGGCTGCACTTTGAATCCAGCCACCGCCAAGCATTCCTTGTGCTGCCACCGACAGACCTGAGGCAGCACCGCCAGATAAAGCACCAGCCGCCACTTGGCTCCAGGAGAAATTGTCCACTATACCCATCGCCATGCCGGTCAACTGCCCTGCGGCTGACCCGATAGCGCCACCAACGATCCCCCCCCCTATAGCCGCAGTAGCTCCAATACTTAGACCTAACCCGGCCGCCCCAGCGCCAATGCCGAGCGCTCCCAAACCTCCCGTCAACGCTGCTGTTCCAACGCCTACTCCTGCTGTGCTACCAATTGCAGCAAATGCCGCTGCGGCCGCTCCAGCCGTAAACACCGCCGCCACTACCGCCACCACCACCATCACGATGCTGCCCAAGCCACCACTCTTTTTCTTCTTCGGCTTCGGCAATTTGGGCTGCGGAGTGGTATCGCCGATTACATCGCGGGGGTTGTAGGGTTTGAAGTCATTGGCGTCGTTGTGCGTGGCTCCCAATACGTTAGGTATCTTAAGGCTATCACCGGGAGTCAATTCATCCCCAGCTACGATTCCATTGGCATCGGCAATCAGATACCACATGGAGTCATCGCCCCATACCTGCAGGGCAATGCTCTGCAACGTATCCCCCTGGCTGACCACATAGTTGGTGGGGGTCAACCCAAAGGTATCTTTTGTAATCTGCTCGATGGTGTCGGTGATTTCCGGGGCGCTAGCATTCCCAATGTTCGCCACTTCGCGTCCCTGGACATAAATATAGCTCTGTCCATTATGGCTATCCGAACGCTTGCTTGCGATAAATTGCCCCTCGCGATTAGAGGCAAACATCTTGGTGTAACTCTTGGCGCCAGTAACCTCGACTTGGAGCAGTTCGCCGCGGTCAGTGTATCGATAGGTCGTAGTGCCCGGAGATCCTGACTTGGTCCAGGTCGCCATGGTTTTTGATTCTTTGTAAGAGTCAAAAGCCGCATAGTTGGTTGTATAGTTTCCGCGATAATCAATACCGCCGTTGCTCTTGTAGATGACATAGCGGTAGGCAGTCTGGTTACCCGCCCCGTCACGCATGCCAGCCTCCGCAAAATGGGTGGCTTGTGATAAATACTGGCGACTGCCATCCATCTTGTAAGTCAGCTGCGATATAAGCTGATTGTCGCCGCGGTAGCTGTAAGTGACAGTAGAGTAAGCGGCTCCGTTCTTGTACTCGGTTTGTGACAGTCGTCGCCCCAGGTCATCATAAGTATTGGAGTAAACCAATCCTTGACTCTGGCTCGATACAACTGCTCCTGAGTAGTTTGCACCCACATTGAGATTTTCATAGTGCATTGTGCGGTTTAGTAGTAAACCAAGGTCGTTATAGGTGTATGTGTCCTTCTGGTAGCGTTCCCAAGTGCCGCTATCGATAGTCTTATCCCATTTGACCTGGAATATACGCTGGCCAGTGGCGTTATAAGCCATCGCGTAGCCTTTGCCTTTACCTGCCACGACCTGACCGTTACTGAGAAAGCCCTCAGCAACCAAAACACGCCCCTCTTGGTCGTACTTGTACCAGTTGTCTATGGTTGTGCGCTTGTTGGATTGATCGGTAGTATCTAGTTGTACACGCCGGCGATTGCCCAGTTCGTCGTAATCATAAATCAGAGCGTCAAGCCGGCCTGTATTCATAGTGGCATACATAGCCCAGCTGTCGTGATCTTCAGAGCCCACAAGGTTCTGGCCGGTTGGCATTTTCAGCCCCTTGATTCTGCCGACCTCGTCATAGAGGTAACGTACTTCAGATATAGCCTGGCTCCACAGGTGTGTACTGGAAGTACCGTTTATTTCTACTGTGATGTTCTGGAGTTTCCATGTGGTGTCACGGGTTTTTGAGCCCGATATGTTATATTCGTAAGCGCTGATATCTTTGTTTGTGCTGTATGAGCTTGACTCGGGACCTTCTGTTTCGGTATCGATAATGGATTGTAATAATCCATTTTCATAGTAGGCATATTTGCGCTCTAGCCGGATTCCACCGGGATTGGGTCCTACGAATCCATCAGTGTCCGGCCCAACATATGTTTCTCTTTCAAGCTCACCAAAGAAATTATAGGTGTAATTGAAGATCCGACCGCCTAGGTCCTTGTGGCTACTCATTCTCGACCAGTCGCCAGGGGAATAACTCCAGGTTCGGGTATTTCTCAATCCGTCCCACTCTGTAACCTTGCGGCTGTAAGCATCATAGCCGTAGCGCATGGCTACGCCTGATTCATTGCGAGTCCACAGGATGTTGCCGCGTGCATCGTGCAGCGTATAGCGCGTGTTACCAATCGCTCCAGTGGTATTGGAACTCCAGTTGCTAGTGTTGGCGATGCTTTGCAAGGTTTCCTCGACCTCGGCGCTGCCGGCGATTTCCGCCACCAGCCTGCCTGCCTGGTCGTAGCGATTGGTCTGCAATACGACTCTGGCGCCGTTGCGCATGATGCTGTGGGTCGTGAGCCGGTTCATGCTGTCGTAGGTACTGACGGTTACCACGCCTGCCGCATCGCGGGTGGCAATGCGATTGCCGTGAGCATCCATCCGATAGGTGCGCCAGTTGCCCAATGCATCGACTTCCCGCTCCATTTCGCCCACTTGGTTGTGGACATAGTGGCGAGTGCGCAGCAGCGTAAAATTGGCTTGGCCTGAGTAGGGCCACACCCAGTCCTGGGTCGCGATATGCTTGCCGACCGCGTCATAGTGGTATTGCTGCATGGTATTGGCGCGGTAGATGGTGCCGTTTTCACGCAGGATGTCGGTGGCTGTGTGGGTCTCCGCCCAGAGCCGGTTGTTATGGTCATAGTTGTAGAAGGTATTCTGACCACGAGCATCTGTACGTAGGGTGACGTTACCCCAGCGGTCGAAGACCTGCTTGATCACCGGGGTGACCTTGGCCAGGCCCACGTTGTTCAGCGTGTCGGCGCTGGTGTTGGCGCTGAAGCCTGGCAGATGCTGTTCGATCGCACGCCCTAGCTTGTCGTAGAGGGTATAGGTGATTCGATCATCATCGGGGCTGCCCCAGAGCTGTCCGATCTGATTGCTGCGAGTGGCATTGCCGGCCAGGTCGTAGTCCACCGCCACGATCCATTTCTGCTGGTCGACATACGACTCCACGCGTCCGAGCTGGTTGTAGTTGTACAAGCCGATGAGCCCGCCGTTCATCCGCTTGGCCGTGATTTCACCAAAATGGTTGTATTCCGCGGATTCTCTGGCGGCCTTGGTCTGGCCATCCCAGTCTCCATACCAGGCGATGGTCGCCGTCTGACGCCCCAGCTTGTCGTATTCGAAGTTCCTGCGAATGTCCTGGGTGTACTGGAATTTGTTGCCATCCAGCCATGTCCAGGCGTTGAGTGTCATGCTGACCTGCTGGAGTTCTTCGATCCGCCGACCAGCGGCATCGACCTTGTAGGTTTCCACCGCATTGCTGGCATCGATGCTTTTCACTTCGTTGCCGGCCGAGTCGTACAGGGTACGACTATGTTGCGTTACGCCACTCTGGGCGTTGCTGCTGGCGTCCACGCCTGCAGCGCGTATTTCCCGGATCACCTGCCCAAAGGCATTCATTTCGTAGGTCGTGGTTGGAGAGGCCAGCACGATACCGCCGAAGCCCAGAGCAAATGGGTCGACGACCCCCGCTTTGGCGGCCCAGCGCTGTGGTTCGATGAGCCTTGTAACCTGACCCAGGGCGTTGTATTCGGTCGTGGTTACGTTATTCAGGGCGTCGGTCACCGTGCGGATATTGCCCACGGCGTCGTAGCTGGTCCTGCTTTCGATCAGATCGCCACGCATCTCCTGATCGGTGACCCTGCCGGAGAGGTCCGTGGCGTTCTGCACCCAGTACCGCGCATTTTCGCGCGTGACCTGGATTACCCGCCCCAGTGCATCATGGCTGTAGCGAGTGCTGCGGTCGTTTTCGGTGCTGGCTGGTGCGGCCGGTGCCGCGCCGTGATTCCAGCTGGGCAGGGCGGTGCTGTATTCCATCTGCCGTTCAAGGCGGCCAAGCCGGTCGTACTCCATCCGAGTGTAGTGGCCTAGTGCGTCCACGACACCGGTGCGATTGCCAGTCGCATCGTAGTAGTAGGTTGTGCTGGGGCCGGTGGTCTGGATGGCTCCGCTGCCATCACGTCCTACCAGTGTTTCCTTCACGACTCGTCCCAGGGCGTCATAGGTATAGAGGGTGGTTGGCGCCAGAGTTCGCAGGGTAGAGGTCGAGACGTTACCCGTGAAGGTGAAGATATTGGACAAGTCCTGCTGCACGGAAACCTTGCGCCCAGCCTTGTCATAGGCGTTGGTCAGAGTGCGGTCCTTGGTAGCGTCGAGCAGCAGGTTGCCGGTAGAGGCGGCATTCACTTTGGTGACGATATCGTCGGCCAGGTAGTAGCCGCGTGCTGGTACTGCGCCGGTCAGGCCATTGGCAAAGCGCTTGAAGGTGAGTTGATTGCCCAGTTCGTCGTATGTGTAGGCTGTCACGCCTCCCAGGGCATCGATCTCGTGGGTGACGCGGCCCAGCTTGTCATAGACCTTGTAGCTGTCGACGAAGTCGGTGGCAGAGTTGCCGGTGTTGTTGACCCGAACCCGATTGCGTACGGCGTTACCGGCGATGTCATAGGTCACCTCGGTGGTGATCTGGAGAGTATTGGCCGTACCGTCGCTGGCCTGCTGATAAGCTCCGGTGCTCTTATTGTACCAGCCCGGAGAGATGATGCCGATCTGGCGGTTGAGTTTGTCGTAGGTATAGCGGGTAGTGCGAGCCTGTTGATTGTTGTCGGCGCCGTTGACGGTGCTGCGTAGTACGCCCTCGGTACGACTGAGCACGTTACCCGCGTTGTCGTAGGCGATACGGGTCACCACATGGTAGGCGCCGCTGCTTACGTTGCCAGCCGCATCGATGCTGCCCACCGAGATTTTGGGCGATATCTCCTCGGTGAGTCGGTTGAGGCTGTCGTAGTTGTAGGTCCAGACGTCGCCTTTCTTGTTGGTCAGTGTTTTGCGGTTGCCTACGGCATCGTAGGTGTAGCTTTCCTTGTATCCCAGCGCGTCGGTGGTGCTGGTAAGCCGCCCGGCACTGTCGTAGGCGTAGAGCGTCTTGTAGCTGGTGCTGGTATTGAGCACCTGGATCTTCTGCTCGATCTGGTCGTTGGCGTTGTAGACGTAGCGGGTGGTCAGGTTCAGGCCATCCGGGTCCACGTACTCTGCAACCCGGCGGCCCAGGTGGTCGAACTCGTAGCGGGTGACCTGCTGGCGGGGAGCGGCCACGGTGCCGCGGCTGACCTCCAGCTGGCGGCCCAGGCCGTCATAGCTGTAGGTGGTGGTGAGGCCCAGTCCGTTCGGGTCCTGGGTGATCCTGGTCACCTGGTCCACGCAGTCATAGCCGTACTCGGTGACGCGCTGGGTTGCGGTGCCTGCCGCCTCGGTGACCCGCATCTTGCGGCCCATGCCATCGTAGTCATAGCGGGTGATCACGTTCAGCGCATCGGTCACCGTCAGGGTGCGCCCGGTGACGTCATAGGAGTAGCGGGTGATGTTGCCGCCGGCATCCATGGTGCTGGTCTTGAAGCCGCTCTTCGCGTCATAGGCGTTATGGGTCGTCTGCCCCAGAGCGTTGGTGCTGGACAGCAACTGCCCGTTCTTGTTGTAGCTGTAGGTGGTGGTGTTGCCGTTGCCGTCCCGGATGCTCAGCAGTTCGTCGTGGCGGTTGCGGATGCTCACGACCTGCACGCCGCCTGGCAGGGTCTGGGTCAGGGTGCGGTTGACGTCATCGTAGACATAGTTGGTGACGCGGCCCAGCGCATCGGTCTGGGCGAGCATGCGGCCAAAGGCGTCGTATTCGATGGTCTGGCTCTGGTTCAGCGGATCACGGCTGACCACCACGCGTCCGCCATTGTCGTAGCGCAGGGTGCTGGTCAGGCCGCGCCCGTCGGTGCGGGCGATGACGCGGCCAAAGGCGTCGTACTGGGTGGTCGTGCTGCGATCCAGGCCCGCCACATCCTCGAGTTGGCGGATCAGTTCGCCGCGCTTGTTGTAGCTGAAGTAGGTGATGACGGATTCCGGCCGGAAGTCGTCGCCTGTGATGTCGCGGGTGATGCTGGTCTGCTGACCATAGCGGTTGTAGCCGTAGGTGGTGCCGTATCCCAGCGCATTGATGCTACTGATCAACCGGCCACCCCGGTCATAGTCGAAGCGGGTGGTGCTGTTGGCGACGTTGCTGCGTATGGTCTGGGTCAGCGCCGACAGCGGCGTGGTCAGCAGGCCGCCGGT
>NZ_BPFX01000035.1 GCF_019655855.1 Pseudomonas paralcaligenes | reverse complement strand
GACCTGCAGGACCGGGGCCGGCGCGCCGACGACGGCCCCAGCGGCAACCTGCGCATCGCCACCAGCCAGTCCTTCGCCAGCGCCTGGCTGGCCCCGGCGCTGGCCGAGTTCGTCGCCCGCCACCCGGCGGTGACCCTCGACCTGCAGGCCAGCAGCCAGGCGGTCAACCTGGTGGAAGAACGCATCGACCTGGCGCTGCGCATCACCAACCAGCTCGACCCCAACCTGATCGCCCGGCGCCTGGCCACCTGCCGCTCGGTGATCTGCGCCACCCCGGCCTACCTGGCCCGCCACGGCACGCCGCGGGTGCCGGCCGAGCTGAGCCGGCACAACTGCCTGACCTACACCTACTTCGGCCGCAGCCTGTGGCAGTTCGAGCGCGATGGCGAGCCGCTCACGGTGCCGGTGGGGGGCAACTTCAGCGCCAACGAATCCAGCGTGCTGCTGGAGGCCTGCCTGGCCGACGCCGGCATCGCCCGCCAGCCGCTCTATGCCGTCGCCCCGTTGCTGCGCGCCGGACGCCTGGTGACGCTGCTGCCGGAGTACCGGGTCGAGGCCCTGGGCATCCACGCCGTGTACGGCTCGCGCCGGCAGATGCTGCCGGCCCTGCGCGCCCTGCTCGACTTCCTCGCCGAACGGCTGCAGGCCGACCCGCACTGGGACCAGTCATGAGTAGGGTGCGCCGTGCGCACCGGGGCCATGTACGGGCTTGCCGGTGCGCACGGCGCACCCTACGGCATCCCAGCGCCCCGCAGGCACATGCCCATGAACCCCCGTTGCGTGACGCTACAGCTGCCAGCCCCTGGATCCCCGCCTGCGCGGGAATGACGGTTCCGGGAGCAATTCCACCCCCACCTCGTCATCCCCGCGCAGGCGGGGACCCAGAAGGCCTCAAGGCACTACAACATCTAACGTGGACATCGCCATAAAAAAGGCCAGGGCGCCTTTCGGCGGCCCTGGCCTTCGGGGAACGCGGCGATCAGCCGCGCTGGTAGACGATTTCCTTGGTGCCGGCCTCGCAGGAGCCCACCACCTTGCAGTCGCCGGCGTCGCCCTTGTCGACCACGTCCAGGGTGTAGGCGGGTACGCCGTTGGCCTTGATCTTGGCGTCGATCTCCGCCTTCAGCTCCTCGCACGGCTTGCCGGCGGCCCACACGGAACCCGCCAGTGAGAACAGGGCCAGGCCCAGCATCATTCGCTTCATCGGTAACGCTCCTTCGTTGGGGGACTCTCGGGGCGACCCGCCCCGGCCCTCGAAGGGTAGCCCAGGATGCGGGTGGCGACTCTTCGGGCTCAGCTGTCGCTGATGCGGAACCCGACCTTCAGGGTGACCTGGTAGTGCCCGACCTTGCCGTTCTCGATGTGGCCGCGAGTTTCCACCACCTCGAACCAGTCCAGGTTGCGCACCGACTTCGCGCATTCGGTCAGCGCATTGTTGATGGCATCCTCGATGCTGGTCCGCGACGAACCCACCAGATCGATCAGCTTGTAGGTGTGGTGATCGGACATGACGCTCTCCTTGTGATGACGAAAGGCGATGCACTTGCTGTTGTGGCCCGCCCCGGGCCGAATAAGTTCAGATTAGCTGCACTCGCGCGGGATGCCGTTCCTCGTCGCCGATTGCGGTGAGAGGCGCAGGACCGATAAGATGCGACGAATTCTCATTTGTCATGTGCGTCCCGTGTCCACTACCCACAAGCTCGGCTTCTTCTTCAGCGACCACCATCGCTGGCTGCTCCTGCATGTGCAGCGCCTGCTGCGCAACCGCGCGGACGCCGAGGACACCGCCGCCGAAACCTTCTGCCAGCTGCTCGCCGCCCAGGTGGACCCGGCCACCATCGAGCAGCCGCGCGCCTACCTCTCGACCATCGCCCGCCGGCTGATCTTCGACCGCCATCGCCGTCGCCGCCTGGAGCAAGCCTATCTGGAACGCTTGGCCCTGCTGCCGGAAGAACTGGCGCCCTCGCCCGAGGAGCGCTTCCTCCTGCTGGAGGCGCTGAGCGCCATCGACAAGGCGCTGGCCGGGCTGCCGCTGGTGGTGAAGAAGGCCTTCCTGCTGAGCCAGCTCGACGGCCTCGGCTACGCCGAGATCGGCCGCCGGCTGGGGGTTTCCGAGCGCACCGTGGGCCGCTACATGACCCAGGCCCTGCGCCAGTGCTACCTGAGCGGGGCGCGGCCGTGAGCCGCGACGCGCCGGACCAGGCCGGCGAGCAGGCCATCGCCTGGATGGTGCGCCTGCGCTCCGGGCGCGACGACGCCCGCCAGCAGGCCCGCTTCCAGCACTGGCTGGGCCAGGACCCGGCCAATGCCCGCGCCTGGGAACAGCTGCAGCGCGGCCTAGGCAACCACTACGACGTGGTGCGCCGCGCCCCCGGCGCATTGCGCGACACCCTGCTGCAACCGGAACTCGGCCGTCGCGACCTGCTGCGCGGGCTGGCCGGTCTCGGCCTGCTCGGCGGCGGCCTCTGGCTGGCGGCCGGCAGCGACAGTGGCCGGGTGCTGCTGGCCGACCTGCGCACCGGCACCGGCGAGCGCCGCAGTCTGTCGCTGGCCGACGGCAGCCGGCTGAGCCTGAACGCCGGCAGCGCGGTCGATCTCGACTTCTCCGCCGAGCGTCGCCTGCTGCACCTGCGTCGTGGTGCCCTGGTGGTGCAGGTGGCGGCGGACCCGGCGCGGCCGTTCATTGTGCGCAGCGCCCAGGGTGACGTGCGCGCCCTGGGCACGCGCTTCCTGGTCGAGCAGCAGGCGGACGCCACCCGGGTGGTGGTGCTGGAGCATGCCGTGCGCGTCTCGCTGCCCGACGGCACGGCGCTGGACGTGGCGGAGGGCCAGGCCGCCCTGCTGCACGCGCGGCGCATCGAGCCGCTGGCGGCCGGCCAGGCCTACCGCGCCGACTGGGTCGAGGGCCGCCTCAGCGTGCTGGACGAGCCGCTGGCGACGGTGATCGACGCCCTGCGCCCTTACCGCCCCGGGCTCATCCGGGTCAGCCCGCGGGTGCGCGACCTGCGCGTGCAGGGCGTGTTTCCCCTGGACGACAGCGAGCGCACCCTCGCCGCGCTGGCCGAGACCCTGCCGATCCGGGTCGAGCGCTACGGCTCGTGGCTGACCCTGATCGACGCGCCCTGAATCCGGTGAGAGTGAAAATTTTTCTCATTCCTGTCCGGTTTTCCGCGCTCGTTGCACCTCTCTCCTGACAACGCCAACCCATTCAGGAGAATCCCCGTGCTCAAACCCTGGCCCCTCGCCCTTGCCATCGCCCTGGCCGCCGCGCCCACGGCCTTCGTCCGGGCCGAAGGCTCCGTCCAGCAGCAGGTGCAGCGCTTCGACCTGCCCGCCGCCGGCCTGGCGGAAACCCTCAACGCCATTGCCCGGCAGAGCGGGCAGGTGATTTCCCTCGACCCGGGCCTGGTCGCCGGCAAGCGGGCGCCCGCCATCCACGGCGAGATGAGCGCCCTGCAAGCCCTGCAGCGGGCGCTGGCGGGCAACGACCTGCAGGTGATCGTCACCGGCGGCGGCACCTTCAGCGTGGTGCCCGCGGTCGACGCCGACGGCGCGCTGGAGCTGGGCGCGACCAGCATCAACAGCACGGGCCTGAACGAAACCACGGAAGGCAGCGGCTCCTACACCACCGGCGCCGTGACCATCGGCAAGACCGCCCAGTCGCTGCGCCGCACGCCCCAGTCGGTGACCGTGGTCACCCGCAAGCTGATGGATGACAAGAACCTCGTGTCGCTGGACCAGGTAATGGCCCAGACCCCGGGTATCACCCGCGCCAACCGCGGCTATGGCAACAACCACTTCAGCTCCCGCGGCTTCGACCTGACCGACGACAGCTACATGGTCGACGGCGTGCCCGGGCAGGCCTACGCCTACACCGGCTGGATGATCCCGGACATGGCGGTGTTCGACCGCGTCGAGGTGCTGCGCGGCGCCGCCGGCCTGCTGGTCGGCGCCGGCGGCCCGGGCGGCGCGGTCAACCTGGTGCGCAAGCGTCCAACCGCCGACCCGCGCTTCTCCATCACCACGCGCGCCGGCTCCTGGGACAACTACCGCCTGGACCTGGACGCGAGCGGCCGGCTCAACGCCGACGGCAGCCTGCGCGGCCGCATGGTCGCCTCCTACGAGGACCGTGGCGACTTCATCGACGTCATCGAATCCAAGCGACCGCTGCTGTACGGCATCGTCGAGGGCGACCTGGGCGACGCCACCACCGTCGCTCTGGGCCTGCGCCGGCAGACCTCGCGCATCGACGGCTACAGCGTGCTGGGCCTGCCGATGAACCCCGACGGCAGCAACCCGCACCTCAAGCGCTCGACCTTCCTGGGCCAGGACTGGGCCACGCTGCAGACCCGCACCGACGAGGTGTTCGCCGACCTCAACCACCGCTTCAACGACAACTGGAGCGGCAAGCTGGCGCTGTCCCACTCCGAGAGCGCCTACAACCGCAGCGCCATCGAGTGGGGCGCGGAAGACACGCTGGAATACGGCAGCCCGACCGGGCCGATGATCTACGACACCAGCTTCCACAAGTTCGACGCCACCGCCGACGCGGTCGACGGCCACCTGGACGGCGAGTTCGAGGCCTTCGGCCTGACCCACCAGGTGACCCTGGGCGCCAACTGGTCCAGGCGCGAGATGAACGACAAGGACGCGACGGTCAGGCTGGACAGCCCCATCCCGCTCGACGTGTTCGACCCCGACCACCACATCATGCCCGAGCCCGCGCGGCCGGCCTGGGACTACAGGGAAGACACCATCGACACCCGCTACGGCACCTACCTCAACACCCGCCTGCGCATGAGCGAGGACCTGAGCCTGGTGCTCGGCGCGCGCCTGAGCTGGTACAAGACCGAGGCCTGGGATGGCCCGCGGGTGAACGTCAACGAGCAGAAGCACGAGTTCACCCCCTTCGTCGGCGCGATCTACGACCTCGACGACGCCTGGTCCCTGTACGCCAGCTACGCCGACATCTTCATGCCCCAGGCCAGCTACCGCACCGCCGGCGGCAGCATGCTGGACCCGGCCATCGGCTCGAACTACGAGACCGGGATCAAGGGTGAGTTGTTCGACAAGCGCCTGAACCTGTCGCTCGCGATGTTCTACATCGAACAGCAGGACGTGGCCGCCCGCGACTACGCCAACGACGGCAACTGCCCGCAGGACGTCGCCGGCCGCTGCTACGTGAACAGCGACGGCATCAGCCGCAGCAAGGGCTTCGAGGCGGAGGCCAGCGGCGAGCTGCTGCCGGGACTGCAGATCGCGGCCGGCTACACCTTCAACACCACCCGCTCGCAGAACGGCGGGCCGATCTCCGCGCAGACCCCCAAGCACCTGCTGCGCGTCAACACCCACTACACCCTGCCGGGCGAGTGGAACCGCCTCAGCGTCGGCGGCGGCGTGTCGGCCCAGTCCGCCTACGACGATGCCTACAACGGCACCAGCAACAGCGGCCGGGCGATCTTCGACGCGCGCGCGGCCTACAAGATCGACCCGCACTGGACCGTTGGCGTGGACATCGAGAACCTGCTGGATCGCAAGTACTTCGCCTCCACCGGCTACTGGACCCGTGGCACCACCTACGGCACGCCGCGCAGCTACATGCTGACCCTGCGCGGCGACTTCTAGACCCCACCGACGCACCCCACGACGCAGGCCTTCGGGCCTGCGTCTTCGTTCGCCCGGGACACGATTCGCCCGGTCATGGAACGCCCCATCGCCACGGCGTCTTCGGCGCCGGCCATTCCCAATCGTCCTCCGCGCCCGTAGAATTTGAGACAAATTCTTATTTGCAACTCACTATTCCGGGAGGGTGGATGTCCACGGCATTCCCCGACGCGCCGCCACCGCACGACCTGCACGCGCTCTACCGCGACCACAACGGCTGGCTGCAGGGCTGGCTGCGCAGGCGCCTGGGCGACCGCGAGCGGGCCGCGGACATCGCCCACGACACCTTCCTGCGCCTGCTGGTCGGCAGCGTGGCCCAGCCGCTGCGCGAGCCGCGCAGCTTCCTGGCGACGGTGGCCAAGCGGGTGATGGTCGACCACCTGCGCCGTCGCAGCCTGGAAGAGGCCTACTTGGAGGCCCTGGCCCACCAGCCGGAACTGCAGGAATGCTCCCCGGAAGAACGCCTGCTGATGCTGGAAACCCTGCTGCAGCTCGACGCCATGCTCGACGGCCTCGGCCACAAGACACGCCAGGCCTTCCTGCTCGCCCAGCTGGACGGCCTGGGCTACGCCGAGATCGCGGAGCGCCTGGGCGTTTCCGTCAGCTCGGTGACCAAGTACATGGCCAAGGCCACCGAACAGTGCCTGCTGTTCACCCTGGACGCACAGGCATGAACCCGGCCGGGCAGCGCCAGGCCCTGCGCGACGCTGCCCAGTGGCACGCGCGCCTGGGCGCGGCGCCCGATTGCCAGGTCACCCGCCAGCAGTGGCAGAACTGGTACCAGGGCGACGACCTCCACCAGTGGGCCTGGCAGCGCCTCGAACACCTGCAGGCGGAACTGCGCGGGCTGCCCGGGCCGCTGGCCCGGCGCATACTGGCCGGCGGCGAGGCCGGGCTGCAGCGGCGCACCCTGCTCAAGGGCCTGGCGCTCGGGCTCGGCGTCTCCGGCCTGGCCTGGACCGGCTACCGGCAATCCCCCGTATGGCTCGCCGACCTGCGCACGGGCACCGGCGAGCGGCGCAGCCTGACCCTCGAAGACGGCACCCGCCTGACCCTGAACACCGCCAGCGCGGTGGACGTGCGCTTCGAGCCGGCGCAGCGACTGGTACTGCTGCGCGCTGGCGAGATCTTCGTCGAGACGGCCAGGGACGCACGGCCGTTCCGGGTGCGCAGCGCTCACGGCGAAATGCAGGCGCTGGGCACCCGCTTCGGCGTGCGACAGCATCGGGGGCACACCGAACTCAACGTGCTGGAGCATGCCGTCGCGGTGCGCAACGCAGCGACCGCCGAAGCACTGCGTGTGGAGGCCGGCCTGCGCCTGGACTTCGGCGACGGCCCCCTGCCGGCGCCGCAGCCGGCGGACCCGAACCAGGCCGAATGGCGCAACGGCCGCCTGGTGATCGACGGCTGGCGGCTGGACCGGGCGCTCGCCGAACTGCAGCGCTATCGCCCGGGCTTCATCGACTGCGCCCACGAAGTCGCCCACCTGCGGCTGTCCGGCGCCTTCCCGCTGGACGACACCGACCGCGCCCTGGCCGCGATCGCAACGGCCCTGCCGGTGCGCATCGACAGCCGTACCCGCTTCTGGACCCGCGTGCGGCCGCGGGGCTGAAAAAAATCTTCGCTGCCGATTGTCGATTTGCCGGCGCTCGCTCGACCCCTCCTGCAAACCGCCTCGTTGGCCTTTGAAGGAGCCGTCCATGTCACCCCAAGCCACCCGCCCATCCCTCGCCAGAAAGCCACTGGCCATGGCCGTTCTCGGCGCCACCCTGGCGCTGCATGGCGGGCTCGTTCAACCGCTGCTGGCCGACGCCGGTCAGGCCCGCGCCGAGGCGCCAGCGAAGCACTACGCCATTCCCGCGGGCCCGCTGGGCGCCGTGCTCGGCCGCTTCGCCAGCGAAGCCGACGTGGTGCTGTCCTTCGATGCGGGGCTGACCGCCGGCAAGCAGAGCCCGGGCCTGCAGGGCAGCTACGGCATCGAACAGGGCTTCGCCCAGCTGCTGGCCGGCAGCGGCCTGCAACTGGCCCGCGGCACCTCCGGCGACTACACCCTCGTCCCGCAGGCCGATGGCGAAGGCGCCGTGGTCCTCGGCGCCACCAGCATCGATGCCCGCGGCCTCGGCACCACCACCGAGGGCAGCGGCTCGTACGCCACCGGCGCGATCACCCTCGGCAAGACCACGCAAACCCTCCGCGAGACGCCTCAGTCGGTCAGCGTGATGACCCGCCAGCTGATAGACGACAAGAACCTGACCAGCCTGGACCAGGTGATGGCCAAGGCCCCGGGCATCACCTTCAGCCAGCGCAACTACGGCGCCCACGTGTTCCAGTCGCGCGGCTTCGTGCTCGGCGAGGAAAGCTACCTGATGGACGGCGTGCCCGGGCAGGCCTACACCGTTACGGGCTGGCTGCCGCCGGACATGGCCATCTACGACCGCGTCGAAGTGCTGCGCGGCGCCGCGGGCCTGCTGGTCGGCGCCGGCGACCCGGGGGGCGCGGTCAATCTGGTGCGCAAGCGTCCCACCGCCGAGCCGAAGTTCTCGGTCAGCACCCGCGCCGGCTCCTGGGACAACTACCGCCTGGACCTGGACGGCAGCGGCCGGCTCAACGACGCCGGCACCTTGCGCGGCCGCGCTGTGGCCGCCTACGAGGACAAGGACTCCTACCTCGACGAGAAACACTCGAAGACGCCGCTGCTCTACGGCATCGTCGAAGGCGACCTCGACGACGACACCACCCTGACCCTGAGCCTGCGCCGCCAGACCGGCCGCATCGACGGCTATTCGATCTTCGGCCTGCCGCGCTACAGCAATGGCCAGGCGCTGGACATCTCCCGCTCCACCGCCCTGGTGCAGGACTGGAACCGCCATGAAACGGAGATGAACGAGGCGTTCGTCGAAATCGACCACCGCTTCGACGACAACTGGACCGCCACCACCTCCTTCACTTACTCCGATGGCGGCTTCGAGCAGGACCTGGCCTACGCCCGTGGCGCCATCGACCCGGTGACGCAGACCGGCTCGACCTTCCGCGGCGTGCAGTTCCGCGAACTCGATGTGACCAGCAAGAGCCTGGACAGCCACCTCAACGGCACCTTCGAGGCCTTCGGCCTGACCCACCAGATCACCGTGGGCGCCAACTGGTCGCAGCAGCGCGTGGAGGACAAGATGGCGGACATCTTCTTCGCGGGGGCCGAGCGGATTCCGGTCAACGTGTTCGACGTCGACCACCACGCCTTCGCCAGGCCGGCAAAGCCGGCCTGGAACTCGATCACCGACCTGGTGGACGAACGCTATGGCCTCTACGCCAACAGCCGCCTGCGCCTGTCCGAGCCGCTGAGCCTGATCCTCGGCGCGCGGGTCAGCTGGTTCGACTACGACTTCGACTACCGGATGGAGGGCATGGACTATGTCACCAAGGAAAGCGGCCAGGTCACGCCGTTCGCCGGCCTGGTCTACGACATCGACCAGAACTGGTCCTGGTACGCCAGCTACGCCGACATCTTCCAGCCGCAGAGCCGATACCGCGACGTCAGCGGCGCGGGTCTCGAGCCGGCGGTCGGCGCCAACTACGAAACCGGCATCAAGGGCGAGCTGTTCGACAAGCGACTGAACCTGTCCGCGGCACTGTTCTACGTGAAGCAGGAAGACGTGCTGGTGGAGGACGCCGCCAACAGCGGCCAGTGCATGAGCAACGACGAATGGGGCACCTGCTACACCAACGGCACCATCCAGCGCAGCAAGGGCGTCGACCTGGAAGCCAGCGGCGAAGTGCTGCCGGGCCTGCAAGTGCTGGCCGGCTACACCTACAACATGACCCGCAGCAGCAACGGCGGCCCGGTGGCCAGTGAAACGCCCAGGCACCTGGCGCGGGTATCGACCAGCTACACCCTGCCGGGCGACTGGAACCGCCTGACGATCGGCGCCGGGGTATCCGCACAGTCGCGTTACGAGAACGAAACCTGGGACGGCTACAAATACGGCGCGGCGGGTCGCGCCATCTGGGATGCCCGTGTGGCATGGAAACTCGACCAGCACTGGCTGGTGAGCGTGACCGGTGAAAACCTGCTCGATCGCAAGTACTACGTGGCGGCCGATGGCGTGGACCGGGTCAACCTGTTCGGCGCCCCACGCAGCTATGTCCTGACCCTGCGCGGCGACTTCTGATCGACGCCACCGGGCCGTGCTTTCGAGGGGAGTTCGGTCCGGGGGAAGGCTGTGCGGCAGTGGAGTGGAGAGATTCTGAGCTGCCTATGCGGCTACGGCAATGAAGACTACGACCACGAGTGCCCGCCGGAGGATGACTTTCTGAGCTGCCTATACGGCAGTGAAGGACCAGCTGCTGCAGCACGTCACGCGCTGCCATTTCTGAGCTGCCTATACGGCAGTGAAGTCACCGAGGCGTTCGGCGTCCAGTCGTCGGCCTTTCTGAGCTGCCTATACGGCAGTGAAGCTGGCGCCCGGGGGCTTACACCAACGGCGCGATTTCTGAGCTGCCTATACGGCAGTGAAGTAGAATTCAAACACACTAACTATCTGATTATAAAAGAGCCTTCCCTATTTCCCACCGTTTCACCCTCTTTCCGGAGCCGCTTGCAAGTGATTGATTTTGCAAGGGCTCGGCTTGAGGGTGAGAAAAAGGGTCAGAACCAGGGGATACTAGCCTCGGCGCTGAGGCCGTAGGCACCGAACGAACCCGTGGTAGGAGCACCGAGCAGCGGTCCATGGCGGATGAAGAGGCGGAAACCATTGCCATTGCCGTTGCTGCGCAGTGCCACATAGGGCAGGTCGCAACGCTTGGCGGCGCTGTCAGGAATGCGCCGGTGCGCCTCCTCCTCGCTGAAACCGTGACGCTTGATCAGACGACGGCGGGCGCGTTCTGGATTGCTGTCCACCTGCACCCGGCTGACGCAGCGCCAGCTCACCTTTGCCGGGATCGGTGCCAGCTCACCCAGGTGCAGGTGGTCACGCATGCCGCTCAACCAATTCAGCGCCAGCAGGCTATCCAGTGCTGCGGCCGGGCCATGCAGCCGCAGCCGCGAGCCCAGACCATGCTTGGCTGTCTCCACCTCGGGAAAGCTGATGCCCACATCGGTACGACGCAGGTCGTGCAACCCCCGGTGCAGCTTGGCAATCAACGCGCTCATCAGCTGCGTGACCGGAAATTCCGGATCTGGCAGCAGTGTCAGGTCGAGATAGTGATCCATGGCTACTTCTCCTCGGCGGCACCGAATACGCCGCCACGGATCAGGTTGGCAATCACATAGTGCTGCTGCTCAGGGCTTGGCACGGCATCGTTGAGCACCCAGCCGTCGAACAGGCTGTAGAAGTCCAGCGCTTGCCTGGGTTTGCCATTTTCATCCTTACCTGGGTTTGGCTGGCGGTAGGCCTTGCCCTGGGAGGTGACGGAGCCGTAGGGCTCGACGGCGATAGGGCCGAGTTCGCCGGCGTCCGGGTACCAGGTGTCGATGGTGCGCAGGGCGTTGCCGATCTTCTGCGAGTGGATCGCGGCCACGTCACGTACGTGATAGAGCGTCTTGCTCTTCTGACCTTTCTTGTCGCCACGATCGAGGATCAGTTCCTGCGAGGGGAAGACTTCCTGGCCGTCGCCGATGCGCACGAAGGCCACCACTTCCAGTAGCAGGTGACCTTTGCCGGCCAAGCCATCGGCGATCACTTGGCCCAGGCTGTCGACATCGGCGTGGGCGACGAACGTCCGCAGCGACGGCGCCAGGCCGTCGAACGTCCAGGTCTGGGCCGCCTCGCCACCCTGCAGGCGAGCAATCCGTACCTCGACGGCTTCGGCACCGATTCGGTTGCGCCAGAGGAAACGGCCATTGGCCAGGTTGGCGGCGTAGCGCCGGCCCAGTTCGGCGAAGCCATGCCTGCTCACGTAGCCCTGCACGGTGGCCAGCAGCCTGGCCTGGTAGTCGGCATCGTTGCAGGCCGAGGGCGTGCCGGCGCCGCCCAGCACGCGCAGGGTGAAGCGTACCTTGAGGGTGTCGGCATCGGCGGGCAGGGCGGCAACGTCGACGGTCTGCAGGTTGGGCGCCTGGATCGAGGCATCCAGCTTGGCCGGGTCGCGATCCTTGGTCTTGAGGCGGTTGGAGATGGTGCCGCGCACGGACTTCTCGCGGATTTGCACGGGCTGCCAGGTGCCGGCGTCGCGTTCGTTCCAGCGACCGGCATAGAGCAGGGCGTCGGAGGGGTCGAGCTTGCGCTCGAAGGCGAGTACGGAGGCAGTGGTCAGTTCGCTGTTCTTGGCCATGATCGGATGTCCTTATGCGTGGGCGTCGAGATCGAGAAAGGGTGTGGTGCAACGGTACAGGCCGGCCTCGGGCTCGACCTGGTGATACCAGAGCAACTGGCGGATATCGCTGAAGCGCAGCGGGCTGCGCCATTCGCCGAGGCCGTAGAGGCTTTCGACGAAGTGGAACGGCACGTTGCGGTCGCGGGCATTGCGCACGCCGCCGGGCGCGTGGGCCGATAGCGAGCGGTAGCCCAGCGGGATCGGCACCAGCCAGCCCGAGCGCTGGCGCACTTGCCAGTCTTGACGTGGTTCGCCGTTTTCATCCGGCGAGCCGGGCGGTTCGACGTTCAGGCGCGAGAGGTCGAGCAGGGCATCGAGGCTGGTCAGGCTGGCGTCCTTCTCCTGCAGAATGGCGGTATGGCGCGCCAGCAGGTCGTCGCGCGGAATCAGGGCGAAGCCGGGCAGCAGGCGGCGCGCCAGGCGGCGGCTGAGCCTGGATTCTTCCTCGAAGGTGCCGGGCCAGGGTGCGAGCGAGGGCTGGCTGCGTTCGCCCAGCCTCCAGGTCGGTGGCAGCAGGCTGCCTCCGGCCAGGCGCATACCGAGGGCGGTATCCCAGGCGCGTTGGGCGATGGTCGCGTTATCCAGCACGCCCTCGTAGAGCACTCCGCCGGATACGCCGACCAGCAGGCTAATCTCCAGGTGCAGGCGACCTTCTTCGACGATGGCGGCCGTGCCGCCATCCTTGCCGACCGGGTTGCGCGTCAGGTGGAACACCCGAGTGCGCTTGCCGGCGGGTTGCGAAGTCTGCGTCTGGTGCTGGTGGCAGACGATGGCCACGCCATCCAGGCTGATATCCATGTCCTCGCACAGCTTGCGCTGCAGGGCATGGACGAAGCCGGTAAAGGCGGTAACGGCGGGAAAGCCCCAGGTCAGCGGGCCGGAAATGGCGTTGGCATTCTGCACGCGCAAGCGCGGCAGCAGGAGCAGGGCTTCAGGCGCGTCCATCGTCGAGCGTCTCCTTGAACATCCTCAGTTCGTCGTGCAGCACGCCACGCCAGTGCTCGGCTTCGGCTTGGCCCAGGCGCAGGGCATCGTGATCGAGCTTGCCGTTGAGCCAGTTGCCGAAGCGTTTGCTGGCCTGCTCGGGCCAATCGCGCCACAGGTGACTGCTGCGGAAATCTGCATCATCATGAGCGCGCAGCGGGTCGAGCCAGTGCCGCTCGCTGTCGTCCAGACGGCAGTCGGGATGGGCGCTCCAGCCGGCGGCCAGCGCCTCGCTACGGTTGGCTTCCAGCAGTTCGGCGGCGAATTGGTGGAAGGCATCGGCAATCTCGCCGAGAAGGCGGGCGCGCTTGCGGCGGATCTGCCAGTTGTTGTGCATCGTCATGCGCAGGAAGTGCTGCAACTCGGCCACGCGGGCACGTAGTGTCTTGTCGTTGCGGTAGAGGAAATCGAAGGCTGAATCCCATCGTAGTGGTGGGCGCAGATCGAGTGTGCGCCACTGCGGTGGCAGTGAGGCGAGCAGCCAGTTTTCGCCGTAGCGCTCGTTGTTGAGTTGCGAGATGTTCTGCGGCTTGGTACCTCCGAATTTCTGGATCGCCAGGTCTAGGTATTCGCAGTAGCCATGCTCGGATGGCTGCCGACCCTTCCGCGCATCCCTCGCCACTTTGGCCGCCTCGCCGAAGCGATCCTCGCGCATGTGTTGTTGCACGCGGTGCACCAGGCTGGTGGGGAATAGCGGCGCCAGCAGGTGATAGCCGCCATCCGGCAAAGGGAAGTAGACCTGCTTGGCCAAGGTATGGGAGGCCGCCGGCCCACGGCTTTCGGTAATGGCGGAGAAACTGGCGCGCCAGGCTTCGGCCTGCCCGGCATCGTCGCTGAGGGCGGCGAGCAGGTCGGCGTCGTGTTCCAGAATGCGTTGCAGCAGGCTGCGGCCGTCATGCTCCAGCTTGAGGAACTTGAACACGTCCAGCGCCGCCGCGTTGCCCACTACGTCATCGTCCCAGTGCCCGACCAGGCAATGGCTGGAGACCAGGCCGGGCAATTCGACGTCGGCAGGCGGCGCATGCAGGTTGCTGCCGCGTGCATCCGGGTGGATGGGCTTGAGGGTATGGGTGGCGAGCTGGATCTGGGAGACGCGCCGTGCGGCATCGGCGAGCCAGGCGGCGGGGCGATGGTCGTCGAGCAGTTGCTGGCGTTTGGGGTCGTCGGCGGCCAGCTTGTCGAGCTTGGCCTGCAGGCGGGTGTGGATGAAGGTCTGGATCAGGTCGCGGAGTGCGGCGGCCGTCGTGGGAGCAGCGTTGCTCAAAAGGCACCTCCTTGTTGGATATGGATCGCTCCGGGTTGGCTTCCCGGTTTATCCACGCCTCGAACATAGCCAATGGCCATATCCTGTACAAGGAAGAGGAGCTGCGACCAAAGCACGCTGGCTGTTCACGCTCGCGAGTCAGCTATGGAGTGCTTTCCAATATGCTTTCCAGACAAACAGCCTCGCCCCAGGAGGATTATTTGCTGCGGGCAAAGCCGAGATGCGGGTTCCAACACCATGGACGATCCGTCAGCGTGCCGCTGTCGTTACGTGCGCAATCGAGGCTGATGCCTCCGTAGCGCATGGCGCAGACACGCAGGCTCAAGCCCTGGCGCTCGGCCAGCGCGCTCAACTCGGCCTCATAGCCGGCATGCCCCCAGCTGTGGATACGGGCACCGTACTCGAGAGGCAACTCGGCGCGCAGATTGTCCAACGCTCGCCAGGTGCCATCGCCCTCGTCGCGATGGAAGGTAAACGGCAACTCGTCATCCGCATCGGGCAAGAGGGCGTAATCGAGCTGCGGACGGCCCTGGCGAAAGGGTTGCTGCTTTTGCATGACGCCGCTGAGCGAAGCAGGGCTCTGCCACCAGAGCGGTGCGGTGAAGGCGGTGTTGCTGGCACCCTCGGCCAGCAGGTCGGCGCGCAGGCGGGCGTGTTCCAGATCCACCAGGCGGGTTCCGGGCTGCAAGGCGCTCACCTCGACGATGCGTGGCGCGGCGTCGATGGCCAGTGCCTCGGCTGGCAGCAGCTCGCGCAGGTCATGGCTGGCCAGACGCCAAGCCTCGCTCTCGAAACCTGGGCGGGTGAAGGCGACCGGCGCGCCCTGCAGGGCCTGGAGGTTGTGCGACAGCAGGTAGAGGTTGTCGCCCTCGCAGGCGCCAGGCCGATGGCGGCGAATGCGCCCGGCCAACTGGATGATCGAACGCATCGAAGAAGGCTCGACGATGGCCCAGTCGTAATCGTGATCGCGGCCCACTTCCGCCACCGGCGAGGCGAGCACGACGAACAGTTGGTCGGTTTCCGGGTAGCGGGCCAGGGCATCGCGCACGGCCGGCTGCTCGAATATCGCCTGTGGCTCATGCCGACGCAGCAGCGTATCCAGTTGTCGTTCGATGACCGAGCGCAGCAGCAATGGAAAGCGCGAGTGATACACGCACAGGTGCAGGCGCATACCCTCGGGGGCGCCCTGGGCGTGGAGCGCCTGGGCCAGCTCGATCAGCGGGTCGATATTGGCCAGGCGCAGCAGACCGAAGCTGACGCGCCGGCCGTCGGCTGCGGTGCTGTGATGCTGCCAGTGCAGCTCGTTCATCCAGGTGGGGAGTTGTCCGGCCAGCTCGGAGCAAATCGTGCCGCGTTCGCGGCTACTGCTGGCGATGGGCACGATACGGGCGCGACGGCGCACGGGCTGCCTGCTCAAGGCGGCTAGGCGTGTGTCGATAAAGGCGCCGTGCTGCCTGGCGAAACTCTCTCCGTCCGCGTGGCTCGACGTCCGGCAGCCGAACTCGTCGAACCAGGCGCAGCAGATGTCGGCCGTGCCGCCCGGCTCGCCGCGATGCTGGCGGTAGACGGCGCGTCCGGCGCGATAGGCCTCGAACAGCCCGCGCACCAGGGCCGGCGGCAGGGTCGCGGAGGACAGCAGCACGCGGCTGCCGAGCAGCCCGGCCCAGTGCACCAAGCGGGTCAGCGCGGGCAGGTCGGCCAGATCGAAATCGTCCGGCTCGTCCAGTACCAGATCGGAGGTGAGCAGGCGCAGCATCGGCGCGATCTGCCGGCCGCCACGGGTGCTTTCGCAGGCCGGGATCAGGTGATCCACGGTGCAGGCCAGCACGGGCGCGCTAACCAGCTTGTGCGCCAGCGGATCGTGCTGCAGCCAGTCCTTCAGCGGTCCGTCTTCCAGGTTGGCCTCGTAGTGCACGTGGCCGTTGTCCAGCAGGCCGGCCGCCGACTCGCTGCCCTGCGCTGCGGCGTGACGCTCGCGTGCGTTCAGCTCGAACAGCTCACGCACCGCCGTGCCGCCGACGCGGATGGCCAGGTCGTCCTCGTCCAGGCCGAGTTTTTCCCGATAGGCTTCGCCCGTCTGCAGGGTAAGCGTGCGCAGACCGAGGGCGATGGAAAAGCGCGCACCGCGCTGCGGGTCGGCCAGGGCATAGAGGATGCGCCCGTTGGCCAGGGTCTTGCCGCAGCCGGTGGACGCCAGGTTGATGCCGAAGAAACCCTGCCGGGTGGAGGCTTCGCGCAGGCTGCAGGCCAGGTCGAAGGCCTTGTCTTGCCAGCGGAAGCGCTCGTCCGTGGCGCGGCGCTTGAAACCCTTGTGCCGGGCGATGCGTGGCAGGCTGCGCTCCAGGCGCGGCAACAGGCCGACGATGCGTCGCGCGCCTTGGGCGACACCGAGCAGGTGTTCGTCGAGGCGCTGTTTGAGCGTGCCGTCCTTGTTGGTATTGGCGTGGGCGGGAAAGTCTGGCGCACCCAGGCGCGGATTGGCGGGTAGGCTCGAATAGTGGTGGTCGGCGAGCATCAGCACCAGGCGTGACAGGTGCATGACGTAGGGATCGGCCAGCAGCCTGTCCGCCTGTTGCAGCAGGCCGGGTCGCTCCAGCAAGGCCTGGGCGCAGGTGGCGACGCGCTTGTTCCAGGCGGCACTGGCAAACGGAAGATGGCCGGACGGGAACTGCCAGCAAGCGGCCTTCTCCTGCGCACTGGCTTCACTGCGTGCGCCACACCAGTCGGCCCGTATCGGAGTTGGCAGCATCTTCAGACCCGGCGCCGCCAGGTCGTTGGTGGGCAGGCGGTGGTGACTGACAATCAGCCAGCCGATTGCCTGGGCCAGCGGCGGCAGGTGCTGTTTGATGAAGGGGCTGGGCTGCGTCTGCGGGTGATCGGCACGCAGGCGTGCCAGCCAGTCTTCATCGTCGCCGTCGATCAGGCGCTGCAGCCAGTTCGCGTCGCTGCTATCGCTGCCGACGAAGGCTTCGAACAGGCGCAGTGACACCCACTCGTGGCGATAGGCGTCGGCCAGTGGCCCCTTGCCACGCAGCTTGGCCTGAAAGGCGGTGTTGGCCTTACCGATGTCGTGGAACAGCGCCGCCATCTGCGCCAGCAGCCGGATGTCCTCACCGGTGTGCCAGTCGTTCTCGTCGTCCCTGCGCAGCACGTCGCGGCGGGTGGTGTTGGTCGGCACCGCGCCCTGTTCGTTGAAGCGGCTGGCGTCGCCGACGATCCACAGCAGTTCGCTGTGGTCCTTGCCGCGAATCCAGTGGCAGGCCACGGCGGTGTTGCGCCGGGCGGTCTTCTTCAGCAGCTTGCGCAGGGTATCGAGGCCGGCCTGGGTGATCGGCGTCTGCCAGGTACGTTCGCCACGGCGCTCGGCGAACTGGTCGAGGATGCGCCGGCTTTCCACCAAGGCGCGCTTGTCGCACTGGCTGATCAGCAGGACATTCATGCGCCGACCCGCTCGGCCACGGCCTTGAGGGTGTCGATCATGAAGTCCAGCGACTCGTTGCGGGTCAGGTTCTCGATGCAGGCCTGGCGGAACTCCTGTTCCTCGTCGCCACGCACCGCGCTGACGAAGGCCTGCGGCAGGATGGTGGCGTCCTTGACCAGGTCGGCCACGTCGAAGACCAGGCCGCCGCGCCGGGTCTTGCCGTGCAGCACGGCCAGGCCGTGGGGGATGCCGAGCACCCAGGTGGCGCTGGCGGCCAGGCCATAGGCCAGGTAGTTGCCGTGGTCGAGGAAGCGGTTGGCCGGGTCGCCGCCGGAGCCGTTCTTGGCGCGGGTGAAATCGCCATAGTTCACCGCACGAGCCGCCAGGGCGAACAGTTGCTTGCTCAGACGCGCTTCCTCGGTGAGCAGAAAGGTGTTGTCCGGCGCAGCCTGGATGGCGCCTTGCGACGCCTCCAGGGCGCGTTCGAGGGCGCCGGCATCCACCCGGAATCCGGCATCCTTCAGCGGCCGGCTGTTCAGCCAGCCGTCGCGGATACGCTGCAGGCGGGCGAGCTGGAAAGCCTTGGCGGCCTCCAGACGCTTGCCGTCATCGAACCAGAATTTCACCCAGCGTTGCAGGTATTCGGTGGGCCGGTATTCGCTCTGCGGCGAGAACCAGGCGACCTCCACGTCCATCTCGTTGGCCGAGAACAGCGGCGTGCCGCCACCGCCACAGAAACCCACCAGCACACCGGCCTTGGCCAGTTCGCGCATCGCCGCCTGGGTGATCGAGGTGCCGGTGCCGAGCAGCAACGTGGTGGTGTTGGCAATCGGGATATTCCAGTACAGCGACTGCTTGCCGGCGTCGGTGACGTACTCGACCCGACCGCCATTGACCAGCACCCGGCAGTGCTGCAGGTAGTAGAGGTTGGCGCGCTTGGAGTGGAGGATCGACTTGAGGTCGGAGGGGCTGAGGTCGTCCATGGCTGCCCTGTATGAAGTCGCGACAGGGGCATTCTGTCATCAGGGATCGAGACTGAACAACGCCCTACGAAGGCCGAATCACATCCCCCGTGCGCAGGTCGCGGATGAGGCTGGGGTTCTTGCGGCCACCCAGTTCACCGCCCAGCACAGCGTCCAGCTGGCGCGGGAAGTACTGTTCCACCCGCAGGCGGCTGCGGGCGGCCGGGCGGCCGGCGGGGTTCGCGGAGGTGGAGATCAGCGGGCCGACCAGGGCGCAGAGTTCCCGTACCAGGGGATGGTCGCTGACCCGCAGGGCCACGCTGTCGTGCTGGCCGGTGACCCATTCGGGCAGGCGGTCGCGGTGTGGCACCAGCCAGGTGTTGGGGCCAGGCCAGGTGCTCGCGAGCCGGTCGATCCAGCGCTCGGGCAGGTCGTCGAGCAGGAAGTCGAACTGGTGAATGCTGTCGGCAACCACGATCAGCCCCTTGTGCACCGGGCGGTCCTTGAGCGCCAGCAGGCGGTCCACCGCGGCTTCGTTCCAGGGATCGCAGCCCAGCCCCCAGACCGCCTCGGTGGGATAGGCGATGACGCCGCCCGCCCGCACTACCCGCGCCACGTTTCGTACCCGCCAACTGCTGTGCATGATCGCCCCCGCGTCTGATCTGGCGGCGAGTTTACCCAGCTCGGACGGCGCGGTGTACCCAGCGCCCGGCCTCGCAGACGACCAACCCTTCCAGTTCCAGCTCGGTCAGCGCGGCGAGGGTCTCGCCCAGTTCGAGCCCGCAGGCCAGGGCCAGCGCCTCGCTGGTGTGGGGCGCGGCGCGCAGTTGCTCCAGCAGCGGATGGTCCGGGGAAGCGGGCGGCTCTCTCTCGGCCGGCGCGAGCCGCTGCCAGCCCCGCAGCGCCTGCAGGATGTCCTCGACGCTCTCCACCAGGGTCGCCCCCTCGCGCAGGAGCTGGTGGCAACCCCGCGCGCCGGGATGGTGGATCGAGCCGGGAATCGCGTAGACCTCGCGGCCCTGCTCGGCCGCCAGGCGGGCCGTGATCAGCGAACCGCTGGACGGGCTGGCCTCCACCACCAGCACGCCCAGGGACAGGCCACTGATGATCCGGTTGCGCCGGGGAAAATTGCTGGCCTGGGGCGGGCAGTCCAGTGGCAGTTCGGAAACCAGCGCGCCGCCCTGGTCGACGATGCGCGCGGCCAGACCGGCATGGCGCAGCGGATAGATGTGCTCCAGGCCGGTCCCCAGCACCGCGACGGTGCCTCCACCCACCTCCAGCGCGCCTTCGTGGGCGGCGCCGTCGATGCCCAGCGCCAGGCCGCTGGTGATCACGAAGCCGCCACCGGCCAGGCTGCGGGCGAAGGCGCCCGCGGTGTCGAGACCGGGACGCGACGCGCGCCGGCTACCGACCATCGCCAGTTGTGGACACTCGAGCAGGGACGGCAAGCCGGCGACGAACAGCAGCGGCGGGGCATCGTTCAGCTCCGCCAGCAGCGCGGGGTAGCCCGAATCGTCCCACATCAACAGGGACTGGCCGGGGCGCTCCAGCCAGCGCAGGGCGGCCATGGCCCGCTCGCGTATCTCGGCGCTGCGCCTAGGTTCGGCACAGACGGCAGGCAGGCCAAGCGAACGCCAGGCCGAGGCGGGCGCGCTGAGTGCGGCGGAAGCGTTGCCGAAGGCCTGCAGCAGGCGGCGGAAGCGCCGCGGCCCCAGTTCCGGCAGAAGGTGGAGACGCAGGCGCGCCTCCAGTTCGGAGGGAGAGAGGTGGTGCATGCGATCGTCCCTGATCGTGCCACTGAAAAGCAGAACCCCCGCGAGGGCGGGGGTTCCGGGTGTTACGGGTTCTTCACCTTGTCCATCACCGCCAGGTCGCGGGTGGCATACAGCACCAGGCCGTAGCTGAGCTTCTCGTAGGTGCGGAACACCATCAGCAGGCCGGAGCGCTCGTCCGGAATCTTCACCGACTCGCCGCTGACGCGGTCGCGCACGGTTTCGCCGGTCTTGTAGATCGCCAGCACGTTGCCTTCGCTCAGGCCGTCGATCTTGCCCTTGTTGATGGTCACCACGTCGTACTGGCCGACGCGGGCCACGCCACGCGGTACGTCGAGGATCACGCCATTGACGTCGGTCGGCGGCTCGCTCGGCACGAAGGTGGAGTTGATCGCCCGCTCTTCGGTCGGGAACAGGCGGTCCCCCAGGCGCACTTCCTGGGTGGAGCGAGTCAGGTTGAGGGTGGCGATGTCGCCCTCTTCCGCGACGATCTCGCCGGTGCCGATGTCATCGGCGTTGATGCCGAGGAATTCCTTGGTGTCCGGGTCGGTATAGGACTTGCCCTGGCGGAAGATGCCGAGGATGTTCTGGCCTTCCTCGAAGCTGCCGCGGGCGTAGACCCGGTTGCCGGCACCGCTGATGACGCTCTCCTGCTGGCCGGCCACGATGTAGGGCTTGCCGGTGAATTCCTCGGCCGAGTCGACGATGCGGTTGGTCAGCAGGAAGCTGTTGATCGCATCCAGCGGAATGGTCGGGATGGCTTCGGCCAGCGGGGTGCTGCGTACCTTGGGCGACAGCTTGATGGTGCCGCGGGATTCGCCACGGTTGAGCACCAGGCGCGGCTGGCCGTCGATGTAGACCAGGCTGAGGGTGTCGCCCGGGTAGATCAGGTGAGGATTCTCGATCTGCGGGTTGGCATGCCACAGCTCGGGCCACTTCCAGGGCTTGCTGAGGAACTTGCCGGAGATATCCCACAAGGTATCACCCTTGACCACTGTGTAACGGTCCGGGTGGCCTTCCTTGAGCTGGACTTCTGCCTGGACCAGGCCGGCCTGGGCCAGACCGCCCGCGGCGACCAGCAGCAGGGCGAGTAGTGATTTCCTCATGCGGTGAATCCCTTTATTATGTGGCTGGCGCCTGTAAGCCGCAGAACCAGCGGCCTCTGAGCCGTTTTTCAAGCTGCTCATCATCTTAGCAGCGGTTTTTTACTTTATTCCACAAGTGCATCACAAACAGCCATGGCGATACTCAACATCCTCGAATTCCCCGATCCGCGCCTGCGCACCATCGCCAAGCCGGTGACTGTCTTCGACGCGGCGTTGTCCCAGCTGATCGACGACATGTTCGAGACCATGTACGCCGCGCCCGGCATCGGCCTGGCGGCCACCCAGATCAACGTGCACAAGCGTGTGGTGGTGATGGATCTGTCCGAGGACAAATCCGAGCCGCGGGTGTTCATCAACCCCGAGTTCGAGTCGCTGACCGAACAGATGGACCAGTACCAGGAAGGCTGCCTCTCCGTCCCGGGCTTCTACGAGAACGTCGACCGGCCGCAGAAGGTGAAGATCAAGGCGCAGGACCGCGACGGCACGCCCTACGAACTGATCGCCGAAGGCCTGCTCGCCGTGTGCATCCAGCACGAGTGTGATCACCTCAACGGCAAGCTGTTCGTCGACTACCTGTCCAGCCTCAAGCGTGACCGGATCAAGAAGAAGCTGGAAAAACAGCACCGCCAGCAGGCTTGATCCACGACTCCCAAAGGCTTGCCCCAGGCTGCGTGAGAACGTCGCGAGCGAAGGTTAGGCAAGGAAAAAAACAGGCGAGGAAGCGGAGTGTACGAGTTGTACATGAGCATTCCGAGCCTGTTTTTGACGCGGCATAACCGAGCGCAGCAGTTCTCACGTAGCCTGGAAGGCAAGCCTTTTTCTTTTCAAGCAGTGAGTGATCCATGCGCATCATCTTTGCCGGCACCCCGGAATTCGCCGCCCAGCACCTGCAGGCCCTGCTCGATGCGGGCCGCGAGATCATCGCCGTGTATACCCAGCCGGACCGGCCGGCCGGCCGCGGGCAGAAGCTGATGCCCAGCCCGGTCAAGCAGTTGGCCCTGCAACACGATATCGCCGTGTACCAGCCGCAGACCCTGCGCGACCCGGCTGCCCAGGCCGAACTGGCCGCGCTCAAGCCGGACCTGATGGTGGTGGTGGCCTACGGCCTGATCCTGCCCCAGGTGGTGCTGGATACCCCGCGCCTGGGCTGCATCAACAGCCATGCCTCGCTGCTGCCGCGCTGGCGCGGTGCGGCGCCGATCCAGCGCGCTATCGAGGCCGGCGATGCCAGCAGCGGCGTCACCGTAATGCAGATGGAAGCGGGCCTGGACACCGGCCCCATGCTGCTCAAGGTCACCACCACCATCACCGCCGACGACACCGGCGGCAGCCTGCACGACCGCCTGGCCGAGCTGGGCTCCCAGGCGGTGGTCGAGGCCGTGGGCAAGCTGGCTGCCGGTGAGCTGCGCGGCGAAGTGCAGGACGACAGTCTGGCGACCTACGCGCACAAGCTGAACAAGGACGAGGCGCGCCTCGACTGGAGCCGCCCGGCCGTCGAGCTGGAGCGTCTGGTCCGCGCCTTCAACCCCTGGCCGATCTGCCACAGCACCCTGAATGGCGAAGCGCTCAAGGTGCACGCGGCCGAACCGGGTGAGGGCAGGGGTGCGCCCGGCACCGTGCTCGCCGCCGACAAGACCGGCCTGACCGTCGCCTGTGGCGACGGCGCCCTGCGCCTGACCCGCCTGCAGCTGCCCGGCGGCAAGCCGCTGGCCTTCGCCGACCTGTACAACAGCCGCCGCGAGCAGTTCGCCCCCGGCCTGGTGCTCGGTCAATGAACCCTCGCCTGGCCGCCGCCCGCGCGCTGGCCGCCGTGCTCAATGGCAAGGCGTCGCTGGGCAGCAGCCTGCCGCCGCTGCTGGACCGGGTCGAGCCGCGCGACCGGCCGCTCGCCCAGGACCTGGCCTTCGGCACCGCGCGCTGGCAACCGCGCCTGGCGCTGCTCGCCGACAAGCTGCTGCAGAAACCTTTCAAGGCTGCCGACCGCGACGTCGAGGCCCTGCTGCTGATCGGCCTGTACCAGCTGCTGCACACCCGCATCCCGGCCCACGCCGCCATCGGCGAGACCGTGGCCTGCGTCGACAAACTGAAGAAGCCCTCGCTCAAGGGCCTGCTCAACGGCGTGCTGCGCAATGCCCAGCGCGATAATGAGGCGCTGTTCGCCGAACTGGATCGCGACCCGGTGCTGCATACCGCTCACCCACGCTGGCTACAGAAACGCCTCAAGGCCGACTGGCCGGAGCACTGGCAGGCGATCTGTGCCGCCAACAACGAGCACCCGCCACTGATCCTGCGGGTCAATCGCCGCCACGGCAGCCGCGACGACTACTTGGCCGAGCTGCGCGGCGCCGGCATCGAGGCCGAGCCCTGCACCTTTAGCCGCGACGGTATCCGCCTGCTGCAACCCTGCGACGTGAAGACCCTGCCGGGCTTCATGGAAGGTCGTGTCAGCGTGCAGGACGAGGCCGCCCAGCTGGCCGCCGACCTGTTCGACCTGGCGCCCGGCCAGCGCGTGCTGGATGCCTGCGCCGCACCCGGCGGCAAGACCTGCCACCTGCTCGAAGCCGAGCCGGGCCTGAAGGAAGCCGTCGCCCTGGATCTGGAGCCGGCGCGCCTGGCCCGAGTGCAGGAAAACCTCGACCGCCTGCGGCTCGACGCCACCCTGGTCGCCGCCGATGGCCGCGACGTGGCCGCCTGGTGGGACGGCAAGCCGTTCCAGCGCATCCTGCTCGACGCGCCCTGTTCGGCCACCGGCGTGATCCGCCGCCATCCGGACATCAAGCTGACCCGCCAGGCCGACGACATCACCGCGCTTGCCACCCTGCAGAGCGAGCTGCTCGATGCCCTGTGGCCAACCCTGGAGGTCGGCGGCGTGCTGCTCTACGCCACCTGCTCGGTGCTGCCGGAGGAGAACCGCGACAACATCGCCGCGTTCCTGCAGCGCACGCCGGGCGCCCGCGAACTGGACATCCCCGGCGCCTTCGGCCTCAAGCAGACCCACGGCCGCCAGCTGCTGCCCCAGGTCGACGGCCACGACGGCTTCTACTATGCCAAGCTGATCAAGATCGCCGCAGCACCGCGCGGCTGAGGAAAGAGTCCGCATGAAGATCATCATTCTCGGCGCCGGCCAGGTCGGCGGGACCCTGGCAGAGCACCTGGCCAGTGAGGCCAACGACATCACCGTGGTCGACACCGACGGCGACCGCCTGCGCGACCTCGGCGACCGCCTGGACATCCGCACCGTGGTCGGTCGCGGCTCATTCCCCACCGTGCTGCGCCAGGCCGGCGCCGACGACGCCGACATGCTGGTGGCGGTGACCAACAGTGACGAGACCAACATGGTCGCCTGCCAGGTGGCCTACACCCTGTTCCACACCCCGACCAAGATCGCCCGGGTGCGCGAATCGGCCTACCTGACCCGCGAAGCGCTGTTCGACAACGAGGCCATCCCGGTCGACGTGCTGATCAGCCCCGAGCAGGTGGTCACCAACTACATCAAGCGCCTGATCGAGTACCCCGGCGCCCTGCAGGTGATCGACTTCGCCGAGGGCAAGGCCCAGCTGGTGGCGGTCAAGGCCTACTACGGCGGCCCGCTGGTCGGCCAGCAGCTGCGCCAGTTGCGCGAGCACATGCCCAACGTCGACACCCGCGTCGCCGCCATCTTCCGCCGCAACCGGCCGATCATGCCCCAGGGCGACACGGTGATCGAAGCCGACGACGAGGTGTTCTTCATCGCCGCCAAGGCCCACATCCGCGCGGTGATGAGCGAGCTGCGCCGCCTCGAGGACAGCTACAAGCGCATCGTCATCGCCGGTGGCGGCCATATCGGCGAGCGCCTGGCCGAGGCGATCGAGAGCCGCTACCAGGTGAAGATCATCGAGATGAACCCGGCGCGCTGCCGCTACCTCTCGGACAACCTGGAAAGCACCATCGTGCTGCAGGGCAGCGCCTCCGACCGCGACCTGCTGGTGGAGGAGAACATCAACGAGGCCGACATCTTCCTCGCCCTGACCAACGACGACGAGGCCAACATCATGTCCTCGCTGCTGGCCAAGCGCCTGGGCGCGCGCAAGGTGATGACCATCATCAACAACCCGGCCTACGTCGATCTGGTGCAGGGCGGCGACATCGACATCGCCATCAGCCCGCAGCTGGCCACCATCGGCACCCTGCTGACCCACGTGCGCCGCGGCGACATCGAGAGCGTACACAGTCTGCGCCGCGGTGCCGCCGAGGCCATCGAGGCCATCGCCCACGGCGACGCCCGTTCGAGCAAGGTGGTCGGCAAGATGATCGAGGAGATCGCCCTGCCGCCGGGCACCACCATCGGCGCGGTGATCCGCGACGAGGAAGTGCTGATCGCCCACGACGACACGGTGATCGCCTCGGGCGACCACGTGATACTGTTCCTCGTCGATAAGAAGTACATCCGCGACGTGGAACGCCTGTTCCAGGTCGGTCTGACCTTCTTCTGACAGGGCATTTCGCCGAGGCCAGGGCATGACGACGCCGGACTCACTGGAAAGACTGCTGACCCGCGGGGTGGACAACGCCCTGCTGCGCTTCGGCCTGGGCAAGGCCTACCTCGACGGCGGCGATGCCGAGCGCGCCGCCGAGCATCTGCAGAAGTGCTTGGGCTTCGACCCCAACTATTCCGCTGCCTGGAAGCTGCTGGGCCAGGCCTGCCAGCGCCAGGGCATGCTCGAAGAGGCACGCCAGGCCTGGCACAACGGGCTGGAAGTGGCGCGCAAGCGCGGCGACAAGCAGACGGAGAAGGAAATGACCGTGTTCCTGCGGCGCCTGGAGAAGGCGGCCGCCAGCGAACGGGAGCAGGGGGAGTAGGGCGCCGGAGCGGAGGGGTCAGGGAGAACGGGTCAGTCCCGCTTGAAGATCAGCCCCACGCCGCTCGGTTCGAAGCGCACCACCTGCATCTGCACCACGGGCGCCTCCACCGGCAGGCCCTGGACCTGGCCGCTGACCACCTCACCGATCTGCAGCAGGCTCTGGGCGTCGTCTATCACCACGAACACGCCGCTTTCCGAGATATCGCGGGTCGTCACCATCATCCGCCCATGGACCGGATGGTCGATGCGCAGCTGGACCTTCAGCGGGGTTCGGTTGTGCTCGCGCTTGTTGTCCATGCCTGTCCTGTTCCGGGCGGGAAGATGGCTCTGACGGTAATAGCTATCGGGCGCGGCATCAATACCACTTCTTCTCGCCGGCCGGGCGCTTCTTGAAACGCTTCATGCTCCACAGGTACTGGCTCGGGTACGCGCGCACGTAGCGCTCCAGCTCGCGACTCATGGCCGCGGCGGACACCTGCGGGTCCTCGCTATACATGTCGTCCGGCACGGCCTCGAAGATCACCTTGAAGCCGCTGTTGTCCGGCAGCCGTATCGCGTTGAGCAGCACGCCACGGGCCTTGCCGCCGGCGAGCATGCCGGGCACGAACTTGCTGGTCAGCGCCTGGATCGCACAGAAGGGCACGAAGACTCCGGCGGAAAGGCTGGGCTCCGGATCGGCGGGGATGCCCACCACGCCACCGCGGCGCACCTCCTTGATCACGCTGAGGATGCCTTCCTTGGTCGAGGCGGCGACCCGGTTGCCCAGCTGGGCGCGCTGCTTCTGCAGCAGCTCGTCGACCGCCTTGAGCTTGGGCGGCCGGTAGAAGATCACCGGTTTGCACTGGGTGCAGAAGTAGTGGTTGAGGACCTCCCAGTTGCCCAGGTGGCTGGCCACGCCGACCACCCCCTTGCCAGACGCCAGGGCCTCGTGGAGGACATCCAGCCCTTCGACCTCGCGCACCAGCTTGAGGGTGCGCTCCACCGGCCAGATCCAGGCACAGGCGCTTTCGGTGAAAGTCTTGCCGATGTCGCGCAGGGTCTCGCCGACCAGGCGCTCGCGGGCCGCCTCGTCGAGTTCGGGGAAGCACTTGGCGAGGTTGATGCGCACCACCTCGCGCGAGCGGTTGGGCACCTTCCACATCAGCCAGCCGATGGCGGACCCCACGGCCTGCACGGCGCCCCAGGGCAGCAGGGCGAACAACCGCAGAAAGCCGACGACCAGGGCGCCTTTGAATTTCTCCACGAGCAACTCCCGAATGCGCAAAAGGCCGCATTGTAGCCGCGGAACGCAGCGGAAGTGGCCTGCATGCGTTCCAGGAATACCAGCCCGGGCGGCTGGTGGATGGTCTCCGGCTACGACAGTTCGGCGTGGCGGTCGCAGTCAGTGGTGTGGTCCATGACCATGCCCGCCGCCTGCATGTAGGCATAGCAGATGGTCGGGCCGACGAAGGTGAAGCCGCGCTTCTTCAGCGCCTTGCTCATGGCCTCGGCCTCCGGCGTCACGGCCGGCACCTCGCCGCGCCCGGCGAAGCGGTTGATCTTCGGCGCGCCGCCGACGAAGGACCAGAGCAGGGTCACCGGGTCCTCCAGCTGCAGCCAGGCCCGCGCGTTCTGCCGCGCGGCCTTGAGCTTGAGGCGGTTGCGGATGATGCCGGGGTCCTGCATGAGCACCTCGATCTCCTCGTCGCTCATGCGCGCCAGGCGCCCGGGATCGAAGCCGAACAGCACCTGGCGGTAGCGTTCGCGCTTCTTCAGCACGGTGATCCACGACAGACCGGCCTGGAAGCCCTCCAGCAACAGCATCTCGAACAGCCACTGCGGGTCGCGCTGCGGCACGCCCCATTCCTCGTCGTGGTAGGCGATGTACAGGGGATCGTCGTTGCACCAGAAGCAGCGGGGCATGGCGGAGCCGTCCTCATGGAAACCGGAGCCGCCACTATAGGCGAATAACTGTATAAAAAACCAGTTAAGTAGCCAGGAACGTCGTAGGGTGCGCCGTGCGCACCGATGGCTTGGAGGCGGTGCGCGCGGCGCACCCTACGACTCATCAGGCTACTGGAGCTAGAACGAAGGGCTGTAGCGCACCGTCAGCATCAGGCTGCGTGGATCGCCGAAGCTGTTGGCGCCCCAGGAGTTGCTGATGTTCTGGTAGTAGCGCTTGTCGAACGCGTTGTTCAGGTTGGCCTGCAGCTGCCATTCCTGGCTCGGTTGGTAACCCAGCATCAAGTCGCTCACGCTGTAACCGCCCTGCTTCACACCGAAGCTCGTATAGGCACCGCTCTGGGTCCGGAAGCCACCGCCCACGGTCCACTTGTCCAGCGCACCCGGCAGGCGATAGGTGGTGAAGACCTTGAACAGGTTGTAGGGCGTATCGCTGTCGAAACGGTCGCCCTTGCTGGCCGAATCGGTGGACCTGGTGTACTCGGCGCCGGCGTAGGTGTAGCCCGCCGAAACCTGCCAGCCGGCAGCCAGCTCGCCACCGATCTCCAGTTCGATGCCGCGGGTGCGGACTTCGCCGCTGGCTTCGTAGCAGGCGCTGATGCCCGTGCTGCACTGGCTGGAGGGCAACGACTTGGCCAGGTTTTCCTGCACCAGCTGGAACAGCGCGAGGCTGGCGTTGAGCGCGCCGTCGAAGTACTCGCCCTTGATTCCCGCCTCGTAGTTGGTGCCGGTCACCGGCTCCAGCAGACTGCCGCCGGCGTCCTGGGCAGCCTGGGGCTTGAAGATGCGAGTCCAGCTGGCATACACCGAGTAGGTGTCGTCGAGGTCGTGGATCAGGCCTGCATAGGGTGTGTATTCGCGGGTGGCCTTGTAATCGCCGCCAAAGGTGTAGCCGCCAGAGTGGGTGGTCTGCTCGTAGTCGTACCAGTCCAGGCGCGAGCCGAGGATCAGCCGCAGGTCCTCGCGCAAGTTGAAGCGTGCCGTGGCGTAGGTGCTGGATTGCTCCTCGCGGCCATCGCGCGACCAGTTGTGCTCGATCGCCGGCTTGGCGTAGGCCTTGGGGTCGAAACGGGTCGGATCGACGATGACATCGGTATCGATCCCCGGGCCACCCGGGCCGTCGTCGGTGTCGTCGCGGCGGAAGCTGGCGCCGACGACCAGCTCATGGGTCGCGCCGAACAGGCTGAAGGGACCGGAGAGGTAGGTGTCGACGCTCTTCTGGGTGTGCTGGTAGGTATAACGCCCGACGTTCAGGTGGTAGTCGTCGTTCTCGTCGGTGTAGAAACTGCCGCCGAGCATTTCCATGTCACCACGCAGCCAGGTGCCGTTCAGGCGCAGCTTCCAGTCGTTGTCGAAGCGATGCTCCACCTCGGCGAAGACGCTGCGATTCTCCTTGTCCCAGTAGGTCCAGCCCGGCGCGGTACGGGTCGAGCGGGGGAAATCGAAGAAGCTGCCGTCGGGCCGGGTCGGCAGGCCGTTCCAGTCGGCGCCGGGATTGTCCTCGCGGTTGTAGTAGGCCCCGAGCGTCAGGGTGGTCGCCGGGCCCAGGTCGTATTCGCCGATGCCGTAGAACAGCTGGCGCTTGTTGCCGTAGGCATCGACGAAGCTGTTGCGGTCCTGATACGCGGCGACAAAGCGGCCGCGGAGGTCGCCTGCGCTGTCCAGCCGGTTGCTGACGTCCAGCTCGGTACGGTAGTCGTCCCAACGGCCGACGCTGGCACTGATGGACAGCCTCGGCGTGTCGGTGGGCCGCTTGCGTACCAGATTCAGGGTTCCCGACGGGTTGCCCGCGCCGACCATCAGCCCGGAGGCGCCACGGACGACCTCCACATGGTCGTACATGGGCAGGCTCGAGGTACCTAGTGTGTCGCTGTCGTAAGCCACCGGCAGGCCGTCGATCATGATGTTGTCCATGGCCGCGCCGCGGGAATAGAACTCCGGGCGCTCACCGCCCGTCTTGCGCAGTGTCAGGCCGGGCGTGTAGGTGGCGATGTCCTCCAGCTTCTGCAGATTCTGGTCGTCCATGCGTTGCCGGGTGACCACCGTCACCGACTGGGGTGTCTCGCGCAGCGAAGCCGGCAGCTTGGTGCCGACACTGGTCTCGCCGGTGGTATAGGACCCGCTGCCCTCCGTGGTGGCGCCCAGCGCCGCGCTGCCGCTGATGGAGGTCGCACCGATCTCCAGGGCGTCGCCCGCTTCGCCGCGCTCGATCAGCAGGTAGCTGCCGTCGGCCTGGCGCGCGCTGGCCAGACCGGTGCCGGCGAGGAGGCGGGCGAGGCCTTCGTCGACGCCGTAGCGGCCCTCCACACCAGCGCTGCGCTTGCCGGCGGTGAGGCTGGCGTTGGTCGACAGCGGAATGCCGGCCTGGCGGCCGAAGCGGCCGAGCGCCTGGTCGAGCGGGCCGGCGGGCACGTCGAAGACAACGGTGCGGGCCTGAGCGGCGGTTTCCGCCGCCAGGGCGGGGCCGGCGAGCAGGGCGGTACCGGCGCCGGCAAGCAGGGCGAGGCTGAGGCTGGAAGCGGTGGCGTAGCCGATCGAGCGGGCCAGCGGGCGAAGAGGATGGATCATGGGCAGAGGTTCCGTTTCAGGTTTTGCCCGCGCGTACAGGCGGGATTTCCCCTAGGCCACGCGAGAACGGAAAACCTGCCGGCTTGCTGAAAATATTGTTGGTTCGCATCCTCGGTGCGTTCCATGAGATTCATCCGAGGAAGCGGGCTTGCCCGCGAAGCTATTGCGCTGCCTTCATCATTCGCGGGCAAGCCCGCTCCCACAAGAACAGCGGCTCCTGAGCACCCGCTCACTACCGCGGCAGGATGGTCACCCAGTACGGCGTCAGCCTCGACACCCGCACCGGCAGACTGCTTTCCAGCAGGACGAGGACGCGTTCGCCATCGTCCAGCGGGAACGAGCCGGTCAGGCGCAGGTCGGCGCAGGCCGGATCGCAGCGCAGCACACCGGGGCGATGGCGCGCGAGTTCGGCGACGAAATCGCCCAGGCGCATGCGCTCGGCGACGATGAAGCCGTCGACCCAGGCCGTGCCGCTCCCGTCCGCCGGCCAGGCGGGGGCGACTCCATTGGCGTCGATGCGGGTTTGCCAGCCGGCCTCGACGATCCGGCCGGGCGAGCCGTCCAGCGGCTCCACCGCCACCCGGCCCTGGCTGACGCCCAGCAGGGTGCCTCGCCCGCCGTTGTCGCGGCGCACACTGAAGCGCGTGCCGAGCGGGCGCAGCCGCGCCTCGGCGGTCAGCACCACCAGGGGACGCGGGTCTTGACCGGTCAGCAGCTCCAGCTCGCCGTGGCGCAGGCGCAGCAGGCGCTGGGCCGTATCGAAACGCACGTCCACCGCGCTGGCGGTGTTCAGCCACAGCTCGCTGCCGTCGGCCAGGCGCTGGTGAAGGCGCTCGCCGGTGGCGGTGGAGAGGTCGGCCAGCGCGCCCTGCAGCAGGCGGCTGTCGTGCCCCTGCCAGGCCACCGCGCCGAGCAGCCCGGCGCCGACCAGCACCTTCAGCGCCTGGCGCCGGTCCATGGGGCGGGTCTGCTCCGCCGCGCGCCGTGCCGCCGGGTCGCGCAGCATCTCCGCCCTGGCCCGCAGGCCCTGGGGAATGCCCGCCAGGCGCTGCCAGGCCCGCTCGTGCTCGCCGTCGGCGCGGCGCCAGCTCTCCAGCTGCAGGCGCTCGGCCTCGCCGAGGCAGCCGGACTGGGCCAGGGTGAACCAGGCGATGGCCTGGTCGCGGATGGCGGGGGCGATGGGTGCGTCGCTCATGGCGGTCACTCGTAGCGGTTGGCGTAGCAAGCGGCGAAGGCCTTGCCCATGGCCTTCTGCACCTGGTTGACGCTGAGCCCGAGCCGGGTGGCGATCTGCGGGTAGGTCAGGCCGTCGAGCTGGGACAGGAAGAAGATCTGCCGCACCCTCGGCGACAGGCCGTGCAGCAGCTCGTCGATCTCCACCAGCGCTTCGATCAGCAGCAGCCGGTCCTCCGGCGACGGCTCCACGGCTTCCGGCTGTGCTGCCAGCGCCTCGGCGTAGGCCCGCTCGACGGCCAGCCGGCGCCAGCGGTTGACCAGCAGGCTGTTGGCGATGGTGGCGAGATAGGCCAGCGGCTGGCGCAGTTCATGGACCGCGGCGCGGCTGCGGAGGACCCGGACGAAGGTGTCCTGCGCCAGGTCGTCCGCATCCGCCGCCTCGCCCAGGCGCCGACGCAGCCAGTTCTTCAGCCAGCCATGATGGTCGAGGTAGAGACGCTCTACGTCCCGTTCGAAAGTGCGCTCGCTGCTCATGGGGCTCTGCGGACCGTTAAAGATGATAATTATTCTCAAATTAACGGATTCGCCGCGCTGCGCGCAACGGCGGGCTGCCCACGCCCCCTAACACCCGTCGTCCCCGCGCAGGCGGGGACCCAGGGGCGCGGTGGCCTGCGTCTGGATTCCCGCCTTCGCGGGAATGACGGATTTTTCTACCTGCCTTCCGTTTGAGGTCTTCGCCCGCTTGCCCCTGGCAAGGCCCGGCGCGGCTGGGTCAGGCGGGATGCGTTCGGGTATACTGCGCGGCTTTCCGCCTAAGCCTCGATACCGGTGAAATTCGTGAGCCAGACCAAGCCCGACGTGAGCACCTTCCAAGGCCTGATCCTCGCCCTGCAGAGCTACTGGGCCGAGCAGGGCTGCGTGATCCTGCAGCCCTACGACATGGAAATGGGTGCCGGCACCTTCCACACCGCCACGTTCCTGCGCGCCATCGGCCCGGAAACCTGGAACGCCGCCTACGTGCAGCCCTCGCGCCGCCCGGCCGACGGCCGCTACGGCGAGAACCCCAACCGCCTGCAGCACTACTACCAGTTCCAGGTGGTGCTCAAGCCGAACCCGGAGAACATCCAGGACCTGTACCTGGAGTCTCTGCGCCGCATCGGCGTCGACACCCTGGTGCACGACATCCGCTTCGTCGAGGACAACTGGGAATCGCCGACCCTCGGCGCCTGGGGCCTGGGCTGGGAAGTCTGGCTGAACGGCATGGAAGTCACCCAGTTCACCTACTTCCAGCAGGTCGGCGGCGTCGAGTGCTACCCGGTCACCGGCGAAATCACCTACGGCCTGGAGCGCCTGGCCATGTACCTGCAGGGCGTCGACTCGGTGTATGACCTGGTCTACTCCGACGGCCCGTTCGGCAAGGTCACCTACGGCGACGTGTTCCACCAGAACGAGGTGGAGCAGTCCACCTTCAACTTCGAGCACGCCAACGTCGACAAGCTGTTCGACCTGTTCGACTTCTACGAGTCCGAGGCCAACCGCCTGATGGAGCTGCAGCTACCGCTGCCGGCCTACGAGATGGTGATCAAGGCCTCGCACAGCTTCAACCTGCTCGACGCCCGCCGCGCCATCTCGGTGACCGCGCGCCAGCAGTACATCCTGCGCGTGCGCACCCTGGCGCGCAGCATCGCCCAGAGCTACCTGCTGGCCCGCGCCAAGCTCGGCTTCCCGATGGCCACCCCCGAACTGCGTGACGAAGTGCTGGCGAAGCTGAAGGAGGCCGAATAATGAGCGCTCAGGATTTTCTGGTTGAACTGGGCACCGAAGAGCTGCCCCCGAAAGCGCTGAAAAGCCTCGGCGAAGCCTTCCTCGCCGGTATCGAGAAAGGCCTCAAGAGTGCCGGCCTGGCCTATGCCAGCGCCCGTTTCTACGCGGCCCCGCGTCGCCTGGCGGTGCTCGTCGAGCAGCTCGCCGCGCAGCAGCCGGACCGCACCGTCAACCTCGACGGCCCGCCCGTGCAGGCCGCCTTCGACGCCGAGGGCAAGCCGACCCAGGCGGCCCTGGGCTTCGCCAAGAAGTGTGGCGTCGACCTGGGCCAGATCGACCGCAGCGGCCCGAAACTCAAGTTCAGCCAGTCCATCGCCGGCCAGCCGGCCGTCAGCCTGCTGCCGGGCATCGTCGAGGCCTCGCTGGGCGAGCTGCCGATTCCGAAGCGCATGCGCTGGGCCGCGCGCAAGGACGAGTTCGTCCGTCCGACCCAGTGGCTGGTGATGCTGTTCGGCGACCAGGTCGTCGACTGCGAAATCCTCGCCCAGAAGGCCAGCCGCACCTCCCGCGGCCATCGCTTCCACGCCAACCGCGACGTGCATATCAGCAACCCGGCGAGCTATGCCGAGGACCTGCGCAGCGCCTATGTGGTCGCCGACTTCGCCGAGCGTCGCCAGCAGATCGCCGGCCGCGTCGAGACGCTGGCCAGCGCCGAGAACGGCACGGCCATCGTCCCACCGGCGCTGCTCGATGAAGTGACCGCCCTGGTCGAATGGCCGGTGCCGCTGGTCTGCTCCTTCGAAGAGCGCTTCCTCGAAGTGCCACAGGAAGCGCTGATCGCCACCATGCAGGACAACCAGAAGTACTTCTGCCTGCTCGACGGCAACGGCAAGCTGCTGCCGCGCTTCATCACCGTGGCCAACATCGAATCGAAGGACCCGGCGCAGATCGTCGCCGGCAACGAGAAGGTGGTGCGTCCGCGCCTCACCGACGCCGAATTCTTCTTCAAGCAGGACAAGCGCCAGCCCCTGGAGACCCGCAACCAGCGCCTGGCCAACGTGGTGTTCCAGGCCCAGCTGGGCAGCGTGTTCGACAAGGCCGAGCGGGTATCGAAGCTGGCCGCCTTCATCGCCGAGCGCATCGGCGGCGACGCCAGCCGCGCGGCCCGCGCCGGCATCCTGTCGAAGTGCGACCTGGCCAGCGAGATGGTTGGCGAGTTCCCGGAAATGCAGGGCATCGCCGGCTACTACTACGCCAGGCACGATGGCGAAGCCGACGACGTGGCCCTGGCGCTGAACGAGCAGTACATGCCGCGCGGTGCCGGCGCCGAGCTGCCGGGCACCCTGACGGGCGCCGCCGTGGCGGTGGCCGACAAGCTGGACACCCTGGTCGGCATCTTTGGCATCGGCATGCTGCCGACCGGCTCCAAGGACCCCTATGCCCTGCGCCGCGCCGCCCTTGGCGTGCTGCGTATCCTCATCGAGAAGCAGCTGGACCTCGACCTGGCTGAGACCGTGACCTTCGCCATCGGCCTGTACGGCGACAAGGTCAAGGCCGACGGCCTGGCCACCCAGGTGCTGGACTTCGTCTTCGACCGCCTGCGCGCCCGCTACGAGGACGAGGGCGTCGAGGTGACCGTGTACCAGGCCGTGCGTGCCCTCAAGCCGGCCTCGCCGCTGGACTTCGACCAGCGGGTGCAGGCCGTGCAGGCGTTCCGCCAGCTGCCGGAGGCCGGGGCCCTGGCCGCCGCCAACAAGCGCGTGTCCAACCTGCTCGGCAAGTACGAAGGCCAGGTCGCCGCCAGCGCCGAAGCCCACTACTTCGACAACCCGGCCGAGTTCAGCCTGTACTCCGCCATCCAGCAGGCCAGCCAGGCCGTGCAACCGCTGGCCGCCGAGCGTCGCTACCGGGTGGCGCTGGAGCGCCTGGCCGCTCTGCGCGAGCCGGTGGACGCCTTCTTCGAGGCCGTGCTGGTCAACGCCGAGGACGCCTCGGTGCGGGCCAACCGCTACGCGCTGCTGAATCAGCTGCGCGGCCTGTTCCTCGGCGTCGCCGACATCTCGGTGCTGGGCTGACGCCCGGCAGGCGAAGAGCCGTAGGCTTCACGCGCTGAAGCTCACGGCTCGAGGCTTAACAGCGATGAAGCTACTGATCCTCGACCGCGACGGCGTCATCAACGAAGACTCCGACGCCTACATCAAGTCTCTCGACGAGTGGATTCCGATCCCGGGCTCCATCGACGCCATCGCGCGCCTGAGCAAGGACGGCTGGACCGTGGCCGTGGCCACCAACCAGTCCGGCCTGGCACGCGGCTACTACGACGCGGCCACCCTGGACGCCATGCATGCACGTCTGCGCCAACTGGTGGCGGAGCGGGGCGGCGAGGTCGGCCTGATCGTGCATTGCCCGCACGGCCCGGACGACGGCTGCGACTGTCGCAAGCCCAAGCCCGGCATGCTGCGGCAGATCGCGGCGCATTACGGCACGCAACTGGCGGGCGTCTGGTTCGTCGGAGACAGCGGCGGTGACCTCGAGGCCGCCCTGGCCGTCAATTGCCAACCCGTTCTCGTGAAAACCGGCAAGGGCGAGCGCACGCTGGCCAAGCCGTTGCCAGCGGGAACCCTGATATTCGATGATCTGGCGGCCATAGCCGACCAGCTTCTGCTCTAGGAGAGCCCGAGTCCCATGACGACAGTGCAGGCCATCAGAACCTTCTTCTTCTACCTGCTGCTGTCGTCCAGCTCCTTCTTCTGGTGCATCCTCTGCGTGTTCATCGCACCGCTGCTGCCGTTCCGCGCCCGCTACCGTTTCGTCATCCAGGCCTGGTGCCGCAGCGCCACCTGGCTGGCCAAGGTGGTGGTCGGCATCCGCTACGAAGTGCATGGCCTGGAAAACGTCCCTGCGCAGCCCTGCGTGATTCTCGCCAAGCACCAGAGCACCTGGGAGACCTTCTTCCTGTCAGCCTTCTTCGAACCGCTGTCACAGGTGGTCAAGCGCGAACTGCTCTACGTACCGTTCTTCGGCTGGGCCATGGCCATGCTGCGACCGATCGCCATCGACCGCAGCAACCCCAAGGCGGCGCTCAAGCAACTGGCCAAACAGGGCGACGAGCGCATCCGGCAGGGCGCCTGGGTATTGGTGTTCCCCGAAGGCACGCGCATCCCGCCGGGGCAGATCGGCAAGTTCTCCCGTGGCGGCACCGCGCTGGCGGTGAACGCAGGCCTGCCGGTGCTGCCCATCGCCCATAACGCCGGCGAGTTCTGGCCGAAGCAGGGCTGGGCCAAGTACCCAGGCACCATCCAGGTGGTGATCGGCCCGGTGATGCACGCCGAGGGCACCGGCCCGCGCGCCATCGCCGAGCTCAACGAGCGCGCCTTCAAATGGGTGGCCCAGACCCAGGAGCAGATCAGCGGCGTGGCGCCGGTAGTCAGCACGGAAAGCGCCTCCAGCGTGGCCTGAGGCTGTGGATAAGCTGTGCAGGAAATACCATCAGTGTGCCATTAGGCGTCTCAACTGGCTGATATTCCGGCTAATTCCTCTTCAGGCCAGTTGAAGCGCATCGGGGTATAAGTATTTTCGCGTACCGCCGCACGTTCCACGCCGCATGTCCGCTGGGCAGAGCGGTTAAGCTAACTGTCCCACCTCGTCAAAGGCATTTCCGCGCATGCCCTCGATCTATCAGCTCAAGCCCCGCTTTCAGGACCTGCTGCGCCCCGGCGTCACGCGCCTGCACGCACGCGGGGTTACCGCCAACCAGGTGACGCTGACCGCCGCCGCCGTCTCGGTATTGCTGGGCGCGCTGCTGGCCTGGTTGCCTCAGCACACCTGGCTGTTCGCCCTGATCCCCTTGTGGATGCTGCTGCGCATGGCACTGAACGCCGTGGACGGCATGCTGGCCCGGGAATTCGGCCAGCAGTCGAAGCTCGGGGCCTACCTCAACGAGCTGAGCGACGTGGTCGCCGACAGCGCCCTGTACCTGCCCTTCGCCCTGCTCGCCGGCGTTTCGCCAGCACTAGTCATTCTGGTGGTGGTCCTGGCGCTGATCAGCGAGTACGCCGGGGTGCTCGGCCCCATGGTCGGCGCCTCCCGCCGCTACGACGGCCCCATGGGCAAGAGCGATCGCGCCTTCTGTTTCGGCGTGCTCGGCGCCGGCGTCGCCACCGGGTGGCTGCCTTCGTCCTGGATCAACGGGCTGCTGGTGATCGTCCTGCTGTTGCTGGTGGCGACCCTGACCAACCGCGTGCGCCAGGGCCTGGCCGAGGTCGGGACCGTCTAGTTCGCTGTACAACCGGGACGGCATGCCCAGCGGGCCGGCCATCCCGCCAAGCCATGCTGCGCATGGCCGGATAAAGGAGTCATCCATGCTCGCTTCCCTCACGTCCTTCGCGATCACCTCGGCGGCCCGACTGCTGACCGGCGCCCGCGCGCTCTGGCTGGGCTGCACCGCACAGCCCACCCAGCGCCTCTACTACGCCAACCACAGCAGCCACGGCGACTTCGTGCTGCTCTGGGCCTCGCTGCCGCCGGAGCTGCGGCGGCGCACCCGTCCCGTGGCGGGCTCCGACTACTGGCTGAACGGCAATCTGCGCCGCTTCCTCATCCGCGACGTGTTCAACGCCGTGCTGGTCGACCGGGAGCAGCGCTCACCCCAGGCCAATCCCCTGCAAGCGATGCTGGACGCGCTGGAACAGGGCGACTCGCTGATCATCTTTCCGGAGGGCACGCGCAACCTCACCGAAGAACAGCTGCTGCCCTTCAAGAGCGGTCTGTTCCGCCTCGCCCAAGCAATGCCCGAGGTGGAGGTGATACCCGTGTGGATCGCCAACCTCAACAGGGTGATGCCCAAGGGCAGGACGCTACCGCTGCCGCTGCTCTGCACCCTGAGCTTCGGCGCGCCGCTGGAACGCATCGCCGGGGAGGACAAGACAGCCTTCCTCGAACGCGCACGCAGCGCCCTGCTGGCCCTGGCTCCGGAGGAGGTCTGAGATGGATCGCAATACAATCCTGCTGTTCGCCGGCATCGGCGCCGTACTCCTGCTGGCTACCCTGATCGCCCGGGTGCTGCGCCACCGGGCGGGCCAGACGCCCAACGCGGTGATCGAGAACCTCAACGCGCGGATCGACGCCTGGTGGGCCATGGTGCTGGTGATCGGCCTCGCCTTCCTGTTCGGCAACAACGGCGTGATCCTGCTGTTCTACTTCGTCTCCTTCTACGCCCTGCGCGAGTTCCTCACCCTGACGCCGACCCGACGCAGCGACTATCCGGCGCTGGCCGCGGCCTTCTATTTCGCGCTGCCGATGCAGTACCTGCTGATCGCCCTGGACTGGTACGGCCTGTTCGCCATCTTCATTCCCGTCTATCTGTTCCTGCTGCTGCCGATCCTGGCGTCGCTGGGCGGCGATACCACACGCTTCCTGGAGCGGGCCTCGAAAGTGCAGTGGGGACTGATGATCGCGGTGTACTGCGTGTCCGCGGTTCCGGCGCTGCTGACGCTGGACATCCCCGGATACGAAGGGCGCAACCTTCTGCTGATCGCCTGGCTGATCCTGGTGGTGCAGCTCTCCGACGTGCTGCAATACGTCTGCGGCAAGCTGGCCGGCAAACACAAGATCGCGCCCAAGCTGTCGCCCTCCAAGACCGTCGAGGGCTTCGTCGGAGGCGTGGCACTGGCCAGCCTGGTGGGCGCGTCCCTGTTCTGGATCACGCCGTTCAGCTTCTGGCAGGCGGCGCTGATGGCGCTGGTGGTCAACCTGCTCGGCTTCGCCGGTGGCCTGGTGATGTCCGCGATCAAGCGCGACCGGGGGGTGAAGGACTGGGGCCACATGATCGAAGGCCACGGCGGCATGCTCGACCGCATGGACTCGGTCTGCTTCGCGGCGCCGATCTTCTTCCACTTCGTGCGCTATTGGTGGGCTTGAGGCCGTAGGGTGCGCGGGGCCGCCCAAGCCTCCGGTGCGCACAGCCTGGGCGGCCCCGCGCACTCTACAACCGCTGCCATGAATGGCGGGCAACAAAAAACCCGCCGAAGCGGGTTTTTCGCGACCTTCCGACATCCTGTCGTTTGCCATCCTGGCGCGGCCTGTCTTCCTTGACCCGGGACATCCTTATTCCCGGTAGGTGTGGCTAGATTAGCCAACGCCCGAGCGGGAGGGCAGAGTCCCTTTCCGCCTTCGCGTGTAAGCCTTTGGCTACTCACCCTGCAATAAAAAACCCCGGCACTGGACCGGGGTTTTCCTTTTACAGCGAACCGATCAGAAGTCCAGGTTCGACACCGCCAGGGCATTGGACTCGATGAAGTCGCGGCGCGGCTCCACGGCATCGCCCATCAGGGTGTTGAAGATCTGGTCAGCGGCGATGGCGTCCTCGATGGTCACCTTGAGCATGCGGCGCACGGTCGGGTCCATGGTGGTTTCCCACAGCTGCTCCGGGTTCATCTCGCCGAGACCCTTGTAGCGCTGGATGCTGTGTCGCTTGGTGCTCTCGACCTTCAGCCACTCGAACGCTTCCTTGAAGGTCGAGACCGACTTCTTGCGCTCGCCACGCTGCACGTAGGCACCGTCTTCCAGCAGGCTGTTGAGCTGGTCGCCGAGGGCGGTGACCGACTTGTAGTCGTTACTGGCGAAGAAGTCGCGATTGAAGGTGATGTAGCTGGACAGGCCGTGGGCCAGCACTTCGACTTCCGGCAGCCAGAGGTGACGCTCACGATCCTCGCGCAGGCTGGCGGAATAGGTCTGGCCGGACTTCTCGGCCCCCTTCAGACGGGCCTGGAAGGCCTGCAGCCAGCCTTGCATGGCGGCCTGGTCGGCCAGCTGCTCCACCGATACACGCGGCAGGTAGACCATGTGTTCGGTGATGTCCTGCGGATAGACGCGGGACAGGCGACCGAGGGTCTTGATCACCGAACGGTACTCGTTGACCAGCTGCTCCAGCGCCGCACCAGACAAGCCCGGGGCGTTCTCGTTGACGTGCAGGCTGGCATCCTCGAGGGCCGACTGGGTCATGTACTCGTCCATGGCTTCGTCGTCCTTGATGTACTGCTCCTGCTTGCCCTTCTTCACCTTGTACAGCGGCGGCTGGGCGATGTAGATGTAGCCGCGCTCGATCAGCTCCGGCAACTGGCGGAAGAAGAAGGTCAGCAGCAGGGTGCGGATGTGCGAACCGTCAACGTCGGCATCGGTCATGATGATGATGTTGTGGTAGCGCAGCTTGTCGATGTTGTACTCCTCGCGGCCGATGCCACAGCCCAGCGCGGTGATCAGGGTGCCCACCTCCTGGGAGGAGAGCATCTTGTCGAAGCGCGCCTTCTCGACGTTGAGGATCTTGCCCTTGAGCGGCAGGATCGCCTGGGTCCTGCGGTTGCGGCCCTGCTTGGCGGAGCCGCCCGCGGAGTCACCCTCCACGATGTAGAGTTCGGACAGCGCCGGGTCTTTTTCCTGGCAATCCGCGAGTTTGCCCGGCAGGCCGGCGATGTCCAGCGCGCCCTTGCGACGGGTCATCTCGCGGGCCTTGCGCGCGGCTTCGCGGGCGCGGGCGGCGTCGATCATCTTGCCGACCACGGCCTTGGCCTCGTTGGGATTCTCCAGCAGGAAGTCGGCGAAGTACTTGCCCATCTCCTGTTCCACCGCGGTCTTCACCTCGGAGGAGACCAGCTTGTCCTTGGTCTGCGAGCTGAACTTCGGGTCCGGCACCTTGACCGAGATGATCGCGGTCAGGCCTTCGCGGGCATCGTCGCCGGTGGTGGCGATCTTGAACTTCTTCGCCAACCCTTCCTGCTCGATGTAGTTGTTCAGGTGGCGGGTGAGCGCGGAGCGGAAACCGGCGAGGTGGGTACCACCGTCACGCTGCGGAATGTTGTTGGTGAAGCAAAGGATATTCTCGTTGAAGCTGTCGTTCCACTGCAGAGCCACTTCCACACCGACGCCGTCTTCCTCGCGCTGGATGTTGAAGTGGAACACCTGATTGACGATGGTCTTGTTGGTGTTCAGGTACTCGACGAAGGCCTTCAGGCCGCCCTCGTACTTGAACAGTTCTTCTTTCCCGCTACGCTCGTCCTTGAGCAGGATGCCGACGCCCGAGTTGAGGAAGGACAGCTCGCGCAAGCGCTTGGCCAGGATGTCCCAGCTGAAGTGAATGTTCTTGAAGGTATCGTCGGACGGCTTGAAGTGAATCTGGGTGCCGGTGCCTTCGCTGTCGCCAACCGGGGCCAGCGGGGCCTGAGGTACGCCGTGTACATAGGTCTGTTCCCAGATCTTGCCGCTGCGGCGGATGGTCAGGATCAGCTCCTTGGACAGGGCGTTGACCACGGAAACACCCACGCCGTGCAGGCCGCCGGAGACCTTGTAGCTGTTGTCGTCGAACTTACCGCCGGCGTGCAGCACGGTCATGATGACCTCTGCCGCGGACACGCCTTCTTCCTTGTGCATGTCCACCGGAATACCGCGACCGTTGTCGCGCACGGTGATGGATTCGTCGGGGTGGATGGTGATGCTGATCTCGGAGCAGTAGCCGGCCAGCGCCTCGTCGATGGAGTTGTCCACCACCTCGAACACCATGTGGTGAAGGCCGGTGCCGTCATCGGTGTCGCCGATGTACATGCCCGGGCGCTTGCGTACGGCATCCAGACCTTTGAGTACCTTGATACTCGAGGAGTCGTACGTGTTGATCTCGTCGCTCATGCGTTCACTCCGATGCGGTGATCACTCCATGTTCCACGTGGAACATGGCGACCGGCGTGTCCATGCGCCAGCCATCCTTTAAATAGTCTTGGTCGACACAGGTGATGAACACCTGGCACTGCAAATCGTCCAGCAGTCGGCACAAGGCCTGTCGGTGTCGCTCATCCAGCTCCGACGGCAGGTCGTCCACCAGATAGATGCATTGGCCATGCTTGGCCTGGTTCAGCAGATGGCCCTGGGCAATACGAAGCGCACAGACCACCAGCTTCTGTTGTCCGCGGGACAGAATCTCCGCGGCATTGTGAGCCCCCAACCGCAGGCGCAGGTCAGCACGTTGCGGACCTGCCTGGGTATGACCGAGCTGCTGGTCGCGGGGCAGGGTAGAGGCCAGCACTTCGGCCAGCGGCTTGTCCTTGTCCCAACCACGGTAGTAACTGAGGGTCAGTCCCTCCAGTTCCACCAACTCGTTCAGCACCTGTTCGAACACCGGCTTGAGGGCCTGGATATAGGCCCGTCGATAGCCATCCAGTTCGTCGCTGGCCAGGCACAGCTCACGGTCCCAGGCCGCTTGCGACGCGGCGTCCAGTGTACCATGCCGCAGCCACGAGTTTCTTTGCCGCAGGGCCTTCTGCAGCCGCTGCCAGGCTGGCAGGAAGCGATGTTCCACGTGGAACACGCCCCAATCGAGGAACTGCCGGCGAACCTTGGGCGCACCTTCCAGCAGGCGAAAGCTGTCCGGATTGATGACCTGAAGCGGCAATATCTCGGCGAGCTGGGAGGTGCTTCGGGCGTTCTGCCCGTCGATGCGAATCTGCAACTCGCCCTGGCGATCGCGGGAAATCCCCAGGTTGTTGTGCAGGCCATCTTCCCGTTGCACCTGCCCGAATACGGTACAGGCCGGCTGCTCGTACTGAATCATCGGCTGCAGCTTGTTGCTGCGGAAGGAGCGGGCGAGGCCGAGCAGATGGATGGCCTCCAGCACGCTGGTCTTGCCGCTGCCGTTGGCGCCGTGAAGGATGTTGATGCGAGGGGAGGGAGAGAGCGTCACCGGGTGCAGGTTCCGCACCGCGGTGACGGTGACGCGGGAGAGGGACATTCAGTGGCTTGGTTACAGACGCATCGGCATGACGACGTAGGACGAATCGTCGTTGCCGGCTTCTTGCACCAGGGCGCTGCTGTTGGCGTCGGAGAGGATCAGGCGCACCTGTTCGGTGGTCATCACGCCCAGCACGTCCAGCAGGTAGCTGACGTTGAAGCCGATCTCCAGGGAACCGCCGTTGTAGTCGACCGCCACTTCTTCTTCGGCTTCTTCCTGCTCCGGGTTGTTGGCCTGGATCTTCAGCTGGCCGCTGGCGAGCTGCAGGCGGATGCCACGGTACTTCTCGTTGGACAGGATCGCGGTACGGCTAAACGCTTCGCGCAGGGCCTGGCGATCGCCGATCACCAGCTTGTCGCCGCCGCGCGGCAGCACGCGCTCGTAATCCGGGAACTTGCCGTCGACCAGCTTGGAAGTGAAGGTGAACTCGCCGGTGGTGGCGCGGATGTGGTTCGCGCCCAGCACGATGGCGACTTCACCGTCCTGCTCGGTGAGCAGTCGGGCCAGTTCCAGAATACCCTTACGCGGCACGATGACCTGGTGCCTTTCGGTGTTCTCGATGGCCGCTTCCATGGCGCACATGGCCAGGCGGTGACCGTCGGTGGCAACGGCGCGCAACGCGCCGGTCTGTACTTCGATCAGCATGCCGTTGAGGTAGTAGCGCACGTCCTGCTGGGCCATGGCGAAGCTGGTGCGGTCGATCAGGCGACGAAGCTTGCTCTGCACCAGATTGAAGGTCAGCGAGCCCGGACCTTCTTCCACAGTGGGGAAATCGTTGGCCGGCAGGGTAGACAAGGTGAAACGGCTACGACCGGCCTTGACCACCAGTTTCTGCTCATCGAGGCGGATGTCGATCATCACGTCGCTCGGCAGGCTCTTGCAGATGTCCATCAGCTTGCGCGCCGGAACGGTGATCTCGCCCGGCTCGGCGCTGTCTTCCAACGTCACGCGACCGACCAGCTCGACTTCCAGGTCGGTACCGGTCAGCGACAGTTGCTGGCCTTCGACCACCAGCAGCACATTCGACAGGACCGGCAGGGTCTGGCGGCGTTCGACGACGCCGGCGACCAGTTGCAGGGGTTTCAACAGGGCTTCGCGTTGAATGGTGAAATGCATGGTCTCGTCCCTTTGCCTCGTGGGCTGCGATTCAGGTGGTCAGGGTGCGCAGCAGATTCTTGTAGTCCTCGCGGATGTCCGCGTCGGCTTCGCGCAGTTCCGCAATCTTACGACAGGCGTGCAGTACTGTGGTGTGGTCTCTTCCGCCAAAAGCATCGCCGATTTCCGGCAGGCTGTGGTTGGTCAGTTCCTTGGAGAGAGCCATAGCCACCTGCCTTGGGCGCGCCACCGAACGGGAGCGACGCTTGGAGAGCAGATCGGCGATCTTGATCTTGTAGTACTCGGCCACGGTGCGCTGGATGTTGTCCACGCTGACCAGTTTGTCCTGCAGGGCCAGCAGGTCCTTCAGCGACTCGCGGATCAGTTCGATGCTGATCGCCTGGTTGGTGAAGTGGGAGTGGGCGATCACCCGCTTCAATGCGCCTTCCAGCTCACGCACGTTGGAGCGGATGCGCTGGGCGATGAAGAAGGCGGCGTCGTGAGGCAGGTCGACCTTGGTCTGCTCGGCCTTCTTCATCAGAATGGCGACGCGGGTCTCCAGCTCCGGCGGCTCCACCGCCACGGTCAGGCCCCAGCCGAAGCGCGACTTCAGGCGCTCCTCCAGACCCTCGATCTCCTTCGGGTAACGGTCGCTGGTGAGGATCACCTGCTGACCACCTTCGAGCAGCGCGTTGAAGGTGTGGAAGAACTCCTCCTGAGAGCGCTCCTTCTTGGCGAAGAACTGGATATCGTCGATCAGCAGCGCATCCACCGAGCGGTAGAAGCGCTTGAACTCGTTGATCGCGTTGAGCTGCAGCGCCTTGACCATATCGGCGACGAAGCGCTCGGAATGCAGGTACACCACCTTGGCGTTGGGATTCTTCTTCAGCAGGTGGTTGCCCACGGCGTGCATCAGGTGGGTCTTGCCCAGGCCCACGCCACCATAAAGGAAGAGCGGGTTGTAGCCGTGCTTGAGATTGTCCGCCACCTGCCAGGCCGCAGCGCGGGCCATCTGGTTGGACTTGCCCTCGACGAAGTTCTCGAAGGTGAAGGTACGGTTCAGATAGCTGGTGTGCTTGAGCGCGCCTTCCACCTGCACGGTGCGTTCCGTGGGCCGGCTTGCAGCCGGAGCCGAAGAGGCCGGCGCGGCATTCACCAGAGGATCGGCGGCGGGTGGCTCGTTCGCCATGCTCACCGGAGCGGCAGGACTGGCGGGAGAAGGCACCGGAGCGGCCATGCGCGGGGCGGTGCTGCGCTTGCTGCCGATCAGCAGCGACAACGCGGGCGCCAGACCGTTGGCCCGCTCCGCCAGCAGTTCGAGCAGGCGGACCATGTATTTCTCGTTCACCCAGTCGAGCACGAAGCGGTTGGGCGCATAGACACGCAACTCGTCTCCGGCCGACTCCACCTGAAGGGGGCGGATCCAGGTGTTGAATTGTTGCGCTGGCAACTCGTCGCGAAGCAGCTCGACACATTGCTGCCAAAGTTCTACGGACACTGAAATCCCCTGGGTCGCTACGGCTGGCGATCGCAAAAAACAGCCCGCATTGTAGCCCCGAGGGACCTAGTTATCCACACGAATTGGTGATTTCAAGCCAGTAAAATCAATGATTTATTTATGTCTACCACCCTCACGAAATGGAATGATGAAAACTGTGGATAAAGGTAACCGGAAGGGGGTGGAAAACCCTGTGCCAAACTGGGAGAAAAACCGCATTGTGGGTAAATGTGCATTTCCTCCACAGGCGATGCACCCGAAGCGAACATGACACCCACCGCTTGCAGACAGTCTTATCCTTCCCCTGCAAGCCATGTGGGCCGGCTGCTGCAGGAAGTTTTCCACAGAGACTCCGTCCTCCAACATGAGTAATCACTTCAAGCTTTAAAGAATTTCTTTCCTTTTATCTATCCAGACAATTCCCGGCTGGCTGGAAATTGACCTGGGGCGCCGGTTTCACTAGAATCGCCGGTCTCTTTAAACGGGGGCCATCTCGGCCCGTATGAACCACCCAGGTAAATCACCATGAAACGCACTTTCCAACCCAGCACTCTCAAGCGCGCCCGCACCCATGGTTTCCGCGCTCGCATGGCCACCAAGAACGGCCGTGCCGTCCTGTCGCGTCGTCGCGCCAAGGGCCGCAAGCGTCTGACCGTCTGATAACCGGAACGGGTGGTGAGTCGAGGCTTCGGCCGGGAAAAGCGCCTGCTGACACCCCGGCACTTCAAGGCAGTCTTCGACTCACCGAGCGGCAAGGCTCCTGGCAAGAACGTCCTGCTTCTCGCGCGCCTCAATGATCTCGAACATCCCCGCCTGGGGCTGGTGATCGGCAAGAAGAGCGTCAAGCTCTCCGTCGAGCGCAATCGGATCAAGCGCGTGATCAGAGACTCCTTCCGGCTCAACCAGGAGTTGCTGGCCGGTCTGGATATCGTCGTCGTGGCACGCAAGGGCCTTGGCGATCTGGAAAACCCGGAACTGCACCAGCAGTTCGGCAAGCTCTGGAAGCGCCTCGCCAGGCAACGCAACGAAGCCGCCCCTCCCGGGCTAAGCGACAGCGCCCATGCGTAAACTGGTCATTCTCCCGATCCAGTTCTACCGCTACGCCATCAGCCCCTTGATGGCCAATCACTGTCGCTTCCATCCCAGCTGTTCCTGCTATGCCCAGCAAGCCATCGAGACCCATGGCGTGCTGCGCGGCGGTTGGCTCGGCCTGCGCCGGCTGAGCCGCTGCCATCCCTGGAATCCCGGCGGTTACGACCCGGTTCCGCCTCTTTCTTCATCCCATTCGATGACCGAGTAAACCATGGATATCCAACGCTCGATCCTGCTCGTCGCCCTGGCCATCGTCGCTTACCTGATGGTGCTGCAGTGGAACGAGGACTACGGCCAGGCCGCGATCCCGGCTACCGCCAGCGCCACTCTCGGAGGTAATCCTTCCGCGAGTCTGCCGGACGTACCCACCGCCACTACCGGTGCCGCGGACGACGTACCGACCGCCAATGGCGAGGCCAATCCGCAACTGGTCGCTCCAGCTGCCGTCAGCGACCAGCTGATCCGGGTGAAGACTGATGTCCTCGACCTGGCCATCGACCCGAAAGGCGGCGACATCGTCCAGCTGACCCTGCCGCTGTACCCGCGCCGCCAGGATCGTCCGGACGTTCCGTTCCAGTTGTTCGACAACGGCGGCGAGCGCACCTACCTGGCACAGAGCGGCCTGATCGGCGGCAACGCGCCGGACAAGTCCAGCGGCCGCGCCCTGTGGAGCAGCGAGAAGCGCAGCTACGAACTGGCCGAAGGCCAGGACCAGTTGATGGTCGACCTCACCTACGCCGAAGACGGCGTCAACTACATCAAGCGCTTCACCTTCGAGCGCGGCCAGTACGACCTGGGCGTCACCTACAAGATCGACAACCAGAGCGGCCAGGCCTGGAGCGGCAACTTCTACGCCCAGCTCAAGCGCGATAACAGCGGCGACCCGTCCTCCACCACCGCCACCGGCACCGCGACCTACCTGGGCGCCGCCCTGTGGACCGCCGAAGAGCCCTACAAAAAGGTGAAGATGGGCGACATGGACGACAAGAGCCTGCGCGAGACCGTGCAGGGCGGCTGGGTCGCCTGGTTGCAGCACTACTTCGTCACCGCCTGGGTCGCCAACAAGGACGACAGCAACAGCGTCCAGACCCGCAAGGACAGCCAGGGCAACTACATCGTCGGCTTCACCGGCCCGCAGCTGAGCGTCGCCGCCGGCGCCAGCGCCGAAACCGGTGCCGTCCTGTATGCCGGTCCGAAGATCCAGGAGCACCTGAAGCAGCTGTCGCCAGGCCTGGAGCTGACCGTCGACTACGGCATCCTCTGGTTCATCGCCCAGCCGATCTTCTGGCTGCTGGAACACATCCACGACCTGCTCGGCAACTGGGGCTGGTCGATCATCGTCCTGACCATCATCATAAAGCTGGCCTTCTTCCCGCTCTCCGCCACCAGCTACAAGTCCATGGCCCGCATGCGCGCCGTGTCGCCCAAGCTGCAGGCGCTGAAGGAACAGCATGGCGACGATCGCCAGAAGATGTCCCAGGCGATGATGGAGCTGTACAAGAAGGAGAAGATCAACCCGCTCGGCGGCTGCCTGCCGATCCTGGTGCAGATGCCGGTGTTCCTGGCGCTCTACTGGGTACTGCTGGAAAGCGTCGAGATGCGCCAGGCTCCCTGGCTGGGCTGGATCACCGACCTGTCGATCAAGGACCCGTTCTTCATCCTGCCGATCATCATGGGCGCCACCATGTTCATCCAGCAGCGCCTGAACCCGACCCCGCCGGACCCCATGCAGGCCAAGGTGATGAAGATGATGCCGATCATCTTCACCTTCTTCTTCCTCTGGTTCCCCGCCGGTCTGGTGCTGTACTGGGTGGTCAACAACGTCCTGTCCATCGCCCAGCAGTGGTACATTACCCGCAAGATCGAGGCCGCGACGGCAAAAGCCTGATTCCGCCGAAGCTGCACAAGACGCCCCCTCGTGGGGCGTTTTGCTATCCGTCACTTTTTACCGGGAAAACGCCATGCACGCCGTCCGCGAAACCATCGCCGCAGTCGCCACCGCCCAGGGCCGCGGAGGCGTCGGCATCGTGCGGGTCTCCGGGCCGCGCGCCCGCGCCATCGGCATCATCCTCGCCGGGCTGGAGCCCAAGCCACGCCACGCGCACTACGGTGCCTGGTGCGACGAAGACGGCGAGGTGATCGACCAGGGCCTGCTGCTGTTCTTCCCCGGGCCGAACTCCTTCACCGGCGAGGACGTGCTGGAACTGCAGGGCCACGGTGGCCCGGTGGTGCTGGACATGCTGCTGCAGCGCTGCCTCCAGCTCGGCGCGCGCCAGGCGCGCCCGGGCGAGTTCAGCGAACGCGCCTTCCTCAACGACAAGCTCGACCTGGCCCAGGCCGAGGCCATCGCCGACCTGATCGAAGCCAGCTCGGCCCAGGCCGCGCGCAACGCCCTGCGTTCCCTGCAGGGAGAGTTCTCGCGGCGAGTGCATGAACTGACCGAGCGACTGATCCAGCTACGCATCTACGTGGAGGCGGCCATCGACTTCCCCGAGGAAGAGATCGACTTCCTCGCCGATGGTCATGTGCTGAGCCAACTCGATGGCGTCCGCGACTACTTATCCACAGTGATTCGTGAAGCCGGCCAGGGCGCCCTGCTGCGCGACGGCATGAACGTGGTGATCGCCGGCCGGCCCAATGCCGGCAAGTCCAGCCTGCTCAACGCCCTGGCCGGGCGCGAGGCGGCCATCGTCACCGATATCGCCGGCACCACCCGCGACGTGCTGCGCGAACATATCCACATCGACGGCATGCCGCTGCACGTGGTCGACACTGCAGGCCTGCGGGATACGGACGATCAGGTCGAGCGCATCGGCGTGGAGCGCGCACTCAAGGCCATCGGCGAGGCCGACCGGGTGCTGCTGGTGATCGACTCCACCGCTCCGGAAGCGGCCGATCCGTTCGCCCTGTGGCCGGAATTCCTCCTTGATACGCCCGATCCGGCGCGGGTCACCCTGATCCGCAACAAATCCGATCTCTCTGGCGAACCGGTGCTGCTGGACACCAGCGACGACGGCCACGTGACCATCTCGCTCTCCGCCAGATCGGCTGAAGGCCTGGAGCTGCTGCGCGAGCACCTGAAGGCCTGCATGGGCTTCGAGCAGACGGCGGAGAGCGGTTTCAGCGCGCGCCGCCGCCATCTGGAGGCACTGCGCCAGGCCCAGGCCAGCCTCGAGCATGGCCGTAGCCAGCTGACTCTGATGGGCGCTGGCGAACTGCTGGCCGAGGACCTGCGCCAGGCCCAGCAGGCATTGGGCGAGATCACTGGCGCCTTCAGCTCGGATGATCTACTGGGCCGTATCTTCTCCAGCTTCTGCATCGGCAAGTAGGCCCTGAGCCCTGTGGAAAACCCGGCCTGAGCCCAGTCGATAAGCCTGGTGACAAGGGGTTGGAAAATCCGCCTGTGCATAAGATGCGTTTTAATCCACAGGAGTTGTGCAGCTTGCCCAGCGGATAGGGCCAGGAACGGCACAGCCTTATACATCGCCAGAGCCCTTTGCTGGTCTAGGCTGCAGCGATCTATCCACAGAAAAGCGTTTCACCATGAATAAACATAAAAACTAAGCTTTATAAAATTTCTCTCTTTTATTCTCTATTTTCTGAAAGCGCTCCGACTGGCTATTTTTTGTCCAGAAGGCTTCATTCAGGCAGGCCAACTCCCTATACTTGCCACCCCTTTTTCCAATCCCCCTTCTCAACAGGCACGAGGTGCGTGGTGGACTTCCCTTCCCGTTTTGACGTGATCGTGATCGGCGGCGGCCATGCCGGTACCGAAGCCGCTCTGGCGGCCGCGCGCATGGGCGTGAAGACCCTGCTGCTGACCCACAACGTGGAAACCCTCGGCCAGATGAGCTGCAACCCGGCCATTGGCGGCATCGGCAAGAGCCACCTAGTGAAGGAAATCGATGCCCTGGGCGGCGCCATGGCCATCGCCACTGACAAGGGCGGCATCCAGTTCCGCGTGCTCAACAGCCGCAAGGGCCCGGCCGTGCGCGCTACCCGCGCCCAGGCCGACCGCGTGTTGTACAAGGCCGCCATCCGCGAAATCCTGGAGAACCAGCCGGACCTGTGGATATTCCAGCAGGCGGCGGACGACCTGATCGTCGAGCAGGATCAGGTCAAGGGCGTGGTCACCCAGATGGGCCTGCGTTTCCACGCGGACAACGTGGTGCTGACCACCGGCACCTTCCTCGGCGGACTTATCCACATCGGTCTGCAGAACTATTCCGGCGGCCGCGCTGGCGACCCACCCTCGATCGCCCTGGCCAAGCGCCTGCGCGAGCTGCCGCTGCGCGTCGGCCGCCTGAAGACCGGCACCCCGCCGCGTATCGACGGCCGCTCTGTGGATTTCTCGGTGATGACTGAGCAGCCCGGCGATACGCCGATCCCGGTGATGTCCTTCCTCGGCAGCAAGGAACAGCACCCGGCCCAGGTCAGCTGCTGGATCACCCACACCAACGCGCGCACCCACGAGATCATCGCCAGCAACCTCGACCGCTCGCCGATGTATTCCGGGGTGATCGAGGGCATCGGCCCGCGCTACTGCCCGTCGATCGAGGACAAGATCCACCGCTTCGCCGACAAGGACAGCCATCAGGTCTTCCTCGAGCCGGAAGGCCTGACCACCCACGAGTTGTACCCCAATGGCATCTCCACCTCGCTGCCGTTCGACGTGCAGCTGGACATCGTGCGTTCCATCCGCGGCATGGAGAACGCCCACATCGTGCGTCCCGGCTACGCCATCGAGTACGACTACTTCGACCCGCGCGACCTCAAGTACAGCCTGGAGACCAAGGTCATCGGCGGCCTGTTCTTCGCCGGCCAGATCAATGGCACCACCGGTTACGAAGAGGCCGGCGCCCAGGGCCTGCTGGCCGGCGCCAACGCCGCGCTGCGTGCCCAGGGCAAGGATGCCTGGTGCCCCCGTCGCGACGAGGCCTACATCGGCGTGCTGGTCGACGACCTGATCACCCTGGGCACCCAGGAGCCGTACCGCATGTTCACGTCGCGCGCCGAATACCGGCTGATCCTGCGCGAGGACAACGCCGACCTGCGCCTGACCGAGAAGGGCCGCGAGCTGGGCCTGGTCGACGACGCCCGCTGGGCCGCGTTCGAGGCCAAGCGCGAGGGTATCGCCCAGGAGGAACAGCGCCTGAAGAGCACCTGGGTGCGCCCGGGCACGCCGCAGGGCGACGCCATCGCCACGCGCTTCGGTACGCCGCTGGCCCATGAGTACAACCTGCTCAACCTGCTGGCCCGTCCGGAAATCGACTATGCGGCCTTGGCCGAAGTGACCGAGGCGCCGCAGGTCGATGCCCAGGTCGCCGAGCAGGTGGAGATCAAGACCAAGTACGCCGGCTACATCGACCGTCAGCAGGACGAGATCGAGCGCCTGCGCGCCAGCGAAGACACCCGCCTGCCGGAAGACCTGGACTACGCCACCATCTCCGGCCTGTCCAAGGAGATCCAGCACAAGCTCGGCAACGCCCGGCCGGAAACGCTCGGCCAGGCCGGCCGTATCCCGGGCGTGACCCCGGCGGCCATTTCCCTGCTGCTGATCCACCTGAAGAAGCGCGGCGCCGGTCGCCAGCTGGAGCAGAGCGCCTGATGTCCATGGTCACCGAACGCCATGCCGAGGAACTCGCGCAGGGCGCGCAGGCGCTTGGCGTCGAACTCTCTGCCGAGCAGCGGCAACGCCTGCTTGGCTACCTGGCCCTGCTGATCAAGTGGAACAAGGCCTACAACCTCACCGCCGTGCGCAACCCGGACGAGATGGTCTCGCGCCATCTGCTCGACAGCCTGTCCGTGGTGCCCTTCGTTGCCAAGCTCGGCGACAGCTGGCTGGATGTCGGCAGCGGCGGCGGCATGCCCGGCGTGCCACTGGCCATCCTGTTCCCGGATAAGCGCTTCACCCTGCTCGACTCCAATGGCAAGAAGACCCGCTTCCTCACCCAGGTGAAGCTGGAACTCGGGTTGGCCAATCTGGAAGTTGTCCACAGCCGGGTCGAGGAATTCCAGCCGGAAACGCCTTTTGCCGGTATCTGCTCGCGGGCCTTCAGTTCGCTGGAAGACTTCAGCAACTGGACCCGGCACCTGGGAAATGGCGATACCCATTGGCTGGCCATGAAGGGCGTGCAGCCTGACGACGAACTGCAGGCCCTGCCGGCGGACTTCCGCCTGCAAAGCTGCGACGTGCTCAAGGTTCCCGGTTGCCAAGGCCAGCGTCACCTGTTGATACTGCGTCGCTCGGTCTAGGGGGAAGCAAGATGGCCAAGGTATTCGCGATCGCCAATCAGAAAGGCGGGGTTGGCAAGACCACCACCTGCATCAACCTGGCCGCCTCGCTGGTCGCCACCAAGCGCCGCGTACTGCTGATCGACCTCGACCCGCAGGGCAACGCCACCATGGGCAGCGGTGTCGACAAGCAGACCCTGGAGCACTCCATCTACGACGTGCTGATCGGCGAGAGCACGGTCGGCGAGGCCATGCAGTTCTCCGAGCACGGCGGCTACCAGCTGCTGCCGGCCAACCGCGACCTGACCGCCGCCGAAGTTGCCCTGCTCGAGATGAAGATGAAGGAGAGCCGTCTGCGCTACTCCCTGGCGCCGATCCGCGAGAACTACGACTACATCCTCATCGACTGCCCGCCGGCGCTGTCCATGCTGACCATCAACGCCCTGGTCGCGGCCGATGGCGTGATCATTCCCATGCAGTGCGAGTACTACGCGCTGGAGGGGCTGACCGACCTGATGAACAGCATCCAGCGCATCGGCCAGCTGCTCAACCCTGACCTCAGGATCGAAGGCCTGCTGCGCACCATGTACGACCCGCGCATCAGCCTGACCAACGACGTTTCCGCCCAGCTCAAGGCGCACTTCGGCGACAAGCTCTACGACGTGGTCATTCCGCGCAACGTGCGCCTGGCCGAGGCACCCAGCTTCGGCATGCCGGCGCTGGCCTACGACAAGCAATCCCGCGGCGCCATCGCCTACCTGGCCCTGGCCGGCGAACTGGTGCGCCGCCAGCGTGCCGCCGCGAAAACCGCAACCGCATAAAGGAATCCCATGGCCATCAAGAAGCGCGGGCTCGGCCGCGGACTGGACGCCCTGCTCAGCGGCAGCACCGCCGCCACCCTGGAAGAAGAAGCGGTCAAGGCCGATAGCCGTGAATTGCAGCATCTGCCCCTCGACCTGATCCAGCGTGGCAAGTACCAGCCGCGCCGCGACATGGACCCCGCCGCCCTCGAAGAACTGGCCAACTCGATCAAGGCCCAGGGCGTGATGCAGCCGATCGTCGTGCGCCCCATCGGCGGCGGCCGCTTCGAGATCATCGCCGGCGAGCGCCGCTGGCGCGCCAGCCAGCAGGCCGGCCTGGACAAGATCCCGGCCATGGTCCGTGAGGTGCCGGACGAAGCCGCCATCGCCATGGCGCTGATCGAGAACATCCAGCGCGAGGACCTCAATCCGATCGAGGAAGCCGTGGCCCTGCAGCGCCTGCAGCAGGAATTCGAGCTGACCCAGCAGCAGGTCGCCGATGCGGTGGGCAAGTCGCGCGTCACCATCACCAACCTGCTGCGCCTGATCGCCTTGCCGGAAGAGATCAAGACCTTGCTCGCCCACGGTGACCTGGAGATGGGCCATGCCCGTGCCCTGCTCGGCCTGCCCCTAGAACAGCAGGTCGAAGCCGCGCGACATGTTGTCGCACGGGGCTTCACCGTACGCCAGACCGAGGCGCTGGTGCGCCAGTGGCTGAACAGCAAGGAAAAGCCTGTCGAGAAGGTCAAGGTCGACCCGGACATCAACCGCCTGGAACAGCGTCTGGCCGAGAAGCTAGGGGCTCCGGTGCAGATCAGGCACGGGCAGAAGGGCAAGGGGCAACTGGTGATCCGCTACAGCTCGCTGGATGAATTGCAGGGCGTTCTGGCCCACATCCGCTGACACAATTACTCATGTAGCGGGCGGTCGGAATTCACTACCGGCCAGTTGAACGGGGTGGGAACCCCCCCTATACTCTGCGCGCATTTTGTCGGCACAAAGTATGCCAAGTTATTGATTTGATGTGCCGAGCCAGAGGAACAGCGAGATGGATGCCCGCATGCAGAAGCGCCTGCCCTTCCATCGCCTGCCGGTCTTTCCGGTGCTGTTCGCCCAACTGGTCGTGATTCTGCTGGCTGCCGCTACCCTGTATGGCTGGCGCGGCACAGTGAGCGGCTACTCGGGACTCTGCGGGGGGCTTATTGCCTGGCTCCCCAACCTGTACTTCGCCCACAAGGCGTTCCGTTTCAGTGGAGCGCGGGCCGCCCAGAACATCGTCCGGTCCTTTTATGCCGGCGAGGCGGGCAAGCTGATTCTGACGGCGGTGCTCTTCGCGCTGACGTTCGTGGTGGTGAAACCACTGGAGGCGCCGGCCCTGTTCGGTGTCTTCCTGCTGGCGCTCAGCGTCGGATGGTTCGCACCGCTGCTGATGAGAACAAGACTTTCGAGACCTTAGAGCGTTTGAGGCAAACATGGCAGAACAAACCGCTTCGGGCTATATCCAGCACCACCTGCAGAACCTGACCTTCGGGCAACTGCCGAACGGTAGCTGGGGCTTCGCCCACACCGCACAAGAAGCAAAGGAAATGGGCTTCTGGGCCTTCCACGTAGACACCCTGGGCTGGTCGGTAGTTCTCGGCCTGGTGTTCATCCTGCTGTTCCGCATGGCCGCCAAGCGCGCCACCAGCGGCCAACCGGGCGGCCTGCAGAACTTCGTCGAAGTGCTGATCGAGTTCGTCGACGGCAGCGTCAAGGACACCTTCCACGGCCGTAACGCCCTGATCGCGCCGCTGGCCCTGACCATCTTCGTCTGGATCTTCCTGATGAACCTGATGGACCTGGTGCCGGTGGACTTCCTGCCGGTCCTGGCCGCCAAGATCACCGGCAACGAGCACCTGTTCTTCCGCGTCGTGCCGACCACCGACCCGAACGCCACCCTGGGCATGGCCCTGTCGGTGTTCGCCCTGATCGTCTTCTACAGCATCAAGGTGAAAGGCATCGGCGGTTTCCTCGGCGAGCTGACCCTGCATCCGTTCGGCAGCAAGAACATCGTCGTGCAGATCCTGCTGATCCCGGTCAACTTCCTGCTCGAGTTCGTCACCCTGATCGCCAAGCCGATCTCTCTGGCCCTGCGTCTGTTCGGCAACATGTATGCCGGCGAGCTGATCTTCATCCTGATCGCCGTGATGTTCGGCAGCGGCCTGTTCCTGCTGAGCGCCCTGGGTGTTGCGCTGAACTGGGCATGGGCCGTGTTCCACATCCTGATCATCACTCTGCAGGCCTTCATCTTCATGATGTTGACCATCGTCTACCTGTCGATGGCGCACGAAGACAACCACTAAGAGGCGCCTCGCGCGTCTCTGGTAGCTGAAAACCGCTTTACCGCTTCACTTAAACCCCTAAACCAATACGACATAAAAAGTCGGGAGGAAAAATGGAAACTGTAGTTGGTCTCACCGCGATTGCCGTTGCTCTGCTGATCGGTCTGGGCGCTCTGGGTACTGCCATCGGCTTCGGCCTGCTGGGCGGCAAATTCCTGGAAGGCGCTGCTCGCCAGCCGGAAATGGTTCCGATGCTGCAGGTGAAAATGTTCATCGTCGCCGGTCTGCTGGACGCCGTGACCATGATCGGTGTTGGTATCGCTCTGTTCTTCACCTTCGCTAACCCGTTCATCGGTCAAATCCCGGCCTAATCAACTCTTCGAGTTGATTAGCTGGATAGACAACGAACGAGCGAGGTGTTGGCGTGAACATTAATGCAACCCTGATTGGCCAGGCCGTTGCGTTCTTCATTTTCGTGCTGTTCTGCATGAAGTTCGTATGGCCTCCGGTCATCACGGCTCTGCGCGAACGCCAGAAGAAGATCGCTGATGGTCTGGACGCCGCCAACCGTGCGGCTCGCGATCTGGAACTGGCCCACGAGAAAGTGGCCCAGCAACTGCGCGAAGCCAAAACCCAGGCTGCTGAAATCATCGAGCAAGCCAAGAAGCGCGGCACTCAGATCGTCGACGAAGCCCGTGATCAGGCTCGTGTCGAGGCTGACCGCGTGAAGGCCCAGGCTCAGGCCGAGATCGAACAGGAACTGAACAGCGTCAAAGACGCCCTGCGTGCCCAAGTGGGTGCCCTGGCCGTCGGCGGTGCCGAGAAGATCCTGGGTGCGTCCATCGATCAAAACGCGCATGCGGAGCTGGTTAACAAACTGGCCGCCGAAATCTAAGCGAGGGCGATCATGGCAGAACTGACCACGCTGGCCCGACCTTACGCTAAGGCAGCTTTCGAGCACGCTCAGGCCCACCAGCAACTGGCCTCCTGGTCAGCCATGCTCGGCCTGGCTGCGGCGGTGTCGCAGGACGACACCATGCAGCGCGTGCTCAAGGCCCCGCGTCTGACGAGCGCAGAGAAGGCCACCACTTTCAACGAAGTGTGTGGTGACAAGTTCGACGCCCAGGCACGCAACTTCATTTCCATCGTCTCCGAAAACGGTCGTCTCGACCTGTTGCCGGAAATCGCCGCCCAGTTCGAGCTGTACAAGGCCGAGCAGGAGAAGTCGGTGGACGTGGAAGTGACCAGTGCCTTCGCATTGAGCACAGAACAGCAAGACAAACTCGCCAAGGTTCTCAACGCACGGCTCAGCCGAGAAGTGCGTCTGCACGTGACGGAAGACCCCGCCCTCATCGGTGGTGTGGTGATCCGCGCGGGCGACCTGGTTATCGATGGCTCGGTTCGCGGCAAGATCGCGAAACTGGCCGAAGCGTTGAAATCTTGAGTTTGAAGGGGCAGCAGAGCAATGCAGCAACTCAATCCTTCCGAAATTAGTGAAATCATCAAGGGGCGTATCGAGAAACTCGACGTCTCTTCCCAAGCCCGCAACGAAGGTACCGTGGTATCCGTCTCCGACGGTATCGTGCGTATCTACGGTCTGGCCGACGTCATGTACGGCGAAATGATCGAGTTCCCGGGCGGCGTCTACGGTATGGCGCTGAACCTGGAGCAAGACTCCGTCGGCGCCGTAGTGCTGGGTGCATACACCAGCCTCGCCGAAGGCATGAGCGCCAAGTGCACCGGCCGCATCCTGGAAGTCCCGGTTGGTCCGGAACTGCTGGGCCGCGTGGTCGATGCCCTGGGCAACCCGATCGATGGCAAAGGCCCGATCAATGCTCAAGCCACCGACGCCGTCGAGAAAGTCGCTCCGGGCGTGATCTGGCGTAAGTCGGTCGACCAGCCGGTACAGACCGGCTACAAGTCGGTCGATGCCATGATCCCGGTAGGCCGTGGCCAGCGCGAGCTGATCATCGGTGACCGTCAGATCGGCAAGACCGCCCTGGCCGTCGACGCCATCATCAACCAGAAGAACAGCGGCATCCGCTGCGTCTACGTAGCCATCGGTCAGAAGCAATCGACCATCGCCAACGTGGTTCGCAAGCTGGAAGAAGCCGGTGCCCTGGCCAACACCATCGTTGTCGCCGCGTCCGCGTCCGAGTCGGCTGCCCTGCAGTTCCTCGCGCCGTACGCCGGTTGCACCATGGGCGAATACTTCCGCGACCGCGGTGAAGACGCCCTGATCGTGTACGACGACCTGTCCAAGCAGGCCGTTGCCTACCGCCAGATATCCCTGCTGCTGCGCCGTCCGCCGGGCCGCGAAGCCTACCCGGGCGACGTGTTCTATCTCCACAGCCGTCTGCTGGAGCGCGCTTCCCGCGTTTCCGAAGAGTACGTCGAGAAGTTCACCAATGGCGCCGTGACTGGCAAGACCGGTTCCCTGACCGCTCTGCCGATCATCGAAACCCAGGCTGGCGACGTTTCCGCGTTCGTTCCGACCAACGTGATTTCCATCACCGACGGTCAGATCTTCCTGGAATCGGCCATGTTCAACTCGGGTATCCGTCCGGCCGTCAACGCCGGTATCTCGGTTTCCCGCGTGGGTGGTGCCGCTCAGACCAAGATCATCAAGAAGCTCTCCGGTGGCATCCGTACCGCTCTGGCTCAGTACCGTGAACTGGCGGCCTTCGCCCAGTTCGCTTCCGACCTGGACGAAGCTACCCGCAAGCAGCTGGATCACGGTCAACGCGTTACCGAGCTGATGAAGCAGAAGCAGTACGCGCCGATGTCCATCGCCGACATGTCGGTGAGCCTGTATGCCGCCGAGCGTGGTTTCCTGGCCGACGTCGAAGTCGCCAAGATCATCAGCTTCGAGCAGGCCCTGATCGCCTACTTCAACCGTGAGAACGCCGCTCTGATGGCGAAGATCAACGAGAAGGGCGACTTCAATGACGACATCGATGGCCAGCTGAAAGCCGGTATCGAGAAGTTCAAGGCCACCCAAACCTGGTAAGCCGCAGTGGGGGCCGCGAGGTCCCCGCTTGCTAACCTGATAGGTGTTACATGGCAGGCGCAAAAGAGATTCGCAGCAAGATTGCGAGCATCAAAAGCACGCAGAAGATCACCAGCGCCATGGAAAAGGTGGCGACCAGCAAGATGCGCAGGGCTCAACAGCGCATGGCTGCCAGTCGTCCCTACGCGGAGCGTATCCGCCAGGTGATTGGTCATCTGGCCAACGCCAACCCGGAATATCGTCACCCGTTCATGATCGAGCGTGAGGTCAAGCGCGTCGGTTACGTGGTGGTGAGTTCGGACCGTGGTCTGTGCGGTGGTCTGAATACCAACCTGTTCAAGGCTCTGGTCAAGGACATGGCGAGCAATCGCGAGCAAGGCGTAGAGGTCGATCTCTGCGTGATTGGTACCAAGGGTGCGGCGTTCTTCCGCAGCTTCGGTGGCAATGTCGTTGCTGCGATCAGCCACCTGGGCGAAGAACCCTCGATCAACGATCTGATCGGTTCCGTCAAGGTGATGCTCGATGCCTACCTCGAAGGTCGCATCGATCGTCTGTCCGTGGTCTCGAACAAGTTCGTCAATACCATGACGCAAAAGCCGACAGTGGAGCAGCTCGTTCCCCTGGTGGCGACTCCGGATGCCGAACTCAAGCACCACTGGGACTACCTGTACGAACCCGACGCCAAGCAGCTGCTCGACGGCCTGATGGTGCGTTACGTGGAGTCGCAGGTGTACCAGGCGGTGGTCGAGAACGCTGCTGCCGAACAGGCGGCGCGGATGATCGCGATGAAGAACGCCACCGATAACGCTGGTGATCTGATCAAGGACCTGCAGCTGATCTACAACAAGGCTCGTCAGGCAGCGATCACCCAGGAAATTTCGGAAATCGTCGGCGGCGCTGCCGCGGTTTAAGAACGGTTCAACTGTTTAGAACGGTTGAAAAAAGTCAGAGGAACCAAAGATGAGTAGCGGACGTATCGTTCAAATCATCGGCGCCGTTATCGACGTGGAATTCCCGCGTGATCAAGTGCCGAGTGTTTATGAAGCGCTGAAAGTAGTCGGCGCCGAAACCACCCTGGAAGTCCAGCAGCAGCTGGGCGACGGCGTGGTTCGTTCCATCGCCATGGGTTCGACCGAAGGCCTCAAGCGTGGCCTGGACGTTTCCCGTACCAACAAGGCCATCTCCGTACCGGTCGGTAAAGCGACCCTGGGCCGGATCATGGACGTGCTGGGCAACCCGATCGACGAAGCCGGCCCGATCGGCGAAGAAGAGCAGTGGGAAATCCACCGCGCTGCGCCGTCGTACGCCGAGCAAGCCGGTGGCAACGAGCTGCTGGAAACCGGCATCAAGGTAATCGACCTGGTCTGCCCGTTTGCCAAGGGCGGCAAGGTCGGTCTGTTCGGTGGCGCCGGTGTCGGCAAGACCGTGAACATGATGGAACTGATCCGTAACATCGCCATGGAGCACAGCGGTTATTCCGTGTTCGCTGGTGTGGGTGAGCGTACTCGTGAGGGTAACGACTTCTACCACGAGATGAAGGACTCCAACGTTCTCGACAAAGTGGCCCTGGTCTATGGCCAGATGAACGAGCCGCCAGGCAACCGTCTGCGCGTGGCACTGACCGGCCTGACCATGGCCGAGAAGTTCCGTGACGAAGGCCGTGACGTTCTGCTGTTCGTCGACAACATCTACCGCTACACCCTCGCCGGTACCGAAGTGTCCGCGCTGCTGGGTCGTATGCCTTCCGCAGTGGGTTACCAGCCGACCCTGGCCGAGGAAATGGGCGTTCTGCAAGAGCGCATCACCTCCACCAAGAACGGCTCGATCACCTCGGTGCAGGCCGTATACGTACCCGCGGACGACCTGACCGACCCGAGCCCGGCGACCACCTTCGCCCACTTGGACGCAACCGTCGTACTGTCGCGTGACATCGCCTCCCTGGGTATCTACCCGGCCGTGGACCCGCTGGACTCCACCTCCCGTCAGCTCGATCCGCTGGTGGTTGGTCAGGAGCACTACGAGACCGCCCGTGGCGTGCAGTACGTGCTGCAGCGCTACAAGGAGCTGAAGGACATCATCGCGATCCTCGGCATGGACGAACTGTCGGAAGCCGACAAGCAGCTGGTATCCCGCGCTCGTAAGATCCAGCGCTTCCTGTCCCAGCCGTTCTTCGTGGCCGAAGTCTTCACCGGTTCGCCAGGCAAGTACGTTTCCCTGAAGGACACCATCGCCGGTTTCAGCGGCATTCTGAAAGGTGACTACGATCACCTGCCGGAGCAGGCGTTCTACATGGTTGGCAGCATCGACGAAGCCATCGAGAAAGCCAAGAAACTGTAATCCCCCTGTGCGCCCGGCAACGGGCGCTCGTGAGGCAAGCGTATGGCCATAACAGTCCATTGCGATATCGTCAGCGCCGAGGCGGAGATCTTCTCCGGTCTGGTCGAGATGGTGATCGCGCACGGCAACCTGGGTGATCTCGGTATTGCTCCGGGCCATGCCCCGCTGATCACCGACCTGAAGCCGGGCCCGATCCGCCTGGTCAAGCAGGGTGGCGAGCATGAGGTGTTCTACATCTCTGGTGGCTTCCTCGAAGTACAGCCGAACATGGTGAAGGTCCTGGCCGACACCGTGACCCGTGCTGGCGACATCGATGAAGCGGCTGCTCAGGAGGCCCTCAAGGCCGCCGAGAAGGCGCTCAACGAGAAAGGCTCGGAATTCGACTACGGTTCCGCCGCCGCTCACCTGGCCGAAGTGGCAGCCCAGCTGCGCACCGTCCAGCAGCTGCGCAAGAAGTTCGGCGGTTGATCCGACGACTTCAGCGCGAGCAGGTAAAAGGGTAGCCTTGGCTACCCTTTTTCTTTTCTGCCGTTTTATCCACAGGTGGTGTTGCGCCTGTGCCCGTTCAGGATTCCGCCATGTCCCTCGATATCGTCATCCTCGCCGCCGGCCAGGGCACCCGCATGCGCTCGGCCCTGCCCAAGGTCCTGCATCCGGTCGCCGGCAAGCCCATGCTCGGCCACGTCATCGACACCGCCCGCCAGCTCTCGCCGCGCAAGATCCACGTGGTGATCGGCCACGGCGCCGAGCTGGTTCGCGAGCGCCTGGCGGCCGACGATATCCACTTCGTGCTGCAGAGCGAGCAGCTGGGCACCGGCCATGCCGTGGCCCAGGCGCTACCGGCGCTGGAAGCGGACAAGGTGCTGATCCTCTACGGCGACGTGCCGCTGACCAGGGTCGAAACCCTCACCCGCCTGCTGGAGCAGGCCAACGATTCCCAGCTGGGCCTGCTGACGGTCAACCTGGCCGACCCCACCGGCTACGGCCGTATCGTCCGCGACGCCGCCGGCGTGGTGCAGGCGATCATCGAGCACAAGGATGCCAGCGACGCACAGCGCGCCATCCGCGAGGGCAACACCGGCATCCTCGCCGTGCCGGGCAGGCGCCTTGGCGACTGGCTGGGCCGGCTGTCCAACAGCAACGCCCAGGGCGAGTACTACCTGACCGACGTGATCGCCATGGCCGTGGCCGATGGCCTGGTAGTCGCCACCGAGACTGCCCAGGACGAGATGGAAGTGCTCGGCGCCAACGACCGCATCCAGCTGTCGCAGCTCGAATGTCATTACCAGCAGCGTATGGCTCGCCAGCTGATGGCCCAGGGCGTGACCCTGCTCGACCCGCATCGTTTCGATGTGCGGGGCGAGGTCACCGTGGGACGTGACATCACCATCGACATCAACGTGATCCTCGAAGGCAAGGTGGTCATCGAGGATTTTGTTTCGATCGGCCCGAACTGCGTGATCAAGGACTCGGTACTGCGCCGCGGTGCCGTGGTGAAAGCCAACAGCCATCTCGAAGGCGCCGAGCTGGGCGAGGGCGCCGACTGCGGCCCGTTCGCCCGTCTGCGTCCGGGCGCCAAACTGGGCGCCAAGGCGCATGTCGGCAACTTCGTCGAACTGAAGAACGCGGTGCTGGGCGAGGGCGCCAAGGCCGGCCACCTGAGCTACCTGGGCGACGCCGAGATCGGCGCGCGGACCAACATCGGCGCCGGTACCATCACCTGCAACTACGACGGCGCCAACAAGCACCGTACCGTGCTGGGCGAGGATGTGTTCATCGGCTCCAACAGCGCCCTGGTCGCGCCGCTCAGCCTCGGTGACGGCGCCACCACCGGCGCCGGGTCCACCGTGACCCAGGATGTACCGGCCAAGGCCCTGGCCGTGGGGCGCGCCAAGCAACGCAACATCGAAGGCTGGAAGCGCCCGACCAAGAAATAGATGAGGCGATTGCTTTCAGGAAAGGCGGCCGAGGCCGCCTTTTGTCCATCGGGAACTTGACCAAACGCTTTCGTTGGGTTTTGATTCGCGCACTTATCTTTCGAATCGAAACTTAATGTCCAAGCGCAATACGCCACAACGCCGCCACGCCATCCTGGCCTTGCTCAACGAGCAGGGCGAAGTGGTCGTGGATGCACTGGCACAGCATTTCTCCACCTCGGAAGTTACGATTCGAAAGGACCTGGCCGAACTGGAGAAGAATGGCCTGCTGCTGCGCCGCTACGGTGGTGCTGTGTCGATGCCGCAGGAGCTGATCGGCGAGCCGGCGCAGCCGGTATCGCGGCACAAGCAGGCCATCGCCCGCGCGGCGGTGGGGCTGATCCGCGAGCACGCCCGGATCATCATCGACAGCGGCAGCACCACGGCGGCGATGATCCCGCAGCTCGGCCACAAGCCCGGCCTGGTGGTGATGACCAATTCGCTGAACGTGGCCAACGCCCTGCGCGACATCGAGCACGAGCCGATGCTGTTGATGACGGGCGGGACCTGGGACCCACACTCGGAATCCTTCCAGGGCCAGGTGGCCGAGCAGGTGCTGCGTTCCTACGACTTCGACCAGCTGTTCATCGGCGCGGACGGAATCGACCTGGAGCGCGGCACCACCACCTTCAACGAGCTGCTGGGCCTGTCACGGGTCATGGCCGAGGTGGCCCGCGAGGTCATCGTCATGGTCGAGAGCGACAAGATCGGCCGGCGCATCCCCAACCTGGAACTGCCCTGGAGCAGCGTCCATACCCTGATCACCGACGACCGCCTGGACCTCCGGGTGGCCGAACAGATACGCGCGCGTGGAGTCCAGTTGACCCTCGCCGCCGCTTCCTGAGGAGAAACGCTATGTGTGGCATCGTTGGCGCCGTCGCCGAACGCAACATCACCCCGATCCTGGTCGAGGGCCTCAAGCGCCTGGAATACCGTGGCTATGACAGCGCCGGCGTGGCGGTCTTCACCCAGGCCGGCGAACTGCAGCGTAGCCGTCGCGTCGGCAAGGTCGCCGAGCTGGAACAGGCCCTGGCCGGCGAGCCGCTGACCGGCCACCTGGGCATCGCCCATACCCGCTGGGCGACCCACGGCGCACCGAGCGAACGCAATGCCCACCCGCATTTCTCCGCCGGCGAGCTGGCGGTGGTGCACAACGGCATCATCGAGAACCATGAGGAACTGCGCGAGCGCCTCAAGGGCCTCGGCTATGTCTTTGCTTCGGACACCGACACCGAGACCATCGTCCACCTGCTGCACCACAAGCTGCAGCAGGGCGGCGACCTCACCGCCGCGCTCAAGGCCGCCATTCCCGAGCTGCACGGCGCCTACGGCCTGGCGGTGATCAGCGCCAGGCAGCCGGACCGTATCCTCGCCGCGCGCAGTGGCAGCCCGCTGGTGATCGGCCTGGGCCTGGGTGAGAACTTCCTCGCCTCTGACCAGCTGGCCCTGCGCCAGGTGACCGACCGTTTCATGTACCTGGAGGAGGGCGATATCGCCGAGATTCGCCGCGATAGCGTGCAGATCTGGGATGTCGACGGCCATTCCGTGCAACGTGAATCGGTGCAGTACCACGAGGGCGCCGAAGCCGCCGACAAGGGCGAGTACCGCCACTTCATGCTCAAGGAGATCCACGAGCAGCCCAAGGTCGTGCAGCGCACCCTGGAGGGCCGCCTGGGTGGCGACCATGTTCTGGTACAGGCCTTCGGCCCGCAGGCCGCGGAACTGTTCGCCAAGGTGCGCAACGTGCAGATCGTCGCCTGCGGTACCAGCTACCACGCCGGCATGGTCGCCCGTTACTGGCTGGAGGCGCTGACCGGCATTCCCTGCCAGATCGAAGTGGCCAGCGAATTCCGCTACCGCCAGGTGGCGGTACAGCCGGACAGTCTGTTCGTCACCATTTCCCAGTCGGGTGAGACCGCCGACACCCTGGCCGCCCTGCGCAACGCGAAGCGGGCCGGCTACCTGGCCAGCCTGACCATCTGCAACGTCGGCACCAGCTCCCTGGTCCGTGAATCCGACCTGACCCTGCTGACCCAGGCTGGCCCGGAAATCGGCGTGGCCTCGACCAAGGCCTTCACCACCCAGCTGGTCTCGCTGCTGCTGCTGACCCTGGCCCTCGGCCAAGTGCGCGGCACCCTGCAGGCCGGCGTGGCCGCCGAACTGGTGGAAGAACTGCGCCGCCTGCCGACCCGCCTGGGCGAGGCGCTGGCCATGGACAAGACGGTGGAGAAGGTCGCCGAGCTGTTCGCCGAGAAGCACCACACCCTGTTCCTCGGCCGTGGCGCCCAGTACCCGGTGGCGATGGAGGGGGCGCTCAAGCTCAAGGAAATCTCCTACATCCATGCCGAGGCCTATCCGGCTGGCGAGCTCAAGCATGGCCCGCTGGCCCTGGTGGACGGCGATATGCCGGTGGTCACCGTGGCGCCGAACAACGAGCTGCTGGAGAAGCTCAAGTCCAATCTGCAGGAAGTGCGCGCCCGTGGCGGCCAGCTGATCGTCTTCGCCGACGAGGCCGCCGGCCTGGGCAACGGCGAGGGCACCCAGGTGATCAACATGCCGCACATCCACGATGTGCTGGCGCCGATCCTCTACACCGTGCCGTTGCAGCTGCTGTCCTACTACGTAGCCGTGCTCAAGGGCACCGACGTGGACCAGCCGCGCAACCTGGCCAAATCCGTGACGGTGGAGTGATTCGCCCGGATGGAATCCGGGGAAGTGTGTTTAACAAATAAAGGCTGTCACAAAGAAAAAAACCTTGTCACATCGAAATAAAGCTGGTCACAAGGTGCCCTACGTCGAGAAACCGATCGACATGCCTGGCCATCGTCCACAATCCCTAGCAAGGATGTGGCGCTTTCTCTGATAGCCCCGCTGTGAATCGATAGATGCGGCGGGGCCCCCTTTCGCTCGCTATGCCCCATGGCGAGCAGTCCACGACATTGCGTAAGCCGGTGCACCCAAATGAGCAAGATTTCATCGTCCAGGCTGATAAAGCGTGGGCGTAGCAAATTAGTCACCCCGCAGCTCATTGATAAACGGATAGCGGCAGGTGATGGCTGTGGTGTCCGTGAAGAGTATGTGCCTTGGATAAAGGTTCGTTCGATTCCCTCCCGTGGAACCTCACACATCGTTCCTGGGGTAAAAATTGGACGGACACACCACCTGCTCTCAAACGCTGAGTACCACTATTTTCTGGTACTCGAACATGATCCCTTGATCATTGACATCCGTGAACAATTTCCCCTGCACCCTGCGGCCGAAACACATGCGATCGCGTCAAGTTTGAAAATCTCACCACCCTGCTATCCGCACACTGATACGCCTTTAGTTCTCACCACCGATTTCCTGATCACTGTGCTTGACGCAAATGGTGGGGAGCGACTTATCGCTCGTTCACTTAAATATTTAAGCGAATTCGAACAAGCCTCAAAGGCTGAACTTAATCGGATATTGGAGAAATTGGACTTAGAGAGGATGTATTGGGAGCGTAGAGGTGTTGAATGGAGGTTGACCCTATACGAGAACCTTTCGAAGACTAGGATTGATAATCTATTAGTTCTTCGGAGCTACGCAAACATCACGCCTGAGATAGCAAGTGAAAAAAATATCAAGCAGATGCTTGAGGTGATTGCGCTCGCTAAATTTGATCAGGTTCCAGTTAGAGAGTTTATTAAGAAAATTGCTAAAGTTATTTACATGCAGTATCGAGACGCTAAGAAGCTCTTCTTTCATCTGGTATGGAATAGAAGGATTGAGGTAGATCTAAATTCAAATGTAATTTGCCTCGATCAGCCGCTTCCCGTCAAAGTATCATCGATTTCTAGTAGTTCATCAAGCGAGGTTGCAAAAAATGCTTGATTTAAAAATGAACACAATCGTTTCTCCTGGGCAAGGTTCTGAACTGTTAGAAAAGCCTACTAGAATTTTGGGAACTACAAATAATTTTTATATAGCTATCGACCTTTCCCTGACCCCCAATAAGCCTTGGTTAGTTGACAAGATTCTGTTGGCTTCCGAGATTTCCGCAGGAGCAGCATTTGTCTCTGTCGAGTTCCCGCTAGCATTTCTTATTCGTGGTGATGATGAGATTGGCGAGCGAGAGCTCAACAGCCGTGAGAAAAACTGGAATCTCATTAAAGGGCTTGTAGAAGGAAAGACACCGCAAGATTTGCTCGTCGCAGATTTTGGTAAGTTTGTTAGCTCGCATGCTAAGGAAAAAGATGTAGATCGAAAGCTTATCTATCGTTTGCTTTACAGATACTGGAGTATGGGGCAAACGAAAAATGCTTTCTTATGGGATACCTCAAGATGTGGTGGAAGAGGCAAACCGAAAGATAGGAGTTCCGGGATAGTGCCCGGCAGGCGCGAAAAATACCGCGGGGTCGATGTGGAGGGTGGCGCAGTTCTTTTGAATGAGCGCCACATGTCTGCTATCCGTTCAGCTTATATGCGGCACGCAACTGGCCTCTGCGGATCTTACCAAGACTGCTTTTATTGGATGCTAGATAAGTACTATCGAACGATTAAGGCAGATGGTACACACGGCGATATCGAGAGAAATACGCACCCTACTATTGGTCAGATGATCTACAACGGTAGGAATTACTTTGACGATCTCTATACTCTGAAAGGTAGAAATGGAACAAAGCGCTGGAATAAAGACCTTAGGTCGATAGTTGGTTCAGCCTCTCAGGGGCTTACTGGCCCTTGCCAGCGTTATGAAATTGATTCGACGATAGCGGATGTTTACCTAGTCCACAGAATTAATCGAAACTGGCTGATAGGTCGTCCAGTTATTTATGTGGTGGTCGATAGTTATACTCGGATGATTGTAGGTATTCACGTTGGGTTAGAAGGCCCAAGCTGGAATGGTGCAAGACATGCGCTATTCAATGCGTATACACCTAAGAAAGAATTCTGTAAACGCTATAACGTCGAGATAGAGGACGATGATTGGCCATGCCATCACCTGCCTATAGAGTTGACTGCGGATCGTGCAGAGCTGCTCAGTAATGCTGGGGAGACGATGGCCAATACCCTTGGCACGGTTATTAACATCCTTCCTCCTTATAGAGCTGACTGGAAGGGCATTGTTGAAAGTAGATTCCGCCTGATCAATGAAAAGCTAGATATAAAGTTTCTCCCAGGTGGAGTTGATGCGCGCCGCTTGGAACGTGGTGATCGTGATTATGAGCTTGATGCAGTACTTGATATTGATGAGTTCACCGAGATGATGATTTTGGGTGTGATAGCCCATAATAAAAATCTCCGAGTCCCTCACCTGTTGACACCCGCGATGATTGCAGAAGATCTCGAGCCAACCCCGATCAATATTTGGAATTGGTCAATGGATCGTAATCTGGTAGATGCTAAAGCTATGTCACCCGCTGAGTTGAAAATTGCCCTTTTACCATCCAAAGAGTGTCGGGTCACCAGGGCCGGCATATATTTTGAGGGGGTGATGTATACCTGCGAGCTTGCGCGTAGAGAAAAATGGCTTGAATCGTCGCATAATTTTAAAACCAAGTATGTGCGTGTTTGGTATGACCCAAACTCAATAGAGAATTGCTGGGTTAGAAATGGCGCTGAATTTCAGTCTATGACACTTGTCCCCGGCCAATCTCAAAATTATCGTGGCTACCGCATGGAGGAAGTTGTTGACATTCTTCATGCCGTGCGTAAGCCGTCACCTGACTTGAAATATGAAAGGAATAACGACGGCGCAAACCTTAAAGCTCGCCAAGAAGATATCCTTGATAGAGCTAAGAGTAAGCTCGCCGCTGTAAATTACCCGGTATCTAAAACGGAGTTTAAGCGTAATAAACGAGAGAAGCGTAAAGTTGAGTCACAAATAGAGAGAGACTTAGATACTGCTGATTTGAATCAATTACGGGTGTCTGATTCTGCGATTCCTTCTGTTGAGAAAGAGCATGAAGTCCAACCGAAGTTGGTATCAGCCAGAGGTGCAGCTTTCCTTAAGTTAGTTGTCACTGAGTCGAAGGGTTAAATCGAATGTCCTCTTCTCACTACACTCGCGCTACTTATGTAGAGACCGGCATGGCTCAATATGACGGGAATCCTTTGATTGAGTGCTTGCCAGCAATTCTGACGGATACGGAATTGGTTGGGTTTTTGGGGCATCGCCCTCAAAAACCAACTGATGAAGAACTTCAGCTTCCATCCAAGCTTCGGGGGCATTGTGTAAATAGGCTGAAGGAACTGGTTATCCCTCTAGAGATACACTTGCAGTTAGAAGATGCATTCAGTCAGCTGATTCGCTATGGATACAAATCAAGAAATCCATTCTCCCCGGAAACCGTCAGACACCTTCAGCCATCCTCTTCCTTGGTATTGGGGCGAGGATTCAAGTCAACAGCAGATATTCTAACCCTTATTGGTCTGAGTGGGATGGGAAAGACTACCGCCTTAGACTCGATAACTAAGCTGTATCCGCAAGTTGTTCAGCATAGCAAATACAATCGAAAGGTTTTAATTAAAACACAGGTGGTATGGCTCAAGATTGATTGCCCCCATGACGGTTCTCTACGGGGATTTTGTGCTGCGTTTTTCACAGCTCTAGATGGAATCTTAGGAATTGAAAAATACGCTAATTTCGCGATAGGTCGTCACAGTGTAAGCGTAATGCTTCAAAAAATTAGCCAGCTGTGCAAGGCTTATTATGTAGGTGCGCTTATTATTGACGAGATGCAGCATCTGAATTCCTCTCGCGGAGGACTAGATAGAGAAAAGCTTCTTAACTTCTTCGTTACGCTCTCCAACGATGCAGGTATTCCAATCGTCTACGTTGGTACGAATGCGATGCTGCCCCTATTCTCCGGAGTTCTACGGAATGCGCGTCGAGCAGTCGGCTTCGGAGAGATCACCTTTGATCGTTTCGCTATAGATGATCCTTTTTGGGAGTATCTGGTTGCATCACTGTGGGAGTACGACTGGACAGGTTCCGAAACTCCTCTTTCGAGTGAGCTTACAGAGAAGATCTATGATCTATCGCAAGGCAATACGGACTTCTTGGTAAAGCTGTTCATGCTTGTTCAGAGGTACATGATTGCGGAGGGGATTATGGGAATCACCCCTAAGATTTTGCAGAAAGTCTACGATACCCAGATGAGAATTCTTCATAAGCCGATCCAGGCGTTGCGTAGTGGTGATCCGCTTCAGATCGCTGATTTCGAGGACATGATGCCTACAAAGGATCAGGTCGCTCAGATGCTTAATCATGATCTGCACCGTAGAGCCAAGCGGGCTGATTTTGCGTTATTCACACAGTCAGCACCTGTCCAAGATGACGGTCATAGCAGCAAGCCCAAGGGGAAGCCCGTTGTAGCTGTATCTAGGAAAGGAGGCGGGCTTACCGATGTCCATATCGAGGAAGGTGTGGATATTCAGTCGGAGCTAGTCAAAAGGGGCTGGGTCGATGAGGGATCTGAGTGGTGATCCTAGAACTCTATTCGCGAGGTCGAAAATGTGGGTCGTCTGCTGGTCTTTCCCGAGCCGTTGCCACAGGAGTCACTCTATAGCCTGGCAGTCCGTTATCACCGGACTGTTGTCAACGATGGCTATCGACTGACGAGCAACGAGCTCTTCGGTGTTTACTCTAGAACGTGCGGCTCGGTGCTTCCGTGCTGTCTAGGTGCCTTGTCTGAGCGCTTGGAAGGTGCTTACTCAGCTACAGATCTAGCCGAATCGCACTCCTTGTTGCCCCTCTATAAGCCCTTCATAGGCGATTCTAAGTATGAATCTGCCATAAGGGCGATGGAGGGATGCAACGGCACTGGGCTCAAAATGAGCTTAGGAATGACCGCTTCCGGGCTACTCAAATTCGCTGAGTTTCGATTCTGCGAAAGGTGCGTTCGGGAGGACGTTCTGGTCCATGGAGTTCCCTATTGGCACATCATCCATTTTGCGGCCGGTGTCTGCGTATGTCCACATCACGGTTGTGTTCTACGGTCTGCCCACTTCCCCGCCAATGTTGATTGGCGAGGAATGTTTTTGCCTGGAGAAACGCCGAGTAGTACCGTTTTGAATGATTTTGATCTTGAGCCTGCACGAATCGTTGCTGAAATGTTGTGGTGGGGGTTTTCGAATCCACAGCACGTTACACGTTTATTGCAAATCGACGTACTCCGAACACGTCTCTCAGAAATTGGTTTGCTTCACAAGAGTAGACTGCGAGTTGAGAAAATAAAAATCTATTTTAACTCTAGAGTAAGGAGGTGTACTCATTCAGGAGAGTATTCAGCTGTCTGTGGAGGGAGCGAGTGGGTCCTGCGAATTCTTTATGGTCGGGCCAGGATTGTTCAGCCATTTCATTATTATTTCATATGTTGGTCGCTGGGTATGACCCATCTAGATCTTGAAAATTATATTTATAGCGCTGCTCCGAGGAAGCGGAGTGCAGCCAATCCTAAGTTAGATAAGAGATATTTACCATCAAATGAAGAGCTCACCGCTAAAAGATTAGCTTTTATGAATGACGGTTCTGTGCGTTGCCATGATAAAGCAGGCTACACTTGGATATACCGCCATGATCGAAATTGGCTAAGAAACTATATAGCAGGTCATAAATATACAAGGCCACCCCGACTTAGAGTTGACTGGGAAGACAGAGACGATCGCCTTTTATCTTCTGTTGCTTCTGCGCATAAAGAATTATTGCTTAGCAAAACAAAACCAATAAAGCTAACTCGTGCGGCACTCATGAGGGGGGCTTCGCTGGGAGCAGATTTTTGTCGAAAGCCGCATAAGTTTCCCAAGACGCTCGATTTTATGGACGGGGCTATTGAAACCGAGCATGAATATCAAGTTCGAAAAGTTAGTTGGGCAGTAAATCAATTGCCGTCGTCGCAAATAAATTATATTAGCGTAATACTGAGAGTGGCGGGGATACGAGTGCGTCACATATCTGATTTTGAGATAATGCAAATTATAGGCGCCAGAAAATTTGTACCGTCTCAAAATGGCGAGTGTTAATTTATGCCCGCCGTAGCATGCATGCTTTTCGTTTGCTCAGAATGTGAGGAATATCTATGAGTGTGCTCAAGATATTCTTCAGCATTTGTACAGGCCAAAAATGCATGTCCGGACATAAGCTCCATGTCGAAGTAGTACACCCATTTATCAGTTTTTTCTATCCCTACCTTGTCTTCGACCTCCTGATTTAATTCACTCATATTTTTTTTTGCTTCATTGGGGAATTTTTTTTTGCGTAGTTCTTGGATTAACCCTTCTGAAAATGATGTACCTACATTCTCGCCTCTATAATTGAGCAAGCCGCTGATAAACTGTGAATAGAGATGTCGAGAGGACCCTAAACTTCTTATTCCAGTCTGGAATGTTTCTTGGCATTTATAGAATTCAGAAATTTTGTGTCCGACTATCGTTTTCTGGCAGTTCGGGCATCTTTCATGTAATTGAGTGGCGTGTTTGGCACATACGCTTACACGTCTAAATACGTGGTCTACATGTATGTATGCAGTTCCATAGTGCTTGATATCGTCTTGAATGCACTGAAGACACATTTTCCAGTTTGTCCTGGGCGTATATATAGTGTTTGATTTTATTCTGCCAAGCGCAGCCGCTAGCGGGTAAAGAGTATGCTCGTAAATAACTTCTTGTGTAACGCCGTGCTTTATGAATAATTCTGGAAAAAGAATCGTGGGGGGCGCGTCATAGTTCCCAGGCGAGCGTGGTTTTCTATATATGGTATAGAGTTCGTACTCTTTTTTGGGGTTAAGGTGGATGCCTAGCGCTTCATTTTCTCTGCGAATCGTTGAGGCAATATACTCTCTAGGTAGTGGTGTGAAATTCAAAACTAAACCTTATTTAAGCGAGAGGGGATGTCGTACTTGGCCTTGCCCGTATTTCGCCGCTCAAACTCCATCGAGCTGAGATAGCCCAGCGTCGAGTGGCGACGGCGGTGATTGTAAAAGCGGATGTAGTCGAATAGGTCGGTTTTCGCCTCCTGGTAGCCGGCGTAGCGGGTCAGGTAGCTCTGCATTGAGCTCTGGCTTGTTAGCTGCCGCCATACTCACCAGTACGGTACTGTCAGATGTGAGGGAGATGTGCTCCGGCCGCGAGATGACTGCTTGGCCATTGCGGACGACGCTGCCACAGCCATTTGCCCAGGAGATGCAATCGGGACCTCGATCCGGTGTGACTGGGGCATAGACCACTCCGAGCACCGGCATATGGTCGCGTAGTAGTCCGACCGAAATTGCTGATCCTTTTCGGCCATGCAGAAAATCACTGGTTCCGTCATTAGGATCTACGACCCAGCAGTACTCATGCCTTGTGAGGTGGATACCTGTTTCCTCTCCCCAGAAATCACAATTCAGAAGCTTGAGCATTTCGCTCCGAAGTATGACTTCGATCTCTGCATCAATCTCTGCCTTGTCTCCCTGGCCTCTTGGGCCGTCGGGGCGCACTGGTCTGTCCCGGGCTGAGTGGACTGAATAGCCCCGGCTTTTCTAGAGACCGTCCTGCCTCAGAAAATAACGTCGCTCGAACTCTACCGGCGACAGCTTCTCGGCGAAACCATGTCGCCGCTTGGGGTTGTAAAACATCTCGATGTAATCGAACACATCGCTTCGTGCCTCATCCCGATTGCCGTAAATCCTGCGCTTGATCCGCTCACGTTTGAGCAGCTGGAAGAAGCTCTCGGCCACGGCATTGTCATGGCAGTTGCCACGGCGACTCATGCTGCTGACCAGGTTGTTAGCCTTGAGAAAACTCTGCCAATCCGAACTGCTGAACTGGCTGCCTTGGTCGGAATGGATCATCACTTCCTGCTTCGGCTTGCGCCGCCAGACAGCCATCAGTAATGCATCAATGGCCAAGTCGCTACTCATCCGTGACTTCATCGACCAGCCAATGACCTGCCGTGAGAACAGGTCGAGCACCACCGCCAAGTACAGCCAGCCTTCATAGGTACGGATGTACGTTATGTCGGTAACCCAGACCCTATTCGGCTCGCTGACATTGAACTTGCGCTCCAGTCGATTCGGCGCCGGTAGTGGAGGCTTGCCGCCATAACGACCAGGCCGCCGACGGTAGCCGGTCTGCGAGCGCAATCCTTCTGCACGCATCAGCCGGGCAACTCGATGCCGTCCGCAGCGCTCGCCCAGCTCGCGAAGGTCTGCATGGATCTTGCGATAGCCGTAGACGCCACCGCTCTCCAGCCAGGAGTGCTTGATCAAACCCAGCAGGCGCTGATCATCTTTGGCGCGTGCCGACTTGGGCTCGGCGCGCCAAGCGTAGTAACCGCTTGGGTGCACGTTCAGAACCAGGCAGAGGCGCTGGATCGAATAGTTCTCTACCAACTGGCTGATGAAGGCGTACCTCAGCCGGACTCCCTGGCAAAGTACGCGGCGGCCTTCCTAAGAAACACCTTCGACTGCCTGTAGCGTGAATCCAAATTCGGCGGCTCTGCGGTGCAATCCCTTCCAAGTCGGAGGATCTTGCGGCGCTGCTAGCTGCTACTGGCGCAATGACAGAATCCACAGACCGTGGTTGATCCCAACAATGTCACCACCTCCCTGACCTACAGCCCGCAAGGTTGGCTGGCATCTGCCACCACCGGAAGCAGCACCACCAGCTTCGAGCATGACGCCGTCGGACAAATCACCAAAGTCACTCGTGGCGACGGTAGCTGGCTGGAATACACCTGGGATGGTGCGAGGCGGCTAACACAGATCACCAATAACCTGGGCGAGTCGGTTGAATACGACTACGACCTCATGGGTAACCGGACTGCCCAGCGCCTAAGGGATGCGTCTAGCTCGCTGACCCAACAGCAGACCTGGGTCTATGACGAGCTGGGTCGTCTACTTCGCTCTATCGGGGCCGGAGGGCAAACCACCCAGTACGGCTATGACCTCAATGACAACCCCACGCTGAGCAAAACGCCGAAGCAGCACAGCACCAATAGCAGCTACGACGCCCTGAACAGGCTCGTCTCCAGCACCAACCCTCGCAATGGCAGCACCGCCCTCGCCTACGACGCTCAGGACAACCTGACCAAAGTCACTGATCCGAGAGGTGTCATTACCCAGTACGAGTACGACGGCCTGGGCAACCAGACAAAGGTCATCAGCCCTGACAGCGGCACCGCAATCTATGCCCACGATGCTGCGGGTAATGTCATCAGCAAGACCGATGCCCGAGGAATCGTTACCACCTACAGCTATGACGCGCTGAATCGCCTGACAGGCAAGCAGTATCCAGCTTCACCGTCACT
>NZ_BPFX01000034.1 GCF_019655855.1 Pseudomonas paralcaligenes | reverse complement strand
CTGCTGCGCCTGCTCGGCGCCGGCCTGCTGCTGGGCGGCCTGGTGCTGGCCGCCGGTGACATCCGCCTCGGCGCGCCGCTGAGCGAGTTCTTCGGCCACCTGCTCCTGCTGCCGGTCGGCGCGCTGCTGCTGTTGCGGCGCGTCGAGGTGCTGGCGCTGTACGCGCTGATCTCGCTGATCGCCGGGCTGTGGGTGCTGCTGGAGGTGGAGCTGGACGTCTGGCAGCTGCTGCCGCACCTGACCCTGTGGCTGACCGTCGGCGCCCTGTTCCTGCCGGCCCACCGCGCCTTCGCCCGCCTTATGGACCGCCAGCGCGCGCCGAGCCTGCATGGCTGACGACTGGCTTGCCCTGCTGCCCTGGCCGGAACTGCGCACCCTCGCCGTCGCGCTGCTGGTCGCCCTGGTGCTGATGCTGGCCTGCGGCTGGCTGCTCGGCCTGCTGGAACGCCTGGCCCGCCCGCTGCCGGTCGCCCGCGTGCTGCTGCAGCGCGCCCGCGCCCCGGCGCGCCTGCTGCTGCCGCTGTCCGGCGTGCAGGTGGTGCTCGGCTCGGCGCCGGACGACCTGCTGATGATCGACGGCGCGCGACGCTTGGTGCTGCTGGCGATGATCGCCGCGTTCACCTGGCTCGGCCTGCGGGCAACCGACGCGATTCAGCGGATCATCGTCGCCCGCCACCCGGTGGACATCGCCGACAACCTGCACGCCCGCCGCATCCAGACCCAGACCCGGGTGCTGGTGCGCACGCTCGGCGTGTTCGTGGTGATCTTCGGCGTCTCCACTATGCTCATGACCTTCCCCGCCGCGCGCCAGTTCGGCACCAGCCTGCTGGCCTCCGCCGGGCTGGCCGGCCTGGCCGTGGGCTTCGCCGCCAAGCCGGTGCTGGGCAACCTGATCGCGGGCCTGCAGATCGCCCTCACCCAGCCGATCCGCCTGGACGACGTGGTGATCGTCGAGAACGAGTGGGGGCGCATCGAGGAGATCACCGGCAGCTACGTGGTGGTGCGGGTGTGGGACGACCGCCGGCTGGTGGTGCCGCTGCAGTGGTTCATCGAGAACCCGTTCCAGAACTGGACCCGCAGCACCTCGTCGCTGACCGGCGCGGTGATCCTCTGGGTCGACTATTCCACCCCGCTGGAGCCGCTGCGCCAGGAACTCACGCGCCTGTGCGAGGAGGCGCGGCACCTGTGGGACGGCCGGGTCAGCGTGCTGCAGCTGGTGGACGCCACCGACAAGGCGGTACAGCTGCGGGTGCTGGTGAGTTCGGCGGACTCGTCGCGCAACTGGGACCTGCGCTGCTATGTGCGGGAGAACCTGGTGAATTTCCTCTGCGCCCACTATCCGGGGTGCCTGCCGCAGGTCAGGGCTTCGCTGGGGAGTGGGTCGGGGGAGGATCGGATGGAGAACCCTGCACCGGGGCAGGTGGTTGAGGCGGAGCGGCAACCGCCGGTTTAGGTGGGGGATGAAAGTTTTGGTTTCATGCTCACAATTTAAGGCTCATTACCGAGTAGTTGGTGACTTCTGGTTTCGCCCTCCCGGGCGAGTCACTTTCTCTTGCTTGGCTGTACAGATCGGACACATAGGTGACAGGTGTGCGTGGACATGTTTGACACCTTCGGTAGAGCCCTACCGAGCCCACATGCCTTGGAAGACAAAAGACACCATGAGCCTTCGAGAAGAGTTCGTCCTGCTGGCCCAGCAGGAAGGGGCAAACCGGCGAGAGCTGTGTCGCCGGTTCGGGATCAGTCCACAAACGGCCTACAAATGGCTGGCCCGCCATGAGCAGCATGGACGTGAAGGGTTGCGTGATCGTTCACGGCGGCCTGCAACCAGTCCTCATTTGACGCCTATGGAGCAGGAGAGCGCCGTCATCGCATTTCGTCTACAGCATCCGTGCTGGGGCGGGCGCAAGTTGAGCCGGCGCCTGCAAGACCTTGGACATCCCAGCCTGGCGCCCAGCACCATCACCAACATCCTGCACCGCCACGGGTTGATCGACTCTCAAGCCTCGGAGGCCGCACAAGCCTGGCAGCGCTTCGAGCACGCCGCGCCCAATGACCTCTGGCAGATGGATTTCAAGGGCTACTTCCAGGCCTCCGAGGGAGCCTGTCATCCCTTGACCGTGCTGGATGATCACTCTCGCTTCAGCTTGGGTATCCGGCCTGTGCGAAGCAGCGCTACCGGACTGTCCAGGAACAGTTACACCCCATCTTCGAGCGCTATGTCTGCCCGTGCGGATCAATGCTGACAATGGCTCACCCTGGGGCGCTTCGCGTCAGCCAGGGCAGCTGACCGAGCTGGCTATCTGGTTGATCCGCCTGGGGATTCGCCTTAGCTTCAGTCGTCCCTATCACCCGCAGACCAATGGCAAGGACGAGCGCTTCCATCGCTCCTTGAAGGCAGAGGTGCTCAACGGTCGCAGCTTCCACACGCAGCAGCAGGCCCAGGAGGCTTTCGATCACTGGCGGCACATCTACAACCACCATCGCCCTCACGAAGCATTGCAGATGGCTATGCCCGGCACCCGCTATCGGGCCAGTCCTCGGTCATATCCGACACGGTTGCCCGACATCGAATACGGCCCTGACGATACCGTGGTGCAGGTGAAGTGGTTCGGTGAAATCAACTTCCGAGGAAGGAAGTTCAAGGCCTCCAATCCATTACACGGACAACCAGTGGCGATTCGTCCCAGCGACGAAGCCGATGGCTTGTTCCATGTGTTCTTCGTTCACCACAAGCTGATGGAGATCGATCTGCGAGAGCCGGGTGCCGGTGCATAATCCGTCAACCATGTCTGCGCACACCTGTCACCTATGTGTCCGGTCTGTACATTTGGCCAAGAGAAAGTAACCAAAGAGAAGGCCTCCTGACGGGGACTCCAGCTCCGAGTTGCTTGACGGCTTTACCTGCCGCGACCGCGGACTGGGCTCCTGCTTCTATGGCTACGGCTACGTGCAACACATCACGGGAACATAGCCCCCCAAAAGCCACGCCCGCGACAGACGACCCTGTCCGTCGGCAAGCGTGGCAACCCGCCTGGCGACCAGGCTGGAGGGAGGAACGGGCGTCAGCCGCCGGTGGCGTTCATGAAGCGCAGGATCTGCACATCGCCGACGGCGAATTCATGGCGCAGCGGCTTGCGCGGCAGCGCCGCGCGGATGGCCGCCAGCAGCGGTTCGTCGTTGCCCGGGTGGCGACGCAGTAGCGCGCGCAGGTCCACCGAGTGCTCGTGACCGAGGCACAGCAGCAGGCGCCCCTCGGCGGTCAGCCGCACCCGGTTGCAGGTGGCGCAGAAGTTGTGACTGTGCGGCGATATGAGGCCGATGCGCGTGCCGGGGAAGTCGATCAGGCGCAGGTAGCGCGCCGGCCCGCCGCTCTGCTCGGCGCTGTCGAGCAGGGCGAAACGCTCGCCGATGCGTTCGCGCACCCAGTCGCTGGAGCAGTAGCTCTCGCCGCGCTCGCGGCCGACCTGGCCCAGCGGCATCTCCTCGATGAAGCTGATATCCAGGCCACGCCGGGCGGCGAATTCGACCAGGTCCAGCACTTCGTCGGCGTTGCGCCCGTGCATCACCACGGTGTTCAGCTTGACGCTGGCGAAGCCGGCCGCCTGCGCCGCCGCGATGCCGTCCAGCACCCGGACCAGCTCGCCGGTGCGGGTGATGGCGCGGAAGCGCTCGGGACGCAGGCTGTCCAGGCTGATGTTGAGGCGGCGCACGCCGGCCTCGGCCAGGGGCCGTGCCAGTTTGTCCAGCTGCGAGCCGTTGGTGGTCATCACCAGCTCGCGCAGCCCCGGCAGCGCGGCGATGCGCTCGCACAGGCCGACCACGCCGGGGCGCACCAGCGGCTCGCCGCCGGTCAGACGGATCTTCTTCGTCCCGTTGGCCACGAACAGCCGCGCCACCCGCTCCAGCTCCTCCAGGGTCAGCACCTGCTGGCGCGGCAGGAAGGTCATGTCCTCGGCCATGCAGTAGATGCAGCGGAAGTCGCAGCGGTCGGTGACCGACAGGCGCAGGTAGTCGATGGTGCGACCGAAGCCGTCCTGCAGTTGTGCGTCCATCATCATCCCGTCCAGTTCACATAACCCGGACGCCGCCCAGGCGGTTCGGCGCCGATCGTCCCGGATGGCATCCGGGCTACTGCAGCAACGGCGAGTCGGCGCCTTCCAGGACGATGCCCTGGATGTCCGCCTCGCCCACCAAGTTCTTCAGGTACTGGGCCACCGCCACCTGCCAGACCCGCTGGTCCAGTTCGGCGCGGATCGCCCCGACCACCGTCTCGAACGGCAGTTGCCGGCCCTCGATGCGCAGGTCCACCTGCACCACGTGGAAGCCGTAGCGGCTCTCCAGCGGCTGCGTGGCCAGACCCAGCGGCAGGCGCAACAGCTGGCGCTCGAACTCGGGCACGGTTTGGCCCTGGCTGATCTGCCCCAGCGAACCACCCTGCTCCTTCGACGGGCAGGCCGAATGGGCCAGCGCCAGCTCGGCGAAGCGCCCGGGCTCGCCACGCAGCTCGGCGATCAGCGCCTCGGCACGCTCCCAGGCCAGGCTGCGTGCCTCAGCGTCGTCGGCCGGACAGCCCAGCAGGATATGCCGCGCCGCCAGCAGCGGCGCGCTGGCGAAGCGCGCCAGGTTGCGCTCGTAGTAGCGTCGGCAGGTGTCCTCGTCGGCCCGTGGCAACGGCACTTCGAGTTCGATCAGGGTGCGGGTCAGCGCCTCCTCCTCGCTCTCGCCGCCGGCGGCGCGCACCTGCAGGCCCAGCGCGGCCGCCCGCTGCTGCAGCAGCTCGCGGATCACCAGCGCCTGGCCAGCGAGGAACACCGCCTCGCGGCGGCTCGCCGCCGGGTGGTACTGCAGCTCCTGGGCGATCGCCTCCACCGCGATGGGCAGGCCGTTCACCTTGATCCGCGGCCATTCCTGCTCGCTGCTGGCGATCAGCTCGGGGGCTGGCTCGCCCTCTTCGCCTTCATCGGCCTCCGGCTCGTCGGCGCTGGGCCGCGAGTCGGGCACCACTTCCTGCACCACCGGCGCATTGGCCGGGACTTCCACTCTCGGCTGGCCACCGCTGCAGCCGCCACCGTTTCCGTTACCACCGCATCCACAACCCATGATGGGATCTCCTCGATCAGTCGTTGATAAATCCATTGGCCCTTGGGCAGAACCCAGCTATTCCCGGCAACCACCGTGGGAGCGGCCTTGGCCGCGAGTTTTGCCTTCCGCCTACGCGTAATTCCGGGTGAAAAGCTCGCGGACAAGTCCGCTCCCACAGGTCCATTCCCACAGGTCAGAGCCTGCAGGTCTGGCCTCAGGCCTTCTGCCGCACGATCTGGTAGCGCCGGCCCAGGTACCAGACCGGCGCGCTGACGATGTGCACCAGGCGGGTGAAGGGGAACAGCACGAACAGGCTCAGGCCGAGGAACACGTGCAGCTTGTACACCGGGCTCACCGGCGCTATCGCGGCGGCGGCCAGCTGCGGCTGCAGGGTCACGGTGTACTGCGCCCAGTCGGCCAGCATCACCATCACCGAACCGTCCATGTGGTGGGTGGAGGCGTAGATGGTGCCCAGGCCGAGCAGCAGCTGCACCAGCAGCACCAGCAGCACCAGCACGTCCGAACAGCTGGAACTGGCGCGCACCCGCGCGTCGCTCAGGCGTCGGTAGAGCAGCATCAGCAGGCCGATCAGGCACAGGCCGCCGAAGAAACCGCCGGAGACCATCGCCAGCAGCTGCTTGTTTTCGGTGGAGATCGCATGGTGGTAGATCGACGCGGGCGTCAGCAGGCCGACGAAGTGGCCGGCCAGGACGAACAGCACGCCGACATGGAACAGGTTGCTGGCGATGCGCATGTAGCGGTGCTCGGCCGGCGTGCGGTTGAAGATCTGGCTCGATCCGGCCTTCCAGCTGTACTGCGACAGGTCGAAACGCGCCCAGCTGCCGATCACGCAGACCGCCAGGGCGATGTAGGGATACACGCCGAAGGCGAGTAGATTCAGGTTAGCCATTGCGCACCTCCCGAGCCGGCGCGGCGGCCGGCCCATCCTGCTTGAAATCGATCCAGTGCACCGGCACCGGTACTTCTTCGCGAGCCTTGCCCGGCCGCGCGGCCTGGCTCGGGCAGCGCTCCTGCTGCTCGGCCTTGAGGAAGTCCACGGCCTCCTCCTCCCACAGCTTGTCGAGCGCCTCCAGGCTGTCGTCGCGTGGCTCGCCGGCCACCTGTTCGCGTACCTCGGCCACCGCGCTCGCCGGCTGCTCGCCGGCGATCTGCAGCAGTGCGCGGAAGCACGCCGAATAGGGGCTCTCGCGTTCCTCCAGGCGCGCCGCCAGCAGGGCCAGCAGGTGCGCCACGTCGGCCAGGCCCTCGCGCGCCTCGATCTGCTCGCGGCTGGCCAGGTATTCCAGGTACAGCGGGATGTAGTCGGGCAGTTCGCGCACGCCGATGGCGAAGCCAGCAGCCTCGTACTGGGCCATCAGGTCGACCATGGCCTGGCCACGGTCGCGGGATTCGCCATGCACGTGCTCGAACAGCAGCAGCGACAGCGCGCGGCCCCGGTCGAACAGCTCGGTGTAGCGTTCCTGGGCGTCCATCAGCTCTTCCCGGGCCAGCTCGTCGAGCAGGCGCAGCAGCGCGCCCCGCTGGTCGGGGCTGATCTCGCGGGCGCCACCGAGCGCAGCCTCCAGCTCCGCGTGGGCGCCTTGCAGCGCCTCGTCGGGATAGTCCAGCAACAGGGAGATCACCTTGAGAATCCGCATGGTTCAGTCCTCCCAGATCTGCACGGTCTTGAGTACATCGCGGCGATTGGCCTTCTTCGCCCCGAACATGTTGATGTCCGAGGCGCCGCTGCAGCCGCTGCCGAAGCTGAAGCCGCACCCGGAACGCTCGGCGAAGGCATCGCTCATCGCCTCCTCGCGGTGCGCGGAAGGGATGACGAAGCGGTCCTCGTAGTTGGCGATGGCCAGGTAGCGGTACATGTCCTCGCACTGGGCCACCGACAGCCCCACCGATGCCAGGACCTGCAGGTCCTGCACGCCATCGACCTGTTCCGCGCGCTTGTAGGCGCGCATCGCCAGCAGGCGCTTGAGCGCCAGCTTGACCGGCTGCTCGTCGCCGGCGGTGAGCAGGTTGGCCAGGTAGCGCACGGGAATGCGCAGGCTGTCCACGTCCGGCAGCACGCCGTCCATGCTCACGGCGCCCTTGGCGGCGGCGTTCTGGATCGGCGACAGCGGCGGCACGTACCAGACCATCGGCAGGGTGCGGTATTCCGGGTGCAGCGGCAGGGCCAGCTGCCAGTCCACCGCCAGCTTGTACACCGGCGATTTCTGCGCGGACTCGATTACCGACAGCGGCACGCCGTCGGCCAGCGCCTGCTCGATCACCTTCGGGTCGTTGGGGTCGAGGAAGATTTCCAGCTGCTTCTGGTACAGGTCCTGCTCGCTCGGCGTGCTGGCCACCTCGTGGATGCGGTCGGCGTCATACAGCAGCACGCCCAGGTAGCGGATGCGCCCGACGCAGGTTTCCGAGCACACGGTGGGCAGGCCGGCCTCGATGCGCGGGTAGCAGAAGATGCACTTCTCGGACTTGCCGCTCTTCCAGTTGAAGTAGATCTTCTTGTACGGGCAGCCGCTGATGCACATGCGCCAGCCACGGCACTTCTCCTGGTCGATGAGGACGATGCCGTCCTCCTCGCGCTTGTAGATCGCGCCGCTCGGGCAGGAGGCCGCGCACGCCGGGTTGAGGCAGTGCTCGCACAGGCGCGGCAGGTACATCATGAAGGTGTTCTCGTACTCGCCGTAGATGTCGGCCTGCACCTGGTCGAAGTTCTTGTCCTTGCGCCGCTTGGCGAACTCGGTGCCGAGGATTTCCTCCCAGTTGGGGCCCCATTCGATCTTCTCCATGCGCTTGCCGGAGATGGCCGAGCGCGGCCGTGCCACCGGCTGGTGCTCGCCCAGCGGCGCGGTGTGCAGGTGCTGGTAGTCGAAGTCGAACGGCTCGTAGTAGTCATCGATGCTCGGCAGGTCGGGGTTGGAGAAGATGTTCGCCAGCACGCGGAACTTGCCGCCGATGCGCGGGTTGATCGAGCCGTCCGGGTTGCGCACCCAGCCGCCCTTCCACTTGTCCTGGTTCTCCCACTCCTTGGGGTAGCCGATGCCGGGCTTGGTCTCGACGTTGTTGAACCAGGCGTATTCCATGCCTTCGCGGCTGGTCCAGACGTTCTTGCAGGTGATCGAGCAGGTATGGCAACCGATGCACTTGTCCAGGTTCAGCACCATGCCCACTTGTGAACGAATTTTCATGGCAGTAATCCTCAAATGTCCTGCGGCAGCGGTTGCGGCAAGTCGTTGCCATTGGGGCCGTCCAGCCAGTCCACCTTGCTCATTTTTCGCACCACCACGAATTCGTCGCGGTTGCAGCCCACGGTGCCGTAGTAGTTGAAGCCGTAGGCCAGCTGGGCGTAGCCGCCGATCATGTGGGTGGGCTTGAGCACCACCCGGGTCACCGAGTTGTGGTGGCCGCCACGGGTCCCGGTGCTCTCCGCGCCGGGCACGTTCACGATGCGTTCCTGGGCGTGGTACATCATCACCATGCCCTCCTTGACCCGCTGGCTGACCACCGCGCGGGCGGTCAGCGCACCGTTGGCGTTGAAGCACTCGATCCAGTCGTTGTCCTCGATGCCGACCTTCCTGGCGTCGATCTCGCTCATCCACACGATCGGCCCGCCACGGCTCAGGGTGAGCATGATCAGGTTGTCGGTGTAGGTGCTGTGGATGCCCCACTTCTGGTGCGGGGTGATCCAGTTCAGGCAGATCTCCGGGTTGCCGTTGGGCATCTTGCCCTGCACGTAGCCGGTCGAACGGGTGTTGATCGGCGGCCGGTAGCTCATCAGGCCCTCGCCGAAGGCGAGCATCCAGGGGTGGTCCTGGTAGAACTGCTGGCGGCCGGTCAGGGTGCGCCACGGGATCAGCTCATGGACGTTGGTGTAGCCGGCGTTGTAGCTGACGTGCTCGTCTTCCAGGCCGGACCAGGTCGGGCTGGAGATGATCTTGCGCGGCTGTGCCTGGATGTCGCGGAAGCGGATCGCCTCGTGTTCCTTGGGCAGCGCCAGGTGGCCGTGGTCGCGGCCGGTGAATTCCGACAGCGCCGCCCAGGCCTTCACGGCGACATGGCCGTTGGTTTCCGGCGCTAGGCTGAGGATGACCTCGGCGGCGTCGATGGCCGACTCGATCTTCGGCCGGCCCTGGCTGACGCCCTCCTCGCGCACGGTGTAGTTCAGTTCGCCGAGGAACTCGACCTCGTGCTTGGTGTTCCAGTTGATGCCCTTGCCGCCGTTGCCCAGCGTGTCCAGCAGCGGGCCGAGCGAGGTGAATTTCTTGTAGGTGTTCGGGTAGTCGCGCTCGACCACCGTGATGTTCGGGCAGTTGAGGCCCGGCTGGGGCGCCTGCCCCGCCGTCTTCCAGTCGCTGCCGCCGAACGGCTGGGCCAGCTCGCCGGGGGTGTCGTGCAGCAGCGGCACGGTGACCAGGTCCTTCTCCACGCCCAGGTGCCCCTCGGCCATCTCGGAGAAGGCCTTGGCGATGCCCTTGTAGATTTCCCAGTCCGAACGCGCTTCCCAGGCCGGGTCGATGGCCGCCGACAGCGGGTGGATGAAGGGGTGCATGTCCGAGGTGTTCATGTCGTCCTTCTCGTACCAGGTGGCGGTCGGCAGGACGATGTCGGAGTAGACGCAGGTGGACGACATGCGGAAGTCGAGGGTGGTGACCAGGTCGAGCTTGCCGATGGCGCCCTCGTCCTGCCATTCGGCTTCCTGCGGCTTGAAGCCGCCGCGCTGGCCCAGGTCGGGGTTCATCACGCCGTTGCGGGTGCCGAGCAGGTACTTGAGCATGTACTCGTGGCCCTTGCCCGAACTGCCCAGCAGGTTGGAGCGCCAGATGAACATGTTGCGCGGGAAGTTGACCGGGTTGTCCGGCTGCTCGCAGGCGAAGCGCAGGGTGCCTTCGGCCAGCGACCTGACCACGTAGTCCTTCGGCTCCAATCCCGCCACCGCCGCGTCGCGGGTGATCTGCAGCGGGTTGCGGTTGAGCTGCGGCGCGCTCGGCAGCCAGCCGGCGCGCTCGGCGCGGATGTTGTAGTCGAGCATGTGCTCGGGGTACGCGGCTTTGTCCGCCAGCGGCGACAGAACTTCGTGGATGCTCATCTTCTCGTGGCGCCACTGGGAGCTGTGGTTGTAGAAGAAGCTGGTGCCGTTCATCTGCCGCGACGGGCGATGCCAGTCGAGGCCGAAGGCCAGCGGCAGCCAGCCGCACTGCGGACGCAGCTTCTCCTGGCCGACGTAGTGCGCCCAGCCGCCACCGGTCTGGCCCACGCAGCCGCACAACATCAGCATGTTGATCAGGCCGCGGTAGTTCATGTCCATGTGGTACCAGTGGTTCATCGCCGCGCCGACGATGATCATGCTGCGCCCCTTGGTCTTGTCGGCGTTGTCGGCGAACTCGCGGGCGATCTGGATGGCCTTCTCGCGGCTGACGCCGGTGATCCTCTCCTGCCAGGCCGGCGTGCCCGGCACGCGGTCGTCGTCATAGTGGTTGGCGACGTTGGCGCCGCCGAGGCCACGGTCGATGCCGAGGTTGGCGGCCATCAGGTCGAATACGCTGGCGACCCTGGCCTGGCTGCCGTCGGCCAGCACCAGGGTGCGTACCGGCACGCGGCGCAGCTGGATTTCCTCGCCCGGCGCATGGGCGAAGTGTTCGTGGGCCTGGCCGCCGAAGTACGGGAAGGCCACCTCGGCGACTTCGCCGCTGTCCAGCTGGCTCAGCTTGAGGTCGACCGCGCGTCCCTCGCCGCCCTCGCGGGCCTCGATGTTCCACTTGCCCTTCTCGCCCCAGCGGTAGCCGATCGAGCCCAGGGGCGAGACCAGTTCGCCCCCCGCGTCGACGGCGATGGTCTTCCACTCGGGGTTGTTGTCCTGGCCGAGTTCGCCATCCAGGTCGGAGGCCCGAAGGAAGCGGTCGGCGCGGTAGCTGCCGTCCTTCTCGTCGAGCAGCACCAGCATCGGCAGGTCGGTGTAGCGCTTGGCGTAGTCGGTGAAGTAGGCGCTGGGGTTCTCCAGGTGGAATTCCTTGAAGATGACGTGGGCGAAGGCCTGCGCCAGCGCCGCGTCGGTGCCCTGCTTGGGGTTGAGCCAGAGGTCGGTGAGCTTGGCCACCTCGGCGTAGTCCGGGGTGATGGCCACGGTCTTGGTGCCCTTGTAGCGCACCTCGGTGAAGAAGTGGGCGTCGGGGGTGCGGGTCTGCGGGACGTTGGAACCCCAGGCGATGATGTAGTTGGAGTTGTACCAGTCGGCCGATTCCGGCACGTCGGTCTGCTCGCCCCACACTTGGGGTGACGCGGGAGGCAGGTCGCAGTACCAGTCGTAGAAGCTCAGGCACACCCCGCCGATCAGCGACAGGTAGCGGCTGCCGGCGGCGTAGCTGACCATCGACATGGCCGGGATCGGCGAGAAGCCGACCACCCGGTCGGGCCCGTACTGCTTGACCGTGTAGACGTTGGCCGCGGCGATGATCTCGTTGACCTCGCGCCAGCTGGAACGGATGAAGCCGCCCATGCCGCGCTTGCTCTTGTAGCTCTGCGCCTTGGCCGGGTCCTCGACGATGCTGGCCCAGGCCTCGACCGGTGCCAGGGTCCGCCGCGCATCGCGCCAGAGTTTCAGCAGCGGCTTGCGCACCTTGGGGTATTTCAGGCGGTTGGCGCTGTAGATGTACCAGCTGTAGCTGGCGCCGCGCGGGCAGCCTCGCGGCTCGTGGTTGGGCAGGTCGTTGCGGGTGCGCGGGTAGTCGGTCTGCTGGGTTTCCCAGGTGATCAGGCCGTTCTTCACGTAGATCTTCCAGGAGCACGACCCGGTGCAGTTCACCCCGTGGGTGGAGCGCACGATCTTGTCGTACTGCCAGCGGGCACGGTAGACGTTCTCCCAGTCGCGCGACTCCTTGCGGGTCTCGCCATGACCGTCGGCGAACTCTCCTTGCTTGCGATTGAAGAAGCGCAGCTGGTCGAGTATGTGGCTCATTTTTCTTTCCTCTCAGGCTGAGCGCGGGCGGTTACCCCGCGCTCGTCATTTCTTGGGCGATGGCTGTCTAGCAGGGCGTTTCGACACCCTTGCGCGAGTACCACCACCAGGTGGCCAGGATGCAGCTGGCGTAGTAGCCGACGAAGACGTACAGGGCGATCTCCGGCCCGCCGGTGAGGGCGATGGAGCTGCCGAAGGACTTGGGAATGAAGAACGCGCCGAAGGCACCGATCGCGGAGCTGAAACCGAGCACCGCGGCCGACTCCTTGCCGGCCTCGCGCAGCGACTGCTCCTTGACCGCGGCCCCCTTGCCGGCGCTGAGGCGCTCATGCAGGGTGCGGAAGATCACCGGGATCATGCGGAAGGTGGAGCCGTTGCCGATGCCGGTGGTGACGAACAGCAGCATGAACATGGCGAGGAAGCCGTAGAAATTGCCGCCCTGCCCGTTCTGCGGCAGGAAGGCGATGACGCCGAAGACCGCGGCGATCATCACCACGAAGTTCCACAGGGTCACCCGCGCGCCGCCCAGCTTGTCCGCCACCCAACCGCCCAGCGGGCGCACCAGGGCGCCGACCAGCGGGCCGAGAAAGGCGAACTTGAGCGCGGTGACTTCCGGGAACGAGGTCTTGATCAGCAGTGGGAAGGCCGCGGCGAAGCCGATGAAGGAGCCGAAGGTGGCCAGGTACAGCCAGCACATCAGCCAGTTGTGCTTGCGCTTGAAGATCACCGCCTGCTCGGCGAAGGAGGCCTTGGCGCTGGCCAGGTCGTTCATGCCGAACCAGGCCGCCACGGTCACCGCCGCGATCAGCGGCACCCAGATCAGGCCGGCGTTCTGCAGCCACAGCTGGCTGCCGTCGGCCAGTTCCTGGGGCTTGCCGCCCACCGCGCCGAACAGGCCGAAGCCGATCACCAGCGGCACCAGGAACTGCATGGCCGAGACGCCCAGGTTGCCCAGCCCGGCGTTCAGGCCCAGCGCGGTGCCCTGCTGGGCCTTGGGGTAGAAGAAGCTGATGTTGGACATCGACGAGGCGAAGTTGCCGCCGCCGAAGCCGCACAGCAGGGCGATGATCACGAACACGCTGTACGAGGTGCCCGGGTCCTGCACCGCGAAGCCCATCCACAGCGACGGGACCAGCAGCGACGCCGTGCTCAGGGCCGTCCAGCGCCGCCCGCCGAACACCGGCACCATGAACGAGTAGAAGATGCGGAACGTCGCCCCGGACAGCCCCGGCAGCGCCGCCAGCCAGAACAGCTGGTCGGTGCTGAAGGCGAAGCCGATGGCGTTCAGGCGCACGATCACCGTGCTCCACACCATCCACACGGCGAACGCCAGGAACAGCGCGGGAATCGAGATCCACAGGTTGCGGGTGGCGATGGCCTTGCCGGTGGAACCCCAGAAGTGCGGGTCCTCGGGGCGCCAATCGTCGATCACCGGCCCCTGCCGGGGCGGCTGCCCCATGGCCGGATTCTTGGTTGCGGACATGCTCGGTCTCCTCAAGCGTCAGGAAGCGGAATTCATGGGGCCGGTGGAACCCGACCCCATGACCGGGGTTTTGCGGACTTCGCTGAGGTACATCCAGATCAGGGAGACCCAGACCACGCCGTACATCAGCATGAAGCAGGAGCTGCGCACGCCGGTGAGGTCCACCAGGGCGCCGAACATGATCGGCAGGACGAAGCCGCCCAGGCCGCCGGCCAGCCCGACGATGCCGGACACGGCCCCCATGCGATCGGGAAACTCGTCGGAGATGTACTTGAACACCGAGGCCTTGCCGAAGGCCCAGGCGATGCCCATGACGAACATCAGCGCGGTGAACACCCAGACGTTGAGGCCGACATGGAACGTGCGCGGGCCATCGACGGTATGCACGGTGAAGTCGGTCTGCGGGTAGGACAGGACGAACAGGCAGATCCAGCTCACCCACATCACCCACCAGGTCACGCCGTGCGCGCCCCAGCGGTCGCTCATCCAGCCGCCGATGGCGCGCAGCACGCCGCCCGGCAGGGAGAAGCAGGCGGCCAGCAGCGCCGCGCTCTGCAGGCTGAAGCCGTACTCCTGCACGTAGTACTTGGTCATCCACAGGGCCAGCGCCACGTAGCCGCCGAAGACGATCGAGTAGTACTGGCAGTAGCGCCACACCCGCGGATCACGGAGGGTCTTGAGCTGCTCGCCGAAGGACACGCTGCTGGGCGTGCGGTGGCTCTTGTCGTCGTAGCTGAAGAACCAGAACAGCAGCGCGGTGACGAACATGATCGCCGAGTAGATCTTCGGCACCATCTGCCAGCTGGCCGCGGCGATGATCGCCGGGGCGAGGAACTTGGTCAGCGCCGAACCCGCGTTGCCCGCGCCGAAGATGCCCATGGCCAGGCCCTGGCTGGACTTCTCGAACCACTTGGCGACGTAGGCGATGCCCACCGAGAAGGAGCCGCCGGCCAGGCCGACGAACAGCCCCAGCACCAGGAACTGCCAATACTCGGTGGCCTCGCCGATCAGGTAGATCGGCAGCACGCAGACCAGCATCAGCACGAAGAACACGATGCGCCCGCCGAAGCGGTCGGTGAGCATGCCCAGCGGCAGGCGGATCAGCGACCCGGTCAGCACCGGGGTGGACGCCAGCAGGCCGAACTGGGTCTCGTTGAGCTGCAGCAGCTCCTTGATGGGCACGCCGAGCACCGCGAACATCATCCACACCATGAAGCAGATGGTGAACGCAGCGGTGCTCATCCCCAGCACCAGCCCCTGTTGCACTTTCCGACTCGCCATGACCGCTCTCCCAAGCGACTCTCATGGCTCGCAGGCTATGCACCGGCCCCCTCCCGCCCTTGATCCAAATCAAGGAAGCCAGGCCGCTCCAACTCCTACCATGGGGCCGGATACCTCCAAAGGGATAGGCTGGAAATACGAAAAATATCCCTTGTAGATCATCGACTTATAACAACAAGCAAGCTCACCCGCCGGGCCTGCACGGGCGCCGGAACTCTTTGGAGGTAGCCGCCATGCTGGACTGGTTGAAAGGCTCCCTGCCCGCTCGCGCCGGTCTGGCCGTCATCCTCATCGCCACCCTCACCTTCTTCAGCGCGTTCAGCGCCGTGCTGATCGCCTGGGTCAGCGAAGACGACGCCGCGGCCATCAACACCGCCGGTTCCCTGCGCATGGCCGTCTACCGCCTCAACTGGCAGCTGGAGGCGAACGCGTCGCCGCAGGCGATAGGCCATCTGCGCGACGACATGCAGCGGCGCCTGGACAGCAGCGCACTCAAGCACATGGTCGACGGCGACCGGCAGAGCCCGGTGGCCCAGGCCTTCGCCAACATCCGCGACCGGTGGCAGGGGCAGCTGCGGCCAGCCCTGGAGCGTGGTGACAGGGTCACGTTCCAGCAGCAGTCGGAAATCTTCGTCGGCCAGCTCGAACACTTCGTGCTGTTGCTGCAGAAGCAGAGCGAGAAGCGCCAGGGCTGGCAGCAGAGCATCCAGGGCGCGGCGCTGCTGATGACCGTGATCATCCTGCTGGTGGGCATGTTCGAGCTGCAGAGCAGCGTGATCACCCCCCTGCAGGAACTGGTGGGCGCCACCGAGCGCTTCCGCGCCGGCGACCTCAATGCGCGGATCGAGCACAGGTCCAGCGACGAACTGGGGCAGATGGCCGACAGCTTCAACGCCATGGCGGATGCCATCGAGGAATCCCACCTGACCCTGGCCTCGCGGGTGGCCGAGAAGACCCAGCAGCTGGCGAAGAGCAATGCCGCGCTGGAGCTGCTGTACCAAAGCAGTCGCAGCATCGCCAGCAGCCCGGCGAGCGCCGGCCAGCTCGACGCGCTGATCGACAGCTTCCAGCAGCGCCTGCCCGGCCTGCGCCTGAGCCTGTGCCTGAAGGGCGACATGCGCGAGCCGGTCGAGCACCTGATCGCGCTGCATGGCAGCGCCTCGCGCGACATCTGCTCGCGCAACGAATGCGCCAGCTGCGAGCGGCACGGGGGCAGCGACAGCCTGCTCTACCCGATCAGCTCCCAGGGCAACAACCTCGGCGAGCTGCGCGCCCACTACATCGACCGCCATACGCCGCATCCCTGGGAGCGCGAGCTGATCCAGGCGCTGGCGCACCTGATCGGCACCTCGCTGTCGCTGGAGCGCCAGCGCGAGCAGGACGACCGCCTCCTGCTGCTCGACGAGCGCACCACCATCGCCCGCGAACTGCACGACTCCCTGGCCCAGGCCCTGTCCTACATGAAGCTGCAGGTGAGCCGCCTGCAGACGCTGATCCGCCGCGGCGAAGAAGGCGAACGCCTGCTGGAGGTCAGCGACGAGCTGCGCGACGGCCTGAACAACGCCTACCGCCAGCTGCGCGAGCTGCTCACCACCTTCCGCCTGCAGATCCAGGACGGCGGCATCGAGCAGGCGCTGGACGACACCGCCCGCGAATTCGCCGAGCGCGGCGGCATGCGGGTGCTGCTGGAAAGCTCGCCGCTGGCCTTCAGCCTGTCGGCCACGGAACAGATACACCTGCTGCAGATCGCCCGCGAGGCGCTCTCCAACTGCGCCCGCCACGCCCAGGCGGAACAGGCCTGGGTGCAGCTGCGGCAATCCGGCGAGGAAGTCGAGCTGCTCGTCGAGGACGACGGCGTCGGCATCACCCCGGGCTTCGACACCCGCCTGCACCACGGCCTGAACATCATGCACGAGCGCGCCCGCAGCCTGGGCGGCAAGCTCTCCATCACCCGTCGCAAGCAGCGGGGCACGCGCGTGGAACTGCGCTTCTGCCCCGGCTTCCTGCGTCAACCGAGCCACGAGGCCTCGCTATGAACGCCCACACCCTGCTGCTGGTCGACGACCACCCCATGATGCGTCGCGGCATCCGCCAACTGATCGAACTGGAGGGCGACCTGGTGGTGGTCGGCGAAGCGAACAACGGCGCGGAGGCCTGCGAGCAGGTCGCGCGGCTGGCCCCCGACCTGGTCCTGCTGGACAACAACATGCCCCAGCTCAACGGCGTGGAGACCCTCAAGCGCCTGCGCGAACAGGGCTTCGCCGGCAAGGTGCTGCTGTTCACCGTGTCCGATGCCGAGAACGACGTGCGCGACGCCATGCGCTTCGGCGCCGACGGCTACCTGCTCAAGGACATGGAGCCGGAACACCTGATCGCCCGCCTGCGCGACGTGCTGCACGGCACCCTGGTGGTCAGCCCGTCCCTGACCACCGTGCTGGCCCAGGCCCTGCGCACGCCGCAGGGCGCCAGCTCGCTGGACCTCACCGACCGCGAGCGCCAGGTGCTGAAGATGATCGCCTCCGGCCTGAGCAACAAGATGATCGGCAACAAGCTCGGCATCACCGAGGGCACGGTGAAGGTCCACGTGAAGAACCTGCTGCACAAGCTCGGCCTGCGCTCGCGGGTGGAGGCCGCTGTGTGGGCCTTGGAGAACCTGCGCTGAGGCTCCAGGTTGTGCGGTAGCGGCCTTGGCCGCGAACCGAGGCGGCACGCTAAAAGCTTCGCGGCCAAGGCCGCTCCCACGGCATGTTTTTCCGCACACGACAGAAGTCATGCGTGACACGCCGATCGGCGGTGCGGGGGAAGCGTTGCGGGCGGCCGAGGTTGGTTATACCATTCGTTATAACCAACCCCGGAGGCACCATGAAACTCAAGATCAGCGCCATCGGCAATTCCGCCGGCGTCATCCTGCCCAAGGAAATCCTCGCCCGCCTGCGCCTGGAGAAAGGCGACGAGCTGTATGTGCTGGAGACGCCGGACGGCATCAAGCTCACCGTGTTCGATCCGACCCTGGCCGAGCAGATGGATGTGGCGGAGCAGATCATGCGCGAAGACCGCCAGGTACTGCACAAGCTGGCCCAGTGAGAATCGCCCGATGATCGTCTGGATCGGCAAGACCCTGGCATTGGCCATCCACGACCGCCAGTTGTCCGAACATGGCGGCGGCAGCGGCGTGCGCGACGAGGCCCTGCTCGACTCCGCCCTGGCGCGCCCCCAGCAGCGCCATGCCTATGGCGAGCCCCCGCCGGACATGGCCGATCTGGCCGCCAGCCTGGCCTACGGCCTGGCACGCAACCATCCCTTCGTCGATGGCAACAAGCGTACGGCGCATGTTTGCTACCGGGTTTTCCTGCAACTCAACGACTGCACCCTGGTCACCACCGATGAAGAGAAGTACGCGGCCATGATCGGCCTGGCCGAAGGCTCGCTCGACGAAGCCGAGTTCGCCCGCTGGCTGCGCGAGCGCATCGTCATCGACATTCCGCCCGGGAAGGTGCAGGAAACGACCGGGAGCTACGGCTGAAGGAAGGCTCTGCCCCCGTGACGTGCGGGTGGCGCGATCCTACTTTTGCGGGAACGGTTGGGCGGCATGCCGATTGGCCGCGACATTCACGGATGAATCCGCTCCCACAAGGTGTGCGATAGCGGACGCGGACATAGCCCGCAGGAAGCCCGGCGCCCCGGGGCGTCACTGGTCGTAGAGAAAGGTGCTGTCCAGCTGCGCGGCGCTGTTCACCGTCACCCGCAGGTCCTTCACCAGGCCGTCGCTCAGGCCGTAGATCCAGCCGTGCACGGCCAGCCGGTGGCCGCGGCGCCAGGCGTTCTGCACGATGGTGGTGTGGCAGACGTTGCGTACCTGGCGCTGCACGTTCAGCTCGCACAGCAGGTCGACCTGCCGCTCCGGGTCCAGCCCTTCGAAGCGCGGCAGGTTCTGGTGATACAGCGCCTTGAGCGCGCGCAGCCAGTTGTCGATCAGCCCCAGCTCCTCATGCCCCAGCGCGGCGCGCACGCCGCCGCAGCCGTAGTGGCCGCAGACGATCACCTGGCCCACCTGCAGTACGTCGACGGCGTACTGCAGCACGGACAGGAAGTTCATATCCGTGGCCACCACCATGTTGGCCACGTTGCGGTGCACGAACAGCTCGCCCGGCATCAGCCCCACCACCTCATTGGCCGGCACCCGGCTGTCCGAGCAGCCTATCCAGAGGAATTCCGGCCGCTGCTGGCGGGCCAGGCGGGCGAAGAAATCCGGATCGCGCGCCCGCAGCGATTCCGCCCAGTAACGGTTGTTGGCCAGCAACTGCTCCACGTCCACGCCCGATCCTCCACGGCATTCGTCCCGTGGCGGAATAGCACGCGGTCCGGCGCGCGGACTTGTCCGGAATCAAGCCCGGCCAGAGGGCTCAGGCGGGGACGCCGAGGATCACGCTGGAAGCCTTGAAGATCGCCGTGATCTCCTGCCCCGGCTGCAGGCCGAGCGCCTCGCCGCTCTCGTGGGTGATGATCGCCGCCACGGTCGGCCCCGCCGGTAGTTCGATCACCACCTCGGTGCTGACCGCCCCCGGCTGCACCCGCGCCACCACGCCGCGCAGGCGGTTGCGGGCCGAGAAGCGCGTGCCCTCGTCGTCGGCGACCAGGATGATCGAGGACGACTTGATCAGCGCGAAGGCCTCGCAGCCCGGCGCAAGCCCCAGCGCCTCGGAGCTGTCGTGGGTGATCACGGCGACGATCTTCACGCCGTCGGCCACCGCCAGCTCCACCTCGTCGTTGACGGCGCCGCGCCGGACCTGGGTTACGCTTCCGAAGAACTGATTGCGCGCGCTGCTTTTCATGCTCATCCGCCTGACCAGTAGATAGTCGTCGGCAATGCCTTCGGCCTGCCGTCCCAGTTGCTCCACGAAACGCTGGTGCTCGCGCTCGATCAGGCGGAAGTTCTCCACCAGGCGCACGCCGCGCGGGGTCAGGCGCGTGCCGCCGCCGCCCTTGCCGCCGACCAGGCGCGCCACCAGCGGCTCGCCGGCCAGGTTGTTCATGGTATCGATGGCGTCCCAAGCGGCCTTGTAGCTCATGCCCAGGGACTTGGCCGCCCGGGTGATGGAGCCGCACTCGGCGACCCTGGCCAGCAGCGCCACGCGACCCCGGCCGCCGAAGTTCTCGCCGGCGACCGTCATCCACAGCGAACCGTGCAGCTGGATCGAGTTGTCCTTGTCCATCCCTGCCTCCCGAGCCTCAAACGACAGGCCGCAAGCATACCGGCAAAGCCGCCGCGCTATGCTCCGATTCGGCGAAAAGGAAGCGCTTCCAGCATCCGCCGGCGGCGTTGCGCCGATACAGCAGCGGGAAGTACAGCACCATGAACCAGTCCAGCTCCTCCCGGTGCCTCAACCCGAGGTCCTGCCACAGCTCCCGGTGGCCGAAGCAGGCGGCGGCCAGCGCCCTCGCCAGATAATCGGACAGGTCCTCGGCCAGCTCCCGGTGGCCATGCTCGCGCAGCAGCGCCGCCATCGGCGCGAACTGCAACGGCGCGATGCCGATGCGCACATAGCAGCCCTCCGGCACCATCGGCGCCTGTGCCAGTACGGAAAAACGGCGGCGCAGCATCGCCCGCTGCTCGGTCTGCGCCAGGCCCAGAGTCCAAGCGAACAGCGGCAGGTCGCCGCCCTGGGCGCCACTCAGCACCGCGCTCACCGCACGGACGGCCGGGCCTTCCATCGCCGGGTTGCGCGCCTGCGCGTTCATGCGGCGACCCTGCCCACGGCGACTTCGACATGGCGCGGCGCGATGCGGCCCTCGCCCTGCCCCGGCGCCACGCCAGGATTGCCGGAGAGCAGCAGTCCGCCGCGCCTCAGGCGCCCGATGCCTCTCGCTTTCATCCGCTTGCCTCCCAATCCGTAATAGCAACTTGGATATAACGCTACGCAATGCCGCCCCGGGCAGAACTGACCAGAATCAAGAACGGAAAAAATCGCTCCTCCGTTCGAGAGAACTTGATGGGCATCAAGGCCACGGAACGACAGTCGCCTATCGTCGGCGGCACTTCCCCCGGGCCGCAGAGTCTCCACACCCCAATCCACTGGCATCTGCCTCTTTGGAGGTAGCGCCATGGAGGAATGTGAAGCGCACCGGCACCTCCCTACCATGCAAGGCAAGGAGGTGGCCCATGCTCACCGATTTCTCGACACAGGCGTTTCTGCGCCGGCATCACTTGTTCGATCGGCTGCCGGAGTCCGTATTCCAGGAGGTCTGCTGCCTGGCGATCCACCGGCGGCTGGAGGCGGGTTCGGTGCTCTTCCACCAGGGCGACGTGGCGGACCGCTTCTACCTGCTGCTGCAGGGCCAGGTGACGCTGACCCGGGTGCTGCCCGAGGGCCAGGAGAAGCTGGTGGAGGTGATCGCCCCCGGCCAGAGCTTCACCGAGGCGCTGCTGTTCAGCGGCACCCGCCACTACCCGGACACCGCCAGCGCGTTCAAGCAGAGCAGCCTGATCAGCATCGACGGCGCCCACTACCGCCGGGTGCTGGAAGAACAGCCCATGGCCTGCCTGGAGCTGCTGACCAGCCTCAGCATCCGCCTGAACCAGCGCCTCGCCGAGATCGACACCCTGGCCCTGGGCAACGCCAGCCGCCGGGTCGTCCGCTACCTCTGCCAGGAACAGGAAACGGACGGCGGGCAGATCCGCCTGAGCGTGCCGAAACGCCTGATCGCCTCGCAGCTCGGCATCCAGCCGGAGACCTTCTCGCGCATCCTGCACCGCATGATCGACGCGGGGCTGATCGCCATGGAGCGCCGCGTGATCCGGGTGCTCGACCGTCCCAGCCTGGCCAGCTACCAAGAGTAGCGCAGCGCCCCCCGAGCAGGAGAGCAACATGTCAGACCCGAAACTGCCCCTGGTGTACTCCTGCTCCGGCTGTTCCAACGTCGCCCAGCTCGCCAACACCCTGGCCGTGCGCCTGGACCGCGCCGGACTGGCCGAGATGTCGTGCATCGCCGGCGTCGGCGGGCGCGTGGCCTCGCTGGTCAGCAAGGCCAACAGCGGCCGGCCGATCCTGGCCATCGACGGCTGCGTGCTGCAGTGCGTGCGCGGCTGCCTCGGCCAGCACGGCGTGCAGCCCAGCGTCCACCTGATCCTCAGCAAGCAGGGGCTGAAGAAGCGCTATGGCGAGGATTTCGACGGCGAGACGGTCGACGAGGCCTATCTGGAGGTGGTGAAGCTGCTGGATGGTGATGCCATGCGTGGCCGCGAGAGCGACTGAGCAACTCGGAAGCTGTTGTGGGAGCGGCCTTGGCCGCGATGCTTCTGCGCTGTTCCGTTCGCGGCCAAGGCCGCTCCCACAAGAGCAAGAGCAAGAGCAAGAGCCAAGTCAGCTTCTGCTCTGGGGAGCAGCAGGCTCTCAGCCAGCGGCCTGCCTCACCCTCTCGCCCATCTGCCGGAGCAGTTGCCACAGCCTGGGCGGCAGCTGTTCCGGGTCTAGCCCGTCCAGCAGGTTCTTCATCCCCAGCCCCAGGTCCGTGTCGCCCTCGATCACCAGGCGTCGGCGGAAGAACAGGGTGTCCGGGTCCTCCTGGCGGCTGGCCAGCAGCAGGAAATCGCGCCAGTTGCCGCGGATGCAGACATCCGCCGCCGCCCGCTCCTCGACTCGCAGCCGCGCGCCGTCGCAGGTCAGGCACCAGGCCAGGCCGAGGTCGGACACCTCCAGGCGCAGCCAGCGCCCCTCCAGCAGGTCGAAGGCGCCCTCCGCCAGCGGCTCGGCGAACAGGCTGGCGGCGACCCGCTCCACCAGTTCGCGCTGCACGGCGAACGGCACGTGGCGCCCCAGCGGCAGCAGCGGCTCGGCGATGCGCAAGGCCAGGTGCGCCAGGCTCATAGCCCTGTCTCCTCGACGCGCAGCATGCCCGGCTGGCCATGCCAGTAGCCGTTGCAGCCGTCCACCGCCAGGGGCGGCATCGAGCCGGCCCTGACCTCGGCGAACGCCTGGACGACCTCCACCATGCCCTCGTGGCGCGGGCTCAGGCGCAGCACGTCGATGCCGCTGGCGGCCATCGCCGGATAGTCGGGCAGCAGGTTGCACACCTCGGCGGACATGGTCTGGATGCCGTTCAGGGTGAACAGCGGCTGGCGCTCCTGGCTGTACAGCGGGATGCCCTCGGGGTAGTTCAGGCAGCAGAAGCGGCAGTCGTCCTTCGGCCGGTTCTCGGCCCGCGCGGTGAAGCAGCGCGCCGAGTAGGCCAGGGGCAGGTGGCCATAGGCGAACAGCTCCACCTCGGGCCGCGGGCGGCCCAGCAGGTCGAGCTGCTGCAGGCAGTCCTGCAGTAGGCGGCGCGAACACTCCACCGGCGGCACCCAGCGGCGCAGGCCGCATGCGATCAGCTCGTCCAGGGCATGGGCGTTGTACAGGTTGAGCGCCGGCCCGGCCACGAACGGCGTGCGGCGCTCGTGCAGCAGCTGCACCGCGCCCATGTCGTTGGCCTCGACCAGCAGCTCGCCGTTGTCGCATAGGCGCTTCAGGCTGGACAGCTCGGACGCGGCCTCGACCAGGGTCAGGCCGGACAGCACCAGTTCGGCGCGGGTGCATTCGCGCAGCTCGCGGGCCAGGCCCAGCCAGTGATCGAGGGACATGGCCCGGCGCTTGGAGCAGACCGTCTCCCCCAGGTAGATGATGTCCAGCGGCTGCTCCGCCATCTCGGCGTAGAAATCCAGCAGCCTGTCGCGGCCCCAGTAGAACAGCACGGGCCCAAGACTCAATTTCATGACGACCTCACTGCCAGGATCGGTGGTAGGCGCCCAGGGTGGTCTGGCTGCCTTCGGAAAGCCCGTCCAGCGCCTTGCGCCAGTGCTCCTGCACGGCGAACCGCCGGGGCTCGCGGGCGTGGGCGTCCAGCGCCTCGCGCCACACCCGCGTCACCTGCTCCACATAGGCGGGGCTGCGCTGGCGGCCCTCGATCTTCACCGCGGCGATGCCCATGGCGGCCAGTTCGGGGATCAGGTCGAGGGTATTCAGACTGGTGGGTTCCTCCAGCGCGTGGAAGCGCTGGCCGTCCACCAGGAAGCGGCCCTTGCACAGGGTCGGGTAGCCGGCGGCCTCCTCGGGGGAGTAGCGGTCGATCAGCACCCCGCCCAGGCGCGAACTCAGGCCCCGGGCGTCCTCCTGCCAGCGCACGGCCTTGGCCGGCGAGCACACGCCGCAGAGGTTGGGCGACTCGCCGGTGACGTAGGACGACAGGTGGCAGCGGCCCTCGGCCATGATGCACAGGCTGCCGAAGGCGAACACCTCCAGCGGCAGCGTGCATTTCTCCGCCAGCTGGCGCACCTGGGCCAGCGACAACACCCGCGGCAGCACGGCCCGGCGCACGTTGTAGCGCTGCTGGTAGAAGGCCAGCGCGGCCGCGTTGGTGGCCGAGCCCTGCACCGACAGGTGCAGGTTCAGGTCGGGATGGCGCCGGCTGGCGTAGGCCAGCACGCCCGGGTCCGCGGCGATCAGGGCGTCGACGCCCAGGTCCGCCGCGCGGTCCACGGCGCGCTGCCAGCGCGCCCAGCCATCGGGCTGGGCGTAGGTGTTGACCGCCACGTACAACTGGCGCCCCGCCCTGCGGATCAGTTGCAGGCCGGTGTCCAGCTGCCGCTCGTCCAGGTTGAGGCCCGCGAAGTGGCGGGCGTTGGTGTCGTCGCGGAAGCCCACGTAGATGGCATCCGCGCCTTGCTGCAGCGCAGCCTTGAGGGCGGGCAGACTGCCCGCCGGACATACCAGGTGCATGAATCGACCTCGGTGTATTCGGTTGCGGCGCCCACTCTCGGGCAGCGGGTCCATGCGTGCCTTGATTGCAATCAAGCCGCCGCCGCAGAGCGGCGTCCGCTCAACCCAGCAGCGTGTCGAGCGCCAGGAAATCCACGGGTTCGCCCCGCGCCAGAGTGCGCCCCGCCTCGACGATCGCCAGCCCCTCGGCCCCGCACAGGCCGGTCAGCATGGCGGAGCCCTGCTTGGCATGGGGCACCACCTCCAGCCCGTTCAGGCCCTCCTCCAGCCGCGCCCGCAGGTACTGGCGCCGACCATTGGCCGTGGGCCAGTCGAAGCCGGCGGCGATGGGGATGGCGCGCGGCAGCACGTCGCGGCGCCCCTGGGCCTTGAGCAGGAACGGGCGCGCCACCACCAGCGCGGTGAGCAGCGCCGCCACCGGATTGCCGGGCAGGCCGAGCCACGGCGTGCCACGCACCCATCCGAACGCGAACGGCTTGCCGGGCTGGATGGCCAGGCGCCACAGGTTCAGTTCGCCCAGCTCGCGCACCGCCTGCTTGAGATGGTCCTCCTCGCCGACCGACACGCCGCCGGAGGTCATCAACACGTCACATTCCGCGGCGGCCTGGCTCAGCGCATCGCGGCTTGCCGCCAGGTCGTCGATCAGCACCCCGCACGCCTCGACCTCCAGGCCCAGGCTGCGCAGCGCACCCGTCAGGCTGTAGCGATTGGCGTTGTAGATCTGCCCGGGCAGCAGGACCTCGCCCGGCTCGCGCAATTCGTCACCACTGCTCAGCAGGCCGACCCGCAGGCGCTGGTGCACCACCACCTCGGGCACGCCCAGGCTGGCCAGCAGGCCCAGCGCGGGCGCCCGCAACCGCTGGCCGGCGGCGAAGATCAGCGCGCCACGGTCGAACTCCTCGCCACGTCGGCGCACGTGGGCACCCGGCCGGCAGGGTTCCAGCCAGACGCCATCGCCCTCGGCCCGGGCCTGTTCCTGGGGCACCACGGCATCGGCGCCGTCCGGCAGCGGCGCGCCGGTGAAGATGCGCGCCGCATGACCGGGCGGCAGGCTCGCCTGCCCCGTGTCCCCCGCCGCGATGCGCCCCGCCAGGGGCAGGCGGCCGCCCTGATCGGGCAGGTCGCGGGCGCGCAGGGCGTAGCCGTCCATGGCGCTGTTGTCCCAGGCCGGCATCGGCCGCAACGCATGGATCGGCTCGGCCAGGGTCAGACCCTGCGCCTGCTCCAGCGGCACCCAGGCCGGCGGCGGCGGGCTGGGCGCCCGCTCCAGCAGCTCGGCGATGGCCTCGTCGACCGGGCGCAGGCCGCCCTGGTCGCAACCGCAGCCGTTCATGACCGGCTCCCGCACATGGCCGCCGGCTGGTCGGCCAGGCGCTTCAGGTGGGGCACGAAATTGCAGGGACGGGTGCGGCTGTCCAGCTGCTCGACGAGGATGCCGTCCCAGGCGGTGCGGCACGCCCCTGGCGAACCGGGCAGGCAGCACACCAGGGTGCCGTTGCTGATCCCGGCCAGGGCACGCGACTGCACGGTAGAGGTGCCGATCTCGCCCAGGGACAGCTGGCGGAACAGCTCGCCGAAGCCGTCCACCGCCTTGTCCAGCAGCGGCGCCACGGCCTGCGGCGTGTTGTCCCGGGCGGTGAAACCGGTGCCGCCGGTGAGCAGCACCACCTGCACCAGCGGGTCGGCGATCCAGGCGCACAGCCGGGCACGGATCAGCCAGATGTCGTCCTGCACCAGCGCCCGCTCGTAGAGGGCGTGCCCCGCCGCTTCCAGCGCCTCGGCCAGGGTCTGCCCGGAGGTGTCCGTGGCCAGCGTGCGCGTATCGCTGATGGTCAGCACCGCGATGCGCAGTGCCTGGAATTCGACGTTCGACAAGTGAGCCATGACCGCAACCTCCCGGATGATCTGGCGGCAGACTGCGCCTGTCGGTCGCCCCCGCCCATTCCCCGATGGAGGTATCACCAGGGTCGGCATGGACCCGGCCTGATCGCGGTCAATCACGGCCGAAGCCCGGATGAGCCTGCGCTCAGCGCCCCCAGCGGCGCGCCGCGGCCTGGTCGGCGGGACGCGCCTCCACCCACTGGCCGCCCTGCCCGTGCGACTCCTTCTTCCAGAACGGCGCCCTCGTCTTCAGCTGGTCCATGATGTAGGCGCAGCCCTCGAACGCGGCCTGCCGGTGGGCGCTGCCGACGCCCACGAAGACGATGGGCTCGGCCGGTGCCAGCGGGCCGAAGCGATGCACGATCTCCACCGCCAGCAGCGGCCAGCGCGCACGGGCCTCGCGCTCAATCGCCAGCAGCGCCTTCTCGGTCATGCCCGGGTAGTGCTCCAGGTACAGCTCGCCGACCGCGCCCTCGTGGTTGAAGTCGCGGACCAGGCCGACGAAGACCACCACCGCCCCGGCCCCGCCGCTTTCCCGTTGCAGCGTTTCGAGCAGCCGGGAAGAGTCGAAGGCCGGCGCCTGCACGCGGACGGCCACCTCAGCCGCCCGTCACCGGCGGGAAGAAGGCGATCTCGTCGCCGTCGCACAGCGCTTGTTCCAGACCGCACAACTCCTGGTTGCGCGCACACATCAGGTTGCTCGCGGCCAGTTCGGACCAGGCGCCGCCGCGCGCGACCAGCCACTGGCGCAACTGCCCGACGCTGGCCAGCTCCGGCTGCCAGGCGACGCGCTCGCGGTCCACGCCCAGGCGCTCCCGGTAGCCGGCGAAGTAATAGATGTCGAGCATGCTCCATCCTCTCCGAATCAGGGCGCCAGGAATTCCCGGCACCAGCCCTCGGCCACGCGCCGGTAGCGCAGGCGGTCGTGCAGGCGATCGGGGCGCCCCTGCCAGAACTCCATTTCGTGGGGGACCAGCCGGTAGCCGCCCCAGTCGGGTGGACGGGGCGGCTCGGTGTCGAGAAAGCGGTACTTGGCCAGGGCCATGCGCGCCTCCAGCTCGCCTCGGCCGCTGATCACCTGGCTCTGTTCGCTGGCCCAGCAGGCCAGCCGGCTGGGCAACGGACGGCTGTTGAAGTAGTCGTCGGCCTCGTCGTCGGCGACGCGCCGCACATCGCCCTCGACGCGCAACTGGCGCTCGCAGGACGGCCAGTGGAAGGTCGCCGCCGCCCGCGGGTTGCCCGCCAGTTCCCGCCCCTTGGCGCTGCCGTGGTGGCTGAAGAACACCAGGCCGCGTTCGTCGCAGCCCTTGAGCAGCACCACCCGGCAATGGGGCTGGCCACGGGCGTCGGCCGTGGCCAGGAACATCGCGTTGGCCTCGACCGGCGGCCGCTCGCGCACCATCGCCTCGTGCAGCCAGCCCTGCAGCAGTTGCAGCGGCGACTCTGGGGCGTTCCGTTCGAGGGGCGCGTCGTTGCCGTATTGCCGGCGCATGCCTCTCAGGTCATCGCTCGTGTGCATGGGCGGCTCTCCGCGGGAAGATGCCGGCAGTCTGTGCGGCGCGCCGATGGCCTGCCTTGACCAAACTCAAGACGCCCGGAAGTGCCCCGAGACACCGCCACTCTTCTCCAGCAGGCGCACGGCCTCGATGACGATGCCGCGGTCCACCGCCTTGCACATGTCGTAGAGGGTCAGCGCGGCGATGCTGGCGGCGGTCAGCGCCTCCATCTCCACCCCGGTCTGCCCGGCCAGCTTGCAGCGCGCCTGGATGCGCACGCAGTCGATGCCCTCGGCCTCCAGTTCGACCTTGATGCCGGTCAGCAGCAGCGGGTGGCACAGCGGGATCAGCTCATGGGTCCGCTTCGCCGCCTGGATGCCGGCGATGCGCGCCACGGCGAACACGTCGCCCTTGGGGTGGCTGCCGTCGGCGATCATCGCCAGGGTGGCAGGCAGCATCCGCACGCGCGATTCGGCCAGCGCCTCGCGGGTGGTCGCCGCCTTGTCGGTGACATCCACCATGTTGGCGTGGCCCTGGGCATCGAGGTGGGTCAGCATCGTCATCTCCGTCATCAGATAAGGTTGAGCCGGCGCGCCAGCTTGCGCAGGTTGCTCGGGTCGATCTGCAGCGCCCGCGCCGCGGCGGCCCACTTGCCGGCGTTCTGTTCCAGCACGCTCTTGATCAGGTCGCGCTGGTAACGGTCGACCGCCTGCTGCAGCGACTCCTGCGGCGCCAGCGGCAGCGGCGCGGCGGCCGCCTGGGGCTCGGCCGGCAGCGAGTCCAGCCCCAGCCAGGGCGCCTCGATGCTCAGCAGCGCGGTGCGCGACTCGGCCTGGCTGAGCACCTTCAGCGCGGCGCGGCTGATCACGTGCTCCAGCTCGCGGATGTTGCCCGGCCAGGCGTAGGCCAGCAGCGCGCGCTCGGCGTCCGGCGACAGGCGCAGGCAGCGCAGCCCCAGGCGCGCCCGGTTGAGTTCGAGGAAGTGTCCGGCCAGCACCAGCACGTCGCGGCCACGCTCGCGCAGCGGCGGGATATGCACCGGGTAGACGGACAGGCGATGGTAGAGGTCGGCGCGGAAGCGCCCTTCCCTCACCTCCTCCCACAGGCGCCGGTTGGTCGCGGTGATCACCCGCACGTCGACGTGGCGCGGCTGGTCGGCGCCGAGGCGCTGGATCTCGCCGCCCTGCAGGGCGCGCAGAAGCTTGGCCTGGATCGACAGCGGCAGTTCGCCGATCTCGTCGAGGAACAGGGTGCCGCCGTTGGCCGCCTCGAAGCGCCCTGCGCGGTCCTGGCCGGCGCCAGAGAAGGCGCCCTTGATATGGCCGAACAGCTCGCTCTCGGCCAGGGTCTCCGGCAGCGCCGCGCAGTTGACGTAGACCAGCGGCTTGCGCGCCCGCGGCGAGTGGGCGTGCAGCCAGCGGGCGAACAGTTCCTTGCCGACGCCGGTCTCGCCCTGCAGCAGCACCGGCAGGTCGGAGTCGGCCACCACCGCCAGCTCGTCGAGCAACTGGCGCAGCAGCGGGCTCTCGCCGAGGATCGCGCCCTCGGTCTCGTGGCCGCCCTCCACGGTCTCGCGCCGGGCCAGGCGCAGGCTGCGCACCTCGCCTTCCAGGCGGCTGATGCGCAGCGCGGTCTCGATCATCAGCGCCCAGCGCTGCAGGCGGTGGGCCGTGGCGCGGTCGAAGCTGCCGGGGGTCAGCGCGTCGAGGGTGATCGCGCCCCACAGGCGGCCGTCCAGGTACAGGCTCATGCCCATGCAGTCATGCACCGGCAGCGGCTCGTCGGGGCTGTCCTGCAGCAGGCCGTCGTAGGGGTCGGCGAGTTCGCTGTCGGCGGCGAACTGCAGCGGCTCGCGCTGGGCCAGGATCTGCGCCAGGCGCGGATGGCGCGCCAGCAGGAAGCTGCGCCCGAGCGCCTCGTGGGCCAGGCCGACCGCCGCCTGCGGACGCAGGCTCTCGCCATCCAGGCGCAGCAGCACCACCGCGCTGCAGGCGAACTCTTCGCGCAGGCTGACCACCAGCCGCTGCAGGCGGATCGCCGTCGGCAACTCGCCGTTGAGGTCGGCCAGCAAGGCATTCTGCAGCGGGGTCAAATCTACCATTTCGGGTATCCGTTACCTGATCCGTGACAGGTAAATTAAACCCGCTCGCCGCGCAAACCCTTGATTTGCGTCAACCCGGACGACGGCACGCCGTTTGCGGTGGAGGTATCGGACCTAGCCCGATAAGGAGACCCTCCATGGCCGCCCAACTGCTCGACGACACGCTCGGCAACCTGGCCTGCAACCTGCCCGGCGCCACCCGGGTATTCCACGAATTCCACCTGGACTTCTGCTGCGGCGGCGCCAAGAGCCTGCGCCAGGCGGCCCGGGAGCGCGGCATCGACGCCGGCGAAGTGGCGGCCCGCCTGCTCGCCCTCGACCCGCAGGACGCGGGCGGGGAAACCTGGCGCGAGGCCGCGCCGGCGCAGCTGATCGACCATGTGCTGACCCGCTACCACGCCATCCACCGCCAGCAGCTGCCGGAGCTGATCCGCCTGGCCGCGCGGGTGGAGCAGGTGCACGGCCGCCGCGAGGAATGCCCGAACGGCCTCACCGAGCTGCTGATGGAGATGCAGCAGGAGCTGGAAAGCCACATGCAGAAGGAGGAGCAGGTGCTGTTCCCGATGATCCTGCGCGGCGCGGGCGCCATGGCCGGCGGTCCGATCTCGGTGATGCGCTTCGAGCACGACCAGCACGGCGAGGCCCTGGAGCGGCTCGCCGAACTCACCGACGACATCCGCGCACCGGCCGGCGCCTGCAACACCTGGCAGGCGCTGTACCGCGGCCTCAACGAACTGCGCGTGGACCTGATGCAGCACATCCACCTGGAGAACAACCTGCTGTTCCCGCGGGCGCTGGGCATGGAGGTGAGCCATGGGTGAGTACCGCAAGCTCTGGTGGACGCTGATCGCCGTGCTCGGCGCCACCTTCTGCCTGCTCGGCTGGTTCGGCCGCGAGGTCTACCGCCAGGCGCCACCGATTCCCGAGCAGGTGCTGAGCGCGGACAGCGCGGCGCTGTTCGGCGCCGACGACATCCTCGACGGCCAGACCGCCTGGCAGAGCGTCGGCGGCATGCAGCTCGGCTCCATCTGGGGCCACGGCGCCTACCAGGCGCCGGACTGGACGGCCGACTGGCTGCACCGCGAACTGACCGCCTGGCTCGACCTGGCCGCGCAGGACGCCTACGCCAAGCCCTTCGCCGAGCTCGACGACGATCTCCAGGCCCTGCTGCGCCAGCGCCTGAAGCGCGAATACCGCGACAACGACGTGGCAGGCGGCGTGCTGGTCCTGAGCGAGCGCCGCGCGGCCGCCGTGCGCCAGACCGCCGACTACTACAACGCGCTGTTCAGCGACGACCCGGCGCTGCAACCGAGCCGCAAGAGCTTCGCCATGAAGGAGAACACCCTGCCCGACGCCGCCCGGCGCGAGCAGATGAGCCGTTTCTTCTTCTGGACCGCCTGGGCGGCCGCCACCGAGCGCCCGGAATCCACGGCGACCTACACCAACAACTGGCCCCACGAGCCACTGATAGGCAACGTGCCGACCGCCGAGAACCTGATGTGGTCGATCGCCAGCGTGATCCTGCTGATCGCCGGGGTGGGCTTCCTGGTCTGGGCCTGGGCCTTCCTGCGCGACCATGAGGAGGAAGAGCCGGTCGTGCCGCCGCAGGACCCGCTGACCCTGGCCGGCCTCACCCCGTCGCAGAAGGCGCTGGGCAAGTACCTGCTGCTGGTGGTCGGGCTGTTCGGCTTCCAGGTCATGCTCGGCGGCGCCACCGCCCACTACACGGTGGAGGGCCAGGACTTCTACGGCTTCCCGCTGTCGCAGTGGTTCCCCTACTCGCTGCTGCGCACCTGGCACATCCAGAGCGCGCTGTTCTGGATCGCCACCGGATTCCTTGCCGCCGGCCTGTTCCTGGCACCATTGATCAACGGCGGCAAGGACCCGAAATACCAGAAGCTCGGCGTCGACGTGCTGTTCTGGGCGCTGGTGGTCGTGGTGCTCGGCTCCTTCGTCGGCAACTACCTGGCCATCGCCCAGATCATGCCGGCCGAGTGGAACTTCTGGCTCGGCCACCAGGGCTACGAATACGTCGACCTCGGCCGCCTGTGGCAGATCGGCAAGTTCCTCGGCATCGTGTTCTGGCTGGTGCTGATGCTGCGCGGCATCCTGCCGGCGTTCGCCAAACCGGGCGACAAGAACCTGCTGGCCCTGCTCTCCGCCTCGGTGATCGCCATCGGCCTGTTCTACGGCGCCGGCCTGGCCTACGGCGAGCGCACCCACCTGTCGGTGATGGAGTACTGGCGCTGGTGGGTGGTGCACCTGTGGGTGGAAGGCTTCTTCGAGGTCTTCGCCACCACCGCGCTGGCCTTCGTCTTCTCCAGCATGGGCCTGGTGTCGCGCCGCGCCGCCACCACCGCCAGCCTGGCGTCGGCCTCGCTGTTCATGCTCGGCGGCGTGCCCGGCACCTTCCACCACCTGTACTTCGCCGGCACCACCACGCCGGTGATGGCGGTGGGCGCCACCTTCAGCGCCCTGGAAGTGGTGCCGCTGGTGGTGCTCGGCTACGAGGCCTGGGAGAACTGGCGCCTCAAGGGCCGCGCGCCCTGGATGGAACGGGTCAAGTGGCCGCTGATGTGCTTCGTCGCCGTGGCCTTCTGGAACATGCTAGGCGCCGGTGTGTTCGGCTTCATGATCAACCCGCCGATCTCGCTGTACTACATCCAGGGCCTCAACACCACGCCGGTGCATGCCCACGCCGCGCTGTTCGGGGTGTACGGCTTCCTCGCCCTGGGCTTCACCCTGCTGGTGCTGCGCTACATCCGCCCGCAGCTGGTGTTCAGCGAGCGCCTGATGAAGGTGGCCTTCTGGTGGCTGAACGGCGGCCTGGTGCTGATGATCGCCACCAGCCTGCTGCCCATCGGCATCATCCAGTTCCACGCCAGCGTCAGCCAGGGCCTGTGGTACGCCCGCAGCGAGACCTTCATGCAGCAGGACCTGCTGCAGACCCTGCGCTGGGTGCGCACCTTCGGCGACGTGGTGTTCATCGTCGGCGCCCTGGCCATGGCCTGGCAGGTGATCAGCGGCTTCTTCTCCCCCACTGCCAGCACCGTGCCGCGGGGCGCGGAAGGAGGTGCCACGACGGTCGGCTGATTATCGAATGACATGTGTTTTGGCTAGGCTCGGCCCGCGTTCGCGGGCCGAGTCATCAAGGCCACTGACTACACTCGGACAGAGGTTTCGCACAGGAGTCGCTCCCCATGCAGGCACACAAGCTCATCACCCGGCTCGACACACCCGGCACCACGCCCCTGTGGAAGGTGTTCTGGCTCCACGGCGTACTGGTCAGCCATCTGCTGTTCGGCGCCATCCTGCTGCTCTACCAGGCCATCGACAGCGCCTCGCTCGCCTTGCTGCTGCTCGGTTTCATCGGCTACACGGCATGGCTGCTGAACGCCGTCTGGCGCAACGCCGGCAACGTGCGCGAAGCCATCTACGGCGAGATGGCCCGCTTCCTCACCGTGGCCTGGTCGATCAACGCGATGCTGGTCTCGGCGTTTCTCCTGCTCGCCCACCTGCAGCCGCTGGGCCACGGCCTGCCCTTCTGAGCGTCACGGCGGCGGCGTGAGGTAGGCCGCGGTATGGCCGCGCCGCTCCGCGCTGGCCTCCAGTTCCCAACGCGCCAGGCTGCGCAGGTGCACCTCGTCCGGGCCATCGGCGAAACGCAGCGCGCGGCCCTGGGTGTAGAAGTCGGCCAGCGGCGTATCCGGGCTCAGGCCCATGGCACCGAACACCTGCATGGCACGGTCCACCACCCGGCACAGCATGCGCGGCACCTGCGCCTTGATCATGGCGATCTCCCGCCTGGCCGCCCTGGCACCCACCGCGTCCAGCATCCAGGCGGTCTTCAGCACCAGCAGGCGCGCCTGCTCGATGTCCAGGCGCGATTCGCCGATCCAGTCGCCGATATTGGCGTACTGCCCCAGGTGGCGACCGAACACCCGCCGCTCCTGGCAACGCTCCAGCAACAGCTGCAGGGCCAGCTCGGCCATGCCGATGGCGCGCATGCAGTGGTGCACGCGGCCCGGCCCCAGGCGGGCCTGGGCCATCATGAAGCCCTCGCCCTCGCGCCCGAGCAGGTGATCCAGCGGAACCCGCACGTCGCGCAGGAGAATCTCGGCGTGCCCCTCGGGCGACAGGTGGTTGAGCACCGGGATATTGCGCAGCACCTGCACGCCTGGCGTGTCGAACGGCACCAGCAGCATGCTCTGCTGGCGATGGGGCTCGGCGTCGGGCGCCGTCTTGCCCATCACCACCAGCAGGCGGCACTGCGGATGCGCGGCATTGGTGATGAACCACTTGCGCCCGTTCAGCACGTAGTGGTCGCCGTCGCGGTGGATCAGCGTCTGCACGTTGCCGGCGTCCGACGAGGCGACATCCGGCTCGGTCATGGCGAAGGCCGAGCGTATCTCCCCGTTCAGCAGCGGCCGCAGCCAGCGCCGGCGTTGTTCCGGGCTGGCGAACAGATGCAGCAGCTCCATGTTGCCGGTGTCCGGGGCGCTGCAGTTGAACACCTCGGAGGCCCAGGGCAGCCGCCCCATGATTTCCGCCAGCGGCGCGTATTCCAGGTTGCTCAGGCGGGTGCCCGGCTCGTCGGCCGCCAGGGCCGGCAGGAACAGGTTCCACAGCCCCTCGCTGCGCGCCAGGGCCTTGAGGTCGCCCATGAAGGACACCGGCAGGCGTCCGTCGCGGGTCTCGGCCAGCCACTGGCCGTGGCGCGGCACCAGGTGGGCGTCCATGAAGTCCTGCAACTGCTGGCGCAGCGCTTCCACTCGCGGGCTGAAGGCAAAGTCCATCGCATCTTCCTCGGGTAGGGATCGGAAACCCCAGCCTAAGGATGGCGGCAGATGCGGCGAAGGATACTGGGCGGCGTGGATGCCCCGGCATCACGCCACCCGCGAAGGGTGCTCGGCTTGACGCCGGTCAAGGCGGCGCCTGCGCCTCACGGGTCGTCGAACGTGCCGACGAAGCGCATGTCGTTGTAGGTCCTGCCCGGCTCGGGCTCGATGAAGGTCGCGTTGCCGTAGTAGCTCAGGGAGTTGCCGCTGACGATGCCCATCGAACGGCACTTCGCGACGATGGCCTGCTCCGTCTCCAGGCTCCGGCAGCCGACCTCCTTGCACAGCTCCTCGATCGGCACCACCACGTTATCGGCCGTGCCGTAGGTGCCGAACCTGTCCGTGTCGATGAAGGTGCAGCCGAAGTCGCGGTGGATACCGCAGTTCGAATCCGGGTCCTCGAGCCCCTCGAAGTACGCGTTGAACTCATCGAGGCTCTTGCTGGTGGTGCCGACCCAGACGGAAATCTTTCCCCGGGTGCCGTCGTCGATCATGCGAATGACCTGTCTGAGTTAACTGTTGCTGCTGATCTGTGGGAGCGGCTGGGGGCATTCCGATTGTCCGCGAACGGAGCCGACATCAAGGCTTCGCGGCCAAGGCCGCTCCCACAAGGTCGCGGCACTCGCCAGCAGCATCTCAACTGGATCACTCGCCTTGCCGTTCGAGCAACTCTTCCGGTTGGGTGGAAATAGAAAATCACGCTCTTGCCAGGCAGGCGAAACGAGCAAATCAAGAACCGCTTCATGCAAGACCACCAACTCCCGGCGGATAGCCCGAACACACCAGAACCTTCGAAGCATCGGTCTCCGGATAGACCCACAGCTGCCAGTTGGCCAGCAGCCAACGCCTGCTGATCGCCTGGACCTGCCCCGCCGCCAACGCCTCGCGAGGCAGCAGGCACTCCCGGTGGCCGGCCTTGTACCCCGTGGTGCAGATCAGCGAGAAACCACTGTCCGAACAGGCATCCGCGACCAGCATGAAATCGACGACATCCTCTAAAGGATGCCTTGCCGGGAAGCGGAAGACGCTGCCTCGCCAGAGATTTTCGTCTTCATGCTCCTGCAACGGCGTCCAGTCGATCTTCATGGTTTGGTGTCTGGTGTCGGCCTATTGGAGGCTCGGATGGCAGCAGCCATCGGCATGCTCGGTTGCGCGTGAAACGAGAGAGTGCCCATGCCAGGCCTTGCCCCTAGGCCCTGGCAGACGGCTTGCGCGGCCCATCGAGCCATATGGCCAACGCGGCCACGACGACGGCAAAACCGGCGGCGATGGCGGCGGGTTCGAGGCCGAGCAAGGTCCTGCCGATATTGCCGGAGGCAAGGGAGCCACCGTACGAGTCCTCGATGGCGTGGGCGAACAGGGCGCCGCTCATGACGATAATCGTCAGGACACCGGCGAGCCGGACGTTGCCCCTGATCCAGGCCAGCCATAGGCACAGCGCGCCGATGGCGCAGTTGGTGGTCAGTTGCCAGACCTCGTGCAGCCGCGCATGGGGCGGCCATTCGGGGTTGAAGACGTGGGACGCGTTGATTTCCAGCGCCGGAACGACGATGGCGAATATCGCGACCCCGAGTGTGACCAGAACCCTGGAAAGCATGACTCCCTCCCGATGATGACCGCTCCAGGGGCTGCGTCAGCGGGCGCGCCCCTTTCCAGAGAAGGCGCGCGCGGTGCTGCAAGTCCCTCGGCCGGCGACGCCGGCGTGGCCGGGAGGTTAGCCCGAAGCCGGCGTGCCGGACAATCCTGTACACCTCCTCCGGGTCGGCGCTGCTAGAAGCGGTAATCCATCCCCACGCTCAGGCTGCGGCCGTTGCCACTGAGGAAGGTGGGCTGGCTGGCGTCGGCGCGATTGCGGATCACATAGCTGCTGGCGTAGACCTCGTCGGTCAGGTTGTCGCCCTGCAGGTACAGCGACAGTCCCTCGCTCGCCTTGTAGCTCGCCTTCAGGCCCCACAGCGCGTAACTGTCCTGGTAGTTGCCGCGGGTGTTGGCATGGTCGGTCGGGGTGTCCTGGGGCAGCCAGCGCAGGTTGGGGCCGACGCTCCACGGGCCGCGCCGGTAGAGCAGCTCGGCCGCCAGCAGCTGGCGCGGCACGCCGGCGATCCGGTTGCCGGCGAACTCGCCGCCGCGGAAGCGGAAGTCGCTGAAGGTCCAGGCCAGGCGGTAGGCCAGGTCGCCGCCGAGGCTGGCGGAGGTCGGCAGCAGGCCCTTGAGCCCGGCCTCCACGCCGCGATGGCGGGTGCGCGAGGCGTAGTTGTAGGTGCCGACCTTGACGCCCAGGCTGTCGCTGGTGGAGATCAGCTCGTCCTCCACGTCGCTGTGGTACAGGGACAGGCTCCACTCGTTCGCGCCGACCCGGCCCTGGCCGCCGACCTCGTAGGTGGTGGCGCGCTGCACGTCGAGCTCGACCAGCTGCGCCGTGGCCAGCGCCGGGGCGATCGGCGGAACCTGGCCGGTGACGATCTCCCAGAAGGTCGGCGCCTCGTGGCTGCGGCTGACGTTGGCGTACCAGCGCTGGTTGTCGGCGGGCGTCCAGTTCAGGCCGATCTTCGGCGTGGCGTAGTTCCAGCCCTGGTCCAGGCTGGCGCCACCATCGCGCGAGCGCGCGTCGCGGCTGACGTCGCTCCACTTCACCTCGGTCACCAGGGTCCAGTCGTCGGCCAGGCGCCAGTCCAGGCCGGCCAGCAGGTCCAGGTTGCGCGCCTCCAGGTCGAAGTCGCCGAAGCGCTGCAGGCGCCGGCCGTCCTCGCCGCTGTTGGCGTACAGCTCGCGGGCCATGTCGCTGTAGGACCAGCCGGCGCCGAGGCGATAGCCGAACAGGCGCTGCTCGCCTTCGAGGCTCCACTGGGCGCCGAGCGTGTCGCTGTCGGTCAGGGTATGGCTGAGCGGGTCGGTGAAGTCGTCCACCGTGTTCTGCCCGTAGACGCCGAAGCTCTGCTGCCAGCCCTCGCCCTTCCACAGGGTGCGGTTGGAGATGCGCAGTTGCTGGGTGTCGCGGTGCGGGTCGCGCCGGTAGATGTTGAGCATGCGGTCCTGCGGGGTGCTGCCGTCGCCCAGCACGCTGCGCGGCTCGTCCTCCAGGCGCGCCTTGGTGATGACGTTGGGGATCTCGAAGGTGAGGTCGCTCCAGGACAGGTAGCTGCGGTTCTCCACGCCGTTGCCCAGGTCCAGGCCGAAATTGCTCTGCACTAGGGTGCGGTGCGAGGCGGAGTGGTGGCGGTAGCCGTCGTACTCGTCCTGGCTGACGCTGACCCGCGCATCGTGCCCACCCGCCGCCAGGCCGGCAGCGGCCTGCAGGGCGTAGCGGCCGAAGCTGCCGCCTTCGACGCGCAGGCGGCCGGCCTCGTCGGCGCCGGTCAGCGAGCCGAACTCCAGTTCGCCGCCCAGGGTGGTGGCGCCGGGACTGCCGGCGTTGGCGCCGCGCCGGGCACCGATCCAGGCGGCGTTGCGCGGCTCCAGCAGGCCGATGACGAAGGAGCCGTCGGCCTCGTTGAGCGGCAGGCCGTCCTGCAGCAACAGCACGCCGCGGTTGACCGGGTTGCTCTGGATGCCCGAGCCGCGGATGTTCAGGCGCGGCTGGTCGGTGCCACCGAAGAAGTCCTGGATGACCAGGCCCGGCTGGTAGTCCAGCGCATCGCGCAGGGTCGCCAGGCGCGTCTCGGCCTGCGGCTCGGCCAGGTTGGTGCCGCCCGGCACACGGGCCAGCCGTTCGCGCGCAACCTCCACGGACTGGCTGGCCGGCGCCTGGCGCTGGCCGCTGATCCGCAGCGGCTCCAGCTCCACGTTGTCGGCGGCCGCGACGGCCAGGGGCAGCGCGCTCAGGATCGCCAGGGGCAGGAGTTTCGGGGTGAAGGATCGACTCATGACACAACTCCGTCAGAATAGGAAATCGGCTCACCAGCTCAGGTAGAACATGCCTTTGGCCAGCAGCACGATGCCGACCATGTGGGTGAACACGCTCAGGTGAATGCGGCGGAAATAGGTGGAATTCATGCGCCCGCTGAACAGCAGGTACATGGCGGTGAAGAAGTGCCCGAGCACGCTCAGGGCGAGGGTGATCTTCAGCGTCAGCAAAGTGCCGAAGGAGGTCGCCAGCGGGTCGGCCAGCAGAGGCAGGTAGCGCACCCAGACCATGCCCAGGCCGGCGCTGAACAGCACCAGCAGCACCCAGGGCATCAGGCGCCGCGCACGCTTGCCGATGCCCTGCTCCACCTCGCGCATCACCGCGGGCGGCACGTGCTTGCGCACGCCTTCGAGGATCAGCACCTCGAAGAACACCGTGCCGATGAAGATCAGCGCGGCGAACAGGTGCAGGGTCAGCAGGATGGGATAGCTCATGGCTGCGGTGCCTCCGGGGTCATCAGGGTCTGGTGGAGCGCGCTGGCCACCTTGTCCGGCGTGCGTCCGGCGGGGTCGAACTCGCGCAGCGCGCCGCCGCTGAGCAGCACGAAGCGGTCGACCAGACCCACCAGTTCGGCGGGATGATGGCTGACGCACAGCAGGGCCGCGCCGGAGGCATCGAGCCAGTCGCGGCAGAGTTCGCCGAGGGTCTTGCGCAGGGCGGGGTCCAGCGCGCTGAAGGGTTCGTCGAGCAGCAGCAGGTCCGGCTCGACGGCCAACGCCCGGGCCAGCGCCACGCGCTGCGCCATGCCGCCCGAGAGCTGGTTGGGCCAGGCCCGGGCCTGCTCGCCGAGGCCGACGCGCGCCAGCCACTCGGCGGCCAGGCGCCGCGCCGTCGCCGGATCGCGGCCGACCGCGCGCAGGGGGATCTCCAGGTTCTCGGCAACCCGGCACCAGGGCAGCAGGCGCGGTTCCTGGAAGGCCAGCACGGCGTGGCGGAAGCTGTTGCCCAGTGTGCCGTGCCGGGCCTTGAGGGTGCCGGCGGCCAGCCGCAGCAGGCTGCTCTTGCCGGCGCCGCTCGGGCCGAGAATGCCGACCCGCTCGCCGGCCCGCACCCGGAAGTCGACGCCGTTCAGCACCTGGCGGCCGCCCAGGTGCAGGTCGATGGCGTGCCAGTCAAGCATGGGCGGGCTCCTGCCAGCGCCCCATGCGCCGTTGCAGCGGCTGCAACAGGGCGAACTCCAGACCCGCCACCAGCAGCAGGATCAGCAGGGTCCAGGCGTACAGCCCGGCGCTGTCGAAGGTGCTGCGCGCGTTGGCCAGGGCGAAGCCGGCGCCGCTCTCGGCGCCCAGCACCTCGGCCATCACCACCAGGCGCACGCCGCCGCAAGTGGCGATCAGCAGTGCCGCGCCAAGCGGCGCCGCCAGGGCGGGCACATAGAGATGACGCAGCTTCTGCCACGGCCCGAAGCGGTACACCCGGGCCATCTCCAGCAGGCCGCGGTCCACCATCAGCATGCCCTTGACCGTGTTCACGTACATGCCGGGCGCCAGCATCAGCACGCTGATGAACACCACCATCGCCGAACCCAGGCCGAACCAGAGCATGGCCAGCACGACCACCACCACAGGCGGCGTGGCCATCAGCAGCCAGCGCAGCGGCTCCAGCAGGCCGCGCAGGCGCGCATCCAGCCCGGCCAGCAGGCCCAGGCAGAAACCGAGCAGGCAGCCCAGGCCGACGCCCAGGCCAATACGCAGCAGGCTGGCGCCGGCGTGCAGGCGGAAGTCGGCCTCGAACGGCAGCCGCCACATGGCGTCCAGCGTCTGCAGCGGCGTCGCCATCAGCAGCGGGCCGAGGCGCATCGCCAGCAACTGCCAGCCGAGCAGAATCAGCGCGCCACCGAGCAGCGCCCAGCGCCGGGAGGTGGGTCGGATATCGTTCATCGTCACGGCCCGTAGAAGCCGGCGGCCGGCATCGCACCGCCGATGGCCTGGGGATGGCGCTCGGCGATCAGCCGGTAGAGCGCCTCCAGCGGCTCGCGGGCCTCGCTGGCGGTGCGGCTTTCCAGGCGGGTGACACGGATGGACTGCTCGATGGCCGCGACCGGCAGGTGCGGCAGGTGCCGGTGGACCAGCTCCGCGCATTCGCGGGCCCGGGCGCTGCACCAGCGCGCGGACTCGTCATAGGCCTCGACCACGGCGCGGGCCAGCTCGCGCCGGTCGGCCATCCGCGCGCTGGCCATCAGCCCGGCCTGGGGCAGTTCGGGCTGCGCGGGGAAAGATTGCTTCCAGGCGCTTTCCAGGCTCTGCACGCGGAACAGCGGCGCGCCCTTCTGCTGCTGGTTGCGCCACAGCAGCAGCGACACGGCGGGCTCCACCAGCAGCGCGTGGTCGGCGCGGCCGGCCAGCAGCAGCGCCTGGGCGTCCTGGCCGTCGCGTACCGGGCGCAGGGTCAGGTCGCGTCCCGCCTGCAGGCCGTGGCTGAGCAGCAGTTCGTCGACCAGGATCGCCGGCAGGTCGCGCTGGAACGGCAGCGCCAGTTCCTTGCCCTTCAGGTCGGCGAAGCCCTGCACCGCCGGGTCGCGGCTGACCAGCCAGATGATGCCCCACACCGACACGTTGAGCAGGCGCACCGGCTGGCCACGCCCGGCCATCAGCGCCGGCAGGTTGACCGGCGCCGCACTGTAGTCGATCTCGTCGTTGGCCAGCAGCACGCGCAGTTGGTCCGGGTTCTGCCACAGGCGGAACTCGACCCGCTGCGCATGCTCCTCCAGCGCCCCGCTCTCGACCATGTGCAGCAGCGGGAAGCTGACCACCGCGGCAGGACCGGCCAGGCGCAGGACCTCCTCCTTAGCGGCCACGGCAGGCGCGAGCGAGGCGGCGCAGCCGGCCAGCCACAGGGAGACGAGCAGCCGGGCGGCACGTCGATTGAATGATTCGCGAATAAGTCTTATCTTCATTCGCGCATCATCACCGCCGGCACGCCAGCTACCAATGACAAATGTTAAGTCCCGGGCAGATTGCGGCGAATGCCGCCAGCTGCTGTCGTCAGTTCCCCTGTTCGCCGACCTGCCCGCCGAGCTGATGGCGGCCCTCACCGCCTCGGCCACCTGCCTGCGGGCCGAAGCCGGCGAACTGCTGTTCCGCGAGGGCGAGGCGGCCGAGCACTTCCTGCTGGTGCGCCAGGGCTGCGTGGAGATGATGCGATTCACCAGCGAGGGCGAGGAGCGGGTCTTCCACCTGTTCCGCGACGGCCAGCTGATCGCCGAGGCGGCCATGTTCATGCCCCACGGCCGCTACCCGATGAATGCCCGTGCCCAGTGCGACAGCGCCTTCTACCGCCTGGGCCGGGCGGCGCTGCGCAAGGCCTGCGAGAGCCACCCGCCGCTGGCCATGCGCATGCTGGAAAGCCTCAGCCTGCGCCTCTATCGCCAAGTCAACGAAGTGGACTGGCTGACCGCCAGCTCGGCATCCCAGCGCCTGGCCGCCTACCTGCTCGGCCTGCACCGGCGCCAGGGCGACAACCTCAGCCTGCCGATCAGCCAGCGCCAGCTCGCCACCCACCTGGGCATCCGCCCGGAATCGCTCAGCCGCCTGCTGTCCGACTGGCAGCAGGCCGGCCGGGTGCGCGGCCGCCTGCGCCAGTGGGTGGTGTGCGACCTGCCCTACCTGCAGCAGCTGGCGAGCGCCGCCACCCGCACCTTCTGAGCGGCTACCAGCTCAGCACGAACATCGCCTTGGCCAGGAACAGGATGCCGAGCATCTGCACCAGCACGCTGAGGTGGATCAATCGCGAGCGGGCCGGGGTCATGCGTCCGGTGCGCATCAGGAAGACCACGCCGAGAAAGTGGCCGAGGATGCTCAGGGCCAGGCAGATCTTCAGGGTCAGCAGGGTGCCGAAGCTGCTGGCGAAGGGCTGCGCCAGCGCGCTCCGGTAGTGCCAGGCCAGCCCCAGGCCGGCGCCGTACAGCGCCAGCACCACCCAGTGCATGACCTGGCGGGCGCGCTGGCCCAGGGCCTTGGACAGTTGCTCGCGCGGCGCGGGCTCCAGGGTGCGGGCGGCGCGGCTGAGGATCATCACCTCGAAGAACACGCCGCCGATGAAGCAGGCGGCCGCCGCCAGGTGGGTGAATTTCAGCAGCAGGTACAGCATGTTCTCTCCTCGGCGCCCCGGCGTGCGATACCTATGTCGCAGCCATGATGCGGCCGGACGGGATCGGCGCCATGACGGAGGTCAACGGAAGGGAAAGGCCATGTCTCGATAGCGCGCAGGCAGCGCAATTCTGCATGTGCGGGGGACGACGATCCGGTTTCATCCGCAAACTTCGCGGCCAAGGCCGCTCCCACGGGAGGCTATGCGGACTTCATCGCCCGCACTTCGTCCACGCCGCGGTTGGCCAGCTGGTCGGCCTTTTCGTTGCCGGGGTGGCCGGTGTGGCCGCGCACCCAGCGCCACTCGACCTGATGGCGGTTGACCTGCTCGTCCAGCGCCTGCCACAGGTCGGCGTTCTTCACCGGCTCCTTGGTGGAGGTCTTCCAGCCGCGCTTCTTCCAGTTCGGCATCCACTCCTGGATGCCCTTCATCACGTACTGCGAGTCGGTGACCAGGCGCACCCGGCAAGGCCGGGTCAGGGCGATCAGCGCGCAGATCGCCGCCATCAGCTCCATGCGGTTGTTGGTGGTGTTGGGCTCGCCGCCCCACAGCTCCTTCTCCGCACCCTTGTAGATCAGCAGCGCACCCCAGCCACCGGGACCGGGATTGCCCTTGCAGGCGCCATCGGTATAGATCTCGACTATTTCTTCGCTCATCGAATGCTCTGCAGGTCTGTTGGCGTTTCAACGCGCAACTGGAGGGGCCGTGACAAACACCAACCGGCCCTATTCCTCGGAATCGCGCCGGCTGACCTTGGCCACGGGCATCGGCACCAGCTTGCCCATGCTGGCGCGCTGCGGCGGGCGCAGCGGCCGCAGGCCGACCACCAGCTTGCGTGCCACCAGCAGGTAGAACCCTGCGCCAGGCGCGTGCATGCGCGCGCCCCAGCGCTCCAGTCCGGCCAGCCGCGCCTGCCAGGCCGGCGCGGAAAGCGGCGGACGATAGCACCCGAAGCGGCGTTTCTCCAGCGCGAAGCCCAGCAGGCTGAGCCAGTCCGCCAGGCGGCTGGGCGAGATGCAGCGGGCCTGGCGAAAGCCGTCGCGGGCGAAGTAGTGGCGCAGCCCCCAGGTACTCCAGGGGTTGACCCCGGTGATCAGCAGGTGGCCGCCGGGGCGCACGCTGCGCGCCGCCTCGCGCAGCAGGCCGTGGGGCGAGAGGCAGAAGTCCAGCCCGTGCTGCAGCACCACCACGTCGGCGGCGTGCTCGCCCAATGGCCAGGCCTGCTCCTCGCAGGCGATGTGCACGCCGGCCAGCGGCGCGCCCAGGCGGACGTTGCAGCGGATCTGCGGCGCGCTGGGCGGCTCGGCCTCGGCCGGGCCGTAGTGCACCAGATAGCCGCCGAAATAGCGCGCCAGCTCCTCGTCCAGCGCCTGCCGTTCCTCCATCAACAGCAGCTCGCCGTGGGGCGAGGCCAGCCATTCGCGGGCGGCGCGGGTCAGTTGCAGCCAGTCGGCATCGGCCTGGGCGAAGGGTTCGCTCATCGCAGCCTCCATGAACAAGCAGGACGTAAGGCCTCGCCAATCGATCTCGCGATCCAGGGATGAACGATGCAGAAGTAGCCGAGGAAGCGCAGTTTACGAGTGATAAATGAACACTCCGAGGACGCTTTCTCCATCGTTTGGCCGACGCGCAGCAGATCGTGGCAGGTTGTTGCGCTTAAGATGCGCCATTGCTCCCCAAATGGCGACCCCGAACATGTACCGGATCGATGCCCTTCCCGCCTTCAGCGACAACTACATCTGGCTGCTGCAGGACACCACCACCCGCCGCTGCGCCGTGGTCGACCCGGGCGATGCCCAGCCGGTGCTGGACTGGCTGGCCGCCCACCCGGACTGGCGGCTCGACGACATCCTCGTCACTCACCACCACCCCGACCACGTGGGCGGCGTGACCCGGCTCAAGGACGCCACCGGCGCCCGGGTATCCGGCCCCGCGCGGGAGAACACCCCGTCCCGCGACGTGGCGCTCGACGACGGCGCGCGGATCGAGGTGCTCGGCCGCGACTTCGTCGTCCACGCGGTGCCCGGCCATACCCTGGGCCATATCGCCTACTACCAGGCCGAGGAAGGCTGGCTGTTCTCCGGCGACACCCTGTTCGCCGCCGGCTGCGGCCGGCTGTTCGAGGGCACGCCGCAGCAGATGAACATGTCGCTGCGGCGCCTGGCCGCCCTGCCGGACGCCACCCGCGTCTACTGCGCCCACGAATACACCCTGAGCAACCTGCACTTCGCACGCGCCGCGGAGCCGGGCAATACGGCCGTCGCGCAACGCTTCGAGGAGGTCAGCGCCTGGCGTGCGGCCGGGCGGATCAGCTTGCCGTCGACCATCGCCCTGGAGAAGGCGACCAACCCCTTCCTGCGCTGCCGCGAAACATCCATTAAAGAAAAAATCGACGAGCGGGACGGCGCCCGGCAGCGTACGGAAGACGAGGTCTTCGCTGCGCTGCGCGGCTGGAAGGACCAGTTCAAGGTGGCCTAGCGACCCGTCGGCGGGCTGGTGAAAACTTGACCACCCTGGGGGCCGTTTCTAGAATCCCTCCACTTTTTTGGGCCGACAGATACTAGATAACAATGTTTTTATTACCTTTCGGAACCCTTGATTCAACGGAACTGACGCGACGGGCAAGGGCTCTGGCGGTAATGGCATGCATGGGCCTGGCAGGCTGCCAGAGCACGGCTCCGGTCGAGCAGAGCCGCGATACCGACCCCGCCGTGACCCTGCAGCAGGAGCCGCAATGGCTCGCCGAAGCGGTCGAGCCGGAAGTGCCCAAGGACATCTGGGTGCGGATGCGCGACGGCTTCGGGCTGCAAGACGAGATCGGCATCAACCCGCGCATCGAGAACCAGCGCCTGTGGTTCGTCAGCAACCCCTCCTTCCTGGAAAACGCCAGCACCCGCGGCAGCCTCTATATCCACTACGTGGTCGAGCGCCTGGAAGAGCGCAAGATGCCGATGGAGCTGGCCCTGCTGCCGGTGATCGAGAGCGCCTACAACCCCTACGCCTACTCGCGCAGCCACGCGGTCGGCCTGTGGCAGTTCATCCCCTCCACCGGCCGCCACTTCAACCTGCGCCAGACCAACTGGTACGACGGCCGCCGCGACATCACCGCCTCGACCAACGCCGCGCTGAGCTACCTCACCCGCCTGCACGACATGTTCAACGGCGACTGGCTGCTGGCGCTGGCCGCCTACAACGCCGGCGAGGGCACCGTGAGCCGGGCCATCGAGCGCAACCAGAAGCTCGGCCTGCCGACCGACTACTGGAACCTGCCGCTGCCCAAGGAAACCCAGGACTACGTGCCCAAGCTGCTGGCCCTGTCGCAGATCGTCATGTCGCCGGAGGCCTACGGCGTCGCCCTCAACCCCATCGCCAACGAGCCCTACTTCCAGCAGGTGGCGAGCAAGCCGGGGCTGGACCTGGCGCGGCTGGCGGCCATGGTCGACATGGAAGAGGACGAACTGGAGAGCCTCAACCCGGCCTTCAAGAAAGGCATTACCATGGACGGCCCACAGCACCTGCTGGTGCCCATCGACAAGGCCGAGCAGTTCAACGCCAGCCTCTCGCTGATGAAGCCCCAGGAACTTGTGCAGTGGCAGGAATACCGGGTGCGCGCGGGCGACAACCTGCACAGCATCGCCAACCGCCACCACCTGACGGTGAACGCCCTTAAGGACGTCAACAAGCTGAGCGGCAACAACCTGCGGGTCGGCCAGGTCCTCACCATCCCGTCCGCGGGCGGGCGCGAGCCGGTGCGGGCGCTGCACGAGCAAGTGGCCAAGGCGCCTCCGCCCGCCAGCCATCCGCAGCGCTACAAGGTGAAGCGCGGCGACAACCTCTGGCAGATCGCCAATGCCCACGGCGTCTCGCTCAAGGACCTGCAGCGCTGGAACGGCCTGAACGCCGGCAGCAAGCTGAGCCTCGGCCAGATGCTGGACATCCGCGGCGGCTCGGGCGGCACCGGCAACTCGGTGGCCGCCAGCAGCAACGGCAAGGCGCGGCAGAACGTGACCTACTACCAGGTCAAGAGCGGCGACTCCATGTACCTGATCGCCCAGCGCTTCAAGGTCAATGTCGAGCACATCCAGCGCTGGAACCCGCGCAGCGACAGCCGCGCGCTCAAGCCTGGGCAGACCCTCACGCTGTATCTCGACTGACAACAAGGCCGCCCTCGGGCTAATGCCTGTCAGTTAAGGCATTTCCCTGGCTGGCGAGCGCCATTGCCCCTGTGGGAGCGGACTTGTCCGCGAACGGGGCTGACAACAAAGCATCGCGGCCAATCGGAATGCCGCCCAGCCGCTCCCACAAAGGCCGAGTCTGTTCGCCACAGCCGACTCAGGCATAGCCAAGAAAAAACGCCGTGATCCAGCAGGGAATCGCGGCGTTTCTCTTAACTGACAGGCATTAGCCCGTGGGCGCTTTTCGTTGGCTGTGTACCTGGTGCCATGTTCTGGATTCCCGCCTGCGCGGGAATGACGGTTCTCGGAAGGGCTTCACTCCTACTTCGTCATCCCGCGCAGGGCTGAACAGCGCTTGCGCTGGCCGGAAGGGGAATAGTCCAAGGGCAGACAGCTGCAGTGTTCGGCTAGAGATCTTGGCCACGCGGGGACATGGCCTTGTCGTCAGCGCTTGCCCAGCGCCTCCAGGCAGCGCACGGTCAGCTGGGCGAAGCGCTGGAAGGCGACGAACTGCTCGTGTTTCAGCGCCCGCCCGGAAACCCGGCAGTCCGCGTACAGCACGCCGATCTCGCGGCTGCCGGCCAGCAGCGGCGCGATGAAGAACATGCCCTGCCCCAGCTGCTGGCGCATCGGCAGGGTCACCAGCTCGGCCAGGTTGTAGCTGGCCGGCACCCCCATCCACAGCGCCTCGCGGTTGCGCAGCACGTAGCTGAAGATGTGTGGCTGCTCGACTTGGGACGCCGGCAGCTGGAAGTCGCTCAGCCAGCGCTCGGTACCCTCGCCTATCGCCCGCTTGACCCGGAAGCGGGTCTGGCCGTCGGCCAGCACCGCCAGCATCACCCGCTCCAGCCCGGCGCCCCGGTGCAGGCCCTTGAGCAGGGTGTCGAGGATCATGCCGACGTCGGCCTTGCTGCTGACCATCATGCCCAGGTCCTGCAATGCCTGTTGCAACACCAGTTGGTCGGGCTGCAGCAGGCGCGCCTTGCGCTCCTGCTGCTGGAGGCGGATCTGCTCCGGATCGGTATCGGGAATCAGCCGGCACAGCTGGCCGGCACCGAAGGTAGTGGCCACCTCCACGGTCTCCCGGGCGCTTTCCAGCACCTGCCTGAGCGCATCCTCGGGGCTGACGCCGGTGAACTCGGCCACCTGCTGCACCAGTTGCTCCATCTCCGGGGAATCCCAGCCCTCCAGCGCCGCTTCGCTGATCTTCACGCCCAGGCCGATGGCGCGCACCGCCGGATCGTGCTGGTTGCCACCGCCATGGGCGAAAGCGGCCAGTTCGCCCAGGTTCCAGCTCCGCACCAGGCCCTGGGTCAACTGGCGGAAGCTGGTGCCGAGCACCTCCCGCACGGCCTCGTCCGGGTCCATGCCGGGCCGCTCCAGGGCGACGGCCAGCTCGTCGGCCTGGGCGCCGCCGCTGGCCCAGAACGCCAGTTCGCCCACCGTGTGCAGCAGCGCGGCGATGAACACCTCTTCCTCGCTGCGGCTCAACACGTAGCCGGCGATGTTGCGAGCCTGCACCGCGGCGTGGAAGGAACGCGCCAGGAGCATCTGCAACTGCTCGCGCGGCGCCTTCGCCAGCAGGCTGTCGATCAGGCACACCGACATGCCGATCAGGCGCACGTTGTCGAAGCCGATCAGCACGATGGCCCGGGAGATGGTGCGGATGCTTTCCTGGGAGGGGTTGTAGTAGGCGCTGTTACCGACCCGCAGCACCTTGGAGGTCAGCGAAGCGTCGCGCAGCAGCACGTCGGCCAGTTGCTGCACCGAGGCACGGTCGGCCTGGGACAGGCGATGCAGGTCCTGCACCACGGCGGCGAGCGCAGGCAGTTCCGCCTGGTTCAATCTGTCGATCCATGCCTGTAACCCGATACTGCGTTCCGCCAAGACAGCGACCTCGTTTCATCTCGTTCAAGTGTAGGCAAAATGATGGCACAAGCCGCGTGGAAGGTGCTCTTTTTCCAGCGGATACAAGCTGTTACTGTACCGGCAAACAATCGGTCGGCATGCCCGTGCAAATCGGCGATCATCCGCCGCCAACCGCAGAGAAAAACCAGCACCCTGCCTCTATATGCCGCCAGAAGCCCAATGGACCGGACTCCGCACCCGATGCGTCTCCTGCTCTCGCTGATCCTTGGCCTGGCCATGAGCTTCCCCGCCCTGGCGACCCTCAGCGAGAGCCATGGCTACGCCCAGTTCGGCATGCTCAAGTACCCGGCGAGCTTCACCCACTTCGACTGGGTCGACCCCGCTGCGCCCAAGGGCGGCACGCTGCGGATCATGGCCTATGGCACCTTCGACACCCTCAATCCCTACAGTTTCAAGGGCAGCAGCCCGTCGGCGGCGCCCAACTTCCTGCAATACGGGGTCAGCGAGTTCAACGAGCCGCTGATGGTGGGCACCGGCCCCTACGATCCCTCGGGCGACGAGCCGGCCTCCAGCTACGGCCTGATCGCCAAGAGCGTGGAATACAACGAGGACCGCAGCTGGGTGGTGTTCAACCTGCGCAAGGAAGCCCGCTTCCACGACGGCCAGCCGATCACCGCCTACGATGTGGCCTTCTCCTACCGCACCCTGGTCAGGGACGGTCATCCGCAGTACCGCACCAACCTGCAGGAAGTCAAAAGGGTCGACATCCTCGGCCGCCACCGCATCCGCTTCGTGTTCAAGCGCGCCGGCAACCCGCTGCTGATCCTGCGCCTGGGCGAACTGCCGGTGCTGGCCCAGCACTACTGGAAGAAGCGCGACTTCAAGGCCACCAGCTTCGACGTGCCGCTGGGCAGCGGGCCCTACCGCATCGTCCAGGTGGACCCCGGGCGGCGCCTGGTGTTCGAGCGGGTCAAGGACTGGTGGGGCGCGAAGCTGGCGGTCAACCGCGGCAAGTACAACTTCGACCGGGTCGAGGTGGAGTTCTACCGCGACAGCAACGTGGCCTTCGAGGCGTTCAAGGCCGGCGAATTCGACTTCTACATCGAGCACCAGGCGAAGAACTGGGCCAACGGCTACCGCTTCCCGGCCATCGCCCGCGGCGACGTGATCCGCGCCGAAATCCCGCACCAGATCCCCACCCAGACCCAGGCGCTGTTCATGAACAGCCGCCGCGACATCTTCGCCCAGCGCAAGGTGCGCGAGGCGCTGGGCCTGATGTTCGACTTCGAGTGGACCAACCGCGCCCTGTTCAACAGCGCCTACAAGCGCAGCCCCAGCTACTACCCGAACAGCGAGTTCTCCGCCACCGGCAAGCCGGAGGGCGGCGAGTGGCTGGTGCTCTCGCCCTACCGCAAGCAGTTGCCGGCCAAGCTGTTCACCGAGCCCTTCGCCCTGCCCGCCACCGACGGCCGCGGCATCCCGCGGGAGACCCTGCGCCGCGCCCTGGGCCTGCTCGCCGAGGCGGGCTGGAAACCTTCCGGCCAGCGCCTGGTCAACGCCAAGGGCCAGCCCCTGCGCTTCGAAATACTGCTGGTCAACCCCAACCTGGAACGCATCCTCCAGCCCTACACCGAGAACCTGGCCAGCATCGGCATCCGCGCCAGCCTGCGCACCGTGGACCGGGCCCAGTACAAGCAGCGCCTCGACCAGTTCGACTACGACATGATCCTCATGACCCTGCCGCAGAACCTCAGCCCCGGCCTGGAGCAGTGGCAGTACTTCCACTCCAGCCAGGCCGGCGTCAAGGGCAGCAGGAACTACGCGGGCGTGCGCCATCCGGTGGTCGACGCCCTGCTCGACAAGCTGCTCGCCGCCCAGACCCGCGAAGAACAGGTCTCGGCCGCCCGCGCGCTGGACCGGGTCCTGCTCTGGCAGCACTACAGCATTCCCAACTGGTACATCAATCACCATCGTCTGGCGTACCGCAACCGGTTCGCCTTCGTCACCACCCCGCCCTACACCCTCGGGCTGCGGGCCTGGTGGCTGAAGCCCACGGAGACCGTTCGATGAGCCCCACCCTGCGCACCCTCGGCGCCGCCGCCCTGCTGCTCCTGGCCGGCGCCGCCCAGGCCGAACCCAGGCACGCCCTCACCCTGTACGGCGAGCAGCCGAAGTACCCGGCGGACTTCAAGCACTTCGACTACGTCAACCCGGAAGCGCCCAAGGGCGGCCTGCTGCGGCAGCGCGGGATCGGCGGCTTCGACAGCTTCAACCCCTACATTCCCAAGGGCAACCCGGTGGACGTGGAACCGCTGATCTACGACAGCCTCACCTACCACTCGCCGGACGAACCCTTCACCGAATACGGCCTGCTGGCCGAGAAGATCGACAAGGCCGAGGACAACAGCTACGTCCGCTTCCTCCTCAACCCCAAGGCGCGCTTCCACGACGGCCAGCCGGTGACCGCCGAGGACGTCATCTTCACCTTCGACACCCTGGTCGAGAAAGGCGACCCCATGTACCGCCACTACTACGCGGACGTGGACAAGGTGGTGGCCGAGGACAGGCTGACCGTGCGCTTCGACTTCAAGCACAAGGACAACCGCGAGCTGCCGCTGATCCTCGGCCAGATCCACGTGCTGCCCAAGCACTGGTGGGCCGACCGGGACTTCTCCAGAGGCGGCCTGGAGCCGCCGCTGGGCAGCGGCCCCTACCGCATCGGCAAGGTCTCGCCGGGCAGCCGCGTCGAGTTCGAGCGGGTCAAGGACTGGTGGGGCCAGGACCTGCCGGTGAGCCGCGGCCTGTACAACTTCGACCGCATCCGCGTCGACTACTACCGCGACACCCAGGTGGCCCTGGAAGGCTTCAAGGCCGGCCAGTTCGACGTCAACCTGGAGTATTCGGCCAAGGACTGGAACACCGGCTACGACTCCCCTGCCCTGCGCGCCGGCCGCTTCGTGATGGCCGCCATCCCCAACCACAACCCCGCCGGCATGCAGGGCTACGTGTTCAACCTGCGCCGGCCGATGTTCCAGGATCGCCGCGTGCGCGAGGCCATCGCCCAGCTGTTCGACTTCGAGTGGGCCAGCAAGCAACTGTTCTACGGCGCCTACAAGCGCACCGGCAGCTACTTCGCCAACTCCGAGATGGCGGCCACCGGCCTGCCCGACGAGGCCGAACTGAAGATCCTGGAGCCGCTGCGCGACAAGCTGCCGCCGGAAGTCTTCACCCAGGAGTTCAAGCCCCCGGTCAGCGACGGCAGCGGCATCATCCGCGAACAGAGCCGGCGCGCCTTCCAGCTGCTCACCGAGGCCGGCTACCGCATCGAGGACGACAAGATGATCGGCCCGGACGGCAAGCAGCTGGCCTTCGAGTTCATCAACTTCCAGCCCAACCTGGAGCGGGTGATCCTGCCGTTCAAGCGCAACCTGGCGGAACTGGGCATCGACCTGCAGATTCGCCGGGTCGACACCTCCCAGTACATCAACCGCCTGCGCTCACGGGACTTCGACATGACCTCGGCGATCTGGCCCCAGTCCAACTCGCCGGGCAACGAACAGCGAGAATTCTGGCACTCCGCCAGCGCCGACAACCCCGGCAGCCGCAACCTGATGGGCCTGCGCGACCCGGCCATCGACCAGTTGGTGGACGGCCTGATCCGCGCCGACTCGCGGCAAGCGCTGATCAGCCACGCCCGCGCGCTGGATCGCGCCCTGCTCTGGGGCCACTATGTGGTGCCCAACTACTATGTGGACACCTGGCGCGTGGCCTACTGGAAGCGCTTCGGCCGCCCCGCGGTGACCCCGTTGTACGACTACGGCCTGATGACCTGGTGGGAAGAGGCACCGGCGGCCCCGCCACGCAGCAAGCCCGCCAAGACCACCGAGCAGGAAGCCCCTTGATGCTGGCCTATATCGTCCGCCGCCTGCTGCTGATCATCCCCACCCTGCTCGGCATCCTGCTGATCAACTTCATCATCGTCCAGGCGGCGCCGGGCGGCCCGGTGGAGCAGATGATCGCCAAGCTGGAAGGCTTCGACGCCGCCTCGGGCGGCGCCACCGGCCGCGTTTCCGGCGGCGGCGGCGAGGTCGCGGTGGCCGGCTCCAACTACCGGGGCGCCCAGGGCCTCGACCCCGAGCTGATCGCCGAGATCGAGAAGATGTACGGCTTCGACAAGTCGGCTCCCGAGCGCTTCTGGCTGATGATCAAGAGCTACGCCCAGCTGGACTTCGGCGAGAGCTTCTTCCGCGACGCCACGGTGATCGACCTGATCCTGGAAAAGATGCCCGTGTCCATTTCCCTGGGCCTGTGGAGCACCCTGATCACCTACCTCGTCTCCATCCCCCTGGGCATCGCCAAGGCCACCCGCCACGGCAGCGCCTTCGACGTCTGGACCAGTTCGGCGATCATCGTCGGCTACGCCATCCCCTCGTTCCTGTTCGCCATCCTGCTGATCGTGCTGTTCGCCGGCGGCAGCTACTGGGACTGGTTCCCCTTGCGCGGGCTGACCTCCGGCAACTTCGACGAACTCAGCCTGGGCGGCAAGATTCTCGACTACTTCTGGCACCTGGCCCTGCCGGTGACGGCCCTGGTGATCGGCAACTTCGCCACCCTCACCCTGCTGACCAAGAACAGCTTCCTCGACGAGATCGGCAAGCAGTACGTGGTCACCGCCCGCGCCAAGGGCCTGACCGACCGGCGCGTGCTCTACGGCCACGTGTTCCGCAACGCCATGCTGATCGTGGTCGCCGGCTTCCCGGCCGCCTTCCTCGGCATCTTCTTCGCCGGATCGATGCTGATCGAGGTGATCTTCTCCCTCGACGGCCTCGGCCTGCTGGGCTTCGAGTCCATCGTCAACCGCGACTACCCGGTGGTGTTCGGCACCCTGTTCATCTTTTCCCTGTTCGGCCTGCTGGCCAAGCTGGTGAGCGACCTGATGTACACGCTGATCGATCCACGCATCGACTTCGAAAGCCGGGAGAACTGATCGATGAAGCTCTCTCCCCTCAATCGACGCCGCTTCGCCCTGTTCAAGGCCCACAAGCGCGGCTGGTGGTCGCTCTGGCTGTTCCTCGCCCTGTTCGTGCTCAGCCTGGGCGCGAAGCTGATCGCCAACGACAAGCCGCTGGCCGTGCGCTACGACGGCGAGTGGTACTTCCCGGTGCTCAAGCGCTACCCGGAGACCGCCTTCGGCGGCGAGTTCCCGCTGCAGGCCAACTACAAGAGCCCCTACATCCAGGAACTGATCGCGGCGAAGGACGGCTGGATGGTCTGGCCGCCGATCCCGTTCAGCTACTCCAGCATCAACTACGAGCTGCAGGTGCCGGCCCCCGCGCCGCCCTCGGCGCAGAACTGGCTGGGCACCGACGACCAGGGCCGCGACGTGCTCGCGCGGGTGATCTACGGCTTCCGCGTGTCGGTGCTGTTCGCCCTGGCGCTGACCCTGGCCAGCGCGCTCATCGGCGTGCTGGCCGGCGCCCTGCAGGGCTACTACGGCGGCTGGGTCGACCTGGCCGGGCAGCGCTTCCTGGAAGTCTGGTCGGGCCTGCCGGTGCTCTACTTGCTGATCATCCTGGCCAGCTTCGTGCAGCCCAACTTCTGGTGGCTGCTGGGCATCATGCTGCTGTTCTCGTGGATGAGCCTGGTCGACGTGGTGCGCGCCGAGTTCCTCCGCGGCCGCAACCTGGAGTACGTGCGCGCGGCCCGCGCCCTGGGCATGGGCAACGGCGGCATCATGTTCCACCACATCCTGCCCAACGCCATGGTCTCGACCATGACCTTCATGCCCTTCATCCTCACCGGCGCCATCGGCACCCTCACCTCGCTGGACTTCCTCGGCTTCGGCCTGCCGGCCGGCGAACCCTCGCTGGGCGAACTGGTGGCCCAGGGCAAGGCCAACCTGCAGGCGCCCTGGCTCGGCATCAGCGCGTTCGCCGTGCTGGCCCTGATGCTCAGCCTGCTGGTGTTCATCGGCGAAGCCGCCCGCGATGCCTTCGACCCGAGGAAATGAGATGACCGATCCGAACAACCTGATCGAAGTGCGCGACCTGGCCGTCGAGTTCGTATCCGGCGACAAGGCCCAGCGGGTGATCGAAGGCGTCAGCTTCGACATCCGCCGCGGCGAGACCCTGGCCCTGGTCGGCGAGAGCGGCTCCGGCAAGTCGGTCACCGCCCACTCCATCCTGCGCCTGCTGCCCTACCCGCTGGCCCGCCACCCGGCCGGCAGCATCCGCTACGGCGAGCAGGACCTGCTCAAGCTGCCGCCGGAGAAGCTGCGCGGCATCCGCGGCAACCACATCGCCATGGTGTTCCAGGAGCCGATGACCTCGCTCAACCCGCTGCACAGCATCGGCAAGCAGATCGGCGAAATCCTGGCCTGGCACAAGGGCCTGAGCGGCGAGCCGGCGCGCGCGCGGATCATCGAACTGCTGGAACTGGTCGGCATCCCCGAACCGGCCAAGCGCCTCAAGGCCTACCCCCACGAATTGTCCGGCGGCCAGCGCCAGCGGGTGATGATCGCCATGGCCCTGGCCAACGAGCCGGAGCTGCTGATCGCCGACGAACCGACCACGGCGCTGGACGTCACCGTGCAGCTGAAGATCCTCGACCTGCTCAAGGACCTGCAGGCGCGCCTGGGCATGTCCATGCTGCTGATCACCCACGATCTCAACCTGGTGCGAAGAATCGCCCACCGCGTATGTGTCATGCAGCGCGGTCGCATCGTCGAACAGGCGTCGTGTGACGAATTGTTCCGCGCTCCGCAGCATCCCTATACCCGGGAACTGCTCGGCGCCGAGCCCAGCGGCGAGCCTGCGGCCAACCCCGCCGGCGCGCCGCTGCTGGAAGTGGACGACCTGCGCGTGTGGTTCCCGATCAAGAAGGGCGTGCTGCGGCGCACGGTCGACCATGTGAAGGCGGTGGACGGAATCGACTTCAGCCTGCCCCAGGGCCAGACCCTGGGCATCGTCGGCGAGAGTGGTTCCGGCAAATCCACCCTCGGCATGGCGATCCTGCGGCTGCTCGGCAGCCAGGGCGCTATCCGCTTCCAGGGCCAGGCGCTGGACGGGCTGTCGCAGAAGGCCGTGAGGCCGCTGCGGCGGCAGATGCAGGTGGTCTTCCAGGACCCCTTCGGCAGTCTCAGCCCGCGCATGAGCGTGGGCCAGATCGTCGGCGAGGGCCTGCGCATCCACGGCATGGGCAGCGAAGAGGAGCAGGAACAGGCCGTCATCGACGCGCTCAAGGAGGTGGGACTGGACCCGGATACCCGGCACCGCTACCCCCATGAGTTTTCCGGCGGGCAACGGCAGCGGATCGCCATTGCCCGGGCACTGGTGCTGAAACCGGCGCTGATCCTGCTGGACGAGCCCACCTCGGCGCTCGACCGCACGGTGCAGCGCCAGGTGGTGGAACTCCTGCGCTCGCTGCAGGCCAAGTACAACCTGACGTACCTGTTCATCAGCCACGACCTGGCGGTGGTCAGGGCCCTGAGCCACCAATTGATGGTGGTGAAACAGGGCAAGGTGGTTGAACAGGGGCCGGCCGAGCAGGTGTTCGCCACGCCGCAGCACCCCTATACCCGGCAGTTGCTGGAAGCCGCCTTCATGGCTCCGACGACCGCCGACTCACTGAAAGAGGAATAACGCACATGGGTTTTCTCGCCGGTAAGCGCGTACTGATCGTTGGCGTGGCCAGCAAACTGTCCATCGCCTCGGGCATCGCCGCCGCCATGCACCGCGAGGGCGCCGAGCTCGCCTTCACCTACCAGAACGACAAGCTCAAGGGCCGCGTCGAAGAGTTCGCCGCCGGCTGGGGCTCCAACCCCGAGCTGTGCTTCCCCTGCGACGTCGCCAGCGACGAGGAGATCGCCAAGGTCTTCGAAGCACTGGGCAAGCAATGGGACGGCCTGGACTGCATCGTCCACTCCGTCGGCTTCGCCCCGGGCGACCAGCTGGACGGCGACTTCACCGAAGTCACCACCCGCGAAGGCTTCAAGATCGCCCACGACATCAGCGCCTACAGCCTGGTGGCCCTGGCCAAGGCCGGCCGCGAGCTGATGCAGGGCCGCAACGGCAGCATCCTCACCCTCTCCTACCTGGGCGCCGAGCGCACCATGCCCAACTACAATGTGATGGGTATGGCCAAGGCCAGCCTGGAGGCCGGCGTGCGCTACCTGGCCGGCAGCCTCGGCCCGGAAGGCACCCGCGTCAACGCCATCTCCGCCGGCCCGATCCGTACCCTGGCGGCCAGCGGCATCAAGAGCTTCCGCAAGATGCTCGCCGCCAACGAGAAACAGACCCCGCTGCGCCGCAACGTAACCATCGAGGAAGTCGGCAACGCCGGAGCCTTCCTCTGCTCCGACCTGGCCTCGGGCATCAGCGGCGAAATCCTCTACGTCGACGGCGGCTTCAACACCACCGCCATGGGCGCCATCGAGGAGTGATCTCCGGCTCGGAGACGAAACTCGCCGTGACGAAACTCGCCGAATAGCGCAAAGAAGCACGCCGCGACGCCAAGTCGCGGCGTGCTTTCTGTTTCAGCCAGGCAAAACATGAAAAAACCGATACCAGGCGACTGGTATCGGTTTCTTGGTGTCGCTCAGCGAATCGAGCTAGGCCATCAGTAGCACCAGATGTCCATCGGCGGCACCGCGTTGCAGGTATTGGCGGCGCAGCTGCCGCCACCATTACCGCTGTTCAGCTCGATGCCTTCGTCGATGCTGGAGTTCACCGGCCCCACCTTGATCTGCAGATTGGCCGGCAGGTTGTCGATGCAATAGTTGCCATCGAGATCAGTGGGCGCGGAAGTGCCCAGCGGCGTCGAGTTGGAGACATCCCGGGCGAACAGCTGCACGTCTTCTCGACGGTTCGACAGGTCGCACTGGTAGACGAAACCGCTCACGCAGGCGGGAGCGCTATTGGAGCCGCCCGGCTGCAGGGTCACTGTGGCACAGGGCGCGCCTGCGGCCGGCGCCGCTACAGTCTGGGACGGGTAGCCCGCGGCGTAGATCACGGCCTGGGCCAGCTCCATCACGCTCAGCTGGAACGCGCCATGGGCATCGCTCTGCGTGTGGGAGCCCGAGCTGGCGAAGACGGTCACGCCCGAAACCGGTTGGCCAGAGCCGTCCAGAACGGTGCCACTCACACAAGCCAGTCCGGCCGGCAGCACGAGGTCGGCCACCACAACCGCACTGCCGCTCGCACACAGGCTGCCTGCGGCGCCGGCCTGCACCTGCTGTGTGGGCGAGTTCAAGCTGATGCCCTGGATAACGCGATTGGCCCGCAGAGCACTGACGGAATCGGCTTTCACCTTCTGACAGTAGTAGCCGTTGGCATCGGTCAGTACCGGATTGGTGCTGCCGTTATAGTCCACGCCCTGGGAAGAAACGCTGGCACCGGCGACCGGCTGGCCGATCTGGTCGACCACCCGCCCTCTGACTTCGGCGAGAGTGATCACCTGATCGCTGTTCCACCAGGAAAAATGCGCAACGGTGGCGAACACGGCCAGTCGATTGGGCTGCGACGTGGAGGCAGCCACATGGCCGGTGCCTTCCTCCTGCCAGAGCCCGCTGACAGTATCGAAATGCCACATCGGGGTGACATCGCCTTCCTGCAGGCGGGTGTTCGCCGGCAGCAGCAGCTCGATGTCGGCGGTGCTTCCCGGCTTCAGGTTCACCTTGTTGGAACCCTGGTACAGGCTGAAGTCCGCCATGCTGAAAGACTCCAGCGTCTCCAGGCGGCCATCGGCGGTACGCGCACCGAATTCACCCGGAGCACCGTTGATCGCGGCGGTCGAGACGTCGACCGGCGTGATCACCACCTGCACCGGCTGGCCGGCGTTGCCGGTCAGGCTGTCCGGGCTGAAGCTGACCTTGAAACCGGCCTCGTCCAGCGTGCCGCCGAGAACCGGGTCAAGAGATTGCACCGCACCGCGCTTGAGCAGGGTCTTTTTGATGGTGGCCTCGCGCAGCAGCTTGTACTCATAGCGCGGAAGCCATTTCCCGGTCGGCACCTTCTGCACCAGGCTCACGGTTCCCTGAGTCGAGGTGAAGCCCTCCTTCTCGAAGCTCAGGAAGAGGGTCTGGGTCGGCACGATGCCCTGGAGCGTGAACAGGCCGCCAGGATTGGTAATGGCCTTCTGGCCGCGCTTGAGGATGATGCCCTCGCGCACCTGCACGGTCACACCCTCGAGAGGGCGACCGTCGACGTCGAAGACCTGGCCGGAAATGGTGGATTTGCCCTGCAGCGGCAGGGTTGCCTGGGCGGGTGAGCTGAAAAGGCCGGCCGTGCCGAGCACGACCAGCAGGAGTCGACACCACTGCTTGAACATCTTTTCGTCCTTGAAAGGTTGTGGGGCGGCGACTATAGCAACCCAAAATCGTCAAGTAATTGACCAATCATCCATTGATAGTCAATTTTTGAGCACCAACTCTCAGCTCATGCAAAAAGGCGGCGAGCGCGTCTCAGTCGTTGCGCTTGGGCGACAGCAGTTCGATCTTGTAGCCGTCCGGGTCTTCGACGAAGGCCAGGATGCTGGTGCCGTGCTTCATCGGGCCCGGCTCGCGGGTGATCTTGCCGCCACGGGAACGGATGTCCTCGCAAGCCTTGTAGACGTCTTCCACTTCCAGGGCGATGTGGCCGTAGGCAGTGCCCAGTTCGTACCGGTCCACGCCCCAGTTGTAGGTCAGCTCGATCACGCTGTTCTCGGCCTCGTTGCCGTAGCCGACGAAGGCCAGGGTGAACTGGCCGTCCGGGTACTCCTTGCGGCGCAGCAGGGTCATGCCCAGCACCTCGGTGTAGAAGGTGATGGAACGGTCCATGTCGCCCACGCGCAGCATGGTATGTAGCAGTCTCATCGGTTTTTCCTCATCGTTGCCCGTGTGCGGGCTTATAAAAACAGAACCCCGGCTCGTGGCCGGGGTTCGTCTGGCTCGGTGCGTTCAGCTTATCAGAACAGCTTGCGGCCCTTGCCGGCGGCGATGCGCATGCGCAGGGCGTTGAGCTTGATGAAGCCCGCCGCGTCCGCCTGGTTGTAGGCGCCGCCATCTTCCTCGAAGGTGGCGATGTTGGCGTCGAACAGCGAGTCGTCGGACTTGCGGCCGACCACGATGACGTTGCCCTTGTACAGCTTCAGGCGCACCACGCCGTTCACATCGGCCTGGGAGGCGTCGATCATCTGCTGCAGCATCAGACGCTCCGGGCTCCACCAGTAGCCGGTGTAGATCAGGCTGGCGTACTTGGGCATCAGCTCGTCTTTCAGGTGAGCCACTTCGCGGTCCAGGGTGATCGACTCGATGGCGCGGTGGGCCTTGAGCATGATGGTGCCACCGGGGGTCTCGTAGCAGCCGCGGGACTTCATGCCGACGTAACGGTTCTCGACGATGTCGAGGCGACCGATGCCGTTGGCGCCGCCGAGGCGGTTGAGTTCGGTAAGCACCTGCGCCGGGGTCAGTTCCTTGCCGTCGATGGCGACGATGTCGCCCTTGCGGTAGGTCAGCTCGATGTAGGTCGGGGTGTCTGGGGCGTTCTCCGGGGAGACGCTCCACTTCCACATGTCTTCTTCGTGCTCGGTCCAGGTGTCTTCTAGCACGCCGCCCTCGTAGGAGATGTGCAGCAGGTTGGCGTCCATGGAGTAAGGCGACTTCTTCTTGCCGTGGCGCTCGATCGGGATGCCATGCTTCTCGGCGTAGTCCATCAGCTTCTCGCGGGACAGAAGGTCCCACTCGCGCCAGGGTGCGATCACCTTGACGCCCGGCTTCAGCGCATAGGCGCCCAGCTCGAAGCGCACCTGATCGTTGCCCTTGCCGGTGGCGCCGTGGGAGATGGCGTCGGCGCCGGTCTCGTTGGCGATCTCGATTAGGCGCTTGGCAATCAGCGGACGGGCGATGGAAGTACCCAGCAGGTACTCGCCCTCGTAGACGGTGTTGGCGCGGAACATCGGGTACACGAAGTCGCGGACGAACTCTTCGCGCAGGTCGTCGATGTAGATTTCCTTGACGCCCATGGCCTGGGCCTTGGCGCGGGCCGGCTCGACCTCCTCGCCCTGGCCGAGGTCGGCGGTGAAGGTCACCACTTCGCAGTTATAGGTGTCTTGCAGCCACTTGAGGATCACCGAGGTGTCCAGGCCACCGGAATAGGCCAGAACTACCTTTTTGACGTCCGCCATGCCAATCAACTCCAGGGGGTTGTACGGAAAACCGGGGATTCTACCGGCCGTGCGGAATGATTTACAGGGGCGCGACAGACACTAGCGACAAAGCGACAGATTTATTTGCCCAGGCGACTTCAGGATGCGGAGGACGGACCCGACGTTCCGGCGGCGGGCGTCGGCTCCGTCGGGGCGGGAGCGGCCGGCGACTGGGCCTCGGGGGCCGGCTCGATCACGGGCTCGCGAGACAGGGTCATGGTCACCCGGCGGTTCTTCGCCCGGTTGGCCGCGCTGTTGTTCTTCACCAGCGGGTAACGCTCGCCATGGAAGCGGACGATGATCTGCTCGGCCGGGACGCCGTGGGCCCGTAGGTACTCTTCCACCGCCACCGCGCGGCGGCGCGAGGCGTCGCGATTGGTCAGGCGGTTGCCGGAGTTGTCGGCATGGCCGTCGAGCTGGATGCGGTTGACGCTCGGGTCGGCCTTCATGAAATCCAGGATAATGTCGAGTTTGGCCTGGGCCAGGGGTTCCAGGGTGGTGCCGCCGGGAAAGCCGAGCTGGGTCTGGCGGATCTGGTCGAAGTTGACCGGCAACAGGCCGACCGTGCACTTGAGGTAGTCGTTGTAGGCCTGGTTGAACTTGACCGGCAGCAACCGCACCTCCAGGCTGTCGCCGCCCTGCAGGGTGCGGTGGCGTACCAGAGGGCTGCGGCCCTCCATCAGGCCGGTGAGCAGGCGCCCGGCCTGTTCCTGGCTGCTGTTGAACGGCACGTCGCCGCTGCCGACGCTCAGCGCACCGAGGTTGATGTCCCCCCTGCCCGGCTGCCACGGCGCGGCGGCGGCCAGCAGCGTCGCCGAGCCGGCGCCCATCCAGCGTTCGCGGGCCTTGAGGCGGAACGTTGCCTGCTCGCCGGCGCGGCGGACGAACTCGCCACTGCCGAAATCGGCGATCGGCTGGCTCAGGCGGCATTCGAACTGGTCACCCTCGACCTTCCACTCCACGCTCTCCATGCGCGTCTGGAACGTGATGGCCGCGGCCGGCATGCACCAGGGCAGGCTGGCAAACAGGCTGAGCAGGAGGAGGCTGGGCTGGCGCAAGATCGGCTCCGTGGGGAGATACGGCTTTCATAGCCCGTATCGGCAGCGGCGCCGGAAACTTGATAGGTCGTGGAAGCCGCAAAACTGGTAGCATTCGCCCACGTTTTACCTGCCGGGAATCCCCATGTCCGACCGCATTACCCTGCTGCGCCCAGACGACTGGCACATCCATCTGCGCGATGGTGCCGTCCTGCAGCACACCGTCCGCGATGTCGCGCGGACCTTCGCCCGCGCCATCATCATGCCCAACCTAGTGCCGCCGGTGCGCAACGCCGCCGAGGCCGAGGCCTATCGCGGGCGCATCCTGGCCGCCCGCCCAGCCGGTAGCCGCTTCGAACCGCTGATGGTGCTCTACCTCACCGACAAGACTTCCGCCGAAGACGTGCGCGCCGCCAAGGCCAGCGGCTTCGTCCACGCCGCCAAGCTCTATCCGGCCGGCGCCACCACCAACTCCGATTCCGGCGTCACCAGCATCGACAACATCTTCCCGGTGCTGGAAGCCATGGCCGAGGTCGGCCTGCCGCTGCTGGTACATGGCGAGGTGACCCGCGCCGACGTGGACGTGTTCGACCGCGAGAAGCGCTTCATCGACGAGCATCTGGTTCGTGTGGTCGAGCGTTTCCCGACGCTGAAGGTGGTGTTCGAGCACATCACCACCGGCGACGCGGCGCAGTTCGTCAGGGGCGCACCGGCCAACGTCGGCGCCACCATCACCGCCCACCACCTGCTGTACAACCGCAACCACATGCTGGTCGGCGGCATCCGTCCGCACTTCTATTGCCTGCCGATCCTCAAGCGCAACACCCATCAGGAAGCCCTGCTGGACGCCGCCACCAGCGGCAACCCGAAATTCTTCCTCGGCACCGACTCGGCGCCGCACGCCCAGCATGCCAAGGAAGCCGCCTGCGGCTGCGCCGGCTGCTACACCGCGCACGCTGCCATCGAGCTGTATGCCGAGGCCTTCGAGCAGCGCCAGGCGCTGGACAAGCTGGAAGGTTTCGCCAGCCTGCACGGCCCGGATTTCTACGGCCTGCCACGCAACACCGACCGCATCACCCTGGTACGCGAGGAATGGACCGGCCCGAGCGAACTGCCGCTGGGCGAGAACCGGGTGATTCCGCTGCGCGCCGGCGAGAAGCTGCAATGGCGCCTGCTGGAGGACCAAGCGTGAGCGAAGACAACTTCGACGACGAACTCGACGGCAGCCTGCCGTCCGGCCCACGCCACCCGATGGCCGCGCGCTTCCGCGGCTACCTGCCGGTGGTGGTGGACGTGGAGACCGGCGGCTTCAACGCCGCCACCGACGCGCTGCTGGAGATCGCCGCCACTACCGTCGCCATGGACGAAGGCGGCTTCCTCTACCCGGACCACACCCACTTCTTCCGCATCGAGCCCTTCGAGGGTGCCAACATCGAGGCGGCGGCGCTGGAGTTCACCGGCATCAAACTCGATCACCCGCTGCGCATGGCAGTGAGCGAGGAACATGCGCTGACCGAAATCTTCCGGGGCCTGCGCAAGTCGATCAAGGCCAACGGCTGCAAGCGCGCCATCCTGGTCGGCCACAACAGCAGCTTCGACCTCGGCTTCCTCAACGCCGCCGTGGCCCGTTGCGACCTCAAGCGCAACCCCTTCCATCCCTTCTCCAGCTTCGACACGGCCACCCTGGCCGGCCTCGCCTACGGCCAGACCGTGCTGGCCAAGGCCTGCCAGGCCGCCGGCATCGAGTTCGACGGCAAGGAAGCGCATTCCGCGCGCTACGACACGGAGAAGACCGCCGAGCTGTTCTGCGGCATCGTCAACCGCTGGAAGGAAATGGGCGGCTGGGACGAGTTCGACCACTAGCCCCAACCTCGCCCCCCACCCATAGAAAACGCCGCAGCCATGCGGCGTTTTTTTGACTGAAACAGGCCGACGTTTCGGAAACAAACTCAGACAGGAAGATATTCCGTCACACTTTGACAAGCATTCTCATTAACATTAGTATCCGTCGCATCGAACCTGTTTCATGAGCCTGCCATGTACGTTTGCCTCTGCCAGGGCGTCACCGACGGCCAAATCCGCGAAGCCATCTACGAAGGTTGCTGCAGCTACCGTGAAGTCCGCGAGAGCCTCGGCGTGGGTACCCAGTGCGGCAAGTGCGCCTGCCTGGCCAAGCAGGTGGTACGCGACACGCTGGGCGAGGTGCAGAGCAGCACCCTGGCGTACTCGGCCAGCTTCGTCGCCGCCTGAGCAATTTCCCGAATACGAAAAAGCCGGACCTTGAGTCCGGCTTTTTTATGCGCGGTAGCCTGGGGATCAGGAGTGCGGCACGCCGCTGTGGAAGCGGAATTCCTCGTCCGGCGACTCGATCAGCTCGCGTTCGGCCTCGCGCATCCGCTCGATCACCCGCTCCACGTCCGCTTCCTCACCGTACTGGTAGGCCAGCTTCAGGTAGCCCTGGAAGTGCCGCGATTCGGACTTGAGCAGGCCGCCGTAGAACTTTCCCAGTTCCTCGTCCAGATGCGGCACCAGTGCCTCGAAGCGCTCGCAGCTGCGTGCCTCGATGAAGGCGCCGACCACCAGGGTGTCGACCAGCTTCTGCGGTTCGTGGTTGCGCACCAGCTTGCGCAGGCCCGAGGCGTAGCGTGCGGCCGAGACTGGGCGCGGTTCGATACGCCGCTTCTTCATGATGCGCAGCACCTGTTCGTGGTGCACCAGCTCCTCGCGGGCCAGGCGCGACATGAAGTTGACCAGATCGAGCGCCTGGCTGTACTTGGCGATCAGTGCCATCGCCGTGGACGCCGCCTTGAACTCGTTGTTCTTGTGGTCGATCAGCAGGGTCTCCTGGTCGGCCAGCGCCGCCTGCACCCAGGCATCCGGCGTGGGACAGGCGAGGAATTGATGGATTTCGGGCAGGTTCACGGGCGACGGGTCCAGGGGATCGGTGTTGGCAGGGACGGCGGGGCGGGCCATTATACGGATCGGGGTGCGCGGGACCAGCCAGGCAGTGATACAGGTCAACGCCACCACCACCGCCCACCTCTATAGTGGGCAGCATTCCAAGACTCATTGCACAGGGAAACGCTCATGCAAGCCATACGCAGCATTCTGGTGGTGATGAACCCGCAACATCCGGAGGAGCTGGCGCTCAAGCGCGCCAAGCTGATCGCTGGTGTGACCCAGTCGCATCTCCACCTGCTGGTCTGCGACAAGAAGGGCGATCACGGCGCCTATCTCGCCGAGCATCTGGCGACCCTGCAGCAGGAAGGCTATAGCGTCACCACCCAGCAGGCCTGGCACGAAGGCTATTACCAGACCATCATCGCGGCCCAGCAGGTCGAGGGTTGCGGCCTGGTGATCAAGCAGCACGTCCCCGACAACCCGCTGAAGAAAGCGCTGATCACCCCCGAGGACTGGAAGCTGCTGCGCTACTGCCCAAGCCCGGTGCTGATGGTCAAGACCGACCGCCCCTGGACCGGCGGCATCATCCTCGCCGCGGTGGACGTGGGCAATGGCGACGCCGAACACCGCACCCTGCACTCCGGCATCATCAGCAACGGCTACGACATCGCCAAGCTGGCCAATGGCACCCTGCACGTGATCAGTGCGCACCCCTCCCCCATGCTGTCCGCCGCCGACCCGACCTTCCAGCTGCGGGAAACCATCGAGGCGCGCTACCGTGCCCAGTGCAAGGCCTTCCAGGAGGAGTACGACATCAGCGACGACCGCCTGCACCTCGAGGAAGGCCCGGCCGACGTGCTGATCCCGCACACCGCCAGCAAGCTCGGCGCGGTGGTGACGATCATCGGCACCGTAGCCCGCACCGGCCTCTCCGGCGCGCTGATCGGCAACACCGCCGAGGTGGTGCTCGACGCGCTGGAAAGCGACGTGCTGGTCGGCAAGCCCGACGACATGATCGCCCACCTGGAAGACCTGGTGGCCCAGCGCTGACGGCCAACCCACCTTCCACCCGGTAGAAAGCCAAATCCGACGCCCGAATCTTCAGGCGTCGGATTTTTTGTTTCTGCGTCAGCCGGGCGTCAGGGGATGCACACGCCCTGCTTGTCGCTCTGCGCCAGGTCCATCAGCTCCCGGTTGGCCACCGCGTACATGGCGTAGTCGGTGCCGGTGGCGGCGCGCAGCTCGGCCAGCATGGCCAGCCAGCGCTGTACCAGGGTCCGGTGCTGCTCCAGCCAGTAGCCGACCCGCTCCTCGATGTCCTTGGGACCGTCGGCCATCTGCAGCACGGCGATGGTGATGGCCCGCTGCTGCCAGTCCAGATCGTCGCGGAACGCCTCGCGGGCCAGGGCCTGCCAGTTGTTCTCCACCGGCAGGTTGGTGATCTGCTGCAGGTACCAGGACAGCTCCAGCGCCCCGCCCACGGCGAAGTAGGCGGTGGCCACCTCGCTGGCGTCCTGGCCGGTGACGTCGGCCGCCTCGATGATCGGCAGCAGGGTATAGAGGTGGGTGGTGCCGGCGACCACACGGGCCAGTTCCTCCGGCGCGCCGGCTTCGACGAAGCCCTGGTAGCGCGCCAGCCACTGCTCGCGGGCCGGGCCTTCCAGCAGCTCGTCCAGGCGCCCGGCCAGTTCGGCCACGCGCGGGGCGAAGTGGCCGACGTCGCGGGCGGCGTCCAGGTCCTCGCGACGACTGCGCAGGAACCAGCGGGTGGCGCGGCGGCCCAGGCGCATCAGCTCGTCCATCAGCGACAGCTGCAGCTCGGCCGGCACCTTGTAGTCCAGCGCCTCGATCTGCTTCCACCAGTGCGGCAGGCGGAACACGTCACGGACGATGACGTAGGCGCCGGCGACGTTGGCCGCGCTCATGCCGGTGGACTCCTTCAGGCGCTGCACGAAGGTGATGCCCATGTGGTTGACCAGGTCGTTGGCGATCTGGGTGCTGACGATCTCGCGCTTGAGGCGGTGGCGGCGCATGGCCTCGCCGAACTTCTGGGTCAGGCGCGCCGGGAAGGCGGTCTCCATCTCGCGGGCCAGGTAGTCGTCGTCCGGCACCAGGGACTTGAGCAGCGCCTCCTTGAGGTCGATCTTGCTGTAGGAGATCAGCACCGACAGCTCCGGCCGGGTCAGGCCGCGGCCGTTGGCGGCGCGCTCGTTGAGTTCGTCGTCGGAGGGCAGGAACTCCAGCGCCCGGTCCAGCTTGCCGGCCGCTTCCAGCGCCGCCATCAGGCGCTTGTACTCGGCCAGCCGCTCGCGGGCGCGGCGCTCGGCCAGGGACAGGGCCTGGGTCTGCTTGTAGTTGTTGCCCAGCACCAGCTTGCCGACGTCGTCGGTCATGTCGGCCAGCAGCTTGTTGCGCTGCTTGCCGGTCATGTCGCCGGCGGCGACGATCTCGCCGAGCAGGATCTTGATGTTGACCTCGTGGTCGGAACAGTCCACGCCGCCGGCGTTGTCGATGAAGTCGGTGTTGCTGGCGCCGCCGCTGAGGCCGTATTCGACACGACCGAGCTGGGTCATGCCCAGGTTGCCGCCCTCGCCCACCACCTTGGCGCGCAGTTCATTGCCGTTGACCCGCAGGCCATCGTTGGCCTTGTCGCCGACGTCGGCGTGGGTCTCCTTGATCGACTTCACATAGGTGCCGATGCCGCCGTTCCAGATCAGATCCACCGGCGCCTTGAGCAGCGCGTTGATCAGCTCGGTAGGCGCCAGCTTGTCGGCAGCGATGTCGAAGCGTTCCTTCATCTGCGGGGAGATGGCGATGCTCTTGGCGCTGCGCAGGAAGATACCGCCGCCCTCGGAGATCAATTTGGCATCGTAGTCGGCCCAGGACGAGCGCGGCAGGGCGAACAGGCGCTGACGCTCGACGAAGCTGCGGGCCGCGTCCGGGTTGGGGTCGACGAATATGTGCATATGGTTGAAGGCGGCGACCATCTGCAGCTTGTCCGACAGCAGCAGGCCGTTGCCGAACACGTCGCCGGCCATGTCGCCGATGCCGATCACCGTGGTCAGGTCCTGCTGCACGTCAATGCCGCGCTCGCGGAAGTGACGCTGCACCGAGACCCAGCCGCCCTTGGCGGTGATGCCCATGCCCTTGTGGTCGTAGCCCGCCGAGCCGCCGGAGGCGAAGGCGTCGCCGAGCCAGAAGCCGTAGTCCTGGGCGATACCGTTGGCGATGTCGGAGAAGGTCGCGGTGCCCTTGTCCGCCGCCACCACCAGGTAGGGGTCGTCCGGGTCGTGGCGCACCACGGCCTCCGGCGGCACCACCTTGCCTTCCTTGAGGTTGTCGGTCACGTCCAGCAGGCCGCTGATGAAGATGCGGTAGCAGGCGATGCCCTCGGCCTGGATATCGTCACGCGAGCCACCGACCGGCAGGCGCCGGGGGATGAAGCCGCCCTTGGCGCCCATCGGCACGATCACCGCGTTCTTCACCTGCTGCGCCTTGACCAGGCCCAGCACCTCGGTGCGGAAGTCCTCCTCGCGGTCGGACCAGCGCAGGCCGCCACGCGCCACGTCGCCGAAGCGCAGGTGCACGCCCTCGACCCGCGGGCTGTAGACGAATATCTCGAACTTGGGCACCGGCCGCGGGATTTCCGGGATCAACCGTGGGCTGAGCTTGAAGCTGAAGTAGTGCTTGGGCTGGCCGTCGGCGCCCGGCTGGTAGAAGTTGGTGCGCAGGGTGGCCTTGATCAGGTCCAGGTAGCGCCGCAGGATGCGGTCCTCGTTGAGCACCGCGACGTTGTCCAGCGCGGCCAGGATGGCCTGCTCCAGCTTCTGCTGCTTGTCTTCCAGGTCCTCGGCGGACAGCTTGCGCGCCAGGTAGAAGCGGGTCTTGAACAGACGCACCAGTTCCTTGGCGATGTCGGCGTGGTTGACCAGGGTCGCCGCGATGTAGCCGAGGTCGAAGCCCAGGCGGATCTGCTTGAGGTATCGTGCGTAGGCACGCAGCAGCGCCACGTCGCGCCAGGGCATGGAAGCGGTCAGCACCAGGCGGTTGAAGCCGTCATTCTCCGCCAGGCCCTCTACGATCCGCACGAAGGCTTCCTGCAGGGTCTCGTTGAGCTCCTGGATGTCGACGTTCACGCCACCGGCGGTGGTGAAGGCGAAGTCGTGAATCCAGAACTCGCGGCCGTCGGCGCGGCGCAATCGGTAGGGGAACTCACCGAGCACACGCAGGCCGAGGTTCTCCAGGATCGGCAGCACGTCGGACAGCGGCAGCGGCGTGTCGGCGTGGTACAGCTTGCAGTGCAGCTCCTGGTCGCTCTGGGTCAGCGGCTGGTAGAAGCTCATCACCAGCGGACGCTTGTCGGACAGGCTGAGCAGGTGCTGCATGTCCACCACCGCCGAGTGCGGGGCGAAACGTTCGGTATAGCCGGCCGGGAAGCCTTTCGGGAAGTCGGCCAGCACGCTGGTGCCCTGGGCCTCGCCGAAGCTCTCGACGACCAGGCTGGCGTAGTCGTCCTTCCAGGAGCGGCAGGCCTGGATGACTTCCTTCTCCAGGCGCACCGGGTCGATCTGCACCCGGTTCTTCGGGTCCACCTTGAGGATGAACTGCACCCGCGCCAGCACGGACTCGGAGAAATAGGTCCAGAACTCGCAATCACTGGCCTGCAGACGGTCCATGAGAATCTGCTGGATCTTCAGGCGCGTCTCGGTGGAGTACACGTCGCGCGGCACGTAGGCCAGGCAGTAGGCGAAGCGGCCGTAGGGGTCGCGGCGCAGGAACAGGCGCAGCTTGTTGCGCTCCTGGATCTGCACGATGGCGATGGCGGTGTTGAACAACTCGTCCACCGGGGTCTGGAACAGATCGTCTCGCGGCAGGACCTCCAGCACCTGCTCCAGCTCCTTGCCCAGGTGGGCCTGGCGGTCGAAGCCGGAGCGCTCGGCGATCTCGTCCACCTTGCGGCGGATGTAGGGAATGCGGCTGACGCTTTGGGAGTAGACCGAGGAGGTGTAGAGGCCCATGAAGCGGCACTCCTTGATCACCTTGCCCTTGGCGTCCAGCTCGCGGATTGAAACGAAATCCGGGTAGGCCGGCCGGTGCACGCGGCTCGGCGTGGCGGCCTTGGCGAAGGACAGCAGCACCGGCTGGCGCAGGTAGTCGACCGCTTCCTCCTCGATGTGCGCGTCCTCCTTGGTCAGGCCCGGGCGCAGGCGCTTGGACAGGCCCAGCAGGGACGCCGGGTCGTACACCAGGTGGCCGCCGTCCTGTTCCTCGACCACGGTGAACTCCTCGTAGCCGAGGAAGGTGAAATGGTTGTCCAGCAGCCAGCCGAGGAAGGTCTTCACCTCGGCCAGCTCGGCGCCATCGACCTTGAGTTTGGCCTTGTCCAGCCAGGCCAGCAGTTGCTCGGCCCTGGCCTTCATCGGGCCGAAGTCGGCCACCGCCAGGCGCACTTCCTCAAGAACCTCCTGGATCGCCTTCTCCAGCGCGCGCAACTCGTTGGCGCTGGCACAACGGTCGATCTCCAGGTACATCAGCGCCTCGTGCTGCACGTCCTTGCCGGTGCTGCCCTTGGCCAGGATTTCCTGCAGCTCGCCGCTCTTCTTGCGCTTCACGCTGAACACGCTGTTCTGCAGGGTGTGGATGCTGTAGCCGCGGCGGTTCAGCTCCATGCGCACCGAGTCGACCAGGAACGGCAGGTCGGCATGCAGCACCTCCACCGCCGTGTGGGTCGATTGCCAGCCGTGCTTCTCGTAGTCCGGGTTGTACACCCGCACCACCGGCTTGGCGGGGTCGAAGCGCTCCAGCAGGCGCCAGGACGACAGGGTGCTGCCGGCCAGGTCGCCGAGGCGGCGCTGGGTCAGCTCGTCGAGGGAGACGATGCCGAAGAACTGCTCGGCGAACAGGGCCACTTGTGGCAGCGCCTTGTCGCTGACGTGCTGCGCCAGGGCCGCTTGCAGTTGGTGCTGGAAGTCGGCTTTGCTGGCCGCGGTGAAGAACGCCATGGTAATGCTCCACTGGACTTGTTGTTGGTTGTGCGCGCGCCGGCGCCGGGGTTCCAAGCAGTCTAGGCGAAAGACTGGACTCGACAGGCGCATGGCGACCACAAGGTCACGCATAGCCTAGCGACAGCCCCACCGCGCTGGATTGCGGAGGCGCGACATATTCGTTCATCGCCTCGCAGGCGGCGCGGACCGGAACAGATGCCATCCCGGGGCCGAGGCAGAGGGTCCGCGCCGAACCGGAACTGTTCGGCAGAGCGCGCCCGGAAACATGCAAGCCCCCGCTCCGATGCAGTAGAGTGAGCACCCCGTTGGGGTGAGTTCGGCTACCCGTCAGTCCCTTTTCAGGAAGATTCTCGATGGAACATCGTGAGGCGCTTGTCGCGCTGCGGCAATTTCTCGCCACCCAGATCCTCGGCCAGGACAAGCTCGTCGAGCGCCTGCTGATCGCCCTGCTCGCCGACGGCCACCTGCTGGTGGAAGGCGCTCCCGGCCTGGCCAAGACCAAGGCCATCAAGGAACTGGCCGAGGGCGTCGAGGCCGAGTTCCATCGCATCCAGTTCACCCCTGACCTGCTGCCGGCCGACATCACCGGCACCGAGATCTACCGCCCGGAGACCGGCAGCTTCGTGTTCCAGCAGGGGCCGATCTTCCACAACCTGGTGCTGGCCGACGAGATCAACCGCGCCCCGGCCAAGGTGCAGTCGGCCCTGCTCGAGGCCATGGCCGAGCGCCAGGTCAGCGTGGGCCGCAGCACCTACGACCTGTCGCCACTGTTCCTGGTGATGGCGACCCAGAACCCCATCGAGCAGGAAGGCACCTATCCCCTGCCCGAGGCCCAGCTCGACCGCTTCCTGATGCACGTGAAGATCGGCTTCCCGGACGCCGGCGTGGAGCGCAAGATCCTCGCCCAGGCGCGCGGCGAGGCGCTGCACGGCGAGGCCAAGCCGGAGCACCGGGTCAGCCAGCAGGCGATCTTCGCCGCCCGCCAGGAAATCCTCGGCCTCTATATGGCCGACGCGGTGGAGGAATACCTGGTCCAGCTGGTGATGGCCACCCGTACCCCGGCCAAGCACGACGCCGAGCTGGCCGAGTGGATCGCCTACGGCGCCAGCCCGCGCGGCACCATCGCCCTGGATCGCTGCGCCCGCGCCCATGCCTGGCTGGCCGGCCGCGACTTCGTCAGCCCCGAGGACATCCAGGCCATGCTGTTCGACGTGCTGCGCCACCGCATCATTCTGTCGTTCGAGGCGGAGGCCGCCGGCATCGACCAGGACCGCGTGGTGCAGCGTGTACTCGACGTGGTGGCGGTGGCCTGATGCAGCCGCGAGCCGCACGCGCCCCGCTCCCGGACTTCATCCGGGCCGCCCGCTAGACCATGCACATCCAGCCGACCCCGCCGGGCATCCGCGTCAGCCTCGCCGAGCTGATCGAGATGCGCCATCGCGTGCGCGAGGTGCAGTTGTTCTCCACCCCGGCCCGGCGCAGTCCGCTGATCGGCCTGCACCACTCCAAGCTGCGTGGGCGCGGCGTGGACTTCGACCAGGTGCGCGTCTACCAGGCCGGCGACGACGTGCGCACCATCGACTGGCGTGTCACCGCGCGTACCCAGGAGCCGCACACCAAACTGTTCCACGAGGAGCGCGAGCGGCCGATCTTCATCATGGTCGAGCAGAGCCGGCGGCTGTTCTTCGGCTCCGCGCTGCAGTTCAAGTCGGTGCTCGCCGCCCAGGCCGCCAGCCTGTTCGGCTGGGCCGCGCTGGCCCACAACGACCGCATCGGCGGGCTGGTGTTCGGTGATGCCGAGCACCACGAGATCAAGCCGCGGCGCAGCAAGCAGAGCCTGCTGCAACTGCTCAACCGCCTGACCCGCGCCAACCAGGCCCTGCACCCGGAGGCCACCGGCGAGCGCGACAGCTTCGGCCTCGCCCTGCGCCGCGCCCGGGAAGTGCTGCGCCCGGGCAGCCTGGTGATCATCCTGTGCGACGAGCGCGCCCTGAACGACGCCGCCGAGCAGCAGCTCGGCCTGCTGGCGCGGCACACCGACCTGGTGCTGCTGCCGGTGTCCGACCCGCTCGACCACGAACTGCCCAACGCCGGCCTGCTGCGCTTCGTCGAGCGCGGCGCCCTGCTCGAACTGGACACCCGTGGCGACGACCTGCGCCAGGCCTACGCCGCCCAGGCCGAGCAGCGCCAGGCGCGCTGGCAAAGGCTCGCGCAGAAGCTCGCCGTGCCCCTGCTGGCCCTGAGCACCACCCGCGACCCGGTGGACCAGCTACGCGAACACCTGACCGGCCACCAGGCGGGCAAGCGCGCATGAACCCGCTCGACCAGCTGCTGCCAACCATCGCCCCGCCGCCGGTGTCATGGTGGCCGCTGGCGCCCGGCTGGTGGGCGTTGATGGTGCTGCTGCCGCTGCTGCTCTGGGGCCTGTGGTACCTGCGCCGCTACCTGCCGCAACGCCAGCGGACGCTGCCACAGGAACAGCCGCTCGACCCGCTGCGCCAGGCCGCCCTGGCCGAGCTGGCCAGGCTGCCCCGCCCCTACGACGGCCAGCACGCGGGCCCCTGGCTGCAGCAGCTCAATGCCCTGCTCAAGCGCCTGGCTCGCGCTCACTACCCGGCGGACAACAGCCACGTGCTGAGCGGCCGCGCCTGGCTGGCCTTCCTCGACAGCCGCTGCCCGGCCGCCGGCCTGACCCGCTGGATGGTGCTGGTGGAAGGCACCTACCGCGGCCATTGCAGCCTCGACGACAAGGCCATCAACGGCCTCAACCAGGCCGTCGACACCTGGATTCGCAAGCATGTTTGAGTTCGCCTGGCCCTGGATCTTCCTGCTCGCGCCACTGCCGTGGCTGCTGCGCGCCCTGCTGCCGCCGGCGGACAGCGGCGAGGCCGCGCTCAGGGTCAGCTTCCTCGGCGAACTGGAAGGGCTCAGCGGCCGCCGCGCCCGCGCCAACCTGCCGGCGTGGCGCCAGCAGGCGCCGTTCGTGCTGCTGTGGCTGCTGCTGGTCGCCGCCGCCGCCCGCCCCGAGTGGGTGGGCGAGCCGCTGCCGCTGCCGGCGAGCGGCCGCGACCTGTTGCTGGCTGTGGACGTCTCCGGCTCCATGGAGCACGCGGACATGCAGTGGGACGGGGAGGAAATCTCCCGCCTGACCCTGGTGAAGAAGCTGTTCGGCGACTTCATCGAGGACCGCCGCGGCGACCGCATCGGCCTGATCCTGTTCGGCAGCCGCGCCTACCTGCAGTCGCCGTTGACCTTCGACCGGCGCACCGTGCGCACCTGGCTGGACGAGGCGCTGGTCAACATCGCCGGGCCGCAGACCGCCCTCGGCGACGCCATCGGCCTGGCCGTCAAGCGCCTGCGCCAGCGCCCGGCCGACAGCCGCGTGCTGGTGCTAATCACCGACGGCGCCAACAACGGCGGCGAGATCGAACCCCGCACCGCCGCCCGCCTGGCCGCCGAGCAACGTGTCAAGATCTACACCATCGGCATCGGCGCGGACCCGCGCCAGAGCGGGGTCATCGGCATGCTCGGGCTGAATCCGGGCGTCGACCTGGACGAAGCGACCCTGATCGACATCGCCGAGCAGACCGGCGGCACCTACTTCCGCGCCCGCACCAGCGAAGAACTGCGGGACATCGAGGCCGCCCTGGACAAGCTGGAGCCCGCCGCCCAACTCCCCACCCGCGCCCGCCCGGCCCTGGCCCTGTACGCCTGGCCGCTGGGCGCGGCGCTGCTGATCAGCCTGCTGCTGGTGGTCCGCGACCTGTGGCCGCACCACTGGCAGAAGCTGGCCTCGCGCTTCGGCAGGGCCGCCTGATGGACATGCTCTGGCCGCACTGGCTGCGCCCGTTCTGGCTTCTGCTCCTGCCGCTGCTCGGCTGGCTGCTCTGGCAGCTGTGGCACCGCGAGCGGCGCAGCGGGCGCTGGCAACTGCTGCTGCCACCCGCGTTCCAGGCCGTGCTGCTGTCCGGCGGCCGCGCGCGCAGCAACCGCCTGCCGTGGATCGCCCTCGGTCTGGCCTGGCTGCTGGGCCTGCTGGCCCTGCTCGGCCCCAGCTGGCAGCGGGTGGAACAGGCCAGCCAGAAGCGCGCCGACCCGCTGGTGGTGCTGCTCGAACTGACCCCCGCGATGCTCGCCGAAGACACCCCGCCGAGCCGGCTGGAACAGGCCCGGCGCAAGCTCCTCGACCTGCTCCGGGCGCGCGACGACGCGCAGACCGCGATCATCGTCTACGCCGGCAGCGCCCATACCCTGGTGCCGCTGTCCGACGACCTGGCCACCGCGCGCAACCTGCTGGAAGCGGTCAAGCCGTCGATCATGCCCGAGCCGGGACGACGCGCCGACCTGGCCGTGGACAAGGCCGTGGACCTGCTGGAACAGGGCGCCCAGGGTCGCGGCCGGCTGCTGCTGATCGGCAGCGAACTGAGCCCGGAGGAGCGCGACGGCATCCGCCAGGCGCTCGGCAGTCGTGGCGAGCGCCTGGCCATCCTCGGCATCGGCACCGCCGAGGGCGCGCCGATCCGTGGCGCCGACGGCAGCTTCCTCAAGGGCCCCGACGGCGCCATCCTGGTGCCGCGGATGAACGGCGCCAGCCTGCGCCGCTTCGCCGACAACCTGGGTGGCCAGTACCGCAAGCTGCGCCTGGACGACGAAGACCTGGCCAGCCTCGGCCTGCTCGAAGGCCCGCAGACCCTGCGCGAGGGCGCCGAACCGACGCTGCTGCAGGCCTGGGCCGACCAGGGCCACTGGTTCCTCCTGCCGCTGCTGCTGATCGCCGCCTGCGCCGGCCGCCGCGGCTGGCTGTTCTGCCTGCCGCTGCTGCTGTGCGTGCTGCCGCAGCCAGGCTACGCGCTGGGCTGGGACGACCTCTGGCTGCGCCCGGACCAGCAGGGCCAGCGTCTGCTGCAGGCGCAGCAGCCCAAGGCGGCGGCGGAGCGCTTCGCGGACCGCCAGTGGCAGGGCGAGGCCCTGTACCAGGCCGGCGACTACGCCGGCGCGGCCGAGCGCTTCGCCCAGTCCGACAGCGCCATCGCCCACTACAACCGGGGCAACGCCCTGGCCAAGGGCAACGAACTGGAAGCGGCGCTGGATGCCTACGACCAGGCACTGGAGCGCCAGCCTGACCTGCAACAGGCGCAGCAGAACCGGGCGCTGGTGGAACAGCTGCTGCGCCAGCAGAAGGAACAGCAACAGTCCCAGCCGCAGGGCCAAGGCGAACAGTCGCAGGAACCCCAGGAGCAACAGGGCGGCCAGCCAAAGCCCGCCGAAGACAAGGCACCGTCCGACCGGCAACCGGGCTCCGCCGCCGACCCACAGCAACAGCAGCAGCCCGCGGAGCAACCTCAGCCGCAGGACGCCGATGCCGGGCAATCCCGGGAACAGTCGGAACAGAACGGCCGGCAAGCGGCGGAAGGCCAGCAGGACGCGGAGCAGGAACCGTCCGAGGATGGCCAGGCCGCCAGCGCCCAGCCGCTGGATGGCGAGCAGCGCGACGCGCTGGAACAATGGCTGCGGCAGATTCCGGACGACCCGGGCGAACTGCTGCGGCGCAAATTCCTCTACGAACAACAGCAGCGCCAGGAACAGTCCCGATGAAACGCCTGCTTTGCACCCTCCTCCTCTGCCTGCTGGGCCTTAACCAGACTTGGGCCGCCGGGTTTTCCGCCACGGTCGACCGGGCGCGCCTGAACGAAGGAGAGACCGTCGATCTGATCCTGGAGTCGGAGGACGCCACCCAGTTCGGCATGCCCGACCTGACGCCCCTCAAGCAGCTGTTCGAGGTGGTCAGCACCCGCCAGGAGAACCGCCTCTCCACCCTGGCCGGCAAGACCCGCTCCAGCACCCGCTGGATCGTCACCCTGCTGCCCCAGCAGACCGGCTACGTGGTGGTCCCGCCGCTCAAGCTGGGCGACGCCGAGAGCCAGCCGATCACCCTGCAGGTGGTCGAGGACGACACCGGCGGCAACGGCAAGCTGGCACCCATCTTCATCGACACCAGCCTGGACCAGGAAAGCGTCTACGTGCAGGCCCAGGTGATCCTGACCCTGCGCATCTACCACTCGGTCTCGCTGTACGACGACAGCAGCCTGACCCCGCTGAAGATCGCCGATGCCCGGGTCGAACAGCTGGGCGAACCGCGCACCTTCGAGACCGACGTCAACGGCGTGCGCCACGGGGTGATCGAGCTGCGCTACGCGATCTTCCCCCAGCAGAGCGGCGAGCTGACCATCCCCTCCCAGGTGTTCAGCGCCACCCCGGCCGTCCGCGACCGCGACTACAACCCCTTCGGCCCGCGGCCGGGACGGCTGACCCGGGTCAAGTCGCCGCAGATCCCGGTCACCGTGAAGCCGCGTCCGGCCTCCTGGCCCGCCGACGCGCCCTGGCTGCCGGCCCGCTCGCTCAACCTCACCGAGGCCTGGAACCCGGCGCCGGACAAACCCAGCGTGGGCGACTCGCTGACCCGCAGCATCATGCTGCGCGCCGAAGGCCTCCCAGTCGCCCAGCTGCCGCCGCTGCCGGCGCCGGGCTCCCGGCC
>NZ_BPFX01000033.1 GCF_019655855.1 Pseudomonas paralcaligenes | reverse complement strand
GGCTCGGGCTCGGGCTCGGGGGCAGCATCGGCGGGCGGAGTCTCTTGCGCAAGCGGCGCCAGGTCCTCGGCGCCCAGGGCGGGCAGGGACTCGTCCAGGTGCCACTCTTCCGAAGTCAGCGCCGGCAATGCTTCCGGCAGCGCCTCGGTCGGTGGCTCGACGGATTCGATGTGCAGTTCGGGCAGCTCGTCCATCTGCGGCGCCACGAATTCGGCATCGGCCAGTTCGCCCAGGTCCATCTCCGGTGACTCGGCGACGGGTGCCTCGGGTTCGGTGGTGGGTTGATCCTCGGGCGTCTCCGATCCCAGGGCGGGTAGGGATTCATCCAGGTGCCACTCTTCCGCGGTCATCGCCGGCAACGCTTCCGGCAGTTCCTCGGCCGGCGGCTCGACGGAGTCGATGTGCAGTTCGGGCAACTCGTCCATCTGCGGCGCCACGAAGTCGGCACCGGCCAGCTCAAGGTCCATTTCCGGCGACTCGTCCCGCGTCTCGGCGGACGGCGCCTCGGTCGGCTGCGGTAGCGAGTCGTCAGGATTCCATTCGTCCAGGCTCAGCGACGGCAACTCGTCGACCGGAAGATCGCCGGAGGGCTCGATGTCCGCCAGGGGCAGGTCATCTAGCGTGAGGGCGCCGAAGTCAGCCTCGACCGGCTCACCCAGATCGATTTCCGCCAGGGGCAACTCCGGCTCCTGAGCCGGCTCGGCCGGTTGCGGCTGTTCGTCCGCATCACGCTGTGCGCTTTCGCTGCTTGCCGAGAAACTCGGCGCGGCTATCGTGCCGCTCTGGCGAAAGGAGCGTATCGCGTCGATCAGTACTGACGAGTCCAGCAACGGCTGGCCGCGCTGCAACTGTTCGAGCACGATGGCGAGGCGGTCGTGGCTCTGCTGCAACAGATCGGCCAGGGGCGGCGAATAACTGAAGCGACGGTCGACCAGCCCTTCGTAGAGCGATTCCAGCTCGTGGGCCAGGTCGCCGATGGCGCTGATTTCAGCCATGCGCGCACCACCCTTGAGGGTGTGCAGGTCGCGTTGCAGCGACGACAGGGCGAGGGTGCTGTCCGGGTCGCTCAGCCAGCGGTCGAGGGCCTGGCCGGCACTGTCGAGGATGTCGACGGCCTCTTCCAGGAAGATCTCCACCATCTCGGCATCGAGGTTCTCCGGCATGCTGGCCAGCGGCGCGACCGGTGCCGGCTGAATGCTCGGCAGGGGCTCGGGCTGCGCGGTCAGGAACGGCTCGATCTCGGGTTCCGGCAGCGCTTCGGCCTGGGGCTCGGCGGGCAGTTCGTCCAGCTCCACCACTTCCAGGCCGATGGCGTTGTCGGTATTCAGCAGCGCCAGGGTGGCCGGGTTCAGGGCTTGGGCCAGCAGGTCGCGCAGGGCGGCGACACGCTCGGGCTGCGGGCTGACCTGCAGGGCGGCGGCGACCTGGTCCATCATGCCGATCAGCGCCTCATGGGCGGCCTCGGCCTCGGCGAAGAAGTGCTCGCTGACCGCCAGGCGACCGTCCAGCACCGCCTGGTACAGGGCCAGCAGGGCCTGGCACAGCTCGTCGATCTGCGGCAGCTCGGCCATCTCGGCGCCACGGCCGAGGGTGGTCAGTTCTTCCAGCAGGGCGGACAGTTCCTGCTGCTCGCTGGGATGCTCGCGCCATTTGCGCAGCAGGTCCTCGGCGTCCAGCAGGATGTCCATGCCTTCGGCGAGGAAGATGGAGATCAGCTGCGGATCGCGCTGGTCCTGCTGCTCCAGGCGTGCGCTCTCGGCGCCCTCCAGGCGGGCGTGGTGCAGCTTGTGGACCCGCTCGAGAAACTCGGCGGCCCCCGGGATCGGCGCCAGCGGCTGGCTTTCCAGCTGCTCCAGGCCGGCGCGGAACAGGTGCTCGGCGTCGCGCAGCAGTTCGGCTTCGCCGAGGTCCACCCTGATCAGGTTGGTCTTGAACTCCTTGACCAGCTTCTCCAGCGGCGTGGCGATCTCGGCGATCGGCAGGATGCCGGCCATGTGCGCGCTGCCCTTGAGCGTGTGCAGGGCGCGCTGCAGGTCGTCGGTCACCGGCTGCGGCAGTTCCTGAGCGCAATCGGCCAGGAAGCCCACCAGGGTGTCCAGATGGGTCTCGGCCTCGTTGCGGAAAATCTCCAGCAGCAGCGGGTCGAGGGGCTCGTCGTTGGTGCCGCTCTGGAACGCTTCAGGTGCCGGCAGATCGACAACGACTTCGGCTTCGACCGCTTCCTCCACCACAACGTCGGCCACTTGCGCGCTCTGCGGCGCGACGACCTCCGGCTCGCTGGCGAAGCTCGGCACCTGGCCACGGGCCAGGGCGTGGGCGGTCGCGGCCAGGCGGTCGACGTCGTCACGCTGGCGCTGGGCCTTGGCGGCGAACTCGTCGACCAGCGCCGGCATCAGCGCCACCACGTCGGCAATCACCTGCTGCACCGGCTGGTCGGGCTGGATGCTGCGATCCAGCACGCGGTTGAGCATGTTCTCGATGGACCAGCCCAGTTCGCCGATGATCAGGGCGCGGACCATGCGGCCGCTGCCCTTGAGGGTGTGGAAGGCACGCCGCACTTCGGTCAGCGCGTCCTTGTCGTCGGTATCCGCGCGCCATTGCGGCAGGTATTCGTTGATGGTCTCGAGAACCTCGCCGACTTCCTCGATGAAGACCTCGAGCAGTTCCTCGTCCACCGGTTCTTCGTCGGCGGGCGGCGGCAACAGGCTCGGCGGCACGTCCTGGGCAGGCGGATTGATCGCCTGCACCGGAGCGGCCATCACCTCGGCCATGGTCATCGGTTTGTCGACCGCGGGCTGGACCGGCTCGGGCTCGAGCGGCGCGCTCGGCAGATCGACTTCCGGCAGTTCGAGATCGGCAATCTCCAGCTCGTCCCATTGCGTCGGGGCGCTGTCGAGACTCAGCTCTTCGCCATCGAGCGACAGCTCCGGCAGGCTCTCGTCCAGCGCCGGCAGTTCGGCGACGCCTGGCAGCTCGTTGGCTTCCGTGATGAAGGCGCTGTCGAGGGTGAATTCTTCCGGCTCGTCGGACAGCGCGGGGAGATCATCCGCGGCCACCGGTTCGAGCGGCGCATCCAGGCTCAGGTCGATGCCGGCGGACTCATCCGACTCCGCCTCGCCCAGGCTCCAGTTATCGTCGGACACCAGCAGCTCGCCGGCGTCCTCGGCCGGCAGTTCGGCGAACTCGACGCTCAGCTCCTCGCTCGCTTCCTCGAGAGACAGCGCGGGCAGCTCCGCGAGTTCCAGCGGCGGCTCTTCCGCCAGCGGCTCCGCGAAGGAAGCCTCTTCGGCGGCCAGCACTTCGATTTCCTGCAGCGGGTCGGCCAACGGTGCCGGCGCTTCCTCGCGCGGTTCGATGCGGTCGAGGATCGACGGCTTTTCCTTGAGCGGGTAGCCCAGGCTCTCCAGGCTTTCCTCGGCGACGTCGAGGATCAAGTCGCCCTGGGTCGCGTGGTCTTCGGCCAGGCGCTCGAGGTAGTACTCGACGCTGGTGATGGCGTCGGCCAGGGTGTCCAGGTTCTGCCAGTTGGGTACGGCCTTGCGTACCAGCAGCTGCTCCTGGATGTAGCGGGTACAGGCCTGCAGCAGCGCGGCGGCGCGGGCCAGCGGAATCATCGCCAGGCCGCCGCGGACCTGGGTCAGCAGTTCCGGCACGCGGGCCAGGTGTTCGTGGTTCCATTGCGAGGCGATGAACTCGATGATCGCGTCCTTGGCCTGTTCCAGCCCGGTGCGCGCTTCCTTGATCACCAGCTGGTGAATCTGCGCCACGTCGGTGGTCGGCAGGTGGCTCTGCTCGCTCCGCTGGTCGTCGGCGGGGCCGACCATGCCGGCCAGGGTGGCCTCGACATAGAGCAGCGCGCCGGCCACGTCCATCAGCACCGCGTCGTTCGGCTCGCGCTGGCCGAGGGACAGGGCATGCACCACATCGATCTGGTCGAGGATGACCTTGCGCGGCTGGCCGAAGCCGAGCACGGCCAGGGTGTCGCCGATCTGCTTGAGCGGCGCCAGCAGGGCATCCAGCTCGGCAACCTGCTTGCGGTCGCTGCGCACGAACAGGTCGAGGCTGTCCTTGACCCGCACCAGCTCCTCGCACAGCGCACCGACCACCGAACGCATGGCGTCGCGGTCCGGTCCGGCCAGGCGGGCGCGCTCCTCGTCCACCACGCCGCTGTCGGGCAGCGCGTCGTCGAGGCGGTACTGATCCTTGAGGGCACGCAGGCGCGGCGACTGCGCCGACGACTTGGCGACATAGAACAGCAGGTTCTTGGTCAGTTCGTCCGGTGCACGCTGGTTGATCCCGTCGGCCCCCTGGTCGACCAGGCGCTTGAGTTCCTTGTCCACCTGGCGCAGCAGGGTACGCACCGAGGCGCTGTTGCCCACGCTGCCGTTGGCCAGGCCCTCGACCAGGCCGGAGGCGATCTGCCACAGGGCGCCGAGCGGAGCTTCCTTGCACAGGGTTTCCAGGCGGGCGAACACTCGCGCCATGTAGCCGAGATTGGTGGCCAGGTCCTGGTTGCGGATCACCCCGACCAGGGCCATCTGCAGCATCTGCCGCAGCTTGCGCAGCAGCACCGGCAGCTCGGCGGAGCGCAGCTTGTCCAGCGAGTCGAGAGGCAGCGCCGGCAGACGGGTGGACAGGTCGGGGGAGAACAGGCTGGTTTCCGACAGCAGGTTCTCGCCGCGGGCGGCACGCAGGTCGTTGAGCAGCGGCAGCACCACCATCGGCAGGTCGCGGCGCGCGCTCTGGATGCGATCGAGGTAGGCCGGCAGCTGCAGGATCGCCTGCATCAGCACTTCCAGCGCTTCGTTCTGGTTGCCCACGCGGCCGTCCAGCAGCGCCTGGGTCAGCTGTTCCATTTCCTCGGCGAGCAGGGCCGCGCCGTAGAACTCGACCATCTGCAGGGTGCCATGGACCTGGTGCACGTAGGTCTGGCAGAAACGCATGCGCGTGGCGTCCTGCGGGTTCTCGACGAACGCCTCCAGGGCCTGACGCGCCTGCTTCAGGGTTTCCGCGATCTCGCCTTTGACCCATTCCAGGGCGACATAATCGTGCCGATCACCCATACCTGCTCCAGTCATTCTTGTCTTAGCCCTTGCGGGTAAACGCCAGAACCCGCTCGTCGGCCACCGGCACCAGGTCCGGATGCTGCCAACCGATCACTTCCCCCACGCCCACCACCAGCAAGCCCCCGGGCACCAGGCGTTCGGCCAGGCGGTTGAGGATTTCCCGACGACGCCAGCGGCGGAAGTAGATCAGCAGGTTCTGGCAAAAAATTACGTCCATGCCGGATTGCGGCGCCTTGGCCAGCTCCAGCACATTCAGCCTGGCGGCGCAGACACGCGCTGCCAGATCCGGCACCACCTTGTAGCGACCATCGTCCTGGGCGAGGAAGTAGCGCTCGCACAGGTCACTGTCCATCTGTTCCAGCTTGCGCGCGCCGTAGACCGCCTCGCGCGCCTTGTTCAGCGCGCTCAGGCTGATATCGGTGCCGGTGACGCCGAACTGCCGGTCGCTGCCGGCCCCCTCCAGTATCTCGGCGACGCTGATCGCCATCGAGTAGGGTTCCTCGCCGCTGGAGCAGCCGACGCTCCAGAGTGCCAGAGGTCGCGGCGACTCGTCCGTGACCAGGCGCCCGCGCAGGTAACTTTCCAGCACATCGAAGGATGGGCGGTGACGAAAGAAACGGGTTTCCTGCACGGTGAGACGGTCCAGCAGAGTCGACCACTCCACCGCCCCGCGCGGGCCGTCGGTGACCTGGCGGTAGTAGCTGGCGTAGTCGTCAACACCCAGTTCGCGCATCCGCGCGGTCAGGTTGGTCTGCAGGAAGGCCCGGCGCTGCTCGTTGATCACGACGCCGGTGCGTTCTTCCAGCAGTGCCTGCCAGTCGCGGAACTCTCCCTGCGACATGTCGGCCATGGGTTTCAGGGCCCAGACGCCGCTTGGCTGCATGCCTTGCCCCTCGCTCATGGCCGAATATCCCGGACAGCGGCCCTCTCAGGCCGCCATCACGCCCCTGATCAGGCCTGGCCTTCCGGCAGGGTGAAGCCGGATACCGAACGACGCATCTCGCTGGCCATCTTGGCCAGGTTGCCGATGCTCTTGGCGGTAGCGGTGGTACCTGCGGAGGTCTGCGAGGTGATCTCCTGAATCACGTTCATGGTGTTGGAGATGTGGCCGGCCGAAGAGGCCTGCTGGCGAGCGGCGTTGGAAATGTTCTGGATGAGGGCCGCGAGGGTCTTGGATACCTTCTCGATCTCTTCCAGGGCCACACCGGCGTCCTGCGCCAGGCGAGCACCGCGGACCACCTCGGAAGTGGTCTGCTCCATGGAGATAACCGCTTCGTTGGTGTCGGTCTGAATGGTCTTTACCAGTGCCTCGATCTGCTTGGTCGCCGCCGAGGAACGTTCCGCGAGGCGCTGTACCTCGTCCGCTACCACGGCGAAGCCGCGGCCCGCGTCACCGGCCATGGAGGCCTGGATCGCGGCGTTCAGTGCGAGGATGTTGGTCTGGTCAGCAATGTCGTTAATCAGACTAACGATGTCACCGATCTCCTGGGACGATTCACCGAGGCGCTTGATCCGCTTCGAGGTGTCCTGGATCTGCTCACGGATGTTATCCATGCCGGTGATGGTGTTGTGCACCACCTCGTTGCCCTTGTTGGCGATGGCTACGGAGCGTTCCGCTACCGCGGACGATTCCGCGGCGTTCGCCGATACCTGGTCAATCGACACGGCCATTTCATTGATCGCCGCGGAGGCGCCGGCGATTTCCTGGGCCTGGTGCTCGGAAGCCTCGGCCAGGTGCATCGCGGTGGACTGGGTTTCCTGGGCGGCGGCGGCCACCTGCACAGCGGTCGAGTTGATCGTCGCTACCAGGTCGCGCAGCTGGTCGATGGAGTAGTTGATGGAGTCCGCGATCGCACCGGTGAAGTCCTCGGTCACGGTCGCGGCCACGGTCAGGTCACCGTCCGCGAGGTCGGCGATCTCGTCGAGCAGACGCAGAATCGCGGTCTGGTTACGCTCGTTCTTCTCGGCGGTGGAGGCCAGCCGGCGGTTGGTTTCGCGCACCATCACCAGGCCGATGAGGATGATCGCCGCCAGGGCCAGGGCGCCCAGCACGTAACCGGCGACGGTATTGAAGTAACGGCCGTCGGCCAGGTCCTCGAACTCGCCGGCCAGACCGGAGGTCTTGTCCAGCAGGGTCTGAGAACCGGTGAAGATGGTGTTGGCGGACTCACGGACCTGGAACAGTTCCGGAGAGGTCTCGAGGATCTCGTCCACCGAGCCGGATACGAACTGGAACAGCTCGGAAATCTCGGCCAGACGCTCCAGGGCGTCCTGGTCGGTCACCGCGGAGATTTCCATGGCGCTGTTGCCTTCGATCATCGCCTTGAGCACGCGACCGAACAGGCTGGCGTCGCGGCCGAACATGTCGGCGGCCTGGACGGAGTCGTCGTCACCAGCCAGCACCTTGTTCACCGAGCCGAGGATACGTTCGGCGAGCAGCGACTGGCGCTGGGCCACGGAGACCTGGGCCGCCGGCGCGCCGCTCTGCAGCAGGATGTCGACCACCTCTTCGTACTCGACCTGCAGCTGCGGGATGGTTTCGGCAAGGGTCGCCGCCACCTGGTGCAGGGACAGTACGGTCTGTTCGCTCTGCAGGATGGCGTCGGCGTTCTGCCGCAGCACGTCCCAGTCCTTCTGCACCTCGTCCATCTTCGGCTTGACCGATTCCGGCGCCGGCGGCAGGCCGCTTTCCTCGCTGCCGGAGGTCAGGAAGCCCCAGCGCTCCTCGAAGTCGCGACGCGCTTCCTTCAGCAACGGGAAGGCTTCCGCCTTGCCGGCCGCCGCTTCCGTGGCGTTCTTCGCGATACGCTGGGACAGCACGCGCAGCTCGCCCGCGTGGCTGATGTATTCCTTGTCGTAGGTGGACTGGGTGTTGAGGTAGGCGAAGTTGGCGAACAGCAACACGATGGAAATGATCAGGACTATGAAGAGTCCGGCGATCAGCGTGTTACTGCGCACACCTGCCAAGAGATTGCCTGCATCGATTTTCTTCATTATTTGGCCCCCGCCTGGACCGACCGCACAACGATTTCCGTGTAACGCCAAAGAGCCGGCAAGTGCCGACTCAACCGAAATTGCCTATACCGCCACGTCGAGAAAACCCTGGTGCTGCGCCAGCGCGTGCGGGCTGAACACCAGCCAGGGCCGCTCGCGCTGGAAAACCCCATGAACGAAAGGCGAAATGGTCGCCTCCAACGGCGGCAGCTGCTCGGAGAAGGTATCCACCGGGAAGTGCTGCATGCCGAATACTTCGTCGACCGTCAGGCCGGCGAACACTTCGTTATGATCGACCACCAGCACCCGCCGCTGCTTGCGCAGGGGCGACAGCTCGCTGCCGAAGAAGCCGCACAGGTCCATCACCGGCAGCAACCTGCCGCGCACGTTGGCGACGCCCTTGACCCAGCTCTTCACGCCGGGCAGCAGGGTGTGCCGAGGCTCGTGCAGCACTTCGCCGATCTCCCCCATGGGCGCCACGAAATAACGCTCGCCCATGCGAAAGCCGATCCCGCTCCAGGTCTGCACCGCCTGCTGCTGCGACGGCAGACCGGCCGCCAGCGTGCGACAGTGGCGGTCGAGATCAACGAGAAGCTGGAAGGGGGATTGGTCGTCCGACATGCCGGCCTTGGCCTTTTCTTCTTATGTGGCTGCGGACTGGCGCGGCTTCAGCCGGCCAGCACCGCATTGAGGGTCTTCATCAGCGTATCTTCGTCCACCGGCTTGGTCAGGTAGTCACGCGCGCCCTGGCGCTTGCCCCAGACCTTGTCGGTTTCCTGATCCTTGGTGGTCACGATGATCACCGGGATGTGACTGGTTTCGGCGTCCTTGGTCAGTTGACGGGTCGCCTGGAAACCGTTGAGCCCGGGCATGACGATGTCCATCAGCACCGCATCGGGTTTTTCCTGGCGGGCCAGGGCCACGCCGTCGGCACCATTTTCCGCCTTGAGTACCTGATGGCCATGCTTCTCGAGCATGGCGGTCAGTTTGTACATCTCGGTCGGCGAGTCATCAACAATCAGAATACGAGCCATGAAGTTCCCCATTCGGAATAGGCATCACCGGCTTGTGGCCGGACATCAGGAGGCTTGCTCCACCGGGACGAACTCGGGCACATGCGCCTTGATGGCACCGAGCAGCTCTTCCTTGCTGAAAGGCTTGGTCAGGTACTGGTCGGAACCGACGATACGCCCCTTGGCCTTGTCGAACAGGCCGTCCTTGGAGGACAGCATGATCACCGGGGTGGATTTGAAAGCACTGTTGTTCTTGATCAGGGCGCAGGTCTGATAGCCGTCGAGGCGCGGCATCATGATGTCGACGAAGATGATGCTCGGATGCGTATCGGCGATCTTGGCCAGCGCATCGAAGCCGTCCACCGCAGTGATGACCTCGCAACCCACCTTCTTCAGCAGAGTCTCGGCGGTGCGACGAATCGTCTTCGAATCGTCGATCACCATCACCTTCAAACCCTCGGAATGCTGTTCCATGTCTGCCCTACCATCGCCTCGGTGAGTCGTTTGTTTTTTATATACAGCACAGTGTGGCTGAGGCCGTAACACTGACGGGCTGCGACCCGATCGTCCGGACTTTTTAGCACACTCTCCTGATGCAATCTATAAGCCCCCGGAACTCCGGGTTTTTCTTGACCGGCCTGCCCCGCGGCGCCACCCTTGCGCATTCCTTCGGTCACTCGGAACAGGTTTCAGCCCATGAGCATTCGCCTGGGGATCGTCATGGATCCCATCGCCCAGATCAACTTCAAGAAGGACAGCTCGCTGGCCATGCTCCTGGCGGCCCAGGCGCGCGGCTGGTCGCTCTTCTACATGGAGCAGCGCGACCTCTATACGAATGCCGGCCACGCCCGCTCCCGCATGAAGCCGTTGCAGGTCTTCAACGACCCGCAGCGCTGGTTCGAGCTGGGCGAGGAAACGGACGCCCCGCTGGCCGAACTGGACGTGATCCTGATGCGCAAGGACCCGCCCTTCGATAACGAATTCGTCTACTCCACCTACCTGCTGGAACAGGCCGAGCGCGACGGCGTGCTGGTGGTCAACCGCCCGCAGAGCCTGCGCGATTGCAACGAGAAACTGTTCGCCACCCAGTTCCCTCATTGCATGCCGCCCACCCTGGTCAGCCGCAGACCCGATATTCTGCGCGAGTTCGCGAAAGCGCAGCGTGACATCATTCTCAAACCCCTTGATGGCATGGGCGGCTCCTCGATCTTCCGCCACCGCGACGGCGACCCCAACCTGTCCGTGATCCTCGAGACCCTGACCGCCCACGGCACCCAGCAAATCATGGCCCAGGGCTACCTGCCGGCCATCGTCGACGGCGACAAGCGCATCCTGATGATAGACGGTGAACCGGTGCCCTACTGCCTGGCGCGCATTCCCGCCCTGGGCGAGACCCGCGGCAACCTGGCCGCCGGCGGGCGTGGCGAGGCGCGACCATTGACCGACCGCGACCGCTGGATCGCGGCGGAGGTGGGGCCGGTGCTGCGCGAGAAGGGCCTGCTGTTCGTCGGCCTGGACGTGATCGGCGAGCACCTGACCGAAATCAACGTGACCAGCCCGACCTGCATCCGCGAGATCGACAAGGCCTACGACACCCGCATCGGCGAGCGCCTGATGGATGCCATCGAAGGCAAGCTCGCCGCGCGCAAAGCTTGAAGCAGGTGGCAGCTTGGCGCTTGCGGCTTGCAGCCTGACGACCCGAGCCGGCAGACTGCGCGGCAATCCGATCCCCGTCCACGCCAGATGAACGCAGCCCTGAAACCACCGCCCGAACTGACCAGCTCAGGCATCCGCCCCGCGGATCGCCTGGGCTTCACCCTGTTCGTCGCCACCCTGTTGCACCTGGCCCTGATCCTCGGCGTCGGCTTCACCATGGCCGAGCCCGGGCAGATCAGCAAGACGCTGGAAATCACCCTGTCCACCTTCAAGAGCGAGGAGAAGCCCAAGGAGGCCGACTACCTCGCCCAGGACAACCAGCAGGGCAGCGGCACCCTGGAGCACAAGGCGGCGCCCAAGACCACCGAGCAGGCGCCGTTCCAGGACAGCAAGGTGAACAAGGTCACCCCGGCCGCCGCGCCGCAGCCCACCCAGCGCAAAGAGGCCGCCGCGGCCAAGACCGCGCTGACCACCACCAAGGCGCAACCGCAGAAGGCCGCGACCAAGCAGAAGGAAGACGAGCCCCAGCCCGACGCCCAGCCGGCGCCGGTGTTCGACTCGGCCCAACTGTCCGCCGACATCGCCAGCCTGGAGGCGGAGCTGGCCCAGGAGCAGCAGCTCTACGCCAAGCGGCCGAAGATCCACCGCCTCAACGCCGCCTCGACCATGCGCGACAAGGGCGCCTGGTACAAGGACGAGTGGCGCAAGAAGGTCGAGCGCATCGGCAACCTGAACTACCCGGAAGAGGCGCGGCGCCAGCGCATCTACGGCAGCCTGCGCCTGCTCGTGTCGATCAACCGCGACGGCACGCTTTACGAGGTGCAGGTGCTGGAGTCCTCCGGCCAGCCGACGCTGGACCAGGCCGCCCTGCGCATCGTGCGCCTGGCCGCCCCGTTTGCCCCCTTCAGCGGCGACCTCGCGGACATCGACCGGCTGGAGATCATCCGCACCTGGCGCTTCGAGCGCGGCGACCGGCTGTCGAGCAACTAGGAATCCCAGCGGTGCGCACGGCGCCCCTACCGGCAGCACCTTGCCGAACTTGTGACCTGGAGCGTGTCGCTCCAAACTAGCGCCATGAAGACCGCCACCAGTTACCTCAAGCACCACTTCCTGATCGCCATGCCGCACATGGCCGATCCGCATTTCGCGCAGACCGTCACCTACCTGGTCGAGCACAACGAGCAGGGCGCCATGGGCCTGGTGATCAACCGCCCCAACGGCCTCAACCTGGCCGACGTGCTGGAGCAACTGCGCCCCGACGAGACCCCGCCCGCCCTCTGCCAGAGCCTGCCGATCTTCGCCGGCGGACCGGTGCAGACCGATCGCGGCTTCGTCCTGCACCCGAGTGGGCACGACTTCCAGGCCACCCTGGGACTGGGCGAACTGGCCCTGTCCACCTCCCAGGACGTGCTGTTCGCCATCGCCGACGGCAACGGCCCGGCGAAAAACCTGATCACCCTTGGCTACGCCGGCTGGGAAGCCGGCCAGCTGGAGGCCGAACTGGCCGACAACGCCTGGCTGACCTGCCCCGCCGACGCCGCCATCCTCTTCGACACGCCCTACGACCAGCGCCTGGAGGCCGCAGCCGCGCGCCTGGGCGTCAACCTCGGCCTGCTCACCGCCCAGGCCGGCCACGCATGAGCGCCACGCCGCGCCTGCTGCTGGGCTTCGACTACGGCACCAAGCAGATCGGCGTCGCCGTCGGCCAGGCCGTCACCGGCCAGGCCCGCGAGCTGTGCGTGCTCAAGGCGCAGAACGGTGTGCCGGACTGGCAGAAGGTCGAGGCGCTGATCAAGGAGTGGCAGCCGGACGCCATCGTCGTCGGCCTGCCGCTGAACATGGACGGCAGCCGCAGCGAGATGAGCGAGCGCGCGGAGAAGTTCGCCCGCCGCCTCAACGGCCGCTTCAACCTGCCGGTGCACACCCACGACGAACGCCTGACCACCTTCGAGGCCAAGGGCCAGCGCCTGTCCCAGGGCCAGCGCGGCGGCTACCGCGAGCGCCCGGTGGACGCCCTGGCCGCCGCCCTGCTACTGGAAGGCTGGCTCGAACACCATCTTTAGGACTGATTGCGAGGACTGCCCATGACCCTGCCCGATCCCCAACTGCTGCTGCCACGCATGGCCGCCGACCTGCGCACCCTGCTACAGCGGCGCGGCGTCGACCAGGCGCACTTCATCGGCATCCGCACCGGCGGCGTCTGGGTCGCCGAGGCGCTGCTGCGCGAGCTGGGCCTGGAGCAGCCGCTGGGCACCCTGGACGTGTCCTTCTACCGCGACGACTTCACCCGCAGCGGCCTGCACCCGCAGGTGCGCCCCTCCGAGCTGCCGTTCGAGATCGAGGACCAGCACCTGGTGCTGGTGGACGACGTGCTGATGAGCGGGCGCACCATCCGCGCCGCCCTCAACGAACTGTTCGACTACGGCCGTCCGGCCAGCGTGACCCTGGTCAGCCTGCTCGACCTGGACGCCCGCGAGCTGCCGATCCACGCCGACGTGCTCGGCGCCACCCTCGCCCTGGCGCCCGAGCAGCGGGTAAAATTGTCCGGCCCCGCGCCGCTCGCCCTCGAGCTGCAAAGCCTCTCCGCCTAGGACCACCCCATGCCCATCGACGCCAAGCGCTCGCTGCAGCTCAACGACCAGGGCCAGCTGCGCCACTTCCTCTCGCTCGACGGCCTGCCCCGCGAGTTGCTGACGGAAATCCTCGACACCGCCGACTCCTTCCTCGAAGTCGGCGCCCGCGCGGTGAAGAAGGTCCCGCTGCTGCGCGGCCGCACCGTGTGCAACGTGTTCTTCGAGAACTCCACGCGCACCCGCACCACCTTCGAGCTGGCCGCCCAGCGCCTGTCGGCCGACGTGATCAGCCTCAACGTGTCGACCAGCTCGACCAGCAAGGGCGAGACCCTGTTCGACACCCTGCGCAACCTCGAGGCCATGGCCGCGGACATCTTCGTCGTGCGCCACGCCGACTCCGGCGCCGCCCACTTCATCGCCGAGCACGTGTGCCCGAACCTGGCGATCATCAACGGCGGCGACGGGCGCCATGCGCACCCGACCCAGGGCATGCTCGACATGCTCACCATCCGCCGGCACAAGGGCGGCTTCGAGAATCTCTCCGTCGCCATCGTCGGCGACATCCTGCACTCGCGGGTGGCGCGCTCCAACATGCTCGCGCTGAAGACCCTGGGCTGCCCGGACATCCGCGTGATCGGGCCGAAGACCCTACTGCCGGTGGGCGTGGAACAGTACGGGGTGAAGGTCTACACCGACTTCGCCGAAGGCCTGAAGGACGTCGACGTGGTGATCATGCTGCGCCTGCAGCGCGAGCGCATGCAGGGCGGCCTGCTGCCCAGCGAGGGCGAGTTCTACCGCCTCTACGGCCTGACCGAGCAGCGCCTGCGGCAGGCCAAACCGGACGCCCTGGTGATGCACCCGGGGCCGATCAACCGCGGCGTGGAAATCGAGTCGGCGGTGGCCGACGGCCCGCAGTCGGTGATCCTCAACCAGGTCACCTACGGCATCGCCATCCGCATGGCCGTGCTGTCCATGGCCATGAGCGGCCAGGCCACCCAGCGCCAACTCAACGCCGAGGAGCAGAACTGATGCGCAGCCGAATCCTCGGAGCCCGGGTGATCGACCCGGCCAGCGGCCTGGACCAGGTCCGCGACCTCTACCTGGAGGGCGGCAAGATCGCCGCCTTCGACCAGGCCCCGGCCGGCTTCGAAGCCGACCAGACCATCGATGCCCACGGCCTGGTCGCCAGCCCCGGCCTGGTCGACCTGTCCGTGGCCCTGCGCGAGCCGGGCTACAGCCGCAAGGGCAGCATCGCCAGCGAGACCCTGGCCGCCGCTGCCGGCGGCGTCACCAGCCTGTGCTGCCCACCGCTGACCAAACCGGTGCTGGACACCTCGGCGGTGGCTGAGCTGATCCTCGACCGCGCCCAGGAAGCCGGCCACACCAAGGTCTTCCCCATCGGCGCGCTGACCAAGGGCCTGGCCGGCGAGCAGCTGGCCGAGCTGGTCGCCCTGCGCGACGCCGGCTGCGTGGCCTTCGCCAATGGCCTGGCACCGATGGCCAACAACCGCACCCTGCGCCGCGCCCTGGAATACGTCGCCACCTTCGACCTGACCGTGGTATTCCATACCCAGGACGCCGACCTGGCCGAAGGCGGCCTGGCCCACGAAGGTGCCACCGCCAGCTTCCTCGGCCTCGCCGGCATCCCGGAAAGCGCCGAGACCGTGGCCCTGGCCCGCGACCTGCTGCTGGTCGAGCAGAGCGGCGTGCGCGCCCACTTCAGCCAGTTGACCAGCGCCCGCGGCGCAGAAATGATCGCCGCGGCCCAGGCCCGCGGCCTGCCGGTGACCGCCGACGTGGCGATGTACCAGCTGATCCTCACCGACGAGGCGCTGCTGGGCTTCTCCAGCCTCTACCACGTGCAGCCGCCGCTGCGCACCGCCTTCGACCGCGACGGCCTGCGCGAGGCGGTGAAGAGCGGCGTGATCGGCGCCATCGCCAGCCACCACCAGCCCCACGAGGCGGATGCCAAGCTGGCGCCGTTCGGCGCCACCGAGCCGGGCATCAGCAGCGTCGAACTGCTGCTGCCGCTGGCCATGACCCTGGTGCAGGACGGCCTGCTCGACCTGCCGACCCTGCTGGCGCGCCTGACCACCGGCCCGGCCAAAGCCCTGCGCCTGCCCGCCGGCCGCCTGGCCGTCGGCGCCCCGGCCGACCTGCTGCTGCTCGACGCCGAAGGCCAGACCCTGGCCGGGGAAACCTGGCATTCGAAGGGCGCCAATTGCCCCTTCATCGGCCACTGCCTGCCGGGCAGGGTGCGCTACACCCTGGTGGATGGCCGCATCAGCTACCAGGGCTGACGCGGCGGAAAATCCGCCGGACATGAAAAAGGCTATACCTCGTTAAATGCTGCACACCTTGTGGGAGCGGATTTATCCGCGAATTTCGCGGCCCGCCCAGCCGCTCCACAAAAGCAGGATTGCGCCACCAGCACGTAACGGGGACATGGCCATAAGGCAGCTGTGTACCCGCTACCTGTTGTAGCGCCCTGATCCCCTCTGGATCCCCGCCTGCGCGGGGATGACGAGGTAGAGGTGGGACTCACTCCTGCCGAGGAGCATAATTCCCGCACAGGCGGGACAGCAGCCGTATCGCTGAACAGCGCTTGCGCTGGCCCGAAGGGGAATAACTCCAAGAGCAGACAGCTACAGCACCCAGATAAAGGGGCTTGACCGCGCAACACGCACGGGGACATAGCCATGAAAAAAGCCGCCCGAGGGCGGCTTTTTTCGTCGCTGGGCGCTCGGCTTACAGCTGAGGTCCTGCGTTGCGGATAGCGTCGGAGACATCGAACTTCTGGAAGTTGTCGATGAACAGCTTGGCCAGGGTCTTGGCGGCCTCGTCGTAGGCGTTCTGGTCAGCCCAGGTGCTGCGCGGGTTGAGCAGGCCGGTCTCGACGCCCGGCACGGCCTTCGGCACGTCCAGGTTGATGATCGGCAGGTGCTCGGTCTCGGCACCGACCAACGCGCCGCTCTGGATCGCGGCGATCACGCCACGGGTGGTGGGGATGCTGAAGCGCTTGCCGACGCCGTAGCCACCACCGGTCCAACCGGTGTTGACCAGGTACACCTTGGAACCGAAGCCACGAATGCGCTTGATCAGCAGCTCGGCGTACTCACCGGCGGGACGCGGGAAGAACGGCGCGCCGAAGCAGGTGGAGAAGGTCGACTTGATGCCGCCGCCGCTGCCCATCTCGGTGGAACCGACCAGCGCGGTGTAGCCGGACAGGAAGTGGTAGGCCGCCTGCTCCTCATTGAGGATGGACACCGGCGGCAGCACGCCGGTCAGGTCACAGGTCAGGAAGATCACGGCGTTCGGCTCGCCGCCCAGGTTCTTCTCGCTGCGCTTCTCGACCAGCTCCAGCGGGTAGGCCGCGCGGCTGTTCTGGGTCAGGCTGTCGTCGGCGTAGTCCGGCACGCGGTTCTCGTCGAGCACCACGTTCTCCAGCACGGCGCCGAACTGGATGGCCTTCCAGATCACCGGCTCGTTCTTCTCGGACAGGTCGATGCACTTGGCGTAGCAGCCGCCCTCGATGTTGAACACCACGCCCTCGCCCCAGCCGTGCTCGTCGTCACCGATCAGGTAGCGGCTCGGGTCGGCGGACAGGGTGGTCTTGCCGGTGCCGGACAGACCGAAGAACAGGGTCACGTCGCCTTCCTCGCCGATGTTGGCGGCGCAGTGCATAGGCAGCACGTCGGCTTCCGGCAGCAGGAAGTTCTGCACGGAGAACATGGCCTTCTTCATTTCACCGGCGTAGCGCATGCCGGCGATCAGGACCTTCTTCTGGGCGAAGTTGAGGATGACGCAGCCGTCGGAATTGGTGCCGTCACGCTCCGGCACGCATTCGAAGTTGGCGACGTTGAGGACCTGCCACTCACCCCTGCCGGCCGGGTTGTAGGTTTCCGGGTTGATGAACAGGCAACGGCCGAACAGGTTCTGCCAGGCGGTCTGGGTGGTCATCTTCACCGGCAGGTAGTGCTCGGCGGCGGAACCGACGTGGACGTAGGAAACGAAGTGATCCTGGGCGGCGTTGAATGCCTCGACGCGGTCCCACAGGGCATCGAACTTGTCCGCGGGGAACGGACGGTTGATGCTGCCCCAGGCGATCTTGGCCTCGGTGCTCGGCTCCTGGACGATGAAGCGATCGACCGGAGAACGGCCGGTACGGTGGCCGGTGCGGACAACCAGAGAGCCATTGGCGGCCAGCTCACCCTCGCCACGGCGTATGGCCTCTTCGACCAGTTGGGCAGCGCTGATGTCGGTGTAAACGGCGGTGTTGGCTTGCGTCATTTGGGTCCCCGTCGGCCGGCGGCCGAGTCTTCCGAACGTTGTGTAGTGAGCCACGTAACGCACTACATCGATAAAAAAGTCGCGGGAGTATGCCAGAAAAGCGAGGTTCTTGGCAGCCTCTTGTCCATGAATGCTTTCGATAGAGCCAGGCTATGGGCGTCAGTGACGGGTCGTCGACGGCGCCTGGCTGTCGCCGGTGGCGAACAGTTGGGCGACGTCGCTGGCGTCGAACAGATAGCGCTCGTTGCAGAACTGGCAGTCGACCTCCACCTGGCCGCCGCTTTCCTCCAGCAGGGCCTCGGCATCCGCCTGGCCGATGCTGACCAAGGCCCTCGCCGAGCGCTCGCGCGAGCAGCTGCAGCGGAACTGCAGCGGGCTGGGCTCGAACAGGCGCACGGACTCCTGATGGTAGAGGCGGTGCAGAACGGTTTCGTTGTCCAGCCCCAGCAGTTCCTCGGCGGTCAGGGTGTCGGCCAGGGTCAGCAGGTGGCTCCAGCTCTCCTGGCGCTCCTCTGGCTCGGTCTGGTGGTGCGGCGGCAACTGCTGCAGCAACAGACCGCGGGCGCGCTGGCCGTCGGCGCGCAGCCAGAAGCGGGTCGGCAACTGCTCGGAGGTGGCGAAGTAGGCGGTCAGGCTGTCGGCCAGGCTGTCGCCCTCCAGCTCGACGATGCCCTGGTAGCGCTGGCCCCTGGCGGGGTCGACGGTCAGCGCCAGAACGCCGTCCGGCATCAGCTCACGCAGACCGGCGCCGGCATCCACCGCCTCGGCGTCGTAGCGGGCGATGCCGCGCACGTCGCGTTCGCTGGAACACTCGATCATCACCAGCGGCACCGGGCCGGAAGAACGCGCCTGGAGAACCAGCAGCCCCTCGAACTTCAGGGTGCCGACCAGCAGGGCGGCGGCGGCGAGCATCTCGCCGAGCAGTTGGGCCACCGGTTGCGGGTAGGGATGCTTGGCCAGCACGTGCTGGTAGCTCTCGGCGAGACTGACCATTTCGCCGCGAACGTCGGTGTCATCGAAGAGGAAACGCTGGGTGAAATCGCGGTCGGACATGACGGACGGGCACCTGAAAGAATGACAATTCGATGACGAGCCGTTAAAACGCGCCAACGAATCTTTGCGACTAGGGAAGGTATGAATTCTATGGATAAAGCCCCACGCATCCAAGCAGCCTGGCGATGGCCGGCACTCCTCGGTCTGCACCTGTTGGCCTTCGCCCTGCTGGCGAGCTGGATACCGGAGGCCGGCCGCCAGGTGTGGCGCGAGGCCGGCACCCATTTCTTCCTGGCCCTGCACGGCACCCTCGGCCACAACGCTCTGTGGGATGCCCTGTGGGCACTGTGCAGCACGCGCCTGTGGGACATTCTGGTCGGCGCGCTGATGCTCGCCCTGCTGCTGCATCACGGCTGGGCGTTCCGCGGCGCCGAGAGCCGCCGCGCGCTGTTCCATGTGCTCGCGCTGATGCTGATTCTGGTGCTCCTGCGCACAGTGTTCAGCAAGCTGGTCGGGCATATGCACTGGCAGCACGCCAGTCCGTCGGAACTGATCCCCGGCAGCTATCGGCTCAGCGACGCCTTCCCCGGCCTGGAGCGAGTCTTCGAGGTGAAGGACCGTTCCAGCCGCAGCTTCCCCGGCGACCACGCCTCGGTGCTGTTCGCCTGGGGCCTGTTCATGGCCTGTTTCTGCCGCGGCTGGAAGCTGTGGGCCAGCCTGGCCCTGGTGCTGTTCTGCACCCTGCCGCGCCTGATGGCCGGCGCGCACTGGCTGGAGGACGTCGCCGTCGGTGGCGTGCTGCTGGCCGCACTGGCCTTCGCCTGGGGCTACTGCACGCCGCTGGCCGGCTTCGTCGCCGCCGGCCTGGAGCGCTGCAGTCAGCCGCTGCTGCCCTGGCTGCAGCGGCTGCCGGCAGTGGGCCGCTGGGGCGTGCTGCAGCGGCGCTGAGTCAGTCGCGCAGGCCAAGGATCTGCCGGCGCTGCTTCTTGTTCGGCCGGCCCTCGGTCTGCACGCCCAGCGCGCCGGCCTTGCGCAGGGCGGCGGCCTCCTCGCGGCGGGCGATGCTGTCGGCGGTTTCCTCGTAGAGCAGCTGCGCCTCGGGCGCGCCGCGGCGCACCACGGACAGCGCCTTCACTACCACGGTCCGTTCGTCGAAGCCGGCGCGGATCACGTACTCGTCGCCCACCCTGGGTTCCTTGCCGGGCTTGCAGCGCTCGCCCCGGCAATGCACCTTGCCGCCCTCGATGGCTTCCTTGGCCAGCGAACGGGTCTTGTAGAAGCGCGCGGCCCACAGCCACTTGTCCAGGCGCACCTTGTCGTCGTCTCTGTCGCTCATGCTCGTTCCGCGAAATCTTGTCGATCAAGGTTCGAATCTTGCCTGATGCCGTTGTCACATGGCACAGCTAAACTCCTGCGAATTTCCCGGGAAAGCCTGCATTGAAGACTTTCGACCACCTCTCTGTGATCGGCCTGCGCGAATGGATCAACCTGCCCGAGCTGGGCATGATCGGCCTGCGCGCGAAGATCGACACCGGCGCCAGCACCTCGACCCTGCATGCCAGTGACATCGTGCCCTTCGAGCGCAACGGCGTGCGCTGGGTGCGCTTCACCGCCCACTTCGGCACCCTGGTGCAGCGCCGCCATCCGTGCGAGGCCAAGGTGGTGACGGTGAAGACCATAAAAAGCTCCAACGGCCAGGCCCAGACCCGCTACGTGATCACCACCACGCTGGCCATGGGTGATCGCAGCTGGGCGGTGGATTTCACCCTGGCCTGCCGCAAGACCATGCGCTACCGCGTGCTGCTCGGCGCCCACGCCCTGATCGACGGCCAGCTGGTGGTCAACCCCGCACTCACCTACGTCCAAGACAAACCCCAGTTCCCTCTCGCCTCCGGTGCCCAATGAAGATCGCCATTCTGTCGCGCAACCCGCGTCTCTATTCGACCCGTCGCCTGGTGGAAGCCGGCGTGCAGCGCGGTCACGAGATGGTGGTGATAGACACCCTGCGCGCCTACATGAACATCGCCAGTCACAAGCCGCAGATCCATTACCGCGGCAAGCCCATGGAGGGCTTCGACGCGGTCATCCCGCGCATCGGCGCCTCGGTCACCTTCTATGGCTGCGCCGTGCTGCGCCAGTTCGAGATGCAGGGGGTGTTCCCGCTCAACGAGTCGGTGGCGATCAGTCGCTCGCGGGACAAGCTGCGCTCGCTGCAACTGCTGTCGCGCAAGGGCATCGGCCTGCCGGTGACCGGCTTCGCCCACTCGCCGGACGACATTCCCGACCTGATCCAGATGGTCAACGGCGCGCCGCTGGTGATCAAGGTGCTGGAAGGCACCCAGGGCATCGGCGTGGTGCTATGCGAGACGGAGAAGGCCGCCGAGTCGGTGATCGAGGCCTTCATGGGCCTGAAGCAGAACATCATGGTGCAGGAGTACATAAAGGAAGCCGGTGGTGCTGATATCCGCTGCTTCGTGGTCGGCGACAAGGTGATCGCGGCGATGAAGCGCCAGGCCAAGCCCGGCGAGTTCCGCTCCAACCTGCACCGCGGCGGCGAGGCCAGCCTGATCAAGATCACCCCGGAAGAGCGGATGACCGCCATCCGCGCGGCCAAGGTCATGGGGCTGTCGGTGGCCGGGGTCGACATCCTGCGCTCCAACCACGGGCCGCTGGTGATGGAGGTGAATTCGTCGCCGGGCCTGGAAGGCATCGAGACCACCACCGGCAAGGACGTGGCCGGCATGATCATCCAGTATCTGGAGAAGAACGCCATGCCGGGGCAGACCCGGACCAGGGGCAGAGGCTGAAGCTCCCTCTCCCCTTGGGAGACGACTGCATGGATGCAGGAGGTAGGGCGACGCAGGATGCCAAAGCCGAGGGCCGGGGTGAGGGTGCCGCCAGCCGCTCGGAGTTGCCTGGAACCCCCCCTCCCACAGGGAGAGGGGTGATGCAGCCTAGCTGGCGTCGCGCGGCAGCAGCAGGCCCAGCGGCAGGCAGATGCGCGCCTCCAGGCCGCCGCCGGAGCGGTTGCGCAGCTCCACGCTGCCGCCGTGCAGGGCGGCGATGCGCTTGACGATGGCCAGCCCCAGGCCGGTGCCCTTGCCGCCACGGGCGCGGTCGCCACGGATGAAGGGGTTGAAGATCTCGCCCATTTCCTCCTGGGCGATACCGGGGCCGCGGTCGAGCACGCTGAGCACCACGTAGGGCGCGCTCTCGTCCCCGGCCAGGCTGGTCACCACCTCGACGTTCTGGCCGCCGTAGCGCAGGGCGTTGTCGAGCAGGTTGACCAGCAGGCGCTTGATCGATACCCGGCGCAACGGGAACGCCGGTACCCGCTCCAGGCACAGGCGCACCCGGTCTTCCTGCTGGTTGTAGGGCGCCACCACCTCGCGCACCAGTTCGTCGAGCAGCAGCGGCTCGGTCCGCTCGTCGCGGCCGTCGCGGATGAAGGCGAGGAACTGGTCGAGGATGGTGTCCATGTGCTCGATGTCGCGGACCATGTCCTCGGTCATCTCGACATCGCCGCCGAGCATTTCCAGCGACAGGCGCAGGCGGGTCAGCGGCGTGCGCAGGTCATGGGAGACGCCGGCCAGCATCAGCTCGCGCTCGCGGGCGCCCTGCTCGATGTCCTCGGCCATCTGGTTGAAGGCACGGTACACCTCGGTCATCTCGCTCGGCGTGTCGCTCACCGGCAGGCGTACGCTACGCCCCTGGCCGAACTGGCGGGCGGCGAACACCAGGCGCTTGAGCGGCGCGTTGAGCTGGCCGACGAAGATCCAGGCGGCGGCCGTGGACAGCAGGCCGATGCCGAGGAACCAGCCGAGCACGCTCCAGATGCGCTGCCCGCGCAGTGGGTAGGGATACAGCGGCACCTTGAGCCAGTCCGGCCCCAGGCTGGGCGCCCGCACCCAGAGCGCCGGCGGGCTCTGCACGCGGACGCGCACCTCGGTGTCCGCGCCCAGCTCGGACTGCATCTGGCGCAGGAACACTTCGGAATAGGGCCAGTGCTGCTCGGTGGCCGGCACCTTGTCGGCCGAGACCCGGGTGAGGGTCGCCGCCTCGGCGATGTGCGCGCGGTCCTCGGGCTCGGCCGCCCAGTAGGCGCGCAGGGTCAGCGCCGCGCCGTGGCTGTACTGGCGGTCCACCAACATGTCCTCGTTCATCATCAGGTAGACGAGGGTCAGCGCCTTGGAGAACAGCACGACGACCAGCACCAGCCAGAGCGTGCGGGCGAAGAAGCTTTGTGGAAACCAGAGGGGGGTTTTCATGGAGCGCGGGAACATCTCGTAGGAGCGAGCACCGCTCGCGAATCAGGCCAGGCTGGAGCTTCGCGAGCGGCGCTCGCCCCTACTTGTTGCCATCAGGCACGAAGACGTAGCCCACGCCCCAGACGGTCTGGATATAGCGTGGCTTGGACGGGTCCGGCTCGATCAGGCGGCGCAGGCGGCTGATCTGCACGTCGATGGAGCGCTCCAGGGCGTCCCACTCGCGGCCACGGGCCAGGTTCATCAGCTTGTCCCGGGTCAGCGGTTCACGGGCGTGCTGGACCAGCGCCTTGAGCACGGCGAATTCGCCGGTGGTGAGCATGTGGACCTCGTCGCCCTTCTTCAGCTCGCGGGTCGCCAGGGACAGCTCGTAGTCGCCGAAGGTGACGGTCTCGTCCTCGCTGGCCGGAGCGCCCGGCACCACCGGCGACTGGCGGCGCAGCACGGCCTTGATCCGCGCCAGCAGCTCGCGCGGGTTGAACGGCTTGGCCAGGTAGTCGTCGGCGCCGCCCTCCAGGCCCTGGATGCGGCTGGCCTCGTCGCCCTTGGCGGTGAGCATGATGATCGGCATCTGGTTGTTCGCCTCGCGCAGGCGGCGGCAGGCGGACAGGCCGTCCTCGCCCGGCAGCATCAGGTCGAGCACCAGCAACTGGAACAGTTCGCGGGCCAGCAGGCGGTCCATCTGCTCGACGTTCTCCACGGCGCGCACGCGGTAGCCCTGCTCGCTGAGGAAACGCTCCAGCAGGCGGCGCAGGCCGGGGTCGTCGTCGACGATGAGGATCTTTTCGCCTTCGGCGGCGGGTGTGCTGCTCATGTTCTCTCCTGTCGGTCCAGGTGGGGCGGCATTATCGCCCAGTGCCGGGTTGCGGCGGCCCGTCCATTGTTAGCAGATTTTTCCCCGAACGGTTCCCAATGCTTTCCGACCCGGTGTTTATAATGCGGCGCTTTCGCGTCGGCACCGGCGTGGTTTTCTTTCAGGGCCTGTTCAAAGGCTTGCGAGCTAGAGCCAAACGGTGGCGAAAACGGCCGAGGAAGCGGAGTTTACGAGTAGTAAATGAGCATGACTCGCTCCGCTCACCCTTCGGGCCGCGCTAAAGCGCGTTAGCAGCAAGCTGCTTTCCGAGGCCGCTTTCAACGCCGTTTGGCCGACGCGCAGCAGACTTTGACAGGCTCTCAGGTAGGTTTCATGGACAGCATCAACAAGCGTATCGCCGCCGAGCTCGGCGTCCTCCCGCAACAGGTCGCCGCCGCCGTGGCCCTGCTCGATGAAGGCTCCACCGTGCCCTTCATCGCCCGTTACCGGAAGGAAGTGACCGGCAGCCTGGACGACACCCAGCTGCGCCACCTGGAAGAGCGCCTGCGCTACCTGCGCGAACTGGACGAGCGCCGCGCCGCGATCCTCGCCAGCATCGAGGAACAGGGCAAGCTGACTCCCGAGCTGACCCGCGAGATCAACGAGGCCGACACCAAGACCCGCCTCGAAGACCTCTACCTGCCGTACAAGCAGAAGCGCCGCACCAAGGGCCAGATCGCCCTGGAGGCCGGCCTCGGCGAACTGGCCGACGCGCTGTTCGGCAATCCCGAGCTGAACCCGGAAACCGAAGCCGCGCGTTTCGTTGATGCCGAGAAGGGCTTCGCCGACGTCAAGGCCGTGCTGGAAGGCGCCAAGTACATCCTCATGGAGCGCTTCGCCGAGGACGCCAGCCTGCTCGACAAGCTGCGCTCCTTCCTCAAGCACGAAGCCACCCTCAGCGCCCGCGTGGTCGCCGGCAAGGAGGCCGAGGGCGCCAAGTTCAGCGACTACTTCGAGCACGACGAAGCCCTCAAGGGCGTGCCGTCGCACCGCGCGCTGGCGATCTTCCGCGGCCGTAACGAGGGCATCCTCGGCGCCAGCCTCAAGGTCGGCGACGAGGCGCCGGGCACGATGCATCCCTGCGAGCTGATGATCGCCGAGCGCTTCGGCATCGAGCAGCGCGGCCGCGCCGCCGACAAGTGGCTGGGCGAAGTGGTGCGCTGGACCTGGAAGGTCAAGCTCTACACCCACCTGGAAACCGATCTGCTCGGCGAGCTGCGCGAGAAGGCCGAGGACGAGGCGATCACCGTGTTCGCCCGCAACCTGCACGACCTGCTGCTGGCCGCCCCGGCCGGGCCGCGTGCCACCCTGGCGCTGGACCCGGGCCTGCGCACCGGCTGCAAGGTGGCCGTGGTCGACGCCACCGGCAAGGTGCTGGAAACCGCCACCGTCTACCCGCACGCCCCGCGCAACGACTGGGACGGCACCCTGGCCATCCTCGCCAAGCTGTGCGCCAGGCATGCGGTGGACCTGATCTCCATCGGCAACGGCACCGCCAGCCGCGAAACCGACAAGCTGGCCGGCGACCTGATCAAGAAGCTGCCGGGCCTCAAGCTGACCAAGGTGATGGTGTCCGAGGCCGGCGCCTCGGTGTACTCCGCCTCGGAACTGGCCGCCCGCGAATTCCCGGACATGGACGTGTCGCTGCGCGGCGCGGTGTCCATCGCCCGCCGCCTGCAGGACCCGCTGGCCGAGCTGGTGAAGATCGACCCGAAATCCATCGGCGTCGGCCAGTACCAGCACGACGTGTCCCAGCTCAAGCTGGCACGCTCGCTGGACGCGGTGGTCGAGGACTGCGTGAACGCCGTCGGCGTCGACGTCAACACCGCCTCCGCCGCCCTGCTGGCGCGCATCTCCGGCCTCAACGGCACCCTGGCGCAGAACATCGTGCAGTTCCGCGACGCCAACGGCGCCTTCGCCTCCCGCGCCGACCTGAAGAAGGTGCCACGCCTGGGCGAGAAGACCTTCGAGCAGGCCGCCGGCTTCCTCCGCGTGATGAACGGCGACAACCCGCTGGACGCCTCCGCCGTGCACCCGGAGACCTACCCGCTGGTGCAGCGCATCGCCGCCGACACTGGCCGTGATGTACGTTCGCTGCTCGGCGATTCAAGCTTCCTGCGCAGCCTCGACCCCAAGCGTTTCACCGACGAGAGCTTCGGCCTGCCGACCGTCACCGACATCCTCAAGGAACTGGACAAGCCCGGCCGCGATCCGCGCCCGGAGTTCAAGACCGCCGAGTTCCAGGACGGCGTCGAGAGCCTCAAGGACCTGCAACCGGGCATGGTGCTGGAAGGCGTGGTGACCAACGTCACCAACTTCGGCGCCTTCGTCGACATCGGCGTGCACCAGGACGGCCTGGTGCACATCTCCGCGCTTTCCGAGAAGTTCGTGAAAGATCCCTACGAAGTGGTCAAGGCCGGCGACATCGTCAAGGTCAAGGTCATGGAAGTGGACATCCCGCGCAACCGCGTCGGCCTGTCCATGCGCATGAGCGACACCCCCGGCGAGAAGGTCGATGGTCCGCGTGGCGGGCAATCCCGGGGCGGGCAGCCCCGTGGCAGCAACGGTGGCAACCAGCCGCGCAGCGAGCGCCACTCCAGCCAGGACAAACCGGCGCCGACCAACGCCGCCATGGCCGCGCTGTTCGCCAACGCCAAGCAGCTGAGGAAGTGAGCCATGAGTGAAGCGTCGCCGGTCGGCCAGGACAGCAACTTCAGCAAGCTGCTCGGCATCCGCATCGAGAAGGCCAAGAACGGCGAGTCGGTGCTGCGCATGAGCATGCAGGAGCACCTGCTCAACCTGCACGGGCGCATGCACGGCGGCGCGCTCTACTCGCTGATCGACACCGCCCTCGGCCAGGCCAGCCACAGCCTGTTCGGCGGCGAGGCCGGCAGCATGACCCTGGAGTGCAAGGTCAACTACATCCGCGGCGTCGAGGCCGGCGAGGTGGTCTGCCACGCCCGCGTGCTCAACGCCGGGCGCAAGGTCCATGTGCTGGAGGCGCGGGTGGAACAGGGCGACAAGCTGATCGCCACAGCCCAGGCCACGTTCATCTGCAAATAAGCCATGGCTGCGCACAAGCCCTCTCCTCTTGGGAGAGGGCGCAATGAGTCGCGCCCAACCACCCTCACCCCCGGCCCCGGCCCCTCTCCCACAG
>NZ_BPFX01000032.1 GCF_019655855.1 Pseudomonas paralcaligenes | reverse complement strand
CGCCGTCGGCGAAGAACAACTCCGGCTCGCCGTCCTGCTGCTGATCACCGCGGGGCCTGAAGCCCAGGGCCGGCTGGCCGGTCGGCGTGTGCGTGGCGTTCTTCATCGCGTCGAGGGCCTGCACGCCGACGGCGTGGACCTGCTCCGGCGGTAGCCCGTACTCGCCGTTGCTCACGTTCACATCCACCGGGCCCTGGCCAAGCGCCGCCAACGCGCCCTCCCCGATCTGCTCGGTGGAGTCGGCTGGCATGATGTAGCTGCCGGCGGGGACCTGGGCCTCGATGTCGTCGGAGGTGCCGGTACCTGGCCCACGGACACGGCCGCCATTCGCCAGCTGCTGTTTGGGCTTGGAGCCCTTCTTGAATCCGTACATGGTGATGCCCCTGAAAAGAACGGCCTGCTACCGGCTCAGTGTCCGGCGCTGCCCAGGGCAGCGCGAACCCTACAGGGGGCGCGGCCGGGCTAGATGATCTCGTTGGTGCGCACCAGATTTGCCCAGAAGCGCACCGGCACGGGCTCGGAGGCGCCGTAGAACAACGCAGGCCTCGCCGCTTCGTAATCGTCTGGGAACTCCGCCATGTCCGGCGCGGCGGCGGTGATGATCGCCTCAAGGTCCAGGCTTTCGCTGGCAGCTGCTGGCTCGCCGCCGACTATCGTGCCGTGCACATAGCTCATGCCGGTAGTCACCGAGTGGTACTCGCCATCGTGCCAGGGTACGGTTCCGGCCAGCGCCCCGACCGAGTGCAGGAACCAGAGGTAATAGCCCTCGTCCCCGTCGTAGTGGTCCCGCGGCACCGCATATTCTGCCGGGGCATCCGACCAGCCGGTGAGGTCTATGCCGGAGGATGCCGTGTGGATGAGGATTGCCAGCTGCTTGGGATTGCCGATCATGCTAGAACCCGTATTCGGTAGACACGAATTTGATCTCAGCCGCGAGCGCGGCCGCTTGGAAGCTGTAGTCCGATCCGAAGCTACCGCCTATGAAGTTGGGAGCCTCGATCACCACCAAAACATGCTGACCCGGAGCTGGCTCCGGAGTGACGACGAACACGCGGCCGCTGTCGCCCGTGTGCACTGAACCGGGCATGCAGATCGCCACCGACGCCTCGTTCATCACGACATACCCCCCGAAGCCGGTGGTGCCTGGGGGGATGGCCACCACCAGTTCCGGCTGATCCGGATCGTCTCCCACTGAGTAGCGACAGTATTCCACCTGCAGGTCAGGGCTATCGGCGTTCTCACCGATGAACAGCGCACCCGCCCCCATAGGGACTACGGCGGAGTAGTTGAAGCGACCGTTCCATGCCGGTTCGATCCGCAGGCTATTGAGGTCGATGTTCGGCCTGGCGATCCTTTTCACCAGGGTGGTGCCAGCAGCAGGATCGTGGATGGCTACCCGAAGCTCCTTGGTGCGCAGCCACCACCAGTAATCGTCGTAGGCTCCGAACTCCCAGCCCGGGGCGTCCGGGGCGTGCGGCGGGTATGGGTCGGCCGGCCGATACTCCGGCGGTACCAGGATCACGGCGACAGCGCGGGCCTGGGTCATCAGGTGTTCTCCAGCTGCGCGACCAACGTGCTCGCCGCGCTCGCTGCGCCGCTCGCGATGTCGCCATAGGCACTCACCGCCTGGCCGAGGGCGCCCAGGTTGGCGTCCATATCGCTGCTCGCCGCGAGGGCCAGACGGGCGTTCTCAACCGACACATCAGCCTTGGTCCTCGACACCTCAAGGGCCAAACGCTCGAAGGCCACTTCCACGTTGTGATAGCTGCTCAGCGCCTGATAGAACGTGGACATGGCCTGCGCCCTGATGCGGGCGCGCTCGATGTCGCGGTCAGGGAGCGAATACCACAGCCGGTAGAAATCGCTCATCGCCCGCATCACGCCCAGTTTCAAGTCGACGCCGAGCTGCTCGGCGAACTTCAGCAGATCGAGCTTGATCTCGGCATCCTTGATAGCCTGCTGTATGTTCACCTCGGCGATGGCCTCGCTGGCGCGCCGCTCGCTCTCTGTCACCGCAACAGCCATCGCTCCAGGCGGCAGGGAGAAGCCGGCGCCGGAGAAGGTGGCGGCGATGTTCTTGGTCTCGCTCGCCTGAGCGCGATAGGCCCGATCCCTTGCCTGGTGCCAGACCATCTCGAAGATCGTTACATCCATGCCGAACGGCTTGGTCCCGCCGATTACGCCGCAGATGAACTCCTCGGGCAGGGTCTTCAGACAGCCGTTGATCGCCGGGAAGTATTTAGCCAGCCAGGCCTCTTCCTCCGCGTCGAGCCGCTTAATTTCGCTGCCGCTGGTATCTGCGCCTTCGAAAAGATCGCTGAACGTCGGCGGCGGCTGAATCGCCGGCCGGTTCAACTTGTGGGAAAAATTGGCGCTCTTGGCCTCTCGCTTACCCTGTAGGTTCACGATCCAGCCGCGGGTGTTCCCCGCTTCCGTCAGCGCCCTGGTCGCCAGGCCAAGCAGCTGTTTGGTTGTTTCTGGGTAGTTACTCATCACGGCTCCAGTTGAAAAGTGGTGACACCTGGTCCTGAATGGACGCGCCCTCGACGTAGAGGCCCAGGCCAGCAACACCGACGTCGTTGAACGCGCCCATGCCGAATTGCCCGGTCAGGGTGTTCGGTCCCTTGCCGGCTCGCGCGACGTTGCCGGCCCAGGACCGCGCACCGTCCACGCTGAAGTGCACCTGCGACTGCGACGCCCTGCCGGACCGCCACATGAGGCAGGCGTCCTGCACGACCTCATCGTCACTGGTTATTTCCCACTGGTAGCAGGACAGGGACTGCAGCGTGTAGGTCGTGAGGTCAGCCCCGGGCGTGACCGAGGAGACCACCTCATGAGCGCCGGTCAGGCAGTTCAGGCGCATGAAGGCGAATACCGCGCCGGCGTAGGGCGGATGCAGCAGCACGATCACGTCGGTTTCGCTGATCCGCGCCACCGTGTTGATCACCGCGCCGAACCCCACAGGCTCTTCGTGCATCCGGCCCAGGGCGGCGTGCATGGCGGGGTCGCTCTCCTCGGCGGCGGTCGTCAGCCAGATTTCTTTCTCCGGCCCGTAGTAGCCGCACCTTGCGCGGCGGTTAGAGCCGAAGTAGTAGGCGTTCAGGCCCTCGAACAAGGCCGGGTACAGCAGCCCGCCGTCCGGCAGCGACACTATCGTCCGCTGCCCATCGACGACCACCCACAGCTCCTCCAGCTCCACCTTGTCGACCATGGGGCGGTAGGTCGCGCTTTCCTCGAAGTGGGATTTGGCATAGCGCGTCGGCGGGAGATTGGGCCAGCCGAGCGCATCCAGCTCTTCCCTGCTGAAGTTTCGGCCGCGCTCGACTTGCTCCATGCTGCCCAGGTACTCGTCACGCACATAGCGCACTGCCCGGCACAGGTAGACGCGCTGCCCATCCATGACGCCCGACCAGATCACGCACGGGATGCGGGCGGTGTCCGGGTCCGCGCCGGCCGGCATGAGATCAGAGCGGACCGGGCCGATCAGGTCCTGGAACCACAGCTCGGGGCTGCCCACTGGCGCCACCTCGCCCTCCTCGCTGACCGAGTACCGCGCGGAGACGAGCGCCACCTTGGTCTGGCACACGAATGCCAGCTGCGGATCGTCGTCGGGCCGTGGAGTGACCGGGCTGACCAGCGAGAAGTCGCGGGACTTCACCGAGAACAGCACCTCCGCGACTCCATCCACGATGGTGATCTTGGGGTCTCCGAACACGCAGCTCAGCCGCTGGTCGCTGTGCACCACCACCTGCAGGGGATTCACCCGGTCGATGTTCTCGGGCCGCTCCGTCTGGTCCAGTTGCTGGTGGGCCTCGCGGAGCAGGCCGGGCTGTATCCAGGCGGGCAGGTCCTGCAGCTCGAGGAACACGGAGCCCTTGATGCCCGGGAACAGGGTCGCATCTGCAACCACTCGATCAGTCAGCAGCTCGTACTCGATCTGCCAGTTGCCACCGTCGATCTGCGTCGCGCGGAGCCTGGTGGCGTTCACGCATCGCTCGCCGGCCCTGAACCGCGGCGCGGCCTGCCAACTGATCAGGGGCACGTACTCGGTGCCCGCCGGCACCCAGCCGGAGACCTCGCCCTCGGTCAGCGGGTCTGCATGCAGGATGCCCAGGACACACAGCATCGGCGAGCCGAAGCCGATTGCGTCCCAGGCGAAGCCGCTGTAGCCCAGTACCGGCCAGTCGGAGCCGCGCTGCGCGCCGTTGTGCCCCCATGCAAGCGAGGAAGCCGAAATGTTGCCGCGGTTGTGCGCCTCCGGCTCGCCCGGGTCATCACGGGCGTACAGGTCGGTGCCCTCCAGGTCCAGAATGTCGAACCCGTCCGGGGTGGAAACGCAGGGGAATGCGACGACAGACACGCCGCCGACGCGATCGGCAGCAGGGAAGCAGTGCTGAGGCCTGGCGCCCGGCGCCTCGCAGGTGTAGCGGAACGGGCGCGGATTCTCGGTGACGTAGCCGTCCCCCTCCCGGTACCGCATCCAGAGGGGCGGCGGCGTAGGCTTGCCGGCGTAGTAGAACGGGCCGCCGCCAGGTGCCGCGCTCGACGGCGTATCGAACTGCCGGAGGCGGTTGGGCAGGCCCGCGAACCGCACTGGGCCGCCGTACAGGGACGACAGGTAGCGGCTCGTCAGGCCAATGCGGACATCCCCCACCCGGGTGCCTCGAATGAAGATCCGCAGCGAATCCTCATTGGCCACCGTCGACGCCCGCCACGGTAGGGAGTGCTCGACTATCCAGGCGCTTTCCGTGCCCCGGGTGAGCTGGTTCTTGCACACGGTCGCGCAGAACACCGTCCGCTCATCGCTCGTCATGCGAATGTCGCCGGCGGTGTACAGCTCGACGAACTCGGTAGAGAGCGGGATCAGCAGGTCCGTGTCCGCGTACTGCTCATCCTCGTAGGATGCCGAGTAGTACCGGGCGCTGGCCCAGTAGCCGGTGGATTGGGACTCCCTGGGCTTGGGCTGCATCAGTTCCAGCCGGTTGGTGTAGCCCAGGCCGATGGCGCCGGCGTCGACGCCGACGATGTGCTGCGGCACGCCCTCGATGGACGGCGGCAGCTCGACCACGTTCACGATGACCCGATCTACCTGGCCCTTCGCGACGATGATGAACCCCCGATAGACCGTCGTCCTCGATTGCCGCGGGCGCACGCGCTGGCCGAAAACCTGGGCGCGCCGACGCACGTCCGGCACGACGACGCCGGCGAAGCGCACAAGGACCTGGCGCATTACACGCGCCTCGCGCTGATCGGCATCAACCATTCGATCCGGTCAAGCTCCAGCTCAGTGGCATCGACGATCTCCAGCCGCGTGGTCCAGTGCCGCGCCTTCACGCCCTTGGCTGTCTTCGCCCGCAGCATGCCTCCGCGGTCAACCGCCCTGTAGGACTGCTCGCGGCCGTCGTCACCCTGCACACGCACATAGACGGCGCCGTCGGTGCTCAGGCCGAGGTACACCGCCTCCAGCCGCTTGCCGTTACCCAGGCCCGCGCCGATGGCGCCGAACTCGATTGCCGCCGAGATTGGGTCGGTGGCGTTCGTGATCCGGTAGACCCCGCGTTCGTCGGCGGCGTAGGTGCCAGAGCCCACGGTTGCGAAGCTGTGAAAGTCCCAGCCTTCGTATCGGGTCACCGCTCCGGTGAGCAGGTTGGTGGCGTACTGGATCGCCGCGCGCTGCATGCTTTCCAGCGAATCGCTGACCGTCAGCTGCTCGCGCAGGATCGCATCGATGGTCACCGCCAGGCTGGCGTTGTCGATGATGCTGAGGCTGTCGATCATGTCGGCCGAGAACAGCGCGGACAGGTCCATCTGCACGGCGACGCCAAGCTCTTCGCGGATTGAAGCGAAGAACACCAGGGACGGGTCCATCTGACCGTCGACGACAACGGCAGTGACCATCTCCGCTCGATCAAGCTCGCCGGCGGCATCTTCACCGGACGAGTAGACGAAGAATGAAGGAAGCGTGACTACCCCCTGGCCGTAGGGATAGTCGGCGCCGATGCAGCGCAGCGCCGGCAGCAGCATGCTGCCCGCGCCCACCTCCCCCGTCAGCACCATGGCGGACACAGTAGGCGGCGCGATGCCCGCAGCCCCCTGCCCACCCGTGGCAACGTAGAATCCGCAGTAGCCATCGGCCGACAGAGCGGGCAGCGTGAGGCGGCCGGCGCCTGTCGGGGCGTCGCTGGCAAACACAGTGAGCCCGGGCAGGGTGACCGCACCCACACCGCCAGGCTCCGCGAGATACGCACGGAACCCGACCCGAGCGGTTGCCCTGCCCGGATATGCCACTGGCGGACAGCGAAACCCGACACGCCCCTTGGACTTGAGCCGCTTCCCCCTGAAGCCCAGGTTGCCGCGAGCGCGGGCGAAGTCAGGGACAGCATGCTGAAAGCCCACACGGCCCGCGGCGCCGCCCTCAACCGGGAAGGTGATCATGGGGTTGTCGGCAAAATCGCCGGCGTTGTACAGCAGCGCTCGGACGTGTACACGCCCCTGCAACCCGGCATCGACCGTGTGAGCCCAGCCGCCGACGTTGATGACCACCTGCTCGCCGATGCGCGCTATCGAGATGCGCGCCTTGTCCTTGGGAGCATACGGGGCCTCGGCCACCACCGCCCCACTGGCCATCACCAGCACATCGGTATCGGTCAGCATCACCCCAGCGGCAACAGAGGTTGGCAGCGTGCTGCGGGTGAAGTCGTCGGTGATCCCTACCAGCAGCGCTGTCGGGTACCGCGCGTGGTCGAACAGGAACGCGAAGTCGCCCGAGCTCGTAAACAGGCTGTCACCCTTGGCGTTCCAGCCTGCCAGGGTGTCAACACGCACCGTTGGCGGAATGAATGGCCGCGCCGGCGCGGCGGGATGCCAGAACACGTAGGCGCCGTAGGGGTGGCTGCGCCAGACCCCACCCTGCTTGTACGGGTAGGGCTTGATGTGGGTGACGGTACCGCCGCGAGCGGTGTAGTAACTGATTTTGGCCCGGATCACGTCATCGTTTGACGTGGCGAACCAGCCGAACGAGGTCTGCACTGAACGATACACGGGCTCGTACAGCACCACCTCCCGGCTTTCCGGGTATGCGTCCAGCGCAGACTGGCCCGGGTCGTAGAAGAACCTGGGATCTTTCGTCAGCCGATTGGCCATTGTGGCTCACCTCAGCTGGCGGGCATCGCCACGGCGAAGTAGTCCACCTTCTGGATCGCGCCGACGGTGAAGTTGACAGACGAGAAGTTGAGTTCGGCGCCGGCGGTGTTGACCGAGCCTTGAATCCGCACAGCCGTCGAACTTGCGACACCCGTGTCGTTCGGCAGGCACCAGCGGAACCAGGTCGCGACGCCGTTGGCCAGGGCCGTGGCCCGCCATGCTTCGTCCGGATTCTTCGAGATCACCCCGCCGGTCGCGGTGGACGCCAGATTCAGGCCGTCACCCTCACCGTCGACCGTGAACTCAGCCAGCAGAACGGCGCCGCCAGGGACGGCCGAGTCGGCGGTGGTCGGTTGGGTGTCGCCGGAGTAGACGCGCAGCACGCTGTTGGCCAGGGCATGGCGCACGCTGCCTACGCCAAGCAGGTAGTTCGCCAGGCCGGTAGAGATTTTAGTCGTCACTGCTGTAGCCCTCGATGATGACCTCGTTGATCGGGAACCGCAGCGGGATACCGCCCGGCTCAATCACCCTCGGCGGATCCAGGGGCAGAACGGCCAGGGCAATGCCTCCGGTGATCGCGGTGTGGATGGAGACCGCCCGGACTGTGTAATTGCCGGCCGCTGCCGAGACGGGGAATACGATCTCGGCGTTGTTCATCGCGCTGGTGATGCCGGATGCCTCCGACAACTCGAACTCGATGGTCTGGCGCTCGTAGTTCGCGTCGCTGCCCGTCGAAACCTCGTTGTCAGCCGCCTCGATACCTGGATCGCCCGTGTGCGCCGCCACGTACCATTCAGTAGGGCGAGGCTCGAGCGTTTCCGTGGTGAAGAGGAGCTTGATGACTTCAGCGCTGGAGTGAGCAGTGTTCGACATGGGTCACCTCAGTTCGAAACAAGCACGGTGGCCACGCGCAGGCGCATGGTGCTGCCGGCGGTGACGTCGTAGGGGGATGGGAATCGCGCTATGGAGAACAGCGGCCCGGTGCCGGAACCCTTCGCTGCTGCAGCGACCAGGAAGGCCGCGTAGATGCGTTTGTCGGCTGTCATCTCGAACTCGGCGCGGTCATTGATGTTGTCGATCACTCCGCCCGAAGATTCCGGCGCCCACAGTAGGCGCTGCGCTGCGGTGTACGCCTGGCACTCGATGGCCGGCAGGTCAGCCGCCACCGACGAGTCAGTCGGGACGTAGTTCTGCTCGACGAGGCCGATGTACCAGTTCCCGATCAGCGCGGACGTGCCCAGCAGCAGCCCGGCCAGGTGATCAATGCCCTGGCCTGGGATCTTGTTGTGCACAGGCTCGCTGACGATCAACTCACCGGACGGCAGGACGATTTCGGGGGTCCACACGAACCCCCACTTCTCAAGGCTCGCGTTCACGGCACGATCTCCACTTCGTAATAGTCGCGGGCGACGAGGCCCGATGCTTCCCTCGGGCCGCGCATCGCGGTGACAACAATCTGGTTTCCGTCGTGGTCGAGCTGACCGCTCGACCCGAAGGTGCCGCACGATGGGGCGAACCGCTCTTTGCTGAGCAGCGCCACACTGCCGTCCTCGGCGCCGACGGCCAGGCCGTACTGAGTCATCCATGCGGCGCGGCCATCGCTCAGCAGCACGCCGGTACCGGTGATCGCCGGGTACGGCAGCGCCTCGCGCTGGCTCGGCTTGGGGTCCTCGATGCCGCTGACGAAGTAGGTCTTGTCGGCGGACACGAACAGCGACTGACCGACCTTGAGCAGGACACCGACTGGTTTCGAGTACTGGAAGAAGCGCCCCAGGGCGCTACGGACGTGCGGTCTCAGGGGCTGCGTGAGCCACAGAAGCTTGCCGCTGGCGCACGCCAGCGTGCCCGCGACCTGGGCAATGAACTGGCACGGCACAGGTGGCAGCTCGCCGACGCCCTGCAGCCTGGCCGTGTCGTCTCGGACGCTATACAGCTGCGCGGCGCCCGGCAGCTCGCCCTGCAGATAGAGTGTTTCGCCGTTGGCCACCGAGGCATACACGCGAACGTGGTGCCCGGGCGCAGGGGTGCAGGTGATCACCAGGTTCTGCTGGCCGCCCAGGTCGATGATGGCTGGCGACAGCACCCCGCTCTCTTCGCCCTGGGCGTTCACGTTGACCGCGGCCACCTGGTACCGGCCGGCCGGCAGGCTGCCGCCGACCGCCTCGACGTTGAAGCGGGCTTCTGGAACGCCCCACTCGCGCACCGCACCGTCGCGGTAGCGCAGGCAGCTGGTCTCGGTGGAGATGAAAATCTCGCTGTTGAGCGTCGCGCCGGTAAAGGCGCCTACGGGCGGGATGGTGGCGAGCTGGGATTCGGCGCCGGTTGACGTGTCCAGGCGCATCAGTCGCGCGCCGTCGGCGTAAATCAGGTCGCGGCCCAGGGACAGCATGCCCCTGATTCGCTCGCCCTCGGCAAGGCGCTCGACGCCAGGGCGCAGCGCGAACGTGCCGCCGTTTGTAGGCGTCACGTTCAGGGCGTCCCGCACACAGCCATCAGGCACGCGCTCGCCGCGGGTGAGATTGTTGATCCCTCCCGCCCAGCTCGCCTGCTCTACCCGCTCTGCCATGCCTGCAGCACCCGTGATTGATTGGGGTGCAGGCTATGGCGGGGGTATACGGTGGAGCGAACCCTACAGGGGGTCAGGCTGGCGCGAGGGGGAGTCGAGCCAGGAAGCCGGCGACGAACGTAGGTTCGTTCAGCCACCTGCATGTGGCACCCAGCATGGCCGGGCTGTAGCTGGCGGGGCACGGCAAGCCGAGCGCGGCCGCATCCCACTCGCTGCAGAACGCCAGTTCAGGCATCTGCATGTTCCGGTTGAAGATCTGACTGGCCAGCAGCGCTGGCCAGCCGTATCGGTAGTGATCGGTGGCGCGGAAGAACTCGACGATCCGCACCGGATCAGCCCAGGGCAGATCGATCAGGTCCCACTTGTCCGGGGCGAGGCTTATCTCGCCGTCGCCCAGCCCTACTCGCTTCTTCCGCACTCCCTTGTCCATGACCGAACTGCTGTAGCAGTAGCCGTCGACCACCAGTTCCGTGTGCGAGTAGATCGATTGCGTCCACCAGCGGATCATCGCGTTCCCGATGTCACCGTGTCCCTTGTACAGCGCGAGTTGAACACTCATACGGCGCCCTCCGGGATGGGGCTCGGCGGCCAGTTGATCACCGGCAGTTCGGCAATCAGCTCGGCGTCACTCGGGATCTGGCGCAGGCCGGCGCGACACTCGGCCATGACCTGATACGCGGTGAGATTGCAGGCGTCCATCCACGCCGCGAACACCTCGCCCTCGGCCTGGAACGGTCCCTCGAAGCCAGCGCGCAGGGCACAGGTGAAACGGTTGTCGTAGCGGCGCTCGCCAGCGACGGCATCGAGGTGGCCGTTCAGCACCGCGGTCAGCCGCTCGGCCTCGATCTCTGCGAGCGCCGGCGGAGCGCCGGTGCTGACCCAGGCACCGCCGCTGACTTCGCCGGTATCGGCGTCGACCTGGCCTCCCAGGTAGGCCGGGTCGTAAACCGGACCGTCCCAGCCGGTGGCGACCCACCGCTGGCCAGGCTCGGGATAGATGGCGTTCCCGAGGTACAGGCCATCCTCGTCAATCAGGTACTTGATCATGAGTCACCCCAGGGGAATGAATACGTCCAACCCGAAACGGAGGGTCGTGCCGCCAACCGCCGCCCCCAGCTTCGCGTCGCCGTTCGTGTCGATCAGCCCGCCGATGTTAGTGTTCCACTGGCCGGCCGACGCCGACACATCGCCGCGGGCGTTGAACGGGTAGATCGACGGTGGGCGATACAGGGAGGGGAGATTCCAGAACACCGTGCCGGCGGTCTTCGTTCCTATCGTTGCGTAGAGCTGCAGCTGGAGACTTCCGCCCAGGATGCGGAACCTGCTGTTGAACCCGGAGAGGACCGTCCAGCCGTTGAGCAGCGATGTGATGGGGGTCCATGCGTCAACCGTGACGTAGGTCTGCCACCCTGCCCAAAACGGCGCTGCGTCCCAGGTGATCAACATCCGAAACAGCGTGATGTTGTGAAAGATCACCGCCAGCTTCTGCTCGATCCGGCCGCTGTCCAGCACGTCGACCTCGACTATCGCTCCGGGGGTGGCGTACTCAGCTGGACCATTCGCCATGGCCCCGGTGACCAGCCACTTACCCGGAACGGTCATTGCGTTGTAGTCGGCGGCACCCTCCCACACCCGGGCCTCGCCCTGGTTGTGCCGGTGGGCGACGATCGTTCCCGTGCTGTTCGTGGTGTAGATGTCGACGCCGCCGGCGGCACGGACAAAGTAGATGGAGTTTGCCTCCAGCACGCCGGGCAGCGTGGCGACCAGCTTGTGGTGCTTGATGGTCGGCATGCTGTCACCAGTTCGCTGTGTCCCACTCGGCGGGGATTGGGGCGCCGCTGAACCGTACCAGCCCGCCCGCCTCGCTGAACTTGTCGAGAGTGGCCTTGTTCGCGTGGGTGTGGGCCTGGCTCACGGCCGTGTCGATCTGCGCCGGGCTGGACGCTGGGCGGCCATCGATGCTGGACCACTGGACCACCACGTCCATGCTCTCGTACTCGGCCAGCTTGTACGTGGTGTCGGTGTTGGCGGCGTAGGCGTACAGCGCAGAACCGCTGCTCACGGTGGGGTCGCCGGTTGCGTCGATCACCAAGATCATGGCGTTCCGGTCCAGGGTGGCGGTCAGGGCGTCCCGCGCGGCAATGTCGGCGACAATATCCAAGGCGCTGGCCTCGCCTGACCAGTTCGCCAGGGCGTCTTCGATCAAGGCATTGATCATCGCCGAGTTGCCAATGGACCGCGCCACCCCGGCGCTGTCGGTCACGTAGGACTCGGCATAGCTGCCGTTCGCGACGAAGTAGAACGCATTCGGCTGCAGGCTGCCCGGCAGGGTCTCTACCTTGTGAAACTTGATCTCGGCCATGTCTGGCTCCTTACCAATCGATTGAGCCCCATGCGGGGGCGGGGACGAAAAGCCCGTTCGGGCGTTCTTCCAGCTGGTTGCCCTGGTCGGGGCTGACCTCCGCTGCTCCAGTACCTGGCTTGCCCGGAGCGCCCCGCAGCCCTGCCGCGACTACGGCGCGGCCGGGCCCTGGCCGAACAGCAACCGTGCTGCTGCCGCGCTCGATGACGGCGACGGTCCGGTTCTCGCTGGAGCGAACCGCGATGGTAGTCACGTGGTGACCTCGCGCTTCACATCGATTGGGCTGATGTCGGCGAGCTTGTAGACCTGCCCGCCCGGGGCGATGGCCTCGGCGTCGTAGACGCCCTTGTTCCAGGTGAGCGTGGCGGCCTGCTCGGAGCTCATGGTGAGCACGAACTGGCTCAGCGCTTGGTCGACGATGATCATGCTGTCCGGGTTCTCGGCCGGGTCGCTGTGCCAGGACCAGAGCAGCGCGCCGCCAGCCTTGTCGCGCACCTGGCCGCGAGCCTGCCAGCCGGTCAGGTCCACCGGCTGGCGGAGCACCAGAAGCCCGTCGCCGGAGAACTGCCGCCAGCAGTGGGCGTTCAGCGTGTTCAGTTCGATGGTGTCGGCGTCGACCACAGTGACGAACACATGCTCGCCCTCGGGGGTGTTCAGCTCTTCGGGCTGTCGGACGCAGGTCACTCGCACCGGCCAGCCGTCGGGAATACCGTGGCCTGGCACGCGCAGCCGCACAGGCGCCTTGCTCGTCATGGCCGTGATCGGCAGGTACAGAAGGCGGTCGTCGCCCCACATGAAACCGAACTCGAACGTCTCGCCGCGGGTGATTGTGATCGGGACGACTTCAGCCACAGGGCCTCCTCAAGTCAGGGCCAGTAGGGCTCGACGTGGTGCGGCACGTCTTCGCGCGTGATGCGGCGCAGGTCGCTATCCGGACGCAGGCCGAAGTAGCGCGTGAACTTCGCCTCCTCGACCTCGGCGCGGCCAGGGTCTTCGGTCTCGGCATCGGGGATGCTGAACGCCTTGTGCAGCGCCCAGTGCACGAGGAAGCGGTGATGGGCGGCCATGATCTCCGGCGTGGAGGCGGGCTGGTCGGTGAGTCCGCGCAGCGGCAACCTGTAGCCCTCGAGCTTCAGGGTGCCCTCGCCGTCCGGCATGGGCACAAGGCGCAGGCTGGTATCGCCCTGGATCGCGAATCCTGGCGCTCCTGTCCTGTCGCGCCAGCCCGGCCGATTCCCATCCAGCCACTCGGTGGATACCAGCTGCACATGGCAGCGCTCGGCCTGGCCGGGACGCACGAAGGCCAGGTGGGTAAGCTCGTACAGCACCGAGGCCAACGGATAGACCGCCTCGCCGGCGGAGACATCGATCTCGCATACCGCCGGGTCCGACGACTCATGCAGCAGCCGGCCACGAATGCAGGCCTCCTGTTCCGCCTCGATCAACCAGCGGATCACGTCCTGCTGGCCAAACAGGTGATCAGGGCCCACCGTGTCATCGGCGAAGCGGCGGAAGTCGCGGATCAGGTCGGCGAGAGTCATTGCGTGCCGAACCGCTTGATCTGGTCGACAATGCGCTCGCGCATCGTCTCAACCTTCATGGTCTTGGTCAGCTTCAGGTTCTGCCGGGCAGCGAAAGTGATCAGTGCGTCCTTGTCGGTCATCTGGTTGACCTGATCGATCACCGCGAAGTCCTGCTGCTGCTCCTCACGCTCAACCGCCGCCTTGGTGGGCTTGGCCAGCAGTGCGGCGGTGTCATCTTGCACCGGCTCGGCGGCAGGCAACTCCACCTGTTTGAACAGGTCGACGTGGCGCAGCAGCTTGCGGGCGAGGTACTGCGGCACCCCGCGAATCTGGCCGGAGGTGAAGGTCAGACCGCTGTCGTAGGTGGTATCGCGCCACAGCTCGCGCCGCCCGATGTACTCCACGCCGACCAGGCCGGCGCCAGCCACGGCAGCGGGCTGCACTGCCGTAGCCACGGTCAGGCTGGCCGGGATCTTCGCCAGGGCCTCCGCTACTGCATCCTCGGCGTCCGGGACATCCTTCAGCGCGTGCACAGCAGCACGGAACAGATAGTCCTTGACCTTCTGCGACTCCGGCAGCTCGGCATAGGGTCGGCAGCACGGGTGGGTCTTCTTCTCGAAGTCCTTCTCCTCGCCATAGGTCCAGCCGTTGGCGAGCTTGTCGGCCAGCCAGGATTCGTGGGACTGCTCGGGCGTGGTGTCCGGGTTGTCGATGTGCAACTGCACGCCAGCCAGGATGCCCTGTTGCATGTCTTCCGGGCACTCGGTGAGCGGCGGCGCCACCTTGTCGCCGATGGCGAGGCAGTAGGCGGAATTGATCGCGTGCGCGATGGCGGCAATGTGGATGGCCTTCATGGGGATAAGTCCTGTTCCTGAGTGGCAGAACGCCCCAGGACTACCCGGGGCGCTCTGTAGACGGCTCGCTTAACGCGGCCCCAGCAGCTCGCCCATCACCAGCACCTTCAGGTCGCTGGCCTTGGCGTTGGCCGCAACCGCCGTGGTGAGGATCAGGCGAGCAGGCTTCGGCAGGGTCACCAGCTTGGCGCTGGTGGTGCGCTTCCGGCCGGCCGCTGCCAGGTCGATGCCAGCACCGAAATACGCCGCATCCTGCGGAACCTCGGTGCTGTCCACGCCGTCCTCGTACTTGAAGCCGAGGGAACCGGTGATGGTGGCGGTCATGCCGGTTGCCACCAGAACCTGAGCGTCGTCCAGGCGCATACCTTCGGGCAGCGGGCCGAGGTCCACCACGTCGCCGTTGCCGATGGCTGCAGCCGAGTCGGAGTTGATCGCCGCGCCGCTGGCGTTGGTAGCAAGCGCGAAGAGCAGCACGCTCAGGTTGCCGTAGGGGTTGTTTCCGAACTGGCGCCGGGCGCCCTTGAGAGTCACGGTAGCCATGAGGCCTCCTCTATTCGATGTGCGACGGTCTGGGCAGGGAGTACCTGCCCAATCCCGTTAGTTGAAGGCGCTGTTCAGCGGCACCACGGTGTCAAGCACGCCGGCGCCGTAGTCCGTGTACTCCTCGCGGTCGCCCGTGTTGATGAGGAAACGGAACTTCGACATGCCGTGGATGGTGCCGATCAGCAGCTCCACCTTGTCGCCGTGGTCGAACTCCTTCTCGGACCAGAAGAACGGCACACCGGACTTGTTGGAGCGGGCCAAGGCATGGCCGACCGCCTGGCCGCCCAGGATGATGGCGCGGTCCACCGCGAAGTTGGTGCCGAACGATTCGGGCACGATCACCTCGGTTTCCGCTTCGCTGGTGAAGCTGGCGCAATACTTGATCTTGCCCCCGGCGAAGAAGCGGATCGGGATGTTCTGCTTCATGATCAGGAAGTTGTTCCACAGGCCGACCTCACCCTTGAAGATCGGGTGCTGCTTGGCGTTGCTGGCACGGGCCAGGGCGGCTGCCTGCATGGAGCGGAACGCCGGATCGGCAGCGAACTGGTTGTACTGCAGCGGAGTAACCAGCAGCAGGCGCAGCGGCTCATCCTCGGCGGCCTCGTCGCCCTCGAACTTCACGATCGGCGGGGGCATGACCATCTCGTCCATGACGGCGCGCAGCGAATCCACCACGCTCATGCTGAGCTTGTCGGTGGAGGCGATGTCCATCTCGCCGGCGTTGACCTTGAAGGAGGACACGCCGTCGCCATCAACGATGAAGTGGCGGTTGCGGGTCGGCGCCTTGACTCGGTTCACCATGACGCTGGCGAAGCGCGGGTCATCTTCGGGCGGTACTGCCCAGACGGTCGGGTTGTAGACGTGACCACGGGCGCCGGCCGCGTGGATGATCAGCGACTGGTCCATGTAGCGATCCATGGTCGCCTGCGCCACGGGGCGCCCCAGCTTGCGGAAGTCCACCGGAGAGCGAATGTCGGTCATGTTGTCGCTGAGCTTGACCGGCAGACGCGCCTGGTTGACGCGCAGACGGTCCTCGCTGATCGACATGCCGGTGCCGCGGCCCTCGGCGACCTCGCTGCCCATGATCGGGATGCCGCCGAACGGGTTTACGACGTGGAAGGTGATCTCGTCGCCAGTGCCCTTGCCCAGGTCCATACAGCGGACGAAGGGCATGTGCTCGGTGGTCTGCTTCTTGATGGTGGCGATGGCGCCCTTCTCACCCTTCGGCATGGCACCGAACAGGCGAGACAGCTTGTTGTTGCGCTTCAGGTGGGTGGCAAACAGGCCTACCGCCTGCTGCACCATGTTTTTCTTGTCGCCGTACGGGGCGTGCGAGTTCTGAGTAGTGGGCATCTGGTGCTCCCCTTATAGCCTGTTGAGGAAGGCGGTGATCTGCTCGCGGGACATGTCTTCCATGTTCTCCAGCAGCTCCGCGCCATCCATTTCCGCCATCGCCTCCTCGCGGGTGACGCCCGTCGCGCGCCCGCCGGGAATGTCCGACAGGCTCGCGGGCGCAGGCTGCTGCGCCTGGGCCTTGGCAATGGCTTCCTGTGCTTTGCGTTTCACGTCGTCTTCCAACGACACGTGTTGCTGAGTCGCACCAGTTGCTTGCTTGAACGCGCTGAACAGCTCGATGACTTGGCCAGTGGTGCCCTTGTCCAGCACCTGGTTGTAGGCGTCGCGGGCCATGGATGGCTGCGAGTCCAGCCAGCTCGCAAACTCCTTGCTTTCCACAATGGAGTCGGCGTCTGGATGGGCCTCGAAGATCGCGCGTTCGTGGGCGCTCGCCGCCTCATTCGCGTGCTTCTGCTGGATGGGGGCCAGCCTCTGCTCCACGATGGCGTCTACGCGCGCGTCCACTCGGGCGTCGATCAGCTTCTGGATGCCGGCGGCCAGCGCTTCCTCGCTGAAATCGCCGAAGATGGCCGGATCAACCCCCTGCTCGATCGCGTCCTGCGCCATCGCCAGTTGGTTGTCGGTCTTCGTCGGCGCCTCGCCAGCCTCTGCGCGCGCTGCTGCCTGGACTTCCAGCTCAGCAATGCGCGCGTCCTTGGCGGCGGCCTCGGCCTTCCAGTGCTGCTCTCCCTGTCTCGCATCGACCAGCTTCTGGTAGTCGATGAGGTGCTTACCGTCCCTGGCGAGTACCGCGGCGTTGTCGGGGGTCAGCTCCGGCTCGTTGGTGGCTTCCTGCCCCTTCGCCTTACCGTTGCCAGCCGCCGCAGCTGCTGCCGCAGATTCGCTGTTCGCATCGTCCTGACCTTCTTCCCCGCCAGCCTTGGCCGCGCCGGGCTGCGCTGCCTGTTCCGACGCAAGCGCGCCGGTATCGCCCTCACCCAGCCCGAGGAGCTGGTCCAGCTGTTCAGGGGAAATGGTGTCGTCAAGCGACTCGATGAACTCGTTTTGTGAATCGGTGGTCATGCCTACTGTCCCGCCACATATCGCCGTGGCCGCTCGGGTCATCAGCTCAGCGGATTGCTCCGCATGTCGCTGGGCGCTGCTGCGCTCAACTTGGCGAGAAGTGTCGTGGCGGGGGTCAACAAGAACGAAACCCTACAGGGGGTCGGCCATGTAGGGCTTCGGGTAGAGAGGCGGTTTCTCGGTGTGCTGCGGGGTCAGCCGGCGCCGCTCGAAGGCAGGTTGTCGTCGGTTCGCGGGGTCTCTATTCCTTGCTGTCCGGTCGGTGCTCCGGCTGGTACCGGTGGGTACGTGGGGCTGGTATTGCTCCGCACTGCAGGTGCAGCACCACCCTCCTCCGCCACCTCGGCGCCGGCCGGACCCTGGCCCTGGATGTACGGCGACTTGATGTTCATCGCGGCAGTCTGGTCCGCTATCGGGAAATTCGGATCGTCACCAGGCTGCACCTTGAATCCGTTGGCCTTCAGGATCTCATCGGCGATAGGCGCGATCATAGGCATCTGCGCGACCTGGGCGCCGGCCTGCATAGCGCTGAACGCCGCCTGGACACCGATCTGCACGGCTCGCGCCATGATCTCGTTGATCTCGGCCTCGTTGCGGGCGGACTTCAACTCCAGTTCGCGCTCCTTGATCTCCAGGCCAGCGAGCTTCACGGCGTCGCGGATGCGTTGCTCGATCTGCTCCGGCGTCTCCTGTTGGCCAGCGGCGCGCAGGGCCTCCACCAGATCGCGCTTGAACGGCACGTCCATCAGGCTCGCCAGGAACGGCATGGCCGCAGCCTGGAACTGCGCCGGCAGAGACTTGATGGCCTCCGACATCGCGTTGAGTTGCTGCCCGCGGTAGCTGTTGGTGCTGGGCACGTCCTCGAGGGCGACTTTCAGCCTTGTACGCTGTAGGTCGTTGGACAGGTACGGATAGCCGCGCTCGTCCGCCTCTGGCTTGTTGATCGTCACGACGCGATCAGCGGTGACTGCATCGCCCTCGATCACGATGGTGTGCTGCTGCTCACCAAGGTCTTCCACGATCATGGACAGAAGCAGCTCGCCCACCAGCGTGCGGCCGGCACGGAAGTTTTCCATGATGTGCGCCAAGGACTGGTTGGACTGCTCCACCTGTGTCTGCTCCTGGATGCCCGACTTCGCCGACCCCATTCTCCCCATGAACCCGCTGGTGATGCTGCTCACGCGCTCGATGGACGCCCGGTCGTCGTTCATCATCTGGTAGTGCTGATCGGTCAGGGTGTAGTCGCGATGCACCTGGAACCGCGCGCCTGGCATGGCCATGTGCTCAGCATTCAGCACAATGTCAGCGTCAGGCCGCGCGACCTGATTGCGCACTTGGCTATCAGACATATCCGTAGCGCCTGCTGTACGCTCGACGCGCACCACGCTCATACCCCAGCGCAGCTTGCTCTTGGCGCTGTTGAGGCTGTCCTGCGGGTATTTCATGCTGCGAACGTAGCCGTAGGGGATTCCGGTGTTGTCTTCACGGAACCCTATGAAGGGCACGTAGGGAAACTGGCGGTGCGTGTACGGGCTGGGGCCATCGAAGAGACGGTGCGGGCCGAGCCAGTAGGATCGACGCACCCGAGCGACTGTCGCCCGCTGCACCTTGGCCGCGCCGCTGGCAACCGCGATATTGTGCTTCATGTTCTGCGGGTCGAACTCAACGACCCGGCCGTTCGGCGTCTTGATCACCATGACGGACTCCCAGCGCCGATACCAGACCTCAGCCAGGCAGATTTCCTTGGTGGTCGGGTTGTACCAGCGGTCCTCTTGCATGGTCCATGCGCGACCGTCATTCCAGGCGTTCTGCAGGCCGGTGCTCTCCCCGCCGTCCATCACCAGAGCTTCATCCATCCACCAATCGCCGCCGGCGCGCCCGCAGGCCTTTATCAGCTCCCTGTGCTCGGGGAATACTGCGGCGATACGCTCCGGCAGCAGCCAGCGCTGGCGGCGCAGCCAGCGGCAAGTCTCCCAGTCCTCGCCGTACTTCATGTCCCAGTGGATTTCGTTGCGGTGGATCGCGATCACCCTATATGGATATTTGAACGGGTCGGACTCGCGGGAGACCTCCACCCACCCGATACCGCAGCCGATCTGCGGGCGAAACGCCTTGCCGCATGCGGTGTCAGCCTTGCTCTCGCGCTCGGCTTGATTGAGCTTGAAATTGAGGGCGTCCGCCACATCCTGGCCACCCGGCTCTCCGTTCGGGGTAACACGCCAGTCCGTGCGCGTGACAGTCTCATAGCCCTGCAGGCTCAGCAGGGCCGGGCCAATCACGTCCTCAACGGCTGGGGGAATCCCGTGCTCGGCCTGCTTCCGCAGCAGGTCACTGTCGAGCTGGTTGCCGTCGGCGTAGTCCATCTCCTTGTCGGCCGTGCGCCGCCAGGTCGGCTGCATCTCGATCTCTTCGAAGATTTCCCGGTACTCGTACAGCGTCAGTTCCTGGGAGCCAGGCTTAGGCGTAATGTCCTGCATAGTCGCTATCCTCAGAGGCGCCAGTCGGGCGCCGGAGCTTCTTCATAGGTTCGGCGCTGGCTGTTCGGCGCCGGGATACCTGAAACGAACGTCATGGCCACCGAGTCGCCCTTGTCCGGGCTGCGCCCCAGCACCTTGCGGATTTCGTCCTTGTCGTTGATCTGGATAGCTGCCACGCGGCCCATGGTCACGACCTTGTAGCGGGGGGCGGTTAGGTCGCCCAGCAGCTCGGAATCCGGGGGGAGCGCGATAGGGTCAGGAGCGGTAGGGTCAAGCGCCTCGCGCAGGCGCCAGTACATCTCGGCCCGCCGGTTGCGGTAGCGCAGGTTGCCCGCCTTGGTCTGCAGCGGAGACGCCTCGCTGCCGATCACCGGCATCACGTTGAGATTCAGGCCGACCAGGAAGTCCAGCGCGCTGGAGCCGATGCCGATGCCATCGACGCAGATGCAGGCGCCGTCGCGCACCAGTGGGATGACGAAGCCGGCCGCTGTAGGCCCGTCCTTGGTCACTGTCCCGGGAGCCGTCACCACCTCGTCGAACCAGTTGCCGTGCCGGCGTGCGACGGACGACTTGTCGATACCGCCGCGGGACGGGTCGAAGCCGATGGCCGTCATGAGCCCCTTCTTCTCGCGCTTCTCCCAGCGTGCCTGGGCGGCTTTCACCCAATCGGTGGGGATCACCTGCCAGGCCGGGTCAGAGACGCCGGCGTTGAAGTCGCCGCGCAGCATCTGCGAGCGCAGCGGCTCCGGCAGCGCCTGCAGGGTCTGCTTGTAGCCGGTGGACAGCAGGAACAGGTTGTCTTCGACCGAGGAAGGGATGAACGTGCGGCTCTTCGGCGTCATCAATTCGTCGCCGACCATCACCGGATCCGGCCCGGGCACCTCCTGGTCCTCGCCCTGCTCGTTGGTCACGAACCAGCGCAGCTCGCCGGGCTTCGCAGGGTTGGGATGCTGCGGATCAAGCCAGGGCGCCCAGAATCGCTTCACCCACTCGCCGGCGGCATCGGTAGGCGGGTTGCCGGCACAGACCACGCGCTGGCGAATGTCCGGCTTGTCGGTCCGCAGCCAGCCAATCAGCGTGCGGAACTGCATCTCGGTGAAGTGGCAGATTTCGTCGAAGAACTTCCCGTCGTGCGCGCGGCCCTGGTATTTGATCCAGTCGCCGGGCTCCTTCACGCTGCCCAGCTCCATGACCTTGCCGCCTGGCAGCCGCCACACGCCGTCCTGTGAGTTGTAGCCCTTGCGCGTGCCCAGTATCTTGGTCATGCGCTCCTCGATGCCGACCAGTTGCACAGCCTCGCGCCGGAAGATGATCGAGTGCTCCTGGCTGGTCAGGCACAGACCCATCAGCAAGTCCGTTTTGCCGCCGCCCGCCGCGCCGCCGTAGAACACGATGTCGGCCAGCGAGTCGTAGGCCACGCGCTGCGGTCCATCCTGCGGCACCCAGATAGGTGCATCGCCAGCCAGCAGCAGCTGGTCCAGCTCGGCACGCGCGGCAGGGTCGAGGTGCTGGATGATCGCCAGCAGCTGGCCGGTAGTGACGATCGTTTCCTTCACTGCCCGCCTCCATTGCCAGTCTGCGCAACGAAGGCGGCCAGGGCGCTCGGGTTGCCGCTCAGCAGGCGGGAGAGCCGTACCGCGCGCTCGGCGTCCGTCATCTGTCGAACACCCAGGCCACCACCAGAGTCAGCGCTTCCGGGCGCATCCATGCCGAACGCCACGCGCTCCAGGGTGATCAGCACCCGCAGCGACTCGCCCAGGTCCTTCATAGTCTTGGCTCGGCCAGGTAGGGAGATGATCTTGTGGTACAGGTCGTTGAGCTTGTCCTGGCCCTTGTCATCCTCGCAGCGCAGCAGCTCTCCCAGCTGCTCCAGCAGGTACACGTTCTCGGCGCCGGCCTGGCGCTCAAGCTCGTCCAGCAGACTCATGACGAGCGCGCGGGACCGCTGGATGTCACGCCGGTGCGATAGCCGGACCAGCGCTACAGCCTCGGCGTTGGCTTCAACCACCTGGCGTTCGGTAGCGGTGCGTTCCGTGCGTACCTCGCTGCGTACCGCTTCCCTGCGTACCAGATCATCAGCCTTCGCCTGGATCTTCGCCGACAGGTCCCGCTCCCATCCGTCGCGCTTTGCCCGCTTCCGGATAGCTCCATCGCTCAGGTCATGCTCGTTCGCTATCTGGCGCAGGCTCTTGATGCCGGCGCGGTAGTCCAGCTCAATCTGCTCCCAATCGAAATGGCGAGCAGCACCACCAGCGTCATCGCCGGCAGCGTTCGGGTTCTCAGGGGGAGTCTTCTTGGTCATGCCCCGGGATTGTCCGGGGCACGGGCAGGGTGTCGAACCCTACAGGGGGGATATGGTGTTTCGGGGCCTATCTACTCGTAGTGTCGACGGGATACAGAGGCCCGATAATCGCTACATAGTCATCCAGAGCCTGGTGCAAATCCGCCGGCAGGTCGCCAGTATGCAGCTCACGGCTTATATCGATCATCAGCATGCGCAGCTGATCCAGTTCGGCCCGCATGTGCTCCGCTCGAGCCACAGCGTCCCGTATCGGGTCCAGGTTGAACAGTGCCTCCTGCTTGGGAGACACCAGCTCGGCCCAGGGGATTTTTCGGTCTGCAGGGCTGAAAACTCCGCTCACTCGTTCATCTCCTCTTGCTTGCCACCTCGTGTCTTCTCGTAGACGCGCAGCAGTTCCTGGATTGGGTCTACGCCCGGGGCGACCATGACTACGTGCCTGGTGCCGTCCATTTCGGTGATCTGGAGCCGTCGATACACAACAAACGGCTGGACCTCTGTCACCGGCCCTTGATTTCGCAGTCCAACGAGCAGCGAGGCCAGCTGCAGGCGTGGCGTCACCTTCACATGGTCAGCGTCCTCATGGCCCTTGACGACCTGGCCGGCACATGGTCCGCCGATCAACAGATAGTCCGTCATACGGCCTCTTCGCTGGGGGTGAACACCACGTCGAACTCGGCCATCACCATGCTGAGGACGCCGTTGGTCTCGCGGTGGTTCGCATAGTGAAGCACGCGGCGCTCTGTTCGAGCCTCTGCACGCTCCTCGCCAGGGAAATACTTGGCGTTCATGTACAGGTGGTTGCAGATAATCCCCGCCATCGAGCCGAGACCAGCAGGCTCCGCTTCAGTCATGACACAGGCGGTGCTGAGGCTACCACCTTCGATCTCGACCGAGAACACAGCGACCGGCGGCTCATCGCCCTCGGCCGGCTGCAGGGCGTAGTGGATGGTCATGGGGGTCATACTGCTGGCTAGGGCTGCTGCTTCTGGCATTGCTGTTCCCTCCTCGGGATAGTGAATTTCAAGTCGCCTCGCCCAGCAGAGACAGCTGACGGCTCTCTCGCTCGCTCAGCACACTTCGCACCGCGGACAGTTCCCGCTCCAGACGCCGTACCTTGGCGGCCAGCTCAGCGGCAATCACGACGTTCTGGTGCCCGATGTCGATGGCCGCGAACTGCTGACCGGCACCGGCCAGCAACTCACCCATCATTCGCTTCTCGGCTGGGGTGAGCAGCAGCACGTAGTCGTCGCTCACCTCGATCTTTGCCCACCCACCCGGGATCTGCGAGATGGTGATCACCCTGGGCTCTGGGTGTTGTGGGGCTGGAACAAACACTCCGCGCTCAACCCGCAGGACCAGCAGATCGTCCACCAGCACGGAAAGCCGGTCGTCGACGATGCCCGGCTTCAGCCCGGTGACCTCGACCAGGGTCTGCCGCGTGATGATCTGCTGCTTGCTGTGCAGCTCGCGCACTGCGTCAAGCACTATCTGGGTCGTGGTCTTTTTCATCCCATCCACCTCGCCAACGCTGGTCATTCGGCGGCACCGTCGTAGAGCGGCACGATGCGGACCTTGACGCAGGGCGTTTCCGAGTAGCGTCGGCGGTACATGCCGTCGGTGTTCTGCACGTCGTCGCGCCACACCACACCGTTGCAGCCGTCGCAGATGGCCTTCAGCACGTTGTCGGTGTCGGGCTTCTTCATCGGCTTGACCTCGCCGGCCAGGGCGAGCGCCTTCCGCTTTTTCGACATGGACTGCGGCACCCCGTGCAGGATCTCCAGCTCGATCAGCACCGGGCCGGTGATCAGGTCGCGGCCTGCCATGGCTTCCTGGGCGGCGACGGCCACCAGGCCCTCGTAGGCCACCGTCTTGGCCGGGGTGAACATGCGGGCGTGCTGGCCAACACGGCCGATGCGCGGGCGCCCTTTGCCCTGCGGCTCGCCTGGCACGATGAACTCGATGGGGCGGTGATCAGTCATGGTTCGCCTCGATGTCCTTCTCCAGCAGAAACGACACCCGGCCCGCTACTCGCTCGGGATGCTCATTTCGAATCATTTTCACAACCTGTTTCGCAGCAGCCTCGCCCTGCATGGGCATGCGCATACCGTCCTCCAGGCCGAACAGGTAAGCAGCGCTCAGGACTGCTTGTAACTGCTGGTCAGTCATCGTCACTGCCCTCCGGCTTTCGCAAGGTCTTGCCCTGTGCCTCCAGCATGCGCAGGTGCGCCCGCAGAGTGTGCAGGTCGTAGAGCGCGAGCAGCTTTTCCCAGAGAGCCCTGCCGAAGTGATTCACCACTGCAATGCCGGCGATCAGCAGCAGGCCCATCAGGAGGAAGCCCCCAGCTGCCATGACGCCCCAGCCAACCCAAGCTGCGTACTGCTCAAGCATGCTTCGCCCCCCGCTTGATCCCCAGCGACGCGAGTAGCTGCTGGCGGGCAGCGGTGCCAGCGGGTATGCCCTGCTGTACCAGGCGCTCCTGCAGGCGCTGCTCCTGTGCTGCGTCGACGGCCGCGACCTCGGCGCACATGCCACCGCCCTTCCCCGTCAGCAGCCTCGGCGGCGCCGGGAAGTGCTCGCCGGCGAGCACGGCTTTCATCGCGCGCCGGTAGGCGCTGGCGAAGGACTTCTCATGGCGATCCGCAGAGAGCTTCCGCCAGACAGGGTGGTTCAGCTGGCGCCATGCCCAGTAGGTGGCTGGGTGCATCACAGACAGGTCTCGCAGGTCCGCCGGCGCGGTCTCGTAGCGCAGTACCTGGGCATAGGCCTCGTCGAGCGGCGGAGCGCCGATGGCCTCCGGGTCCGGGTTGCGGCACAGCTCGAGGAATTCCGAGGGCGCTGTCGGCCAGACCATCGTTGCGCGCAGGCGATCCAGGCCGAAGCGGAACTGGGCATCGGTGAGCTGGCGGAACTCACGGACCGCCAGGTATTGCGCCTTGGCCGCCTTGACCCGCTCCTCGCTTGGCCAGGCCTTGCGGAACGCGAAGGGCTTGAGCGAGTGCATTTCCGCGAACAGCACGTTGGCGCGCTCGGTCAGCACCTGCTTTCGCTGCTGCTGGGCTTCAGTCGTCCGGGATGACGAGGCGTTCTGCCCAGCTGGTGTCGAGTAATTCAGCTTCGAGACTACCTTGTCCGCTATCACGCCTGCCTTGGCTTCGTTGTCGGTTGGATTCGGCATAGCGCACCTTCGTGATGAGTCGTTGTGCCAGTTCGTGCTCCCACTGGCCTTGGGATTGGTACTTCTCAGGGCGGTTGATCCAGTAGCTTCGGAACTCCCGCAGGTCTTCTTCGGTGAGTGGCTGCGTCACAGCGTTGCGAGAACAGGTGGCTTTCCACCCTCGCTGTGTTGGTTCCCAGTCGTCGCGCATCGGAAAACGGCCGCCGATTGGCGCAGGAGGAGGAGTAGGAAGACCGGATACCGGAGGTAGGTTGCTGATCCCGTTTTCGAGTGATGCTGATGCGGTTGCTGATCCGGCATCCTCTACGCTAGGAGCCGCGTCATTTCTGGCTTTCAGCGAGTCCAGCTCTGGTTGTTGATTCGGTTTCTGATGTGGTTGCTCATTGGTTGCTGATCGTTTGGGCGCACCATCCCTGGTAGCGAGCGGAAGCCGGTAGACCATGGGGCCGATCTGCTCCAGCGCGCCGAGGGTTATCAGGCGTTCCACCACTGAGCGGGTCCGCTGGCGGGTGGGTGATCCGCTCTCATGCCTGCCCCGGCAAGGCGCCACATACAGCACCTCGCGAAGCATCTGCTCGCTGATGCGCCGAGCCTGGCCGGCGACACCCGTGCTGTAGTCCATCAGGCGCCGGATAGCGCAATACGCCAGGAATATGTCCCCCGGCTCCTCCACCAGCGCTGACCACTCGGCGTCGTTGATCTGAAAGGCGGCCATGCTGGTCTTCAGTCGCTCGCGAGCTGGCTGACCAGCTTCCGGGTGACAACCTGGACCACCAGCTGCTCGACGGTAACGCCCCGCTCGGCCGCCAGTCGCTGCAGTCGAGCGCGGTCGGCCTGTGACATACCAGCAACGGCCTGTTCAGCCAGGCGGTCATGTGCGTCGCGTATCGGTGTTGTACCCGTAACCATCACAGGGCCTCCTGAGGGCCTTCATGCAGCATCAGTCGATGCCGTAGCCTTTGCTTCGCTCTCGTCGAGCCAGTCCAGAACGATCTGGCGCACCAGTTCGGCGCGGCGCAGCCGGGTCTTCCGGCAGGCTTCCAAAATGCGGTCAAGGGTTTGGTCGTCGAACCGCGCCTTGATCTCGTTCAACTTCACGAAATCGGGATCACTTCCCATGGTTTTCCATCTCCACAAATCGGCGGGCACGCCTGCTGCGCGCCACGCTGTAAAGGTCGGAACCCCGCTGCTACCCTCTGAAGCTCTCACCCAACAGAGCGAACCAGGAGGTTCCGATGACTCAAACCGCTACCACCCCACCCTCTGCCGCCCCAGAAATGGCTGCCCAGGAAGTACTGATTGCGCTTGTAAATTCAGGAGCCTTCGGCAGCGGCGAGGCCGGGCTAATCAACAGCCCGACCCGATCGGATGGGATAGCGAAGGCAATGATCGATATCCACGAGAAACTCACGGCTTACTACCGCTCTCTGCCCGGATAGAGATCAGGCCGTCCCTCAAAGCGGCGACCGTTTCTGTTGCCGCCTTCCTGATCTCACTGATCGGCGTCTGCTGGACCAGGATCGGAAAGGCCTGGCGGAACATTTCTTCCGCCACCACTGTTTCGTGGCTGGTCAGTTCCGCCGAGCCTGTGCAGACGGATTGCTTGGCTCGACGCTCGCCAATTCCCCGCCCCGCGCCCAGGAAACTCTTCGCGGTGGCTTCCATGAGGAATGCGAGGTGGGCGCGCTCGCCCCTCCGCCCCAGGTTCCGCTTCAGCGCGGCCAGCTTTCGTTCGTGTCTGTTCATGACGTTATCCTTGGTGTCGGCTGGATCGGCGCCGGTAGTTAGGCGACACGGGGTTTCTCCCGAGCGCACAACTCCTTCGCGGTTACGAGGCCTTCAGTGATTTCTTCAGCCTTGAATGCGTGCTCTGCGGAAATGGTATGGATGCCGGCTAGCCAGTACGAAACCGCGGCCTGGGAAACGCCCAGCGCCTTGGCCGTCCTGGTCTGGTCGCCAAAATGGTCGACCAACTTCTGGATGGCGCTCATGTACTCATGCCTCAAAATAAGCGTGCTTATATCCTATGAATAAGAAGGCTTATTTGCAAGTGCATAAGTCGACTTATAGCTTTGGCTTCATGACCACACTTGCGCAGCGCCTGAAGATGGCGCGGAACCATGCCCGACTAAAGCAGGCCGAACTCGCGGAGAAGGCGGGGGTTGAACAGCCTCTTATTTCCCAAATTGAGACAGGCAAGAATTCCCAGAGCGCCCATCTTGTGCGCTTTGCCACCATCTGTCGGGTTAACCCTGTCTGGCTTGATACCGGAGAGGGAGAGATGCTTTCGCATGTGCCTGACTACGACGCCATGCTCGACCAGGCCGAGGCAGAAGCTGAGCTTGAGGCCGCTCCTGGCAACAAGCTCCCAGAGAAAGCCAGCAGCACCGCTGACCTTTTTCGCATGATGCTCGAGTCGAAGGCTGGAAAGGCGCTCCCCGCTGAGGCTCGCGAACGCCTGCTACGCGCCGCCGAAGAGGAGCCTACAGTCGAGCCAGTTAGCGGCGCCGTCCTGCCAGCCGACTTCTCCCGCTCTGCGCGAGTTGTAAATGGTGACGTTCTAATCCCGCAGTACAACGTGCGCGGCTCGATGGGTCATGGCCAGGTGGTCGGCGAGTACGTGGAGTTCGTCCGCAACATGGTTGTTGCGGGCTCTGAGCTAGGTCGGCTTGGCCTGGAAATCACCTCCCCTTCCAACCTTGCGATCATCACCGGCTGGGGCCAGAGCATGGCGCCGACGATCCAGGACAAGGATCCTGTCGTCGTGGATCGGGGCATCACCTCCTACCAAGACGACGGAATCTACGTGATCACCTGGGACAATCACCTGTTCATCAAGCGCCTACACAAGGCGGCCGGCGGCAAGCTGAAGATCATCTCGGACTGCCGACCGCATGACAGCGACACGGTGGACCCGGAGGACATCTACGTGCACGGGAAGGTGCTGTACATCTGGAACGGGAAAAAGGCGTAGCTTCACTCCACCTGACGCAAGGAGGCGTTCATGGGCAATCTCATCCTTCACCGCCGAGTCGGCCAGACGATCCATCTGAGCATGAATCCTGGGGCTGATCCTCAGGAGGTCCTGGATCAGTTGGCAGATGGGATCACGATCACTCTGTCGGACATCACTGACAGGAGGGCCGGGCTCGCCATTACGGCGCCACCGGATGTTGAAACAATGAGAGCTGAACTGTGCTCTCAAAATATTCAATCATTATAAATTAACTTGCGCGCATATTGATCTACAGTCGACACGCCACCTATTTTGGCGACTAGGGGAGATGATCTAAATGGCTAGCGAAAGAAAGTCGGTTACAGTTCATTATCGAAAATTTATACGCCCTGACGGCATAAAATACTCACTTGAGCAGATGATTCGCTCCGCAATGGATTACCCAATTGACGGTGGAATTCAACTCAAGCATCGCTATTTGGAGCGTCTGCGCGAAGTCGGGACAGACAACTACTTTGTCAATCTTTATCAAGATTCTGCGGACACATTTGGCTTCGTCTTCGGCGATATTCTTCATTTCTCGAAAGGGCATCTTCAAGCGCTGGCACAAACTGCAGACCAGAAAGCATCCTCAGTCCCAGTTCAGCAACTAAAAGCACCAGAGCAATCAGAATACGTTCACTCACAGATGTTTTGGATGATCAAGGACGATCATGCTTTCGTTTTGCAAAGTCTTTCTCTAAAAACAGCTGAGCTAGAGGAATACCTAACATGGCTTCTGCAGAACAAATCTAGCATCCTTGGAAGCACAAACAATGTAACTCTAACCTCCAAGTTCGATATTGAAGATGTCGGAGGGGAGCTTGCTGATATCCAGGAGATAGTCATTGGCGGAGTTGCTACCCCGCCACCATTATCAAGCGAAAGCGAACCCACAGACACTATTGTTGAGAAGGTTAGCGAGGTTACTCAGCATGGCCAGATAGATACTGGCAGAACCACAGGATGGGCAACTGCCAGAAAAATCCTGTCTGAACTTCTTGGCGGTGAAGCGAATGTGGCTTCCCTTATGGAGTCTGTGCCGCCTGACGCCGAGCTGAATGTTCAGGTGCATATAGGATTCAAGACACGCAAGAGAAAGGTTGATCGGGTTGCTTTAACTCAACTTGAAACAGGGCTTCGGAATCTGCCTGACAGCCAGCTTCAGGTTAAAGCAAAGGGCGGTAAGGTTGGGAGTGATGGGTCTATTCGTCTTCATCACAATGCATCCGTAAAATTGATCAAAGCACTTGATGGTGAGAATGAAATCATTGGTTCTTTGCTAGATCCAGCAGATGTTTTACGTGCTACCATTGAGGCATATTCTACGCTAGTTGCAAATGGCAAAATTACCGAGTAGACAGCAATGCTGCGACCGCCATTTAGAGTATTTCTATCTATTGCCATTCCATTCGTATCCGGCATGGCGGCCGCAATTCATACAGACCTTTCTTTATGGTACGACATGAAAGAAGGACTTATTGCGTTTCTCGGATTCATTGCCGCCTCATTAATGCAGGTTATGCCAATTACCGCAAACTTCATCCAATCCGACCGATTGACCCCTATTGAAGCAGGAAGATTGGCCAGGTCCCTGACTAACCAGCAGCATTATTGGGCCGGGCTGCTAGTAGCCACTATCCTTGCTCTAATTTTCGTTATTTTTCTTTCTGCCTCTACTAAATCAATTATTGAATCGCAGTTCTCTTGGTATTTCCTGACAGCCGCGAATATCAGCTGCTTTCTTATAGCTGCAATAATCAGCTTTGTTATGCTGAAAATGGTGGGATTGCTTAGCGGAATGCTTTCCTTGCATAACTTACGCGTAGAGCTAGTCCTTGAATCTGCCAATAGAGCAGCAAAGGACAGAAAGGAAGATATTCAGAGTAAGGCAGCCAATGTTTCCCCTGAACTGCCTGATGGCTATGGCAAAGTGATTGAACACGGAAAATGATTTCCGCACCTACCGGCACGCCACCTGCCACAGCTCATCCATTCTAGTTGTGTAGCTCGGGCTGATCATCTCCCTATGCATGCCCCATTCGGGGGTGGCCGGCACCGCTGCAGGTCGTAGCGTTCCCCTGCCCCACCTGGCGTTGATGTTCAGCAGCTCGTCGAGGGAGATTTTCTGCTGCAGGTGGTCCTGTGCCGGGCTCGGGAACCCGGCCGGCACATAGTCCGAATAGAACGGCAGTTCAGTTGATGATTGGGCCAGCGGCCCGATGATGATTGCATTACCCATGACGCTGGCCCGCTACTGAATTTGCTCTCCTTCCCGTCCTACAACGGCGCCTCTTCATCCGCCGCCTGCAGCGCACCATCCTCTATCCGCCGGTCATCGTCGGATGTCTCGCCCCAGGTCACGACCAGCGATTGGTCTTCGCTCACCTCGACGCTGATCCCGTCCGTCTCTCGCAGCAGATCGATCAATCCGAGCCAGGCGTCATCTGGGTCTGTGTCCAGCCGATGGATCACGACTCGGTGATCTGCCTGGGCCTTGGGTGAATTGATCATCGCTGACGCACGCAGGCCCAGCTTCTCCAGCGGGCTCACTTCGCGGGGCTGTTGCGGGGACTTCTTCTTTGCCATGGCGGCCTCCTTGTTGCTGTATGTATATACAGTAATCCAGCACCACCCCACCCGCCACATCTAAAACAAAATATAAGCACGCTTATTGACACGACAAATAAGCGTGCTTATATTCGATCCCAAGCCGAGCAGAACACCGCCGGCCAGGCCGAGAGGCCTCGGGTGATCCCGGAACGCTCTTTAAGAATCTGCGCCATGAACGACTACCCGGCCCAGCCGGTTAGGTCACTCCCGGCACCACCGGTGGGAGGGCAGAAAACCGATGGAACAAACCGCTGCGCCCACACGGCGACCGGCGCCAGGTGAAGGCCAATGAGGGGCTGAATCTGGCGAGGTGCTGACCGAACTGAGCGAATGACCCGTGCTGGGTGCAGTGAGTGACAAGACACGATTTCACTGGCAGCCCTTCTCGCGAGGGGCTGACGGGAAATCAACAGATGGACCCGAAGATGAACAACACGATTGAGCTTGACGGCCTTCGAGGCCGGCTCGACGCAGGCCTTCCCCGTCGTCAGCTCGAAGCCCTGATGTACGCCTGCAAAGACCTGACGATGAAAGAGATTGCCCGCCACATGGGTGTCTCCCCGGGAACGGTGAAAGACCGGCTCGACGATGCCCGCTTCAAGCTGGGCATGCAGAGATCGGTTCGCGGAACCTGCCTCGAGGCATTCCGTCGAGGCATCGTCTCACCGCTGGCCTTCGCCCTTGTCGCCATCCTGGCCATGGACGGCCACCACACCCCAACAACCCTGGCCCGCAGACCGCCCCAGCA
>NZ_BPFX01000031.1 GCF_019655855.1 Pseudomonas paralcaligenes | reverse complement strand
GCTGTCAACCACCTCTTTCAACCGCTTTCGATCGATTCGACCGAAGCACTGACAGGATCAAACTACCACCCTGCCAGCCCGGCGCATTCTACTCGAATTCGCCGCCGTTGCAATCTCTTTTTTTCGTTCAACTCCTTGATTTTCAAGGAGTTTCCAGAGAGACCCGCACCGGAAGTGGGGCGCATTATAAGGACCTAATCTGGGCCGTCAACTGATTTCTGCAAAGATTTTCGCGAGACCGATTTCCTTCTTTATATAGCCCATATTCGATAAGCGCTCCGACCCCATGGGCAGGGGACGCTCATCTCTCTCCTATTTATATTTCAACCATAATATGAAATATTGAATTACGGACGTAATTCCAATCACTCCAAAGGAGCTTTCCCATGCAAGCACTGACCCGCGAACAGACCCTCGCCATCTGGCAGGAGGCCGAGCGCGCAGCCCGCGCCAGACTCGGCGAACCCGGCACCCTGTCTCTAAAGGAGGTCGGCGAGCTGAGTGCGCAGGACTTCTTCGAGCGCATCGGCAACGGCGATCTACCCTGCCCGCCCTTCGGGCACCTGGTCGACTTCATCCCGCTGGAATGGGAGTCCGGTCGCTTTCTCTTCCAGGGCACGCCGGACACCCGGCACTACAACCCGCTCGGCAGCGTGCATGGCGGCTATGCGGCCACGCTGCTCGACTCCTGCATGGGCTGCGCCGTGCATACCTGCCTGCAGCCGGGTCAGGGCTACACCACCATGGACCTGCGCGTCAGCTACGTGCGCGCCATCACCGCCGATACCGGTCCCTTGCGCGCAGAAGGCAAGGTGGTTCACGTAGGCCGCTCTACCGCCCTGGCCGAAGGCCGGCTCTACGACGTGGATGACCGACTGTACGCGGTAGGCTCGACGACCTGCATGGTGCTCGGACTGCGCCGCTGAGCCCGTTTCGACAGCCCAGATCGAATGTCAACCATCATCCAAAAACACTCCATCCTCAGAGGACTCGCCTCATGACCTCCATCGTGATCGCCGGCTACGCCCGCTCCCCCTTCCACTTCGCCAAGAAAGGCGGATTGATCAATCTGCGCCCCGACGACCTGGCTGCCCAGGTATTGAAGGGCCTGGTCAACAGGCTCGACCTCGATCCCAGCCAATTGGAGGACGTGATCATGGGCTGCGCCTACCCCGAGGCCGAGCAGGGCATGAACATCGCCCGCATCGCCAGCTTCCGCGCGGGCTTTCCCGAAACTCTGGGCGGCGCCACGGTGAACCGCTTCTGCGGCTCATCCATGACCGCCGTGCACTTCGCCGCGGGGCAGATTCTGCTCGGCGCCGGCGAGGCCTTCCTCTGCGCCGGAGTGGAGTCGATGACCCGCGTGCCCATGGGCGGCTTCAACATTTCGCCCAACCCGACCCTGATGAGCACGTTCCCGCAGGTCTACATGGCCATGGGGCATACCGCCGAGGAAGTGGCCAGGCGCTATTCGATCAGCCGCGAGGAGCAGGAAGCCATGGCCGTCGAGTCCCACGCCAAGGCCGTACGCGCACGGGAGCTCGGCCATTTCGGCGATGAGCTCCTGGCCATCGAGACACCGGACGGCGTGATCGCCGAGGACGGCTGCATCCGCGCCGGCACCAACTTGGAGGCGCTCGCCCAACTCAAGCCGGCGTTCGGCGGCAGCGTCACCGCCGCCACCTCGTCGCCGCTGACCGATGGCGCCGCCGCCGTGCTGGTGTGCACCGAGGCGTTCGCCCGCAACCATGGCCTGGAGATGCTCGCGCGCATCAAGGCCGTCGCCGTTGGCGGCTGCGCGCCGGAGATCATGGGCATGGGGCCGGTAGTCGCGACCCGCAAGGTGTTGCAGCGGGCCGGCCTGAGCATCGCCGACATCGATCTGGTGGAAATCAACGAAGCCTTCGCCAGCCAGTCCATCGCCTGTGTGAACGAGCTAAGCCTGGACATGGCCCGGGTCAACCTGGATGGCGGCGCCCTCGCCCTGGGTCATCCACTGGGCGCTACCGGCGCACGCATCACCGGCAAGGCCGCCGCGTTGCTCAAGCGCACCGGCGGCCGCTATGCCATCGCCACCCAGTGCATCGCCGGCGGCCAGGGCGTGGCCACCCTGCTCGAAGCCATATAAAGGAGGGAATGCGGGCGCGACTCGCCAGCGCGCCCGCACGGGTTAACATGACAGCTGGCATTTCTTCGCTCGGGACCGATCCTCATGCGCTATTCGGAAGATCACAAAGCCAAGACCCACCAACGCATCGTCGACGAGGCCGCCCTGCGCTTTCGCCGCGACGGTGTGCTGGCGACCGGCCTGCAGCCGCTGATGAAGGCGCTGGGCCTGACCCACGGCGGCTTCTACTCGCACTTCAAGTCCAAGGACGATCTGGTCGAGCAGGCCCTGCAGCGGAGCGCCGACCAGCTCAAGGAGGGCCTCGAAAATCTCGCCGAGGAACCCAATCCCCTGCAGGGCCTGATCCGACGCTACCTCTCCTCCGCCCACTGCAAGTCGCCGGGCAGCGGCTGCCCGTTGCCCACCATGTCCGCCGAGCTGGGCCAGCGCGGGCAGCCCAGCCCGATCACCGACGAGATCGTGCGCGACCGCCTGGCGTCGATCGCCGCCAGTCTCCCGGGCGAGGGCGCGGAGGCGCGGAGCGCCTTCATCCTCTCGACCATGGTCGGCGCCCTGGTGCTGTCGCGCAGCATTGCCGACCCGGAGCTGGCCGAGCGGCTGCTGCGCTCGACGCGGCAGATATTGCTGGAACAGACCGAACAGGGCTGAGCGCTTCGCTCACCGCTTATTGATATAAAAATAGTCTAAAAAAATATTTATCTATTCCATTTTTATCAATTAGCTTTGCTCCACCGGACCACCGGACTCTCGAAGAACAACGACATCTGTCCTGTGGCCGACCTTCCTCGTGGAACGGTGCGTGGCCCGTACGAGGAGCATTCCATGAGCATCCCCTTCGCCCGCCGCCTGCTGGCGGTGCTGACGATTTCCAGCCTGGGCCTGAGCGCGCAGGCCGCCGACTTCACCGTCGCCTACCAGACCACCGTCGATCCGGCCAAGGTCGCCCAGGCCGACGGCGCCTATGAAAAGGCCAGCCAATCCGAGATCGACTGGCGCAAATTCGACGGCGGCGCGGAAGTGATCACCGCCGTCGCCTCCGGCGACGTGCAGATCGGCTACGTCGGCTCCAGCCCACTGGCCGCCGCCGCCACCCGCCAGCTGCCGGTGCAGACCTTCCTGATCGCTACCCAGATCGGCGCAGCCGAGGCCCTGGTCGCCCGCGAAGGCAGCGGCATCGGCAAGCCCGAAGATCTGGTCGGCAAGAAGATCGCCGTGCCCTTCGTCTCCACCGGCCACTACAGCCTGCTGGCCGCGCTCAAGCACTGGAACATCGACCCGGCCAAGGTGCAGATCCTCAACCTGGCGCCGCCGGCGATCATCTCCGCCTGGAAGCGCGGCGACATCGACGCCACCTACGTCTGGGACCCGGCCCTGGGCGTGGCCAAGGAGAACGGCAAGGTGCTGATCACCTCCGGCGAACTGGGCGAACTGGGCGCGCCGACCTTCGACGCCTGGATCGTGCGCAAGGATTTCGCCGAGAAGCACCCGGAGGTGGTCCGCGCCTTCGCCAAGGTCACCCTCGACGCCTACGCCGACTACCGCAAGGACCCGCAGGCCTGGCTGGCCAACAAGGACAACATCGCCAAGGTGGTGAAGCTGTCCGGGGCCAAGGCCGAGGACATCCCGCTGCTGCTGCAGGGCAACGTGTTCCCGCTGGCCGCCGACCAGGTCACCGCCCTCGGCGCGCCGACCACCCGGGCCATCACCGACACCGCCACGTTCCTCAAGGAGCAGGGCAAGGTCGATGCCGTGCTGCCGGACTATGCGCCCTACGTCAGCAACCAGTACGTCACCAACTGAAGACTGTTGTCGCGGGTTTCACCCGCCCTACTTCGCGCAGGGCGGGCGAAACCGCGAACAGCCTACAACTGAGCATCGGGCCCTCGCCTGCGGGCGAGGTTCGGCGGCGGCAGGGACGCCGTCGCCGGATGCACCCACCATCGGGAAACACGACATGGCCCTACTCGAACTGGAGCGCATCGGCGCACAGTACCCCGGCGCGGCCGAACCGGTACTGCACGACATCTCCCTGACCCTCGGCCCGGACCAGTTGCTGGTGGCCCTGGGCCCCTCCGGCAGCGGCAAGACCAGCCTGCTCAACCTGATCGCCGGCTTCACCGCGCCCAGCAGCGGCCGCATCAGCCTCGACGGCGTGCCTGTCACCGGCCCTTCCGCCGAGCGCGGCGTGGTGTTCCAGGACGACGTCCTGCTGCCCTGGCAGAACGTGCAGGACAACGTCGCCTTCGGCCTGCGCCTGGCCGGCGTGCCACGCGCCGAGCGTGAAGCACGTGCCCGCGAGCTGCTGGCCCTGGTCGACCTGGCCGGCTTCGAGCAGCGTCGCATCTGGGAACTGTCCGGCGGGCAGAAACAGCGCGTCGGTCTGGCCCGCGCCCTAGCCGCCGAACCGCGCCTGCTGCTGATGGACGAGCCGTTCGGCGCGCTGGACGCCTTCACCCGCGAACAGATGCAGGAACTGCTGCTGCAGGTCTGGCGGCGCACCGCCAAGCCGGTGCTGCTGATCACCCACGACATCGAGGAAGCGGTGTTCCTCGCCACCGACCTGGTGCTGCTGGCGCCCAACCCCGGACGCATCGCCGAGCGCCTTAGCCTGGACTTCGGCAAGCGCTATGCCGCCGGCGAGAGCGCCCGCGCCATCAAGTCGGACCCGCATTTCATCGCCACCCGCGAGCACGTGCTCGCCCAGGTCTTCGCCGAACGCCAGAGGAGGCGCGCATGAGCAGCTACGAGTTGGTCTACGCCAAGAGCGAGGCCGAGCAGAAGGCGGCGCGCGCGCCACGCCAGCTGAGCCTGCTGGCCCTCGGCCTGCTGAGCACGGGCAGCCTGCTCTGGGCCTGGTGGGCGGTGACCGCCGCCGGGCTGATCGAACCGCTGTTCCTGCCCAGCCCGCAGACGGTGCTGGCCCGGGGTTGGAAGCTGGTCACCGAAGGCTACCTGGACGCCAGCCTGTGGCAGCACCTGGGCGCAAGCCTCGGGCGCATCGGCCTGGCCCTGCTGGCGGCGGTGCTCACCGCTATCCCGCTGGGTATCGCCATCGGCCGCAGCCGCGTGGTGCGCGGCCTGGTCGATCCGCTGATCGAGTTCTACCGGCCGATTCCGCCGCTCGCCTACCTGCCGCTGATCGTCATCTGGTGCGGCATCGGCGAGCTGTCCAAGGTGCTGCTGATCTACCTGGCGATCTTCGCGCCCATCGTCATCGCCACGTCCACCGGCGTGCGCAGCGTCGACCCGGCCAGGATCAGGGCGGCCCAGGCGCTCGGCGCGACCCCGGCCCAACTGGTGCGCCACGTGATCCTGCCCAGCGCCCTGGCGGACATCCTCACCGGCGTGCGCATCGGCCTCGGCGTGGGCTGGTCGACCCTGGTGGCCGCCGAGCTGATCGCCGCCCAGCGCGGCCTCGGCTTCATGGTGCAGTCGGCGGCGCAGTTCCTGGTCACCGACGTGGTGATCCTCGGCATCCTGCTGATCGCCGTCATCGCCTTCGCCCTGGAGCTGGGTCTGCGCGCCCTGCAGCGCCGGCTGGTGCCCTGGCACGGCCAGGCCTGATCAGCCCCGGGGCCTGGCGTCGGGCGCCGCGTCCTCGAAGCGGTCGACCCGGCGCAGGCTGCGGAAGCCCCACATCCAGCCGCCCACCACGCCGAGGGTGCACAGGCTGCCCAGCACCGCCGCCGGCACCACGCCGAACCAGGCAGCGCTGCTGCCGGCGCGGAACTCGCCGAGTTCGTTGGAAGAGCCGATGAACAGCATGTTCACGGCGTTGACCCGGCCGCGCATGGAGTCCGGGGTGGAGAACTGGATCAGCGAGGAGCGGATGTACATGCTCACCATGTCCGCACCGCCAGCCACCATCAGCGCGGCGAACGACAGCCAGAACAGGCTGGACAGCGAGAACACCAGGTTGGCCACGCCGAACACAGCCACCGCGACGAACATACTCATGCCCACGTGGCGGTTGAACGGCCGCAGGCTGAGGTAGAAGCCGACCAGCACTTCGCCGATGGCCATGGCGCTACGCAGGATGCCGAGGCCGGCCGGCCCCACGTCCAGCACCTCCTGAGCGTACATCGGCAACAGCGCCACCACCCCGCCGAGCAGGACCGCGAACAGGTCCAGGGAGATGGTGCCGAGGATGATCGGCCGCGAACGAATGAAGTGGATGCCCGCCGTGAAGCGCTTCCAGGCGGTCGCTTCGAGCGGCTTGGCTTCTTCCCGGTAGCGCACCTTGACCATGGACAGCATCAGCACGCCGGCGGCGAAGAACGCCAGGCACACGGCATAGGTCAGCTCGCCGCCGCCCAGGGCGTAGAGACCGCCGCCCAGCACCGGGCCGGAGATAGTCGAGGCGCGCACGATCATGCTGTTGGCCGCGATGGCCGCCGCCAGCCGCTCGCGCGGCACGATCTGCGGCAGCAGGCTGGACAGCGCCGGCCCGGTGAAGGCGCGGGCGCAACCGTAGGCCACCAACACGCCGTAGAACGCCTGGATCGGCCCGTGCACCACGGACAGCCACAGCAGCACGCCGGCGCAGATGGCTTCCACCCCCCAGCTCAGGCCGAGAATCCACTTGCGGTCGAAACGGTCGATGAGGTCACCGGCCGGCAGCAGCAGGAGCAGCATCGGGATGAACTGGGCCAGGCCGACATAGGCCAGGCTCATGGGATCGCGGGTCAGGTCGTAGACCTGCCAGGCCACCACCACCGCCAGGATCTGCACGGCGAACATGGCCAGGACGCGGCTGGTGAGAAAAGGCAGGAAGCCCGGCTGGCGGTAGACGGATGTTTCGGCGGACAAGGGGAGGTTCCGGACAGAATTCGAAACAAAACAATCTACTGGATCGAAAGCTGTCCGGGCAAACAACTTCGGGACCAGCCATCGGGCCGTCCCGGAATTCCGCCGCGCTCAGCGGCGGCCCCACGTCACTGTTGCTGCTGCACCTGCATCAGCGAGGCCACGTTCACCCGCGCGTGCATCTGCTCGCCCCCGCCGCCACGGCGCATGCCGCGCACCGGGCAGGCGTCCAGATAGTCCAGGCCCACCGCCAGCTTGAGGTGACGCTCCGGCCGGGACAGCTGGTTGGTCACGTCGAAGCTGTACCAGGCGTCGCCCAGCCAGGCCTCGGCCCAGGCGTGGCTGGCCAGGTGCTCGCTGTCCTCGGTGTACAGGTAGCCGGAGACGTAGCGCGAAGGCACGCCCAGGCTGCGGGCGCAGGCCAGGAAGGCATGGGTGTGGTCCTGGCAGACCCCGGCGCGGCCGGCGAAGGCCTCGGCGGCAGTGCTGTCCACCCGGGTGGCGCCCGGCTTGTAGGGCATCTGCTGGTGCAGGCCGTGCATCAGGTCGACCAGGCCGTCGCGGTCGCGGCGCCCGGCGCTGCTGGCCTGGGCGAATTCACGCAGGGCATCGTCGGCCTGGGTCAGGCGCGTGCTGCGCAGGTACGGCAGAGCCGAGCGGGCGTCGCGCTCGGATTCGCAACGCTCATCGATCTCCACCTGGCCACGGGCGCCGATCACCAGGGCCTCGTGGGGCTCGTCCAGGGTCAGCACGTGGAGGATGTTGCCATAGGGGTCGCGCTGCGCGCGTACCGGGCGCGGCAGGTCGAGCTGCCAGCTGATCACCCGCTGGCGGGCGCTCTCCTGCGGGGTCAGGCGCAGGTACTGGATGCTCGCGCGCACCTGGTCGTCGTAGTTGTAGGTGGTGTCGTGGCGGATCGAGAGTCTCATACGACCTCCAGATAGGACGTGTGGATGGCGCTGCCCAACTGACGGACGAGCAGGATGAAATCGGTGAGCCAGGTGTGCAGGCCCTCGTCGAGAACCTCGCCGACGCTGGTGTAGCGCAGGCGCGCGTCCAGCTCGGCGGCCAGGCGCTGGGCCGGGCGACCGTTCTCGCCAGGCAGGCCGGCGAGCATCAGGTTGAGTTCCTCCATGCAGGCGCGCAGGGAGCGCGGCACTTCGGGGCGCAGCAGCAGCAGTTCGGCGATCTTGTGAGTGCGCGGCGAGCCGCGGTAGATCTCGGTGAAGGCCTCGAAGGAGGACAGCGCACGCAGCAGCGCGCTCCACTCGTAGTAGCCGCGGGCCGAGGTGTCGCTGACTTCGTCGGCGGCCTCGCCAAGCATCTCGTAGCGGGCGTCGAGCAGGCGCAGGGTGTTGTCGGCGCGCTCGATGAAGGTGCCCAGGCGGATGAAGCGGTAGGCCTCGCCGCGCATGATGGTGCCGAAGGTGGCGCCGCGGAACAGGTGGGAGCGCTCCTTGACCCACTCGCAGAAGCGGCTGATGCCGTAGCGGCCCAGGCCCTCGGCGGCGATGCCGCGCATCTCCAGCCAGGTGGCGTTGATGTTCTCCCACATGTCGGCGGTGATCCGCCCGCGCACGGCGTGGGCGTTGCTGCGCGCGCCCTGCAGGCAGCAGTAGATGCTCGCCGGGTTGTCCGCGTCGAGGGCGAAGAAGTGCAGCATGCGCTCGGCGTGCAGCTGGCCGTGGCGCTCCAGGTAGTCGTCCAGGGTGCCGGTGATCAGCAGCGGCAGGGCCAGTTCGTCGAGGCCATCGCCACGGCCGTCCTGCGGCATCAGCGACAGCGAGTAGCTGACGTCGAGCATGCGCGCGAGGTTCTCGGCGCGTTCCAGGTAGCGCGACATCCAGTAGAGGTCGGAGGCGGTTCTGCTCAGCATGGTCAGTCCTCCACCACCCAGGTGTCCTTGGTGCCGCCGCCCTGGGACGAGTTGACCACCAGCGAGCCCTCGCGCAGGGCCACGCGGGTCAGGCCGCCGGGCACCAGGCGCGTCTCGCGGCCGGACAGGACGAACGGGCGCAGGTCGATGTGGCGCGGGGCGACGCCGCTCTCGACGAAGGTCGGGCAGGTCGACAGGCACAGCGTCGGCTGGGCGATGTAGGCCTCGGGCCGGGCCTTGAGGCGTTCGCGGAAGGCCTCGATCTCGGCCTGGGTGGCGGCCGGGCCGACCAGCATGCCGTAGCCGCCGGAGCCCTGGGTTTCCTTGACCACCAGTTCGGAGAGGTTGGCCAGCACGTGGGACAACTCCTCGGGCTTGCGGCACTGCCAGGTGGGCACGTTCTTGAGGATCGGCTCCTCGTCCAGGTAGAAGCGGATCATTTCGCCGACGTAGGGGTAGATCGACTTGTCGTCCGCCACCCCGGTGCCCACCGCGTTGGCCAGTACCACGTTGCCGCTCCGGTAGGCGGCCAGCAGGCCGGGCACGCCGAGCATGGAGTCCGGGTTGAAGGCCAGCGGGTCGAGGAAGGAGTCGTCCAGGCGGCGGTAGATCACGTCCACCGGCTGCGGGCCGGCGGTGGTGCGCATGAACACCTTGTCGTCGCGGACGAACAGGTCGGCGCCCTCCACCAGCTCCACACCCATCTCGCGGGCGAGGAAGGCGTGCTCGAAGTAGGCGCTGTTGAAGCGCCCCGGGGTGAGCACCACCACGCTGGGGTTGTCGATCGGGCTGGAGCTTTTCAGGGTGTCCAGCAGCAGGCTCGGGTAGTGGTCGATGGGCGCCACCCGCTGCATCGAGAACAGCTCGGGGAACAGGCGCATCATCATCTTGCGGTCTTCCAGCATGTAGCTGACGCCGCTGGGGGTGCGCAGGTTGTCCTCCAGCACGTAGAAACTGCCGTCGCCGTCGCGCACCAGGTCGACGCCGGCGATATGGGCGTAGAGGTCGCGGTGCAGGTCGAGGCCCTGCATGGCCAGCTGGTAGCCCTCGTTGGCCAGCACCTGCTCGGCCGGGACGATGCCGGCCTTGAGGATGCGCTGTTCGTGGTAGAGGTCGGCGAGGAACATATTCAGCGCCTTGACCCGCTGGATGCAGCCGGCCTCGACGATGCGCCATTCGCTGGCGGGGATGCTGCGCGGAATGGTGTCGAAGGGAATCAGACGCTCGGTGCCCTGCTCGTCTCCGTAGAGCGTGAAGGTGATGCCCGCGCGGTGGAACAGCAGGTCGGCCTCCCGGCGGCGCTGGGCCAGGAGCTCGTCGGGGGTGTCCGCCAACCAGCGGGCGAATTCCCGGTAGTGCGGGCGGACCGTGCCACTCGCGTCGTACATCTCATCGTAGAAGGTGCGGGCCATGCCGTACTCCTTGTCACCCGGACAGGAAGTGCCATCGCAAGGCCCGTGCCATGAAAAATTATGCTTTCAGATCAACGAGTTGCTCATCCAAGCGAAGCGCTGCGCACCAACATGGAGCGATTTTGCGCCCCAGGCGCGGCGGACCGCCCCATGGCATGGCAGCGCGGCGAAGCCTTCGCTCAGACGCGCACTTCCATGCCTTCGCGCAGGAAGCGCGGCGCGATGTAGCGCTCGTAGTGCGCCTCGGAGAGCAGGAAGAACTCGCGGTCGATGGCCTCGCGCAGGGCCGGCAGCTCCCAGTCGCGGAACTCGGGCAGCAGCACCAGGCCGTAGGCCTCCAGCCGGCTGATCAGGCGCGAGGCGCGGGCGATCAGCTGGTAGGCCCAGCAGTACTCGGACTGCTCGGGCACGAAGCGCACCTGGCGCTGCTCCAGCTGCGCGCGCAGCAGCGACGGGTCGAAGATCTCCACCTTGCCCTGCATCACCTGTACCAGCAGCACTTCGAGGCGCTTCCACACGGCGCGCTTCTCGTCGTCGTTGTAGGCGTTCCAGTTCACCACCTCGTGATGGAAGCGCTTGCAGCCGCGGCACACCAGGTCGCCGTAGACGGTGGAGCAGAGGCCGACGCAGGGCGTCTTGATACGTTGGTTGGACATGCGGGGCAGGACGGCGCTGTGAAACAGGCGCCCCATGATAGCGGCTACCCCCGGCAGGGTCATCATGACCGACCAGACCTTCGTCGACTTGCCAGCCAGACGATGACAGGTAGTCTAAAACCCCGATTGGATCGGCGTTTCGCTTAACTTTGGCCGCCCGTTCCAGTAGAATTGCACCGCCTTTTTAGGCACCGATGTCCGTCGGAAGCTGTTTTCAAAGCGTCACGAGCACAGTCGATCCGCCAGGAACGCGTCTGGCGCAGGTTCGCCGAAACCTGCGCCGCCCTCATCCCCTCTCGCGTCCTGCGGCGTAAAACTTTGAAAACAGCTTCTTGTTGAAGCCGTCGACACACCGGCCAGTGCGCCCAAAAAGCGCAGCGGCGCGATGCGTGGCGGTTTTCTGGATAAGCGTTGCGGGCCGCCGCGACCACTGATGAGGGTAATAACTGTGCTTGAAGCCTATCGCAAACACGTAGAAGAGCGTGCCGCCCAAGGGATCGTTCCCCAGCCGCTGAACGCCGAGCAAACCGCAGGCCTGGTCGAGCTGCTGAAGAACCCGCCGGCCGGCGAAGAAGCCTTCCTCGTTGATCTGATCACCAACCGTGTTCCGCCGGGCGTGGACGAAGCCGCCTACGTCAAGGCCGGCTTCCTGTCCGCCGTGGCCAAGGGCGAAGCCAGCTCCCCGCTGATCAGCAAGCAACGCGCCGTCGAACTGCTGGGCACCATGCAGGGCGGCTACAACATCGCCACCCTGGTCGAACTGCTGGACAGCACCGAGCTGGCCGAAGTCGCCGCCGAGCAGTTGAAGCACACCCTGCTGATGTTCGACGCCTTCCACGACGTGGCCGAGCGCGCCAAGGCCGGCAACGCCAACGCCAAGGCCGTGATGCAGTCCTGGGCCGACGGCGAGTGGTTCGTCAACCGCCCCGCCGTTCCGGAAAAAGTCACCCTGACCGTGTTCAAGGTCACCGGCGAAACCAACACCGACGACCTGTCGCCGGCGCCGGACGCCTGGTCCCGCCCGGACATCCCGCTGCACGCCCTGGCCATGCTGAAGATGGCCCGTGACGGCATCAACCCGGACCAGCCGGGCTCCGTCGGCCCGATCAAGCAGATGGAAGCGCTGAAGGCCAAGGGCTTCCCGGTCGCCTACGTCGGTGACGTGGTCGGTACCGGTTCCTCCCGCAAGTCCGCCACCAACTCGGTGCTGTGGTTCTTCGGCGACGACATCCCCTACGTGCCGAACAAGCGCGCCGGTGGTTTCTGCTTCGGCACCAAGATCGCCCCGATCTTCTACAACACCATGGAAGACGCCGGCGCCCTGCCGATTGAATTCGATTGCACCAACCTGGCCATGGGCGACGCCATCGACGTCTACCCGTACAAGGGCGAAGTGCGCCGCCACGGCAGCGACGAGCTGGTCACCAGCTTCCAGCTGAAGACCGACGTGCTGCTGGACGAAGTCCGCGCCGGCGGCCGTATCCCGCTGATCGTCGGCCGTGGCCTGACCGAGAAGGCCCGCGCCGAGCTGGGCCTGGCCCCGTCCACCCTGTTCAAGAAGCCGGTCGCCCCGGCCGACAGCGGCAAGGGCTTCACCCTGGCGCAGAAGATGGTCGGTCGCGCCTGCGGCCTGCAGGAAGGCCAGGGCGTGCGCCCGGGCACCTACTGCGAGCCGAAGATGACCACCGTCGGCTCCCAGGACACCACCGGCCCGATGACCCGCGACGAGCTGAAGGACCTGGCCTGCCTGGGCTTCTCCGCCGACCTGGTGATGCAGTCCTTCTGCCACACCGCCGCCTATCCGAAGCCGATCGACGTCACCACCCACCACACCCTGCCGGACTTCATCATGAACCGCAGCGGCGTGTCCCTGCGTCCGGGCGACGGCATCATCCACAGCTGGCTGAACCGCATGCTGCTGCCTGACACCGTCGGCACCGGTGGCGACTCGCACACCCGCTTCCCGATGGGCATCTCCTTCCCGGCCGGTTCCGGCCTGGTGGCCTTCGCCGCCGCCACCGGCGTGATGCCGCTGGACATGCCGGAATCCGTTCTGGTGCGTTTCAAGGGCAAGCTGCAACCGGGCATCACCCTGCGTGACCTGGTCCATGCCATCCCCTACTACGCCATCCAGGCCGGTCTGCTGACCGTCGAGAAGAAGGGCAAGAAGAACATCTTCTCCGGCCGCATCCTCGAGATCGAAGGCCTGGACGAGCTGACCGTCGAGCAGGCGTTCGAGCTGTCCGACGCCTCCGCCGAGCGCTCCGCCGCCGGTTGCACCATCAAGCTGCCGGAAAGCGCCATCGCCGAGTACCTGAAGTCGAACATCACCATGCTGCGCTGGATGATCGGCGAAGGCTACGGCGATGCCCGCACCCTGGAGCGTCGCGCCCAGGCCATGGAAGCCTGGCTGGCCAACCCGCAACTGCTGGCCGCCGATGCCGACGCCGAATACGCCGCCGTGATCGAGATCGATCTGGCCGACGTTAAGGAGCCGGTCCTGTGCGCGCCGAACGACCCGGACGATGCCCGCCTGCTGTCCACCGTGGCCGGCGAGAAGATCGACGAGGTCTTCATCGGTTCCTGCATGACCAACATCGGCCACTTCCGCGCCGCCGGCAAGCTGCTGGACAAGGTCAAAGGCGGCATTCCGACCCGCCTGTGGCTGGCCCCGCCGACCAAGATGGACCAGCACCAGCTGACCGAGGAAGGCTACTACGGCATCTACGGCAAGGCCGGCGCCCGCATGGAAATGCCGGGCTGCTCCCTGTGCATGGGCAACCAGGCACGCGTGCAGACCGGTTCCACCGTGGTCTCCACCTCCACCCGTAACTTCCCCAACCGTCTGGGCGACGCGACCAACGTGTACCTGGCCTCCGCCGAACTGGCGGCGGTCGCCTCGATCATCGGCAAGCTGCCGACCGTCGAGGAGTACATGGAGTACGCGAAGAACATCGACAGCATGGCTGCCGACATCTATCGCTACCTGAGCTTCGACCAGATCGCCGAGTACAAGGAAGCGGCCGCGAACGCCAAGATCCCGGTCGTTCAAGCCTAAGCCTCACCCGGTGAACAGAAAGCCCCGCTCATGCGGGGCTTTCTTTTATCTGTGTTCCTGTTAGATGTCGTAGTGCCCTGGGCCTTCTGGATCCCCGCCTGCGCGGGGATGACGAGGTAGGGGTGGCACTCTTTCAAACCCGTCATTCCCGCGCACGCGGGAATCCAGAGGCAGGCAGCGGCAGCGCCCATATAGAGAGGCTTGACCACGCAACACGCAACGGGACATAGCCTCATCCCTTGGGGCTGGACCGGCCCGCATATTTTTATGGAGCGAAACCGGGAGAGCCGTGGTCCGAAGCTCTGAAGCCCCTCGCGGGCGCCCCATTCATAAGGAGTTCACCATGAAACCCTGGATTCTCGCCCTGCTCTGCGCGATCGGCCTCGCCGGCTGCTCCACCGACTACATCATCGCCACCAACGACGGCCAGATGCTCAGCGCCCAGGACAAGCCGAAGATCGACGAGGACACCGGCCTGATCACCTACGAGGACGCCGAGGGCAACGAGCAGCAGATTCCGCAGACTTCGGTGAAGCAGATCATCGAACGCTGAGGACGTATTGCCGCGCCGCCTTGCCAAACGCAGCGGCGCGGAAATACTTGAGGTGAATCCCACCACCCAGGAGCACCTCATGAAGCACCGAGTAGCCACCCTGCTGTTCTTCCTCGCCCTCACCGGCTGCGCGAGCGAACACCTCATCCTCACCACCGATGGCCAGATGCTCACCAGCGACGGCAAGCCCGAGCTGGACGAAGACACCGGCATGATCGAGTTCGAGGACAGCGAGGGCCGCAAGCAGCAGATCCCGCAGACCCAGATCAAGCAGATCATCGAACGCTGAACCCTGCGGCACGGTTCCAACCGTAGCGCTGGCACATGGCTTGCTTGAGCCTGTCCAGCAGGACTCGCTCCAACGGCGGAGCAGTTCCAGACAATGGCGTCGTTTCCGGCCACCGCCCCCGCGGCGGCCCGGAGCGACGCCTTTTTTGCTCTACGGCGGAACATCTCGATGAACGACAGCGGCAATATCCGTAGCGACGCCCTGGCCTGGGTCGCGGGCAGCGATGCCCCGGAAAAGAGCGCACTGAACCTGGGCTTCATGGCCCTCACCGACTCCGCTTCGCTGATCGTGGCGGCAACCCAGGGCTTCGCCCAGCCCTACGGGCTGACCCTCAACCTGCAGCGCCAGGCCTCTTGGGCCGGGCTGCGCGACCGCCTGCTGAGCGGTGATCTGGACGCCGCCCAGGCCCTCTACGGCCAGGTCTACGGCATCCACCTGGGCCTCGGCGGCGCGGCCACCGAGATGGCCATCCTCATGGGCCTGTGCCAGAACGGCCAGGCGCTCAACCTGTCCCAGCCGCTCAAGCAGGCCGGCGTGACCAGCGCCGAGGCACTCGCCGCGCGCGTGCGCCAAGGTGGTGCACGCCTCACCTTTGCCCAGACCTTCCCCACCGGCACCCACGCCATGTGGCTGTACTACTGGCTGGCCGCCCAGGGCATCCACCCGCTGGAAGACGTCAACACCGTGGTGGTGCCGCCCTCGCAGATGGTCGCCCACCTGCGCGCCGGGCGCATCGACGGCTTCTGCGCCGGCGGCCCGTGGGGCGCCCTCGCGGTGGAGGAAGACCAGGGCTTCACCCTGGCCACCAGCCAGGACATCTGGGCCGACCACCCAGAGAAGGTGCTGGCCGTAACCCGCGAGTTCGCCGAGCAGTACCCCAACACCGCCCGCGCGTTGAGCATGGCCGTGCTGGAGGCCAGCCGCTTCATCGACGAGAGCGAGGAAAACCGCCGCGGCACTGCCCAGTTGATCAGCAGCGCCGAGTACGTCGACGCCCCGCTCTCGGCCATCCAGCCGCGCTTCCTCGGCCAGTACGAGGACGGCCTCGGCCACGCCTGGCTGGACGCCCACCCGCTGCGCTTCTTCGCCGACGGCGAGGTGAACATGCCCTGGCTGTCCGACGGCATGTGGTTCCTCACCCAGTTCCGTCGCTGGGGTCTGTTGCGAGACGACCCGGACTACCTCGGCATCGCCCGCCGCATCCACCGGCTGGACATCTACCGCGCCGCCGCCGAGGCGCTGGGCATCGCCGTGCCGGCCAGCGAGCTGCGCAGCTCCACCCTGCTCGACGGCAGCGTCTGGGATGGCAGCGACCCCGCCGGCTACGCCCGCTCGTTCACCATCCACGCGCGCGCCGACGGCGCCGCCGCCATCGCCCTGTAACGGACCGGGAGACGCACGATGCTACGCATACTCCTGATCAACGATACGCCGAAGAAGGTCGGCCGCCTGAAGAACGCCCTGGTCGAGGCCGGCTTCGAGGTGATCGACGAGTCCGGGCTGACCATCGACCTGCCCGAGCGGGTCGAGGCGGTGCGCCCCGACGTGGTGCTGATCGACACCGAGTCGCCGGGCCGCGATGTGATGGAACAGGTGGTGCTGGTGAGCCGGGACCAGCCGCGGCCGATCGTCATGTTCACCGACGAGCACGACCCGCAGGTGATGCGCCAGGCCATCCAGTCCGGCGTCAGCGCCTACATCGTCGAGGGCATCCAGGCCGAGCGTCTGCAGCCGATCCTCGACGTGGCCATGGCCCGCTTCGAGAGCGACCAGGCCCTGCGCGCCCAGCTGCAGGCGCGCGAGGCCCAGCTGGCCGAGCGCAAGCGCGTCGAACTGGCCAAGGGCCTGCTGATGAAGATGAAGAGCTGCAACGAGGAGGAGGCCTACACCCTGATGCGTCGCCAGGCCATGAGCCGCCAGCAGAAGCTGATCCAGGTGGCCGAACAGATCATCGCGATGCACGACATGCTCGGGGAGTGACCGCCCCGGGCATGGCCCGGGCGGCGCACTGTACCGCCCATCGCCGAGCCAACTGCACTGGACAGCCGCCCGCGCGGGCGCTTATCTTCGCCGCCAGGCCACACGCATGTGGCCGGCGTCGCTCGGACGGTTCCGGGCGCTTACGTACTCCGAGGAAAGCATGGCTGACAATGCCAAGCGCCGCTTTGCGCGCATCGATCGTCTCCCCCCCTACGTCTTCAACATCACCGCCGAACTGAAGATGGCCGCCCGCCGCCGTGGCGAGGACATCATCGACTTCAGCATGGGCAATCCGGACGGTGCCACCCCGCCGCACATCGTCGAGAAGCTGGTGCAGGTCGCCCAGCGCGAAGATACCCACGGCTACTCCACCTCCCGCGGCATCCCGCGCCTGCGCCGCGCCATCTCGCGCTGGTACAAGGACCGCTATGACGTGGAGATCGACCCGGAAAGCGAGGCCATCGTCACCATCGGCTCCAAGGAAGGCCTGGCGCACCTGATGCTGGCCACCCTGGACCACGGCGACACCGTGCTGGTGCCCAACCCCAGCTACCCCATCCACATCTACGGCGCGGTGATCGCCGGCGCTCAGGTGCGCTCGGTGCCGCTGGTGCCGGGCGTGGATTTCTTCGCCGAACTGGAGCGGGCCATCCGCGAGGCCATCCCCAAGCCGAAGATGATGATCCTCGGCTTCCCCTCCAACCCCACCGCCCAGTGCGTGGAGCTGGACTTCTTCGAGCGGGTGGTGGCACTGGCCAAGCAGTACGACGTGCTGGTGGTACACGACCTGGCCTACGCGGACATCGTCTACGACGGCTGGAAGGCCCCGTCGATCATGCAGGTGGAAGGCGCCAAGGACATCGCGGTGGAATTCTTCACCCTGTCCAAGAGCTACAACATGGCCGGCTGGCGCATCGGCTTCATGGTCGGCAACCCGGAGCTGGTCGCGGCCCTGGCGCGGATCAAGAGCTACCACGACTATGGCACCTTCACCCCGCTGCAGGTGGCGGCCATCGCCGCCCTGGAAGGCGACCAGCAATGCGTGCGTGACATCGCCGAGCAGTATCGCGAGCGCCGCAACCTGCTGGTCAAGGGCCTGCACGAGATCGGCTGGATGGTGGAGAAGCCCAAGGCCTCCATGTACATCTGGGCCAAAATTCCCGAGCCCTACGCCCACCTGGGCTCGCTGGAGTTCGCCAAGAAGCTGCTGCTGGAGGCCAAGGTCTGCGTCTCGCCGGGCCTGGGCTTCGGCGACTACGGCGACGACCACGTGCGCTTCGCCCTGATCGAGAACCAGGACCGCACCCGCCAGGCCATCCGCGGCATCAAGGCGATGTTCCGCGCCGACGGCCTGATCGAGGCGCCCGACGCCAAGCCCAGGCGAGGCACCAAGGCCAAACCCGAATCGGCGTGAACACAACGTTGGCTCTTTCAGTCACTCAAGGGGCACACCTGTGGGAGCGGCCTTGGCCGCGAAATCCACGGATAACCCGCCCCTAGACCAGAGCAGGCTTGCGCCACCAACACGCTATCGAGACATGGCTAAACGAAAAAGGCCCCGGCATCCGCCGGGGCCTTTTTCCATCAGCCCGAATAGTCCAGCGCCGTCCAGGCCCGGGACAGGTCGCTGGCGATGGTGCAACCGGGCCGCTCCCGGGCCTCGCCGCCGCCGTGTGCCAGGCGGGTCACCTCGCCTTCCTCGCCACCGCGCTCGGTCAGCCACTGCAGGCGCCCGCAATTGGGCGTATCGATCACGTAGCTGGCGGAGATGCTGGATTCCTGCCCCGGCAACCTGACCACGTCGAGCACCCTGCCGGCCTCCTCCACCCGCTTGCCGTCGCGCACCAGCACGGCCCAGGCCTCCGCGCCCTCGATCACCAGGTAGGCGCCATTGGCCTTGGGCTGTTCCACCTGGGGCTGGGCGCAGCCCGCCAGCAACGCCAACAGCAGAATTGTCATCAGCTTGTGGTGCATATAGGCAGCTCCTGTTCCGGTGAATCCGACGGCAGTCGAGCTGTACTATTATCCAGTAGTGTTTATTTGTACAGTATTTTTCGTTTACTCTTGTGCGGCCGGAAAACCCAAGGAGACTGACCATGCTGGACGTACTGCAGCTGAAGAACAAAGTGAACCAGATGCCACTCGAGAGCATCCGCGCCACGGTGGACGAGCTGCGCCTGGAGGGCCTGGTCACCGGCAGCAAGACGCCGTTCAAGCGCGTGCATTTCAACACCTGCTTCGCCGAGATCGAGGCGCTGCTGCAGCGCGCCGGCTACCACCGGCAGATCGACGTGGTCGGCTACCAGGGTCAGGCCTACGCGCTGTTCGACCCCGGCCGCTGGGAGGCGGTGGAGGTGCTGCGCTGGCTCAAGGAGTATGTAGAGGAAGCCCAGCGCCGGCGCATCTGAACAGCCCCGCGCCGAACCAAAAGCGCTCACGCCCGTGCGGCCCAGGCCCCCGCACGGTGCATCTCACGTGCCCGGCCAGCGCATTGCGTACAAGGGCCGATGCTCCCGCCTCATGGCCAAGTCACTGATTCGCAAGCCTCCAGCCGCCTGAATCGACCTCTGCCGCACGGAAGTCGGCACGACCGACGCAAACCTGGCAAGCCGCTTGCAAAACTCCTCGCAGATTCCAGCGCAGCACACCAACGGCGGTGAGCCGCGGATCACGGACAACGGCGTCCGTCAGGGTTCCCTCCCCCATCGGGAACTCTGGCGTACGCCGTTTTTATTTGCCCATGCAAGGACTTACCCCATGAGTGAGCGTGATTCGAGCAAGCCGGTCGACGGCAACCGCCGCCATTTCCTCAAGCAGTCCATCGCCGTCGGCGGCATCGCTGCCCTCGGCCTGTCCGCCCCCGGTTTCCTGCGCAGCGTCGCCTACGCCGCCGGTTCCGACGCCCCGGAGAAGGCGGCGCTGAAGGTCGGCTTCATTCCGCTGACCGATTGCGCCTCGGTGGTGGTCGCCGCCACCCAGGGCTTCGCCGGCAAGTACGGCCTGACCATCACCCCAAGCAAGGAAGCCTCCTGGGCCGGCGTGCGCGACAAGCTGGGCACCGGCGAACTGGATGCCTCCCACGTGCTGTACGGCATGATGTACAGCGCCCAGCTCGGCGTGGCCGGCCCGCAGAAGGACATGGCCGTGCTCATGGGGCTGAACCAGAACGGCCAGGCCATCACCCTCTCCAAGCAGCTCAGGGAGGCCGGCGTGACCAACGGCGAGCAACTCGCCGCGCACATCAAAAAGGGCGGCAAGCCGCTGACCTTCGCCCAGACCTTCCCCACCGGCACCCACGCCATGTGGCTGTACTACTGGCTGGCCAGCCACGGCATCAACCCCTTCACCGACGTCAAGACCATCACCGTGCCACCGCCGCAGATGGTCGCCAACATGCGCGTCGGCAACATGGACGGCTACTGCGTCGGCGAGCCCTGGGGCGCGCGGGCGATCTCCGACAAGATCGGCTTCACCGCCACCACCACCCAGCAGATCTGGGCCGACCACCCGGAGAAGGTGCTGGGCTGCACCCGCGAGTTCGTCGAGCAGAATCCCAACACCGCCCGCGCGCTGGTCATGGCCATCCTCGACGCCAGCCGCTTCATTGAGGCCAGCGCGGAGAACAAGAAGGCCACCGCCAAGCTGATTTCCGGCAAGGCCTACGTCAACGCACCGGTCGAGGTGATCGAGCAACGCTTCCTCGGCCACTACGAGGACGGCCTCGGCAACAGCTGGGAGGACTCGCACGCCATGGCCTTCTGCAAGGACGGCAGCGTCAACTTCCCCTACCACTCGGACGGCATGTGGTTCCTCACCCAGTTCAAGCGCTGGGGCCTGATCAAGGACGACCCGGACTACGCCGCCGTAGCCGCCGCGGTCAACCAGACCAAGCTCTACGGCGAGGCCGCCAGCGCCCTCGGCATTCCATTGCCGGTCAGCCCGCTGCGCGCCAGCACGCTGATCGACGGCAAGGTCTGGGACGGCTCCGACCCCGCCGCCTACGCCGCATCCTTCGCGATCAAGGCCTGAATCAGGAGGCACTCATGAACGCACCGTTGAAAACCCCTCTGCAGGTCGCGCCCGGCGTGGCCGCACGCCGCCTCCCGGGCACCGAAGCGCTCGCCAACCTGGCCAGGACCGTGATTCCGCCGCTGCTCGGCATCGCCCTGTTCATCGGCGTCTGGGCGCTGATCGCCGCGCGCAGCGAGGGCCTGCCCGGCCCGCTGTCGACCTGGCATTCGGCCGTCACGCTGTTCGCCGACCCGTTCTACGACAATGGCCCCAACGACATGGGCATCGGCTGGAACATCCTCCACTCCCTCGGCCGGGTCGGCGTCGGCTTCGGTCTGGCGGCGCTGATCGGCATCCCGCTGGGCTTCGCCATCGGCCGCTTCGCCTTCCTCGCCGGCATGCTCTCGCCGATCATCAGCCTGCTGCGCCCGGTGTCGCCGCTGGCCTGGCTGCCGATCGGCCTGCTGGTGTTCGAGGCCGCGGGGCCGGCGTCGATCTGGGTGATCTTCATCAGCTCGATCTGGCCGATCATCCTCAACACCGCCGCCGGCGTGGCCAGCGTGCCGCAGGACTATCTGAACGTGGCCCGCGTGCTCAAGCTGTCGGAGTTCAAGGTGCTCACCCGCATCCTGTTCCCCGCCGTGCTGCCGCACTTGATGACCGGCATCCGCCTGGCCATCGGCGTGGCCTGGCTGGTGATCGTCGCCGCGGAAATGCTCACCGGCGGCACCGGCCTGGGCTTCTGGGTGTGGGACGAGTGGAACAACCTCAACGTCGAGCACATCCTCATCGCCATCATCATCGTCGGCCTGGTCGGCCTGGCCCTGGAGCAGGCCCTGCTCCTGCTGGCCAAGCGCTTCGACTATGCGAGCTAAGGAGACCGTCATGGACAAGTTCGTCGAGCTGACCGGTGTCAGCAAACACTTCGATACCAAGAAGGGCCGCTTCCAGGCGCTCGAAGGCGTCAACCTGAGCATCGCCAAGGGCGAGTTCGTCTCGCTGATCGGCCACTCCGGCTGCGGCAAGTCCACCGTACTCAACCTGATCGCCGGCCTGCTGGAGGCCAGCTCGGGCGGGCTGATCTGCAACGGCCGCGAGATCGACGGTCCCGGCCCGGAACGCGCCGTGGTGTTCCAGAACCACAGCCTGCTGCCGTGGATGACCTGCTTCGGCAACGTCCACCTGGCGGTGGAGCGGGTGTTCGGCGGCAAGGCGGGCAAGGCCGAGCTGAAGGAGCGCACCGCCCGGGCGCTGCAGATGGTCGGCCTGAGCCACGCCAGCCACAAGCACCCCAGCGAGATCTCCGGTGGCATGAAGCAGCGCGTCGGCATCGCCCGCGCCCTGGCCATGGAACCCAAGGTACTGCTGATGGACGAGCCGTTCGGCGCGCTGGACGCCCTCACCCGCGCCCACCTGCAGGACGAGCTGCTGCGCATCGTTGGCCAGACCCACAGCACGGTGGTGATGGTGACCCACGACGTGGACGAGGCGGTGCTGCTGTCCGACCGCATCGTGATGATGACCAACGGCCCGGCGGCGACCATCGGCGAAATCCTTAACGTCGAACTGGAGCGCCCGCGCGACCGCCTGGCCCTGGCCCACGACGCGCGCTACCACGAGTACCGCAGCGCCGTGCTGGAATTCCTCTACCAGCGCCAGCAGCGGCCTGCCGCCTGAGTTCGCTGCGCACCGTAGGGTGCGCCATGGGCACCGGCTTCAGCCGGCCGCGCCGGACTCGTGCCGGCGTAGCCAGGCATCGACGCGCTCGACCACGCTCTGCGGCGCCTTCAGCCAGGCGCTGTGCGGGTTCTCCTCCGGCGGCCGTGGCGAGGGCAGCCGCTCGATGCTCGGCTGCGGCTGGATCAGCGCGGCCAGCCCCAGGGTGGAGGCCGGCGGCGCGAAATGGTCGCCCTCGATCTGGATGTACAGCGAGTCCACCCGGTTGCGCTGCGCCGGCGCCAGGGGCAGGCCGAGGTGGTCGTAGTTGCCGCTGAAGGCCACCCGGCCCCAGTCGCGCATCAGCGAGCGGGCCTCATGACCACCGAAGCCGAGGCGCCGCCCCGGCAGGTAGCCGAGCACCGAGACGATCGCCCCGAACAACAGCGCCACGCTGGGCGTGAGCAGCCGGCCACGGCCCTCCCAGTGGCGGTAGTGGATGTTGCCGCAGGCCACGCCCACCACCGGCACCGGGCTGTCCGGGTTGGCCGCGGCATGCAGCGTGGCGATGTGCCCGCCCAAACTATGGCCGAGCAGCACCGGCTTGGCCTGGGGGAAATGCCGCTTGGCCAGGTCGAGCAGCTTGGGCAGCAGCTCGTCCACCAGTTGGCGGTAGCCGTAGTCGAAGCGCCAGCCGGGCCGTGGGCGGCTCTCGCCCTGGCCCGGCCAGTCGGCCACCAGCACGTTGTGCCCCGCCGCGACCAGCCCCTGGGCCAGGCGCTCGTACTTGCGCGCGGTGACGCCCAGCGCCGGCAGCACGATCAGTGTGTGGCTGGCGTCCGCGCCGGCGGTATGAAGGGTGATGGGGCAATGGAACTTGCCGTCGGCGAACTGCAAGGCGTCGACCATGGTTTTCTCCTGCGTGGTTGCGGCGAATCTAGAGCAATTACTCTAGAAACACCACTCCCCCTTTCCGCAGGCAAAAAAATGCCGCGGAGATCGCGGCAGGAGAGGTTAGCCGGAAAGCAGCACCTGTTCAGACCCGATGTTGCGCCTCTGGTGTGACAGGAAGATGACCATGCAGCTGGGGCAACTGGTGAGGTGCCGCGAGGCGCTGTTGCAGGCGCTCGACGAAGCGGGTCGCGTCCCCCTGGCAGCGAAAGGGCACGTCGCAGGCGCCCAGCTTGACGATCCAGCCGTGGTTGACGGCTTCGGTCACGGTGATGTCCATGAATGGGTCCCCCCTTGTTCCGAGAATGGCCAGGCGTGCCCGGGCGACGGCCTGGTCCCGCATGGCGCGAATGCCGTCGGCCGCAGGGCCGCATGCCTCGCACGCATGCGCCCGGCCGCCTCTTCAGCGAAGCGCCAGGCGCAACGCATTCAAGCAACGCCAGGTTGCCGGCATGTGACAGCGGGCGTTATGGTGGAGCATCACCCCTCGAGGAGAAGGCCATGCCCTGGTATGCCTGGTTGATCATCGTCCTGGCCCTCGGCTCCATCGTCGGCAGTCTGCTGTTGCTGCGCGACAGCGCGCGCAAGCTGCCCCTGACCGAGGAACAGCTCAAGCGCATTCACGAGCGCAACGCGGAAATGGACGCCAAGGAAGCGGAAGACCGCTGACCCCAGCCGACAAGGACGTCGTATGCCACCGCTGCACCTGCGTCTGCTCCTGCCCGTGCTGGCGCTCGGCATGGGCCTGGCGCTCGGCTTCGTCGAGCCCGCGGGCCTGGCGCTGGGCACCATCTATATCGCCTGGGTGCTGTTCGGCGAACGCCTGCTGCCACGCGGCGTGTGGTGGAGCGGTGGGCTGATCGGCGGCGTGGCCCTGGCCGCCCACCTGCTGCCCGGTTTCCAGCCGACGCCGTTGTGGCCCGCCCAAGCCCTGAGCGCGGACGCCCCGCCCTACGCCCTGCGCCTGTCCTGGGACAAACTGCTCCTGGGTCTGACCCTGCTGGCCTGGTGGCTGGGCCAGCCGCCGCGCCCGGCTGTACGCCCACGTCTGGCCCTGTTCGCCGGGCTCGCCACCCTGCTGGCGGTGCCGTTGCTGGCGCTGGCCCTCGGCCTGGTCGGCTGGCAGCCGAAATGGCCGCCGCAGCTGTGGCTCTGGCTGGCGGTCAACCTGGGCGTGGCGGTGCTGGCCGAGGAACTGCTGTTCCGCGCCTGGTTGCAGCCGGCGCTAGTGGCGCGCCTCGGCGCCTTGGTCGGCATCGGGCTGACCGCCCTGTTGTTCGGCGCCGCGCACGTGCCCTTCAGCCCGCTGTTCGCCCTGGTGGCGACGGTGGCCGGCCTGGGCTACGGCCTGGCCTTCCACTTCAGCGGCCGGCTATGGCCGGCCGTGGCGCTGCACGGCGCGGTCAATCTGCTCCATCTGCTTCTGCTGAGCTACCCGCTGCGGTCCGGCTGACCTCGATGCCGTAGGGCGCGAAGATGCGCTCCAGTTCGCCGTTCTGGCGCAGCTTCTGCAGGATGGCACGGAACTCCCCGGCGCTGATCGGCGCCCTCGGATGGAGGATCGCGTAGTGGCGGTAGCGCTGGTCCTCCCAGTCCGACACCAGTAGCTCCTCGCGCAGCCGGGGTTGCTCGCGCAGGCGCGCGCCCAGCCAGGAACGGGTGATCGGCGCGATGTCGGCGCGCCCGCGCAGCACCAGCTTGAGGTTGCTCTCGTGGGAGTAGGTGAGCACCGCGTTGAAGTTCTTCTCCAGCCACTTGGGATCGTTGTTGAAGCCGGCGAAGCCGTAGTGGTAGCCGTTGAACAACGCCATGCGCTTGTCCATCAGCCTGTCGAAGTAGTGCTGGTCGCGCCCCGGCTCGGCGCGGGCCACCAGCACCTCGGCATCTTCCAGGCCCAGGTCGATGCGGGTACCGGGCACGCCCTGCCAGTTCCAGTCGGGGTTCTCGAAGATGGCCAGGTGGATGCGCCCCTGGAGGAAGTCGTCGAAGCGGCGGTTGAGCGAGGTGGCGCGGGGGACGAAGCGATGCTCGCTCTGCACCTCGTTGAGCGCCCCGACCAGTTCGCCGAGCAGGCCGCTGTTCGGGTCGGACTCGGGCTTGACCACGTAGGGAGGGAAATGCACGGCGGCCACCAGAACGTCCTCCGCCGCCTCCACGGCCGGACTCGACAACGCCACCAGCAGCATCAGCGAAGCGCCAAGCAATCCCTGTCGACGCCGATCCATGTTGACCTCACAGGCAACTAAGCTGATCGAAGACTAGCCTAGTGCCATGATGGCGTAAACGCCTAGTGGGGGATCGGATCGGCGCGCCAGCCGGCCGCCTCCGCCGCGCTCAGCAAGTGGTAGCGCCGGGTCAGGTCGTCCAGCCGGCCGCTGTCGCGCAGCCGCTGGAGCAGCGCGTCCAACCGCTTCGCGTCGATCGGCCCCTGCGGGCGCAGCAGGGCGTGGTGGTGGTAGATCTGGTCGGCGCGCTCCGAGGCCAGCAGCCGCTCGCCCTGCTGCGGGTGTTCCTGCTGGTAGATGCGCAGGTAGGAACGGGCCACCACGCTGAGGTCGACGCGGCCGTGCAGCAGCATCAGCAGGTTGCTGTCGTGTGAATAGGTGAGCACGGCGTTGAACTGGCGGGTCAGGTAGTCCTGGTCGGCGTTGTAGCCGGCGAAACCGTAGTGATAGCCGTTGTAAAGGGCCATGCGCTTGCCGCCCAGGCGGTCGAAGAAGCGCTGGTCGCGGCCCTCCTCCTTGCGCGCCACGTAGACCTCGGCGTCGGCGATATGCAGGTCGAGCTTGTCCAGCGGGATGTCCTGCCAGCCCCAGTCCGGCGACTCGAACAGGATCAGGTCGTAGCGGGCGTGGACGAAGTCGCGGTAGCGCCGGGTCACCGAGGTCGGCACCAGCTCGAAGCGGTAGTCGTCCTGAGCCGCGTTCAGCGCCGCCAGCAGCTCGGGCACCATGCCTTCGGGCGCCGCGCTCTCCGGTTTGGCGATGTAGGGCGGGAAGTGGTAGGCGCCGACGCGCACGCGCTGCTCGGCACCCGCCAGGGGGGCACAACAGACCAGGACCATCAGCAGCAGGCGGGAAAGCGCACGCAACGCGGTTACCTCGATGAAAGGAAGCCAGGTGTCCGGCTCCTCCCTGCAGCCGCGACCGACCAGGGCCAGTGCTGGTAGCAGCTTAGCCTATCCGTCAGTCTTCCTTGAGCACCAGATTCAGGGCTTCCTCGGCCAGCTGGTCCAGGCTCATCTTGCCGTCCGGGCGGAACCAGGTGGTGGTCCAGCTCAGCGCACCCGTGAGGAAGCGCCGCAGCACGAACGGATCGGCCTTGAAATGGCCGGCGGCGCGGGCCTCGCCGAGCACCTCGAGCCAGATCTGCTCGTAGGTGTCGCGCAGGCTGAGGATGTAGGCCTGGCTCTCCTCGGACAGCGAGCGCCACTCGTACACCAGCACGCCCATGGCCTCGCCGGTGCCGCCCATGATCGACTGCAGCTCGCAGCGGATCAGCGCCAGCACCCGTTCGCGCGGGCCGCTGGCCTCGCTCAGGGCGGCGCGCATCAGTGCGGTGTTGTAGAGGATGGTCTCCTCCATCACCGCCTTGAGGATTTCGTCCTTGCTCTTGAAGTGGTGGAAGATGCTGCCGGACTGGATGCCCACGGCGCCGGCCAGGTCGCGCACCGTGGTGCGCTCGTAGCCCTTGCTGCGGAACAGGTGGGCGGCGGTCTGCAGCAGCTTGCCGCGGGCGCTCTCCGGGTCGGTCAGCCCGCCATCGGCGACCAGCTTCTGCATCACTTCTCGGGCTTTCCGTTCGTCCAGACTCATCGCATCCCCACTCGCCGCTCGCTTGCGCCACGATTGTACGCGACCTGGCGACCTCCCGAGCAAGCGCTTGGGCAAAAAGAAGCACGCGGAGGCTTTTCAACCAAGCGCTTGCTTGGTAGTGTGCGAAGCATCTGGCATCCGCGCGGACTCACGACAATGAACAAGACCGTACGCATAGGCTGCGCCTCCGCCTTCTGGGGCGACACCTCCACCGCCGCCGCCCAGCTGGTGCGCGGCGCCGAACTGGACTACCTGGTGTTCGACTATCTGGCCGAGATCACCATGTCGATCATGGCCGGGGCGAAGATGAAGAAGCCGGACGAGGGCTACGCCACCGATTTCGTGGAGGTGCTGGCGCCGCTGCTGGGCGAGATTGCCGCGAAGAAGATCCGCGTGGTCAGCAACGCCGGCGGGGTCAACCCGGCGGCCTGCGCCGCCGCCCTGGCCGCCGCCTGCGACAAGGCCGGCGTGCAGCTGAAGATCGCCGTGCTGCACGGCGACAACCTGCAACCCAGGCTCGGCGAGCTGACCAAGGCCGGCACCGTGGAAATGTTCAGCGGCGCCCCGCTGCCGCCCATGTGCGTGTCGGTCAACGCCTACCTGGGCGCGCCGGGCATCGTCGCGGCACTGGAGGCCGGCGCCGATATCGTCGTCACCGGCCGGGTGGTCGACAGCGCGGTGGTCAGTGCGGCGCTGGTCCACGAATTCGGCTGGTCGTGGTCCGACTATGACAAGCTGGCCCAGGCCGCCCTGGCTGGCCATATCATCGAGTGCGGCGCACAGTGCACCGGTGGCAACTTCACCGACTGGCGCGACGTGCCGGACTACGAGCACATCGGCTTCCCGGTCGTGGAAGTCGCCGCCGACGCCAGCTTCGTGGTCGGCAAGCCCGAGGGCAGCGGCGGCCTGGTCAGCGTGCTGTCGGTGGGCGAGCAGATGCTCTACGAGATCGGCGACCCGCGCGCCTACCTGCTGCCGGACGTGGTCTGCGACTTCACCCAGGTGCAGCTGACCCAGGTCGGCGACAACCGCGTCGAGCTGAAGGGCGCCCGCGGCCTGCCCCCCACCGGCCAGTACAAGGTCAGCGCCACCCACCCGGACGGCTTCCGCTGCACCGCCAGCTGCCTGATCGCCGGTATCGACGCCGTGGCCAAGGCCGAGCGGGTCAGCCAGGCGATCATCCGCAAGACCGAGGAAATCTTCGCCGAACGCGGCTGGGGGCCCTACCGCGAAGCGAGCATCGAACTGCTCGGCGCCGAGGCCACCTACGGCCCGCACGCCCAGCGGAAGGACACCCGCGAGGTGGTGATCAAGCTCGCCGTGCGCCACGCCAGGAAGGAAGCGCTGGTGCTGTTCTCCCGCGAGATCGCCCAGGCCGCCACCGGCATGGCGCCGGGCCTGACCGGCATCGTCGGCGGCCGCCCCACGGTATACCCGGTGATCCGCCTGTTCAGCTTCCTGGTGGACAAGGACGCCTGCGCTCTGGAAGTGGAGCTGGACGGCGAGCGCATCCCGGTCGCCCTGCCCGAGGTCGATGTATTCGACCCGGCCCGCATCGCCGACGAGGCTCCGCTGCCCGCCACCACCGGCCAGGCCGACGCCAACGTGCCGCTGGTCAGGCTGGCCGTGGCCCGCTCCGGCGACAAGGGCAACCACAGCAACATCGGCGTGATGGCGAGAAGGCCCGAGTACCTGCCGTGGATCGCCGAGGCGCTGGGCAAGGAAGCGGTGGTGGACTGGATGAGTCACGTGCTCGACCCGCAGGTCGGCCGCGTCGAGCGCTGGTACCTGCCGGGCAGCCACAGCCTCAATTTCCTGCTGGAGAACGCCCTGGGCGGCGGCGGCGTGGCCAGCCTGCGCATCGACCCGCAGGGCAAGGCCTTCGCCCAGCAGTTGCTGGAATTCCCGGTGCCGGTGCCCAAGGCCCTGGCCGATCGCCTTTAGCGGCAACCCCTGTGGGAGCGGCCTCGGCCGCGATCAAGCCTGCGCGAAGGCATCGCGGCCAAGGCCGCTCCCACAAAGACCGACAAGGATAACGACAATGGCATACGACTCAGTCTTCAAACCCGGCCTGTTCGCCGGCCAGACCATCCTGGTCACCGGCGGCGGCAGCGGCATCGGCCGCTGCGTGGCCCACGAGCTGGCCCATCTGGGCGCCCACGTGGTGCTGGTCGGGCGCAAGCCGGAGAAGCTGGAGAACACCGCCAGCGAGATCGCCGAGGACGGTGGCAGCGTCAGCTTCGCCGCCTGCGACATCCGCGAGGAAGAGGCGGTGAAGGCCATGGTCGCTGGCGTGCTGGCCGAGCGCGGGCGCATCCATCACCTGGTCAACAACGCCGGCGGCCAGTTCCCCGCCCCGCTCGTCTCGATCAACCAGAAGGGCTTCGAGACCGTGGTACGCACCAACTTGGTCGGCGGCTTTCTGGTGGCCCGTGAAGTTTTCACCCAGTGCATGGGCAAGCACGGCGGCAGCATCGTCAACATGCTCGCCGACATGTGGGGCGGCATGCCCGGCATGGGCCACTCCGGCGCGGCGCGCGCGGGCATGGAGAACTTCACCAAGACCGCTGCCTACGAGTGGGGCCACGCCGGTGTGCGGGTCAACGCCGTGGCACCGGGCTGGATCGCCTCCAGCGGCATGGACACCTACCCCGAGTCGATGAAGAACATGATCCGCAACCTCAAGGACCACGTGCCGCTGCAGCGCATCGGCACCGAGTCGGAAGTGGCGGCGGCCATCGTCTTCCTGTTGTCGCCGGGGGCCAATTTCATCAGCGGCAACACCATCCGCATCGACGGCGCCGCCAGCCAGGGCACCCGCGCCTGGACCCTGGGCAAGGCCAAGACCAGCGAGTCCTACAACGGCTTCCACCGGGCCTACGTGCCCGACGTGTTCAAGGAGTAAGCGATGCCGGCGATCCAATCGGAAATCGACGTCCACGGCGACGCCTTCGCGCAGAACCGCGAGGCCATGCTGGCGGCCATCGCCAGCTTCCGCGAAGTCGAGCAGAAGGTGCTGGACAAGGCGGCGGAGGCCAAGGCCAAGTTCGACAAGCGCGGCCAACTGCTGCCGCGCGAGCGCCTCAACCTGCTGCTCGACCCGGGCAGCCCGTTCCTCGAACTCTGCTCCCTGGCCGGCTACAAGCTGCACGATGACAAGGACGGCACCCAGGCCGGCGGCGGCATCATCGCCGGCATCGGCTACGTGGCCGGGGTGCGCTGCCTGGTCAGCGCCAGCAACAGCGCGATCAAGGGCGGCACCATCTCCCCCACCGGCCTGCGCAAGTCCCTGCGCCTGCAGCAGATCGCCGCCGAGAACCGGTTGCCCGTGATCACCCTGGCCGAGAGCGGCGGCGCCAACCTGACCTACGCTGCCGACATCTTCGTCGAGGGCGCCCGCGCCTTCGCCAACCAGGCGCGCCTGTCCGCCGCCGGCATCCCGCAGATCACCGTGGTGCACGGGTCCAGCACCGCCGGCGGGGCCTACCAGCCGGGCCTGTCCGACTACGTGGTGGTGGTGCGCGGCAAGGCCAAGATGTTCCTCGCCGGCCCGCCGCTGCTCAAGGCCGCCACCGGCGAAATCGCCACCGACGAGGAACTGGGCGGCGCCGAGATGCACGCCCAGGTCGCCGGAACCGCCGAGTACCTGGCCGAGAACGACGCCGACGGCGTGCGCCTGGCCCGCGAAATCCTCGGCATGCTGCCGTGGAACGCCCAGCTGCCGGTGCGCGAGCAGCGCACCTGGCGCGAGCCGCTGTACCCGGCCCACGAGCTGCTCGGCGTGGTCCCGGCGGACGCCAAGAAACCCTACGACGTGCGAGAAATCATCGCCCGCATCGCCGATGGCTCGGAGTTCCTCGACTTCAAGCACGAGTTCGATGCCCAGACCGTCTGCGGCCACCTGCAGATCGAGGGCCAGCCCTGCGGCCTGATCGGCAACAACGGCCCGATCACTCCGCGTGGCGCGGCCAAGGCTGCCCAGTTCATCCAGCTGTGCGAGCAGAGCAACACGCCGATCCTGTTCCTGCACAACACCACCGGCTTCATGGTCGGCACCGAGTCCGAGCAGTTGGGCGTGATCAAGCACGGCTCGAAGATGATCCAGGCGGTGGCCAATGCCACCGTGCCCAAGCTGACCATCGTGGTCGGCGGCTCCTACGGCGCGGGCAACTACGCCATGTGCGGCCGCGGCCTCGACCCGCGCTTCATCTTCGCCTGGCCCAACAGCCGCACCGCGGTGATGGGCGGCGCCCAGGCCGGCAAGGTGCTGCGTATCGTCACCGAGGAAAAGCACCGCAAGGAAGGCAAGGAGGCCGACCCGAAGATGCTCGACATGCTGGAAATGGCCACCGCGCAGAAGCTCGACAGCCAGTCCACCGCGCTGTACGGCACCGCCAGCCTGTGGGACGACGGCCTGATCGACCCGCGCGACACCCGCGCCCTGCTCGGCCTGCTGCTGGACATCTGCGCCGAGGCCCGGGCCCGGCCGCTCAAACCCAGCAGCTTCGGCGTGGCCCGCCTCTGACCATAGGGCGGGTGCAACCCGCGTGCCCCCCGGCGCGGGTTTCACCCGCCCTACAACACTTTTAAATCCCCTCTCCCTCCGGGAGAGGGAGCTAGAACGAGGAGAACAAGAAAAATGATCTTCACCCAGGAACACGAAGAACTCCGCCGCACCGTGCGCAGCTTCGTCGAGCACGAGATCAACCCCCACGTCGACCAGTGGGAGAAGGACGGTCGCTTCCCCATCCACGACATCTTCAAGAAGGCCGGCGACCTCGGCCTGCTGGGCATCTCCAAGCCGGAGAAGTTCGGCGGCATGGGCCTGGACTACAGCTACTCGATCGTCGCCGCCGAGGAATTCGGCACCATCCACTGCGGCGGCATCCCCATGTCCATCGGCGTGCAGACCGACATGTGCACCCCGGCGCTGGCGCGCTTCGGCTCCGACGAACTGCGCGAGGAATTCCTCCGCCCGGCCATCGCTGGCGAGATGGTCGGCTGCATCGGCGTCTCCGAGGTCGGCGCCGGTTCCGACGTGGCCGGGCTGAAGACCAACGCTCGCAAGGACGGCGACGACTACATCATCAACGGCAGCAAGATGTGGATCACCAACTCGCCGTCGGCCGACTTCATCTGCCTGCTGGCCAACACCAGCGACGACAAGCCCCACGTCAACAAGTCGCTGATCGTGGTGCCGATGAACAGCCCGGGCATCAGCGTCAGCCCGCACCTCGACAAGCTCGGCATGCGCAGCTCGGAAACCGCCCAGGTGTTCTTCGACAACGTCCGCGTACCCCAGCGCAACCGCATCGGCGCCGAGGGCGCGGGCTTCATGATGCAGATGCTGCAGTTCCAGGAGGAACGCATGTTCGGCGCGGCCAACATGATCAAGGGCCTGGAGCACTGCATCGACACCACCATCGCCTACTGCAAGGAGCGCAAGACCTTCGGCCAGGCGCTGATCGACAACCAGGTCATCCACTTCCGCATGGCCGAGTTGCAGAGCGAGGTCGAGGCCCTGCGCGCGCTGGTCTACCAGGCCACCGAGCTGTACGTGAACGGCAGGGACGTGACCAAGCTGGCCTCCATGGCCAAGCTCAAGGCCGGGCGCCTGGGCCGCGAGGTCAGCGACGCCTGCCTGCAGTACTGGGGCGGCATGGGCTTCATGTGGGACAACCCGGTGTCGCGCGCCTACCGCGACGTGCGCCTGGTCTCCATCGGCGGCGGCGCCGACGAGATCATGCTCGGCATCATCTGCAAGCTGATGGGCATCCTGCCCGGCAAGAAAAAGGGCTGAGGCCGTAGGGCGGGTGAAACCCGCGCCGATCACGACGCGGGTTTCACCCGCCCTACCTCAATGGAGCGATGGCGATGTCTCTACCAAACACGGAAACCCTGCTGCTGGAGCTGGCCGACGGCGTGCTCTACGTCACCCTCGACCGCCCGGACAGCCGCAACGCCATGAGCCTGGCGATGGTCGAGGAACTCCGCGCCGTGCTGCGCGCCGTGCGCGCCGACCAGAGCGTGCGCGCCCTAGTGCTACGCGGCGCCGGCGGCCACTTCTGCGCCGGTGGCGACGTCAAGGACATGGCCGGAGCCAGAGCGAAAGGTGGCGACGCCTACCGCGAACTGAACCGCGCCTTCGGCAGCCTGCTGGAAGAAGCCCAGGCCACGCCCCAGGTGCTGATCGCCGTGCTGGAAGGCGCGGTGCTCGGCGGCGGCTTCGGCCTGGCCTGCGTCTCCGACATCGCCATCGCCCATGCCCAAGCGAAATTCGGCCTGCCGGAAACCAGCCTGGGCATCCTGCCGGCGCAGATCGCGCCCTTCGTGGTCAAGCGCATCGGCCTGACCCAGACCCGTCGCCTGGCCCTGACCGCCGCCCGCTTCGATGGCGCCGAGGCCCTGCGCCTGGGCCTGGTGCATTTCAGCGAGGCCGATGACCAGGCCGTGGTCGACCGCCTCGCCGAGTGCCTGCGGCAGGTGCGCCAGTGCGCGCCGGGGGCCAACGCGGCGACCAAGGCGCTGCTGCTGGCCACCGAGCATGAAGTGCTCGGCAACCTGCTCGACCACGCCGCCGGCCTGTTCGCCGAGGCGGTGCTGGGCGAGGAAGGCGTGGAAGGCACCATGGCCTTCGTGCAAAAGCGCAAGCCCAAGTGGGCTGAGTGAGATCAACGCCCTGGGGCGAGGGGACCACGGGCAGCTCGGAGCAGCCTGAAACACCCTCACCCCTGGCCCCTCTCCCAGAGAGAGAGGGGAACAGCTCGTAGGGTGGATGCACTTGCTAGATCCACCAGAACACCGCCCGGTGGATCGATAAAGCGCGATCCACCTTACGCAGACCGATGCGGTTTGACCGGCAGGAGTAGAACAACAACATGGCTGCATTCAACAAGATCCTGATCGCCAACCGTGGCGAGATCGCCTGCCGGGTGATGCGCACCGCGCAGAACCTCGGCTACCGCACCGTGGCGGTGTATTCCGAGGCTGACGCCGGCGCGCGCCACGTGCAACTGGCCGACGAGGCGGTGTGCATCGGCCCGGCCCAGGTCAGCCAGTCCTATCTGGTGATCGACGCCATCCTCGAAGCGGCGTGCAAGACCGGCGCCGACGCCATCCACCCCGGCTACGGCTTCCTCTCCGAGAACGCCGAGTTCGCCCGCGCCTGCGAGGCGGCCGGCATCGTCTTCATCGGCCCGACCGTGGAAGCCATCCACCTGATGGGCAGCAAGCGCCTGTCGAAGATCGCCATGCTCGAGGCCGGCGTGCCCTGCATCCCCGGCTACGAGGGCGCGGCCCAGGACGACGAGACCCTGGCCCGCGAGGCCGAGCGTATCGGCTACCCACTGATGATCAAGGCCAGCGCCGGCGGCGGCGGCCGCGGCATGCGACTGGTGCAGGACACTTCCGAACTGGCCGCGCAGATTCGCACCGCCCGCTCCGAGGCACAGAACGCCTTCGGCTCCGGCGAGCTGATTTTGGAAAAGGCGGTGATCCAGCCGCGCCACGTGGAAATCCAGGTGTTCGGCGACCGCCACGGCAACATCGTCTACCTGGGCGAGCGCGACTGCTCGGTGCAGCGCCGCCACCAGAAGGTGGTCGAGGAGGCGCCCTGCCCTGTGATGACGCCCGAGCTGCGCCGGGCCATGGGCGAGGCGGCGGTCAAGGCGGCGGCGCGGGTCGAGTACGTCGGCGCCGGCACCGTGGAGTTCCTGCTGGACAGCTCCGGCGCCTTCTACTTCCTGGAGATGAACACTCGTCTGCAGGTGGAGCACCCGGTCACCGAGCTGATCACCGGCCAGGATCTGGTGGCCTGGCAGATTCGCGTCGCCGAAGGCCAGCCGCTGCCGCTCGGGCAGGAGGACATCCGCCTGGAAGGCCACGCCATCGAGGTGCGCCTGTACGCCGAGGACTCGGCCAACGGCTTCCTGCCCCAGACCGGCGACGTGCTGCGCTGGGAGCCGGCCCTGCTGGATGGCATCCGCGTCGACCACGGCCTGGTCGAGGGCCAGGCCGTGACGCCCTTCTACGACCCGATGCTGGCCAAGGTGATCGCCTACGGCGCCACCCGCGACGAGGCCCGGCGCAAGCTGGTGCGCGCCGTGGAGGACTGCGTGCTGCTGGGCGTCAACGGCAACCAGCGTTTCCTCGCCAACCTGCTGGCCCACCCCGAGTTCGCCGCCGGCAACGCCACCACCGCGTTCATCGCCGAGCATTTCGCCGACGACCCGAGCCTGAGCCCGCAGGCCCCGGCCGCGTCCGAACTGGCCGCCGCCTGCGCCCTGCTCTACCAGGCCAGCGCCGACGCCCGTGCCCACCAGCCGGGCCTATCCGGCTGGCGCAACAGCGGCGGCGCGCCCTGGCGCTTCGTCCTCAAGCAGGGCGAGCACAAGCACGCGGTGGAGTTGCAGGTACTGGAGGCCGGCGCCCAGCCAAGGCTGCGCGCGCAGGTCGGCGAGCAGTCCATCGAGCTGCACCTACTGGCCGCCGACGGCCGCTGGGCCACCCTGGAACTGGACGGCGTGCGCCGCCGCCTGGCCTACCACCGGGACGGCGAGCGGGTCTGGCTGTACGGCCGTGGCGGCAACCTGGAATTCGCCGACGTCACCCATGCCCCGGCCGGCGGGCAGAACGCCGCCGGCACCGGCACGATCAAGGCGCCGATGGACGGCGCCATCGTCGAGGTGCTGGTGGCCGAGGGCGAGCAGGTCAGCAAGGGCCAGCTGCTGGTGGTGCTGGAGGCGATGAAGATGGAGCACCCGCTCAAGGCCGGCATGGACGGCGTGATCCGCCGCGTCCAGGTCAGCCAGGGCGACCAGGTGAAAAGCCGCCAGCTGCTGGTGGAGGTCGAAGCGACCGAAGCGTGATCCCCCGGTGGGAGCGGCCTCGGCCTCGATGCAGGCCGCAGTCAGGCATCGCGGCCAAGGCCGCTCCCACACGATTTCAAACGAGCCAAGGAAAATGCCCATGTCCCTGCAAGGCAAGACCCTGTTCATCACCGGCGCCAGCCGCGGCATCGGCCGCGAGATCGCCCTCAAGGCCGCCGCCCAGGGCGCCAACATCGTCATCGCGGCGAAGAGCGCCGAGCCCCATCCCAAGCTGCCCGGCACCATCCACACGGTGGCCGCGGAAGTCGAAGAGGCCGGCGGCAAGGCCCTGGCCCTGCAGCTGGACGTGCGCGACGAGGGCGCGGTGAAGGCCGCCATGGCCCAGGCCGCCGCCCACTTCGGCGGCATCGACGCCGTGGTCAACAACGCCGGGGCGATCCGCCTGGTCGGCGTCGAGCAGCTGGAGCCGAAGCGCTACGACCTGATGTTCCAGATCAACACCCGCGCGGTGATGGTCTGCAGCCAGGCGGCCCTGCCCTACCTCAAGCAGAGCCGCGGCCACATCCTCAGCCTGTCGCCGCCGCTCAACCTCGCGCCCCAGTGGTTCTCCAGCTACAGCCCGTACACCACCACCAAGTACGGCATGAGCATGCTGACGCTGGGCATGCACGAGGAATTCCGCAAGTACGGCATCAGCGTCAACTCGCTGTGGCCGAAGACGGTGATCGCCACCGCCGCCATCGAGTACGAGGCCGGCGGCCCGGCGGTGATGAAGGCCGCGCGCCTGCCGGCGATCATGGCCGACGCCGCCTGCGCCATCCTCGCGAGCAGCGAGCGCAGCATCAGCGGCCGCCTGCTGCTGGACGAGGAAATCCTCCGCGAGCAGGGCCAGGAGGACTTCGAGCAGTACCGCTTCGACCCCACCAGCAAGCTGATGACCGACCTGTTCGTCGACTGACCCGCTGCACCCGCCGGGGGCGTCCGCCCCCGGTCCTCCCCGCGTCACGGAACGTCCCCTTCCTCCCGCAGTCCCATTCCCCAATCACCCGGTCGGCGCCGGTCGACCATATCTGCTCCGTAACAGACGCAACTGTACCGTCGGCATATTGTTTCACTGTACCGATCCGGTCGTCCGGAATTTGGCTACTGTTACGGTTCAGTCGCGTAAGGAACCTTGTAATGACCAGCTTGTTGCTCTATCAGCGCATCGCCCAGTTGCTGGCCGAGGATATCCGCCGCGGCGTCTACCAGCCCGGCGAGCGGGTGCCGTCGGTGCGCAAGATGAGTTCCCAGCTCAGCGTCAGCCATGCCACCGTGCTGCAGGCCTACGCCAACCTTGAAGACATGGGCCTGATCCGCGCCCGTCCGCAGTCCGGCTTCTACGTGCACCAGAGCGCCGGCCTCACCGCCTCGACCCCGGACATCGCGCGGGTCGAGCGCCCCGCCATGGTCACCCGCAGCAGCATCATCAGCCAGGTGCTCAACGACTCGCGCCAGGACGGCGTGTTTCCCCTCGGCGCGGCCGTGCCGCACGTGGACTACCTGCCGGTGCGCTCGCTGCACCAGCAACTGGCCAAGGTCACCCGCTTCCAGAGCCCGCGCGCCTTCAGCTACATGTTCAGCCCCGGCTACGAGCCGCTGCGCCGCCAGGTGGCGATCCGCATGCGCGATGCCGGCGTGGCGGTGGACCCTTCCGAGGTGGTGATCACCCACGGCTGCGTGGACGCCATCCACATGGCCCTGCGCGTGCTGACCCAGCCCGGCGACCTGATCGCCGCCGAGTCGCCGACCTACTACGGCCTGCTGCAACTGGCGGAAGTGCTCGGCCTCAAGGTCATCGAGATTCCCAGCGACCCGACCATCGGTCTCAGCCTGGAAGCACTGCAGCTGGCCGCCAACCAGTGGCCGATCAAGGCGCTGGTGCTCACCGCGCGCCTGTCCAACCCGCTCGGCGGCAGCATCCCCGAGGACCGCCAGAAGCAGCTGCTGCGCCTGACCGCCGACCACGGCATCCGGGTGATCGAGGACGACATCTACGGCGAGCTGCTGTTCGAGCCGGGGCGCAGCAAGGCGCTCAAGGCCCATGACCGCGACGACCAGGTGGTGTACTGCTCCAGCTTCTCCAAGACCCTCTCGCCGGGCGTGCGCATTGGCTGGATCATCGCCGGTCGTTACCAGGAAGAAGTGGAGCGCCTGCAGACCTTCAGCACCCACTCGGCCTGCAGCGTGACCCAGATGGGCGTGGCCGCCTACCTGGAGAACGGCGGCTACGACCGCCACCTGCGGCACATCCGCCAGGAGTACCGCAAGAACATGACCGCCTACCAGCTGGCGGTGCAGCAGCACTTCCCGGAAGGCACGCAGATGACCCGGCCGCACGGCGGCTTCATCCTCTGGGTCAGCCTGCCCGGCAAGGTCAGCGCCCAGGAACTGCACGTGCGGGCGCTGCAGCAGGGCATCAGCATCGCGCCGGGGCTGATCTTCAGTAACACCGAGCAATTCAACAACTGCCTGCGGCTGACCTGCGGCATCCCGTGGAACCGCGAATCCGAGCGGGCGATGATGACCCTGGGCATGCTGGTCCGCCAGCTCTGCGCGGAAAGCCAGGGCGCTTGACGGGCTGCATGCGAGGCACGCTGTATTGCCAGCAACGCAGGTAGTTTTTCAAAGGCTATGCCCACGTTGGTTGTGGCACACCTTGTGGGAGCGGATTCATCCGCGAATTTCGCGGCCAATCGGAATGCCGCCCAGCCGCTCCCACGAAAGCGGGATTGCACCAACGACACGGCACGGGGACATGGCCTTTTCAAAAGCTATGTCCCTGTTAGATGTCGTAGCGCCCTGAGCCCTTCTGGGTCCCCGCCTGCGCGGGGATGACGAGGTGGGGGCGGAGTTTCTTCCGAAACCGTCATTCCCGCGCAGGCGGGAATCCAGGGGCAGGCAGCTGCGGTGTTCAGATAGAAGGGCTTGACTGCGCAACGCATAGGGTGGGTTAGCCGCTTGCCGGGTAACCCAGCGGTGCCGCGGTCGATCACGCTGATGGGTTATGGCCTGCGACCCAACTACCCTACCGGTTCCCAGGCAAGCCGCTTCCGCAGGGCGGCTGTAGCGTCTGCAACACGTAACGGGTACATGGCCTTTTCAAAGACCTGTTAACCCGAAGTCGCCGGCGGCTACGTCTACCCGGGCGAATGGACTGTTCGCCCGAGGAGACCCCGCCATGTCCCGTATCGCCCCGCAACCCCTGCTCGCCGGCTTCGGCGCCACCCTGGCCCTGGCGCTGGCCGCCTGCAGCGCCTCCCACGACGAGGCCACGCCCAGTGTGGTCGCCCCCCAGGCCGTACCCCAGGCCGCCGAACCTGTCGCCACCCACGAACGGCTGCAGGAGCAGGCCGCCCCGGCCGCGGCCAGAACCCGGGAAGCGCGCAAGGCCATGCCCTACGCGGCGCCGATGATCGCCCCGGCGCCGCTGAGCGATGGCGCCGGCTTCGGCTACCGGGACGCCAACCGCGAGCAATACCAGAAGATCGAGGGCAATCCGGTGCAGGCCGTGGCCGAACAGCCGGTGTCGACCTTCAGCATCGACGTGGACACCGGCGCCTACGCCAACGTGCGCCGCTTCCTCAACGACGGCAGCCTGCCGCCCAGGGACGCGGTGCGCCTGGAGGAGCTGGTCAACTACTTCCCCTATGCCTATCCCAAACCCGAGGGTGACGTGCCGTTCAGCGTCGCCACGGAACTGGCGACCACGCCCTGGAACCCCGAGACACGCCTGCTGCGGGTGGCGATCAAGGCCGCCGACCTGAGCGTTGCCGAGCTGCCGCCGGCCAACCTGGTGTTCCTGGTCGACGTCTCCGGCTCCATGGACCGCCGCGAAGGCCTGCCCATGGTCCAAGCCACCCTCAAGCTGCTGGTCGACCAGTTGCGCCCGCAGGACCGGGTGGCCCTGGTCACCTACGCAGGCACCTCCAGCGTGGTGCTGGAATCCACCGCCGGCAGCGAGAAGGCGAAGATCCGCGCCGCCATCGACCGGCTCACTGCCGGCGGCTCCACCGCCGGCGAATCCGGCATCCAGTTGGCCTACCAGGAGGCGCAGAAGGGCCTGCTGAAGGACGGCATCAACCGTATCCTGCTGGCCACCGATGGCGACTTCAACGTCGGTATCAGCGACTTCGAGACGCTCAAGCAGCTGGCCGCCGACAAGCGCAAGACCGGCGTGTCGCTGACCACCCTGGGCTTCGGCGCGGGCAACTACAACGAGCAGCTGATGGAGCAGCTGGCCGACGCCGGCGACGGCAACTACGCCTACATCGACAACCTGCGCGAGGCGCGCAAGGTACTGGTCGACCAGCTCAGCTCGACCCTGGCGGTGATGGCCAAGGACGTGAAGATCCAGGTCGAGTTCAACCCGGCCGAGGTCAGCGAGTACCGCCTGCTGGGCTACGAGAATCGTGCCCTGAAGCGCGAGGACTTCGCCAACGACAAGGTCGACGCCGGCGAGATCGGTGCCGGGCACACGGTCACCGCGCTGTACGAGGTGGTGCCGGTGGGCGCCAAGGGCTGGCTGGAACCGCTGCGCTATGCCCGCGTCGCCGGCGACCAGGGCAAACCCGGCGAGATCGCCTGGCTGCGCCTGCGCTACAAGGCGCCGGAGGGCAGCGCCAGCAAGCTGGTGGAGCGGCCCATCGCCAAGGGCGAGGCGACACCCATCGCCCAGGCCAGCGACGACCTGCGCTTCGCCGCGGCGGTGGCGGCCTTCGCTCAGCAGCTGCGCGGCGGCCAGTACACCGGCGCCTTCTCCCTGGCCGACAGCGCCACGCTGGCCCGCGGCGCCCGGGGCGATGACCCGTTCGGCCTGCGCGGCGAGTTCGTGCAACTGGTGGAACTGGCGCAGAGCCTGCAAACTCCGCAAAACGTTCAAGTCAGGGCCGACTAATTGAACCTCCCACTGCAAGACGATGGCGCCGCGCTGCTGCGGCGTTATCGCAACGGCGACGCGGCGGCCTTCGCCACGCTCTACGAGCGCCACCGCCTCGGCCTGTTCCGCTTCCTGCTCGGCCTGTGCGGCGACCACGCCCTGGCCGAGGAGGTGTTCCAGGACACCTGGATGAGTCTGATCCGCAGCGCCAGCGAACAGCGCGAGGCGGTGCTGTTCAAGACCTGGCTGTACCAGATCGCGCGCAACCGCCTGATCGACCACTGGCGCAAGAGCGGGCGTCATCAGGGAAAGCTCGATGAGTACGACGAGACGCGCCACGCCAGCGCCGACCCGGGCCCCGGCCCGGAGCAGCAACTGGTGCTGAGCCGCAACCAGGAACGCCTGCAAGCGGCGCTGGCCGACCTGCCCGAGGAGCAGCGCGAGGTATTCCTGCTGCGCGCACACGGCGACCTCGAACTGCACCAGATCGCCGAACTCACCCGGACGCCGGCGGAAACCGTGAAAAGCCGCCTGCGCTACGCGCTGAACAAGTTACGTCGGCTGCTGGCCGATCCGGCTTCGGCCGAGGAGGTATCCGCATGAGCCAACACGACAGCGAACTGCAGCAGGAACGGCAGCTGCTGGAGCATTTCCGCCAGCACGCCCAGGGCGAGCCCTCGGCCGCCATGGACGCGCGGATCATCGCCGCCGCCCGCGAGGCGCTGGCCCAGTCGAAGCCGAGCGCGGCGCAACGCCTGCACGCCTGGCTGTTCGGCGCCGGCAGCCGCACCCGCTGGTCCATGGCGGTGGCGGGCCTGGCGGTGTTCGGCATCGGCCTCAACCTGGCCCTGAATACCCGGGACCGCCTGCCGCAGGCCTACGACGCCCCCGCCCCGGCGGCAGCCAGCGCCCCGGCGCCGGTCCTGCGCGAGGTGGCACCGGCCATGGAGGCGCAGCGGCACAGCCGCGCACGCGAGTACGTCCAGGCCGAACCGGCACCGGCCGAGCGGGCACTTGCCGAGTCGGACACCGCCCTCCCGATCTCGCCGCCTGCCGCCGCGCCCCGACCGATGGCACCGGCACCGGCGCCGATGGCCGATGCGGCCAAGCCGGCGAAGCCCGGCATCGAGGCGCACATGGCGGCCAAGACCAAGGCGCAGGCCATTGCCAAAGCACAGGTAGAGGCAGCACAGGCCGAAGCACGATCGCACACCGGAGCGGGCGCGCAGGCACTCGCCGAAGAGCCTCCACCGCTGGAAGAGCGCCTGCGCCAGGTGCTGCACCTGCGCGAGGAAGGCCAGCGCGAACAGGCCGACCGGTTGCTCGCCGAGCTGCGGCAGGAGTACCCGCGCCAGGACCTGGACGCCGAACTCGAACGCCTGCTCAAAGACGAGCGCTGATCCGCAGCGGCCATGCCCCGGCATGGCCGCTGCGGTGCAATATGGCGTAACCCGACGGTCTTGCCACGGCGCACTTCAAGCGCGAGCATGGGGCATCGACATGAAAACCTGTCCGCCATGAAAGTTTTCCACGCACTCCCCCTGCTCCTGGCCCTCGGCCTGCTGGCGGCCTGCGACGAGCCGCCCAAGCCTCCGCCCGATGCGCCCCGGAAACAGGCCGAGGCCCGGCCCGAGAAAAGCGCGCCGACTCCGCCACCGCCCGCCGCGAAGAAGGCGGAGGAAAAACCTGCGCCCAAACCGGCGCCCGCGCCGCCCAAACCCACCAAGCCGGCGCCCAAGCCCGCCGCCAAGTCGGCCGTGTCCCCTGCCGTCAAGGTGCCGCTGCCGCCGGTGAAGCTCGACCTGCACCTGCCCGAGGAACTGGTTCAGGGGCTGGAGCCGGGCGAACCCGTCGAGCCGCCCAAGCCGGTATTGCCGCCGATGTTCATGGAAAAGCCGACCAAGCCCGGCCCCTACCAGTTGAACGGCCGCCTGATCACCAACGACCGGGGCGACGACTACTGGGACTCCGTGGAAGGCGCCGAGCTGCAGATCGAATTCCGCAACTGAGGCCGCTCCCGGTGCTCCCGGGTGGGACCACCTCGGAAAAAGCGTCGGTGCGCACAGCCTGGGCGGCCCCACGCACCCTACGTTGCTGGATACCACCTCGGCGTGTAGACCCACTCGCCGCCGCCCTGGCGCGGGAAGCGCCGGGTCTGGCTGGAACCGACGATCACCAGGGTGCGCATGTCCACCTGCTCCGGGGTCAGCTCGCCCAAGGTGAGCACGCGCAGGGCCTCGGCCGGGCGGCCGATGTCGCGGCCGAGCACCACCAGGGTCTGCGGTTCGCGGTGCTGGCGCAGCAGGTCGAGGGCGCGGCCGAGCTGCCAGGGGCGTGCCCGGGAGATCGGGTTGTAGAAGGCCATCGCCAGGTCGGCCGCCGCCGCGTGCTGCAGGCGCCGTTCGATCACCGCCCAGGGCTTGAGGTTGTCGGACAGGGAGATCAGGCAGAAGTCGTGGCCCAGCGGCGCGCCGGCCCTGGCGGCGGTGGCCAGGGCCGCAGAGATGCCGGGCAGCACCTCCAGCTCCACGCCCTGCCAGCGCGGATCGACAGATCCTTCCAGCGCCTCCATCACCGCGGCGGCCATGGCAAACACGCCGGGGTCGCCGGAGGACACCATCACCACCCGCCGTCCCCCGGCCGCCAGCTCGAAGGCATGGGCGGCGCGCTGCAGTTCCTCGCGGTTGTCGCTGGCGTGCAAGCACTGGTCGGCGCGGTAGGGGCCGGCCATGGTCACGTAGGTCTCGTAGCCGAGCACGTCCTCGGCCGCGTCCAGCGCCTGGCGCACGGCCGGCGCCATCAGCTCGGCGCTGCCCGGGCCGATGCCGATCACGCTGAGCCGGCCGCGCGGGCGGCCGATAGCGGCAGCGGCTTGCGGGCTGTCGGCCAGGTGCAGGCTCAGCCCCGGCGCCTCGTGGCAGGCCGCCGGCAATGCCGTGTCCGACTCGATGAAGCGTAGCGGCACGCCCAGCGCCCGGGCGGCCTGCTCGGCCAGCGGCAGCGCGCGCCCTTCGCCCTCGACCAGCAGCGCGGCTAGCGCCGCCTCGGCCAGGCCGGCTGCGGCCAGTGCCTCGCGCAGGCGCCGCGCGAGGTCGTCGTCACCTCCGGTGCAGCGCGCCAGCAGCCGGCGCGGATGGATCAGCAACGCATCGTCATTGCCCGCGGCGGACACGTCGACGCGCACGCAGCGCTCGCCCTCGGGATGCAGCGGCAGATCGGCCCGCGCCAGCCAGGGCGCCTCGCCCTCGACGCGCAGGCGCGCACCGCCGAGCAGGTCGCTGACCAGCCGCTTGCCCCGCTCCAGGTCGGCCAGGACGTAGCCGGGCGGCGGGTCGAGCAGGCAGGTGCCGAAGCGCAGCTCGCCGCTGGTGGTGATGGCCGGCGCGACCGCCAGCCAGTCGCCCAGTTCGCGGGCCAGGCGGTTGACCCCGGCCAGGCCGCCGAGCAGCGGCACCACGGCGCTGCCGTCCTCGGCCAGGGCCAGCACCGGCGGCTCGGCGCCCTTCTCCGCCAGCGCCGGCGCCAGGCTGCGGATGACGATGCCGGCGGCGCACAGGGCGATGATCGGCGTGCCGGCGCGATACAGGCCACGCAGGTGTTCGGCGAATTCGCGGTAGTTCTGGTCGACTTCTGCCACCCGTCCGCTCAGCCCGTGGATGCGTGCCGCGGGGTAGCGCTCGCGCACCCGGCGCGCGGTGGCCAGCGCCGAAGCGCCGAGGATGACGATGGCGGGACTCATGCCCGTGGGAGCGGCCTCGGCCGCGAATGCTCCGTGCTCGCCGTCATCGCGGCCAAGGCCGCTCCCACCAGTGGTCGATTCAGCCACGCCACTTCTCCCCCGGCACCAGGATCATGGAGAAATAGGGCGAGGCCAGCGGGTCCACCTCATCCAGCGGCACGATGTGCTGGTTGTCCATGGTGGCGCGCTCCACGTAGTGGGCGCGCTCGGCCAGGCCGAGGCGCTGCAGCACGCGGCGGACCTTGTCGAAGTTGCGCCCGAGCTTCATCACCACGGCGGCCTCGGCATTGCGCAGGCGCTGCTCCAGTTCCTCCTCCGGCAGCACGCCTGAGAGCACGCTGAGAGACTGGTTGCGGTACACCAGCGGCGTGCCCAGCACCGAGGCGCAGCCGAGCATGGAGCACACGCCGGGCACCACCTCCACCTCGTAGCGCTCGGCCAGGCGGTCGTGCAGGTACATGTAGGAGCCGTAGAAGAACGGGTCGCCCTCGCAGATCACCGCCACGTCGCGGCCTGCGTCCAGCTCCAGGGCGATCTGCGTGGCGCAGGTGTCGTAGAAGTCAGCGATCACATCCTCGTAGGAAAGCGGCGGTTCGAGCTTCTCGGTGGTCACCGGGTAGACCAGCGGCAGGCGCCGCTGCGCCTCGGTCAGGTGCCGCTCGATGATGCCGAAGGCGTTGCCGCCCAGGCCCTTGCTCGCCTTGGCCTTGGCCACGAAGTAGCCCACCACCGGCGCCGACTGCAGCAGACGCAGGGCCTTGAGGGTGATCAGCTCCGGGTCGCCGGGGCCGACGCCGAGGCCGAGCAGACGTCCTTTGCGCATCACTCCACCTCCGTGGCCAGGGCGTTGACCGCGGCGGCGGCCATGGCGCTGCCGCCACGGCGGCCACGCACGATCACGTAGGGCACGCCGCGGCTGTCGGCGGCGAGCATGTCCTTGGATTCGGCGGCGCCGATGAAGCCCACCGGCATGCCGAGGATCAGCGCGGGTTTCGGCGCGCCGGCGTCGAGCATTTCCAGCAGGTAGAACAGCGCGGTCGGCGCGTTGCCGATCACCACCACGCTGCCCTGCAGATGCTCGCGCCAGTGCTCCAGGGCCGCCGCCGAGCGGGTGTTGCCCAGCTCGCGGGCCCGTTGCGGCACATCCGCTTCATTGAGGGTGCAGATGACCGGGTTGTCGGCCGGCAGGCGCGCGCGGGTGATGCCCTCGGCCACCATGCGCGCGTCGCAGAGGATCGGCGCACCGGCGGCCAGGGCCGTGCGGCCAGCCGTACCGGCACCGGGCGAGAAGCGCAGGTCCTGCACCACGTCGACCATGCCGCAGGCGTGGATCAGGCGCACGGCGAGCTTTTCCAGGTCGGCTGGGATGGCGCTCAGGTCGGCCTCGGCGCGGATGGTGGCGAAAGACTGGCGATAGATCTCCTGACCGTCGCGGATGTAATCGATCATTCGGGTGTTCCTGTGGCCAGGCGTTCGCCGGCCTGGTCGATGTCGAGGGACGACGCCAGCAGGCGGCCGAATCCGGCCTGGTCCCGCTCGCGTCGATAGAGGTCATAGCGCCCGCCGGAGCGGGCCAGCAGGGTATAGGGCGCGACATGGGCGGCGGCGCAGCTGCGCGGGCAGCCGCACAGGTGCACCTGGGCCGGGCCGTCCGGTCCCAGATGCGTGGCCAGGCGCAGGGCGTCGGCCTTGGTATCCGCCTCGGCCCTGGCGCAGCCGGCGGTGCCGCTGCAGGCGAGCAGTCGGGCCAGCGGCGCGCGGGCGTCCAGCACCAGGCCGATATCGGCCATGGCCCGGGCCACGGCGGCCTGGCGCTCGACCGCCACATCCGGCAGCAGCACGCCCTGCCAGGGCGTCAGGCGCAGCTCGTCGCTGCCTTCGGTCCCTGCCAGGTCGGCCAGTGCCTGCAACTGGTCGGCGTGCAGGCGCCCCAGCGGCGCGCCGGCCAGCAGCATCGCGCGGCCCGGCTGGGCCTGGGCGTGGATACCCAGTGGCGCACCGTCCAGCGTGACGGGGGCGAAGGTCGGTGGCGGGTCTTGCAGGGCGAACGGCAGGCGGGCGAGGAAGTCTGCCACCGGCATGTCCGCCAGCAGCTGGCGCATGCGCGTGCGCTCGCCGGCCAGTTCGAGGAACAGGCGCAGCAGCGCCTCGACCAGCGCCGGCACCCGCTCCAGCTCGACCACACCCAGCGCGCCACGGCGCGGGCACCCCGCCAGGCCGAAGGCCATCCGCGTCCCACCGGGCAAGGCGCCGAGCCAGAGGTCGTGGGGGTGGTCGAGCATGGCCAGGGTCTCGCCGCCGTCCAGCTGCAGGGCGAACTTGGCGGACAGGCCGTGGAAGGCGGGGGTGTCCTGCAGCAGCGCCAGCAGTCGTTCGGCCAGGGGCCGGGTGTCCAGGTGGGCGGCCGGGTCGCGGCCGGCGGCGGGGCTGATCAGCAGGTTGCGCACGTCGTCGGCCGCCGCGTGGCGCGGGCCGAGACCGGCGTCGAGCAGGCGCCGCACCAGCTGTTCGTGGCAGGCCTCGCGCACGCCGCGAATCTGCAGGTTGCTGCGGTTGGTCAGCTCCAGCACGCCGCCAGCGCAACGCCGCGCGGCCTCGGCCACGGCGCGCGCCTGCTCGCCGCTCAGCCGCCCGCCGGGCAGCTTGACCCGGCAGATGCCGCCGTCGCGCGAGGGCACGATGCGCCACAGGCCCGGACAGGCGGAGGGCCTTGGCACGACGGCGGCTGGGGGAGATTCGGGCTGCAAGCGGTCACCGGCTACGAACGACGCGGCGACCGAACCAGCGGAACCGGAAGGTTCCTTGGCATCGGTACACCCCGCCCGATGTTGGCACTCGCGACAGCGTCGTCGGCAGGTCTCCTGGCTGGCAGGTCCTCGTCGCCCCACGGCCTTCCCGATTGCTCAGTGGCACAGGTGTGGAGCGACTCGCTGCTTACAGTTGCGGGGGCAGCCACGGCTCGACCGTGTTCCCTCTTAGGCCCACGTCCCCCCCGAGGGGCCGGGCACCGACGAAGGCGCTATTATGCCCGCTTTTCGCGGCGCCGGGCCAAGCCCGCGCGTCGCCCCGCAAGGCATCGAGGAGACACGCATGACGGCCTGGCTGACAGTGGTGGGCATAGGCGAGGACGGCTACGCCGGCCTGGGCAAGGCGGCGCGCCGCGCCCTGCTGGCCGCCGAGCGCATCGTCGGCGCCCCACGCCAGCTGGAGCTGCTGCCCCCGTGCATCCGCGCCCCGCGCGAGGCCTGGCCGAGCCCCTTCGGCCTGGCGCCGGTGCTGCAGCGGCGCGGCACACCGACCTGCGTGCTGGCCAGTGGCGACCCCATGCTGTTCGGCGTCGGCGCCAGCCTGGCGCGGCAGTTGGACGAGAGCGAGATGCGGGTGCTGCCGGCGCCCTCCTCCTGCTCCCTGGCCGCCGCCCGGCTGGGCTGGCCGCTGCAGGACACGACCCTGCTGTCGGTGGTGGCGCGGCCGCTGGCCGCCATCGCCACGCACCTGCACCCCGGCCGGCGCCTGCTGATCCTGTGCAACGACGGCGCCAGCCCCGCCGCCATCGCCGCCCTGCTGCGCGAACACGGCTTCGGCGCCAGCCGCCTGAGCGTGCTGGAACACCTGGGCGGCCCGCTGGAGCGGCGCGTCGACGGCCTGGCCGAGGGCTGGAGCCTGGAGCAAGCCGCCGCGCTCAACCTGCTCGCCGTCGAGTGCCGCGCCGATGCCGGGACCCGGCCACTGCCGCTGACCGTCGGCCTGCCCGACGAGGCCTACCGCCACGACGGCCAGCTGACCAAGCGCGACGTGCGCGCCGTCACCCTGGCACGCCTGGCGCCGTGCCCCGGCGAGCTGCTGTGGGACGTGGGCGCCGGCTGCGGCTCGATCGGCATCGAGTGGCTGCGCAGCCATCCGAGCTGCCGGGCCATCGCCATCGAGGCGGACGAAGGCCGCCAGGGGCTGATCGCGCACAACCGCGACGCGCTCGGCGTACCGCAGCTGCAATTGCTGGCCGGCCATGCACCGGAGGCGCTGGAAGGGCTGGAGCGGCCCGACGCCATCTTCATCGGCGGTGGCGTGACCGTGCCCGGCGTGCTGGAGCAATGCTGGCAGGCGCTCCAGCCAGGCGGCCGGCTGGTCGCCAATGCCGTGACCCTGCAAAGCGAGGCCGCGCTGGTGGCCTTCCGCGAACGGCACGGTGGCGAACTGATCCGCCTGAGCGTGGCCCAGGCCCAGCCCCTGGGCGGCTTCGACACCTGGCGCAGCGCCCTGCCGATCACCCTGCTGGAAGCGCACAAGCCGTGACCCGCGTGCTGCTGCTCGGCGGCGTCGGCGACGCCCTGCGCCTGGCCCGTCGCCTGGGCCCGGAGCACCTGTACAGCCTGGCCGGGCTGGGCAAGGTGCCGGAAGACCTGGTCTGCCGGGTGCGGGTCGGCGGCTTCGGAGGCGCCGAGGGGCTGGCCGGCTTCATCCGTACCGAGGGTTTCGACCTGCTGCTGGACGTCACCCATCCCTACGCCGCGCGGATCAGCGCCAACGCCGCCACTGCCGCGCGCCTGGCCGGGGTACCCTGCTGGGCCCTGCGCCGCCCGGGCTGGCGACCCGGTCCCGGCGACGACTGGCGCGAGGTGGCCGACTGGGCCGCGCTGGGCCGAGCCCTGGCACCCTTCCGCAAACCCTTCTTCACCCTGGGCCGCGAGCCGCTGGCCCACCTCGACGAAATACCCGCCGGGCAGTTCTGGACCCTGCGCCTGCTCGATGCCCAGCCCGAGCACCCGCGCGCCCGCTGCATCGCCGCCCGCGGCCCCTTCGCGCTGGACGACGAGAGCGCGCTGTTCGCTGCCGAGGGCTTCGATGTGCTGGTGAGCAAGAACAGCGGCGGCGCGGCCACCGAGGCCAAGCTGCAGGTGGCCCGCGAACGCGGCCTGCCGGTGCTGCTGCTGGCGCGCCCCGAACTGCCCGAGGTGGAGCGCAGCTTCGCCGATCCCGAAGACCTGTGGCAGGCGCTGCGCCCCCTGCTCCGAGAAATGCCATGAAGACCGAAAACTACGCCCGCGTGCTGTTCGCCGGACCCGACCTCGATAGCGGCAGCTTCGCCGAACTGATCCGCCGTCAGTTGGCAGAGCGCTTCGGCGCCGCCGTGCTGGACCATCTGTTCGATACCGACGCCGGCTACGCGCCGCTGTGGGCTCGAATCAGGCAGTGCCTGGAGACCGGCGAGCTGCCGCTGCTGCTGGTCGACCTCGACCCGCTCGGCGGCAGCCCGCACCTGGACTGGCTGCGCGGCGAGCTGCAGGCATTGGCGGGCGAACGGGCCGATTGTCTGTTCGTCTGCTCCGGCAACGCCGACGACGTCGCGGCGCTGGCCGAGCTGATCGGGCAGCCGGAGCGGCACCTGGGCTGCGTGGAGGTGCCGCAACTGCCGGAGCGCCACAGCTGGTCGTGCATCCCGCCGCACCGCTATCGCGTGCTGCTGTGCAGCGGCCCGCGCTGCACCCGTCGCGGCGCGCTGCCGCTGTGGAAACTGCTGCGCGAGGAGCTGAAGGCGGCGGGCCGGCTGGAAACCGAAGACGGCGTGCACATCACCCGCACCCAGTGCCAGTTCCCCTGCGACCAGGGGCCGACCCTGAGCGTCTACCCGCCGGGCGAGTGGTACCGGGTACGCGATGCGGACGAAGTGAGGCACCTGGTGCGCGAGCGCTTCGTCGAGGAGCGCGCGGTACCGGAATTGATCATGCGCGCGTAGGGCGGGTGCAACCCGCGCCAGCCGTCACGCGGGTTTCACCCGCCCTACGTTGGATCTTCCGGGACGGTGCGCATGGCGCACCCTACGGATGCGTATGTACGGTGCGCCGTGCGCACCGGGGGGGATCAGAGATTCATCACATCGAGGAAGCGCGGCGTGGCGCTGTCGTCGATCTTCAGGCTCTGGAAGTCGAACAGGTTGCGGTCGGCCAGCTGCGAGGGCACCACGTTCTGCAGGGCGCGGAACATGATCTCGGTGCGGCCCGGGCTCTTGCGTTCCCACTCGTTGAGCATTTCCTTGACCACCTGGCGCTGCAGGTTCTCCTGGGAGCCGCACAGATTGCACGGGATGATCGGGAACTCCTTGAGCACCGAGTAGGCCTCGATGTCCCTCTCGTTGCAGTAGGCCAGCGGGCGGATCACCACGTTGCGGCCGTCGTCGGACAGCAGCTTGGGCGGCATGGCCTTGAGCGTGCCGCCGTAGAACATGTTGAGGAAGAAGGTCTCGAGGATGTCGTCGCGGTGGTGACCGAGAGCCATCTTGGTCGCGCCGATCTCGTCGGCGTAGGTGTACAGGGTGCCGCGGCGCAGGCGCGAGCACAGCGAGCAGGTGGTCTTGCCTTCCGGGATCTTCTCCTTCACCACCGAGTAGGTGTCCTTCTCGATGATGTGGTACTGCACGCCTATGGATTTCAGGTAGGCCGGCAGCACGTGCTCGGGAAAGCCGGGCTGCTTCTGATCCATGTTCACCGCGACGATCTCGAACCGGATCGGCGCCACCTTCTGCAGGTACAGCAGGATGTCGAGCAGGGTGTAGCTGTCCTTGCCACCGGACAGGCAGACCATCACCTTGTCGCCGTCCTCGATCATGTTGAAGTCGGCGATGGCCTCGCCGACCTGGCGGCGCAGGCGCTTCTGCAGTTTGTTCTGGTTGACCGAGAGGGTGCTGGGCATGGTGCTGGCGAATCCGGGGACGAAGGCGAAAAGCTGGCCATTTTACGCACAAAGGCCGCCGACGGCAGCCCGTGTTAGGCTCGGCCGATGAACAACGACCTCGATCCCGCCCTCGACCTGCCCGACCAGTTGCACGAACTGCTGCGCGACGCGCCCGCCGGCGTCAGCGAGTTCCAGCTGATCCAGCAGCTCAAGGCCCGCCATTCCACCCACATCCCCAACCTCGGCCTGGCCGACAAGCTGGTGCTGTTCCGCATCCACTTCTTGCTGTTCAACGCCCTGTACCTGCTGCGCGAGCGCCTCTGGGGCCGCCAGGAGGCGCACCTGGAGATCGGCCCGCTGTGCGTGCAGCTGCAGCCCTGGCAGCCGGGCAGCGCGGAGCTGGCCCGGCACGACCCGCTGCGCGACTACTACCTCGATATGCAGCACCTGCGCGACACCACCGAGCGCGACGTGGAGAAGCTGCTGTCCAGCTTCTGGACGCGCATGCAGGGCGGCGACGAGAAGCGTGCGGCGCTGGAGCTGTTCGAGCTGGACGTCGACCAGCCGCTCGATCTCGCCGTGATCAAGCAGCGCTACCGCCAGCTGGTGAGCCTGCACCACCCCGACCGGGGCGGCAGCACCGGACGCCTTCAGTCGATCAACCTGGCGATGGAAATACTGCAACGCTATTACGGCTGAACCCGAGAGAGCGATTCGCTCTAAAGCCACGGTTCATGCGGCCTCCAGCCTTCCCCTATACTGCGGCATACGGTCGCAGCCGAATCGGCCTGCACCCGGTGCCGCTGGCCATGCGCACCGGGCCCTACGCCCAGTGCGATCGACAATAAAAAGAGGAGGTGTCTGCATGATCCACCATGTTTGGGGGCTCTTCACCCATCCCGACCAGGAGTGGCAGGAAATCCGTGGCGAGGAAGAAAGCATCAGCCACATGTACCTGACCCATGTTCTGATTCTCGCTGCCATACCCGCGCTCTGCGCCTATTTCGGTACCACGGAGGTCGGCTGGCGCATCGGCAGCGGCGAGGCGGTCAAGCTGACGGCCACCAGCGCCCTGCAGATGACCGTGATGTCCTACCTCGCCATGCTCGTCGGCGTCGCCGTGATGGGCGCCTTCATCCACTGGATGGCACGCACCTACGACGCCACTCCCACGTTCACCCAGTGCGTCGTGTTCGCCGCCTACACCGCCACTCCGCTGTTCATCGGCGGCGTCGCCGCGCTGTACCCGAGCCTGTGGCTGGGCATGCTGATCGGCACGATAGCGGTCTGCTACACGGTCTACCTGCTCTACTCCGGCATCCCGACCTTCATGGGCATCCCCCAGGACGAGGGCTTCATGTTCTCCAGCTCCGTCCTGGCGGTGGGCCTGGTGGTGCTGGTGGCGATGATCGCCTGCTCGGTCATCCTCTGGGGCTTCGGCGTGGGCCCCGTCTACATCAACTAATCGACGACCGTTCGAACGAGGCCGCCCACGGGCGGCCTTTTTCATGGCCATGTACCCGTTACGTGTTGGCGGCGCAATTCTACTCTTGTGGGAGTGTCTGGGCGGCATTCCGATTGGCCGCGAAATTCGCGGATAAATCCGCTCCCACAAGGCGTGCAACAACTCACGGGGACATAGCCTTTTTCATGCGCGCAGGAAAGTTGAACCCCAACGGCCATGGCGAGGCTCTAAGGCATTGAGTAGCCCAGAAGGGAGCACCGACCATGACTCCGCATTTCGTCACCCTGTTCACCCACCCGGACGCCGCCTGGCGCGAGATCCGCCAGGAAGAGGAACGACACAGCAGCCACTACCTCGGCCACCTGCTGCTGCTCGCCCTGATCCCCGCCGTCAGCCTGTTCATCGGCACCACCGAAATGGGCTGGAGCCTGGCCGGCGACGAGCGGGTGCGGCTGGACGAGCGCAGCGCCCTGCTGCTGTCCGTCAGCGTCTACTTCACCGCACTGTTCGGCACCCTGATCATGGGCGGCTTCGTGCGCTGGATGTCGCGCACCTTCGACACCCGGCCGACGCTCAACCAGTGCATCGGCTTCGCCGCCTACACTGCCACGCCGTTCTTCCTCGCCGGCCTGGCGGCGGTCTACCCGAGCCGCTGGCTGGCGGTGATCGCCCTGGGCCTGGCCTGCGCCTATTCGACCTTCCTGCTGTTCGTCGGCCTGCCCACCTTCATGCGCATCCGCCAGCAGCAGGGCATCGTCTACGCCGGGGCGGTGTGGGCGGTGGCCGTGCTGGCGGTGGTGACCCTGCTGGTCTCGGCCATCCTGCACTGGCACTACTACACCAACCCGGTCTACGAGCGCACCGCGGCGGACCAGACTTACCCGACCGTGGAAGAGCGTCCGTCGGTCCACGAGCAGCAGCACGGCCGGGACTGACACGACCGGCGGCGGGTTGGGCGGCATGGGGCGATACGGCATAATCGCCCCATGCCCGAACTGCTCCATGCCCGCGTCGAAGCCTGCTACCAGCTGGCCGAGGACTTCTTCAAACGTGCCTTCCCCCGCCCCGAGGTCAGCTTCCGGCTGCGCGGCCAGAAGGCCGGCGTCGCCCACCTCCACGACAACCTGCTGCGTTTCAATCCGAAGCTGTACGCGGAGAACCGCGAGCATTTCCTGAAACAGACCGTGGCCCACGAAGTAGCCCATCTGGTGGCGCACCAGATGTTCGGCGCGCGCATCCAGCCCCACGGCGAGGAATGGCAGCTGATCATGCGCGGCGTCTACGAGCTGCCACCGGAGCGTTGCCACACCTACGACGTGGGTCGGCGCAAGGTCACCCGCTATCTCTACCTGTGCCAGTGCCCGGACGGCGAGTTTCCCTTCTCCACCCAGCGCCACAACCTAGTGCGCAAGGGCCGTCGCTACTTCTGCCGGCGCTGCCGGGCGACCCTGGTGTTCAGCGGCGAGCAGCGGATCGAATAGCCGTAGGGCGGGTGAAACCCGCGCATGGCGCTGGCCTGGTCGCGGGTTCCACCCGCCCTACGAGTCCCGCCTCCCTACCCGAGCACCTTGCCGGCCTTGAGCCGGGCGATCTCTTCCTCGTCGTAGCCCAGTTCGCGCAGCACCTCGTCGTTGTGCGCGCCGACCGCCGCGCCGATGTGGCGGGGCGGCTCCAGGCCCTCGGAGAAACGGATCGGGCAGGCGATCTGCCGCTGCGCTGGCCGGCCCTCGCGTGGCACCTCGGTGACCACGCCGCGCACCGCGAGCTGGGGATGCTCCACTGCCTCGGCCAGACTCAGCACCGGCTCGACACAGGCGTCCACCTCGGCGAAGCGCTGTTGCCACTCGGCCAGGTCGTGCTTCTCCACCTCGATGGCGATCTCGCGCTTGAGCCTGTCCTGATCCTTCGCCGACAGCCCCAGGGCGGCCAGTTCCGGGCGACCGAGGGTGGCGCAGAAGCGCTGCATGAACTGCGGCTCCAGGCTGCCCACCGACAGCCAGCGGCCGTCGCGGGTGCGGTAGTAGTCGTAGAAGCTGCCGCCGTTGAGCACCTGGTTCTCCATCGCCGGCTCCACCCCGCCGGCGAGGAAGCCGGCGCCGGCCATGGCGTGCAGGCTGAAGGCGCAGTCGGTCATGCTGATGTCAACGCGCTGGCCCTGGCCACTGCCCTGGCGGGCGATCACCGCCGCGAGCAGGCCGATCACCCCGTGCAGCGAGCCGCCGGCGATGTCCGCCACCTGCACACCGAGGGGCAGCGGGCCGCTGTCGCGGCGCCCGGTGTAGCTGGCCAGGCCGCTCAGGGCCAGGTAGTTGAGGTCGTGGCCGGCGCGGTCCTTGTAGGGGCCCGTCTGGCCGTAGCCGGTGATGGAAACGTAGATCAGCCCTGGATTGATTGCCTTCAGCGCCTCGTAGCCGAGGCCCAGCTTGTCCATCACCCCCGGGCGGAACTGCTCCAGCACGATGTCGTACTCGCGCACCAGACGGCGCACCACCTCCAGCGCCTCGGGCTGCTTCAGGTCCAGGGCCAGGCAACGCTTGTTGCGGTTGAGGTAGGCGTGGCTGGTGGACACGCCATCGACGTGGGGCGGCAGCACCCGCACCAGGTCGGTACGGCTGGGCGACTCGATGCGCAGCACCTCGGCGCCCATGTCCGCCAGCAGCAGCGAGGCGAACGGCCCCGGCAGCAGGGTGGAGAAATCGAGGACTTTCAGCGAAGACAGCGGGCCTTTCATGTTCGGCGTTCCCGATCCGGTGATGACACGCCCGGCGCTGGAGACGCAGCGGGCATTCGCGAAGGGTGTCGCCGCAGGTTAGGCCAGCCCTCACCGTGCCTCAATGACCCAGGCGCTCGGCGCGATTGACCCCAGCGACCACTGTACCGGCGATTTGAAAGTCAGCTGCGGATTGCGTGCGGCGGGGAGCCGCGTAATCTGGGCGCTCCCGCCAGGAGCCCACGATGCGACCCGCCGACCTGTTCCGCCTGCTGCTGCTCGCCGCCATCTGGGGCGCCAGCTTCCTGTTCATGCGCATCGCCGTGCCGGTGCTGGGCAGCCTGCCCACCGCCTTTTTCCGCGCCAGCCTCGGCGCGCTGGGGCTGCTGGCGATCCTGCTGGTGCTGCGCCCGGCGTGGGACTTCCGCGGCAAGTTCCGCGCCTGCCTGGCCCTGGGGGTGATCAACGCCGGCCTGCCCTCGGTGATGTACTGCCTGGCGGCGCTGGTGCTGCCGGCCGGCTATTCCTCGATCTTCAATGCCACCACGCCGCTGATGGGCGTGCTGATCGGCGCGCTGTTCTTCAGCGAGACGATGACCACGAGCAAGGCTGCCGGCGTCGCTCTCGGCCTGTTCGGCGTGGCGGTGCTGACCCGCACCGGCCCGGTGGCCTTCGACCTGCCGCTGCTGCTGGGCGCCGCCGCGTGCCTGGTGGCCACCACCTGCTACGGCTTCGCCGGCTTCCTCACCCGCAGCTGGATCGGCCAGCAGGGCGGCCTGGACAACCGCCTCACCGCCTTCGCCAGCCTGCTCGGCGCGAGCCTGTTCCAGCTGCCGCTGTTCGCCGGCAGCCTGGCCTGGCAACCGCCGGCCAGTTGGGGCGGGCCCGAGGTATGGCTGTCGCTGGCCGCGTTGGGGCTGGTCTGCACCGCTTTCGCCTATGTCCTGTATTTCCGCCTGCTGGCCGACGTCGGGCCAATCAAGGCATCCACCACCACCTTCCTGATCCCGCCGTTCGGCGTGCTCTGGGGCGCCCTGCTGCTCGGCGAGCCGCTGAGCTGGGCCTACCTGCCGGGCTGCGCGCTGATCGGCGTGGCCCTGTGGCTGGTGGTGCGCCCGGAGCGCGCCAGCGTGGCGGCGCGGGCCTGAACCCGGGCGGGCTTCTACACTCAGAGACGATGCAGGGCCGCCCGGGCGGCGGCCGGCCACGCAAGGAAACTCGCATGCTGCAGTCCGTCTCGCCGAAGAACGACCTGCCTCGGGAGCCCGAGGCAGACAAGCACCACCACCTGCTCAGCCCCTTCACGATCCGCGCCTTCCGCATCATCTGGATCGCCAACCTGTTCGCCAACCTGGGCACCTGGGCGCAGTCGGTGGCCGCCGCCTGGGTGGTCACCGAGGCTCACGCCGGCCCGCTGCTGGTGGCGATGATCCAGGTCGCCGCCACTCTGCCCCTGGTGCTGCTGTCGATCGTCTCCGGGGTGATGGCCGACAACCACGACCGGCGCAAGATCATGCTCGCCGGCCTGGCCTTCGAGATGAGCGGCGCCATCTTCCTCAGCGTGATCGCCTTCCTCGGCTACCTCGACCCGATCCTGCTGATCGTCTCGATCCTGTGGATTTCCATCGGCGGCTCGATCACCGTGCCGGCCTGGCAGGCGGCGGTGAGCGAGCAGGTGCCGGGCGGCATGGTCGGCAACGCCGTGCTGCTCAATAGCGTCAACTTCAACGTCGCCCGCGCCGCCGGCCCGGCCCTGGGCGGCCTGATGCTGAGCCTGGTGGGGGCGCCCTGGATCTTCCTGTTCAACTGCCTGTGCTACGTCGGCCTGATCTGGGCGATCTGGGCCTGGCGCCGCTCCGTGCCGGTGCGCACCCTGCCGCCGGAGCACCTGGCCCAGGGCGTGGTGGCGGCGCTGCGCTTCACCCAGCACTCCAGCGTCACCCGCCTGGTGATGCTGCGCTCCTTCTCCTTCGGCCTCTCCGCCAGCGCCGTGTGGGCGCTGCTACCGGTGCTGGCGCACCGCAACCCGGACGGCGGCGCCACGGTGTACGGCTACATGCTCGGCGCCCTCGGCGTCGGGGCGATCCTCGGCAGCCTGCTGGTCAACCGTGGCGCGCGGGCCTGGGGGCGCAGCCGGCTGATCAGCCTGGCGGGCTTCACCATGGGCCTGGTGATGCTGGCGCTCGGCGCGCTGGACAACCTGTGGCTGATCTTCCCCGCCCTGCTGATCGGCGGCGCCTGCTGGATCGCCGCGGTCGCCACCTACAACGCCTCGGTGCAGATACTGGTGCCGGACTGGGTCAAGGCTCGCGCCCTGGCGCTGTACCAGACGGCGCTATATGGCGGCCTGGCGCTGGGTTCGTTCCTCTGGGGCCACCTGGCCGAGAACATGGGGCCGCAGGGCGCGCTGCTGGTGGCGGGCTGCCTGATGGTAGCCTGCGCCTTCCTGCTCTACCACTCGCGCCTGCCGGAACTGGAGGTGGGCAGCATGCGCCGCGCACAGAGCCCCCTGCCCGGCATGCCGGCCTTCGCCTTCGACCCGGACCGGGGCGCGGTGCTGGTGACCATCGAGTACCGCATCCCCGCCGAGCGCACCCGCGACTTCGTGCGCGCCATGCAGGAGCTGCGACGGCTGCGCCTGCGCAACGGGGCGCAGCGCTGGTCGCTGTTCCGCGATGCGGCCGATCAGGAAATCTGGCAGGAGACGCTGGTGGTGGAGAGTTGGTTGCAGCACCTGCGCATGCTCGACCGCATGACGCTGGCCGACCAGGCGATCGTCGACGCGGTCGGCCTGCTGCACAGCGGCGAGGCGCCACCGCTGATTCGCCACGGCGTGAGCTACATCGCCAACCGCTACGACAACGACGCGGCGACCCGGATATGAGCCGCCGCGCGTCAGGGCGTTACTGCTGCAGTTCCTGCTCGGTGAACAGGTCGCTGAACAGCATGCTCGACAGGTAGCGCTCGCCGGAGTCCGGCAGGATCACCACGATGGTCTTGCCCTGCATCTCCGGCCTCTCGGCCAGGCGCACGGCGGCGACCATGGCGGCGCCGCAGGAGATGCCGCAGAGGATTCCCTCTTCCTGCATCAGGCGCAGGGCCATGGCCTTGGACTCGTCGTCGCCCACCTGCTCGACGCGGTCGACCACCGACAGGTCGAGGTTCTTCGGCACGAAGCCGGCGCCGATGCCCTGGATCTTGTGCGGGCTCGGCTTGACCTCCTCGCCGGCCAGGGTCTGGCTGATCACCGGCGAGGCGATCGGCTCGACCGCCACCGACAGGATCGGCTTGTGGCGCTGCTGCTTGATGTAGCGCGACACGCCGGTGATGGTGCCGCCAGTGCCGACGCCGGCCACCAGCACGTCGACCGCGCCATCGGTGTCGTTCCAGATTTCCGGCCCGGTGGTCTTCTCGTGGATGGCCGGGTTGGCCGGGTTGTCGAACTGCTGCGGCTGGAAGTACTTGGCGGGATCGGACGCGGCGATCTCGGCGGCCTTCTCGATGGCGCCCTTCATGCCCTTGGCCGGCTCGGTCAGCACCAGCTCGGCGCCGAGGGCCTTGAGCACCTTGCGCCGCTCCAGGCTCATGGAGGCGGGCATGGTCAGGATCAGCTTGTAGCCGCGGGCGGCGGCGACGAAGGCCAGGCCGATGCCGGTGTTGCCGGAGGTCGGCTCGACCAGGGTCATGCCCGGCTTGAGCACACCGCGCGACTCGGCGTCCCAGATCATGTTGGCGCCGATGCGGCACTTGACCGAATAGCCGGGGTTGCGACCCTCGATCTTCGCCAGGATGGTGACACCCTTGGGGCCCAGGCGGTTGATCTGCACCAGCGGCGTGTTGCCGATGGACTGGGCGTTGTCGGTGTAGATGCGGCTCATGGTCGTTGTCCTTTCGATAACCGAGGGCAAACAGCCTAAGCCTGGCAAGAGAGATCGTCCAGCGCACGCCGGTCGAACTCCGCGTCTCGCTCGGCGGTCCACCGGAAACACCTGCTGCAACGGATGCCACCGATGAAACGCCGCTACAGCCTGCCCCTCTACATCGTCCTCGGCCTGGTCGCCGTGCTGCTGATCCTGCACCTGACCCTGCCCATCTTCATCCGCGACTACCTCAACGCCAAGCTGGCGGACATGGGCGAGTACCGCGGGCAGATCGCCGACGTGGACCTGGCCTGGTGGCGCGGCGCCTACCGCATCGACGGCCTGGTGATCGCCAAGGCCGACGGCGACGTGCCGGTGCCGCTGCTCGACGCGCCCTCCATCGACCTGTCGGTGAGCTGGCACGCGCTCTGGTACGACCACGGCGTGGTGGCCCGGGTGATCTTCGAGAGTCCGCAGCTGAACTTCGTCGACGGCGGCGAGAGCGGCGACGACAGCCAGACCGGTGCCGGGGTGGACTGGCGCGAGCAGCTGGAGAAGCTGCTGCCGATCACCCTCGACGAAATCCGCGTGGTGAACGGCCGCATCAGCTTCCGCAACTTCACCTCGGATCCGCCGGTGAACATGTACGCCAGCGACGTCAACGCCAGCCTGTACAACCTGACCAACGTCGCCGACGAACGCGGCGAGCGGGTGGCCCGCTTCGAGGGCAAGGCCCTGCTGCTCGACCACGCACCGCTGGAGGCGACGGCGGTGTTCGACCCGTTCGAGAACTTCCAGGACTTCGAATTCCGCGTGCGCGCCACCGACATCGAGCTGCGCCGGCTCAACGACTTCTCCTCCGCCTACGGCAAGTTCGACTTCAACGCCGGCAACGGCGACGTGGTGATCGAGGCCAGCGCCGAGAACGGCCAGCTCGACGGCTACATCAAGCCGCTGCTGCGCGACGTCGACGTGTTCAACTGGCGGCAGGACGTGCAGGACCAGGACAAGGGCTTCTTCCGCTCGATCTGGGAAGCCCTGGTCGGCGGCAGCGAAACGGTGCTGAAGAACCAGCAGAAGAACCAGTTCGCCACCCGGGTGGAGCTGTCCGGCAGCGTCCGCGACCAGAACGTCAGCCCCTTCCAGGCCTTCCTCTCGATCCTGCGCAACGGCTTCATCCAGGCCTTCAACGCACGCTACGAGAACGCGCCGCCTAGCTCGTGACCTCGTCGCTGAAGATGGCCTCGATGGGCAACCCGAACACCCGGCCGATGCGGAAGGCCAGCGGCAGGCTCGGGTCGTACTTGCCGGTCTCGATGGCGTTGACGCTCTGCCGCGACACCTCCAGCCGCTGGGCCAGCTCCGACTGGCTCCAGCCGCGCTCGGCCCGCAGCTCCTTCAGGCGATTGTGCATGGCGGCTCTCCTCAGGCGTAGCGCCAGCGGACCAGGGTGGAGGTGAAGGCATAGGCGGCCCAGAAGGCGGGGAACGCCAGGATCAGCGGGAAGCGCGGCCAGCCGGCGTACTGCTCGAGAAAGCCCCAGGCGGTGAGCAAGCCGACCACCGCACCGCCGGCCAGCAGCGCGGCTCGCGACATCAGGAAGCGCAGGAACTCGTCCGGCTCGCTGCGCATATAGCGGTCGAACACGTAGAGCGAGGCCAGCAGCGGTATCGCCGGCGACGCCGCGGCGATCACCCGCAGGGCGTAGGGCAGTTGCTGCAGGTCCACGCCCCAGCTGATCAGGGCGACCAGCGCGGCATACACCAGCATCAGCGAGGAACAGGAAATGACGTAGCGACGGGCAGCGATGTTCATGAATGGGACTCTCCGGTTGATGTAAAGCAAACTTAACATCCGTCGATCGCAAATGTAAAGCATGCTTGTCATTCCGAGAAATTCGTAACCGGCGACGCCCTGACCCGCCATTCAGTGACTGAATGGCGCGTCTGCGTTCACAGTTCACCGTGGCGCGCGTTATAGTCGAGCCTTACATCACACACCGAACCAGCCGGCCGCGCCCGCCGTGCGCCCGTCCGAGGATTCCCAGATGAAGTTCGAAGGCACCCAGTCCTACGTCGCCACCGACGACCTGAAGCTCGCGGTCAACGCCGCCATCACCCTGCAGCGCCCGCTGCTGGTCAAGGGCGAACCGGGTACCGGCAAGACCATGCTCGCCGAGCAGCTGGCCCAGGCCTTCGGCGCCAAGCTGATCACCTGGCACATCAAGTCCACCACCAAGGCGCACCAGGGCCTGTACGAGTACGACGCGGTCAGCCGCCTGCGCGACTCGCAGCTAGATTCGGACAAGGTCCACGACGTGCGCAACTACATCAAGAAAGGCAAGCTGTGGGAGGCGTTCGAGTCCGACGAGCGCGTGATCCTGCTGATCGACGAGATCGACAAGGCCGACATCGAGTTCCCCAACGACCTGCTGCAGGAACTCGACAAGATGGAGTTCTACGTCTACGAGACCGACGAGACGATCAAGGCCAAGCAGCGCCCGATCATCATCATCACCTCGAACAACGAGAAGGAACTGCCGGACGCCTTCCTGCGCCGCTGCTTCTTCCACTACATCGCCTTCCCCGACCGCGAGACCCTCAAGCGCATCGTCGACGTGCACTACCCGAACATCAGCGGCGAGCTGGTGGCCGAGGCGCTCGACGTGTTCTTCGACGTGCGCAAGGTGCCGGGCCTGAAGAAGAAGCCTTCCACCAGCGAACTGGTCGACTGGCTGAAACTCCTGATGGCCGACAACATCGGCGAGGCCGTGCTGCGCGAGCGCGATCCGACCAAGGCCATCCCGCCGCTGGCCGGCGCCCTGGTCAAGAACGAGCAGGACGTGCAGCTGCTCGAACGCCTGGCCTTCATGGCCCGCCGCGCGTCGCGCTGAGTCCGTAACGCCCGCCGCTGGCGGGCCACCAGGAGAGGGGCACGCATGCATCGCGGAAGCTGCCTGTGCGGCGCGGTGAAGTACGAGATCGACGCGCCCATCGCGTCCGCCAGCCACTGCCACTGCTCGATGTGCCGCAAGGCGCACGGCGCTGCATTCGGCAGCTACGGCAACGTGCGGCGCGAACACTTCCGCTTCACCGCGGGCGAGGACCAGGTCGCGACCTACCACTCCTCGCCCGGCGTGAGCCGGACCTTCTGCCGGGACTGCGGCGCGACCCTGCAATGGTTCGCCGAGCATCCGCACCCGGAGTGGCTGTCCGTCGCCCTGGGCACGCTGGACACGCCGCTGGGCGTCATCCCGCAGAAGCACATCTTTCCCGAATCCAAGGCCGACTGGTACCAGATCGCCGACGGCCTGCCCCAGGAGTCCCGCTCCTGAGGCTCCACCGATAACACGAGGCCGCAGCCATGCTGCTCAACCTGTTCAACGAAATGCGCGCGGCCAAGGTGCCGGTCTCGGTACGCGAGCTGCTCGACCTGATCAACGCGCTCAAGCACAACGTCGTGTTCGCCGACATGGACGAGTTCTACTACCTCGCCCGGGCGATCCTGGTGAAGGACGAGCGCCACTTCGACAAGTTCGACCGGGCCTTCGGCGCCTACTTCAAGGGCCTGGAAAACCTCAACGAACACATCGAGGCGCTGATCCCCGAAGACTGGCTGCGCAAGGAGTTCGAGCGGCACCTGACCGACGAGGAACGCGCGCAGATCCAGTCCCTCGGCGGCCTGGACAAGCTGATCGAGGAATTCAAGAAGCGCCTTGAGGAACAGAAGGAACGCCACGCCGGCGGCAACAAGTGGATCGGCACCGGCGGCACCAGCCCGTTCGGCTCCGGTGGTTACAACCCCGAGGGCATCCGCGTCGGCGACGCCGGCAAGCGCCAGGGCAAGGCCGCCAAGGTGTGGGACCAGCGCGAGTACAAGAACCTCGACGACCAGGTCGAGCTGGGCACCCGCAACATCAAGGTGGCCCTGCGCCGCCTGCGCAAGTTCGCCCGCGAAGGCGCCGCCGAGGAGTTCGACCTGGCCGGCACCATCGACCACACAGCCAAGGACGCCGGCCTGCTCAACATCCAGATGCGCCCGGAGCGGCGCAACACGGTGAAGCTGTTGCTGCTGTTCGACATCGGCGGCTCCATGGACGCCCACGTCAAGGTGTGCGAGGAACTGTTCTCGGCGTGCAAGACCGAGTTCAAGCACCTCGAATATTTCTACTTCCACAACTTCGTCTACGAAAGCGTGTGGAAGAACAACCTGCGCCGCACCAGCGAGCGCTTCTCCACCCTCGACCTGCTGCACAAGTACGGCCCGGACTGGAAGATCATCTTCGTCGGCGACGCCGCCATGGCGCCCTACGAGATCACCCAGCCCGGCGGCAGCGTCGAGCACTGGAACGAGGAAGCCGGCTACGTCTGGATGAAGCGCTTCATGGAGAAGTACAAGAAGCTCATCTGGATCAACCCCTACCCCAAGGACGCCTGGAACTACACGGCCTCGACCAACATCGTCCGCGAGCTGATCAACGACCAGATGCACCCGCTGACGCTGCGGGGACTGGAGGAAGGGATGAGGTTCCTCTCCAAGTGACACACGAACGGGCCCATGCGGCCCGTTCTGCTTCGTGGCGAAAGCCGCTAGGCTTAGCCGGTCTCTTCTGGAACAAACCAACCATGCAAGACCTTTCCCTACAGGACGCCGCCGCGCCGGACGGCGTCTGCTACGGCTGCGGCGGCCGCAACCCCCACGGCCTGCACATCAAGAGCCGCTGGCATGAAGACGGCGTGCACGTGGTGGCCGAACACCAGCCAGACCCCATGCACTGCGGCTGGCCGGAGCTGGTCTACGGCGGACTGATCGCCATGCTGGTGGACTGCCATTCCAACTGGACCGCCATGGCCTGGCACTACCGCGCCGAAGGCCGCGAGCCCGGCAGCCTGCCGCGCGTCGAGTGCGTCACCGGCAACCTCGGCATCAAGTTCATCAAGCCGACGCCCATGGGCATGCCGCTGCAGCTGCGCGCCCGGGTCGAGGGCGAGCCGGGGCGCAAGACCCGGGTAATCTGCGAAATCTATGCGGGCGACCTGCTGACCGCCGTGGGCGACTCCATCTTCGTGCGTGTGGACGCTAGCCAGCTGGCCGCCGCAGCCCACGGCAAGCAAGTCTGAACGGGTGAAACCCGCGTACCCCGCTCGCGGGTTTCACCCGCCCTACACCCCGTAGGGTGCGCCGTGCGCACCGGAGCCATGTCGTAGGCTCGCCGGTGCGCGCAGCGCACCCTACGACGGCGGGCCCGATCAGATGTCCACGTTGGTTGTCGCACACCTTGTGGGAGCGGATTTATCCGCGAATTTCGCGGCCAATCGGAATGCCGCCCAGCCGCGCCCACGAAAGCAGGATTACGCCACCAACAAGCAGCCGGGGCATAGCCAAAAGAAAGGCTATGTCCCCGCGAGATGTTTTAGTGCCCTGCCCCTTCTGGATCCCCGCCTGCGCGGGGATGACGAGGCAGGGGGGAGTTTCTTCCGGAACCGTCATTCCCGCGTAGGCGGGAATCCAGGGGCAGGCAGCTGCAGCATTCAGATAGAGGGGCTTGACCGCGGGGTTAGCCGCTTGCCGGCGTAACCCACCGCCGGTGCCGCGGTCGATTTCGCTGGCGGGTTACGGTCTGTGCCCACCGGCTCCCAGGCAAGCCGTTTCCGCAGGGCGGCTGTAGCGTCTGCAACACGCAACGGGGATATAGCCAATAAAAAGGCCCCGAAGGGGACTTCTTTCTGCATCAGCGCCAGTGACGCTTCTCGTAGGCGATCGGCTTGTGCCGGCGCCCGACCCCGAGCGTCCAGCCGATGCCCAGCGCCAGCAGCTCCACCAGCCAGGCCAGCGCCAGTGCCACGCCGAGCCCCCAGGCGATCGCGTGGGGCGCCAGCAGCACCTGGTAGGTGTAGGACTCGTAGGTCTCCTGCAGCAGCGCCTGGTCGGCGCCGGTCGCCAGGTGCAAGACCTGTGCGTACCAGGGCCCCTGCATCGCCAGCCACTCCGCCTCCAGCAGCTCGGAGCGCGCCACCAGGTGGCCGATGCTGTTGGCGTCGCTGCGCATCACCTCGTCGGTGCTGGCGCGGTAGTGGGCGACCAGGGCGTTGAGATCGCCGTTGAAGAAGCGCGCGGCGGTCTCGCGGAAGCCCAGCAGGCTCTCCTCGGACTCGGCGCGGTGGGCGGCCACGCGCTTGGCGTAGTCGTCGACGAAGCCCGGCACCTGCACCCCGACCAGCAGGCCGAAGGCGAACACCAGCAGCCGCAAGTAACTCCTGAACATCCTCAGTCCCCCATCTGTCCGTGGGCCACCCGCTCGCCCCGCCGCCACAGGCTCCATTGCCCCGGCTGGAACAGGTTCCAGCGCTCGTTGTCGGTCAGCGGCTCGGTGGCGATCACCGTCACCACGTCGTTCGGCGTGGTCTCCGCCTGGAAGTCGACGGTCAGGTCGGCATCCTTCAGCCGCGCCGGGCCGAAGGGCGCGCGGCGGGTGATCTGCGCCAGCTTGGTCGAGCAGAAGCAGAACAGCCAGTCGCCGTCGCTGAGCAGGCAGTTGAACACGCCCTTGCCACGATAGTCCTGAGCCGCCTGGATCAGCACCGGCAGCAGCACTTCCACCGGCACCGGCTCGGGGAAGGCAGCACGCACCCGGTTGAGCAAGTCGCAGAAGGCCGCCTCGCTGTCGGTATCGCCGACCGGCCGATAGAAGTCGAAGCTCGGCGCGAAGCCGACCAGCTGGCCGTTGTGGGCGAAGCACCAGTTGCGTCCCCACAGCTCGCGGACGAAGGGATGAGTGTTGGCCAGGCACACCCGGCCGACGTTGGCCTGGCGGATGTGGCCGATCACCGTCTCGCTCTTGATGGGATAGCGCTGCACCAGCTTGGCGACTTCCGAGCCGACGCTGGCGGTCGGGTCCTGGAACAGGCGCAGGCCGCGCCCCTCGTAGAAGGCGATGCCCCAGCCGTCGCGATGCGGCCCGGTGCCGCCGCCCCGCTGCATCAGCCCGGTGAAGCTGAACACGATGTCGGTGGGTACGTTGGCGCTCATGCCGAGCAGTTCGCACATGCGTCAGATCTCCAGCAATGCGCTGCGCAGCCGCTCGGCCTCGCGCGCCAGGCGCGCGTCGAGGCGCTTGCGGCCGAGCGGGAGGAAACGGGTGAGGATGCGCCAGCACAGCGCCGACAGGTCGCCACTGCGACGGGGGATCAGGTGCAGATGCAGATGCGGCACGTGCTGATTGGCGGCCGGACCGTCGTTGAGCAGCAGGTTGATGCCCAGCACGCCGGGCTCGCGGTAGATCACCCTGGCCATGCGATCGGCCAGGGCCAGCAGCGCCTCGCGTGGCGGCGCCGGCAGATCGGCCAGGAACGGCGCGTGGCCCCGGGCGACGATCAGCAGGTGGGACGGGCGCAGCGGGAAGATGTCCAGCAGCACCAGAAAGTGTTCGTCTTCGTGGATGACGTACGCCGGTAGATGACCGTCGGCGATGGCGCAGAACACGCAGCTCATGGGCTCTCCTCGTGGCATGCGGCCATGCTAGCGCAAGCCGGAGGGCATGCAACCCGGCGTGTCGTCATGCAAAGGGCTGTTTGCCGCTCTTCGCGCTCGCGGCGACGACTAGAGACGCGGCTCGATGCGCAGGCGCCGGTCGCCACGGGCATCGAAGCGGGTGTCGGTATCGTGCTGCTCCTCGCGCTCCATCAGCTCGCGCAGGGTCGGCTCGTCTTCTTCCACGGCCTCCGCGCGCGGCCCCTTGCGCCCCGCCCACCAGCGCTCCACTGGCCAGCGCAGGGCGGCGAAGACCAGCCACACGCCGAGGGCGATCAGGCAGTAGATGGCCAGGTCGGCCACTGCGCGCCAGGCGTTCTTGCCCACCTCGAACAGCAGGTCGATGGCGGTGACGGCGATGGCGGGAGCGAACAGCTCCCTGGCCGGGTCGACGATGGTCGGGCTCAGCAGCAGCACGGCCACCACGACGCGCAGCGGCTCGCGCAGCCAGCGCCACATCCAGCCGGTCATGCGGAACCACACCAGCAGGCAGCCCAGCGCGGCGATGCCATAGACGGCCCAGGCGAGCAGATAGTCTTGTTCGGTCATGTGTTTCGTGGCTTGGCCGGCAAAGGGGCGCTTATGATAACGGCTTTTGCGGCCACCGACCTCCCTGCGGTCGCCCCGAGCGAGAACCACCATGACCGACGCCCCCATCGCCCGCCGCGAAGCCGGCACCGACCCCTACCGCTGGCTGGAACAGCGCGACGCCGCCGAGGTGCTCGCCTACCTCGAGGCCGAGAACGCCTACCTGGAGGCACAGCTGGCCGACCAGACCGAACTGCGCGAAACCCTGTTCCAGGAGATCAAGGGACGCATCCGCGAGACCGACCTGTCCCTGCCGGTGCCCTGGGGTCCCTGGCTGTACTACCAGCGCACCACCGCCGGCGACGAATACCCGCGCCACTACCGCTGCCCACGCCCGGCCGACGGCTCGCTGACCGTGGACGAGAGCGCCGAGCAGCTGCTGCTCGACCCCAACGCCCTGGCCGGCGACGGCTACCTGTCGCTCGGCGCCTTCACCATCAGCCCGGACCACCGCCTGCTCGGCTACAGCCTGGATACCAGCGGCGACGAGATCTACCGGCTGTTTGTCAGGGAACTGGACACGGGCCTGCTGCGCGAACTGCCGTTCGACGACTGCGACGGCCAGATGACCTGGGCCAACGACAGCCAGACCCTGTTCTTCGTCACCCTGGACGACACCCACCGGCCCTGGCGCCTGCATCGCCACCGCCTGGGCGACGAAGGCGCCGAGCAGGTGTTCGAGGAGGCCGACGGGCGCTTCTTCCTCAGCTGCTACCGCTCCAGCTCCGAGCGCCAGCTCATCCTCGGCCTCGGCAGCAAGACCACCAGCGAAGCCTGGGTGCTGGACGCCGACACGCCCAATGGCGAGTTCCGCTGCCTGGCGCCGCGCCAGGAAGAGCACGAATACGACGTCGACCACGGCCTGCTGGACGGCCGCTGGACCTGGTTCGTGCGCAGCAACCAGGCCGGCATCAACTTCGCCCTGTACGTCGCCGATGAAGACCGGCCGACCCGCGAGCACTGGCGCGAGCTGATCGCCCACGACCCGCAGCGCATGCTCGAAGGCCTGACCCTCAACCGCGACGCCTTCGTGCTCAGCCTGCGCGAGGGCGGCCTGCCGATCATCGAGGTCCACCCCCGCGCCGCCGCACCCTACCCCGTGCAACTGCCGGACGCCGCCTACAGCCTGCACGTGCAGGACAGCCTGGAATTCCACAGCGAGGCGATCCGCCTGCGCTACGAGGCACTCAACCGTCCCGCTCAGGTACGCCAGCTGAACCTCGCCAGCGGCGAGCAGCAAGTGCTCAAGCAGACGCCGGTGGAAGGCCCGTTCGACGCCGACGCCTACGAGAGCCGCCGGCTGTGGGCCACCGCGGCCGATGGCACCCGGGTGCCGATCAGCCTGGTGGCGCGCCGGGAGGTGTTCGCCGCCGGCCGGCCCGTGCCGCTCTACCTCTACGGCTACGGCGCCTACGGCGAGAGCCTCGACCCCTGGTTCAGCCATGCCCGCCTGAGCCTGCTGGAGCGCGGCTTCGCCTTCGCCATCGCCCATGTGCGCGGCGGCGGCGAGCTGGGCGAGGCCTGGTATCGCGCCGGCAAGCTGGAACACAAGCAGAACACCTTCGGCGACTTCATCGCCTGCGCCGAGCACCTGATCCAGGCCGGGTTTACCACGCCCAGGCAGCTCGCCATCAGCGGCGGCAGCGCCGGCGGCCTGCTGATCGGCGCGGTGCTCAACCAGCGCGCCGAGCTGTTCGCCGCGGCCATCGCCGAAGTGCCCTTCGTCGACGTGCTCAACACCATGCTCAACCCCGACCTGCCGCTGACCGTGACCGAGTACGACGAATGGGGCGATCCCAACCAGCCGGAGGTTCACGAGCGCATCAGGGGCTACGCGCCCTACGAGAACGTGCAGGCCCGGGACTACCCGGCGATCCTCGCCGTGGCGGGCTACAACGACAGCCGTGTGCAGTACTGGGAAGCGGCCAAGTGGGTCGCGAAGTTGCGCGCCACCCGCACCGACGCCAACCTGCTGCTGCTCAAGACCGACCTGGGCGCCGGCCATGGCGGCATGAGCGGCCGCTACCAGGCGCTGCGCGACGTGGCGCTGGAGTACGCCTTCCTGCTCAAGGTGCTGGACGTGGACAGTGCTTGGCAAGCGGCCGGCGCCTGACTATCGTGCTTCACCCCTCCCGATCAAGGACCGATGGCATGCCCGCCCGCCGACTTCTCCCGCTGCTCCTGCTGTGCTGCGCCCTGCCCCTCCAGGCCCAGATCTATACCTGGGTCGACGAGAACGGCCAGAAGCATTTCGGCAGCCAGCCACCGACGCCGGAAAAGCCGGTCGAGACCGTCAACATCCGCCAGGGCTACTCCAGCGATGGCGCGCAGCCGGCGGTGGCACCAGCGGAGACCGAGCAGAGCGAGGCGGCCTCCGACCAGGCGCCCTCCCAGCGCGAGATGTGCCGGGAAGCCATGCGCTGGACCGCCGTCGACATACCGAACCTGAAGGACATCGCCCGCGAGCGCCGAAAGGACGGCAAGATCACCCAGGAGCAGCTGGGGCAGGCCATGAAGGCGCTGGACGATGTCAACAAGGCGCTGACCCTGCAGAACTGCATGGCCAGCAAGGGCGAGGATCTGGAGCGGTTCGAATGCCTGTCCCACGGCGCCGGCATCATGATCTGCTCGGGCGCGCTGGAAGCGGCGCTGAAGAACCTCTGAGCGCCCCGTGCAGAACTTTCTCTATCGCTGGCTGATGGCGGTCGGCCTCGGGCACGCGGGCCTCGGCGTGGCGCTCGCCTTCGCCGCCCACCTGCCGGTCACCCGGCCCTATTTCGACTACCTCTACGCCAGCGTCGCCGCCGCGCCGCCCACGGCGGAATTCCAGACCCTGCTGCGCACCATGGTGGGGCTGTTCGGGCCGACCGTGGCGAGCTGGGGCGTGTTGTTCAGCCTGCTGGTGTTTCTCTATCGCAAGCACGGCCATCGACAGATCAAGCCGACGATCTTCCTCGCGCTGCTGGTCTGGTGCGTGCTGGACAGTGCGATTTCCATCCACTTCGGCCTGCGACTGCATGCCTACCTGAATACCGCTGCCGCGCTGTCGATCGCGCTGCCGCTGATCTTCCTGCGACCACGCCAGGTGGCCGCCTGACGATTCTCAGGGCTTGTCGATGGATTCGGCGGGATGCCGCTGCTGGCTGCGCCGCTCGCTTTCCAGGGGCGGCAGCGGCCTGTCCTGCGGCACCTGCGGAGCGGACGAGGGCTCGCGGGGAGGTCGGGGATTGACCAGCAGCGGCGGCCGGTCGCGTTGCGCGGGCTCGATGCTGCGCACCTCCGGTCGCTCGTAGGGCTGCGGCGTGGAAGTCCCGGGCAGTCCGGGCGGCTGGGCCCAGGCGGAGATGCCGGGCAGCAGGGCCAGGATCAGAAGAAGCGGACGGCGCATGGGCAGGACTCCCGAAACAAGGTACCTGCCCTTGTGACAACGCACGTCCCCGGCGGATACCGACCGATCATCGGAAGGGATCGGCGCTGGATAGCGATCAGGCGTGCAGGTGCTCCGCCGCGTACAGGGTGTTCTCCAGCAGGCAGGCCCGGGTCATGGGGCCGACGCCGCCCGGCACCGGGGTGATCCAGCCGGCGCGCTCGGCGGCCACGTCGAACTCCACGTCGCCCACCAGCTTGCCGTCGGCCTGGCGGTTGATGCCCACGTCGATGACGATGGCGCCTTCCTTGATCCACTCGCCCTTGACCAGGCCCGGCTTGCCGGCGGCCACCACCACGATGTCCGCCTGGGCCACGTGGCCTGGCAGGTCGCGGGTGAAGCGGTGGGTCACGGTCACGGTGCAGCCGGCGAGCAGCAGCTCGAGAGCCATGGGCCGGCCGACGATGTTGGAGGCGCCCACCACGACGGCGTGCTGGCCGTGCAGGTCCACACCGGTGCTCTCCAGCAGCGTCATGATGCCTTTCGGCGTGCACGGGCGCAGCAGCGGCATGCGCTGGGACAGGCGGCCGACGTTGAACGGGTGGAAGCCGTCCACGTCCTTGTCCGGGTTGATGCGTTCGAGCAGTTGCGACGCGTCCAGATGGGCCGGCAGCGGCAGCTGGACCAGGATGCCGTCGATGGCGCTGTCGCGGTTGAGCTGGTCGATCAGGCCGAGCAGTTCGCCCTGGGTGGTGCTGGCGGGCAGGTCATGGGCCACGGAGACGAAGCCGACCTCCTCGCAATCCTTGCGCTTGTGCGACACATAGACTTGGGACGCCGGATCGCTGCCGACCAGGATCACGGCCAGGCCGGGCGCGCGCAGCCCCTGCTGGCGGCGCTCGTTGACGCGTTTGGCGATATCCTGGCGGAGGCTGGCGGCAATGGCTTTGCCGTCGATCAGTTTTGCGGTCATGACGCTCGCTTAACCATGGGAAAGGTGGAGAAAATGGCGCCCATTCTCGCATGGGCGACCGGCAGGGCAAAGGCGCATGCTCCGGGCATTTTCGTAAGCCCTTTATCCAGCAGGAATTTTTTCGTTCCCTTGTTGACGATGAGAGGCTGGCTATATAACATGCGCCCCGCTTGTCGAGCACAGCCAAACGCTGGGTAAGATGGCAACGACCGGAAACGGTTGAAGCTGTAGCTTCAGAGTCTGCTCGCAGATGATTAAGCGCCCGTAGCTCAGCTGGATAGAGCATCCGCCTTCTAAGCGGATGGTCGCAGGTTCGAGTCCTGCCGGGTGCGCCATTGGCGAATCAGGCACAAGCAACTGCAATATGGTGGGCGTAGCTCAGTTGGTAGAGCACAGGATTGTGGCTCCTGGTGTCGTGGGTTCGATTCCCATCGTCCACCCCATATTCCAGAGAACGCCAGGCCACGTGCCTGGCGTTTTCGTTTCGAGCATGACCACGCGGACGTGGTGAAATTGGTAGACACACCAGATTTAGGTTCTGGCGCCGCAAGGTGTGAGAGTTCGAGTCTCTCCGTCCGCACCATATGAGCCCGTTTTCGGGGCCAATGACCAAGCCCCTCCTCCCGGAAGCGGCACACCCTCCCCCTTCGCCGCCTCGCTTTCCAAGAAAGCACGAAAGCCTTCCTCTGGGCGCAACGAAGAAGGCCGACTCGCAATACGAGCCGACCTATAGGTCACCCGAGGGAATCGACGGCAGGAACTAGCGCCCCGCCCCCAGCACGCCCTTGTCATCGGAAATCAGGATTTCCACCCGGCGATTCTGCGCACGCCCCTTGGCCGAGGCGTTTTCCGCCAGCGGGTGGGCCTCGCCGTAACCCTTGACCTCCATGCGCGCACTGTCGATACCCAGGTCGGCCAGAAGATCCGCCACGGCCTGGGCCCGAGTGCGAGACAGCTCCAGGTTCTCCGCCGACTTGCCACGATTGTCGGTGTAGCCCTCGATGCGGATGGTGCGGCGCGGGTTGATCTGGAGGAACTGCACCAGCTTCAGGATGGTGCGGTTGGCCGAGGCCTTGAGTTCGCTGCGCCCCGCGTCGAACAGCACGTCGCCGAGCGTCATCACCAGCCCGCGATCGGTTTCGCTGGCCGCCAGGCTGACCATCTGCTCCCCCAGGAACTGCCCTTGCTGGACACTGAGCAACTTGGCCTCGCGCAATGCCAGCTGCAGGCGATCGCGCTCCAGCTCCAGCTTCGCCAGGCGTTCCTGGTTGAGGTTGAGATCGGCGTGCTCACGGGCGATCTGGCTGTAGCGCTGACTCAGGTAAGCGTAATGCTCGACGTCATCACCACTGCCCCAGTAGCTCGCCAGGCGCTCCGCGCGCGCCAGCGACTCACTGGCGCGGATCACGTCCTTGGGCGCGCTGCGCAACACGTCCGGGTCTTCCTTCACTTTCTGGAAGCTGGCCTCGGCCTTGCCGAGCACCTGCTGGCTCTGTTGGCTGGCACAACCGGCGAGCAGCGCCAGCGGCAGCAACAGGCAACTGCCCAGAGCGGTCTTCAAGGTCATGGCAGCTCCCCCAGTTGCTTGCGCAGGCGAGCGATACGCGCATTCAGCTCGTCGAGCTGCTTCTGGCTCTTGTGGTTGAGCACCTTGGCTTCAGCGAGCCGGGCATCGAGCTCCGCCTGCTCGGCGAACACCCTGGCGCGCTTGTAATCCTCTTCGCCCATATTCTTCTCGGCGCGAGCCAGCTTCTGCTCGGCCAAGCGCATTTCTTCGATTTCCTGATCGGCACCCACGGCGCGTGCCTGCTCTACCGCCTGGGTGGTCAGGCGCATCTGCTCGTTCGGCGCGGGATCGTTGGCGCAACCGGCCAGCGCCAGCACTGCCAGGGCAAGGGTGAAACGTCGATTCACTGGGATTTTTCCTGCACTTGCGGGGGAACGTCGGCGGCCTGCAGCTGCTGGGTCTTCCAACGCTCGAGATTGCGCTGCAGAAGGGTTTCCGGGAGGCCGGCGGCGGTCAATTCTGTCATTTTTTTCGCCAGCTGTCCGCGCAACCAGGGATCGTTGCAGGCCGAATCATGGGAAAGGGTCAGGTAGAGGCCCTCGCTGGAAATCGGCGGCTCCAGCGTCTCCAGGCTATCCACCATGCCCTGGGTGCCGGCCAGAGCCATGCCCGGATAGCGCTCGTTGATGACGTAGTCGGTACGCCCCAGCAGCAGCTTCTGGAAGGCCTGCACCAAGCTCGGCACCTGCTCCAGATCGAGATTGGTCTTGGCGAAGCTGTCGAACTGCTGGCCGAAGCTGTTGTTCACCAGGATGCCGCCAGTGCGCCCGCGCAAGTCCTCCCAGCCGCTGTAGGGAAAACCTTCGCCCTTGCGCACCCAGACCACGCTGGGGGTATTGAAGAAGGCCGGATGCACGTAGTCCATGATCTCCAGGCGCGGCAGTGTGAGGAAGGCTCCTGCCAGCATATCGACGCGACCGGTGCGCACCTCGTCCTGTGCGCGGGACCAGGGGCCGGTATAGATGATGTCGATCTTCACCCCCAGCTGCTCGCCGATCAGCGCCAGCAGGTCGGCATTGGCGCCGATCAGGTGCTGCGGGCTCTGCGGATCGCGCCACAGGTAGGGTGGATACTCGGGATTGCCGGTGGCCACCAGGCGCTCGCACTTGCCCAGCCCCCAGGTCATTCCCGGCAGGGCGACGAGGGCAAGCGCTCCGATGGCTTTCAATGACAGCATCATTCGCATTGGCAACACCGCTGATATTCGTGGCAACGTCGGGTCTTTACCAGGCCCGCTCTCTTCATGCTAGCGTAGCCGACGTCCTAATAATAATTAGCGATAAGGATTCGCCATGAAAAAACTCATCCTGGGTATCGTCCTCGTGCTGGCCTGTGTGGTCGGTGCACTCTACTTCTCCCCCTCCCTGCTGATCGCCAGCGTGCAGTTCGTCGAGCGACAGCTGGCCGGCCTTTCCGCCCGGACGGCGACCGTCGACGGATTGACCCTACATTACTACGAAGGCGGGCCAGCAGACGGTGACACCCTGGTCATGATCCACGGGTTCGGCGCCAACCGCGACAACTGGCTGCGCATGGCCCGCCACTTCACCGAGCGCTATCGCGTCATCGCCCTCGACCTGCCCGGTTTCGGAGAAAGCAGCAAACCGGATGCCAGTTACGATGTCGCCAGCCAGACGGAACGGCTGCACGCCTTCGTCACGGCGCTGAACATCGAGAAGCCGCACCTGATCGGCAACTCCATGGGCGGGCATATCGCCGCGCTCTATGCTGCACGCTACCCGGACCAGGTCTCGAGCATCGCCCTGCTGGACAACGCCGGCATCACCTCTCCCCGCATGAGCGAGATGTTCCAGATGATCGAACGCGGCCAGCCCAACCCGCTTGTGGTGCGCAAGGCAGAGGACTTCGGCACGCTGATGGATTTCGTCTTCGTCAATCCGCCACCGCTGCCCGATTCGCTGAAGCACCACTTCGCCGCGCAGTCCATGGCCAACCAGGCGCACTACGACATGATCTTCACCCAGCTCCGCGAACAGTATGTACCGCTTGAGCCGGAGCTGCCGAAGATCCAGGTGCCCGTCCTGGTGCTATGGGGCGAGCGAGACCGGGTGCTGGATGTCTCCAGCATCGAGGTAATGAAGCCGCTCCTGCAGAAGCCGACCATAGTCGTGATGAAGGATTGCGGCCATGCCCCCATGATCGAGCGCCCCGAGGAAACCGCACAGCACTACCAAGCATTCCTCGACAGCTTATAAGCGCCCAGAAACAAGAAACCCGCTCGATGAGCGGGTTTCCTGCTGGAACGGGAAGCGGGTCAGACCAGCTTCTCGAGTTCCGGCACGGCTTCGAACAGGTCAGCCACCAGGCCGTAGTCAGCCACCTGGAAGATCGGGGCTTCTTCGTCCTTGTTGATGGCGACGATGACCTTGGAGTCCTTCATGCCCGCCAGGTGCTGGATGGCACCGGAGATGCCGACCGCGATGTACAGCTGCGGCGCGACGATCTTGCCGGTCTGGCCGACCTGCATGTCGTTCGGCACGAAGCCGGCGTCGACGGCAGCGCGCGAAGCACCGACGGCGGCGCCCAGCTTGTCGGCCAGGGCATACAGGTGCTTGAAGTTGTCACCGTTCTGCATGCCACGACCGCCGGAAACGACGATCTTGGCAGCGGTCAGCTCCGGACGGTCGGACTTGGCCAGCTCTTCGCCGACGAAGGACGACTTGCCGGCGTCGCCGCCAGCGGCAACGGCTTCGATGGCAGCGGAGCCACCTTCGGCGGCAGCGGCGTCGAAGCCGGTGCCACGCACGGTGATCACTTTCACGGCAGCCGAGGACTGCACGGTAGCGATGGCGTTACCGGCATAGATCGGGCGCTTGAAGGTATCGGCGCTCTCTACGGAAACGATCTCGGATATCTGGTCGACATCCAGCTGGGCGGCAACGCGCGGCAGGATGTTCTTACCATTGCTGGTGGCGGCAGCCAGGATGTGGCTGTAGCCCTTGCCCAGCTCGGCAACCAGCGGAGCGACGTTTTCCGGCAGCTGGTTGGCGAAGGCAGCGTTATCGGCAACCAGTACCTTGCTCACGCCAGCGATTTTGGCGGCAGCTTCGGCAGCGGCACCGGCATTGGAACCGGCGACCAGCACGTGAATGTCGCCACCGATCTTCTGAGCGGCGGCAACTGTGTTCAGAGTGGCAGCGGCCAGAGCGGCGTTAGTGTGTTCAGCAACAACCAAGATAGCCATTTAGATTACCTTCGCCTCGTTCTTCAGTTTCTCTACCAGTTCGGCCACGGACTTGACCTTGATGCCGGCGCTGCGGGCAGCAGGCGCTTCGACTTTCAGGGTCTTGACGGTGGAAGCGGTGGAAACGCCCAGGGCGTCCGGGGTGACCACGTCCAGCGGCTTCTTCTTGGCCTTCATGATGTTCGGCAGCGACGCGTAGCGCGGCTCGTTCAGGCGCAGGTCGGTGGTGACGATCGCCGGCAGGGCCAGGGCGACGGTCTGCAGGCCGCCATCGATTTCACGGGTGACGTTGACCTTGTCGCCAGCCACTTCGACCTTGGAGGCGAAGGTGCCCTGGGCATAGCCGGTCAGGGCGCCCAGCATCTGGCCGGTCTGGTTGTTGTCGCTGTCGATGGCCTGCTTGCCGAGGATGACCAGTTGCGGTTGCTCCTTGTCGATCACGGCCTTGAGCAGTTTGGCCACGGCCAGGGAGTTCAGCTCTTCGTTGGTCTCGACCAGGATGGAGCGGTCGGCACCCAGGGCCAGCGCGGTGCGCAGTTGCTCCTGAGCGGCGTTCGGGCCGATGGTGACGACCACGATCTCGCTGGCAACGCCCTTTTCCTTCAGGCGCACGGCTTCTTCCACGGCGATTTCGCAGAAGGGGTTCATTGACATCTTGACGTTGGCGAGGTCGACGCCGGAGTTGTCCGCCTTGACGCGAACCTTGACGTTGTAGTCGACCACTCGTTTGACAGCTACAAGAACCTTCATGGATTCCTCGTTACTCTCCGGTGAATAAGAATGTCGCCAAGGCAAGCCTGGCCAGTGATGCAGGTCGGCCGGAACCGACGGTCAGCCCATACGGCGAGCGCAAAACCGCCCGTATCTTGACTGGAACACCTTTTTCGGTCAACACGAAAAACCGCCCATCCATCCACCGCCAACCCTTGCGCTATCAGGGTTTGACAAAATTCAAACAAACGTTTGTATTGGACGAGCGAGGGGCTGTATATATAATGCCCAGCGCGCAGGCCAGAGAAAGCCTAGCCAAGCAGATCAAAACAACACCGAAGAAGCCTTGAGTAGGAGATTCTCTGTGGAACGCGAATTTATGGAGTTCGACGTCGTCATCGTCGGCGCCGGCCCCTCCGGCCTTTCCGCCGCCTGCCGATTGAAGCAGAAGGCCGCCGACGCCGGCAAAGAGATCAGCGTCTGCGTGGTCGAGAAAGGTTCCGAAGTCGGCGCCCACATCCTCTCCGGTGCGGTCTTCGAACCGCGCGCCCTGAACGAACTGTTCCCCGACTGGAAGGAACTGGGCGCCCCGCTGAACACCGAAGTGAAGCGTGACGACATCTACCTGCTGCAGAGCGCCGACAAGGCCGCCAAGGTACCGAACTTCTTTGTGCCCAAGACCATGCACAACGAAGGCAACTACATCATCTCCCTGGGCAACCTGTGCCGCTGGCTGGCTCAGCAGGCCGAAGCCCTGGGCGTCGAGATCTACCCGGGCTTCGCCGCCCAGGAAGCGCTGATCGACGAGAACGGCGTGGTACGCGGCATCGTCACCGGCGACCTCGGCGTTGACCGCGAAGGCCACCCGAAAGAGGGTTACTACACCCCGGGCATGGAACTGCGCGCCAAGTACACCCTGTTCGCCGAAGGCTGCCGTGGCCACATCGGCAAGCAGCTGATCAAGAAGTACGATCTGGCCAGCGAAGCCGACGCCCAGCACTACGGCATCGGCATCAAGGAAATCTGGGACATCGACCCGGCCAAGCACGAGCAGGGCCTGGTGGTACACACCGCGGGCTGGCCGCTGAACGATGAGAACCCGGGCGGCTCCTTCCTCTATCATCTGGAGAACAACCAGGTGGTGGTCGGCCTGATCATCGACCTGTCCTACTCCAACCCGTTCCTGTCGCCGTTCGACGAGTTCCAGCGCTACAAGCACCATCCGGTGATCGCCCAGTACCTGGAAGGCGGCAAGCGCGTCTCCTACGGCGCCCGCGCCATCTGCAAGGGCGGCCTGAATTCCCTGCCGAAAATGGTCTTCCCGGGCGGCGCGCTGATCGGCTGCGACCTCGGCACCCTGAACTTCGCCAAGATCAAGGGCAGCCACACTGCCATGAAATCCGGCATGCTGGCCGCCGAGGCGGTGGCCGACGTCCTGCTGTCCGACGGCCAGGGTGGCGACCTGCTCAACGGCTACGTGGACGGCTTCAAGGCCAGCTGGCTGTACGACGAGCTGTTCCGCAGCCGCAACTTCGGCGCGGCGATCCACAAGTTCGGCGCACTGGCCGGTGGCGCCTTCAACTTCATCGACCAGAACATTTTCGGCGGCAAGATCCCGGTCACCCTGCACGACAACAAACCGGACCACGCTTGCCTGAAGACCGCCGCAGAGTCCAAGCGCATCGACTATCCGAAGCCGGACGGCAAGCTGAGCTTCGACAAGCTCTCCTCGGTGTTCCTCTCCAACACCAACCACGAGGAAGAGCAGCCCTGCCACCTGAAGCTGGCCGACGCCAGCATCCCGATCAGCGTCAACCTGCCGAAGTACGACGAACCGGCGCAGCGCTACTGCCCGGCCGGTGTGTACGAGGTGGTGACCCAGGAAGACGGCGAGAAGCGCTTCCAGATCAACGCGCAGAACTGCGTGCACTGCAAGACCTGCGATATCAAGGACCCGTCGCAGAACATCACCTGGGTGGCCCCGGAAGGCACCGGCGGCCCGAACTACCCCAACATGTGATGCAGACAGAAAGGCTCCCTCGGGAGCCTTTCTTCTTTATGCACGTCGGGTGCTCCACGCCAAAGTCGGTATCTACGAAGCAACACGTAGCCAGCACGCGTCCAAAAAGAAGCCCTCTCTCGATGGCTCCTTCACACCACATCACCCACCATCAGAAGTTGTACGTCGCCTGCACCCCATAGGTCCGCGGCGCGACGTAGCCGGTCGGGTACACCCCACGCTGATTGACGATCTGCGACAGCACCTTGTTCGACTGATCGGTGACGTTCCTCACGAACGCCGTCAGCTGCAGCTTGCTGTCCGGGGTGAAATAGCTCACCCGCGCATTGCCGTTCCAGTACGACGGTGTCTCCTGCACCGGATCCCCCTGCACCGTGGCGTTGTGGTAGATGTGGCTGCGGTACGACCAGTCGGTGCCGACCAGCAGCGAACCCACGTCACCCAGGCGGATGCGGTAGTCGGTGTCCAGGCGGAACGAGGTCTCCGGTGTGCGGTAGAACTGGTTGCCGCTGGCGTCCAGGGTGGTCGGCCCGACCGTGTAGACGAAGTCGGTGTACTCGCTCTTGAGCAGGCCGAGGCTCGCCGCCACGCGCCAGTTCTCCAGGGGCAGGGCCTGCACTTCCAGCTCCACGCCCTTGACGTTGCCGTCCGAGGAGCCGGCGGTGCTGGTGATGGTGGTGCCCGGCACCTGCTGCTGGATGTTCAGCTGCAGGTCCTTGATGTCGTAGTAGAAGGCCGACAGGTTGGCGGTCAGGCGACCGTCGAGCCAGCTGGTCTTGAGGCCGACCTCGTAGTCGATCAGCGTCTCCGGGTCGGTCTCGATGATGTCGTTCCGGACGATCGACTGGTTGAAGCCGCCGGAGCGGAAGCCGGTGGCGATGCGCACGTAGCCGAGGATGTCGTCGGTGAAGCGGTATTCCGGGGTGATGTCCCAGGTGGTCTTGGTCCAGCTCGCGTCCTTGCTCAGCTCCAGCGGCGGCACCACGCCCGAGCCGCTGATCGCGCCGAAGCCGCCCGGGCCGATGATGACGATGTCCTGGTTGGCAGCGGTGTCGGTGGCGGTCAGGGTGGTTTCGGTGATGTCCTTCGACTCCCAGGTCTGGCGCAGGCCGAAGGTGACCGAGGCGCGGTCGGTGAAGCGGTATTTCAGGTTGCCGAACAGCGCCCAGCTGGTGGCGTCCTGGTCCCAGGAGGTGATGCCGTACTGCTCCGGCGTGGTGCCGGCGCGGTAGCGCAGGGTGTGGGTCTCCGAGTCGGCCTGCAGGTTGTAGTAGTAGCCGCCGAGGATCCAGCTCAGGGCGCGGTCGGTCGGCGAGGCCAGGCGGATTTCCTGGGTGAACTGGTCGGACGAGGTGGTGCCGCGCGAGGCGGTGCGGTCCAGGGTGGTGCCCGGCAGAATCAGCGGGTTGAGCCAGGTGTCGCCGTCGCCGGTGTTGACCCCGGTGATCGAGGTCAGGGTGTTCTCGCCGAGGTACCAGTTCAGCTTGAGGGTGGCGCCGTACCAAGTGTTCGAGCCGTTGGCCAGGGTGCTGAAGAAGTCGCTCTTGTTGTCCGGGTCGTCGCCGTAGGGCGGGAAGTAGGTGCTGCCGCCCTGGCTGATACCGCCGCCGGGGTTCGGCGTGGTGACGTTGTTGGTGCTGGTGGCGCCGACGATGTAGTTCGGCGAGTTGCCGGTGTTGAGCTTGCGCAGGTTGAGGATGAGCAGCGCGTCGAGGTCGTCGGTGAGGTTGCCGAGCAGCTGGAAGCGGCCGTTGAAGTCCTCGAAGCGCGGGCCGTTGTTGCCGGTGACGACGTTCTCCGCCCAGCCCTCGCCCTTCTCGTAGTAGATCGCCGCACGGCCGGCCAGCTTGTCCGGCAGCAGCTCGCCGCCGATCGCCGCCTCGCTCAGCCGGCTGCCGTAGTTGCCGATGCCGGCCTTGGCGTAGCCGCTGGTGTCGAAGGTTGGCTTGCGCGAGACGAAGTGGATCGCGCCACCGGTGTTGTTCTTGCCCCACAGGGTGCCCTGCGGGCCGCGCAGCACCTCGACCCGGTCCAGGTCGAACAGCGGGAAGCTCTGGTCGCCCTGCAGGCCGACCACCACCTCGTCGACGTAGATCGCCAGCGGGCCTTCCTGGTTGGCGTTCGGGTCGTTGGTGCCGATACCGCGCAGGAACCAGCGCGGCTTGCCGGAGCGGCCGCCGGTGTTGCCGCTGGACTGGCCGGAGAGGTTCGGGGCCAGGCGCTCGATGTCCGCCGAGGTGGTGATGTTCTTGTCGCGGATGGCATCGCCAGTGACCGCCGTGATCGGGATCGGCACATCCTGAATCTTCTCCGCGCGCTTGGAGGCGGTGACCACCACGGTTTCCAGCTGGCCCTCCTTCTCGCCTTCGGCGCGCGGGGCGTTGGCGTCCGGCTCGGCGGCCCAGGCCGCGCCCGCCATCAGGCCGGCGGCGAGGCCGCCGAGGCAGACCCGGGAAATCGCCACGGCCAACGGAGTGATAGGTGATACGGAAAAAGAAGCACGCTGCAACATCGTTAGTTCCTTTTATAGGAGGCCAGATCTCTGCGCGAAGTGGTACGCGAAGTTCGGCCAGCGCAGCGCAACAACTATGCCACCCCATTCAAAACATAATTAATTCAAGGAACTAAGGCGCAACTTGCCACTCAACTTACCTGCCTTCAAAACAGCAAGTTGCTGGAACAAGAGCAATCGGTTGCTGGGCGATGGTTTCCCTGGCAACACATGCCCTTCGCGCCGCCCCAGAGCGGGCCAGGCGCGCACTGCTGGATAATCAGCAAGTCGCCAGCAAAGCTGCTTCCCTGCCAGCAGAAAACAACTCTCCGACAACTTCGCAAGTTTGCCAGGACAACTTGCAAACCGCTGCAATATCAATGACCTCGCCTGCTCCAAGGCAACTTTCATCAACTTTTAAAGTTGCTGGCACGGAAGCTGCTCAAGCCCCCGGACCGAACCGTCCACCCAACCCGAGGGGTCACCTCATGTCCACGCCGGCACAACCCGTAGAGCTCTGGTACACCCGTTGCGGCGCCGCCACCGCCTCCGCCCTGGCGATCCGCAAGCACTGGCTGCAGGAAGAATTCGCCCAGCCCGGCACCGTGCTGCATTCGCTGCGCGATTCCGACAGCCTGGAAGTGCGCAACTCGCACTACCACCACGGCCAGAGCGGCATGTTCCGCGAAGGCGGCAACATCCCGCCGATCTGGGCCAAGGGCTCCGGCCAGGACACCGTGGTGCTCGGCATCACCTGGCTGGACGAGTACCAGGGCATCCTGGTGCGCGCCGACAGCGCCATCCACGACCTCGCCGACCTCAAGGGCAAGCGCCTGGGCATCCCGCGCCACCAGGGCGCGCTGATCGACTTCCAGCGCGGCGCTGCCCAGCACGGCTTCGCCACCGCCCTGTCGCTGGTCGGCCTGAGCCCGACCGACGCCACCCTGGTGGACCTCGACGCGCCTAGCTACGACCGTGTGGACGGCCCCCGTATGGACGGCCCCCGCGAGGTGCCCGCCGAGCGCCCGGACGTGGCCCTGGAAGCGCTGGAGCGCGGCGAGGTGGACGCCATCTTCATCCGCTTCGCCCGTGGCTACCGCGTCGCCCAGCAGCCGCACCTGCGCCAGCTGGTCAACCTCAACGACCTGTCCGACCCGCTGCTGCGCGTGGGCAACGGCACGCCGCGGCCGATCACCGTCGACCGCGCCTTCCTCGACCGCCACCCGGAAGTGGTGGTGCGCTACCTCGCCGTGCTGCTGCGCACCGCCGAGTGGGCCGCGCGCAACCGCAACGAGGTGGCCGAACTGCTGCTGCCGGAGAGCCGTGGCGGCTCGCCCGCCGACGTGTTCGCCGCCCACGGCGCCGACGTGCACCTGTCGTTCACCCCCAAGCTGACCCCGACCTACATCGAGGGCCTGACCGTGCAGAAGAACTTCCTGCGCGACTGGGGCTACCTCAAGCACGACTTCGACGTGAACGACTGGGTCGTCCACGAACCGCTCGAACAGGCCCGCCGGCTCGTCGAGCAGCAGCGCGCCCAGGCCGCCGCGGCCTGAACACCTTCCCTCTGGCCATATCCCCGTTACCTGTTGTTGCACCGATCCTGCTTTGTGGGAGCGGCTGGGCGGCACTCCGATTGGCCGCGAATTTCGCGGATGAATCCGCTAGCAACATTGAACGGGGACATGGCCTTCCACTTCCCCAGGAGCATTTCCCATGACCGACCTCACCCTCGACGCCGACCTGGTCGCCTACGTCGACCAGGCCCGTGCCGACGCCGTCCACGCCTTCGAGACGCTGCGCGCCAACGGCACCCTGTCCGCCAGCCTGACCTTCCACATCAGCCACCGCATCCCGGGCACCGACCACCTGCTGGCGATCCGCTTCCCCGGCGGCCTGGCCCGCGACCAGTCGCCGAAGGTCAGCCTGTCCTCGTTCGCCGAGAACAGCGGCTCGATCCTCAACGAGTCGCGCCTGGAGGCGGACACCGCCATCCACGTGCACACCGCCTGGCTGTCGGCCTGGTCGCTGGCGCACAAGGACTTCCCGATCCTCTACGTGGCCGCCGCCCGCCACCTGCTGGCGCGCACCATCCCCAACCACCTGGAGCGCACCCGCAGCGTGCTCGAAGTGATCCGCGAGCGCCTCGACACCCACCCCGAACTCGCCCCGCCGCCAGCCCTGCTGGAATCCAACGGCGGTGCCAACTTCTGGGGCAAGGGCATCCTCAAGACCGCCGAGACCATCCTCTTCGTCGAGGAAGCGGCGCGCTTCCAGGCCATCGCCGAGCAGATCGGCGGCGCCCAGGTGTACACCCCCGGCGCGCTGGAGCTGCAGTGGAAGCGCACCGGCCTGCTGGAAAAGGCCAAGCACTACGAGGGCTGAAGCCTTCCCCGGGCGGCGGCCGCCGTGGCCGCCGCCGTCACCTGACGAGGACACCCACCCGTGAGCGCACGACAACGCCAGCTGGTGCTGAACATCTTTCTCCACCGCTTCGGCCACCATCCCGAGGCGTGGCGCCATCCCAGCTCCACCGACGACGGCCGGCCGAACCTGCAGTGGTACATCGACGCCGCCAGGCTGGCCGAAGAGGCCAGGTTCCACACCTTCTTCATGGCCGACTTCATCGGCCGCTCCGGCGAAATCAACGCCCAGACCGGCCGCTCGGCGCCGAACTACCAGTTCGAGCCGTTCACCCTGCTCTCGGCGCTGGCCGCCGTCACCCGCCACATCGGCCTGGTGGCGACGGTCAACACCAACTTCGACCACCCCTACCACGTGGCCCGCAAATTCGCCTCGCTGGACCACCTCTCCGGCGGCCGCGCCGGCTGGAACGTGGTGTCGTCGTTCGGTGCGCACACCGCGAAGAACTTCGGCTACGGCCACGAGCCGAGCCACGAGGAACGCTATGCGCGCGCCGCCGAATTCATCGAGCTGACCAAGCAGCTGTGGGACAGCTGGGACGACGACGCCTTCGACCACCCGCGCCGCGACCAGGGCCTGTTCTACGACCCGGCTTCCTCGCGTCCGGTGCAGCACCACGGCGAACACTTCGATTCCGACGGCCTGCTCGACTTCCCGCGTCCCATCCAGGGCTACCCGGTGTTCGTCCAGGCCGGCAATTCCGACACGGGCCGCGAGTTCGCCGCGCGAGTCGCCGAGATGACCTACTGCTCGGCCCAGTCCCTCGACGTGGCCCAGGCCTTCTACCGCGACGTGAAGGGGCGCATGGCCAAGTACGGCCGCGCCGAGGACCAGCTGAAGATCACCCCCGGCCTGTCGGTGGTGGTCGGCGAATCCGACCAGCAGGCCCAGGACCGCTTCGGCGAACTGCAGGAACTGGTCGACGTCAGCAACGTGTCGTTCGGCGGCTTCGACCTCTCCGGCTACCCGGTGGACGGCCCGCTGCCCGACCTGCCCTACCAGGAGGACGCCAACGGCAAGGGCCGCTTCCGCCAGCAACTGGAACTGGCGCGCCGCGAGAACCTGAGCATCCGCGAACTGGTGCTGCGCTTCCGCGTCTCGCGCGGGCACCTGCAGGCCATCGGCTCGGTGAAGACCATCGCCGACCTGATCGAACAATGGTTCGTCGAACGCGGCGCGGACGGCTTCAACGTGGTGCCGCCGTACCTGCCGCAGGGCTTCGAGGACTTCGCCCGCCTTGTGGTGCCCGAACTGCAGCGGCGCGGCATCTTCCGCACCGAGTACAACCCCGGCACCTACCGCGACAACCTCGGCCTCGACCGCCCGGCCAACCCGCGCGACACCCGCAGCGCCTGAGCCCACCCATAGCGGAGCGGCGCTCGCCGCTCCGTCCTCCCCTCACCGTCCGGCCGGACAGCACTTGCCGCTCGACGGACTCGCCTGCCAGCACCTTGCGTGCGAACGGCAGGGAGTCCGGACACCTTGAACCGAAAAAGTCTGAACGGCCTGCTGGGGAAATTGATACAGCGACTAAGCAGCCGCTCGCCCCCATTCGATAGCGAAGTTTAAATACTTTGATTAGAATCGAGAGATAAGTGACAGCCCCCTATCAACTTAAGATCATAGAGGCCTTTTCTATTAAGGTCTAATGTAGTTTATCAGCTCTATTTATTCCTCTGAATCATCAACGCACTTTAAGAACACGGACTTCCCTTGGGCAAAATCCTCAGCGTCCTTCAATGAGCTTGCGATGAAGAACGAATGGCTAAGCTCTGTTCCATCCGAGGGTGGTGATGAGTCTAGGTCTCTAGGTGTGGGGTTGTATATGGACCTTATCTTTCTAGTTCCTAAGCATCTTTGCTTGGCAGGGCTGCCTTGATAAGTGCAGTCTCCTGCACTATCAATAACCTGCATGGTGGAGTTTATTTTTTGTTGGAGCTCGGCCTCGGAGTGTGCCTCAAACAAATAGTAGTCTTCATAGATCGGATACTCTGCTTGAGGGGGAACCAGGAGCTCTATTGTTGATGCAATGCTCACAACGAACCAAGTCATTATTGGAACCTATTTTTGCCGTCGCAGTTAAAGCGCTTCATCGCCTGCTTGATTTTCTGTCTCTCTACTGCGTTCCTCTCATCCTGATAGAGTTTTCTTAGATACTCACAAGGATTGCAGTTTTTCCCTTGGGCCAAAACATCACGAACATACTCGTTGTCGATATTCTGCTTTCCACCTTTTGACATCTCAGATGGCGCTTCCGGCGCAATAGGGCCAGTGTAGTCTGGGTTATGCCAGTCAGGTATGACGCCATGGCTATCTCCACCTTGTGTGTCTTGGCCAGCAGGATTCCCCAAGCTGTTAATAATCATTGCGCCGCCGACAACTAAAGCTCCTATTACAAGTGTCTCTATCGCTATGCTTTCACCTGTGGGGTCAATATACCGGAGAGGATTTCCCATCACATACCCATAGGTATTTAAGCCACCTCCGAGCCCGATCGGGTCGCTCTCGACATAGCGCCCAGTCTGCGGGTCGTAATCGCGGAAGTAGTTGTAGTGCAGGCCGCTTTCAAAGTCGTAGTACTGCCCAGGGAAGCGGAGGTTGATGGCATCCAGGCCACTACCCGCTACTACTGTGGCAACGCCATCCCCAAACGCATCTGACTTCCAGCGCCACACTTCCTGACCACTTTGGTTGGTGGCCAGCCGTGGGCTGTTCAGGTGGTCTGCATGTAGATAGAAAGTGATTCGGCCACTCACGTTGCCATTGGCGGCGTAGGTCAACGCCTGCCCACCAATAGGCATGCTGTCGAGCCAAACGTAGAACTGGCTGCTGAGCCTGGTGCCGGCGCTGTTGTAGCGAGACTCTCCGAGCAGTTGACCATCAGGTCCATACAGGAAGGTCACCACCGCAATGCTGGTGATCTTATGAGTGCGTTGACCAAGAGCGTTGTAGCGATACTCGGCGGCGACATCATTGCCGATCTTGACCTTGGACAAACGCCCTTGGGCGTCATACACCAGCTCCCGGGAAGCCCTGTCTTGGGTCAGGTTACCTGCCGCATCGGTGGTGACGGCCTGGCTGCCGATCTGGGTCAGCCGGTTGCTGTTGGAGGCGTAGGTCAGTGTGGTCGTCGTACTGGTAGGCGTGTCACCCAGATTGGTGACTGTCTTGCTAGTACGGTTGCTTCCAGCGTCATAGGCGTATTGCTGCCGCAGAGTGGCTTGCTCTTCCTTGGTCAGCCGATCCAGCTCGTCATAGCTATAGGTCAGGTTGCCAAACAAGCCGCTTTGCAGGGTTTCGATATTGCTGTTGGCGTCATAGCCGTAGATCGCTTGCCAAGGCCCTACGTTCTGCTGTGTCAGGCGATAGTCCTGATCATAGATGCGGGACAGGGTGATACCGTTGGCCCAGCTCAGGCTCTTCAAGGGCCCAAAGGGCAGGTAGGTCAGGTTGGTCGCAAAGGGTGTCGACGGCTGCTGCGTGGTCAGGATGTTTACGTCACTGACTTGCCCTGCGGCATTGCGCTGGTAGTCGATTGCGAAGCCGCTTGGGTAGACGATTCGGGTTAGCTGTCCGGCATCGTCGTAGCTGTAGGCGATAGCCTCGTAGGTGTCATTGCCCGCCACCTCTACAGATCGAATCTGCTCAACCAGATTGCCGCGAGCGTCATAGTGGTAGCCAAGCACTCCGCTGGCGTCCTGAACCGCAGTGAGTCGCCCGATGCCGTGGTTCCCCTCGGCTGTCATGTCGTAGTGGTACTGGATATTGAGTGACGGCGAAGCTGGATACTGTTTGCCTGTCAGGCGATTCAGTGCGTCATAGCTGTAGGTGGTAACGACTCCCCGGGCATCGGTCTTGCTGATGACATTGCCTGCGGCGTCATGGGCATAGATCGTGGTTCCGCTGTCAGGACTGATGACCTTTGTCTGGTTGCCCAGGCCATCGTACTCATACTGGGTAATGACACCTCTCGGATCAGTGACTTTGGTCAGATTGTCCTGAGCATCGTAGGCGAGGGCCGTGTTGCCATTGCGAGGGTTGGTGCTGGAGACGAGCCTGTTCAGGGCGTCGTAGCTGCTATTGGTGCTGTGCTGTTTCGGCGTCTTGCTCAGCGTGGGGTTGTCGTTGAGGTCGTAGCCGTATTGGGTGGTTTGCGCTCCAGCCCCGATAGAGCGGAGTAGACGACCCAGTTCGTCATAAACCCAGGCTTGCTGTTGGGTCAGCGAGCTGGACGCATCCCTTAGGCGCTGAGCAGTCCGGTTACCCATGAGGTCGTAGTCGTATTCAACCGACTCGCCCAGATTATTGGTGATCTGTGTCAGTCGCCGCGCACCATCCCAGGTGTATTCCAGCCAACTGCCGTCGCCACGAGTGACTTTGGTGATCTGCCCGACGGCGTCATGCTCGAAGCTGGTGGTGCTGCTTCCGGTGGTGACAGATGCCAACCAACCTTGCGGGCTGTAGGTCAGGGAGGTGGTGACATTATTGGGATCAACCACGGTCTGTGGATTGCCGTAGCTGTCGAAGTCGAAGAGCAGAGTGATATGACCCAGAGCATTGGTAACCTGAGTCAGACGCCCTTGCGAGTCGTAGCTATAGGTCGTGACATCGTTGACGTCGGTACGAGGGCCGTCAGCAGTCTCTATCTGGCCAAGCTGGTTATAGGTGTAGCTCCAGGTGCTCTCTGCTTGGGCTGCCTGCAGCCCGAGAGCGGCAGTGAGTGCCAAAGCCAGCAGGCTTGTGCGATGTGGCGTTTTCATCGGATTCAGTTCCTTCTGTAATCAGCGAGCTTCGACGGTGCGGCTGAGCTGCCTGCCCTGAGTGTCGTATTGGTAGGTGGTGATGCGATTCGGTTCGGTCACCACTAATGGCAAGAAAAGGGTGGGGTGCCATTCAGTAGTAATGGTTCGAGCCTGTGGTGTCCCTGCGGCTTCGGTTCGAGATCGCTCAAGCCCCCGGTCGTTGTATAAGTACGTCGTGCGATTGCCACGATTGTTTGTACTCACTAGCAACTGACCGAAGCTGTTGTAGGTGAAAGATGAGTTCGAAAAATGGCAATTTGCAGATGGCATACCACGAACAGCCATTAAGCGTTTGGCGCCATCAAACCTAGCAAACTGATATTCAGTTAGCTTCCCAAATTCATTGGTCACATAGGTGGAGGAGTCTGATCGATATTCAACAGTGATTTTCTCTGCGCCGTTAGCATGTTCGCTAGAAATTGCCCGCCCTTGATCGTCATACTTCCAAGTTGCGAACCTAACACCTTTCTCATCTGTTATCCCTGTCAACAAACGAGGGTCGCGGCTATCTTCGTAATGATACGACCGCTGCGCGGTCTTTCCATTGTACAACTTAGTGACTGACTCAAGTTGACCTGCAGAATTATAACTGTAAGAAGCAGTGAAGCCCGAAGTAGAGAAGCTTAGCGGCTGATGAAGAGGATCCTCTGTCAATGTCGCTGCATTTCCTGCAGTATCAGAAAGCAAAATCTGCCCTGCAATATGGCTAATTTGAACTCCAGGACGGCCAATTGACTCCAAGGAAATCAGTTTTCCTGAATTATCAAAATACAGTGTCCTGTTATCCTCAGACACATAGGTAAAACCTAATTCGGTACGGGCGAGCGCACCAGTTTCCACTGTGCTTTTAATAAGAGAAACCCCGTCATCAAGAAAGTAAGACGCTCTGCCGTCTGAGGTTATGAGTGTGATATCTCGATTGGAAATCTCCAATCGATCAGAGTAGCTGTGGGTCCAGTTTCCGGTGGAACTATTATACCCTCTACGCATCTCAAGTCCGTAGTGAGCGGCAGGGAGATAATCAATTTCTTTCTGAAACTTATTCCCGTTTGCGATGTTGATTGGATTGCCTTCCTGGGGTTTGGCAGTACATGTTTTAGGCGTGGCAGGACCGTTGAGCGCAGGCTTTAGACAGCCATCTGCTTTGCACTCACACTTCATGATTGCTGGGTTGGACGAGCTTTTGACGGATCCTGCCGGGCATGTAATCTGCAAGTCTATACGCATACTATTAGCGTCTCCGTGCACTTGATTAATGCTGTACCCTCCCATTGGCAAAGGAGTAACTGTCATATACTTATTCAAGAGAACATAGTAATATGGATAGCCATTAACTGTACTGGATTGAGAGTCATCAGCTCTATAGGGCTCAAATTTTGGACATGTGCCGTACCCTTTGGCGAGCACTGGTCCTGCACAGCGCTCATACGCTTGCTGCATCTCCGCCTTGAATAGTTCGAGATGTGTGTCTGGCTCCGGGGCAATAGTTAAGCGGCTTTCGTAGGTGTATTCGGGGGCTACATTAACAGCGTAAGCGCTTTTGCTTGCCAAGCAAGAAATCATTATTACCACGAAGATAAAAGGCAATATCCGCGCATTGATAAAAGTCTGCATAGCTACCTCTTTTTATAATTAGCGTGCTTCAACTGCTCGGCCGGTCTGCCTTCCAAGACTGTCATATTCATATCGCGTGACTCTTTTGGGCTCAGTCACCACAAGAGGGAGGGCGAAAGTAGGGTGCCATTCCGTAGTAATAGTCCGCGCTTGAGCAGTACCAGCGGCCTCGGTACGAGCACTTTCTAAACCTCGCGTGTTGTAGCTATAGGTCGTCTTATAGCCCTCGTTGTCGGTCTTGCTCGTAAGCTGCCCGCGAGGGTTGTAGGCAAAAGATGAGTTGCTATTCGGGCAGTTGGCTGACGGTTCGCCAACGATTGTGGATATGCGCTTTACGCCACCGACGTTGATGAAGGTGTATTTCGTTACCTTTCCAAGTTCATTTGTAACGCTTGTAGCTGTCGCGCTGTCATAACTGATCTGGATTTTCTCAGCCCCACCAGCGTGCTCACTGGATATAGCTCTACCTTGCGCATCATATATCCAGGTTGCATACCGAACTCCGCGCTCATCAGTTATGCCGGTAAGGAGCTTGGCGTTTCTTGCGTCCTCGTAATGGTACTGTCGTGTACGGAGTGATCCACCAGTGGCTACGTCTACTTCTACCAGTTGATTGTCGGCGCTATAGGTATAATTTCCTTGATGTGAGCCAAGCTGGAAGCTTAAAGGCTGGCCATTGTCATCCTGAGTGAGCTCAAGAAAACTGCCTCTATTATCGGTAACAGTCAGTTGATTCTGACTGTAGGTAATGTTGCGTTCAATGCCAGAGATGAATTTCTGCTGAGTCAGCAAACCGTCACTATTAAAAGTGAATTTATTGTTTTCTGAATCTGTGTAAATCCACTGACCACCACTAGCAATCAGCTGACCAAGTTCCGTTGCTTGCGGAGTGGTTGCGGCCCCACTGAAAATACTGAGCTGACCGGTTTCTTTTGTTAGAAAACTCATATTCCTAACAGGATCAAAGTCCAGACGCATAGAGAAGCTATGCCGCCAGATTCCGTCCAGGCTGTTATATGCTCGACTCAAGCTCAGTGAGTTCACCTGAAGATCAACTTCCTCTTGGTACTTATTACCTACCGAGAAGTTGATTGGGTTCCCGCCTGTGGGAGCAGGGCAGGAATCATTTGCCGGACCTTTGTTTTTCGAAGGATCGAGGTTTGATATGACGCAGTAAACGGTCTGAACACCTGGTGAAACTGCTTTGGCAAGTAGACTATAACCTGCATCGCACTTCCACTCAACGTAGGCGAAGAAGTTTCCGCTGGATGAATATGTGTGGGAGCTTGTATTGCCCGCTGAGTTCCTAGACTCTAGCAACATGTATCTAAGCATGGTGTGCGAGTAGCGCTCACCGTTAATCAGGGGCGACCATTCATTTTCTTTGGGGCCAGTAAAGACGCTTCTGGTGCAGCTATATACGGGCTTGTTTTTGCACTGACTGAAATTTTTTTCTTGAATTGAATTGAGCTCATCCACAATCTCTTGAAGAGAGCTTTTTCTTATTGGTTTGTTGTCGTTCGGAAGGTAATAGTTTTTCTTCGGGGGTGAAGTTGCACTTGCGGCAGCGTACGCATTGCCCATGGATAGGTTGGTGATTGCGACCACCAGTATTAGGCCTGCAACTTTGGCCATCATGAAAGGAAGATTGTTTGCTGTGGGTGTCCTGCTCAGGACAGTTACATACGAACGATCATATATATGCATAGAACATCCCTGTAAGCATGGAGGAGGACTGCAGGTCGTCAAACACGACCTACCTGGCTAGCCTTCCTTGGGTCAGTTGGGGCGATCATATGGGACAGTTGACTCTGTGCTCAAGGAAGTAATTGATACGCTTGGGTGGCTAGTTTTCCATTGCAAACGAGCATCTAGCCCGGCCGTGGATTCCGTCGCGGAGCATCCCGCCCGTGATTGGCCGATTCTGTTGAAAAATTCGGCTCCTGTGAGAGCTGCTTATCGGCAGTTCAAAAAACGCTCGTTTTCGGCGCTGCTACGTAAAAATCCAGGCAACTCAGTCTTCTGAACGCACCATATTTCGACGTCGCTCACGCTCTTTCATAGGCAAAAATCGCGACGGGACTTTTTACAGAGTCGGCCAAAAGCCGCCGAAGCCTTCGCCCAGAAAATGATCCGGCAGACGCCCTGTCATTGATCTACGAGGCGTGCTCGTTGGCTTCACCGCGAGCCGCGCCACCCGCTTCACGCCGTCGGTGGCGTACCTATATCCTCGACCTTGAGACCTAATCGCTCCCCCGTCTCCCCTATCGCGCGCATCCCAGCTGGACAAGCTGCCGCACCAGCAAGACTGCTGCCCGGTTGCTGACTGAGCAGCATATCCAACCCGCCGAAAATCCCCTGAACCGCTGCCAGGCCGCGCCCCTCCTGGCCTGCTGGCCAATGGCACGATCGGTGCTATTTCCGGACTTCCACGGTCGCCCCGAGAATGTCCGCTCATGTGGTTCTATTGCTGCAAACGCCTGCTGGCGATGATTCCCACCCTGCTCGGCGTGCTGACGCTGACCTTCCTGGTCACCCAGTTCGTTCCCGGCGGGCCGGTGGAAAGCAGCCTCAGCCGGCTCGACCAGGAGAGCGCGCGCACCGGCGCCGACGGTGGCGCCATCGGCGGTGGCTGGAGCTACAGCGGCCGCCAGGGCATCGACGCCCAGCAGGTCGCGCAGATGAGCGAGCAGTTCGGCTTCGACCGCCCACTGCTCGACCGCTACCTGCACATGCTCGCCAGCTACTTGCGCTTCGACCTGGGCGAGAGCTACGTGCGCAACGAGAGCGTCTGGTCGCTGATCCAGTCCAAGCTCGGCGTCTCGGTGTCGCTCGGGGTGTGGACCTTCCTCCTTACCTACCTGGTCTCGGTGCCGCTCGGGGTGGCCAAGGCGGTGCGCGCCGGCAGCCGCTTCGACCTGATCACCAGCCTGCTGATCCTCACCGGCTACGCGGTGCCCGGCTTCGTCCTCGGCGTCCTGCTGCTGGTGCTGTTCGGCGGCGGCTCGTTCTGGGACCTGTTCCCCCTGCGCGGGCTGACCTCGGACAACTGGGACGAACTGGGCACCTTCGCCAAGGTCACCGACTACCTGTGGCACGTCACCCTGCCGGTGACCGCCTCGGTGGTCAGCACCTTCGCCCTGAAGACGCTGCTGACCAAGAACACCTTCCTCGAGGAAATCCGCCGCCAGTACGTGCTCACCGCGCGCGCCAAGGGCCTGTCCGAGCGCCGCGTGCTGTGGAAGCACGTGCTGCGCAATGCCCTGCTGCCGCTGGTGACCGGCTTCCCCGGCGCCTTCATCGCCGCCTTCTTCACCGGTAGCCTGCTGATCGAGACGCTGTTCTCCCTCGACGGCCTCGGACTGCTCTCCTACGAGTCGATCAACAGCCGCGACTACCCGGTGGTACTCGGCAGCCTCTACCTGCTGACCCTGATCGGCCTGATCACCAAGCTGATCGGCGACCTGGCCTACGTGCTGGTCGACCCGCGCATCAAGTTCGACGCAAGGACCGCCTGATGAACCTGCCCGCCACTCCCCTGCCGGCCGCCAGCCCCTGGCGCCGCCTCCTGGCCTGGCGCGCCGGGCGCCGTGCGGCGCCGGCCGGCGAGTCGCTGTCCCCCGGCCGGCGCCTGTGGCTGCGCTTCTGCCGCAACCGCCTGGGCTACTGCAGCCTGGTCGTGTTCCTCGGCCTCTACGCCGCCAGCCTGGCCGGCGAGTTGATCAGCAACGACCGTCCGCTGCTGGTGCGCTACGAAGGCCAGTGGCACTTCCCGCTGCTGCGCGACTACCCCGAGTCGGTGTTCGGCGGCGAGCTGCCGATCGCGGCCGACTACAACGACCCGTTCATCCGCGCGCAGCTGGCGCGGCCGGGCAACTTCGTCCTGTACACCCTCAACCCCTACTACTACGACACCCTCGCCTACCACACCGACGCCGCCCACCACCCCGGCCCGCCCGGCGCGGACAACCTGCTCGGCACCGACATCGCCGGCTACGACATCGCCGCCCGGCTGATCTACGGCTTCCGCACCTCGGTGACCTTCGGCCTGGCGCTGACCGTGGTCGGCACCCTGCTCGGCGTCGCCATCGGCGCGCTGCAGGGCTACTTCGCCGGCAAGGTCGATCTGATCGGCCAGCGACTGATCGAGATCTGGGGCTCGATGCCCGAGCTGTACCTGCTGATCATCTTCGCCTCGATGTTCGAGCCGAGCCTGCTCCTGCTGTTCGTGCTGCTCTCGCTGTTCGGCTGGATCTACCTGTCCGACTACGTGCGCGCCGAGTTCCTGCGCAACCGCCAGCTGGAATACGTCAAGGCGGCGCGGGCCATGGGCCTGTCCCACGGGCAGATCATCTGGCGCCACATCCTGCCCAACAGCCTGACCCCGGTGATCACCTTCCTGCCGTTCCGCATGAGCGCGGCGATCATGGCCCTGGCCAGCCTGGACTTCCTCGGCCTGGGCGTCGAGGCGCCGGCACCGAGCCTCGGCCAGCTGCTGCTGCAGGGCAAGGAGAACCTCGACGCCTGGTGGATCGCGGTATCCGCCTTCGGCGTGCTGGTGCTCACCCTGCTGCTGCTCACCTTCATGGGCGAGGCGCTGCGCAACGCCCTCGACACCCGCCTGGCCGACCCCGAGGAAAGCGCCCGATGAGCGACGACGTGCTGCGCCTGGACAACCTGTGCATCGACCTCGGCCGGCGCCGGGTGGTCGACGGCCTCGACCTGCGCGTGCGCCCCGGCGAGCGGCTGGCCCTGGTCGGCGAGTCCGGCTCGGGCAAGACCGTCAGCGCCCTCTCCATCCTCGGCCTGCTGCCGCCACAGGCGCGCGTTTCCGGCAGCATCCGCCTGGCCGGCGAGGAGCTGCTCGGCGCCAGCGAGGCGCGCCTGCGCGAGATACGCGGCGGCGACGTGGCGATGGTGTTCCAGGAGCCGATGTCGGCGCTCAACCCGCTGTTCACCATCGGCGACCAGATCATCGAGACCCTGCGCCAGCACGAGGGCCTCGGCGCCCGCGAGGCCCGCGCGCGGACCATCGCCCTGCTCGAACGCACCGGCCTGCGCGAGCCGGAGCGGCGCGTCGACAACTACCCGCACCAGCTCTCCGGCGGCCAGTTGCAGCGTGCGGTGATCGCCATGGCGCTGGCCTGCCGGCCGCGCCTGCTGATCGCCGACGAGCCGACCACCGCGCTGGACATGACCATTCGCGCGCGCATCGTCCAGCTGCTGCTCGACCTGCAGCAGGAGTTCGGCATGGCCATCCTGCTGATCACCCACGACCTCAACCTGGTGCGCCGCTTCGCCCAGCGCGTGGCGGTGATGGAACAGGGCCAGCTGGTGGAAACCGCCGAGACCGAGCGCCTGTTCGCCGCCCCGCGCCACCCCTACACCCGGCGCCTGCTCGACAGCCTGCCCAGGCGCGAGATCACCACCGTCGACCCGGCCGCGCCGATCTTGCTGGAGACCCGCAAGCTGCGCGTCGAATACCCGAAGAAGCGCCCCGGCTGGCGCGGCTGGTTCGGCCACGAGCGCTTCGTCGCCCTGGCCGGCGCCGACGTGCGGCTGCGCGCCGGGGAGACGGTCGGCATCGTCGGCGAATCCGGCTCGGGCAAGTCGACCCTGGCCCAGGCCATCCTCGGCCTGATCGCCACCCAGGGCGGCGAGCTGGACTACGCCGGCGCCCCGTCGCGCCAGCCCAGGGCGCTGCGCGCCTGGCTGCAGGTGGTGTTCCAGGACCCGTTCGGCTCGCTGTCGCCGCGCCAGACCATCGAGCAGATCGTCGGCGAGGGCCTGGCCCTACACTACCCGCAGCTCGACCGCGACGAGCGCCGGCGGCGCATCCACGCGGTGCTGGAGGAAGTCGGCCTGCCGCTCGCCGCGCTGTCGCGCTACCCCCACGAATTCTCCGGCGGCCAGCGCCAGCGCATCGCCATCGCCCGCGCCCTGGTGCTGCGTCCGCAGGTGGTGGTGCTCGACGAGCCGACCTCGGCGCTGGACGTGTCGATCCAGCAGCAGGTGCTGCAACTGCTGGTCGGCCTGCAGCGCAAGTACGGCCTGAGTTACGTGCTGATCAGCCACGACCTGGCGGTGGTCAACGCCCTCGCCCACCGCCTGTACGTGCTCAAGGACGGCGAGATCGTCGAGGCCGGCGACACCGGGCAGGTGATCCGCGCGCCGCAGCACCCCTACACCCAGCGCCTGGTCCAGGCCTCCCTGTGAGAAGCGTCCGCATGCCCCTGTTCCGCTCCCTGCTGCTCGCCGCCGCCCTGGTCGCGCCCGCCGCCCATGGCGCCCACGCCGTGGCCCTGTTCGGCCAGCCCAAGTACCCGGACGACTTCCGGCACTTCGCCTACGTCGACCCGGACGCGCCCAAGGGCGGCAGCCTGAGCATGTCGCTGGTCAGCAAGAACAGCAGCTTCGACAAGTACAACCCCTACAGCCTACGCGGCACGCCGGCGCCGGGGCTGCTCGAACTGGTGTTCGAGACCCTGACCATCAACGGCCTGGACGAGATCAACACCCAGTACGGCCTGCTCGCCGAGGACATCGCCGTGGCCCCGGACTTCGGCTCGGTGGTGTTCCGCCTGCGGCCCCAGGCGCGCTTCTCCAACGGCGACCCGGTGACCGCCGCGGACGTCGCCTACTCCTTCGCGACCCTCACCGGCGGCCAGGCCAGCCCGCGCTTCAAGGCCTACTTCGCCGAGATCGAGCGGGTCGTCGCGCTCGACGAGCGCCATGTGCGCTTCGACTTCCGCCGCACCGGCCGCGACCTGTCGTTCATCGCCGGCAGCCTGCCGGTGTTCTCCGCCAAATGGGGGCTGCAGGAAGACGGCAGCCGCGTGCCGTTCGACCAGCTGCGCTTCGAGGCGCCCATCGCCAGCGGCCCCTACCGCATCGAGCGGGCGGTCAGCGGGCGCGGCATCGTCTACCGCCGCGACCCGGCCTACTGGGCCACCGACATCCCGGTGCGGCGCGGCAGCTTCAACTTCGAGCGCATCGAATACAAGCTGTACAAGGACCGCGACACCCAGGTCGCCGCGCTGCGCTCCGGCGACTACGACTTCATCGCCGAGAACCAGATGCGCTACTGGTGCTGCCAGTACATCGGCCAGCGCTTCGACGACGGCGAACTGGTCAAACGCACCTTCCCCCACCGCAACCCGCCAGCCATGAACGGCTGGGTGGTCAACCTGCGCAAGCCGCGCTTCCAGGACCCGCGGGTGCGCGAGGCGCTCAACTACGCGCTGGACTTCGAGTGGATCAACGACAAGATCTTCGACGGCGAATTCGAGCGGGTCGACAGCTACTTCGCCAACAGCCCACTGGCCGCCAGTGGCCTGCCCAGCGCGGCGGAGCTGGCGTTGCTGGAGCCGTTCCGCGACCAGCTGCCGCCGGCGGTGTTCGGGCCGATGTACCAGCAGCCCAGCACCCGCGCGCCGTCCAGCCTGCGGGCCAACCTGACCCGGGCGCTGGAGCTGTTCGCCGAGGCCGGCTGGCACCACCGCGACGGCGTGCTGCGCAACGCCGCGGGCGAGCCCTTCGTGCTGGAAGTGGCCGGCACCCGCGCGCAGAGCCCGTACCTGGACCCGGTGTACCTCAACCTGTCGCGGATCGGCGTGGTGGTGAAGAAGCGCCTCACCGACGCCGCCACCGCCTACAAGCAGATGAGCGACTTCGACTTCGACTACTCCACCCTCGCCCTGCGAGAGGCACGCATGCCCGGCGACGAACTGTGGCGCAGCTTCAACAGCGCCGCCGCCGACCGCCCTGGCTCGGAAAACCTCGCCGGGGTTAAGTCACCAGCGGTCGACGCGCTGATCAAGCGCCTGCTCGACGCGCAGAGCCAGGACGAACTGGAAACCGCCGCCCACGCCCTCGACCGGGTGCTGATCCACAACCACTACGTGATCCCCTGGCGCTACCTGACCAGGCACTACTTCATCTACAACCAGCGCCTGCGCGCGCCGCAGACCGTGCCGCTGTACTACGGCGCCTACGAGTGGACCATCAGCAGCTGGTGGGACGGCGACGCCCGGCCGGCGACGGTGGCGAGCGCGCCGTAGCCGCTCCGAAGCCCGGCCCGGTGCGCGCGGCGCACCCTACGGTGCCTGCTTACCCTGTGGGAGCGGCTTCAGCCGCGAAAACGTCCTCCACCCTGGCGACCCTGGCCCGATGGATGGCTTCGGCGATCCACGCTACGACCCGAACGCCTACCCATGGCAGCGGCCTCGAGGGCGGCTTTGGCCGCGATGGCGATGGATCGCCGCGGGCCCCTCGCGGCTGAAGCCGCGAAAACGTCCTCCACCTTGGCGACCCTGTGCCGATGGATGGCTTCGGCGATCCACGCTACGACCCGAACGCCTACCCATGGCAGCGGCTTCATAGACTGCTTTGACTGCAATGGCGATGGATCGCCGCGGGTCCTTCGCGGCTGAAGCCGCTCCCACAGAGGCAACGTCGCTTGAGCCCGGTGCGCGCGGCGCACCCTACGGCGCCTGCTTGCTTGCCCTGTGGGAGCGGCTTCAGCCGCGAAAACGTCCTCCACCCTGGCGACCCTGGGCCGATGGATGGCTTCGGCGATCCACGCTACGCCCCGAACGCCGACCCATGGCAGCGGCCTCGTGGGCGGCTTTGGCCACGATGGCGATGGATCGCCGCGGGCCCTTCGCGGCTGAAGCCGCTCCCACAAAGGCAACGTCGCTTGAGTTCGTCAGTGCCCAAGGGGCGACATTGGATGCCTGTCGCGACACGAGGCCGAATCGACATTCGTTGTCTTGTGCACGCCCGGTAGGGTGCGCCGTGCGCACCGCCTCGACATTCACGTTATCCGCCGCGCCCTCACCCCCCGCCCTCTCCCAAAGGGAGAGGGCGTTGGTCCGAGGTGTCGATTGGGCACATCTTCTATCCCAGCTCCGCACAGCCCCCTCTCCCCTTGGGAGAGGGCGGTGCGGGTGAG
>NZ_BPFX01000030.1 GCF_019655855.1 Pseudomonas paralcaligenes | reverse complement strand
TTCGGTTGCTGTATCGGTGTTGAGTCGCTACAGCGAATTGGGTATGTGATGTCTTGGCATTGCGGTTCTTAAGCGAACTTTCGGTTCGTTTGTCGACTTCACCATCGACCCACAATCTTCAGATTGTTTGGGTGTTATATGGTCAAGCCTCACGGGCAATTAGTATGGGTTAGCTCAACGCCTCACAGCGCTTACACACCCCACCTATCAACGTCGTAGTCTTCGACGGCCCTTTAGGGAGCTCAAGGCTCCAGTGAGATCTCATCTTGAGGCAAGTTTCCCGCTTAGATGCTTTCAGCGGTTATCTTTTCCGAACGTAGCTACCCGGCGATGCCACTGGCGTGACAACCGGAACACCAGAGGTTCGTCCAACCCGGTCCTCTCGTACTAAGGTCAGCCCCTCTCAAATCTCAAACGTCCACGGCAGATAGGGACCGAACTGTCTCACGACGTTCTAAACCCAGCTCGCGTACCACTTTAAATGGCGAACAGCCATACCCTTGGGACCGGCTTCAGCCCCAGGATGTGATGAGCCGACATCGAGGTGCCAAACACCGCCGTCGATATGAACTCTTGGGCGGTATCAGCCTGTTATCCCCGGAGTACCTTTTATCCGTTGAGCGATGGCCCTTCCATACAGAACCACCGGATCACTAAGACCTACTTTCGTACCTGCTCGACGTGTCTGTCTCGCAGTCAAGCGCGCTTTTGCCTTTATACTCTACGACCGATTTCCGACCGGTCTGAGCGCACCTTCGTACTCCTCCGTTACTCTTTGGGAGGAGACCGCCCCAGTCAAACTGCCCACCATACACTGTCCTCGATCCGGATGACGGACCAGAGTTAGAACCTCAAGCATGCCAGGGTGGTATTTCAAGGATGGCTCCACGCGAACTGGCGTCCACGCTTCAAAGCCTCCCACCTATCCTACACAAGCAGGCTCAAAGTCCAGTGCAAAGCTACAGTAAAGGTTCACGGGGTCTTTCCGTCTAGCCGCGGATACACTGCATCTTCACAGCGATTTCAATTTCACTGAGTCTCGGGTGGAGACAGCGCCGCCATCGTTACGCCATTCGTGCAGGTCGGAACTTACCCGACAAGGAATTTCGCTACCTTAGGACCGTTATAGTTACGGCCGCCGTTTACCGGGGCTTCGATCAAGAGCTTCGCTTGCGCTAACCCCATCAATTAACCTTCCGGCACCGGGCAGGCGTCACACCCTATACGTCCACTTTCGTGTTTGCAGAGTGCTGTGTTTTTAATAAACAGTCGCAGCGGCCTGGTATCTTCGACCGGCATGAGCTTACGGAGCAAGTCCTTCACCCTCACCGGCGCACCTTCTCCCGAAGTTACGGTGCCATTTTGCCTAGTTCCTTCACCCGAGTTCTCTCAAGCGCCTTGGTATTCTCTACCCAACCACCTGTGTCGGTTTGGGGTACGGTTCCTAGTTACCTGAAGCTTAGAGGCTTTTCCTGGAAGCATGGCATCAACCACTTCGCGTCCTAAAGGACACTCGTCATCAGCTCTCGGCATTAAGATCCCGGATTTACCTAAGATCTCTGCCTACCACCTTAAACACGGACAACCAACGCCGTGCTGGCCTAGCCTTCTCCGTCCCCCCATCGCAGTAACTAGAAGTGCGGGAATATTAACCCGCTTCCCATCGACTACGCATTTCTGCCTCGCCTTAGGGGCCGACTAACCCTGCGTCGATTAACGTTGCGCAGGAAACCTTGGTCTTTCGGCGTGCGAGTTTTTCACTCGCATTGTCGTTACTCATGTCAGCATTCGCACTTCTGATACCTCCAGCAAGCTTCTCAACTCACCTTCACAGGCTTACAGAACGCTCCTCTACCGCGTCACTTACGTGACACCCGTAGCTTCGGTGTATGGTTTGAGCCCCGTTACATCTTCCGCGCAGGCCGACTCGACTAGTGAGCTATTACGCTTTCTTTAAAGGGTGGCTGCTTCTAAGCCAACCTCCTAGCTGTCTAAGCCTTCCCACATCGTTTCCCACTTAACCATAACTTTGGGACCTTAGCTGACGGTCTGGGTTGTTTCCCTTTTCACGACGGACGTTAGCACCCGCCGTGTGTCTCCCACGCTCGGCACTTCCAGGTATTCGGAGTTTGCATCGGTTTGGTAAGTCGGGATGACCCCCTAGCCGAAACAGTGCTCTACCCCCTGGAGTGATACGTGAGGCGCTACCTAAATAGCTTTCGAGGAGAACCAGCTATCTCCGAGCTTGATTAGCCTTTCACTCCGATCCACAGGTCATCCGCTAACTTTTCAACGGTAGTCGGTTCGGTCCTCCAGTCAGTGTTACCTAACCTTCAACCTGCCCATGGATAGATCGCCCGGTTTCGGGTCTATACCCAGCGACTAAAGCGCCCTATTAAGACTCGCTTTCGCTACGCCTCCCCTATTCGGTTAAGCTCGCCACTGAATATAAGTCGCTGACCCATTATACAAAAGGTACGCAGTCACCTAACAAAGTAGGCTCCCACTGCTTGTACGCATACGGTTTCAGGTTCTATTTCACTCCCCTCTCCGGGGTTCTTTTCGCCTTTCCCTCACGGTACTAGTTCACTATCGGTCAGTCAGTAGTATTTAGCCTTGGAGGATGGTCCCCCCATATTCAGACAACGTTTCACGTGCGCCGTCCTACTCGATTTCACTTCTAAGACCTTTTCGCGTACAGGGCTATCACCCACTATGGCCGCACTTTCCAGAGCGTTCCGCTAAAATCAAAGAAGCTTAAGGGCTAATCCCCGTTCGCTCGCCACTACTAAGGGAATCTCGGTTGATTTCTTTTCCTCAGGGTACTTAGATGTTTCAGTTCCCCTGGTTCGCCTCTTGCACCTATGGATTCAGTACAAGATACCTAGGTTATCCTAGGTGGGTTCCCCCATTCAGAGATCTCCGGATCAAAGTCTGTTTGCCGACTCCCCGAAGCTTATCGCAGGCTACCACGTCTTTCATCGCCTCTGACTGCCAAGGCATCCACCGTATGCGCTTCTTCACTTGACCATATAACCCCAAGCAATCTGGTTATAGATTCGTAACGTGAAGACGACATTCGCCGAAAATTCGCGCTTGAACTCGCAAATTTTGCCTTGATTTGCTGAATGCAGTGAAACATTCAACAAGTCACTTCTATCACATACCCAAATTTTTAAAGAACAGTTCTGGCGCAAAGACCAGAACTCAACATCCCAACTATCGTTGGTGGATGCTCAGTTCTGAGCTTTCAGCGATCTCGAGTTAATGGTGGAGCCAAGGAGGATCGAACTCCTGACCTCCTGCGTGCAAAGCAGGCGCTCTCCCAGCTGAGCTATGGCCCCATCTACGGACTTGGCCACATCCCTTGACAATTGGTGGGTCTGGGCAGATTCGAACTGCCGACCTCACCCTTATCAGGGGTGCGCTCTAACCAACTGAGCTACAGACCCAATCGTCTAACTCTCGGGTCTAAACCCAATCGCTTTTCGCAAGTGAATCAAGCAATTCGTGTGGGAACTTATGAAGAAGCTGAAGTCTTCGATTAAGGAGGTGATCCAGCCGCAGGTTCCCCTACGGCTACCTTGTTACGACTTCACCCCAGTCATGAATCACTCCGTGGTAACCGTCCCCCTTGCGGTTAGACTAGCTACTTCTGGAGCAACCCACTCCCATGGTGTGACGGGCGGTGTGTACAAGGCCCGGGAACGTATTCACCGTGACATTCTGATTCACGATTACTAGCGATTCCGACTTCACGCAGTCGAGTTGCAGACTGCGATCCGGACTACGATCGGTTTTATGGGATTAGCTCCACCTCGCGGCTTGGCAACCCTTTGTACCGACCATTGTAGCACGTGTGTAGCCCTGGCCGTAAGGGCCATGATGACTTGACGTCATCCCCACCTTCCTCCGGTTTGTCACCGGCAGTCTCCTTAGAGTGCCCACCATAACGTGCTGGTAACTAAGGACAAGGGTTGCGCTCGTTACGGGACTTAACCCAACATCTCACGACACGAGCTGACGACAGCCATGCAGCACCTGTGTCTGAGTTCCCGAAGGCACCAATCCATCTCTGGAAAGTTCTCAGCATGTCAAGGCCAGGTAAGGTTCTTCGCGTTGCTTCGAATTAAACCACATGCTCCACCGCTTGTGCGGGCCCCCGTCAATTCATTTGAGTTTTAACCTTGCGGCCGTACTCCCCAGGCGGTCGACTTAATGCGTTAGCTGCGCCACTAAGATCTCAAGGATCCCAACGGCTAGTCGACATCGTTTACGGCGTGGACTACCAGGGTATCTAATCCTGTTTGCTCCCCACGCTTTCGCACCTCAGTGTCAGTATCAGTCCAGGTAGTCGCCTTCGCCACTGGTGTTCCTTCCTATATCTACGCATTTCACCGCTACACAGGAAATTCCACTACCCTCTACCGTACTCTAGCTCAGTAGTTTTGGAGGCAGTTCCCAGGTTGAGCCCGGGGATTTCACCTTCAACTTGCTGAACCACCTACGCGCGCTTTACGCCCAGTAATTCCGATTAACGCTTGCACCCTTCGTATTACCGCGGCTGCTGGCACGAAGTTAGCCGGTGCTTATTCTGTTGGTAACGTCAAAACACTAACGTATTAGGTTAATGCCCTTCCTCCCAACTTAAAGTGCTTTACAATCCGAAGACCTTCTTCACACACGCGGCATGGCTGGATCAGGCTTTCGCCCATTGTCCAATATTCCCCACTGCTGCCTCCCGTAGGAGTCTGGACCGTGTCTCAGTTCCAGTGTGACTGATCATCCTCTCAGACCAGTTACGGATCGTCGCCTTGGTGGGCCATTACCCCACCAACTAGCTAATCCGACCTAGGCTCATCTGATAGCGCAAGGCCCGAAGGTCCCCTGCTTTCTCCCGTAGGACGTATGCGGTATTAGCGTTCCTTTCGAAACGTTGTCCCCCACTACCAGGCAGATTCCTAGGCATTACTCACCCGTCCGCCGCTGAATCAGAGAGCAAGCTCTCTTCATCCGCTCGACTTGCATGTGTTAGGCCTGCCGCCAGCGTTCAATCTGAGCCATGATCAAACTCTTCAGTTCAATACTGCTTGGGTTTTGAGAAAACCCTAAACTTGGCTCAGCAATCGCAAATAAACTCTCGAATTCACGAGTGTTACTTGTGTTGCTGATAATCAGTTGACTACCAGTCTTACTTCACAAGCACCCACACGAATTGCTTGATTCAGTTGTTAAAGAGCGTTTCGATTAAGCCTTTCGTCTCAACCGAGGCCGCGCATTCTACAGCAGCCTTTCAATCTGTCAAGCTGTTTTTGAAGAATTTTTCGTTTCTTCTCAACCGCTTGCGCTTCCGATCAGATCTTCTTCTCGTCAGCGGGAGGCGCATTCTACAGCGTTCAAAACCGCTGTCAACCACCTCTTTCA
>NZ_BPFX01000029.1 GCF_019655855.1 Pseudomonas paralcaligenes | reverse complement strand
GGGGCGGGATTGTTTCGCCACTGTACCCGTGGAACTACAGCCCGGCGGTCTCGGCGCTGGCGCACTGGTCGCAGGACTTCTACCCGTTCCTTGTGTCGCAGCTGCTGAGCGACTCAGGCATCGACCCCGAACTGCATGTCACCGGGCTTTACTGGCTTGATCTGCCCGATGAGTCGAAAGCGCTGGACTGGGCCGCCGAGCACGGGCGCAGGCTCTGCCAGGTCTCGGCTGTGCAGGTCCGTGAGGCTGTACCCGCGTTGGGCGAAGGCTTCGAGCGTGCGTTGCACATGCCGGGTGTGGCCAATGTGCGCAATCCTCGCCTCCTGCAGGCGCTTCGCGCGGACTTGGCGCGGCGCGCCAATGTCGAGCTGCGCGAACAATGCCCGGTGCAGGGTTTCGTCATCCAGCAAGGGCGGGTAGTTGGAGTAGAGGCGGCGCAAGGCGTGCTGCGAGGCGACCAGGTGGTGGTGGCCGCCGGAGCCTGGAGTGGCGATCTGCTTCGTAACCTGGGGTTGGAGCTGCCGGTGCAGCCGGTGAAGGGGCAGATGATTCTCTACCGCTGCGATCGCGACTTTCTGCCGTCCATGGTGCTGGCCAAGGGGCGGTACGCCATTCCGCGTCGCGACGGGCATGTGCTGGTTGGCAGTACGCTGGAATATCAGGGCTACGACAAGACACCGACGGACGAAGCCCTGCAGAGCCTGGAGGCTTCCGCCCGGGCGTTGCTGCCGGCGCTGGCGGAGGCCGAGCGGGTAGGGCACTGGGCCGGGCTGCGGCCGGGCTCTCCATCAGGTGTGCCTTTCATCGGCGAGGTGCCGGAGTTGCCCGGGCTGTGGCTCAACTGCGGGCATTTCCGCAATGGCCTGGTGCTGGCGCCCGCGTCCTGCCGGCTGTTGAGCGATCTCATGCTCGGGCTGACGCCGATCGTCGAGCCGGAACCATACCGGCCGATCGGGCTGACGAGCTCGGGCTCGCTCCGGTCGTAGTTGGGCGGGTCAGCCGATCTCTTTGACGCGCAGTTCCTTCGGCATCGAGAAGGTGATGTTCTCGGGGCGTCCTTCCAGTTCTTCCGCCACGTTGGCGCCCCATTCCTTGAGCTTTTCCACTACGCCTTTCACCAGCACTTCGGGGGCCGATGCGCCCGCGGTGATGCCGACGTTCCGGGCATTGTCGAACCAGGCGCGTTCCAGGTCTTCGGCTCCGTCTATCAGGTGCGCAGGGGTTCCCAGCCTTTCCGCCAGTTCGCGCAGGCGGTTCGAGTTGGAGCTGTTCGGGCTGCCGACCACCAGCACCACGTCGCAGGCGATGGCCAGCTGCTTCACGGCGTCCTGACGGTTCTGGGTGGCGTAGCAGATGTCGTCCTTGCGCGGCCCGCCGATGCTGGGGAAGCGGGCGCGCAGGGCGTCGATGACCCGGCTGGTGTCGTCCATGGAGAGTGTGGTCTGGGTGACGAACGCCAGCGACTCCGGGTCGCGGACGTGCAGGCGGGCCACGTCTTCCTCGTCCTCCACCAGGTAGATGGCGCCGCCGTTGGCGGTGTCGTACTGCCCCATGGTGCCCTCGACCTCGGGATGTCCCTCATGGCCGATCAGGATGCATTCGCGGCCATCCCGGCTGTAGCGCAGGACTTCCATGTGCACCTTGGTCACCAGCGGGCAGGTGGCGTCGAATACTTTGAGGCCGCGGCGCGCGGCTTCGTCGCGCACCGCCTTGGAGACGCCGTGGGCGCTGAAGATGACGATGGTGTCGTCCGGCACCTGGTCGAGCTCTTCGACGAACACCGCGCCACGGGCCCTTAGGTCCTCGACGACGAACTTGTTGTGCACGACCTCGTGGCGGACGTAGATGGGCGGCTCGAAAACCTCAAGGGCTCGGTTGACGATCTCGATGGCACGATCGACGCCGGCGCAGAAGCCGCGAGGGTTTGCGAGTTTGATTTGCATGCTGGATCTCGGCGCAGGCTGGTTCAGGCTGCGTAGTTTAGCGGTAAGGCCCGGCGCTGCGGACAGAAAACGTCGTGCCGCCGATGGACAGCGCTTGCCGCCGGTCGACAGCCGGGCATCAATCGATGCCCAGCTTCTTCAGACGGTAGCGCATGGAGCGGAAGGTCAGGCCCAGGCGCTGGGCCGCCGCGGTGCGGTTCCAGCGGTTTTCCTCGAGGGCCTGCATGATCAGCTTGCGCTCGATTTCCTCCAGGTAGTCTTCCAGGTTGTCGATCTGCGCCAGCGAGGCCGTGTCGCCGTCGGCGACCGGGGCGGCGTCCGCGAGGCGCAGGTCGGCGGCCTGGATCTGGTCGTTCTCGCACAGGGTGTAGGCGCGCTCGAGCATGTTCTCCAGCTCGCGCACGTTGCCCGGGAAGCGGTAGCACTTGAGCTTGTCCAGCGCCTCTGCGCTCAGCCGCGCGGCGGGCAGGCCGCTGCCGTCGGTCAGGCGCTGCAGCATGGTCTCGGCCAACAGGGGAATATCCTCGCGGCGCTCGCGCAGCGGTGGCACGCGCAGTTCGATGACGTTGAGGCGGTAGAACAGGTCCTGGCGGAAACGGCCCGCCGCCACCTCGGCAGCCAGGTCCTTGTGCGTCGCGCAGAGGATACGGACGTCGACCACCAGCTCCTGTTGGCCACCCACGGCCCTGACGGCCTTTTCCTGGATGGCCCTTAGCAGCTTGACCTGCATGGTCAGCGGCAGGTCGGCGACTTCGTCGAGGAACAGGGTGCCGCCGTTGGCGGCCTGGAACAGGCCCTGCTTGTCTTCGATGGCGCCGGTGAAGCTGCCTTTCTTGTGGCCGAAGAATTCGCTTTCCATCAGTTCGGAGGGGATGGCGCCGCAGTTGACCGGCACGAACGGCTTCTCCGCCCGCGGGCCCTGCTCGTGGATCAGGCGGGCCACCAGTTCCTTGCCGCTGCCCGATTCGCCGCTGATGTAGACCGGGGCCTGGCTGCGGGCGAGTTTTTGGATCTGGTTGCGCAGGGCCTTCATCGGCGGCGACTCGCCGAGCAGGCGGGTGTCCACCGAGCCTTCCTCGCTGTCGCCCGCGCGCAGGCGCAGCGCCGTGCCCACCAGTTCGCGCAGGCGGCCGAGGTCCACCGGCTTGGTCAGGAAGTCGAACGCGCCGGCCTTGAGGGCGTTGATGGCGGTGTCCAGGCTGCCGTAGGCGGTGATCATCGCCACCGGCACCTGGGCGTGGCGCTGCTGGATGTGCTGGACCAGGTCGAGGCCGGTGCCGTCGGGCAGGCGCATGTCGGTCAGGCACAGGTCGAAGGGTTCGCGCGCCAGCCACTCGCGTGCTTCCTTGACGTTGCGTGCGCTGCGCGTGTCGAGCTTCATGCGCCCGAGGGTGATTTCCAGGAGTTCGCGGATGTCGGGTTCGTCGTCGACGATCAGGGCTCTCTGCCGGGTGCTCATGGTTCAGCTCAACTTGCGTGGATGGGCGAAGGTGATGCGGAAGCAGCTGCCTCCGCCTTCGCGGGGTTTGTAGTCGAGCCGTGCCTGGTTGCTTTCGCACAGCTCGCGGGAAATATACAGGCCCAGGCCGGTGCCCTTGTTGTCGGTGGTGTAGAAGGGCTCGAAGATGTGCTGCATCTGCTCGGGGGCGACACCGGGGCCGTCGTCGAGGATTTCCAGGGTCGGCAGGTCGCTTTCCTCGTCGCGGTACAGCTTCAGCCAGACCTGGCCCAACTGGTGGGCCTGGGCGCTGTAGCGCAGGCCGTTCTGCACCAGGTTGTTCAGCACCTGGGTCAGCTGGTGCGGGTCCATGCGGGTCTGCAGCCCGCTGCCGTGGGTCTCCAGGTGCAATGTCTGGTCGAGGCGCGCCGAGCTGCGGAATTCGCTGGCGAAGCGGTGCATCCAGTACTTCAGGTCGAGCAGCTGGGGTTCGGCCTGACGGCGGCGCGACAGCTGCAGGACGTTCTCGATCACCATGTTCATCCGCCGCGAGTGGTCCTGGATGATCTGGGCGAGGCGTCGGTCCGGCTCCTCCAGGTCTTCCGATTCCTGCAGCAGCTGCGCCGCGTGGCTGATGGCGCCGAGCGGGTTTCGGATCTCGTGGGCGATGCCGGCGGTGAGCCGCCCGAGGGAGGCCAGCTTCAGCTGCTGGGCCTGCTGGGTGATCTGCGAGATGTCGTCGAGGAAGACCAGGGTGTGCTGATCCTCGCCGCGCTGCAGCGGGATGAAGCTGGGTTGCAGCACCGGGCCGTCGGGCATGGCCTGCAGGCTCTGCGGGCGCAGGGTGGGGTTGTGCAGCCATTGCTGGAGCCGCTTGACCAGCTCGGGGCAGTGCGGGTCGAGCACCTTGCCTTCCAGGCTGCCGCGTCCGAGCATGCCCAGCGCCCCGTGGTTGGCAAGGAGCACCCTGTGCTGTTTGTCCAGCACCAGGATGCCGGTGCGCATGCGTTGCAGGATCAGCGAGTTGAGCGCCTCCAGGCTGGCCACGTCGACGGCACGCTGCTCGGCCAGGCTTTCGCTCATCTGCAGGCGCTGGGTCAGGCCCTGGAGCAGGATCGCCGCGGCGAAGCAGAGCCCGCCGAGCGCGCCTGCCTGGACGAACTGGGCGCTGACCGCGGGGCGGGTCAGGCTCAGATAGAAGGTCAGCGACAGCATGCCGATGGCGGCGGTGGCGGCGATCAGCAGGCCGATCCGCCCGCGCAGCAGGATGTTGGCGATGGCCACCGCCACGATCAGCAGGTTGCCGATACCGCTGGGCGTGCCGCCCGCCGAGTAGAACAGCGCACAGAGCATCAGCACGTCGAGCAGGGCCAGGCCGAACACCTGGAGCAGGTGCCGCGGCCGGTGCATCAGCACCGCCACCAGCACGTTGACGATCAGGTACGCCCAGCTGCCGTAGCGGAACAGCTGCACGTGGGCCAGTTCCAGCAGTTCGCTGTCCAGCTTGGTGGAGATCAGCAGGATCAGGGCGAGGCCGACGGCGACGCGGTACAGGTGGTAGAGACGCAGTACCCGCCGCCCGGGAATGCCGTTCAGGGCCAGCTGGTCGGCGATCATTGGCCGGACTGTTCCTGCGGCAGGTGGGCCTGGCTGCAGTACCAGTTCTCGCCCTGGGGCAGGGCCTTCTCGCGCGGCACGTGCACGCCGCAGCGGGCGCAGCGGACCATCGGCGAGGCCTGTTCTTCCCGCGGCCGGTCGGCCGGTCGGGCGGGGCGTTTGAAGCGTCGCCACAGCCACACGGCGGCGGCGATCAAGGCGATCCAGAACAGCAGACGGAACATGTTGTGCCCTTCTTGTTGGCAGAGGCGCAGTGTAGCCAAGGAGGCCGTGCCGGCGCAGCAGGAAATGGTCGTCGCGCGGGCATGAAAAAGGGAGGCATGGCCTCCCTTGTTCGTGTCGTGTCGTGGATCAGTCGAACAGACCGAAGGTCATGTAGCTGAACCAGGAGCGGTCGTTGCCGCCGGCTTCCGCCTCGCTGTCCAGGTCTTCCCGGGCTTCTTCCCGGTTCTCCGGCAGCAGTTCGTCCGGAATCTGCTCCTGGGCGTCTTCGTACTGGCGGATCACGTCCTGGTTGGCGCGGGTCTCGCCGGGCGGCAGCGGCGCGTCGGACTCGATCAGGCCCAGGGTGGCCTTGGCCAGCCAGGAGCGGTTGTCCGCTTCCTCTTCCTGGGGCACGAACTGGCCGTCGACCAGGGACGGGTGGTCGGGGTAGTTCAGCTTCAGGGTTTCCAGGCTGGTGGCGGCCAGGTCGTTCAGTTCCAGGCGCTGGTAGGCCTCGACCATCAGGGCCAGGCCGTCGCCGACGGCCGGGGTTTCCTGGAAGTTTTCCACCACGTAGCGGCCGCGGTTGGCGGCGGCGACGTAGGCCTGGCGAGTCAGATAGTAGTGGCCGGCGTGGATCTCATAGGCGGCCAGCAGGTTGCGCAGGTAGATCATGCGCGCCTTGGCGTCCGGCGCGTAGCGGCTGTTGGGGTAGCGGCTGGTGAGCTGGGCGAACTCGTTGAACGAGTCGCGCGCCGCGCCCGGGTCGCGCTTGGTCAGGTCCAGCGGCAGGAATCGGGCCACCAGGCCGCGGTCCTGGTCGAACGAGGCCAGGCCCTTGACGTAGTAGGCGTAGTCGACGTTGGCGTGCTGCGGGTGCAGGCGGATGAAGCGCTCGGCGGCGGACCTGGCCGCTTCCGGCTCGACGTTCTTGTAGTAGGCGTAGATCAGCTCGAGCTGGGCCTGCTCCGCGTAGCGGCCGAACGGGTAGCGCGACTCCAGGGCCTTCAGCTTGCTGACGGCGCTGTTGTAGCTCTTGTTGTTGAGGTCTTCCTGGGCCTGCTGGTAGAGCTCGGTCTCGCTCAGGTTCTCATCCACTTCCGGCTTGTTGGAAGAGCATGCGGCGACGACGACGAGGGTGGCGATCAGCAGCAGGTGTTTCACTTGCATGGTGGCTTGCGTCCCTGTGACGGCGGCTGTCTAGGCCTCTACCGTCCTGTTATGATGGGCGCCCCGGAAAAGGCCGGGACAAAGACGCCGTATTTAACCACAGCGTGCAGCCGAAACCAAAAGCCGCACAGCCCTCCGCAGCAGCCCATGTCCGAAGATTCCGATCAGCTCATCCAACTCTCCGCCGAAGTACCGTCCGACCTCGGTGGCCAGCGCCTCGACCAAGTCGCCGCCCAGCTGTTCGACGAGTATTCGCGCTCGCGCCTGTCCGGCTGGATCAAGGACGGCCGCCTGACCGTCGACGGCGCCGTGCTGCGCCCGCGCGACATCGTCCACGGCGGCGCCGTGCTCAGCCTGCAGGCCGAGCAGGAGGCCCAGGGCGAGTGGGCGGCGCAGGACATCGCGCTGAACATCGTCTATGAGGACGAGCACCTGCTGGTGATCGACAAGCCGGCCGGCCTGGTGGTCCACCCGGCCGCCGGGCACGCCGATGGCACCCTGCTCAACGCCCTGCTGCACCACGTGCCGGACATCGTCAACGTGCCGCGCGCGGGCATCGTCCACCGCCTGGACAAGGACACCACCGGCCTGATGGTGGTGGCCAAGACCCTGCAGGCGCAGACCAGACTGGTCGACCAGTTGCAGAAGCGCAGCGTCAGCCGCATCTACGAATGCATCTGCATCGGCGTGATCACCTCCGGCGCCACCATCGACGCGCCGATCGGCCGCAGCTCGGCCAACCGCCAGCGCATGGCGGTGATCGACGGCGGCAAGCCGGCCATCACCCACTACCGGGTGCTGGAGCGCTTCCGCTCGCACACCCACGTGCGGGTCAAGCTGGAGACCGGTCGCACCCACCAGATCCGCGTGCATATGACCCATGCGGGCTACCCGCTGGTGGGCGACCCGCTCTACGCCGGGCGCTTCCGCATTCCGCCGGCCGCCAGCCCGACCCTGGTGCAGACCCTGCGTGAATTCCCCCGTCAGGCCCTGCACGCGCGCTTCCTGGAGCTGGAGCATCCGGCCACCGGCCAGCGCATGCGTTGGGAGTCGCCGCTGCCGGAAGACCTGGTCTGGCTGCTGTCGCTGCTGCGCCAGGACAATGAATCCTTCGTCTGACTGGCTGCTGCCGGACTGGCCGGCCCCGGCCAACGTCCGCGCCTGCGTCACCACCCGGGCCGGCGGCATCAGCCTGCCGCCCTTCGACGGCCTGAACCTGGGCGACCACGTCGAGGACGAAACCGCCGCCGTCGCCGAGAACCGCCGCCGCTTGAGCGAGCGCCTCGGCTGTCGGCCCGCCTGGCTGCAGCAGGTGCACAGCGCCGACGCGGTCGAGGCCGACCCGGCGAGGGTGGCGGTCGCCGACGCCAGCTGGACGACCGCCGCGGGCACCGCCTGCGCGGTGCTGACCGCCGACTGCCTGCCCGCCCTGTTCTGCGACCGCGCCGGTACCCGCGTGGCAGCCGCCCATGCCGGCTGGCGCGGGCTGGCCGGCGGGGTGCTGGAGAACACGGTGGCCGCCCTCGGCGTAGAGCCAGGCGAGCTGCTGGTGTGGCTGGGGCCGGCCATCGGTCCTGGCTCCTTCGAGGTCGGTCCCGAGGTGCGTGAGGCGTTCCTGGCGCAGCATGCCCAGGCCGAAAGGGCCTTCGGCGCCAGCCGCAACGCCGGCAAGTTCATGGCCGATATCTATGCCCTGGCGCGCATCCGCCTGGCCGCCGTCGGCGTCACCGCCGTGCATGGCGGCGGGCTGGATACCTTCGCCGATCCGCGCTTCTTCTCCTACCGCCGCGCGGCCCGCACCGGCCGCTTCGCCTCGCTGGTGTGGCTCGAACCCTGACGGTGGTGCCCCCATGTTCCTGTGGGAGCGGCCTTGGCCGCGAACCCTTGTGCGTGGTCCCGGGCAAGAGCTCGCGGCCAAGGCCGCTCCTACAGGGGGGGCAGTCCCTGGCCCGGACCGGGACTGATCCGCGTCAACGGACCGGCGCTTGAATCGGTGAAAACTGTCCTTATCTAAAGAGCTATTCCGGGCTTCACTATCGGGAGCAGTTCAGCGCTCCGGCCCGCTATCTGAAGGAAGGACATATTCATGCGAATCGACCGTCTCACCAGCAAGCTGCAACTCGCCCTGTCCGACGCCCAGTCCGTGGCCGTCGGCCTCGACCATTCCGCCATCGAGCCGCTGCACCTGATGCAGGCCCTGCTGGAGCAGCAGGGCGGCTCGATCAAGCCGCTGCTGATGCAGGTCGGCTTCGACGTGACGGCCCTGCGCCAGGCCCTGGCCAAGGAGCTGGACACGCTGCCCAAGCTGCAGAACCCCACCGGCGACGTGAACCTGTCGCAGGACCTGGCGCGTCTGCTCAACCAGGCCGACCGCCTGGCTCAGCAGAAGGGCGACCAGTTCATCTCCAGCGAACTGGTGCTGCTCGCCGCCATGGACGAGAACACCCGGCTCGGCAAGCTGCTGCTGTCCCAGGGCGTATCGAAGAAGGCCCTGGAGAACGCCATCGCCAACCTGCGCGGCGGCCAGGCGGTCAACGACCCGAATGCCGAGGAATCGCGCCAGGCGCTGGACAAGTATTGCGTCGATCTGACCAAGCGCGCCGAGGACGGCAAGCTCGACCCGGTGATTGGCCGCGACGACGAAATCCGCCGCACCATCCAGGTCCTGCAGCGGCGCACCAAGAACAACCCGGTGCTGATCGGCGAGCCCGGCGTCGGCAAGACCGCCATCGCCGAGGGCCTGGCCCAGCGCATCATCAACGGCGAAGTGCCGGACGGCCTCAAGGACAAGCGCCTGCTGGCCCTGGACATGGGCTCGCTGATCGCCGGCGCCAAGTTCCGCGGCGAGTTCGAGGAGCGCCTCAAGGCGGTGCTCAACGAGCTGTCCAAGCAGGAAGGCCGCATCATCCTGTTCATCGACGAACTGCACACCATGGTCGGCGCCGGCAAGGCCGAGGGCGCCATGGACGCCGGCAACATGCTCAAGCCGGCGCTGGCCCGTGGCGAGCTGCACTGCGTGGGCGCCACCACCCTGGACGAGTACCGCCAGTACATCGAGAAGGACGCCGCGCTGGAGCGCCGCTTCCAGAAGGTACTGGTGGACGAGCCGAGCGAGGAGGACACCATCGCCATCCTGCGTGGCCTCAAGGAGCGCTACGAGGTGCACCACGGCGTGACCATCACCGACGGCGCGATCATCGCCGCCGCCAAGTTGAGCCACCGCTACATCACCGACCGCCAGCTGCCGGACAAGGCCATCGACCTGATCGACGAGGCCGCCAGCCGCATCCGCATGGAGATCGACTCCAAGCCGGAGGCCCTCGACCGCCTGGATCGCCGCCTGATCCAGCTGAAGATCGAGCGCGAGGCGCTGAAGAAGGAAGACGACGAGGCCACCCGCAAGCGTCTGACCAAGCTGGAGGAAGACATCGCCAAGCTGGAGAAGGAATACGCCGACCTGGAGGAAATCTGGAAGTCGGAGAAGGCCGAGGTGCAGGGTTCGGCGCAGATCCAGCAGCGGATCGAGCAGGCCAGGACCGAACTGGAGGCCGCCCGCCGCAAGGGCGACCTGAACCGCATGGCCGAACTGCAGTACGGGGTGATCCCGGACCTGGAGCGCAGCCTGCAGATGGTCGACCAGCACGGCAAGAGCGAGAACCAGCTGCTGCGCAACAAGGTGACCGACGAGGAGATCGCCGAGGTGGTCTCCAAGTGGACCGGCATCCCGGTGAGCAAGATGCTCGAGGGCGAGCGCGAGAAGCTGCTGAAGATGGAAGGGCTGCTGCACCAGCGGGTGATCGGCCAGGACGAGGCCGTGGTCGCCGTGGCCAACGCCGTGCGCCGTTCCCGCGCGGGGCTGGCCGACCCGAACCGGCCGAGCGGCTCGTTCCTGTTCCTCGGCCCGACCGGGGTGGGCAAGACCGAGCTGTGCAAGGCGCTGGCCGAGTTCCTCTTCGACACCGAGGAGGCGCTGGTGCGCATCGACATGTCCGAGTTCATGGAGAAGCACTCGGTGGCCCGCCTGATCGGTGCGCCGCCCGGTTATGTCGGCTATGAAGAAGGTGGTTACCTGACCGAAGCGGTGCGTCGCAAGCCCTACTCGGTGGTGTTGATGGACGAGGTGGAAAAGGCCCACCCGGACGTGTTCAACGTGCTGCTGCAGGTGCTGGAGGACGGCCGCCTGACCGACAGCCACGGGCGCACGGTGGACTTCAAGAACACCGTGATCGTGATGACCTCCAACCTGGGCTCGGCGCAGATCCAGGAGCTGGCCGGCGACCGCGAGGCGCAGCGCGCGGCGGTGCTGGACGCGGTGAGCAGCCACTTCCGGCCGGAGTTCATCAACCGTATCGACGAGGTGGTGGTGTTCGAGCCGCTGGGCCGCGAGCAGATCGCCGGCATCGCCGAGATCCAGCTGCAGCGCCTGCGCAGCCGCCTGGCCGAGCGCGAGCTGCGCCTGGAGCTGACCCCGGAGGCGCTCGACAAGCTGATCGCCGTCGGCTACGACCCGGTGTACGGCGCGCGGCCGCTCAAGCGCGCGATCCAGCGCTGGATCGAGAACCCGCTGGCCCAGCAGATCCTCGCCGGCCGCTTCACGCCGGGAGCACTGGTGCAGGCCGGGGTCGAGGGCGAGGAGATCGTGTTCGCCTGAGGCGCCCGTTCTTCCCGGAATGCATACCGGGCCACGAAGCCGCGACTTCCGTGAGGAGGCGCGGCTTTTTTATGTGTGTGCTCCGTAGGGTGCGCCGTGCGCACCGGTCGTAGCCCGGATGAAATCCGGGGAACGGGATTGCCGAGTGTTCCAGGACTGCCCTCCTGGGCGGGTCTCTTGATTCGCTACGCTCGCTCTTCGGGCCAGCCTGCGGCGGGATTCCCTCTCTCCGGGAGCACCATCCCTGGCACGTTATGCGGAGCCTCGTGCAGGCAATGGAACTCAAAGGGTGCGCGGCTGGCGGGTGAACAGCCGTAGCAGGCCGCGCGCCACTTCCCGCAGCAGGCGCCCGGCGAAGCTGAAGTCGAGCACGCCGGTCTCGTCGACGTAGCGCTGCCAGTGCTCCACCAGCCGGCGCAGGCGCTCGGGTTCGGCCTCGGCTAGGTCGTGGATCTCGCCGGGGTCGCGCTTGAGGTCATACAGCTGCCAGCGCCCCGGGCCGTCTGGTTTGGGGATGTACAGCGCCTTCCACTGGCCCTGTCGGATGGCGCGGGCGCGGAACAGCTCCCAGCCGGTGGTCTCGTCCTGGCTGTGGGGCTGTTCTTCCTCGCCCTGCAGGTAGGGCAGCAGCGAGCGCCCGCGCAGCGGCAGCACCTCGCGGCCCTGGTAGGTCGTGCCCGGGTGCTGGGTGCCGGCCAGTTCCAGCAGGGTCGGCACGATGTCCATCACGGTGGCGAATTCGTGGCCGATGGCGCCCTGTCGACGCAGGCCCGGCCAGGTGACGAAGGCCGGCACGCGGATGCCGCCCTGGCTGGTGAACAGCTTGAACTGGCGCGACGGCGCGGTGGCCGCCTGGGCCCAGCGCGGGCCGTACCAGAGGTAGGAGTTGGCGCGGCCGAGGTTGTCCAGGCTGTTGTCGTAGTGCTTCTCGATGAAGCGCTGGGCGCGCTTGCCGACGATGGGCAGGGCCTCCAGCGCCGCGCCCTCGGCGCCGTTGTCGGAGAGGAACAGGATCAGGGTGTCGTCCAGCTCGCCCGAGGCGCGCAGGTGCTCGATCACCCGGCCGACGTTCCAGTCCAGCCGCTCGACCATCGCCGCGTAGACCTCCATGGCCCGGGCGGAGCGGCGCCGGCCCTGTTCGTCCAGCTCGTCCCAGTTGGGCGTGTCCGCCACCACCGGGTGGGCCTCGACGTCCGCGGCCACCAGGCCCAGCTCCTTGAGCCGGGCCAGGCGCTGCTGGCGCAGGGCGTCGGGGCCGGCGTCGTAGCGGCCCCGGTACTTGGCGATCAGCTCGGCCGGGGCCTGCAGCGGGAAGTGCGGGGCGGAGAACGGCAGGTAGGCGAAGAACGGCCGCTGGTCATCCTGCGGGCGCTCGCCCAGGTACTCCAGCAGGCGGTCGGTGAAGGCGTCCGAAGAGTAGAAACCCTCGGGCAGCTCGGTCACCGGCTCCAGGCCGTCGCGATAGGTGCCTTCAACCGCGTGCAGCAGGCGCGGCATCTTGTGCGGCGGCACGTTCGGCGACCAGTCGTAGTGGTTGTGCGCGGCGCCTTCGAGGATGAACGAGCGCTCGAAGCCGCGCGCCGCTGCCGAGGTCTCGGCGGTGCGGCCCAGGTGCCACTTGCCGGAGATCAGGGTGTGGTAGCCGGCGTCGCGCAGCAGTTCGGCGAGGCTGACCACGCGCTGGTTGAGGTGGCCCTCGTAGCCCGGGTTGCGGCGGATGGTCTCGTCGCTGAACTCGGCCATGGCACCGATGCCGGCCAGGTGGTGGTCGGTGCCGGTGAGCAGCATGGCGCGGGTCGGCGAGCAGGCCGAGGCGGCGTGGAAGTCGGTCAGGCGCAGTCCCTGTTCGGCCAGGGCGTCTAGGTGGGGCGTGGCGATCTCGCCACCGAAGGCGCCGAGGTCGGAGAAGCCGAGGTCGTCGGCAACGATCAGCAGGAAGTTGGGACGGCGGGACATGGAGGCTCCGGTGAGAGGTTGGTGCCGGCACGGGGGCGACGGAAAACCACGGACCCGTCATCCCCGCGAAGGCGGGGACCCAATAAAAAACGATCAGTAGGCCAGGGACGCCAGCGGCAGGTCTTCCAGACGCGGCGGCGGGGCGCGGTAGTCGCCGTCGCCGGTCAGCTCGAACAGCAGCTCGCCGCGCAACTGGTGGAAGTCGTAGCCGGCGCGGTCGCGCGGGTGCGGCAGGTCGATCTCGACGATGCGCTTGATCCGCCCCGGGCGCGGCGCCAGCACCACCACGCGGTCGGCGAGGAAGATCGCTTCCTCCACGTCGTGGGTGACCAGCAGGCTGGTGATGCCGGCGCGGGCGCGGATGGCCAGCAGCTCTTCCTGCATCTGCTGGCGGGTCAGGGCGTCGAGGGCGCCGAAGGGTTCGTCGAGCAGCAGGATGCGCGGGCTGGCCACCAGGCCGCGGGCGATCGCCACGCGCTGGGCCATGCCGCCGGAGAGCTGGTGCGGGTAGGCGCGCTGGAAGCCGTCGAGGCCGACCAGATGGATGAATTCCTCGACCCGGCGGAAGCGCTCGGCCTGGGTCAGGTCCTCGTTGACCAGGCCGAGGCCGACGTTCTGCTGCACCGTCAGCCAGGGGAACAGGCGGTGCTCCTGGAACACGATGCCGCGCTCGCCGCCGATGCCCGCCACCGGCTGGCCGGCCACTTCGATGCGGCCGTCGAACTCGCGGTCCAGGCCGACCAGCAGGCGCAGCAGGGTGGACTTGCCGCAGCCGCTGGAGCCGAGGATGGCGATGGATTCGCCCTCGCGGATGTCGAGGTTGAAGTCGCTGACGGCCTGCAGCTCGCCGAAGCGCTTGCCGACGCCGATGAAGCTCACCAGCGGCGGGGACGGCGGCAGGCCCTGGAAGGTGCGCGAGTCGGGCAGGGTCAGGCTGTTCATGCGGTTCTCCAGCGCGTCGCGCGCGCTTCGATCGATTGGCCGAGGGTGTTGAGGAGGGCGCCGGTGATGCCGATCAGCAGCATGCCGGCCATCACCTGGTCCATGCGGAACAGCTGCTGGGCGCCGATCATCAGGCTGGCCAGGCCGCCGTTCGACGGCATGAAGTATTCGGCGCCGATGGTGCCCAGCCAGGCGAAGATCAGTGCCAGGCGCAGGCCGGCGAAGATGGCCGGGGCGGCGCCCGGCAGCACCAGGCGCAGCAGGCGCTGGCGGCGGTTCAGGCGCAGCGCGCGGGCGGCTTCGTCCAGCTGTGGCGAGAGGGCGGCGATGCCGCGCTGGCTGGCGATCAGCAGGGGGAAGAAGGTGGCCATGCCGACGAACACCAGCTTGGCCGTCTCGCCGAGGCCGAACCAGGCGGTGAGCAGCGGCACCCAGGCGAAGATGGCGACCTGGCGCAGCGCCGACAGGGTCGGCCCGAGCACGCGCTCCGCCGGGCGCCACAGGCCGAGCAGCACGCCCAGCGCGAGGCCCAGGCCACCGCCCAGCAGCAGACCGCCGAGGGCGCGGCGCAGGCTGAGCAGCAGGCCCTCGACCAGGCTGCCGTCGGCCAGGCCCTGCCAGGTGGCCCGGGCGACCTGGGCCGGGCTGGCGAGGATGTTGGCGTCGACCCAGCCGGCGCTGCAGGTCAGCTGCCACAGGGCGAGCAGCGCCAGCGGCAGCCACCCGGCCTGCAGGCGCTGCCAGCCGCGCCCGGCCGGCGCCCGACGGAACTCGGCGGCCGGCGGGTGCGGCCAGTGCAGCAGGCGGCCGTCGAGCCACTGGATGCCGCGGTCCAGCACCACGCCGAACAGGCCGATGACGAGGATGCAGACGAACACGATATCGAGCATGAACAGCTGGCGGCCCCACACCATCAGGTAACCGATGCCCTCGCTGGAGGCCAGCAGTTCCACCGCCAGCAGCGAGGCCCAGCCGGTGGCCAGGGCCAGGCGCAGGCCGGCCATGAACGAGGGCAGGGCGGCCGGGATGGTCAGCCGCCACAGGCGCAGCAGCGGCGGCAGGCGCAGTACTTCGGCCGCCTCGCGCAGGCGCGGCTGGGCGTCGCGCACGCCGACCAGGGTGTGGATGGTGACGGGCACGACGATGGCCTTGACCAGCACCACCAGCTTGAGCGCTTCGCCGATGCCGAACAGCAGCATGAACAGCGGAATCCAGGCCAGGGTCGGGATCTGCGCCAGGGCGGCGAAGGTGGGGAAGATCAGCCGTTCGGCACGGGCGCTGGAGCCGAGCAGGGCACCCAGGGCGATGCCCGCGGCGACGCCGCCGAGCAGGCCCCAGGCCAGGCGCTTGAGGCTGATCGCCAGGTGCTGCCACAGCTCGCCGCGGCTCAGCTCCAGCAGGGTCTGCCAGACCTGCTCGGGCGCCGGCAGCACCTGCCCGCTCATCCAGCCCCAGTGGCTGGCGGCCTGCCAGAGCAGCAGCAGGCCGATCGGCAGCAGCCAGGGAAGCAGGTGTTCGCCGGTGGGGCGGGAGCGACCGAGGGGCAGGGCGGTGGCCAGGCTCATCGTGGAGCACCTCTGCGTCGGCCGATATAAGCGCTTTGCAGCAAAAGCATATAAAAGCTCATATCAATTCGATTGAGTGATAAGAGCGGTCATTTAAAGAAGGCGGGCAGGCCCCGGCCAATGCCTTTGGCTCATATTTTTTATGCCTGCCGGGCATTCGGCCGGGAAGCCGCAGCGGTGCTGATTTAGGTCTTTAAGTGATAAAAAAATAATCTTTTAGTATTTAAATTCGCTAAGGCGGCCATGCCTAAGTGCCGGCCAAGGGAGCGCCGACCGCGCGCTCCGGGCCAGACATTCCAGGAGCCACGCCATGAAAAGCCTCTTCACTACCTTCGCCGCGCTGTTCGCCGCGCCGGCGCTGATCGGCCTGCTGGCCTACCTGCCGCCCGTCCAGGCGGCGGACCGGGTCGAGGAAATCCGCATCGCGGTGCCCGATGTCAGCGCCGGCAGCCAGCCGAGTGGCGGCGGCGTGGTCGATGTGCTGCGCGCCCAGGAAATCTTCGAGCAGGAGTTCGCCGCCGACGGCATCAAGGTGCAGTGGAGCTTCTTCAAGGGCGCCGGCCCGGTGATCAACGAGGCGCTCGCCAACGGCCAGGTGGACTTCGCCTACCTGGGCGACCTGGCCGCCATCATCGGCAAGGCCAACGGCCTGGACACCCGCCTGCTCAGCGCCACCGCGCGCGACATCAAGCACTACCTGGGCGTGGTGCCCGGCTCGGGCATCCACACCCTGGCCGACCTCAAGGGCAAGCGCGTCGGCATATTCCGCGGCACCGCCTCGCAGCTGTCGCTCGACGCCGCGCTGGCCAGCCAGGGGCTCTCAGAACGCGACCTGCAGGTGATCAACCTGGACTTCAACGCCGCCACCGCGGCGCTGGCGGCCAAGCAGATCGACGCCACCTGGGGCCTGTCCAACCTGATCGCGCTCAAGGCCCGCGGGGTGGCCGAGCTGCCGCTGTCCACCGACGACCTGGGCGGGGTCGGCAGCATCCAGGGCGTGCTGGTGGCCGACGGCCGCTTCGTCGACCGCCACCCGGAGATCACCGCGCGCCTGGTCAAGGCCCAGCAGAAGGCCGTGACCTGGCTGCGCGACGAGCACAACAAGCAGGCCTACATCGACCTGGTGTCGGGCCTGGCCAACTACCCGACGCTGATCCTGCAGAACGACCTGCACAACGCCAGCTTCAGCAAGATCTTCGACCCGCAGCTGGACGCCGGCTTCCTCGGCCGCCTGCAGCAGAGCGTCGACCTGGCCGCCGAGCAACGCCTGGTGCGCAAGGGCTTCGTGGTGGCCGACTGGGCCGAGCCGAAGTTCCTCGACGCCGCGCTGGGCGAGCGCAAGGCCGTGGCGGCGGCTCAGTAGCGCGCCTGCTGCATCTCGCGCAGGCGGCTGAGGGTGCGGCGGAAGGGGAATTCCAGGTAGCCGCGGGTGTACAGCGCGTCCAGCGGTACCGCCGCCTCCAGGTACAGCGGGCGGCGGCGGTCGTAGCACTCGTCGACCAGGGCGATGAAGCGGCGCACGCCGTCGTCGTGGGGCGCCAGGCGCGGCAGCTCGCGGTCGCCGGCGACCACCCGCTCGGCGGCGTCCTCGGTGCCGCGGGCGATGCGCCCCTCGCGCGGCTCGCCGGACAGGCACGGCACGCCGCCGAGGAGGATCGCCGGAAAGCGCTCGCACAACTGCATGAAGTCCAGGGTCGAGTACGGCCCCTCGCACAGGGTGGTGAAGTCCAACCACACGGCGCCCGGCGCCTGGCGGATCACCGGCAGCCGGCGCGGCCCCAGTTCCAGCGGCGCGTCCGACACCGGACCGGCGCCGGCCAGGTGGGCGAAGGCTTCGGCCAGCGCGGCGGGGTCGTCGACCCAGTAGCGCTGCACCGCGGCGCCGGGGTGCAGGCGGTGATCCTGGCCGCCGTCCACTTCCACCACGTCGAGCTTCTCCTGCAGGGCGGCGATGGCCGGCAGCAGGCGCTCGCGGTTGAAGCCGCCGGCGTACAGCTGCTCCGGCGGCTGGTTGGAGGTGGCGACCAGCACCAGCCCTTCGTCGAGCAGCGCGCGCAGCAGCCCGCCGATCAGCATGGCGTCGCCGATGTCGCTGACGAACAGTTCGTCGAAGCACAGTACCCGCACTTCGCCGGCCAGTTCGCGGGCCAGGGCGCGCAACGGGTCGGCGGTGCCGCTGAGCTGGAACTGGCGCTGGTGGACCCAGCGCATGAATTGATGGAAGTGCTGGCGCCGCGACGGCACCGTCAGGCTCTCGTGGAAGCGGTCGAGCAGCCAGGTCTTGCCCCGGCCCACCGGGCCCCAGAGGTACACGCCGCGACATGGGCGCCCGGTTCGCAGCGCCTCGCGGCAGTTCTCCAGGCATTCGGCGGCGCGTTGCTGGGCGGTGTCCGGGTACAGCTCGCCGCGCGCCAGGGCCTGGCGGTAGGCGTCGAGGGGGGAGGGCGGTGTCGGCATGGGGCGCCACTGTAGCGGGATGCGGCGGCCTTGCCCATGGCTCGGGAGCGTCTGGAATGCGGGAGATGTGTGGGAGCGGACTTGTCCGCGAGCTTTTACCGGGGCAGAAAAGCTCGGGGCCAAGGCCCCTCCCACAAGAGCGGCGGGCTTGCCCGGGCCTGGCTCCTGCGTCTGGGATGCGGGGGATGTGTGGGAGCGGACTTGTCCGCGAGCTTTTGTCGGGAGCAGAAAAGCTCGGGGCCAAGGCCCCTCCCACAAGAGCGGCGGGCTTGCCTGAGCCTAGCTCCTGCGACTGGGATGCGGGGGGATGTGTGGGAGCGGACTTGTCCGCGAGCTTTTGCCGGGAGCAGAAAAGCTCGGGGCCAAGGCCCCTCCCACAAGAGCGGCGGGCTTGCCTGAGCCTGGCTCCTGCGTCTGGGATGCGGGGGATGTGTGGGAGCGGACTTGTCCGCGAGCTTTTACCGGAAGCAGAAAAGCTCGGGGCCAAGGCCCCTCCCACAAGAGCGGTGGGCTTGCCCGGGCCTGACTCCTGCGACCTCCACCTCGGCGCACCGGGGTGGACGTCGCGCCGGCCTAGAAGCTCAGGCGCATGCCCACGGTGAGGTTGCGGCCCGGCAGCAGCACGTCGTCCTTGATGAAGGAGCTGTGGTTGCGGGCGCGCTCGTCGAGCAGGTTGTTGCCCTTGAGGAACAGCTGGTACTTGGTCTCGTTCAGCGCGCCGCGGTAGCTCAGGCCGGCGCCGAGCATGTTGTAGCCCGAGGTCTCGGTTTCGTAGTCGGCGAGGTCGTCCTGGCGCTGCACCCGGTAGAACTCCAGCTCGCCGCTGACGGCCGGGGTGAACGCCTGGTTGACGCGCACGCCGAGGCGGTCCGCCGGGATGCGTGGCAGGTCGCCGTCGCCCTTGAGCTTGCCGCGCACGTGGTCGCCGAACAGGGTGATGTCGGTGGCGTCGGTGAGCGCGTAGGTGACCGAGCCCTCGGCGCCGGTCAGCACCGCGTCCTGCTGGCGGTACTCGATCTCGCGGTAGCCGCCGCCCACGTCGTGGCCGGTGTCCGCCGCATAGATGAAGTCGCTGACCTGGTTGCGGAACAGGCTGAAGCTGAAGGTGGTGCGCCCGGCGAACTTGCGCAGGGTCAGCTCGGCGTTGTGCGAGGTCTCCTCGTCCAAGTCGATGTTGCCCAGCTCGACGGTGCGGGTGGCCGCGTGCGGGCCCTTGGCGTACAGCTCCTCGGCGGTGGGCAGGCGCTGGGAGCGCGACAGGGAGAAGCCCAGCGAGTATTCCGGGGCGAAGGTCCAGACCGCGCCGGCGGATACCGAGGTGCCGCTGTGGTTGGTGTCGGGCTCGCCCTCGGCGTCGATGTCCTGCCATTCGTGGCGCAGGCCCAGCTCGTAGCGCCAGTTGCCGACGCTGTATTCCTCGAGCAGGAACAGCGCGTGGTTGCGGGTCAGGGTCGGCGGCACGTAGGCCTCTTCGCCCAGGGCCTGGAAGTCGCGACGCTGGGTCTGCCCGCCGAGCACGCCGCGCCAGCCGAACAGCGGTTCGTGGGTCAGTTCGAGGCGCGCGTCGGTGGCGTCGTTGCTGAAGCGCGTGGCCGCCTCGCCGCCCTCGATCTCGTCGTGGCTGTAGTTGCTGTGGCCGACCCGCAGCCGGGCCAGCTCGAAGCCCGGCAGCGGGTCGTTCAGTTCGCCGCGCAGGTCCCAGCGCTTCTGCTTCATCTTGATGTAGGGCACGCCGGCGTGGTCGTGATCATGGCCGTGGTCGTGGTCATGCTCATCTTCGTGATCGTGATCGTGATCGTGATCGTGATCGTGATCGTGATCGTCGTGGTCGTGTTCATCCTCGTGCCCGCCGTGGCCGTCCTCCTCGCCGACGCAGTGCCAGTCGCGGGCGGCGTGGGTGTGGCAGTCGGCATGCTCGTGGGCGAGCAGCCCGTAGCTCAGGTTCTGCTCGCCGTAGGCCAGGCCCAGGTAGCCGCGCTCGCCGATGAAGCTGGCGCCCAGGCTGTAGCTGTCGGTGTCGTTGAAGGAGCCGGCCTGCTTGCCCGGCGAGCCGGGAATCTCGTATTCGTTGTCCTGGCGCTTGGTGCCCTCGGCGCGCACGGCGAAGTTGCCCGTGCCGGCGGTGATGCCGAACACCCCCGCGCCCTGGTTGGCGACGGTGTTGGCGCGCAGCTCCAGTTCGCCCTCGTAGCCCTTCTCCGGCACCCGGGTGGGAATCCGCTTGTCCAGAACGTTGACCACCCCGCCGATGGCGCCGCCGCCGTAGAGCAGCGTGGCCGGGCCTTTGAGCACTTCGATGCGCTCGGCCAGCAGCGGCTCGCTGGTCACCGCATGGTCGGGGCTGATGGTCGAGGCGTCGAGCACGTCCACGCCGTCGCTCAGCACCTTCACCCGCGCGCCGTCCAGGCCGCGGATCACCGGCCGGCTGGCGCCCGCGCCGAAGCTGCTGGAATGCACGCCCGGCAGGCCGTTGAGGGTCTCGCCCAGGGTGGACTCGCGGCGCTGCACCAGTTCCTCGCCCTCCAGCACCTCGGCAGGGCTGGCCATCTCGGCGAGGGTGCTGTTCAGGGCGCTGGCGCTGATCACCGAGGAGCCGAGCTGCAGCGGTTCCCGGGTTTCGGCGGCCAGCAGGGGAGCGTTGGGCGCCAGCGCGAGGGCGATGGCCCAGGCCAGGGGGTGACGACGGTTCATGTTGACCTCATGTCTAGTGTTTCAGGGGGCAGATGGAGCGGCGAGCGAGGCTCGCCGATCTCTTTATAAGGACGTTATAGTGTTGCGTTATTGGTGCGGCCCGATGAGGCCCGCACCCCTGCGGATCAGCTCTTGCCGGCGGACGACACGAACCCGGCGAAGCGCTTCTGGAAGCCCGCGACCCGGCCTTCGCTCTTGGTCTGGCGTTGCTGGCCGGTGTAGACCGGGTGGGAGGCGCTGGATACGTCCAGGGCGACGTAGGGGTAGGTGTTGCCGTCTTCGTGGACGTGGGTCCGGTCGGTCTCCACGGTGGAGCCGATCAGGAAGAACACGTTGGCGGAGGTGTCGTGGAACAGGACGGGGCGGTAGGTGGGGTGGATGCCGGGTTTCATGGGGTAGTCTCCATAATGTTATATAATAACGATACACTTGGATGAGAAATTCTTTCAATAGGTTCTTGGCATTCCCTGGGGCTTGGGCTGGGTGACGGTCGCTCCAGGCGCAAGCTGTTTGCCGGGAGTGCTTGCCCTTCGGGGCCGCTACGCCGAGGGCAGTGGAGGCGCATGGGCTGGTCATTCTTGGGGCGCGGACTCTGTCTGCGAACCAGAACACAAAGGGCTTCGCGGGCAAGCCCGCTCCCACGGAAGCGGAAGCGAGCCACCGGACGGGTGTGCGACAAATCGCCAGCCCGGCTTTCGGCATCCCGGGGCCGGTGCTAGATTTCCGCTCCATGAAGTTCATTTCCCGCCACCGCGCGCTGACCACCTGGACGCTGTACTGCAGCCTCCTGCTGGGGCTGTTCGCCTGCGGCCTGCACCACGGCCAGGCTTCCGGCCTCGCCCTCAGCGGGCTCGGCGGCGGGTTCTGCTCGCTGGTCGGTGACAACGGCCCGAGCATCGACCTGGGCGACGCCTCCCACGGCGGCTCCGCCGTCCAGGCGATGGATTGCCCGCTGTGTTCCTCGTTCGGCGCCTCGGTGGCGGTCAATACCGCCGGCTGGGGCATCGACCTGCTGCCCGCCGCCGGCGGGCCCGCGCCCATCGCCACCCTGTGTGCGCAACCGCCGCCGCGCTTCCTGCGCCACAGCCTCAACCCCCGCGCCTCGCCCGCCGCCTTCCACGCATGACGCCCAGGGTCCGCCCACGCGGACCCGCACAGTCCTTTCTGCCTGGAAGCCAGACATGTCATTGAAGAACACCTCGCTGGTGCTCCTAATGAGCACCAGCGCCATCGCATGGGCGGACCACGCCCCGTTGAAACTCGACGCCCTGACCATCGAGGGCGAGCAGGACAGACCCTCCGGTCTGACCCTCGACCAGCCGATCCGCACCGGCTCGCGGCTGGGCCTCACGGCGCGGGAAACGCCGGCCTCGGTCAGCGTCTCCGACCGCGCCGTGATCGAGGAGCGCGGCGCCAAGGATACCCAGGACGTGATCAACGCCATGACCGGCGTGAACGCCTCGGCCAACCCCGGCTACGGCGGCTTCGTCTCCTACCGCGGCTTCACCCAGAACCAGATCACCCAGCTGTTCAACGGCATCAACCTCGGCTACAGCAGCGCCACCCGCCCGGTGGACGCCTGGATGATCGACCGCGTCGAGCTGATCGGCGGGCCGTCCACCTTCCTCTACGGCGCCGGCGCCGTGGGTGGCTCGATCAACTACATCTCGCGCCTGGCCAGCCGCGACGACAGCCTGTTCGAGGGTCGCCTGCGCTACGGCAGCTTCGACGACTCCGAGGTCTCGCTGGGCCTCAACCGCGCCCTGGGCGGCGCCGACGCCCGGCACTTCCTGCGCCTGGACGTGAGCCGAGGCGACGGCAACGGCTACATCGACCGCAACCGCCGCGAGACCAACAGCTTCGCCGTCTCCCTGCTCAGCGACTTCACCCCGGACCTGAGCCACACCCTGGCGCTGGAATACCTGGAGGACCAGGAAGACAGCCCCTACTGGGGCTCGCCGGTCCTGCGCGGCAGGGACACCCTGAAGATCGACCGCAGCCGCCGCTTCGAGAACTACAACGTCGGCGACGGCCGCTACGAGCAGCGCGTGCGCTGGCTGCGCTCGATCACCGACTACCACCTGGGCGAGGCCAGCAGCCTGCAGAACACCCTCTACCACTACGCCGCCCAGCGCGACTACCGCAACCTGGAGACCTACGCCTACAACGCGGCCGGCGACGTGGTGCGTTCCGGCGCCTACCTGCAGCGGCACGACCAGAACGTGCTCGGCAACCGCCTCGAACTGCGCCACGACGCCGCCCTGTTCGACCTCGCCAGCCAGTGGTCGCTGGGCCTGGACTACTCGCGCATGCGCCAGACCCTGCACCCCACCGGCAGCGCCTGGAGCGACACGGTCGACCCCGACCGCTTCGACCCGGGCAGCTTCGACGACATCCCCGGGGTCAACGCCGGCCTGCGCAAGCAGCGCCGCCACGAGATCACCACCGCCGCCGTGTTCCTGGAAAACCGCCTGATGCTGAGCGAGCGCCTGGCGCTGCTCACCGGCCTGCGCTACGACCACCTGGACATGGAGGTGACCAACCACGGCCCGGTGTCGCCCACCAGCCCGGCCTACTTCGAGCGCACCTGGGAGCCGCTCAGCGGGCGTGTCGGCCTGCTCTACGACCTCACGCCCACGGCCAACCTCTACCTGCAATACAGCACCTCCGCCGACCTGCCGGCCGGCGCCCTGGCCTCGGCCACCTACTCCAACGTCGGCCTGTTCGACCTCTCCGAGGGCGAGCAGTGGGAGGCCGGGAGCAAGTTCGACTTCCTCGACGGGCGCGGCTCGGCCACCGTGGCGCTGTACCAGATCGTGCGCCGCGACTTCGCCGTGCGCGATTCGAGCAACCCCAACCTCACCGTCCAGGCCGGCCAGCAGACCTCGCGTGGCATCGAGCTGGCCGGCAAGCTGCAGATCACCCCCAAGCTGCTGGCCGAGGCCAACTACGCCTACGTCGAGGCCGAGTACGACCGCTTCAACGAGGCGGTCGGCGGCGTCTCCGTGTCGCGCAAGGGCAACACCCCGGTCAACGTGCCGGACAACGTCGCCAACCTCTGGCTGACCTACGACATCGCGCCGTCCTGGGCCGCCGGGGTGGACGTGCGTTACGTCGACGCGGTGTTCGCCGACAACGCCAACACCCTGGAGGCGCCGTCCTACACCCTGTACGGCGCGTTCGCCCGCTACCGGGTCGACGAGCACACCGCCATCACCGCCCGCGTGCGCAACCTCACCGACGAGATTTACGCCAAGCAGGCCTACGGCAGCCAGTACTACATGGGGGCGCCGCGCAGCTTCGAGGTGGCGGTCGATACCCGGTTCTAGGAGGCGGCGATGAAGCGCTACCTGTACCTCTGGCACCGCTGGCTGGGCATCGTCCTGTGCCTGTTCATGGCGCTGTGGTTCGTGTCCGGCGTGGTCATGCTCTACGTCGGCTACCCCAAGCTGACGCCGGCGGAACACCTGGCCCACCTGCCCGAGCTGCCGGCGCAGGATTGCTGCGTCGGCCCGGCCCGGGCCCTGGCGGCCAGCGGCCGCGGCGACGCCCCGCAAGCGCTGCGCCTGAGCAGCGTGGCGGGCGGCCCGCGCTACCTGCTCGACTACGCCGACGGCGCCCGCCTGGCGGTGGACGGCCGCAGCGGCCGGCGGATCGAGCAGGTCGACGCGGCCGCCGCGCTGGCCAGCGCGCGGCAGTTCGCCGGCACCGCGCCGGTGCGCTACCTCGACCGCATCCAGGAAGACGCCTGGACCCGCTCGCGGGCCCTCGACCGCGACCGGCCGCTGCACCGGGTGCAGGTGGACGACGCGGCCGGCAGCCTGCTCTACGTCTCCGGCCGCACCGGCGCCGTGGTGCGCGACGCCAGCCGCACCGAACGGGCCTGGAACTGGCTGGGCGCCTGGCTGCACTGGCTGTACCCGCTGCGCGACAGCGCCTGGTGGACGCCCATCGTCATCTACCTGTCGCTGGCCGCCACCCTCATGGCCGTGCTCGGCCAGGCCGTCGGCCTGCTGCGCTGGCGCTTCGGCAAGCCCTACCGCAGCGGCTCGCGCTCGCCCTACGCGGGCGGTTTCGCCCGCTGGCACCATATCGGCGGCCTGCTGTTCGGCCTGGTGCTGATCGCCTGGATCTTCAGCGGCCTGATGTCGATGAACCCCTGGCGCATGTTCGCCAGCGCATCGACGCTGCCGGCCGCCGCCTATCGCGGCGCCGAGCTGGGCGTCGGCAGCGACCCGCAGCCGGTGGCCGAGACCCTGGAACGCTTCCGCCAGGCCGGGCTGGCCGCGCGCGAGCTGCACTGGCAGGTGGTCGGCGGCGAGGTCTACCGGGTGGCCTACGACGGCGCGGGCGACAGCCGCATCCTGCCGGTCGCCGAGGGCGCCGTCGTGCTGCGACGACTGCCCGCCGCCACCCTGGAAAGCGCCGCCCGCGCCATGCGGCCCGCCGGCGCCGTGCGCTTCGAATGGCTGGAGGCCTACGGCGCCTACTACTACCGGCGCGCCGAGCAGAGCATGTACGGCCACCAGAGCCGGCGCCTGCCCGTGCTGCGTGTGCGCTTCGACGACCCGGCCGCCACCTGGCTGCACCTCGACCCGTACAGCGGCGCGCTGCTGGAACAGCTCGACGCCCGCCAGCGCACCTCGCGCTGGCTGTTCAACCTGCTGCACAGCTGGGACTGGCAACCGCTGCTGGAGCGCCCTCGGCTGCGCGAGGCGCTGATGATCGCCTTCAGCCTCGGCGGCCTGGCCATCAGCGTCACCGGCATCGTCCTCGGCTGGCGCCGCCTGCGCGGCCGCCGCCGGCGTATCCTGCGAACACTCATCCCCCAAGGAGACACCCCATGAAGCTGACCGGATTACTCCTCCTCGCCACCCTGGCGGGCCTGCCCGCTGTGGCCGCCGCCCACGGGCACGACGATGGCGGCGCGCTGCACATCGACGCGCCCTGGTCGCGGGAAATGCCGCCCACGGCGCCCACGGCCGCGGTGTACTTCACCGTGCGCAACGAAGGCGGCGCCGACCGCCTGCTGGGCGCCTCGACCCCGGCCGCCGGCAAGGCGGAACTGCACGAGCACCTGCACCAGAACGGCATGATGAAGATGCAGCAGGTCAGCGCCGTGGACATCCCCGAGAACGGCTCGGTGGCCTTCGCCCCCATGGGCTACCACGTGATGCTGTTCGACCTGCCGAAGCAGCACGCCGACGGCGACCGCTTCCCGCTGACCCTGCGCTTCGAACACGCCGGCGAGGTGCAGGTCGAGGTGCCGGTGCTGCGCGATCCGCCGGCGAGCCAGGGCCAGGGGATGCAGCACCACGGGCATTGAGCGGGCGTGTCGTCCTCGCGGTCAGTTCGCCGAGTGCAGCAACGCCGCCAGGCCATCGGGATACAGCGGCAGCTCGGTGGAGAACGCGTCGAGGGTGCGCCACCGGGCCTGGAAGGGTTCGCCGTTGCTTTCCTCGCCGGGCAGGAACGGCCGGTCGTACAGCGAGGCATCGGCGAACTCGCCGTCGTAGATCACCACCAGTTCGTGGCCGGGCTCGCCGTTGTAGATGAACAGGTTCTCCAGGGTGCCGAGCTTGCGCAGGTTGACGACTTCGGCGCCCAGCTCCTCGCGGATTTCCCGCACCAGGGCCTCGGCCGAGGTCTCGCCGAACTCGATGCTGCCGCCCAGCGGGCGGCAGTAGTCCTGACGCTTGATGGCGTCGTAGGCCTGGTTGACCAGGATGCGGTTGCCCTGGCGGAACAGGCAGAGCACCTTGGCGCGTATCTGGCGGGGCATGGGAATGGTCCTTGAATGGTGATGTCAGCGCCGGAGCAGGTCGGGCAGGGCGGCGATCAGGTTGCCGAGGTCCAGCGCGTCCTTGTCTTCCAGCGCCTGGCGGTTGGCCTTGTAGAGGAAGGTGATCAGCGGGTTGAGCAGGGCGATGCCGTTCGCGCCGGCGACGGCGTGGCTGCGCTGCGGCCAGCGGATGCGCGGATCGCGGCGATAGTAGACCTCGTTGCCCTCGTCGTCGAACACCAGGATCTGCATCACCCAGTGTTCCCGCGCGGCATCGCTGATCCAGATGTCGTGGACCCGCGCCGGTACCTCGCCGCCGTCCCAGGCGCGGTGCTGGCCCGGCGGGTCGCAGAGGAACACCCGGTCGCGGCCGATGGCGTTCAGGCAGGCCGTCAGCCGGGAGCGGAACACGCCGATATCGATGTCGCCGTGGGCGCGGGTCTGGCGGCCGAGGAGGGCGTCCACGGAGTGGCCGCCGCAGAGCACCCAGTCGCGGAAGTCTGCCAGGTGGGTCTGCAACTGCGGGATGCTCGGGGATTGCCAGCGGGTGGGAATGTGCATGGGTGTCTCGTCCTCCGGGAGCGCGCGGCCGGGCGGCCGCGCGTCACCCTAGCGGAGGCGCGCCCGCTTTTACAGGCCGAACAGGCGCTCGGCGTTGCCGTGGAAGAACTTCTCCAGCACCTCGTCCTTCAGTCCCAGGCGCTGGGCGTCCTCGATGCTCTGGCGGATCGGGCGGAAGGTGTAGGACGAGCCGAACAGCAGCTGGTCGGCGAGGAAGCCGTTGGCCGCCTGCACGTAGCCTTCGCTGCCGGGCAGGAACAGGTACATGTCCGGCACCAGGGAGATGTTTTCGTAGCGGAAGGCCACGCCGATGGCCTGCTGCACGTTGGGCCAGTAGCCGTGGTAGGCGACGATGCGCAGCTCCGGGAAGGCGCGGGCCACGGCCGCCAGGCGGCCGGGGTCGTTGTAGGCCGGGTCCGGGGTGGTCGGCCCGCTCATCAGGAACAGCGGGATGCCGCGTTGCTGCAGGTGCTCGTAGATCGGCCAGTACAGCGCGTCGTCCGGGTGCCGCGCCGGCTCGGCGAAGCCCGGCTCCAGGTCGATGCCGGCCAGGCCGAGCACGTCGATGGCACGGTCGATTTCCGCCAGCGCGCCTTCCACGCCCTGCAGCGCCGGCTCCACCGAGCCGACGCCGAGCAGTTCGGCGTGGCCGTGGACGATGCCGTGGATGCGGTCGTTGGGCAGGTGCTGGCCCGGCGTGTGGCGGCCGACCACCACCGCCTTGTGCAGGCCGGCCTCGCGCACTTCGGCGAGGAAGCCCTCCTGGGTCAGCGAGCGCTCGAAGTGGTCGTCCGCGCCCCGGGTGCCCACGCGCCGGTTGAGCCAGCGCGCGGTGGCGTGTTCGGGCGAGCCCGGCACGCCGCCGAAGAAGGGATGCAGGAAGGCCGGCCGGCAGCGCAGGTCGATGACCTTCATGCCACCTTCTCCTTGCCGGCGCGCACGTCGAAGGCGCCGCCGGTGAAGGCGCCGTCCACGGTGACCTTGCCCTTGCCGGGCAGCAGCGGGAACACCAGTTCGGCGAAGCGGTAGGCTTCTTCCAGGTGCGGGTAGCCGGACAGCACGAAGCTGTCGACGCCCAGTTCGGCGTATTCCAGCAGGCGCGCGGCCACGGTCTCGGGGTCGCCGACCAGCGCGGTGCCGGCGCCGCCGCGCACCAGGCCGACGCCGGCCCACAGGTTGGGCGCCACTTCCAGCTTGTTGCGATCGCCGCCGTGCAGCGCGGCCATGCGCCGCTGGCCCTCGGAGTCCATCCTGGCGTAGTTGGCCTGGGCGGCGGCGATGGTGGCGTCGTCGAGGTGGCTGATCAGTTCGTCGGCGGCGGCCCAGGCGGCCTCGTTGGTCTCGCGCACGATCACGTGCAGGCGCACGCCGAAGCGCACGGTGCGGCCGTGCTTGGCGGCGCGCTCGCGCACGTCGGCGATCTTCTCGGCCACCGCGGCCGGCGGCTCGCCCCAGGTCAGGTAGGCGTCCACGTGTTTGGCCGCCAGTTCGTGGGCGGCGGGGGAGGAGCCGCCGAAGTACAGCGGCGGATAGGGCTGCTGCACCGGCGGGAAGAAGTTCTGCGCGCCCTCGACCCGGAGGTGCTTGCCGGCGAAGTCGACGGTCTCGCCTTCGAGCAGGCGGCGCCAGATGGTGAGGAATTCGTCGGAGGCTTCGTAGCGTTCGTCGTGCTGGAGGAACACGCCGTCGGCGGCCAGTTCGGTGGCGTCGCCGCCGGGCACCACGTTGAGCAGCAGGCGCCCGCCGCTGGCCTGGTCCAGGCTGGCCGCCTGGCGCGCCGAGGCGGTGGGGTTGCCCAGCGAGGTGCGCAGGGCCACCAGCAGCTTGATGCGCTGGGTCACCGGCACCAGGCTGGCGGCGGTCACCCAGGGGTCGAGGCAGCTCGCCCCGGTGGGGATCAGCAGGCCGTCGTAGCCGAGCTGGTCGGCGGCCACGGCGATCTGCCGCATGTAGGCGTTGGTGGCCGGCCGGCCGCTGGCCGAGTGGCCCAGGTAGCGGGTGTCGCCGGAAGTAGGCAGAAACCAGAAGATATCCAGACTCATGATGTTGTCCTCGTTGCCATCGTCGATAGGGTGGGGGTGCACGCGTGGCATTCTTGTGTGGCCATGGTCCCCGTCGTCCGCCGCAGGGCACCGTGCGCATCGGTGCGCGCGGCGCACCCTACGGTTCTGGCGTTGACGGGTGACATGGCGCCTGTCGTTCAGATCGAAAGGTTGATGACCCGGCTGGCGGAGGGGCTCTCCACCGGCCGGCGTTTGTTCACCACCAGTTCGCCGATGCGGATCAGGTGGCTGCGGGTGATGTTGCGCGACAGCCCCAGCAGGTTGGCGGTGTGCACCTGGTTGTGGTGGCAGAAGCGGTAGGCGGCGCGCAGCAGGGCGTCCTCGACCTTCTCGTGCAGCGCCCCACCCTGTTCCTCGAACAGCCGGTGGAAGGCCCGCAGCAGCTGCTCGTCGGCGCTCTCCGCACGCGGCCGGCTGTCTTCCTCGCGCTCGATGCGCAGGTTGGACAGGTGCAGGTCCTCGGCGCGGATCAACTGGTCGCGGCAGATCAGCAGGGTGTGGTGGATAACGTTTTCCAGCTCGCGGATGTTGCCCGGCCAGTCGTAGCCGGCCAGGCGCTGGCGGGCGTCCTCGCCGAGGCTGACTTCGGCGTAGCCCAGGCGCCGGCTGTACTCGGCGATGAAGTGGCGGGCCAGCGGCAGGATGTCGCCGGGCCGCTCGCGCAGCGGGTGCAGCTGCAGGCTGACCACGTTGAGGCGGTAGTACAGGTCCTCGCGGAAGTGGCCGGCGTTGATCGCCTTTTCCAGGTGCACGTTGGTCGCCGCCAGCACCCGCACGTTGATCGGGATGCTCTTGCGCGAGCCCAGGCGCACCACCTCGCGCTCCTGCAGCACGCGCAGCAGCTTGACCTGGATCGGCATCGGCAGGTCGCCGATCTCGTCGAGGAACAGGGTGCCGCCGTTGGCCTCCTCGAACCAGCCGGCCTTGGCCGCCAGGGCGCCGGTGAACGCGCCCTTCTCGTGGCCGAACAGCTCGGCCTCGACCAGCGACTCGGAGAAGGCGCCGCAGTTGACCGCCACGAACGGGCCGTTGCGCCGGCCGCTGAGGTTGTGGATGTGGCGTGCGACCAGCTCCTTGCCCGTACCGGTTTCGCCGATGATCAGGACGCTGGCCTCGCTGGGGGCGACCTGTTGCAGATGGGCGAGCAGCGCCTGCGATCTGGGGTCTTCGAAGACCTGTGCGGTCGCCCTGATCGAGGTGGCCAGTGTCGGTGACGGGGGGAGGGTCAGCAGTTGCATGGGCGTGCCTTACGAGTAGAAGGACGGGGTAGGGCGCGTGCCGTTCAGTGCCCAGTCGCCCAGCTCGTGGATGCGGTAGTCCACGGGGTCGTGCAGGGTCTGGGTGCGCAGGTTGCGCCAGAAGCGGTCCAGGCGCAGCGAGGCGTGGGTGGCGCGCGCGCCGGTGACTTCGAACAGCCGGTTGCACAGGTCGAGCCCGTGGCGGGTGGCGGCCACCTTGGCGGTGCCGATGGCCAGCGCCAGCTGGGCGCGTTCCTCGGTGCTCAGCGCGTGCTCCTTGCTCCAGGCCTCGTCGAGCTGGGCGGCGGCGCGCTCGATCAGCAGGCGCACGCTCTCCAGGCCGACCCAGAACTCGCCGTAGTGGCGCAGGATGTACGGGTCCTCGCTGCTGTGGCGGGCGCTGGAGCGGAACCAGGGGCGGCTCTCCTTGAGGCTGTACTGGCGCGCCTCCTCGAAGGCGCCTTCGGCGATGCCGAGGAACAGGTTGGCGAAGTGCAGCTGGGCGATCAGCGGGCGCAGGCAGGCGAACGGCGTGCTCAGCGGGCCGGGGTCGAGCAGCAGTTCGCCGTGCTCTACCCGCACCCGCTCGAAGGTGGCGCTGCCGCTGTCGGTCTGGCGCTGGCCGATGTTGTCCCAGTCGTCGTGCAGGCTGATGCCGGTGCGGCCGCTGGGGATGGCGGCGATCAGCAGCTTGCCGCCGGCGCCCTCGTCCACGGCGGAGGCGATCAGCATCTCCGAATCGCTGGCGCCGGAGCAGAAGCTCTTCTTGCCGGAGAACTCGTACCAGCCGTCGAACTTCTTCACCACGGTGCGGGTGTCCAGCGGGTTGAGGGCGTTGCCCCAGAACCAGTTCTTGCGCGCGGTCTGCTCGAACCAGGGTTGCCACTGCTCGGGGCGGGCGAACAGGCGCACGGTGGCCAGCATCAAGTGCTGGAAGCCGAAGACGTGGGCGATGGAGCTGTCGACCCGGGCGAACTCGCGGTTCACCTCGAAGATTTCGCTCCAGCTGGCGCCGATGCCGCCGAACTGGGTGGGGATCGCCAGCGCCAGCAGGCCGCTGGCGCGCAGCGCGTCGCGCTCGGCCTTCGGCGTGCCGCCACGGGCGTCGCGCTCCACCGCGGTCTCGGCGAACTGGGCGGCGAGGCGGCGCGCGGTCTGCAGCGGTTTGAGGAGGGTGGGTTGCTGATTCAGGCTCATGGTGGTCTTCCCGCTCGGCTCGTCAGGCGATCTTGCGCAGCGCGGCGGCGCGCGGCTCGGTCGCGCCGCGCAGCACCTGGGCGGCCCGTTCGGCGGCCAGCTCGACGCGCGCCTGCAGCGCCGCACTGGCGATGCGGTAGTCGTGGAAGTCGGCCTCGGCGGCGTACACGCCGATGGGCAGGGTCAGCGCCTGGAAGAAGCTGAACAGCGGGCGCAGCTGGTGATCGATGACCAGCGCATGGCGCTCGCTGCCGCCGGTGGCGGCCAGCAGCACCGGAGTGTCGATCAGCGCGTGCTGGTCGATCAGGTCGAACAGGTGCTTGAACTGGCCCGGGTAGGAGCCGCGGTAGACCGGCGCGGCGACGATCAGCAGGTCGGCGCGCTCGATGGCGGCGAGCTGCGCTTCCACGTCGGCGGGCAGTTCGCCGCGCGACAGGGCGCCTCCGACCGGCCGGGCGATGTCGCCCAGCTCGATCAGTCGGCTGTCGAAGTCCAGGTGCCGGCCGAGGGCCTCGACGAGGGCCACGGTCAGGACCTGGGTGCGCGACGGGCGATAGGCTCCGCCCGAGACAGCGACGACGTTGAAGGAGGTGCTCATGGTTGGTGTTCCTTTGGCAGGGGGCGGGGTCTGTTCCAGAGCAAGTCCCGTTCCATGCCGTTAAATCCTTGCTAATCAATGGCTTGTCGTTTTTCCGCGCCGGGCGCGGCTGTTGTCCGGCGGGCGAACTGTTGATTCGCTGTTGCCGGGCGGACAGTTGCCCGGCTGTTGCTCCGGAAACACTCTTCAGGCGGCGGCCGTCTGGCTCTGCTGGCCGTCCAGCTCGATCAGCAGCTCGATCATCGCCTTGGCCGCCGGCGACAGGCGGAAGCCGGTGCGGGTGACGATGCCGCAGCGCGCCTGCAGGCTGTCCAGGTTGGTCGGCAGGTTGCGCAGGTGCAGTTGCACCAGCTCGCCGCTGCGCAGGTGCTGCCCCAGCGACTCGAAGGTGGCGATGCCGATGGCGTCGCTGCGCCGCACCAGTTCCTCCAGCAGGGGGAAGTGCTCGCATTCCAGCTGCGGCTCGAAGCTGGCCTTGCCGCTGAGGTTGGCCAGCGCCTTGCGCGCGCCCATGGGGATGCGCGTGGCGGCCAGCGGGTAGTCGAACAGGTCGTTGGTCGACAGGCTCTCCTTGATCAGCAGCGGGTGCCCGGGGCGGCAGAAGAACAGGCCGGGGCGCGGCCGCAGCGCCTGGGTCTGCACGCTGGGGTCGGACTCGAAATGGCGGATGTCGGCGATGAAGAACTCGATCTCGTCGCGCCCCAGGCTGCGGCTCAGGCTCTCCCAGTTGTTCACCTCGAAGCGCGCGCGGATGCGCGGGTAGCGCTGCATGAACTGCAGCAGGGCGTCCGGCACCAGGCGCGCGGCCAGCGCCGGGCCGCAGCCGAAGCGCAGCTCGCCGGCGTCGAGCTTGGTCATCTGGTTGATTTCGTGGGTCAGGTTGCTGGCGCCGCGCACCAGCGCCAGGGCGTGCTGCAGCACCACCTGGCCCTCGGGCGTGGGCCGCAGGTCCTTGCTGGCGCGGTCCACCAGCACGCAGCCCAGCTCGTGCTCCAGGCCCTGGATGCTGCGGCTGAAGGCCGGCTGGGTGATGCCCATGGCATCGGCCGCGCGGACGAAGCTGCGGTGTTCGTGGAGGGCGAGGAAATAGCGGAGCTGTCGCAGATCCATGATGCGTTACCGGCATTGAAAATATAGGACGAAGGCATTTGTGCCTTCCGTGGTGCAGGTTTTAAATGCAGGCTCTTATTCCGTCAATCTAAGTAAATTAATAAAATTAGATCAAAAAAGAATATGAATATGGCCGAGCAATCCGAGGGCACCGTCATGCGGGCATCCGTTTCCCCGTGGTCCGCGCCGCGCTGTCGCTGATCCGTTGCCGGGCCTTCACGGCCCGACCCCCACCACCCCGACCGTTTCCGCCATCGCCCCGCGTGCGTGATGCGGCCCGCTGCCGCCCGCATCCGGCGGCGGGTGATCAGCCAAGGAACACACCATGAGTCATCTCCGAACGCCGCAGACCCTCGCCAGCCCCTTCACGCTGCCACGCTCCCGGCCGCTCTCGCCGCGGCGCCTGGTGGCACCCGAATATGCCCTGACCCTGCTGCTGGCCCTGGCCGCGCCGGGCCATGTGCTGGCCGAGGAGGCCGCTGCCGCGCCGGGCGTCGCCACGCCGGGCGCCGAGGAGGACGTGGCGCTGGGCAAGGTCACCGTCACCGCGCGCCGCCGCGAGGAGAACGTGCAGGACGTGCCGACCCCCATCACCACCCTCAGCGGCGCCACCCTGGAGCAGCAGAAGGTGTACAAGGTGCAGGACCTGCAGCAGGTGCTGCCCAGCGTCAACGTCGCCTACATCCACGCGCGCCAGTCCAGCGTCGCGGTGCGCGGCATCGGCAACAACCCGGCCAGCGACGGCCTGGAAGGCAGCGCCGGCATCTACCTGGACAACATCTACCTGGGCCGCCCGGGCATGGCCGTGTTCGACCTGCTCGACGTCGAGCAGCTGGAACTGCTGCGCGGTCCCCAGGGCACCCTGTTCGGCAAGAACACCACGGCCGGGGTGATCAACATCAGCACCCGCAAGCCGACCTTCACCCCCGAGCGCAGCGTCGAGATCACCGGCGGCGAGCGCGGCCTGTTCCAGGGCAAGGGCACCGTCTCCGGGCCGCTGACCGAGACCCTGGCCGGGCGCCTGTCGCTCTACCGCACCCGCGACGACGGCTACATCGACAACCGCCACGACGACCGCACCTTCGTCGGCGGCGAGCGCGAGGGCGCGCGCGGCCAGCTGCTGTTCGAGCCGAACGACGACTTCAGCCTGCGCTGGATCACCGACTACAACCAGGAAAACTCCACCAATGGCGTGTGGGCCCTGTACGGCGTCACCGACCGCTTCCGCGAGCGCGCCGCGCTGATCGGTGGCAACCCGCAGTACGACCCGAAGAAGCGCGAGGTCAATATCAACGGCGCACAGTCGGTCAACGTCTACCAGGGCGGCTCCTCGCTGGAGGCCAACTGGAACCTGGACGGCGGCTACACCTTCACCTCCATCAGCGGCTACCGCTACTGGCACTTCATCCCGCGCAACGACGTCGACTTCACCGAAGTCGACGCCTTCATCCACAGCGGCGTGGAGGTGCACGACCGGCAGTTCTCCCAGGAATTCCGCCTGGCCTCGCCCACCGGCGGCAGCTTCGACTACGTGGTCGGCGCCTACCTGTTCAACCAGAACCTGGGCAACAAGACCGAGCAGGACTTCGGCCCCTACGCCGACCCGTTCCTGACCGGCGCCAACCTCGGCATCTTCAACAACACCCGCACCCAGACCAACGGCAAGATCGAGACCGACAGCTTCGCCCTGTTCGGCCAGGCCAACTGGCACCTCAGCGACCGCCTCGACCTGACCGTCGGCGTGCGCGGCACCTACGAGGAAAAGACCGCGCGCCTGCACCGCTTCGCCCCGGACGGCGGCGCGGCCCTGCCGCCGGCGCTGGACGCCATCCGCCAACGGCAGATGGGCGCCCTCGACACCGGCGACTTCGGCCTGCACAACGCCGCGCCGTCCGGCCTGGTCAGCCTCAGCTACCGCTTCAGCGACGATCTGCTCGGCTACGCCAGCCTGGCCCACGGCGAGAAATCCGGCGGGGTCAACCTGGTGGCGCCGGTGGCCGGCTTCGGCGCCGACTCGCTGGTGGTCGGCCCGGAGCGCGCCAACGACGCCGAGCTGGGCTTCAAGAGCACCCTCGATGATGGTCGCCTGCTGTTCAACGCCAACCTGTTCTGGACCGGCATCCACGGCTACCAGGCCACCACCCTGACCACCCCGGCCGGCTCGCTGACCCCGGTGTCGGTGCTGGCCAACGCCGGCAGCGTGCGCTCGCGCGGCGTGGAATTCGAGGCCAGCTACCGGCCGTTGCGCGGCCTGACCCTGAACTTCAACGGCTCCTACAACGACGTCACCTACCTCAGCTTCGAGAACGCGCCGTGCCCGGGCGAGGTGAACACTGTCAACCCCAACGCCGTGTGCGACCTCACCGGCGAGCGGGTGGTGGGCGCCTCCAAATGGATCGGCAACGCCAACGGCGAATACACCTGGCAGCTCGACGGCGGCCTGCGCCCCTACGTCAACGCCGGCTACTCCTACCGCTCCGAGGCCGAGGGCACGCTGGACAACTCCGACCTCTCCAAGATCGACGGCTACGGCCTGCTCAACCTGGCCGCCGGCGTGCGCGCCGACCTGGGCGACGGCGAGCTGGACGCCTCGCTCTGGGTACGCAACGCCACCGACGAGGACTACTACCTGACCGCCTTCGCCATGGCCAACGGCGCCTACACCGCATCCGTGGGCCAGCCGCGCACCGCCGGCCTGACCCTGCGTTACGACTTCTGATCCTTAGCCCTGCTTACGATCTTTCGAGCGGCACGGTTCTTTTACTGAAACCTTGGTTTGCAATCCGTCACCCCGGCGCAGGCCGGGGTCCGGGAAACCGACAGGCGACTCGGCGCAGGCCACTGGATACCGGCCTGCGCCGGTATGACGGGCTTCGTAGCCTAGCGTTTTAGAGAAGGACCGAGCGGCTGGCAGGTTCGGAAAGATCGCAAACAGATTCTTCGCCCCCAAGGAGCACTACCATGAGCAACGCCGCAATCGCCGTACCTGCTTCCACAAAAGCCGCCGTACAACTCGACATCCACCCGGTCGCCGGCCGCATCGGCGCCGAAATCCGCGACATCCGCCTCTCCGCCGAGCTGGACGCGGCCACCGTGGAGGCCCTCCAAGCCGCCCTGGTCGAACACAAGGTGCTGTTCTTCCGCGACCAGACCCAGCTCGACGACCAGGCCCAGGAAGCCTTCGCCAAGCTGCTCGGCGAGCCGGTCGCCCACCCGACCGTGCCGGTGCGCGACGGCACCCGCTACCTGCTGGAGCTGGACGGCGCCCAGGGCCAGCGGGCCAACTCCTGGCACACCGACGTGACCTTCGTCGACGCCTACCCCAAGGCCTCGATCCTGCGCTCGGTGGTGGCCGCCCGGGCCGGCGGCGACACCGTCTGGGCCAACACCGAGACCGCCTACGACGACCTGCCGGCGGAACTGCGCGAACTGGCCGACAAGCTCTGGGCGGTACACAGCAACGAATACGACTACGCCGGCGTGCGCCCCAACGTCGAACTGGCCAGGCTGGAGGAATACCGCAAGGTGTTCGCCTCCACCGTCTACGAGACCGAGCACCCGGTGGTGCGCGTGCACCCGGTCAGCGGCCGCCGCAGCCTGTTGCTCGGCCACTTCGTCAAGCGCATCAAGGGCCTGTCGCGGGACGACTCGCAGCGCCTGTTCGACATCCTCCAGGGCCATGTAACCCGTCTGGAGAACACCGTGCGCTGGCGCTGGCGTGAAGGCGACGTGGCCATCTGGGACAACCGCGCCACCCAGCACTACGCGGTGGACGACTACGGCACCCAGGACCGCGTGGTGCGCCGCGTGACCCTGGCCGGCGACGTGCCGGTGGGCGTCGACGGCCGCCGCAGCCAGACCACCCGCAAGGGTTGAGGAGAACGCCATGAGCTACAACGTCACCGCCCTGCGCCAGCCCGCCGACGGCCTGCGCATCCAGCCGCTCACCGCGCCCCTGGGCGCCGAGATCCACAATCTGGATGCGCGCGTCGACCCGACGCCCGAACAGGTCCTGGCCCTCAAGCAGGCCCTGCGCGACCACCACATCCTGATCTTCAAGCGGCAGCAGCTGGACGACGCCCAGTTCCTGCGCTTCACCTCCTGGTTCGGCTCGGTGTTCCAGCCGCACCCGGACTTCCCGGTGCTGTCCTCCGGGGCCGACGGCAAGGCGCCGGACATCGTCAAGGTGGCCAACACCGAGGACGGCGAACTGGGCAACTTCGCCCTGCCGGCGCACAGCGACCACCAGTGGACGCCGACGCCTTCGGCCGGCTCGCTGCTCTACGCCCTGGAAGTGCCGGAAGAGGGAGGCGAGACCCGCTGGACCAACCTGGCCCTGGCCTACAGCGCGCTGGACGAGGACACCCGGCGCGAGATCGACGGCCTCAAACTGATCAACTACAACCCCTTCGTGCGCATCAAGAGCGGCGGCTACAACGGCGGCTTCGTCACCTACCGCACGCCGGACATCGAGCCGATCCAGGGCACCGAGCACCCGCTGGTGCGTACCCATCCGGAGAGCGGCAAGAAGCTGCTGTTCCTCAGCGTGCACACCGAAGTGGAGATTCCCGGCTACGACCCGGAAAAAGGCGCGGCGCTGATCGCGCGCCTGCGCGAGCACCTGGGCGACCCGCGCTTTTCCTACACCCACACGTGGGAGGTGGGCGACATCGTGTACTGGGACAACCAGGCCACCCTGCACGCCCGCAACGCCTTCCCGGCCACCCAGCGGCGGCGCCTGAAGCGCATCAGCCTGGCGGGGAGCCGGCCGTTCTGAGAAGGGCTTCGGAGGCTTGATCCTCGGCGGCGTGCTCCCTGGAGGGGTACGCCGTTTTTGTTCGGGATGGGGGTTGCGGTCCGTAGGGTGCGCTGTGCGCAGCGGTCGTAGCCCGGATGAAATCCGGGGATTCGGTTTCCAGCTCATTGCCGAGTGTTCGGACGCTTCTGGTTTCGCCCCCCCCCCCGGCGAGTTCCTTTTGGCAGTGGCCCGGATGGCCGGCCCCGCCAAAAGGAACCAAAAGGGCTTGCCCCGCCATCCGTCCCTACGCTTCGCTCCGAGTGACTCGCTACGCTCGCCCTTCGGGCCAGCCTGCGGCTGTTACTTCGCTGCGCTACGTTTCGTTCGTTCCATCGTCGCTCCAGGGGCCCGGCGCGAAGGGCCATCCCTACCTAGGCGGCCCCACCTAGGCGGCTCCGGCCATCGCGCCTCTCGCGGCATCCATGCCGCTCAAACCTCCCCGGCCGTCCCCTTCCGCAACGATTCCGCTCACCCTCCTGAAGGGGCGTTTGGTGTTGCCTGGCAGTCCGGGTAAAGCAGCTGTCTCGGGTGCTGTGGTGCTGTGGTGCTGTGGTGCTCGGGTGGTTGTAGGGTGCGCTATGCGCACCGCCCTCCGAGCCATCGGTGCGCACGGCGCACCCTACGCGGGCCGTTTGGCTTTTGTGGGAGCGAGCTTGCTCGCGAAGAAGGCCCGTAAAGAGCTTCGCGAGCAAGCTCGCTCCTACTGGTAGCCCGGATGAAATCCGGGGAAGGTGTCTACCCATCCCGGATTGCATCCGGGCTACGTGAAAGCGTTGCTTTCATTCAAACGGAACGTCGGAATTGTCGGCACTGGTGCGCACGGCGCACCCTACGAGGGCCTCGGCCCCTCACAAAGTCACCCACTCAGGGCTGCCGCGCCACCGTCTCCGGGGCGTCCTGCCAGTAGTGTTCCAGCTGCAAGTCCTTCAACCCCTGCTCGACGAACCTCGGCTCGATCAGCGCGTTCACGTCGACATCGCTGCGGATCAGTTTGGCCTTGCGGCTGTAGGCGATGGCGTCGGCGTAGTGCTGTTTCAGCGCCTGGTCGTACAGCGGGGTGAAGTGCTGCGGCCAGGACTCGCCCTCGACCTCACGCTGCAGCACGCTGAGCGGCTGGCCGGATTTCGACAGGTAGCCCTGGTAGGTGTCCTTGTTCTCTTCCTGGGAGGTCCAGTGGGCCGCCTTGAGGTAGGCGTTGACCACCAGTTGGGTCAGCTCCGGCTTTTCGGCGACGAAGTCGCTGGCGCCCCACAGTTCGGCGCGCATCTTCCAGTCGCGCGGGGCCTGCTTGCTCGACCAGATGATCCTGCCGACCTTCTTGTCTTCCAGCAGGAAGGCGTCGCTGAGGGTGAAGAAGCCGTCCACCCGGCCCGCGCTGAGCGCCGCACCGCCGGCCTGGGGGTTGAGGTTGAAGATGCGGAAGTCGCCGAAGTCGAGCTGGTTGGCTTCGAGCAGCTTGGCGAACGACAGCTCCCAGGGCCGGCCCCGGTGCAGGGCGACGCGCTTGCCCTTGAGGTCGGCGATGGAGGTCGCGGCGGAGCCCGGCGGCACCACCAGGTAGACGTTGTTGCCGCTGCCGCCCGGGGCGATCAGCCGGGTCGGGATGCCCGAGGCGTTGGCGATGATCGAGGGCAGGTCGCCGTAGAAGGCGAAGTCGATGCGCCGGTTGGCGAACTCCTCATTGACGAAGGTGCCGACCGAGGCGGTGGCCGCCGGCACCCATTCGAGCTTGACGCCGCGCTTGGCCAGTTCCTGCTCCAGCCACTTGTCGCGGTCCATCACGTAGGCTGGGCCGTTGAAGGTGATCTGGCCGGCGTTGGCGTAGGCCACGGTGGCGATGCGCACGCTCTGCGGCGCGTCGGCGGCGCCCGCCTGGGCGGCGAGCAGCGCGGCCGGCAGCAGCGCCAGGCGGCGCAGCAGGCGGGTGAGGGGGGATGCTTGCATGGCGAGGTCCTCGCGAGGGCCCGCGCCCTGGGGGGACGCGGGCGGGCGGATCAGAAGTCGGTGGTGAGGGAGACGCCCACGGTGCGCGGGTCGCCGAACATCACCGCGGCGGTCTGGAAGCCGCCCGGCAGGGTGTGGTTGCGGTATTCCTTGTCGGTCAGGTTGTTGACGTAGGCGGTGACGCGAGTGGTCTCGTCCGGCAGCTCGTAGGTGACGCTGGCGTTGCCCAGGGTGTAGCCGCCGCTGCGCATGTTCTGGCCCTGGTCGTTGGAGAAGAAGTACTGGCGGCTGCGGGTGTTCCAGTCGGTGGCGAGGATGATCGCGCCGCCGACGTTCAGCGGGATGCGGTAGTCGGCGCCGATCACCGCCGAGACGCTGGGCGCGCGGACGAACTTGTTGCCGGAGAAGTCGTCGTTGCCCGAGGTGTAGTCGGTGAACTCGGTGTGCAGCAGGCCGAGGGCGAAGTTCAGGTGCAGGTTGTCCAGCGGGATCGCCTCCAGCTCGAACTCGGCGCCGTAGGCCTCGCCCTGGGCGCCGTTGGCCAGGCGCGAGACGGTCTGGTTGTTGACCGCGGTGACGATGTTGAGCTGGATGTCCTCGTAGTCGTAGTAGAACAGCGCGGCGTTGGCGTTGAGGCGGCCGTCGAACCATTCCGACTTGAGGCCCAGCTCGTAGCTGGTCAGGTATTCCGGGTCCACGGTGGCGACGGTGGCCTGGTTGACCGCGCTGGTGTTGTAGCCGCCGGAGCGGAAGCCGTAGGCGTAGCGGAAGTAGACCCGTGCGTTGTCGGAGAGGCGGTACTCGGGCGTCAGGTCGTAGGTCCAGTCGCTCCAGGTGTTGCTCTCGTCCTGCACGGCGTTGACCAGCAGCGGGGTGGTGACGTTGCCGACCTGCCACCAGTCGCCGCCGGCGAAGCCGGCCTGGCCCTGGTTCTGCAGGCGGCGCAGGTCGATGTCCTTGGTCTCGCGGGTCCAGCGCAGGCCGGCGGTGAGGCTGAAGTCGTCGGTGAAGCGGTAGGTGGTGCTGCCGAACAGGGTGTAGCTCTCGGTGCCCTGGTTGTATTTGCTGTTGTTGTAGGCGCGCGGGATGTAGGGATTGGTCAGCGCGGCGGCGGCGCTTTCCGAGTTGAGGTCCTCGTCAAAGTAGTGGAAGCCGATCACCCAGTTCAGGCGGTCCTCGCGTGGCGAGGCCAGGCGCAGTTCCTGCGACCACTGCTTGCTGTCCACGTCGCTGTAGCTGCGCTGTAGGTCCAGCGGGGTGTTGTCGCTGTCGGTCACGCCCTCGCGCTGGAAGTGTTCGAAGGCGGTGATCGAGGTCAGCGACAGGTCGCCGAGCTGCCAGGTGAGGTTGAGGTTGGCGCCAGCCTGGTCGATGTCGGCGTCGTACTTGGCGTTGTAGTTGACCTTGCCCTTCTTCGGGTCGATGGCGTAGCCGAACTGGTTGGTGCCGTCCGGGCGCAGGCCGTAGCTGACGGTGCTGTAGCCGCCGGTGTCGTGGTAGTGGCGGGCGTGGAGGTTGAGGTTGGCCTCCAGGTCGTCGTTGATCCGCGCGAGGAACTGCAGGCGCACGGCGTCGTCTTCCAGGGCGCCTTGGTCGTCGTTGTCATTGAGGTTCTCGTTATAGCCGTCGCGGCCCTGGTGGCGCAGCGACAGGCGCGCGGCCAGGCGGTCGTCGACCAGCGCGTCGCTGATCGCGCCTTCCACCACGCGGTCGGCGTAGTCGCCGAGGCCGACCTTGAAGTAGCCGGAGCGGTCGAAGGTCGGCTTGCGCGAGATGAAGTTGATCGCGCCTGCGGTGGTGTTCTTGCCCCACAGGGTGCCCTGCGGGCCGCGCAGCACTTCCACCCGCTCCTGGTCGAACAGGGGGAAGCCGCTGGCGCTGATGTTGGCGATGTAGACGTCGTCGACGTAGATGCCCACCGGGCTCACGGTGTTGGCGTTCTGGTCGCCGCTGCCGAGGCCGCGGATCCACCAGCGCGGCCGGCCGTGGCCCTCGGTGGTGCCGGCCGAGGCGTTGGGGATGAAGCGGGTGATCTCGTTGGCCGACTGCAGCGAGGCGTCGCGCACCTTGTCGCCGCCGAGCACGGAGATCGAGCTGGGGACTTCCTGCACGGTCTCCTCGCGCTTCTGCGCGGTCACCGTCACCTTGGCCAGGGTCGGCGTGCTGGTCGTCGCCTCGACGGCGGCGTCGGCGTCCGTGCCGGCGGGCTGCGTCTCGGCGGCCTGCGCCGTCGCCAGGTAGGAGCCGGCGAGGCCCCCCAGGGCCAAGGCGATGGCGGTGGATAGAGCGGTACTTCTGAACATGGAGCCCCCAGTCTTGCTTTTGGTCCCGTCGCCGAAGGGCGGCGACGCGATGCGATGTCGTGTTGGGCGGCCGCCGTGAGTGGGGCCGCCCTGGCTCTATCGCAACAACCGTACCGGGCTGCTGATCCAGTGTTGATATTTTTCAAGTCATTGAATTTGAAAATAAATTTTCAGATCGATGGGTGCGGCCGGCCTCGGCCGGTTACTGCCAGGCCAGCAATGGCTGCTGGTGGATTGCTGCTGGGGAAGCAGCTTTGCATTTATCTCTAATAGGAATAACTAAATGAATATTGATGATTTTTTATATATAAGAGATTCATGCACTATCGGCGCACCTGGCTTCCAACGGACTCGCCGACATGTCACTGCTTACCCATCCCCAGGCCCGTGAACTGACCAAGTCGGTGCGTGCCACCGTCCTGGTGTTCAAGGACCCTCGCTCGCAGGAACTGCTGAGCCGCATCGAGCGGCTGGCGCCGAGCGAAGCCAACGCGCTGATCATCGGTGAGACCGGCACCGGCAAGGAGTTGGTGGCGCGGCATATCCACCACCTCAGCCGGCGCGGCAAGTCGCCGTTCGTGGCGGTGAACTGCGGCGCCTTCCCGGAGAGCCTGGTGGAGAGCGAGCTGTTCGGCCACGAGAAGGGCGCCTTCACCGGCGCGGCCACCAGCAAGGCCGGCTGGTTCGAGGCGGCCAACGGCGGCACCCTGTTCCTCGACGAGATCGGCGACCTGCCGCTGAATATGCAGGTCAAGCTGCTGCGCGTGCTGCAGGAGCGCGAGGTGGTGCGCCTGGGTTCGCGTACCCCGGTGCCGATCGACGTGCGCCTGGTGGCGGCGACCAACGTCAACCTGGCCGACGCGGTGGTGGCCGGCCACTTCCGCGAGGACCTGTTCTACCGCCTGCACGTGGCGACCATCCGCCTGCCGCCGCTGCGCGAGCGGCCGGGGGACATCCTGCCGCTGGCCGAGTTCTTCCTCAAGGAACATTGCCAGCGCCTCGGCTACCAGTCCGCCACGCTGAGCCAGGAGGCCGAGCGCAAGCTGCTCGGGCACAACTGGCCGGGCAACATCCGCGAGCTGGAGAACGCCATCCACCACGCCCTGCTGGTGTGCCGCAACCAGCTGGTGCAGCCCGGCGACCTGCAGCTGGTCGACGTCCGCTCCAGCCTCGGCCGCGCGGAACTGCCCGGGCCGGTGGCGGCCGCGGCGGACATCACCCTGGAGGCGGCGCTGGAGGCCCTCTACGAGCGCAACCTGCCGGAGCTCTACGAGCACATCGAGGAGACCCTGTTCCGCACCGCCTACCGCTTCTGCCACGGCAACCAGCTGCAGACCTCGCGCCTGCTGGGCATCAGCCGCAACATCGTGCGTGCGCGATTGGAGAAGATCGGCCTGCTGGAGAGCCTGCCGCGCAGCGTGAACAGCTGACGCGGGCGGCGTTGCGCGGGGCGGCTCGTCCGTTTGCGGCGGTGAGCGGACAGGACTGAGGTACCATGCCGCGCCGAAACCTCCGCCGCTGGCCGCCTATGTCCACCAACGCGCTGTACACCGACCTGTCCGCCTACTACGACCTGATGTGCGCCGACATCGACTACCAGGCGCAGAGCCACAGCGTGCGCCGCTTGCACCAGTTGTTCGGCAACCAGGGGCGCGAGCACCTGGACCTCGCCTGCGGCACCGGCCCGCACGTGCGCCACTTCCTCGACTTCGGCTACCGCTGCGCCGGCCTGGACATCAACCCGCCGATGCTGGACCTCGCCCGGCAGCGCTGCCCCGAGGCGCGGTTCAGCGTGCAGGACATGGCCGACTTCACCGTGGACGCGCCGCTGGACCTGATCACCTGCTTCCTCTACTCCATCCACTACAACTCCGGGCTGGCGAAGCTGCGGCAATGCCTGGCCAGCGTGCATGCCGCGCTCGCCGAAGGCGGGGTGTTCTGTTTCAACGCGGTGGACAAGCGGCAGATCGACAACCGCTCGTTCGTGCGCCACAGCGTGGAGCACGAGGGCAGCCGGTTCGCCTTCGGCTCCGGCTGGTACTACGGCGGCGAGGGCGACCGCCAGGCGCTACGCCTGAGCATCGAGAAGACCACGGCCGGCGTGACCCAGGCCTGGCAGGACGAGCACGCCATGGTCGCGCTGGACTTCGCCGAGCTGCAACGGCTGTTGCAGCCGTGTTTCGAGGTGCATGTGTTCGCCCACGACTATGAGCGGATCACGCCCTGGGACGGCGCTGCCGGGAATGCGCTGTTCGTCTGCGTGAAGCGCTGACCGGCCGCCTGCCCGACCTCAGTGCGGCGTGAGCCGCTCGCGGGTGGCGAGCAGGCGCGGCAGCGGCAACGCCACCAGCGCCGCCACGGCCAGCAGCGCGGCGCCGAACAGCGGCAGCTCGGCCAGGCCGTAGTGGGCGCTGAGCCAGACGCCGCCGAGGAAGGCGCCGCTGGCGTTGCCCAGGTTGAAGGCGGCATGGCTGAGGGTGGCGGCCAGGCTGGCCGACTCGCCGGCCTGCTCCACCAGCAGCAGTTGCAGCGGCGAGGACACCGCGAAGCTGGCCACTCCCCAGACGAACAGCAGCGCCAGGGTCAGCACCTGCGAGGCACCGAAGGCGTAGTACACCAGCATGCACAGCAGGCCGCTGCCCAGGGCCAGCGGGATGGCGTGGCGCACGCCGCGGTCGGCCAGGCGGCCGCCGAGCAGGTTGCCCAAGGTCAGGCCGACGCCGAACAGCAGCAGCGCGCCGTTGCTCTGCGACGGGCTGAAGCCGCTGATGTCGCGCAGCAGCGGGGCGATGTAGGTGAACACGCTGAACAGCGCCACCGACGACAGGCTGCACACCAGCAGCGCGTGCAGCACCGGCCGGCGCAGGATGCCGGCCCAGGCGCCGTGGGTACCGTGCATCGGCGGCGCCACCCTGGGCAGCCACAGGGCCTGGGCGAGCAGCGCGAGCAGGCCGATGCCGGCGACCACGGCGAAGGTCACCCGCCAGCTGGTGGCCTGGCCCAGCCAGGCGCCCAGCGGCACGCCGAGCACGTTGGCGATGGTCAGCCCGCTCAGCACCAGGGCCATGGCCGAGGCGCGGCGGTGCAGCGGCGCCAGCTCGGCGGCCAGCAGGGTGGCGCAGCCGAAGAAGCCGGCATGGCTGAAGGCGGTGAGCATGCGCATCGCCAGCAGCCAGTGGTAGTCCGGCGCCAGGGCGCAGCCGAGGTTACCCAGGGCGTAGGTGCCCATCAGCCAGAACAGCGCCTGCCGGCGCGGCAGGCGGCCCAGCAGCGGGCCGAGCAGCGGCGCGCCGATCACCACGCCCATGGCATAGGCGCTGACCAGCAGGCCGGCGTCGGCCAGGCTCACGCCCAGGTCGGCGGCCACCTCGGGCAGCAGGCCCATGATGATGAATTCGCTGCTGCCGACGACGAAACCGCCGAGGGCGAGGGCCAGCAGGGGAAGGGAGAGCAGGGTACTGGGGTGCATGGATCATCCGGAAAACGACGCCGCCGCGCCGATGATCGAGATCGAGGGCGCGGGGGCAGGGCAGGCAGGAAGGCGGCGATTATGCCCTATTCGGCCCGGGCCGAGTCACCGTCCATCCCGTCGTAAGGCTGGTACTAGGCGCTTTCCCGCACGATCAGCGCGCACTGCAGCAGGTTCAGCCGCTCGGGCTCGCCGTCCGTCTCCACCACGCCGAGGCTCTGCAGCACCCGCAGCGCGGCGATCTCGCCGATCTCCCGGGCCGGCGGGCGCACGGTAGTCAGGCTGGGTAGCAGCATCTCGGCGAAGGGATAGTCGCCGAAGCCGATCACCGCGCAGTCTTCGGGAATCCGCAGACCGGCGCGCTGGCCGGCGAGCAGGCCGCCGGCGGCCAGGTTGTCGTTGGCGAAGACGATGGCGTCCGGCCGCGGGCTGCGCTTCATCAGGGCGTCCATCGCCTGCTTGCCGGCCTCGAACGGTGCGGCGTCGGCCGAGGGTACGAACACCCAGGGCTCGATGCTGGCGGCGCGCAGGGTATCGACGTAGCCGTCGCGGCGCTCCAGGGCGCTGAGGTCGCCGGCCGCGCTGTTCTGCACGAAAGCGATGCGGGTGTAGCCCCGCTGCAGCAGGTGGCGGGTGGCGGTCACGCCGACCTCGTAGTGGAGAAAGCCGACCTGCAGCGGCGCGCGCTCGGGGCGGTAGTCCCAGATCTCCACCACCGGCACGTCGGCCTCGGCCAGCAGCTTCTCGGTGCCGGGGCTGTGGAAGTGGCTGGTGACCACCAGCGCCGCCGGCGACCAGCCGAGGAAGGCGCGCACGGCGCTCTCCTCCTGTTCCTCGGAGAAGTAGCTGGAGGCCAGCAGCAACTGGTAGCCGTGCTTCGCCAGGGTGTCGCTGAAGCCCTGAATGGTGGCGGCGAAGATCGGCCCGGAGATGTTCGGGATGACCATGCCGACGATCCGCCCGCGTGCCGAGGCCAGGCCGCCGGCCACCAGGTTGGGCACGTAGCCGAGGTCGGTCACCGCCGCCTGGATGCGTTCGCGCAGCTCGCCCGAGACCTGCTCCGGCTGGTTGAAGAAGCGCGACACGCTGATCGCCGAGACGCCGGCCCGCTCGGCCACCTGGCTGAGGGTGACGCGCCCGGCGCCACGGCGCTTGCGCGGGGAGTCCTTGCTGCTGCTCACGATGAGGTCCCGGAACCGAAAAGGGCTCCACCATACTGCATCTGTTAGCGCTAACAAAGGCTTGTGGAAAGACGGGTAGGGTGCGCCGTGCGCACCGTGAAGTTGGCGTCGATGCCCTCGGTGCGCGCGGCGCACCCTACCGGATTCATCGCTGGCGAACTGGAATATAAAAGTAATTTTTAATTATTTGACGCTCTATAAGGCGCTCTCCGATACTGGTGATGTTAGCGCTAACAAATCATGGGTTGCGCGCACCACGCTGCCACTCGCACGAGCGAGACCAGACATCGACAACCCTGAACCAACACCGTCTGGTCATCTCGGGGCAGCACATGCACAGCAATCGATCCACTCGCCAATTCACCCGCAGCCCGCTGGCCGCGGCCGTTCTCCTCACCACCCTGGGCCAGGCCGCCTGGGCCGAGCAGGTCGCCCGCGACGGCGCCGAACAGGCCACCGCCCTCGGCACCGTGACCGTCACCGCCACCCGCCGCGAAGCCTCGCTGCAGGAAGTGCCGGTGGCCGTCTCGGTGGTCGACGGCGAGCAGCTCGAACGCGGCAACCGCAACAACGTCGCCGCCATCGTCCAGGAAGTGCCGACCCTCAACTACCGGGCCGGCGCTTCGAACAAGGACACCTCGCTGTTCATCCGTGGCGTGGGCACCATCTCCACCTCGCCGGGCGTCGAGCCGACTGTGGCCACCGTGGTCGATGGGGTGGTGTTCGGCCGCCCCGGCCAGTCCACCCTGGACCTGCTCGACCTGCAGCGCATCGAGGTGCTGCGCGGCCCGCAGGGCACCCTGTTCGGCAAGAACGCCTCGGCCGGCGTGCTCAACGTGGTGAGCAAGGACGCGCCGGAAGAAACCGGCGGCTACGTCGACTACTCGCACTTCGGCGGCGGCAACGAGAACCGCCTGCGCTTCGGCCTCGGCGGGCGCCTGAACGACAGCCTCAAGGGCTCGCTGAGCACTCTATGGGGCAGCTACGACGGCAACGTGGAGAACGTTCACAACGGTCACGACGTCAACGGCTACGAGCGCAAGGGCGTGCGCGGCAAGCTGCAGTTCGAGCCGAGCGAGGACTTCCGCTTCACCCTGATCGGCGACTACATGGACGGCGAGGACAGCCTGCCCAGCGGCGTGATCACCTCGGCCAACGCGGCCTTCGCCGGCGTGCTGCGCCCGGTGTCGGTGAGCGGGCACAACCGCGAGATCAACGCCGACTTCAAGACCCGGGTCGAGGACAGCAACACCGGCCTGTCCGGCCAGGCCGACTGGCAGCTGGGCGACTTCACCCTGACCTCGATCACCGCCTGGCGCGGCTGGGACAACACCCAGTACCAGGACGGCGACCGCAGCGCCCAGCTGCCGCTGACCGCCTCCCACGACAAGGGCGAGGTGGACTTCGACCAGTATTCTCAGGAATTCCGCCTGACCTCGCCCAAGGGCGGCTTCAACGAATACGTGCTCGGCGCCTACTACTTCCACGGCCGCTCCGACGAGGCCTACCAGCGCTGGTCGACCAACGGCGGCGTGCTCAACCACGGCCGCGCCGACTACCGCGTGACCAACGAGAGCGTGGCCCTGTTCGGCGAGAACACCTTCAACTTCACCGACGACTTCCGCGCCCTGCTCGGCCTGCGCTGGACCCACGACGACCTGGAATACGACCACCGCCGGGTCTCAACCTCGGCCACGCCGGTCACCGGCATCCAGCCCTCGACCCGCAGCGCAGGCTCGGTGGACGAGGACGGCTTCAGCGGCCGCGCCGGCCTGCAGTACGACTTCACCGACAACCTCACCGGCTACGTCACCTACTCGCGCGGCTACAAGGGCCCGGCCTACAACACCTTCTTCAACATGCAGCCGCGCGATACCGGCGCGCTCAAGCCAGAGACCTCCGACTCCTACGAGGTGGGCCTCAAGAGCACGGCCTGGAACAACCGCCTGACCGCCAACCTGGCTGTGTTCCACACCGACTACGACGACTACCAGGCCAACTTCTTCGACACCGTGGCCAACCAGGTGGTGACCCGCCTGATCAACGCCGGCAGCGTCAAGACCCAGGGCGTGGAGCTGGACGCCAGCCTGCAGGCCACCCGCCAGCTCAAGCTGTCGGCGGCGCTGGCCTACACCCAGGCTCGCGTCGACCACTTCAACTGCCCACCGGGCGCGGCGGCCACCTGCGACATCGACGGCGGCCGCCTGCCGTTCACCCCGGACTGGAAGAGCTACGTGCGCGCAGACTACAGCATCCCGCTGGACAACGGCCTGGATGTGGAACTGAGCACCGACTACAGCTGGCAGGACGAGGTGCAGTTCAGCCTCGACCAGAACCCGGACACGGTGCAGGGCGCCTACGGCATCTGGAACGCCAGCGTCGCCCTGGCCGACTACAACGCCGGCTGGCGCGTGGCCCTGCTGGGCAAGAACCTCGCCGACAAGTCCTACGCCCAGGCCCTGGCCAGCGGCGGCAGCTACCTCTATCGCGCGGTGCCGCGCGACGACCAGCGCTATTTCGGCGTGCAGCTGCGCAAGGACTTCTGAGCCATTCGGCCGCCACGCGGGTTGCACCCGCCCTACGTGCTGGAGAGGCCGTGGTGCGCGCGGCGCCCCCCCTATCTTGACCCGTGCGCACGACCCGTAGGGTGCGCCATGCGCACCGCTTCCGTGGCCATGGCGCACTTTACGGACATGCCGCGTGCAGAACCCGTCCGAGCCGGCGCAGAACGGCCGGGCGGCAACGTCATCGATTCAGGTATCTGTTCATGAGCCAACCCCGTCAACTCAGCCTCGGCGCCTTCCTCATGGCCACCGGGCACCACATCGCCGCCTGGCGCCACCCGGACGTGGTGCCGAACCCGCTGGACTTCGCCCAGTACCGCCGCGCCGCGCAGATCGCCGAGGCGGCCAGGTTCGACGCCCTGTTCGTCGCCGACAGCGTGGCTGCGCCGAGCGACGCCATCGCCAGCCGCACGCCGCGCTCGGTGTACTTCGAGCCGCTGACCCTGCTCTCGGCGCTGGCCGCCGTCACCGAGCGCATCGGTCTGGTGAGCACGGTGACCACCAGCTACAACGAGCCGTACCACGTGGCGCGCAAGTTCGCCTCGCTGGACCATATCTCCGGCGGCCGCGCCGGCTGGAACCTGGTGACCTCGGACGCCGCCGCCGAGGCCTTCAACTTCGGCCGCGACGCGCACATCCCGCACGCCGAGCGCTACGCCCGCGCCCGCGAGTTCCACCAGGTGGTGCGCGGCCTGTGGGACAGCTGGGCCGACGATGCCTTCGTCCACGACCAGGCCGGCGGCCGCTTCTACGACCCGGCCAAACTGCACGTGCTCGACCACCACGGCGAACACTTCCGCGTGCGCGGCCCGCTCAACGTCGCCCGCTCGCCCCAGGGCCGGCCGGTGGTGGTGCAGGCCGGCTCCTCGGAGACCGGCCGCGAGCTGGCCGCCGAGACCGCCGAGGTGGTGTTCACCGCGCAGACCTCGCTGGCCAATGCCCAGGCCTTCTATGCCGACCTCAAGGGTCGCCTGGCCAAGTACGGGCGTGGCGAGGACGAGCTGAAGATCATGCCCGGCGTGTTCGTGGTGGTCGGCGACAGCGAGGCCGAGGCCCGCGAGAAATTCGAGCAGTTCCAGGAGCTGGTCGAGCCCGAGGTGGGCGTGGCCCTGCTCGGGCGCATGCTCGGCAACTTCGACCTGTCCGGCTACCCGCTGGATGGCCCGCTGCCGGAGCTGCCGCTGACCGACAACGGCCAGCGCAGCCGCCAGGTGCTGCTCACCGAACTGGCCGGCAACGAGAACCTGACCCTGGCCCAGCTCGGCCGGCGCATCGCCGGCGGGCGTGGCCACCACAGCCTGATCGGCACGCCGATGCAGATCGCCGACGAACTGCAGGCCTGGTTCGAGGGCCGCGGCGCCGACGGCTTCAACGTGCTGGTGCCGCACCTGCCGACCGGCCTGGAGGACGTCGCCACCCGCGTGGTACCCGAACTGCAGCGGCGCGGCCTGTTCCGCACCGAGTACCGCGGCCGCACCCTGCGCGAGCACCTCGGCCTGCCGTACCCAAGCAACCCCTTCTTCACCTGATGCCGAACTACTCCCTCTCCCTCCGGGAGAGGGCCGGGGTGAGGGTGCCATGGGCAGCTCGGAGCTGCCTGGAAACCCCTCACCCCTACGCGGGCCGCCCTAGACCTCTCCCAGAGGAGAGGGGGAACCCGAATTGAATGCTTTAAGGACGCACATATGACCTACACCGCCGCGCCCAACCGCTACCAGCGCATCCCCTACCGCCGTGTCGGCCGCAGCGGCCTGCTGCTGCCGGCCCTGTCCCTGGGCCTGTGGCACAACTTCGGCGACGCCACGCCGATCGACACCCAGCGCGCGCTGCTGCGCACCGCCTTCGACCTGGGCATCACCCACTTCGACCTGGCCAACAACTACGGCCCGCCCTACGGCAGCGCCGAGAGCAACTTCGGCCGCCTGCTGCAGGAAGACTTCAAGGCCCACCGCGATGAACTGATCATCTCCACCAAGGCCGGCTGGGACATGTGGCCGGGGCCGTACGGCCAGGGCGGCAGTTCGCGCAAGTATCTGATCTCCAGCCTCGACCAGAGCCTGCAGCGCCTGGGGCTGGACTACGTCGACATCTTCTACTCGCACCGCTTCGACGCCGACACGCCGCTGGAGGAGACCGCCATCGCCCTGGCCGACATCGTCCGCCAGGGCAAGGCGCTGTACGTCGGCATCTCCTCCTACTCGGCGGGCAAGACCCGCGAGATCGCCGCGCTGCTGCGCGAGCTGAAGGTGCCGCTGCTGATCCACCAGCCGGCCTACAACCTGTTCAACCGCTGGATCGAGCAGGACTTGCTCGATACCACCGACGAGCTGGGCGCCGGCGTCATCGTGTTCACCGCGCTGGCCCAGGGCCTGCTCAGCGACAAGTACCTCGATGGCATCCCACAGGACGCGCGGGTCAACCGCCCGGGCGGCGCCTCGCTGCGTCCGGAGCACCTGTCCGAGGCCAACATCGCCCGCGCCCGCGCGCTCAACGAGATCGCCGCGCGCCGCGGTCAGAGCCTGGCGCAACTGGCGCTGGCCTGGACCCTGCGCGATCCGCGGGTCAGCTCGGCGCTGATCGGCGCCAGCCGCCCGGAGCAGATCGTCGAGAACGTCGCCGCCCTGGACAACCTGGCGTTCAGCGCCGAGGAACTGGCCGAGATCGACCGCTACGCGGTGGAAGGCGGCATCAATCTCTGGGAAAAACCGTCCACCGACTGGCAGGAGTGAAGATGAAGACCATCCGATTCGGCGCCGCTCTGCTGGCGCTGCTGGCTTTCGCCGGCGTGGCGCGGGCGGCCGAGCCCGAGGTGCTGCGCATCGGCTTCCAGAAGGGCTCCACCAGCCTGGTGCTGGCCAAGGAACACCGGATGCTGGAGCAACGTTTCCCCCAGGTGCGGGTGCAATGGATCGAGTTCCCGGCCGGGCCGCAGATGCTCGAAGCGCTGAATATCGGCAGCCTGGACGTGGGTTCCACCGGCGACATCCCGCCGCTGTTCGCCCAGGCCGCCGGGGCTGACCTGCTGTACATCGGTGCCGAGCCGCCCAAGCCGCAGGCCGAGGTGATCCTGGTGGCGACCGACAGCCAGATCCGCTCGGTGGCCGAACTCAAGGGCAAGCGTGTGGCGCTGCAGAAGGGCTCCAGCGCGCACAACCTGGTGCTGCGCGCGCTGGCCCGCGAGGGCCTGACGTTCGCCGACATCCAGCCGATCTACCTGCCGCCGGCCGACGCCCGCGCCGCCTTCGAGCGCGGCAGCGTGGATGCCTGGGCGATCTGGGACCCGTTCTACTCCGCCATCGAGCTGGAAGGCCGCGCGCGGCTGCTGGTCAACGGCGAGGGCCTCGACCTGAGCGGGCCCTTCGTGCTGGCGGCGCGACCGTTCGCGCAGGCGCACCCGCGATTCCTGCCTGAACTGCTCGCCGAGCTGAACCACGCCGAGGCGCTGACCCGCAGCGACGAAGCCGCCAGCATCGCCCTGCTGGCGCGGGTCACCGGCCTGGACGAGGCGGTGATCGCAAGGGCCTTCAGCCACCGCCCGCCATCGCCGATCGGCCCGCTGACGGCCGAGATCGTCGCCGCGCAGCAGCGCACCGCCGACCTGTTCTTCGAGCATCGTCTGTTGCCACGCAGGGTGGATGTGGCCGCGGCCGTGCAGCGGACGGACTGAGCCTGGGAGAGGGGAGAGGGTAAAGCGGAGGAGGGAAAAGAACGGACGGGCCTCGTGGGCCCGTCCGTTTTACTGCTGGCGACCGATCAGAACTCGTGGTCGGCGGTGTCCGGGTTCAGGTCGCTGATGCCCAGCACGGCGGAGGCCTTCTCGATGGAGCCGGTCTGCTTGACCAGCGCGGCGATGGCATCACGCACCAGTTGCTGGCCGTCCGCGTTGTCGGCGGCGATCAGCTGGTCGAAGTGCACGTTGTTCTTCTCGGCGCTGTCGACCAGGGCCTGCAGCTTGGCCTCGGTGGTTTCCAGATCGGCCTTGAGGGCGCTGTCGGCCTGGGCGTCCAGCTTGGCGACCAGGGAGGACAGGCTCGGGCCGGTCAGGGTGGTGCCGTCGACCTTCTTGTACTCGCCCAGGTAGATGTTGCGGATGCCCTTGCCGTTGTAGAAGTGCGAGTTGTGGGTGTTGTCGCTGAAGCAGTCGTGCTCGTCTTCGGTGGAGTTGGCTTCCAGGGCGACCTTCATGCGCTCGCCGGCCAGCTCGCCGAGGGACAGGCTGCCCATGCCGAACAGCATCTTGCGCAGGCCGCTCTCGGCCGACTCGGCCTCCAGCTTGGCGCGGTAGTTGTCGGCGACGCCGGCCTTCCACTGCTCGACCATGCCGTCCAGGTCGGCGACCAGCAGGTCGGTGGCGGCCTTCAGGTAGGTGCGGCGACGCTCGTTGTTGCCGCCGGTGGCGCCTTCGCCGGTCAGGTAGTCGGTGTAGGGACGGTTGCCGGCGCCCGGGTTGGTGCCGTTCAAGTCCTGGCCCCAGAGCAGGAATTCGATGGCGTGGTAGCCGGTGGCGACGTTGGCCTCGGAACCGCCCAGCTCGTTCAGCTCGGCCAGTTTCTCGCCAGTGATCTCGGTGACGTCGATCTTGTCTTCGCCGACCTGGATGGTGGTGTTGGCGATGATGTTGGCGCTGGCGCCCGGGTTGCCCAGCGCGTGCTGGTAGTCGCCGGCCACGTAGTCGATCAGGCCTTCGTCCAGCGGCCAGGCGTTCAGTTGGCCTTCCCAGTCGTCGACCACGGCGTTGCCGAAGCGGAACACCTCGGTCTGCATGTACGGCACGCGGGCCGCCAGCCAGGCTTCCTTGGCCGCCTTCAGGGTGTCTTCGCTGGGGTTGGCGAGGAAGGCGTCGATGGCGCTCTGCAGGCTCTTGCCGGTGCTGGCGGCGTCGCTGAACACGGCCAGGGCGAGGTCGGCGTAGTGGGCGACCACGGCCTTGGCGGCGGCTTCGTCCACCTTGTTCGCAGCGGCGGTGGCCGGGGCTTCGGTGTTGGCGGCGGCCGGCGCCTGAGCTTGCGACGCGGCGGCTTCTTTCTTGTCGTCGCCGCAGCCGGCGAGGGAAATGGCGAGGGCCAGCAGGCTGGCGGTGGCCAGGGGCATGCGAGTCATGGCGGAGTCCTTTGCTTCTAGTGTTGGAAGGCGGGAAAACCGCCCAATGATGCGAAAGATTTTCATTAATTGCAAAGCCGTTTTCCCGCGCTGCGTTGAGAGGCGGGACGCGCTGTCGCTAGAATGCCGGCAGTCCACAAGGAGCGTTGCCCATGAGCCTCACTGCCGTCGTCGTACTCGTCGTGCTGTTCCTCCTCGCCGCCTGGGCGGTGGTCCTCTACAACGGCCTGGTGCGCCTCAAGCACGGGGTGAGCAAGGCTTGGTCGAACATCGACGTGCTGCTCAAGCAGCGCCACGACGAGCTTCCCAAGCTGGTGGAGACCTGCAAGCAGTACATGCAGCACGAGCGCACCACCCTGGAGCGGGTGGTGGCCGCCCGCAGCGCCGTGGCCAGTGCCCGCGAGCAGCATGACGTGGGCGCCCTGGGTAAGGCCGAGAGCACCCTGCGCGCCGGCCTGGGTCAGCTGTTCGCCCTGGCCGAGAACTACCCGGACCTCAAGGCCAACGAGAGCTTCCAGCACCTGCAGCAGCGCATCTCCGGCCTGGAGAACGCCATCGCCGACCGCCGCGAGCTGTACAACGAGGCGGTCAACCTGAACAACGTGCGCATCGAGCAGTTCCCCGACGTGATCCTGGCACGCCTGTTCGCCTTCAAGGAAGCCGAACTGCTGCAGTTCAGCGAGGAAGAGAAGGCCGACGTCGACCTCAAGTCGCTGTTCAACTGAGCATGGATGTCGGTGGGCTGGCGATCAGCCTGTTCTTCAGCGTCGGCACTTGCGCCGGCGGCGGCTGGTGGTGCATCAGGCGCCTGTCCGAGGCGCGCTTCCTGCTCAACACGCCGACCTCGAAGATTCGCTCGGCGGCGCAGGGTTACGTCGAGCTTTACGGTGTGCTGCATGCCCATGACGAAGGCGAGGTGCGCGCGCCGTTGTCCGGCACGTCCTGCCTGTGGTGGCGCTTCAAGGTCGAGGAATACAGCGAGCAGGGCAAGCGCCGCTCCTGGCGTGTGCTCGAGAGCGGCACCAGCGAGGCCTGGCTGCGCCTGCGCGACGCCACCGGCGAATGCCTGATCAACCCGCGCGGCGCGGAGGTGCGGCCGGTCGTCCGCGAAACCTGGTACGGCAATGAGCGCCGGCCCATGGGCAACCCCAACGGGCCGAGCCTGGGGCTGTTCGGCATGCTGCTCGGCGGTAGCGGCCACTACCGCTACACCGAGGAGCGTCTGCACGCCGACCAGCCTCTCTACGCCATCGGCAATTTCCGCACCCTGGGCGGCGCCGAGGTCTTCGACCTGACCCAGGCGCAGGGCGAGGTCATCCGCGAGTGGAAGAGCGACTTCGCCGGCCTGCTGCAGCGCTTCGACGTCAACGGCGACGGCCAGCTGGACACTTCGGAATGGGAGCGCATGCGCCAGTCGGCGCGGGCCGAGGCCCAGCGTCGCCACGCGGCGCGCGGCGAGGCGCCGGTGCATCACCAGCTGAGCCGGCCGGGAGAGTCCTATCCCTTCATCCTCTCCAACAGCGGGGAGGACGAACTGGCGCGGCGCTTCTACTGGCAGGCCGCCGGCGGCGCGATCGTCTGCCTGATCGGCGCTCTGGCGACCGCCTGGCTGGTCAGCAACGTGCTGATACCGGGGCTGGCTGCCGGCTGAACGTTTGCAACCCGTTCACGGAGAACATCGGCTGGTCAGACCGCCCCGTGGGAGCGGCCTTGGCCGCGAGCTTTTTCTCCCAGCCCGAAAACCGCTCGCAGCCAAGGCCGCACCTATTTCTTGTGAATACCCTTGGGCAGCTGCACCACGCGGCTTTCCGAATAGATGTCGTGCCAGCTGCGCTTCTCCTTGTCCCACAGGGCCCAGAGGAAGCCGAGGCCGAGGAACAGCCAGGAGCCGATGGCAACCACGAAGCGCAGCAGCGCCTGCCACAGACTGATGGCCGAGCCGTCCGCGTTCTGGATGCGCAGGCCCCAGGCCTGCATGCCGAGGGTCTGACCGTTGTGGGTCCAGAACTTGGCGAAGAAACCGAACAGGCTGAGCAGCACCAGGCTGGCCAGCAGCGGGTCGTTGTCCAGGGCGCCCATCTCGGACAGCTCCATCAGCCGTTCGCCGCCGTAGATCATCCGCAGCAGGCCCTGCTGGTAGATCAGGCCGACCACCATCACCATCGCGACGCACAGCAGGAAGTCGTAGAACATCGCAGCGAAGCGGCGGATCAGGCCGGCGACGGGGAAGTCGCCCTGGGGGCGCAGCATGTGCTTGGGCATGGACAGCTCGACAGGGAAGGGAAACGCGCCGGATTGTACGGGCTGGAACCGCCGGGCACAAAAATCACCGGGCACAAAAAAGCCCCTGATGTCGCCATCAGGGGCTCTTTCGTAGCAGCAGCGATTAGCCCAGAACCTGGACCTTGTCGGCTTGCATGCCTTTCTGGCCTTGCACGGCTTCGAAAGTCACTTTCTGGCCTTCTTTCAGGCTGCGGAAGCCACTACCTTCGATAGCGCGGAAGTGCACGAACAGATCCGGACCGCTCTCGGGGGTGATGAAGCCGAAGCCCTTCTCGTCGTTGAACCATTTGACGGTGCCGGTTTGACGATTCGACATTGTCTTATTTCCTTGAAACTAGAGTTGATGACAGCCTCCCGGATTTTCAGGCGCGAGAGGGCTGGAACTGGTTGCAGAGAGTAAGAGAAGTCGAGCGGGATGTAGCGGATCTTGGGATCTACTGCACCAGGTCACGATTCAAGGCGACCCATGCAAACACAGTTGACCCACTCTACGCTAACTCAAACTCATTTGCCAAGCCCCCTGGAACAGGCGATTCCAGGGGCCTCGCAGGCAATTTGGGAGGGATATCGTGGTGCCCCGGGAGAGACTCGAACTCTCACTTCTTTCGAAAACGGATTTTGAATCCGCCGCGTCTACCGATTCCGCCACCGAGGCACGATGGGCGCGCAGTATAGGGAGGCGCCGGAGGGCGGTCAATTGCGCTTCGGTTCTGCCATCTGAGCTTACAAAATCCTGGACCGGCATCGATAAGTCCGGTAAATCAAGATGTTAGGCTTTGACATCTATTTTCGCGGTGGCCGCGCACGTGGCGCCGGGGGCGCTTACACAGGGGAGGGACGCCGCGATGCATGCCGTAAGCTTCATCCAGGATCTGGCCGTGATCATGCTGGTCGCCGGCGTGGTCACCATTCTGTTCCATCGCATGCGCCAGCCCGTGGTGCTCGGTTACATCCTCGCCGGCTTCCTCATCGGCCCGCACACGCCGCCCTTCGGCCTGATCCACGAAGAAGAAACGATCAAGATCCTCGCCGAGCTGGGGGTGATCTTCCTGATGTTCTTCCTCGGCCTCGAATTCAGTCTGCGCAAGCTGTTCAGCGTCGGCTCCACCGCCTTCATCGCGGCGTCGCTGGAGATCGGCCTGATGCTGTGGATCGGCTACGAGATCGGCAGCTACTTCGGCTGGAGCAAGATGGACTCGCTGTTCCTCGGCGGCATCCTGGCGATCTCCTCGACCACCATCATCATCAAGGCGCTCAATGACCTGAAGCTGAAGAACGAGCGCTTCGCCCAGCTGATCTTCGGCGTGCTGATCGTCGAGGACATCCTCGGCATCGGCATCATCGCCCTGCTGTCCGGCATCGCGGTCACCGGTTCGGTGGAGACCGGCGAGGTGTTCGCCACCGTCGGCAAGCTGTCGCTGTTCATGATCGTAGCGCTGGTGATCGGCATCCTGCTGGTGCCGCGCCTGCTCGCCTACGTCGCCCGCTTCGAGAGCAACGAGATGTTGCTGGTCACCGTGCTGGGTCTGTGCTTCGGCTTCTGCCTGCTGGTGGTCAAGCTGGAGTACAGCATGGTGCTGGGCGCCTTCCTGATCGGCGCGATCATGGCCGAGTCGCGCCAGCTGCCGCAGATCGAGCGACTGATCGAGCCGGTGCGCGACATGTTCAGCGCGATCTTCTTCGTCGCCATCGGCCTGCTGATCGACCCGAATATCCTCATCGAGTACACCGTGCCGATCCTGGTGATCACGGTGGCGGTGATCGTCGGCAAGGTAGTGTCCTGCGGCCTCGGCGCCTTCATCGCCGGCAACGACGGGCGCACCTCGCTGCGTGTCGGCATGGGCCTGTCGCAGATCGGCGAGTTCTCCTTCATCATCGCCGCGCTGGGCATGACCCTGCAGGTCACCAGCGACTTCCTCTATCCGGTGGCGGTGGCCGTGTCGGCCATCACCACGCTGACCACGCCCTACCTGATCCGCGCCGCCGACCCCTTCTCCAACACCCTGGCACGGGTGATGCCGGAGCGTATCGCGCGCATCTTCAACCTGTACGGCGACTGGCTGCGCAGCATCCAGCCGCAGGGCCAGAACGTCATGCTGATGAGCATGATCCGGCGCATCCTGCTGCAGGTGGGCGTCAACATCGCCCTGGTGGTGGCCTTCTTCCTCGGTGCCCGCTACTTCGCCGCGACCCTGGAGGGCTACCTGGCGCCCTGGGTCGAGGGGGAGAACGTCCAGCGCTCCCTGGTGTGGGGTGGCGCGCTACTGGTGTCGCTGCCGTTCCTGGTCGCCGCCTACCGCAAGCTGAAGGCACTGGCCATGCTGCTCGCCGAGCTGGCGGTGCGCCCGGAGAAGGCCGGCCGGCACACGGTGCGCGTGCGCAAGGTGATCGCCGAGCTGATCCCGCTGTTCTCCCTGGTGGTGATCATGCTGCTGCTGATGGCGCTGTCGGCCAGCATCCTGCCGACCGTCGAGGCGCTGGTGGTGATCGGCCTGGTGGCGGTCGGCGCCATCGCCCTGCTGTGGCGCTGGCTGATCCGCCTGCATTCGCGGATGCAGATCGCCCTGCTGGAGACGCTGGAGCAGGACAAGCACGGGCATTGAGGTCGCAGGGCGCCGGGGTTCCGGCGAGCCGCGCAGCGCCTTCAGTCGGCCGGTGCGTGGCCCGCGGGCCCGCTTTCCGGTAAGCTCTGCGCCCCCTGCGAGACTGACCCATGCGTGTTGCCGACTTCTATTTCGACCTGCCTGACGCCCTGATCGCCCGCCATCCGCTGGCCGAGCGGCGCTCCAGCCGCCTGCTGGTGCTGGACGGCGCGAGCGGCGAACTGGCGCACCAGCGCTTCGCCGACCTGCTCGACTACCTGCGCCCTGGCGACCTGATGGTGTTCAACGACACCCGGGTGATCCCGGCGCGCCTGTTCGGCCACAAGGCCTCCGGCGGCAAGCTGGAAATCCTGGTCGAGCGGGTGCTGGACAGCCATCGGGTGCTGGCCCACGTGCGTTCCAGCAAGTCGCCCAAGCCGGGCTCGCTGATCCATATAGAAGGTGGCGGCGAGGCCGAGATGGTCGCCCGTCACGACGCGCTGTTCGAGCTGCGCTTCGGTGAAGAGGTGCTGCCGCTGCTGGAGCGGGTCGGCCACATGCCGCTGCCGCCCTACATCGACCGCGCCGACGATGCTTCCGACCGCGAGCGCTACCAGACCGTCTATTCCGACCGCGACAAGGCCGGCGCCGTGGCCGCGCCGACCGCCGGGCTGCACTTCGACGAGGCGCTGCTGGCGGCGATCCGCGACAAGGGCGTGGACACCGCCTTCGTCACTCTGCACGTCGGCGCCGGCACCTTCCAGCCGGTGCGGGTCGAGCGCATCGAGGACCACCACATGCACCGCGAGTGGCTGCAGGTCGGCCCGGACGTGGTCGACGCGGTCGCCGCCTGCCGCGCCCGTGGCGGCCGGGTGATCGCGGTGGGCACCACCAGCGTGCGCTCCCTGGAGAGCGCCGCCCGCGACGGCCAGCTCAAGGCGTTCAGCGGCGACACCGACATCTTTCTCTACCCGGGCAAGACCTTCCATGTGGTCGATGCCCTGGTCACCAACTTCCACCTGCCGGAATCGACCCTGCTGATGCTGGTCTCGGCCTTCGCCGGCTACCCCGAGACCATGGCCGCCTACGCCGCGGCGGTGGAGGCGCAGTACCGCTTCTTCAGCTACGGCGACGCCATGTTCATCACCCGCAACCCCGACCCGCGCGGTCCCGAGGAGACTCCATGAGCCACATGTCCTTCGAGCTGCTGGCCAGCGACGGCCGTGCCCGTCGCGGCCGCCTGACCTTCCCCCGCGGCGTGGTGGAGACTCCGGCCTTCATGCCGGTGGGCACCTACGGCACGGTCAAGGGCATGTTGCCGCGCGACATTGAGGCCATCGGCGCGCAGATCATCCTCGGCAACACCTTCCACCTGTGGCTGCGGCCTGGCACCGAGGTGATCAGGAAGCACGGCGACCTGCATGACTTCATGCAGTGGCAGGGACCGATTCTCACCGACTCGGGCGGCTTCCAGGTGTTCAGCCTGGGCGCCATGCGCAAGATCAAGGAGGAGGGCGTGTACTTCGCCTCGCCGGTCGACGGCGCCAAGGTGTTCATGGGGCCGGAAGAGTCCATGCAGGTGCAGCGTGACCTGGGCTCGGACATCGTGATGATCTTCGATGAATGCACCCCGTACCCGGCCGACTTCGACACCGCCAAGCGCTCCATGGAACTGTCGCTGCGCTGGGCCAAGCGCTCGAAGAACGCCCACGAGGGCAATCCCTCGGCGCTGTTCGGCATCGTCCAGGGCGGCATGCACGAGGAGCTGCGCCTGCTCTCCCTGGAAGGGTTGCTGGAGATCGGCTTCGACGGCCTGGCCATCGGCGGCCTCTCGGTGGGCGAGCCGAAGGAAGAGATGATCCGCGTGCTGGACTTCCTGCCGCCGCACCTGCCGGCCGACAAGCCGCGCTACCTGATGGGCGTGGGCAAGCCGGAAGACCTGGTCGAGGGCGTGCGCCGCGGCGTGGACATGTTCGACTGCGTGATGCCGACCCGCAACGCGCGCAACGGCCACCTGTTCATCGACACCGGAGTGATCAAGATCCGCAACGCCGTGCACAAGCACGACGACTCGCCGCTGGACCCGGCCTGCGACTGCTACACCTGCCAGCACTTCTCCCGCGCCTACCTCTACCACCTGGACAAATGCGGCGAAATGCTGGGAAGCATGCTCAATACCATCCACAACTTGCGCCATTACCAGCGCCTCATGGCTGGTTTGCGCGAGGCAATTCAACAGGGTACATTGGCCGCCTTTGTCGACGCCTTCTATGCCCGGCGCGGCCTGCCGACGCCGCCGCTGGAGCCCTGAGAGTGGCCGGGCGGTTGAAATCCACCGCTTCGCCTCCATCTATGCGCGATGGCCGACAACCGCCGGCCAACCAGACAACAACAGTTTCAAGACCTCGAAATAGGAGTTTTCCATGAGCTTTCTGATTCCCGCCGCCTATGCCGACGCCGCCGCGCCGGCCGCTGCCGCCGGCCCCGCCGGTACCGGCTTCGAGTGGGTGTTCCTGATTGGCTTCCTGGTCATCTTCTATCTGATGATCTGGCGTCCCCAGGCCAAGCGCGCCAAGGAGCACAAGACCCTGCTCGGCGGCCTGCAGAAGGGCGACGAGGTCGTGACCAGCGGCGGCATCGCCGGCAAGGTCACCAAGGTGACCGACGACTTCGTGGTGATCGAGGTTTCCGACAACGTCGAGCTCAGGTTCCAGAAGCAGGCCATCGCGGCGACCCTGCCGAAGGGCACCCTGAAAGCCATCTAACGATTCATCTTCAGTCACGACGGGGCGCTTCAGGCGCCCCGTGTCATAACGGGCGGCGTCATGCTCAACAAATATCCTCTGTGGAAGTACCTGCTGATCCTGGCCGTACTGGCCGTCGGCTTAATCTATTCCGCGCCCAATCTGTACCCGGATGACCCGGCCATCCAGATCAGCGGCGCCAGCTCCGCGCTGGAGATCGGCCAGGCCGACCTCGACCGCGTCGGCAAGGCGCTCGAAGAAGCGGGCATCAAGGTCAAGGATGCGAGCCTGACCGGCCAGGGCAAGGGCGGCCTGATCCGCCTGTTCAAGCTCGGCGACCAGCTGCCGGCCAAGGAGCTGGTGCGCCGCTCCCTCGGTGACGATTACGTGGTGGCGCTGAACCTGGCCCCAACCACGCCCCAGTGGCTGCGCAGCCTCGGCGCCGGCCCGATGAAGCTGGGCCTCGACCTGTCCGGCGGCGTGCACTTCCTGCTGGAGGTGGACATGGACAAGGCCATGGACGCCCGCCTCAAGGTCTACGAGAGCGAGATCAAGAGCCTGCTGCGCAAGGAGCGCGTGCGCTACCGCAGCCTGCCGCAGCAGGACGGCGCCATCCAGCTGGGCTTCTCCGACAGCGAGTCGCTGGAGAAGGCCCGTGGCCTGATCACCAAGAACTTCAACGACTTCGACCTGACCACCGCCGAGCGCAACGGTTTGTCGGTGCTGCGCCTGCCGCTGAGCGAGGCCAAGCGCGCGGAAATCCGCGAATACTCGATCAAGCAGAACCTGACTACCGTGCGCAACCGGGTCAACGAGCTGGGCGTGGCCGAGCCGCTGGTGCAGCGCCAGGGCGCCAACCGCATCGTGGTCGAGCTGCCGGGCGTGCAGGACACCGCCGAAGCCAAGCGCATCCTCGGCAAGACCGCCAACCTGGAATTCCGCCTGCAGGCCGAGTCCGAGGCGCCGCGCGCCACCACCGAGCCCTTCGAGTTCCGCGAGTCCGGCCGCCCGGCCGTGCTGCTGGAGCGCAGCCTGATCATCACCGGTGACCAGGTCACCGACGCTCAGGCCAGCTACGACGAGAACGGCCGGCCCCAGGTCAACATTCGCCTGGACGGCCACGGCGGCGAGCTGATGAACCGCGCCACCCGCAACAACGTGGGCCGCAGCATGGCGGTGATCTTCATCGAGCAGAAGCCGGTGACCCAGTACGTCAAGCAGATGGTCGACGGCGTCGAGAAGGAAGTGGCCGTCTCCTCCTTCAAGGAAGAGAAGAAGATCATCAGCCTGGCCACCATCCAGTCGGCGCTGGGCAGCCAGTTCCGCATCACCGGCCTGGACGGCAAGGGCGAATCCTCCGAGCTGGCCCTGCTGCTCCGCGCGGGCGGTCTGGCGGCGCCGATGTACTTCGCCGAGGAACGCACCATCGGCCCGAGCCTGGGTGCCGAGAACATCGCCAAGGGCATCGACTCCACCTGGTGGGCGCTGGTCTTCGTGTCGATCTTCGTGATCCTGATCTACAAGTTCTTCGGGATCCTGGCCACCGTGGCGCTAGCCTTCAACCTGGTGTTGCTGGTCGGCCTGATGTCGGTGATCGGCGCGACGCTGACGCTGCCCGGCATCGCCGGTATCGTGCTGACGCTGGGCATGGCGGTCGACGCCAACGTGCTGATCTACTCGCGGATACGCGAGGAGCTGAACAACGGCATGGCGGTGCAGCGGGCCATCCACGAGGGCTTCGACCGCGCCTATTCGGCGATCATCGACAGTAACCTCACCACCCTGCTGGTCGGCGGCATCCTGTTCGCCCTCGGCACGGGGCCGGTCAAGGGCTTCGCAGTCACCATGTCGCTGGGCATCCTGACCTCGATGTTCACGGCGATCATGTTCACCCGCGGCATGGTCAACCTGATCTTCGGTGGCCGTAACATGAAGAAGCTGTGGATCTGAGGAATGGCCATGATCAAGAACACCATCCGTTTCATGGCGATCCGCAACATCGCGTTCGCCATCACCGTGCTGCTGACCCTCATCGGCTTCGGCGCCCTGTTCGCCAAGGGCCTCAACTTCGGTCTGGACTTCACTGGCGGCACCCTGATCGAGCTGCAATACGAGAAGCCGGCCGATCTGGAACTCATCAAGCGCGAGCTGGGCGAGGCAGGATACTCCGACGCGGTCGTGCAGAGCTTCGGTGCCACCACCGACGTGCTGGTGCGCCTGGCCGGTGACGATCCGCAGCTCGGCCAGCAGGTCGCAGGCGCGCTGCAGAAGATCGACCCGGACAGCCGGTTCGAGCTCAAGCGCGTCGAGTTCGTCGGCCCGCAGGTGGGCGAGGAGCTGCGCGACCAGGGCGGCCTGGCCATGCTGCTGGCGCTGGCCGGCATCCTGCTGTACCTGGCCTTCCGCTTCCAGTGGAAGTTCGGCGTCGGCGCGGTCGCCTCGCTGTTCCACGACACCGTGCTGACCCTGGGTATCCTGGCCTTCTTCCAGATTCCCTTCGACCTGACGGTGCTGGCGGCGGTGCTGGCGATGATCGGCTACTCGCTGAACGACACGATCATCATCTACGACCGGATCCGCGAGAACTTCCGCGTCCTGCGCAAGGCCGACCTGATCGAGAACATCGACATCTCGGTCACCCAGACCCTGCTGCGGACCATCGCCACCTCCTTCTCCACCGCGCTGGCGCTCATCGCGCTGCTGGTGTTCGGCGGCGATACCCTGGCCAACTTCGCCCTGACCCTGCTGGTCGGCGTGGTGGTGGGTACCTACTCGTCGGTCTACATCGGCGCGACCGTGCTGGTCTGGCTGAAGCTGACCAGCGAGGACCTGATTCCTCCGACGGTCGCCGAAGAGGTGGACGAGCGTCCCTGAGTCCGCTCAGGTCGCCCGACGAAGCCCGGCCCCGTGCCGGGCTTCGTGTTTTCGGGGTGTGCGCTTCGTCGCACCTCGGGCCGCTCGGCCAGCGCAACGGGAACTCACCCCAAATGGCTCAATCCAAGGCTGGGAGTAGGGCGTGAACGCCCGGCAACCGAAGTCTCTGGAGGACCCCATGAACAAGTCGATGATCGTAGGTGCAGTGCTGGGCGCGGTGGGTGTGACCGCTGGCGGCGCGATAGCGGCCTATAGCCTGGTGGGCGGCCCCCAGTACGCCGAGGTGCTGGCCGTGCAGCCGGTCAATGAAACCATCAAGACGCCGCGCGAGGTCTGCAAGGACGTGGCCGTGACCCGCCAGCGCCCGGTGCAGGACCAGCACCAGATCGCCGGCACCGCCATCGGTGCCGTGGTCGGTGGCCTGCTGGGCAACCAGGTCGGCGGCGGCAACGGCAAGAAGATCGCCACCGTCGCCGGCGCCGTGGGTGGTGGCTACGCCGGCAACAAGGTGCAGGAAGGCATGCAGCAGCGCGACACCTACACCACTACCGAGACCCGCTGCAGCACCGTGACCGATACCAGCGAGAAACTGGTCGGCTACGACGTGAAGTACCAGCTCAACGGCAAGGTCGGTCAGGTGCGCATGGACCGCGATCCGGGCAGCCAGATCCCGGTCAACAAGGAAGGCCAGCTGGTGCTGACGCAAGTCGCCCAGTAACGGCGACCGGAAACGAAAAAGCCGCCCTCGGGCGGCTTTTTCATGGGCGCTCGATCAGCGTTTCATCGACGGCGCCAGGTGCGGCTGGATGGCGGTCAGCACCGCCTTGAAGCACTTGGTGTTGCCGGCGACCACTTGGCCCTTCTCGAGGAAGTCGTGGCCGCCGCTGAAGTCGCTGACCAGGCCGCCCGCTTCCTGGATCAGCAGGGCGCCGGCGGCCATGTCCCACTCGGACAGGCCGAACTCCCAGAAGGCGTCGTAGCGGCCGGCGGCGACGTAGGCCAGGTCCAGGCTGGCGGCGCCGGCGCGGCGGATGCCGGCGGTCTGGCCGACCAGGCTGCGGAACATGCCCAGATAGTTGTCCAGGTTGTCGACCTGCTCGGCGCGGAACGGGAAGCCGGTGCCCAGCAGGGCGCCGTCCAGGCTCTTGCGGTTGCTGACGCGGATGCGCCGGCCGTTGACGGCGGCGCCACGGCCGCGGCTGGCGGTGAATTCTTCCTGGCGCACCGGGTCCAGCACCACGGCGTGCTCCAGGCGGCCGCGGTACTTGCAGGCGATGCTGACGGCGAAGTGCGGCACGCCGCGCAGGAAGTTGGTGGTGCCGTCCAGCGGGTCGATGATCCACTGGTAGTCGGCGCCGTCGCCGCTGCCGGCGATGCTGCCGCTTTCCTCGCCGAGGAAGCCGTGGGTCGGATAGGCCTTCTGCAGGGCCTGGATGATGGTCTGCTCGGCGGCGCGGTCGACTTCGCTGACGTAGTCGTTGGCATCCTTCTCGTTGACGGCGATGACGTCCAGGCGTTCGACGGAGCGGATGATCAGTTCGCCGGCACTGCGCGCAGCGCGCAGCGCGATATTCAGCATGGGCTGCATGGAAGGTTCACCTGGATCGTTAAAGAGTAAAGCCGGCCATTCTAGCAGACTGGCTTTTTCTGTGCAGCCGGCTCGTCGTTGTGCATGACATCGGGCTGGGGGCTTCTGTAACATTCATGGCCCTTTCGCATCCTCGGGCGGAGCTGGCGTTGCTGCAGAACATTCGCGTGGTGCTGGTCAATACCAGCCATCCCGGCAATATCGGTGGTGCCGCACGGGCCATGAAGAACATGGGCCTGTCGCGTCTCGTGCTGGTCGATCCGCAAGACTTTCCCAGTAGCGAGGCGGTGGCGCGCGCCTCCGGCGCTACCGACATCCTCGACAGTGCCGTGGTCGTAAAGACGCTGGAGGAGGCTTTGGTCGGCTGCAGCGTGGCCCTCGGAACCAGTGCTCGTGACCGGCGCATTCCCTGGCCGCTGCTGGACCCGCGCGAGTGTGCGACCACCTCGCTGCAACACGTCGAGCAGGGCGGCGAGGTGGCGCTGGTGTTCGGTCGTGAATACGCCGGCCTGACCAACGACGAGCTGCAGCGCTGTCAGTTCCATGTGCATATCCCGTCGGACCCCGAGTTCAGCTCGCTGAACCTGGCGGCGGCGGTGCAGGTGCTGACCTACGAGGTGCGCATGGCCTGGCTGGCCGCGCAAGGCCAGCCGACCAAGATGAACAAGCTGGAAACCACGGCGATGCTCAATACCCAGCCGGTGACCACGGATGAGCTGGAGCTGTTCTACGGCCACCTGGAGAGTACGCTGGTGGAGATCGGCTTCCTCGATCCCGCCAATCCGCGCCACCTGATGTCGCGCCTGCGGCGCCTGTACGGGCGCAGTGGCATCAGCAAGTTGGAAATGAATATCCTGCGCGGCATCCTCACGGAAACCGGGAAGGCGGTGCGTGGCGAGCCTCACAAGCGGAGTAGAGACGATGTTTGAGCGTGTGCGCGAAGATATCCAGAGCGTTTTCCATCGGGATCCGGCGGCGCGCAATGCCTTCGAAGTGGTGACCTGCTACCCGGGGCTGCACGCCGTCTGGCTGCACCGTGTCGCCCATGCCCTGTGGACGAGCGGCTGGAAGTGGCTGGCGCGGGTGGTTTCCAATTTCGGTCGCTGGCTGACCGGCATCGAGATCCATCCGGGGGCGAGGATCGGCCGGCGCTTCTTCATCGACCACGGCATGGGCATCGTCATCGGCGAAACCGCCGAGATCGGTGACGATGTCACCCTCTACCAGGGCGTGACCCTGGGGGGGACCAGTTGGAACAAGGGCAAGCGTCACCCGACCCTCGAGGACGGCGTGGTGGTCGGCGCCGGCGCCAAGGTGCTGGGCCCGTTCACCGTGGGTGCCGGCGCCAAGGTCGGCTCCAACGCCGTGGTGACCAAGGAGGTTCCGCCCGGCGCGACCGTGGTCGGCATCCCGGGGCGGATCATCGTCAAGAGCGACGACGAGCAGGAGGCCAAGCGCCAGGCCATGGCCGAGAAGCTCGGCTTCGATGCCTACGGCGTGGGTCCGGACATGCCCGACCCGGTGGCGCGCGCCATCGGCCAGTTGCTGGACCATCTGCATGCCGTCGATGGCCGGCTCGAAGGCATGTGCTCCGCGCTGAAGGAACTGGGCAGCGACTACTGCGCCAAGGACCTGCCGGCGCTGCGCGACGAGGACTTCGCCGACGTCTGCAAGGAGCAGGGCGACAAGCCTGCTGCCTGACGACAGATAGTCTGCTATCATTCGCGCCCCGCACGGCCTCTATACCTGACTATTTTAATTGGTCTTATAGTTGACCTAAATAGTCGGAAAAGAGGATAATCGCGGCAACTCAGTTCACCCGTGGTGCGAAAACCATGCGTCTGACCACCAAAGGCCGTTACGCCGTCACAGCCATGCTCGATCTGGCGCTGCATGCCCAGAACGGACCGGTTTCGCTCGCGGATATCTCCGAGCGGCAGGGCATTTCCCTGTCCTACCTGGAGCAGCTGTTCGCCAAGCTGCGCCGTGGCAACCTGGTCAGCAGCGTGCGCGGTCCGGGTGGCGGCTACCAGCTGTCGCGGGACATGCGGGTGATCCAGGTGGCCCAGGTGATCGACGCGGTGAACGAGTCGGTCGACGCCACCCGTTGCCAGGGCATGGGCGACTGCCACTCGGGCGATACCTGCCTGACCCACCATCTGTGGTGCGACCTCAGTCAGCAGATTCACGAATTCCTCAGCGGCATCAGCCTGGCTGATTTGGTGACCCGGCGCGAAGTGCAGGAAGTCGCCCAGCGCCAGGACCAGCGCCGCTGTAATGGCAGGATGCCGCAGCTGGATAAGATCGAAGCGTCCGCCGTCGAGTGAGCAGGGCGCCTGCCTGAAATAGGAGATACCTGATGAGATTGCCGATTTACCTCGACTACTCCGCCACCACCCCGGTCGATCCGCGCGTGGCGCAGAAGATGAGCGAGTGCCTGCTGGTGGATGGCAACTTTGGCAACCCGGCATCGCGCTCCCACGTGTTCGGCTGGAAGGCCGAGGAAGCGGTGGAGAACGCCCGCCGCCAGGTCGCCGAGCTGGTCAACGCCGACCCGCGCGAGATCGTCTGGACCTCCGGCGCCACCGAATCCGACAACCTGGCCATCAAGGGTGTCGCGCACTTCTACGGCACCAAGGGCAAGCACATCATCACCTCGAAGATCGAGCACAAGGCGGTGCTGGACACCACCCGCCAGCTGGAGCGCGAAGGCTTCGAGGTGACCTACATCGAGCCGGGCGAAGACGGCCTGGTGACCCCGGCCATGGTCGAGGCGGCATTGCGCGACGACACCATCCTTGTGTCGATCATGCATGTCAACAACGAGATCGGCACCATCAACGACATCGCTGCCATCGGCGAGCTGACCCGCTCCCGCGGCATCCTGTTCCACGTCGACGCGGCCCAGTCCACCGGCAAGGTGGCGATCGACCTGGACAAGATGAAGGTCGACCTGATGTCGTTCTCCGCGCACAAGACCTACGGTCCCAAGGGCATCGGCGCCCTCTACGTGCGGCGCAAGCCGCGCGTGCGCCTGGAAGCCCTGATCCACGGTGGCGGCCACGAGCGCGGCATGCGTTCCGGCACCCTGGCGACCCACCAGATCGTCGGCATGGGCGAGGCCTTCCGCATCGCCAAGGAAGAAATGGCGCAGGAGAACGAGCGCATCCTGGCCCTGCGCGACCGCTTCTACCGGCAGGTCGAGGGCATGGAGGAGCTGTACGTCAACGGCAGCCTCACCCAGCGCGTGCCGCACAACCTGAACCTCAGCTTCAATTACGTCGAGGGCGAGTCGCTGATCATGGCGCTCAAGGACCTGGCGGTCTCTTCCGGTTCCGCCTGTACGTCCGCCTCGCTGGAGCCTTCCTACGTGTTGCGTGCCCTGGGGCGCAACGACGAGCTGGCGCACAGCTCGATCCGCTTCACCTTCGGTCGCTTCACCACCGAGGAAGAGATCGACTACGCCGCCAGCAAGGTGGCCGATGCGGTGAACAAGCTGCGTGAGCTGTCGCCGCTGTGGGACATGTTCAAAGAAGGTGTCGACATATCCAAGGTCGAATGGCAGGCACACTGATTTCGAGTCGCCTGTAGAGCGGCACCTGATGAGAGAGGATTGGCAGCATGGCATACAGTGAAAAGGTCATCGACCATTACGAAAACCCCCGCAACGTCGGCAAGATGGATGCCGAGGACCCGAATGTCGGTACCGGCATGGTCGGCGCTCCGGCATGCGGCGACGTGATGCGTCTGCAGATCAAGGTCAACGAGCAGGGCGTGATCGAAGACGCCAAGTTCAAGACCTACGGCTGCGGCTCGGCCATCGCCTCCAGCTCCCTCGCCACCGAGTGGATGAAGGGCAAGACGCTGGACGAGGCCGAAACCATCAAGAACACCCAGCTGGCCGAGGAACTGGCCCTGCCGCCGGTGAAGATCCACTGCTCCGTGCTCGCCGAGGACGCTATCAAGGCTGCTGTGCGCGACTACAAGCAGAAGAAAGGTCTGCTCTGACACCACCGAGGATCCGCTATGGCCATCACCATGACTGAAGCTGCCGCTCGCCATGTGCAACGCTCGCTCGAAGGGCGCGGCAAGGGCGAGGGCATCCGCCTTGGCGTACGCACCACCGGCTGCTCGGGCCTGGCCTATGTGCTGGAGTTCGTAGACGAAGTGGCGGGCGAGGATCAGGTGTTCGAGAACTTCGGCGTCAAGGTGATCATCGACCCGAAGAGCCTGGCCTACCTCGATGGCACCGAACTGGACTTCGTCCGCGAAGGCCTCAACGAGGGCTTCAAGTTCAACAACCCCAACGTGCGCGGCGAGTGCGGCTGCGGCGAGAGCTTCAACGTCTAAGGCGGGTTGTTGTGGGCAGTCCCTGTCATTTCGCCCTGTTCGAGCTGCAGCCCGCGTTCCGGCTGGATCAGGCGCAGCTGTCGGCGCGCTATCGCGACCTGGCCAAGGCCGTGCATCCGGATCGCTTCGCCGATGCCGGCGAGCGTGAGCAGCGCCTGGCGCTGGAACAGTCGGCGCGCCTCAACGAGGCCTATCAGACCCTGAAGAGCGCGCCGCGGCGTGCGCTTTACCTATTGGCGCTGGGCGGCCGCGAGCTGCCCTTGGAAGTGACGGTGCAGGACCCCGAGTTCCTGCTCCAGCAGATGCGCTGGCGCGAGGAGCTGGAAGACCTGCAGGACAGTGCCGACCTGGCCGGTGTGGCGGCGTTCAAGAGGCGCCTCAAGGCGGCTCAGGATGAGCTGGATGAAGGTTTTTCCGCCTGCTGGGGCGATGCGTCGCGACGCGAGGAGGCCGAGCGCCTAGTGCGTCGCATGCAGTTCCTCGACAAGCTGGCCCACGAAGTGCGCGATCTGGAAGAGCGCCTCGACGACTAACCCGGCGCAGCCCGCGCTGCGCGCCTGATACCTAGAGCACCATGGCCCTACTGCAGATCGCCGAGCCCGGACAGAGCCCGCAACCCCATCAGCGCCGCCTGGCGGTGGGTATCGACCTGGGTACCACCAATTCGCTGGTCGCTGCCGTCCGTAGCGGCCTGTCCGCGCCGCTGGCCGATGCCGAGGGGCGGGTGATCCTGCCGTCCGCGGTGCGCTACCACGCCGATCACGTCGAGGTGGGCGCTTCCGCCAAGGCTTCGGCCGCGCTGGACCCATTGAACACCGTGCTGTCGGTCAAGCGCCTAATGGGGCGTGGTGTCGAGGACATCAGGCAGCTCGGCGACCAGTTGCCCTATCGCTTCGCCGAGGGCGAGTCGCATATGCCGTTCATCGAGACGGTGCAGGGTGCCAAGAGCCCGGTGGAAGTGTCGGCGGAGATTCTCCGCTCCCTGCGCGAGCGCGCCGAGTCGGCCCTGGGCGGCGAGCTGGTCGGCGCGGTGATCACGGTGCCGGCCTATTTCGACGATGCCCAGCGCCAGGCCACCAAGGACGCCGCGCGCCTGGCCAATCTCAATGTGCTGCGTCTGCTCAACGAGCCGACCGCCGCCGCCGTGGCCTACGGCCTGGACAAGGGCGCGGAAGGTGTGGTCGCGATCTATGACCTGGGTGGCGGCACCTTCGATATTTCCGTGCTGCGCCTGACCCGGGGCGTGTTCGAGGTGCTGGCGACCGGCGGCGACAGTGCTCTGGGTGGCGACGACTTCGACCATGCCATCGCCGGCTGGATCATCGAGCGGGCTGGCTTGTCCCATGACCTCGACCCGGCGGCCCAGCGCCGCCTGCTGCAGGCTGCCTGTGCGGCCAAGGAAGCGCTGACCGAGGCCGACAGTGTGCCGGTGGTCCACGATGGCTGGTCCGGCGAGCTGAGCCGGGCGCAGTTCGAGGCGCTGATCGAGCCGATGGTCGCCCGCAGCCTGAAGGCCTGCCGCCGCGCCGTGCGCGATGCCGGCATCGAGGTCGAGGAGGTCGAGGCTGTGGTCATGGTCGGCGGCTCCACCCGCGTGCCGCGCGTGCGCGAGGCGGTGGGCGAGCTGTTCGGGCGCCCTCCGCTGACCGATATCGACCCGGATCAGGTGGTGGCCATCGGCGCCGCGATCCAGGCCGACACCCTGGCCGGCAACCAGCGCGGCAACGGCGAGGAGCTGTTGCTGCTCGACGTGATCCCGCTGTCCCTGGGGCTGGAAACCATGGGCGGTCTGATGGAGAAGGTCATTCCGCGCAACACCACCATTCCCGTGGCGCGGGCCCAAGACTTCACCACCTACAAGGATGGCCAGACGGCGATGGCCATCCAGGTGCTGCAGGGCGAGCGGGAGCTGGTCAAGGACTGCCGTTCCCTGGCGCGTTTCGAGCTGCGCGGCATTCCGCCGATGGTCGCCGGCGCGGCGAAGATCCGCGTGACCTTCCAGGTCGATGCCGACGGCCTGCTCAGCGTCGCCGCCCGCGAACTGGGCTCCGGCGTCGAGGCGAGCATCCAGGTCAAGCCGTCCTACGGTCTGACCGATGGCGAGATCGCCCGCATGCTGCAGGACTCCTTCCATAATGCCGGTGGCGACAAGGATGCACGTGCCCTGCGTGAGCAGCAGGTCGATGCCGAGCGTCTGCTCGAGGCCGTGCAGTCGGCGCTGGATGTCGATGGCGAGCGGCTGCTCGGCGACGACGAGCGGATTGCCATCCTGGCGAGCATGGATGAGCTGCGCGAGTTGCTGGCGACCACTGACGTGGCGGCCATCGAGCGGCAGACCAAGCGCCTGTCGCAGATTACCGACGCCTTCGCCGCGCGGCGGATGGACTCGACGGTGAAAGCCGCTCTGGCGGGGCGCACTCTGAATGAAATCGAGGATAACTGATGCCACAGGTCATTTTTCTGCCGCACGAGAAGTTCTGCCCTGATGGCATGGTCGTGGAGGCCGAGCCCGGCACGTCGATTCTCGAACTGGCCCATGCGCACCACATCGAGATGGAAAGTGCCTGTGGCGGTGTCTGCGCCTGTACCACGTGCCACTGCATCATCCGCGAGGGTTTCGACTCGCTGGAAGAGGCCGACGAGCTGGAGGAGGATTTCCTCGATCGGGCCTGGGGCCTGGAGGCACAATCGCGCCTGGCGTGCCAGGCGGTCGTCGGGACCGAGGACCTGACCGTCGAAATCCCGAAATACTCGCTCAATCATGCCGCCGAAGCGCCGCACTGATTCAAGGAACCGTCATGAGTCTGAAATGGGCTGACGTGCTGGACATCGCCATCGAGCTGGCCGAAAGCAAGCCGGATGTCGATCCGCGCTACATCAACTTCGTCGATCTGCACCGCTGGGTGCTGGCCCTGCCGGACTTCGCCGACGACCCGCAGCGCGGCGGCGAGAAGGTGCTGGAGGCCATTCAGGCGGCCTGGATCGAAGAACTCGACTGAGCCCGTACCCCTCAAGGGCACGGCCCTACGCATTTCCCCCTAACCCGCGTATAATTCGCGGGTTTAATTTTTCGCTTTAACTCTCTGGAGCTTCACATGGCTGTTCAACGTACTTTCTCCATCATCAAGCCGGATGCCGTCGCCAAGAACGTCATCGGTGAAATCACCACCCGTTTCGAGAAGGCCGGCCTGCGCGTCGTCGCTTCCAAGATGGTCCAGCTGTCCGAGCGCGAAGCCGCCGGTTTCTACGCCGAGCACAGCGAGCGCGGCTTCTTCAAGGATCTGGTTGCTTTCATGACTTCCGGTCCGGTCATCGTCCAGGTGCTGGAAGGTGAAGACGCCGTTCTGAAGAACCGCGAGCTGATGGGCGCCACCAACCCGAAAGAAGCCGCCGCCGGCACCATCCGTGCCGACTTCGCCGTTTCCATCGACGAGAACGCCGTACACGGCTCCGACTCCGAGGCTTCCGCCGCTCGCGAGATCGCGTACTTCTTCTCCGCCACCGAGGTGTGCGCTCGCATTCGCTAAGCGCGAACCGGCGAGGGTGAATCCATGACTGATGCTGCCAAGACCAACCTGCTGGGGCTGACCCAGGCGGAAATGGAAAGCTTCTTCGAGAGCATCGGAGAAAAGCGCTTCCGTGCCGGTCAGGTCATGAAATGGATTCACCACTTCGGCGTCGAGGACTTCGACGCCATGAGCAATCTCGGCAAGGCCCTGCGCGAAAAGCTCAGTGCCTGCGCCGAGATTCGCGGTCCCGAGATCGTCAGCCAGGACATCTCCGCCGACGGCACCCGCAAGTGGGTGGTCCGCGTGGCCTCCGGCAGTTGCGTCGAGACCGTGTACATCCCGCAAGGCGGCCGTGGCACCCTCTGTGTGTCGTCCCAGGCCGGCTGTGCGCTGGATTGCAGTTTCTGTTCCACCGGCAAGCAGGGCTTCAACAGCGACCTGACTGCCGCGGAAATCATCGGCCAGGTGTGGATTGCCAACAAATCCTTCGGCACCGTGCCGGCCAAGATCGACCGTGCCATCACCAACGTGGTGATGATGGGCATGGGCGAGCCCCTGCTGAATTTCGACAATGTCGTGCCGGCCATGCAGATCATGATGGATGACCTCGGCTACGGCATTTCCAAGCGCAAGGTGACCCTGTCCACCTCTGGCGTGGTGCCCATGATCGACAAGCTGGCGACCGTCACCGACGTGTCCCTGGCCCTGTCGCTGCACGCACCGAACGACGAGCTGCGCAACCAGTTGGTGCCGCTCAACAAGAAGTATCCGCTGGACGTATTGCTGGCGGCCTGCCGCCGCTACATCGAGGGTCTGGGCGAGAAGCGCTTCCTGACCATCGAGTACACCCTGCTCAAGGACGTCAACGACCAGCCGGAACATGCTGCGCAGATGATCGCACTTCTCAAGGATTTTCCTTGCAAGATCAATCTGATTCCGTTTAATCCCTTCCCCTTCTCCGGTTACGAACGGCCGAGCAACAACGCCATCCGCCGTTTCCAGGATCTGTTGCACAAGGCCGGTTTCAACGTCACCGTCCGTACCACCCGTGGCGACGATATCGACGCCGCCTGCGGGCAACTGGTCGGCCAGGTGCAGGACCGTACCCGTCGCAGCGAGCGTTACATCGCCGTACGCCAGCTGGGTAACGAGGCCGCAGAGCCTCGCAACGCCGCCAACCGAAATTGAAGGGGGAATTTCATGACCTTGCGCGCCGCGCTTTATCTGTCTCTTGTCTGCCTGCTGGCCGGGTGCGTCCGCACCGGCGGTCCGGTCGATCCGATGAGCACGCGAGATGGTAGGGACGCCGCGCGCGACGCCTATATCCAGCTGGGCATCGGCCATCTGCAGAACGGCTCCACCGAGCTGGCCAAGGAGCCGCTGCGCCAGGCGCTGGCGCTGGACTCCTCCAGTGCCGAGGCCTACGCCACCCTGGCGGTGGTCTACCAGTACGAGATGGAGCCCAAGCTCGCCGACGAGAACTACCGCAAGGCCATCGCGCTGAAGAAGGGCGATGCCCGCCTGCTGAACAACTACGGCGGTTTCCTGTTCGAGCAGAAGCGTTACAAGGAAGCCTATGAGCAGTACCTCAAGGCCTCCGAGGACACCCTCTATGGCGAGCGCTCCCGGGTGTTCGAGAATCTCGGCCTGACCGCCCAGCAGCTGGGCAAGCGCGAGGAAGCCAAGCACTACTTCGAGCGCGCCCTGCGGATGAACAGCCAGCGCTCGGTCTCTCTGCTGCAGATGGGCCTGCTGTCCTTCGAGGACAAGGACTACGTGGCCGCCCGCAGTTACTACGCCAGCTACAGCCAGCAGGCCCGGCAGACCCCGCAGAGCCTGTTGCTGGGCACTCGCCTGGCCCGGGTGTTCGAGGACCGCGACCAGGCGGCCAGCCTGGGGCTGCAGTTGAAGCGTCTCTATCCGGGTACCCCGGAGTATCAGCAATATCTGTCGGAGCAGTGATGAAGCCTTCGCATCCTGAAGTTGTTGCCGCGCCCCGGGTCAACCCCGGGGAGACGCTGCGCAAGGTGCGCGAAAGCCGGGACCTGGCGCTGGACGACGTGGCGGTGCAGCTCAACCTGACCGCGCAGGCCTTGCGCCATCTGGAAGATGGCGCCTTCGAGCGGTTGCCGGGGCATACCTTCGCCCGGGGTTACGTGCGCGCTTACGCCAAGCTGATGGGGCTCGACCCCAATCGCCTGGTCAACGACTTCGACCAGTACACCGGTACCGACGCCAGTGGCGCCAGCGTGGCCAGCCTGGTACGCATCGAGGAGCCGGCGCGCCTTTCCCAGAGCCTGGTGAAATTCTTCAGTGTGGTGGTGCTGCTGGCGCTGGGAGCCGCGGGCTTCCTCTGGTGGCAGAGCGAGACCGAGCGCCTCGGCAACGATTCGGCCAAGACCAGCAGCCTGGAGCACGTCGAGGTCGAGGCCGCCGATGGCACCACCGAGCTTCATCCGCTGGGCGAGCCGGAAGACCAGGCCGTCGCCGATGCCCAGGTGGAGCCGTCTCCGGACGAAGTGACGCCGCCGGCCGAGTCCACCGCCGAGGCCGAAGTGCCCACAGTCGCGAGCCCCGACGCCGCTGCCCCGACACCGCCCGCCGGCGCCCAGGCTCCGGCGGTGGTTCCGCCGGCCCCGCCCGCCGCCTCACCCCAGACGCCGCCGTCCACGGCCGCCGCCGAGACTCCTGCCCCGGCAGCCAGCGCCCCCGTGACGCCCGCCGCCGGCGAGGCGCTGGTCAACCTGCAATTCACCGCGGACTGCTGGACCCAGCTCACCGATGCCAACGGCAAGGTGTTGCTCAGCGCCCTCAAGCGCCGCGGCGACAGCGTGGAACTGGCCGGCAAGGCGCCGCTGGAGCTGCGCCTGGGCTACGCCCGCGGTGTCGTGGTGCTGGTCAATGGCCAGGCCGTCGACGTTGCCCCCTTCATTCACGGTGAAACCGCCCGCCTCAAACTGGGGCAGTGAGCCAGAACATGCATTGCGAATCCCCCATCAAGCGTCGCCTGTCCCGCAAGATCTGGGTCGGCTCGGTACCGGTCGGCGGCGATGCGCCGATCGCGGTGCAGAGCATGACCAACACCGAGACCTGCGACGTCGATGCCACCGTCGGCCAGATCCAGCGCCTCGAAGCCGCCGGCGCCGACATCGTGCGCGTCTCCGTGCCCTCCATGGAGGCGGCCGAGGCCTTCGGCAGGATCAAGCAGCAGGTCAACCTGCCGCTGGTCGCCGACATCCACTTCGACTACCAGATCGCCCTGCGCGTGGCCGAGCTGGGCGTCGACTGCCTGCGCATCAACCCCGGCAACATCGGCCGCGAGGACCGGGTCAAGGCGGTGGTCGAGGCGGCCCGCGACAAGGGCATCCCGATCCGCATCGGGGTCAACGCAGGCTCCCTGGAAAAGGACCTGCAGAAGAAGTACGGCGAGCCGACGCCCGAGGCGCTGGTGGAGTCCGCGCTGCGCCACGTCGAGCACCTGGACCGCCTGAACTTCCCCGACTTCAAGGTCAGCGTGAAGGCCTCCGATGTGTTCATGGCCGTCGAGGCGTACCGTCTGCTGGCCAGGCAGATCGAGCAGCCGCTGCACCTGGGCATCACCGAGGCCGGCGGTCTGCGCTCCGGCACCGTGAAGTCCGCGGTCGGCCTGGGCATGCTGCTGGCCGACGGCATCGGCGACACCATCCGCATCTCCCTCGCCGCCGATCCGGTGGAGGAGATCAAGGTCGGTTTCGACATCCTCAAGTCCCTGCGCCTGCGCTCGCGTGGCATCAACTTCATCGCCTGCCCGAGCTGCTCGCGGCAGAACTTCGACGTGGTCAAGACCATGAACGAGCTGGAGGCGCGGGTCGAGGACCTGCTGGTGCCGATGGACGTGGCCGTGATCGGCTGCGTGGTCAACGGCCCGGGCGAGGCCAAGGAGGCGCACATCGGCCTCACCGGCGGCACACCGAACAACCTGGTCTACATCGACGGCGCCCCGGCCTCGAAACTGACCAACGACAATCTGGTGGACGAGCTGGAGAAGCTCATCCGCCGCAAGGCGGCCGAGAAGGCCGAGGCCGACGCGGCCGTCATCGCCCGCGGCTGACAAGGAATATTCGTGAGCAAGACCCTACAAGCCATCCGTGGCATGAACGACATCCTGCCGGAGCAGACGCCCGCCTGGCGCTACCTGGAAAGCACCCTGGCCAGCCTGCTCGACGGCTATGGCTACAAGGAAATCCGTCTGCCCATCGTCGAGTACACCGAGCTGTTCGCCCGCGGCATCGGCGAGGGCACCGATGTGGTGGACAAGGAGATGTACACCTTCCTCGACCGTAATGAGGAGTCCCTGACCCTGCGTCCGGAAGGTACCGCCGGCTGCGTGCGCGCGGTGCTCGAGCACGGCCTGTCCGGCGGCGGCCAGGTGCAGAAGCTGTGGTACGCCGGCCCGATGTTCCGCTACGAGAAGCCGCAGAAGGGGCGCTACCGCCAGTTCCACCAGGTGGGCGTGGAAATCTTCAACCTGCCGGGGCCGGACGTCGACGCCGAGCTGATCGTGCTGACCTGGCGTCTGTGGCAGAAGCTCGGCCTGGCCGACGCGGTGACCCTGCAGCTCAACAGCCTGGGCTCCAGCGAGGCCCGCGCGACCTACCGCGATGCCCTGGTGGCCTACCTGCGGGAGCGCTTCGACCAGCTCGACGAGGACAGCCAGCGCCGCCTGACCACCAACCCGCTGCGCATCCTCGACAGCAAGAACGCCCAGACCCAGGCCCTGCTGGCCGACGCGCCGTCCCTGGCCGACTATCTGGACGAGGAGTCCCGCCTGCACTTCGAGGGCGTCAAGGCGCGCCTGGACGCGGTGGGCATTCGCTACGAGATCAACCCCAGGCTGGTCCGTGGCCTCGACTACTACAACCGCACCGTGATCGAGTGGGTCACCGACAAGCTCGGCGCCCAGGGCACGGTGTGCGCCGGTGGCCGCTACGACGGCCTGGTCGGCCAGCTCGGCGGCAAGCCGACCCCGGGAGTGGGCTTCGCCATGGGCGTGGAGCGCTTGGTGCTGCTGCTGGAAACCCTGGAGCTGCTGCCGGCCGAGCTGAACAGCCCGGTGGACGTCTACCTGTGCGCCTTCGGCGAGGCCGCCGAAGTGGCCGGCCTGGGCCTGGCCGAGCGCCTGCGCGACGCCATCCCCGGGCTGCGCCTGCTGGCCAACGCCGGTGGCGGCAGCTTCAAGAGCCAGTTCAAGAAGGCCGACAAGAGCGGCGCGCGCTTCGCCCTGATTCTGGGTGAGGACGAACTGGCCGCCCGCGTGGTAGGTTGCAAACCCCTGCGCGACGACGCACAGCAACAGAACATTGCCTGGGATGCGCTGCCGGCGCATCTCGCCGCCTGCCTGCAGGCCTGAGAACAAAGCGAATAAGGAGTTATCGGGGTGAGCATGACCGAAGAAGAACAGATTGCGCAGCTGAAGGACTGGTGGCAGCGCAATGGCAAACCCCTGCTGACCGGCGGTGTGCTGGCGCTGGCCCTGGTGTTCGGCTGGCAGGGCTGGCAGCACTACAAGACCAGCCAGGCCCAGGGCGCGGGGGCGCTCTATCAGCAGATGCTCGAGTCCACCTTCACGGCCGATGGCCAGCCGGACGTCGGCAGGGTCACCGAGCTCGCTGCCCGCCTGAAGAAGGAATACGGCGGCACCAGCTACGCCCAGTACGCCAGCCTGTTCATCGCCAAGCTGGCCGTGGAAAACGGCAAGCTGGACGATGCCATCGCCGAACTCAAGCCGCTGCTGGACAAGCCCGCCGACGAAGCCATCGGCGAGATGGCGCGCCAGCGCACCGCGCGCGTGCTGGCCGCCCAGGGCAAGGTCGAGGAAGGCCTGAAGCTGCTGGATGGCAAGGTCGGCAAGGCCTGGCAGGCCAGCCGCGAGGAACTCAAGGGCGACCTGCTGGTGCAGCTCGGCCGTGGCGACGACGCCCACGCCGCCTACCAGAAGGCCAAGGAGTCCCTGGCCGAGGACGCCGCCGTGGGTGGCCTGCAGATGAAGCTCGACGACCTGGCCAAAGGGGATGCCTGACGTGATGCGTTGGAAGAATGCAGCGATGCTGGCCCTGGCCGTACTGGCCGTGGGTTGCAGCAGCAACAGCAAGAAGGAACTGCCGCCGAACGAACTGCCCGACATCCAGGAAGAAGTACGCCTGGATGCCCGCTGGAGCCGTTCGGTCGGCGATGGCCAGGGTGATCTGTACAACCTGCTGACGCCTGCCAGCGACGGCGAGCGCCTGTTCGCCGCCGCCGCCGACGGCGAAGTGGTCGCCCTGGATCGCCTGACCGGCGACAAGTTCTGGGAAGTCGATCTCGACCTGCCGATCTCCGGTGGTGTTGGCGCCGGCTACGGCCTGGTGCTGGTCGGCACCCTCAAGGGCGAGGTGATCGCCCTCGACGCCAGCAGCGGCGAAGAGAAGTGGCGCGCCCGCGTCACCAGCGAAGTGCTCTCCGCCCCGGCCACCAACGGCGACGTCGTCGTGGTGCAGACCCAGGACGACCGCCTGATCGCCTTCGACGCCGGCACCGGCAGCCAGCGCTGGATCTACGAGAACAGCCCGGCCGTGCTGACCCTGCGCGGCACCAGCAGCCCGGTCATGACCAACAGTCTGGTGATCGCCGGCCTCTCGTCCGGCAAGCTCCTGGCGCTGGACGCCAGCCGCGGCATTCCGGTGTGGGAACAGCGCGTGGCCGTGCCGCAGGGCCGTTCCGAACTGGAGCGCATGGTCGATATCGACGGCAACCTGCTGCTCACCGGCGGCAACCTGTACGCGGTGAGCTACCAGGGCAAGGTCGCCGCGTTCGACGCGGAATCCGGCCGCCCGCTGTGGACCCGCGACGCGTCCAGCTACGTGGGCCTGGCCCAGGGCTTCGGCAGCGTCTACGTCAGCCTGGCCAGCGGCGCCGTGGAAGGCGTCGACGAGAACTCCAATTCCGCCCTGTGGAACAACGATGCCCTGCTGCGTCGCCAGCTGTCCGCGCCGGAAGTGTTTTCCAGCTACGTGGCGGTCGGTGACTTCGAGGGCTATCTGCACCTGCTGAGTCAGGTGGACGGCCATTTCGTCGGTCGCGAGAAGATCGATGGCGACGGCGTACGCGTCCGTCCGCTGGTGATCGGCGACTGGATCTATGCCTACGGCAACAGCGGCAAGCTGGTCGGCCTGACCATCCGCTAAGCTGAGTTGCAAAGCCCGGCCGCTGCCGTTCGACGGCAGCGGCCTTTGTGTTTTCTGAGGTAAATGTCGATGGTTCCTGTAATCGCCCTGGTGGGCCGCCCCAACGTCGGCAAGTCGACGCTGTTCAACCGCCTGACCAAGACCCGCGACGCCATCGTGGCCGAATACGCGGGCCTGACCCGCGATCGCCAGTACGGCGAGGCCAAGTGGCAGGGGCGCACCTACATCGTCATCGACACCGGCGGCATCTCCGGCGACGAGGAAGGCATCGACGCCAAGATGGCCGAGCAGTCCCTGCAGGCCATCGAGGAAGCCGACGCCGTGCTGTTCATGGTCGACTCGCGCGCCGGCATGACCGCCGCCGACCAGATGATCGCCGAGCACCTGCGCAAGCGGAACAAGCGCCGCTTCCTGATCGCCAACAAGGTCGATACCGTCGACCCGGACATCGCCCGCGCCGAGTTCAGCCCGCTGGGCCTGGGCGACGCCCTGCCGATCGCCGCTGCCCACGGCCGCGGCATCACCCAGATGCTGGAAGCCGCGCTGGGCATCTTCCCCCGCGACGATGGTGAGCCAGAGCCGGTCGAAGGCGAGGAGGGCGCGGAGGCCCCGGCCGAGGAAGTGGTCGCTGAAGGGCAGGAGGCCAAGCGCATCCCCGGCCCGAGCGAGAAGGACGGCATCAAGATCGCCATCATCGGCCGCCCCAACGTGGGCAAGTCGACCCTGGTCAACCGCATGCTCGGCGAGGAGCGGGTGATCGTCTACGACCAGGCGGGAACGACGCGGGACAGCATCTATATCCCGTTCGAGCGTGACGAGGAGAAGTACACCCTGATCGACACCGCCGGCGTGCGCCGCCGCGGCAAGATCTTCGAGGCCGTCGAGAAGTTCTCGGTGGTCAAGACCCTGCAGGCCATCCAGGACGCCAACGTGGTGATCTTCGTGATGGACGCCCGCGAGGGCGTGGTCGAGCACGACCTCAACCTGCTCGGCTTCGTGCTGGAAACCGGCCGCGCGCTGGTCATCGCCCTGAACAAGTGGGACGGCATGGAGCAGGGCGAGAAGGACTACGTGAAGACCGAGCTGGAACGCCGGCTGATGTTCGTCGACTGGGCCGACATCCACTTCATTTCGGCCAAGCACGGCACCGGCGTCGGCCACCTGTACAAGTCGGTGCAGACCGCCTTCAAGGCCGCCGTCACCCGCTGGCCGACCAACCGCTTGACCCAGATCCTTGAGGACTGCGTGCAGGAACACCAGCCGCCGACCGTCAACGGCCGCCGCATCAAGCTGCGCTATGCCCACCTCGGTGGCGCCAACCCGCCGCTGATCGTGATCCACGGCAACCAGGTGGATTCGGTACCGAAGACCTACACCCGCTACCTGGAAAACACCTACCGGCGCGTGCTCAAGCTGGTTGGTACGCCGATCCGCATCGAATACAAGGGCGGCGACAACCCGTTCGAGGGCAAGAAGAATAAGCTCACCGAGCGCCAGGTGAACCGTAAGAAGCGCCTGATGAGCCACCACAAGAAGGCCGAGAAGAAGCGCAAGGACAAGAAAAGGTAGTTTCCAGCACGGGGCAATCGGGTGGAGCAGCTGTACGCACAACCCGACACCCCGTCGTCCCCGCGAAGGCGGGGACCCAGCGAGGCGGCTATTGGATTCCCGCCTGCGCGGGAATGACGGAATTTCCTGCCTGCCTTGTCCGTACAGGGGACCTCTCTACCCGGTTGCCCCTGGTTATAAGCGGCAAGCGACAAGCTGCAAATGGAGCCGGACCGCTTTTTCTTGCGGCCTGAAGCTTGTAGCTTGCAGCTTTCCCCGAGGAAGTCCCGATGCTCGCCAGCAAGCTGCCCAATGTCGGCACCACCATCTTCACCCGCATGTCCCAGCTCGCCGCGGAAACCGGCGCGCTCAACCTGTCCCAGGGCTTCCCCGACTTCGATGGCCCGCAGGCGCTGCGCGAGGCGGTGGCCCGGCATGTGCTGGAGGGGCGCAACCAGTATTCGCCGATGACCGGCCTGCCGGCCCTGCGCCAGCAGGTGGCGGCCAAGCTGGCCCGTAGCTACGGCGTGCGGCGCGACGCGGACAGCGAGATCACCATCACCCCCGGCGCCACCGAGGCGATCTTCTGCGCGGTGCAGGCGCTGATCCATGCGGGCGACGAGGCCATCGTCCTCGACCCCTGCTACGACAGCTACGAGCCCTCGGTGGAGCTGGCCGGCGGCCGCTGCGTGCATGTGCCGCTGGCGCTGCCGGACTTCTCGGTCGACTGGCAGCGCCTGGCCGACGCCATCACCCCGCGCACCCGCCTGATCTTCCTCAATTCGCCGCACAATCCCAGCGGCGCGCTGCTCGCCCGCGAGGATCTGGACCGACTGGCCGACCTGATCCGTGGCCGCGACATCCACATCATCAGCGACGAGGTCTACGAGCACCTGATCTACGACGGCGCCCGCCATGCCAGCGTGCTGGCCCACGAGGAGCTGTACGCCCGGGCCTACGTGGTCAGCTCGTTCGGCAAGACCTATCACGTCACCGGCTGGAAGACCGGCTACGTGGTGGCGCCGCCGGCGCTCACCGCCGAGCTGCGCAAGATCCACCAGTACGTCAACTTCTGCGGGGTGACCCCGCTGCAGCACGCGCTGGCCGACTTCATGGCCGCGCATCCCGAGCATGTCGAGGAGCTGCCGGCCTTCTACCAGGCCAAGCGCGACCTGTTCTGCGATCTGCTGGCCGACTCTCGCTTCCGCTTCACCCGCGCGCCGGGCACCTACTTCCAGCTCGCCGACTACTCGGTGATCCGCCCGGACCTGGACGACGTGGCCATGGCCGAATGGCTGACCCGCGAGCACGGCGTGGCGACCATCCCGGTCTCCGTGTTCTATCAGCAGGCGCCGGCCGACCTGCGCCTGGTGCGCTTCTGCTTCGCCAAGCGCGAGGAGACGCTGCGCCAGGCCGCCGACAGGCTCCGCTCCGTGTAGTGGAGTGGGAGCGGCCTTGGCCGCGATGTTCTCGTGTTGCCTGCCTCGCGGCCAAGGCCGCTCCCACAAGGGTTTCAGGAGTTACCCATGAATAGCAGACCCGACCTCGAACTGGCGCTGATCCAGAGCGAACTGGACTGGCACGACACTGCCGCCAACCGCGCGCGCTTCGAGCCGTTGCTGGAGCAGGCGCGCGGTGCTGATCTGGTGGTGCTGCCGGAGATGTTCAGCACCGGCTTCTCCATGCGCTCGGCCGAGCTGGCCGAGCCGGAGGACGGCCCCACCACGGCCTGGCTGCGCGAGCAGGCCCGGCGCATCGGCGCGGTGGTGACCGGCAGCCTGATCATCCAGGCGGCCGACGGCAGCTACCGCAACCGCCTGCTGTGGGCGCGCCCGGACGGTTCGCTGGCGCACTACGACAAGCGCCACCTGTTCCGCATGGCTGGTGAGCACAAGCACTACGCCGCCGGCGAGGAGCAGGTGCTGCTGGAGGTGAAGGGCTGGCGGGTACGGCCGCTGATCTGCTACGACCTGCGCTTCCCGGTGTGGAGCCGCGACCCGCGCGACACCGACCTGCTGCTCTACACCGCCAACTGGCCGGCCGCCCGCCGCCACCACTGGAATCGCCTGCTGCCGGCCAGGGCCATCGAGAACCTGTGCTACGTCGCGGCGGTGAACCGCATCGGCAGCGATGGTAACGGCCACCCCTACAGCGGCGATTCCCAGGTGCTGGACTTCCAGGGCGAAGCCCTGCTGGCGCCGGGCGATGCTGCGGGTGTGTTCCGCGTGCGCCTGCCCGGCGCCGACCTGGCGGCCTACCGCGAACGCTTCCCGGCCCACCTGGACGCCGACACCTTCCACCTCGATTCGAACTGACAGGAGACATCCGCATGGACGCCAAGCCCGACAACAACCCCTACCAAGCGCCCCAGGCCGACCTGGTCACCGCCGGCCAGGCCAGCGGCCCGCTCTACCGGCTGAGCGCCGTGGGCATCGCCACCTTCTTCGGCACGCCGCTGGCCGGCGCCTACATCGCCGCCCACAACCTGCGCGCCCTGGGGCTCCAGGAGCGGGTGCGCAACACTTGGTGGCTGGCCATCGGCCTGTTCGCCGTCGTGATGGTGATCGGCTACTGGCTGCCGGACGGCGCGGGTATCGGCATGACCGTCGCCCAGGTGATCGGCATGCACCAGTACGCCAAGGCGCAGTTCGGCGAGGCGGTGGAGGGGCACGCCGGCCCCTTCCGCTCCAACTGGCGGGCGTTCGGCATCTCCCTGCTGTTCCTGCTGGCGTTCCTCGTGGTGGTGTTCGGCGCGGCGCTGGTGATCGGCGTGGGCGAGGGCGAGATGACCACGTTGGGTGGTCCTGTGTCGGTTGAATAGACGCAACCGCGAAAAACGCCGGGCCAGGTTATGGCTCAATTGAGTGTTGGATGCCTCTGTGGGAGCGGCCTTGGCCGCGAAGCTTTTGTTGTCAGCCCCATTCGCGGACAAGTCCGCTCCCACAGGGACGAGTTCACCAACAACTGATTGCGTCCGATGTGAACAGCATTAGGGGCTGGCTTGGTGTTTTTCGGGGCGTGCCTGCCCGCGGGTTTCACCCGCCCTACTTGAGCGACGCCATGTCGATCACGAAGCGGTACTTCACGTCGCTCCTGAGCATGCGCTCGTAGGCCTGGTTGATCGACTGGATCGGGATCATCTCGATGTCCGAGACGATGCCGTGCTCGGCGCAGAAGTCGAGCATCTCCTGGGTCTCGGCGATGCCGCCGATCAGCGAGCCGGCGATGCGGCGGCGCTTGAAGATCAGGCCGAACACGTCCGGCGACGGGTGCGGCGACTCGGGGGCGCCGACCAGGGTCATGGTGGCGTCGCGCTTGAGCAGGGCGAGGAACGGGTCGAGCGGGTGCGGCGCGGCCACGGTGTTGAGGATGAAGTCGAAGCTGTTGACGTGGGCCGCCATCTCCTCGGCGTTCTTCGACACCACCACTTCGGCGGCGCCCAGGCGCAGGGCGTCTGCGCGCTTGTTCGGCGAGGTGGTGAACAGCACCACGTGGGCGCCCATGGCGCTGGCGATCTTCACCGCCATGTGGCCGAGGCCGCCGAGACCGACCACGCCGACCTTCTGCCCCGGGCCGACCTTCCACTGGCGCAGCGGCGAGTAGGTGGTGATGCCGGCGCACAGCAGTGGGGCGACCGCCGCCAGGTTGTCGGCGTGGCGGATGCGCAGGACGAACTTCTGGTCGACCACGATGTTGTCGGAGTAGCCGCCGTGGGTGTTCTCGCCGCCGAACACCGGGCCGTTGTAGGTGCCGGTGAAGCCGTTCTCGCAGTACTGCTCCAGGCCTTCTGCGCAGGAGGCGCAGTGGCTGCAGCTGTCGACCATGCAGCCGACCCCGGCGACGTCGCCGACCTTGAAGGCGCTGACGTTGGCGCCCACGGCGACCACCTTGCCGATGATCTCGTGGCCGGGCACCGAGGGGTACAGGGTGTTCTTCCATTCGTTGCGGGCGGTGTGCAGGTCCGAGTGGCAGACGCCGCAGTAGAGGATGTCGATCTTCACGTCGTCCGGGCCGACGGCGCGGCGCTGGATCTCGAAGGGGGCCATGGGCGCCTGTGGGTTCTGGGCGGCGTAGGCGAGGGTTGTGCTCATGGAAATCTCCTGGGCGGATCGATGGGCCGAAGGAGAGGTTAGTGCAGGGCGATGGCGGCGGGTTTGCACGATCCTGCCGAATCCATGCCCAGAGATGGCGGAGCGAAAAAGGGGGCCGAAGCCTAATGCCAGTCAGTTAAGGCATTCCCATGGTTGGCGAGCGCCATCGACCCTGTGGGAGCGGACTTGTCCGCGAACGGGCTGACAGCAAAGCTTCGCGGCCAATCGGAATGCCGCCCAGCCGCTCCCACAAAGGCCGAGTCTGTTCGCCACGGCCGACTCAGGCATAGCCAGGGAAAAACGCCGTGACCCAGCAGGGCAATCGCGGCGTTTCTCTTAACTGACAATCATTAGGCCGAAGCCCCCTGTGTCCAATGCCGCCGGATCAGGCCGCGGCGCTGTCGCCGGAGGCCTGGGCCAGGGCGCGGTTGAGCGCGCTGAACAGGGCGCGGAAGGTCGCGGTGGTCAGGTTCTCGTCGATGCCGATGCCGTGCAGCGGGCGGCCGCCGTTCAGGCGTACCTCGATGTAGGCCGCGGCCTGGGCGTTGGTGCCGGCGCTGATGGCGTGCTCGTGGTAGTCCATGATCTCGATGCTCTGCGGCAGCGCGGCGACCAGCGCCTCCAGCGGGCCCTTGCCGGTGCCGTGCTTGCGGCGCGTCTCGCCGTTGTGGCTGACCTCGACGTCCACGGTGCAGATGCCGTTCTCCTCCTGCAGGCGATGGCCCTTCAGCGCGTAGGGGCTGTCGGCCTCGAGGTACTCGCTCTGCAGCAGGCGGTGGATCTGCTGGGCGGTCATCTCCAGGCCGAGGCGGTCGGTCTCGCGCTGCACCACCTGGCTGAACTCGATCTGCAGGCGGCGCGGCAGGGTGATGCCGTACTCCTGTTCGAGCAGGAAGGTGATGCCGCCCTTGCCGGACTGGCTGTTGACGCGGATCACCGCCTCGTAGTCGCGGCCGATGTCGGCCGGGTCGATCGGCAGGTACGGCACTTCCCAGACGGCGTCGTCCTTCTGCTGGGCGAAGCCCTTGCGGATGGCGTCCTGGTGCGAGCCGGAGAACGCGGTGTGGACTAGGTCGCCGACATACGGGTGGCGCGGGTGCACCGGAATCTGGTTGCAGTCCTCGACCACCTTGCGCACGGCGTCGATGTCGGAGAAGTCGAGCTGCGGGTGCACGCCCTGGGTGTACATGTTCAGCGCCATGGTCACCAGGCAGAGGTTGCCGGTGCGCTCGCCGTTGCCGAACAGGCAGCCTTCCACGCGGTCGGCGCCGGCCATCAGTGCCAGTTCCGAGGCGGCCACGCCGGTGCCGCGGTCGTTGTGGGTGTGCAGGCTGATGATCACGCTGTCGCGCTTGTCGATGTGGCGGCCGAACCACTCGATCTGGTCGGCGTAGTGGTTCGGCGTGGCGCACTCGATGGTCGCCGGCAGGTTGAGGATCAGGCGGTTGGCCGGGGTCGGCTGGAACACGTCGATCACCGCGTTGCACACCTCGACGGCGAAGTCGGTCTCGGTGCTGCTGAACACCTCCGGCGAGTACTCGAAGCCCCAGCGGGTTTCCGGCGCGGCGTCGGCCAGGCGCTTGATGGTCTTGCCGGCGGCCACGGCGATGGCCTTGACGCCCGCCTTGTCCTGGTTGAAGACGATCTTGCGGAAGCTCGGCGCGCAGGCGTTGTAGTAGTGGACGATGGCCTTCTTCGCGCCCTTGAGGGACTCGAAGGTGCGCTCGATGAGGTCGTCGCGGGCCTGGGTCAGCACCTGGATGGTCACGTCGTCGGGGATGTGGCCGCCTTCGATCAGTTCGCGGACGAAGTCGAAGTCGGTCTGCGAGGCGGACGGGAAGCCCACCTCGATCTCCTTGAGGCCCACCTGCACCAGGCACTTGAAGAAGCGCATCTTCTTCTCGGCATCCATCGGCTCGATCAGCGACTGGTTGCCGTCGCGCAGGTCGGTGGACAGCCAGATCGGCGCCCTGTCGATGATCTTGTCCGGCCAGGTGCGGTCCGGGAGCTGGATCGGTGTGAACGGGCGGTATTTCCGGGACGGGTCTTTGAGCATGGTCATCGGGCTAGATCCTTGTGTCGGCGGCAGGCCGGGGCGAATCGCGAATTCGGGTGGTGCGTCGGGGGGAGGGGCTCAGCCGCGCAGTCGCGGGCTGACCAGGCGCTGGCAGGCGTATTGACGCAGCAGGATGAGAGTGTGGGCGGTTTTCATGGCGTTCACCTTAATCAGCGAGGTGAAAGCTGGCAAGGCTTCTCGGAAAAACGCCATAAAATCGCGCAATCGGTTTTTTATAGGATTTTTATTGCCTGATCGTGGCGTTTGGCGAGAGTGGCTTGCGTCCGGGTGCGCGGCCTCGCCACGCGCCCGGGGCGGATCAGCGGCCGGTGCCCGCCAGGCGCTGGAAGTCCGCGCCGCCCGGGTTCTGGAACACGCGCAGGCCGAAGGCGGGCAGGATCGCCAGCAGGTGATCGAAGATGTCCGCCTGGATGCGCTCGTACTGCGCCCACGCCACGGTGTTGGTGAAGCAGTAGATTTCCAGCGGCAGGCCACTCTCGCCCGGTTGCAGGTGGCGCACCAGCAGGGTCATCTGCGGGTGCACCTCGGGGTGGTTGCGCAGGTAGCGCTCGACGTAGGCGCGGAAGGTGCCGAGGTTGGTCAGCTGGCGGCCGTTGAGCGGGTCGCCGAAACCGGCGTTGTACTGCTGCAGCTCGGCGCGCTTCTGTTCCAGGTAGTCGCCGATCAGGTCGAAGCGGTGCAGCTGCTCCAGGCCCTCGGCGTCGAGGAAGCGCACGCTGTTCTGGTCCAGGTGCAGGCAGCGCTTGATGCGCCGGCCGCCGGACTCCTGCATGCCGCGCCAGTTCTTGAACGAGTCGGTGATGAAGCGCTTGGTGGGGATGGTGGTGATGGTCTTGTCCCAGTTCTGCACCTTGACCGTGTGCAGGGCGATGTCGATGACGTCGCCGTCGGCATTGAGCTGCGGCATCTCCACCCAGTCGCCGACGCGGATGATGTCGTTGGAGCTGATCTGCACGCTGGCCACCAGCGACAGCAGGGTGTCCTGGAAGATCAGCAGCAGCACCGCGGCCATGGCGCCGAGGCCGGACAGCAGGATCAGCGGCGAGCGGTCGATCAGCGCGGCGATGATGAGGATCGCGGCGATGGCGAACACGGCGATCTTGAGCACCTGCACGTAGCCCTTGATGGGCCGCAGGTGGGCGTCGGGGCGGCGCTGGTAGAGGGTGTTGACCAGGCCCAGCACCTCGCTGATCGCCAGCGCCAGGGTCAGCACCACGAAGGCGCCGCAGACGTTGCGCACCACGGTGACCGCCTCGGCCGGCAGGCCGGCGATCAGGCCCACGCCGAGGGACAGGATCAGCGCCGGGACGATGTTGGCCAGGCGGGCAATGACCTTGGAGTCGTTGAGCACGCTGTCCTGGCCCAGGGCGGTGGCGCGCAGCGCGCGGTACAGGCCGCGCAGGAGGATGCGCTTGACCAGCCAGTTGGCGATCCAGGCGGCCAGTACCAGCAGGCTGGCGCCGATCAGGGTGAAGAGTTGCGGGTGCTGTTCGAGCCATTGCAGGGCTTCGCGGTACTGTTCGGGCATGGGTCTCCTCGACAGGTGGTGTTTCCGGTGGCCGGCCGGGGCGCGGCAAAGTGCATTACCCTAACAAGGAGCGGTGGGTAATGCCGGCCGGTTTTCTTACCAAACCTGTCTGACTTGTCAGGAGAGAGATCATGAGAACTGTTTTTGTCGCGTTGCTGGGGCTGCTGGCCGGCTGCGCCAGCGGCCCGCGCAACGACCAGCTGCCGCTGGACGAACACCTGGCCAGGCTCGGGCTGCGCCAGGGCGAGGCCGTGCAGGCGATATCGCGCTATGACATCGGCGGCTGGGAGTACCTGGACAAGCGCCACATCAGCGTGGGCCGCGCGCCGGCGCGGCGCTATCTGGTGGAGTTCACCCGGCCGTGCGACCGGCTCGGCTTCTCCAGCATCATTGGCTTCAGTTCGACGGTGGGCCAGTTGACCCGCATGGACCACATCACCGTGACGGACATGGGCGACATTCCCCAGACCTGCCAGATCGAGAGCCTGTACCGGCTGGAGAAGGTGGAGAAGAAGGCGCCCTGAGGCAGACGGGGCGGCGCGCGCCGCCCCGCCGGGGTCAGAACTCGCCGCGCAGGGCCAGGGAGAAGTTGCGCGGCTCGCCGTAGTAGTAGTTCACGCCGATGGCGCCAATCTTCTCGTAGTAGTACTTGTCGAAGAGGTTGTTGGCGTTGAACTGGACCGAGTAGTGCTCGTTGAAGCGGTACCCGAGCATCGCGTTGTAGATCGCATAGCCGCCCTGTTCGGCACGTGCGGCGCCGTTGACCGAGTAGATGTCGCTTTGCGCCTGCACGCCGCCACCGACGGTCCAGGCGGAATAGGCGCCGGGCAGCTGGTAGGTGGTGAACAGGCGCAGCAGGTGTTTCGGGTCCGTGGTGCGCAGGACGTTGCCGGCGTTGGCGGCGGTGTCCTTCAGGTACTCGGTGGTGGTGTAGGTATAGCCGCCGGCGACCTGCCAGCCGGGCATCAGCTCGCCGGAAATCTCCAGTTCCACGCCCTCGCTGCGGCTCTTGCCCGAAGCGGACTTGCAGAACCCGGTGGGGTAGTACGGCGGGCATTGCTGAACGCCGTCGGTGATCGAAGGGTCGTCCAGTGCCTTGCCGATCAGGTTGGTGCGGAACACCGAGACGGCGCTGTTCAGACGCCCCTCGTAGAATTCGCCCTTGAGGCCCACTTCGTACACTTCGCCGGTCATGGGTTCGATCACCGAGCCCGTGCTGTCGAACACCGCCTGCGGGGAGAATATCTCGGTGTAGCTGGCGTAGGCGCTGATGGCCTCGTTCAGGTCGTAGATGAGGGCGGCGTAGGGCACCACCTCCCGATTGACCCGGTAGTCGCCGGTCGCGCTGGTGCGCTGGTCGAAGTCGTACCAGTTCAGGCGCGCGCCGAGAATGGCGGTCAGCGGATCGGCCAGCGAGATGTTCCAGCTGGCGTAGAGGGCTTCCTGGGTGGTGATGGTGTGGGTCTGCGGGTTGGCCGTCGGGCTGGTGCGGTCCTTGTTGACCTGCGACGGGTTCCAGTTGCGCAGGTCGACGCCACGGGCGTTGTAGCCCCACACGGACTCGACGCCGATGCTGTCGGACTCGTAGCGCTCGGCGCCGACGGTCAGGCGGTGTTCCCTGCCCAGCAGGTTGAAGGTGCCGTCCAGCACGGCTCCCAGGTTGGTGTGCAGGGTCCTGCCGCCGCCGTCGCTGAAGTTGTAGGACACGTCCCACAGGTAGGGATCGGTGGCGCCTCTCGGTCGCGCCAGGTTGGTCTGCTGGAAGCCGTGGTCCTTGTAGGCGAAGCGGTTGCGGCTGCCGTTCAGCTTGAGCGTCCAGCCATTGTCGAAGATGTGCTCCAGCTCGGCGAAGTACTGCGTGCCGGTGCGGTCCCAGCGGGCCCAGTTGGCGCCGAGGAAGGTATCGCGGGAGAACGGCAGCGGCGAGCCGTCGAAGTCCGCCGGCAGGTTGCCCCAGGCGCCGGTGGCATCCAGTTCGGTGTATTCCAGCCCCCCGGTCAGCGTGGTGTTTGCGCCGAGGTCGGCGGCCAGCACGGTATAGAGCACGTTCTTGCGCTCCATGCGGGTGTCCTGGAAGAAGTCCTTGTCGTCGTGCACGGCGATCACGCGGCCGCGGATCGCGCCGCCGTCCACCAGCGGTCCCGACAGGTCGGCCACGTAGCGGTTGGCCTCCCAGGAGCCCAGGGTGTAGCTGGCCGAGCCCTGGAAGTCCCGGGTGGGGCGTTTGCGCACCATGTTCACCGTGCCCGAGGGGTTGCCGGCGCCGCGCAGCATGCCGCTGGCGCCCCGCAGGACTTCCACGTGGTCGAGGGTGGCCGTGTCGGGCTGGATGAAACTGCCGCCGCCCGCGCCCTGGGCGACGGTGGCGCCGTCGAACTGGATGGCGTCGATGGAGAACCCGCGCGAGTAGTAGTTGACCCGCTCGCTGTCGGTGTAGTCGACCACGACGCCCGGGGTCTGCTCGAGAACCTGGGTCAGGTTGTTCAGGTTCTGGTCCTTCAGGCGTCGCTCGGTGAGCACGCTGACCGACTGCGGTGTGCGGCGCAGCGACTGGGGCGCCTTGCCGATGTTCACGGCGCCGGTGGTGTAGGAGTCGCTGCCCTCGGTGATGGCGCCCAGGCCGACCGCGCTGACGCTGGTCGCGCCCAGCTCGACGGCGGCGCCGGCGTCCACCTGTTCGCTCAGCACGAAGCTGCCGTTGCCCTGGTCCAGGGCCTGCAGGCCGCTGCCCTGGAGCAGCCGGGCCAGGCCCTGGCTGACTTCGTAGTCGCCCTGCAGCCCCGGCGAGGTGCGGCCGGCGGTCTGCTGCGGCGTGCTGGCGAGGGTGATGCCGGCAGCGCGGGCGAACTGGTTGAGGGCGTCGGCCAGCGCGCCGGCGGGAATCTCGTAGTGGCGGGCGCTGGTCGCGCCGGGCGCGTCGGCCGCCTGTACGGCGAGGGGGGCGGCGCTCAGCCCCAGGGCGGCACCGAACAGTGCGCCGCGCAGGGCACGGCTCAGGGGCGAGAGGGCGGGAGTCGGTCGGGAGATGGACATGGTCATGGGCGGGAAACGGCTCGTGGCAGGAATGGTTCTTATTCCCTGCCGATCCATCCCCGCAGAACCCGACAGAAATTCTTCAGTTTTTTCATATGGCCCCATTGCACCGGTTGCGTGCGTGGCGCGGCGCGGGGGGCAGGTGCGCGCGGCGCACCCTACCGGACTGCCGGGCTTCAGGCGGCCTCGACGCGCACCCACCAGCGGGTCATGTAGCGGGTGCGCACGGGCAGGGTGCGGGCCAACACCCGCAGCAGCTCGTCGGTGTCGGCCAGGCGGAACACGCCGGACAGGCGCAGCCCGGCGACGTCCGGCGCGTAGCCCAGGTGGCCCGGACGGTAGCGGCCGACTTCCTCGAGGAAATGGTCCAGGCGCATGTCGCGGGTGACGATCAGCCCGTCGCGCCAGGCGTTCGGCTCCAGCGCCTGGGCCGGCAGCAGGTCGGCCTTGCCGCCTGCGATCAGGTAGCGCTGGCCGGCACTGGCGCTGAGTGGCGGCTCGCCGAAGGCGACGCTGCCCTGGTCGACGCTGAGGCAGGTGCCGGCGTCGCCCAGGCGCAGGCCGAAGCGGCTGTCGGGAGCGGCCTCGAACAGGCCGTCCGGGGTGCGCACGCGCAGCGGCGTCGCGCCGCCCGGGCGGCAGTCGAGGAACAGTTCGCCACGGCGCAGCACGATCAGGCGCTGTGCGCCGTCCAGTTGCAGGTCGACGGCGCTGTCGGTGTTGAGGTACAGGGTGCTGCCGTCGCCCAGCGGCAATTGGCGGCGCTCGCCCACGGCGGTGGCCTGGTCGGCCAGCAGTGGCTGAGCCAGGCCGAGGTCGCGGCCCAGCCAGGCGGCGCCGCCGGCCACGGTGACCAGCGACAGCAGCTTGAGCGCCTGGCGCCGTTGCAGGCGGCGCGCCGAGTTCTCCAGGGTGGCCACGGTGCCGCCGGGCAGGGCGCCGAGGTCACGGGAGATTTCCCGGTGCAGGCCGCTGATGCGCTGCCAGGCCCGTTCGTGGCGGGCGTCCTGGCGGCGCCAGTGTTCGCATTGCTGGCGCAGGGCGGGGTCGTCGCTGTGCTGCAGGCGCACCAGCCAGTCGATGGCCTGGCGCACGCGCAGCGCCTCGGCGTCGTTGTGCGGGCTGCCGCTCATGCCTCGGCCTCGTCGCCGTAGCGCAGCAGGTAGCAGTGGTACAGCGCCTCGGCCACGTAGCGCTCCACGGAGCGCACCGACACGCCGAGGCGCTCGGCGATCTGCACGTGGGTCAGGCCCTCGCACTGGGCCAGCAGGAAGGCGCTGCGCACCCTCGGCTTGAGGCCGTCGAGCATCCGGGCGATGCGTTCGAGCAGTTCCAGCACCACCTCCCGGGCTTCCGGCGACGGCGCCTCGGCCTCGGGCAGGTGGGCCAGGCTTTCCAGCCAGGCGCGCTGCAGCTCCTCCCGCCGCCAGTGGTCGATCACCAGGCCGCGGGCGACCGTGCGCAGGAACGCCCGCGGCGTGTCGATGGCGCCGAGGTCGCAGCGCTGCATGACGCGCAGGAAGGTGTCCTGGGCGAAGTCCGCGGCATCGGCGGCGTTGCCCAGGCGTGCGCGCAGCCAGGACTTCAGCCAGCCGTGGTGGTCGCTATAGAAGTTATGGAGGGTGTCGCCGGGCATGGGGCACTGCGTTGCATTTGATAATTGCTCGCATTGTCATGGCCGCGGCGGCGCTTTGCAATGCCTGGCGCGTCGCGTCGGGCCGCTCTGACTGACGTCCTCAGATTCTCAGGGCTGGAAGGCGCCGATGAAGATGGCCGGGTCGACCCGTGCGTCGTTGAGGCTGACGTTCCAGTGCATGTGCGGGCCGGTGGCGCGTCCGGTGGCGCCGACGCGGCCAACCACGCCGCCGCGCGGCAGCTCCTGGCCGAGCTGCACGTCCACCTTGGACATGTGGCAGAACATGCTGATCAGCCCCTGGCCGTGGTCGACGAACACCGTCTTGCCGTTGAAGAAGTAGTCGCCGATCAGGATCACCTTGCCCGCGGCGGGCGCCTTGATCGGCGTGCCGGCACCCACGGCGAAGTCCAGCCCGGAGTGCGGGTTGCGCTCCTCGCCGTTGAAGAAGCGGCGCAGGCCGAAGGGCGAGGACAGCGGGCCATTGACCGGCTTGTCGAACAGCAGGTTGCTCGGCTGGCGCGGGCTGAACTGGCGGTAGGCGGCGGTCTGCTCGGCCAGCTCGCGTTCGATGCGGGCCAGGTTCTTCGGGCTCGGGTTGACCTGTTCCTTATTCTTCAGGGTGATGCGCTGCTCGCGGTAGTGCTTGGCGCCGACGCTGAAGCTCAGGCTGCGGCCGTCGGCCTCCAGGCGCTGCTCGCCGGGCTTGACCGTGAGCGGGATGCCGACGATGGCGATCCAGCGCGCGCCGTCCTCGCGGACCACCAGCACCGGCTTGCCCTGGTAGCGCGCCTGGGGCGCCTGGGCGCCGTCGCCCAGGTCGAGCACCGCCACCCCGCCGGGCACCGGCTTGTTCAGCAGGCGGGTGATGAAGCCCTCGGCGTGGGCGGGGAGGGCGAGGCACAGCGCCAGCAGACACGCGCCCAGTCTGCGCAGGCGCGAGCTTGGCCCGCGCAGCGTTTGGGTGATCACTGTTCGCGAGCGGGGCTCGCTCCTACGGATGGGCGTGGGCATGGGGCTGTCCAGAGATCAATCGAGCAGGGAAAGGGTGACCGGGGCGAGGTGATTGTCCTCGACGCGCACGTCCAGCTCGCCCTCGCCGAGGCGCGCCTTGAGGCGCTGGCCGGGATGGGTCTGGGCGGCGGCGCGCACGGCCTGGCCGCGTTCGTCGAGGAGGATGCTGTAGCCGCGGCCGAGGGTGGCCAGCGGGCTGACGATGTTGAGGGTCTGGGCCAGGTTGCCCAGCCGCTGCCGGCGTTCGCGCAGCAGGGCGTGGGTGGCGCGCGGCAGGCGCTCGGCCAGGCTGTCCAGGCGCTGGCGCAGCAGGGCCAGGGGGCGCCCCGGGTGCTGGGCGGCCAGCCGGCCTTCCAGGCGCGCGAGGCGGTCGTGGCGGCCGGCGGCCTGCTGGGCGAAGGCGCGGCGCAGGCGCAGGTCGAGGTCGTCCAGGCGCTGGGCCTGCTGGCGCAGGCGCTCGCCGGGGTGGCGCAGGCGCCGGGCCAGGCCGTCCAGGCGCAGCAGGTCGCGCTGCAGGCGCTGGCGCAGGGACAGCTGCAGGCGCCGGGCGAGGCCGTCCAGGCGGTGCTGCAGGTCGGAGCTGTCCGGGGCCAGCAACTCGGCGGCGGCCGAAGGCGTGGGCGCGCGCACGTCGGCGACGAAGTCGCTGATCGACACGTCGGTCTCGTGGCCCACGGCGCTGACGATGGGTGTGGCGCAGGCGGCCACGGCGCGGGCCACGGCTTCCTCGTTGAAGCACCAGAGGTCTTCCAGCGAGCCGCCGCCACGGGCCAGGATCAGCGCGTCGAAGCCTTGCGCGTCGGCCAGTTGCAGGGCGCGGACGATCTGCCCGGTGGCCTCGCGGCCCTGCACGGCGGTGGGGACCAGGGTCAGCTCCACCTGCGGCGCGCGGCGGCGGAACACGCTGATGATGTCGCGGATCACCGCGCCGGTCGGCGAGCTGACGATGCCGATGCGCCGCGGATGGGCGGGCAGCGCGCGCTTGCCCTCGGCGGCGAACAGGCCCTCGCCGGCGAGTTTCTCCTTGAGCGCCTCGAAGGCGAGGCGCAGGGCACCGTCGCCGGCTGGCTCGACGGTGTCGAGGATCAGTTGGTAGTCGCCGCGCCCCTCGAACAGCGAGACCTTGCCGCGCACCTTCACCGCCAGGCCGTCACGCAGCGCCTGGCGCACCCGTGCGGCGTTCTGCCGGAACAGCGCGCAGCGCACCTGGGCCTGGCTGTCCTTGAGGGTGAAGTAGACGTGGCCGGAGGCCGGGCGGGCGAGGTTGGAGATCTCGCCCTCCACCCACACCTGGGCGAACACGTCCTCCAGCAGCAGGCGGGCGCGGTTGTTGAGCTGGCTGACGCTGAGGGCCTCGCGGTCGAGGCCGAGGCGGGCGAAGGGATCGGTGAGCATGGCCGGCATCATAGTGGCTTTGCCGGTCGCGGTCATGGGCCCCGCTGGCCGGGGAGGCCGCGGCGGCGTCATAATGAGAGCGATTCCTGTTTGTTCGCGAGTGTGATGGTGCGCATTTCCCCCGATGTTCTGTTGTCCTTCCTGGCCGGCGACGGCCTGGGCGTCGAGTACCAGCCGATCCTGCGCGTCGCCGATGGCGAGCCGGTGGCCTACGAGGCGCTGGCGCGCTTCCGCCACGAGCGGGTCGGCTACCTGCCGCCGGACCAGGTGTTCCGCCAGTTGCACGACAGCCCGCTGAGCCTGTTCCAGCTCGAACTGCTGATCAAGCGCCTGCAGTTGGAGGCCTGCCCGGCGGAGCTGCCGGTGTTCCTCAACATCGATCAGGACGCCTTCGAGGTGTTCCTCGGCGAAGCCCGCCACCCCATGGTCGAGCTGCTGCTGGCGCACCGCCTGGCGGTGGTGGAGATCATCGAGAACAGCTCGGTGGCCGACGCCCGGGTCAGCATCGCCATGCAGCAGGCCTTCGGCGGTGCCGGCATCCCCATCGCCCTGGACGACCTCGGCGCCCACGACAGCCTGGTGTCGTTCGACGTGCTGCTTGGCGTGCAGTACCTCAAGCTGGCCCGGGACTGGCTGTCGCGGCTGTCCAGCCGGGCGTCCATGGCACTGCTGCGCGGCATCCTGGCGTTCGCCCGCGAGGCCGGCAAGACCGTGATCCTCGAAGGCGTGGAGAACGAGGCCCAGCTGCGCTGGGCGCGCGAGCAGGGCATCGACTGCGTGCAGGGCTTCCTGTTCCGCGAGCGCTTCATCCGCCACTGGGCCGGCGAGGCGCCGACCGCGCCCATGGAGCACTGCGCATGAGCGAGCGCCAGCTGATCCTGGTGCCGCGCCTGTCGCGGGTGCCGGACCACGAATACCGGGCGCGCAAGCTGCTCGATTGGCTGGTGCGCCAGGGCATCGTCGCGGCGTTGCCCACTACCTGCGGCCGTGGCCGGGGTGGCATGGCCTACGCCATCGGCGAGGGCGCGCGGCGAGTGGCGTTGCACCCGGAGCGGCTGCCCTATGGCCAGCCGTGCAACGGCCTGGAGATCGTCACCCGGCGCTGCATCTACACGCCGACCCGCGACTTCCACGAGGAGGCCGGCTGCCCGGAGTGCCGCCAGGAGATCGGCGAGGCCTTCTTCGAGAGCCTGGACGAGTGGACGCCCGGCGACACCGACAACTTCACCTGCCCCGAATGCGGCCACGAGGACGAGGTCAACGGCTTCCTGTTCCTCCAGCCGTGCGCGTTCTCCAACCTGGGCTTCATCTTCAACGGTTGGGCCGAGGCGGGCTTCGCACTGGCCTTCCTGGAGGCGTTCGCCGAGCGGGCGGGGTTCCCCGTCGCCCAGGTCGTCGTCGAACCCTGAGCGGCGTCAGCCCGCCGCCAGAGCGTCGCGGAAGTGGCGGACGAACCCCTGCACCAGCGCCGAGTCGTCCTGCCGGCAGGCGAGGGCGATGCTGGTGTCGCAGGCCGCGTCGGCCAGCGGCACCAGGCTGACGCCGGGCGGTGCGATGGCGCTCATGCACTGCGGCAGCAGGGCGATGCCGAAGCCGGCCTGGATCAGTTGCAGCTGGGTGGTCTTGCGCGACACCACCCGCGCCGCCTTCGGGTAGAAACCGGCGCGCGTGCACAGCTCGGCCGCCCGGTAGCTGAGGCCGCCGCGCTGCGGATGGGGAATGGAGATGAACGGCTCGTCCACCAGCTGGGCGAGGCGCACCGGTACCGCCGCGGCCAGCGGGTGGTGGCTGGCGACGGCCAGCAGCATGGGCTCGTCGAGCAGCCGGTGCAGCACCACGCCGTCGTGCTGGCGCAGCACCGGCAGGCGCAGCAGGCCGATGTCCAGGCGCCGCTCGGCCAGCTCCTGCAGCTGGATTTCCGAAGACTGCTGGGCGATCTCCATGCGCACGCCAGGGTGCTCGGCGAGGTAGCCGGCCAGCGCCTCCATCAGCACGCCGCTCAGCGGCACGGTGCTGGAGTGGTTGAGGCGCAGGGTGCCGCGCTGGCCGAGGCCGATCTCCCGGCTTTCCTGGCTGGCCCGTTCCAGCTCCAGCAGCAGGCCGCGCGCCCGCGGGTAGAAGGCCGCGCCGGCGTCGCTGAGCAGCGGCTGCCGCGCGGTGCGCACGAACAGGGCGGTGTCCATCTGCGCCTCCAGTTCCTTGATCTGCCGGCTCAAGGCCGACTGGGCGACGAACAGGCGCTCGGCGGCGGCGCTGAAACTGCCGCTTTCGACGATGGCGACGAAGTAGCGCAACTGGCGGGTGGAGATCATCTGTCATGCCTTTTCGAGATGGCTTGACGATTCTAAACATATTGGTCGGCATGGCTGGGCTGGCGCTAGAGTGCCGGCGTCGTTGTGCAAGAAGGATGTCGCTCGATGGAGGTCACCGCGCTGTTCGCCTCGCTGCCGTTTTCGCCCGTCGACTGGCTGGCGATCCTGCTGGGCATCGTCGCCGCCTACGTGGTGTTCGGCATCGCCGGCTTCGGCACGGCGCTGGTGGCGGGGCCGGTGCTGCTGCACTTCCTGCCGCTGTCGACCATCATCCCGCTGCTGGTGCTGCTGGATTTCGTCGCCGCCTTCGGCAACCTGCTGCCGTCGCGGCGAGACGTGGCGCGGGCTGAGCTGCTGCGCCTGCTGCCGTGCATGGCGCTGGGCTGCGCGCTGGGCGTGACCTTCCTGCTCAATCTGAAGTCCGACGTGCTGCTGCTGGCGATGGGCCTGTTCGTCACCGCCTACGCCCTGTACAGCCTCGCGGTGCGCGTGCGTCCGGCCAGCCTGGCGGCCGCCTGGGCGGTGCCGGCCGGCACTGTGGGAGGGCTGTTCGGCGCGTTGTTCGGCAGTGGCGGCTTCCTCTACGCGCTCTATCTCAACGCGCGGCTGGCGGACAAGCAGCAGGCGCGCGCCACCCAGAGCGCGCTGATCAGTTGCAGCGCGCTGCTGCGGCTGAGCCTGTTCCTCGTCGCGGGCGTCTACGCCGACCTGAAGATGCTGGCGCTGGCCGCCTGCCTGTTGCCGCCCATGGCCCTGGGCCTGTGGTGCGGCCGGCGGTTGACCCTGAACATGTCGCGCGAGGCCTTCGTGCGGCTGGTGACCTGGCTGGTGCTGGCCAGCGGCCTGGGCCTGATCGGGCGCTACTTGAGCGGCGCCTAGCGGATCTTTCCGCGCACGTCCGCATTGAGCGCGGCGCCTGGGCTGGGTATAATGCCGCGCTTCTTATTTTTCCCTCCCGGGAGCCCCGCCATGCTGCGCATCAGCCAAGAAGCACTCACCTTCGACGACGTTCTGCTCATCCCCGGTTACTCCGAAGTCCTGCCCAAGGACGTCAGCCTCAAGACCCGCCTGACCCGAGGCATCGAGCTGAACATCCCGCTGCTGTCCGCCGCCATGGATACCGTCACCGAAGCCCGCCTGGCTATTGCCATGGCCCAGGAAGGCGGCATCGGCATCATCCACAAGAACATGACCATCGAGCAGCAGGCCACCGAGGTGCGCAAGGTCAAGCGCTACGAGTCCGGCGTGGTCAAGGACCCGATCACCATCGACGCCGACGCCAGCGTGGGCGACCTGTTCGACCTGACCCGCCAGCACAACATCTCCGGTGTGCCGGTGCTGTACAACGGTGACCTGATCGGCATCGTCACCTCCCGCGACGTACGCTTCGAGACCAACATGAGCGCCCGGGTGCGCGACGTGATGACGCCGAAGGAGCGCCTGGTCACCGTCAAGGAAGGCGAGGACAAGGACGCCGTGCGCAAGCTGCTGCACAAGCACCGCATCGAGCGCGTGCTGATCGTCGATGACCAGTACCGCCTCAAGGGCATGATGACCGTCAACGACATCGAGAAGGCCAAGGCCTACCCGCTGGCCAGCAAGGACGACCAGGGCCGCCTGCGCGTCGGCGCCGCGGTCGGCACCGGCGCCGACACCGGCGACCGGGTCGCCGCGCTGGTCGCCGCCGGCGTCGACGTGATCATCGTCGACACCGCCCACGGCCACTCCAAGGGCGTGATCGACCGCGTGCGCTGGGTCAAGCAGAACTTCCCGGACGTCCAGGTGATCGGCGGCAACATCGCCACCGGCGAGGCCGCCAAGGCGCTGGTCGAAGCCGGCGCCGACGGCGTCAAGGTCGGCATCGGCCCGGGCTCCATCTGCACCACCCGCATCGTCGCCGGCGTCGGCGTGCCGCAGATCAGCGCGGTGGCCAACGTCGCCGCCGCCCTGTCCGGCACCGGCGTACCGCTGGTCGCCGATGGCGGCATCCGCTTCTCCGGCGACCTGTCCAAGGCCATCGTCGCCGGCGCCTCCGCGGTGATGATCGGCTCCATGCTGGCCGGCACCGAGGAAGCCCCGGGCGAGGTCGAGCTGTTCCAGGGCCGCTCCTACAAGGCCTACCGCGGCATGGGCTCGCTGGGCGCCATGGCCCAGGCCCAGGGTTCCTCCGACCGCTACTTCCAGGACTCCTCGGCCGGCGCCGAGAAGCTGGTGCCGGAAGGCATCGAGGGTCGCGTGCCGTACAAGGGCGCGATGAGCGCCATCGTCCACCAGCTGATGGGCGGCCTGCGCGCCTCCATGGGCTACACCGGCTGCGCCACCGTCGACGAGATGCGCACCAAGCCGGAGTTCGTGCGTATCACCGGCGCCGGCATGGCCGAGTCCCATGTGCACGACGTGCAGATCACCAAAGAAGCCCCGAACTATCGCGTGGGTTAATCCACTGCAATGAATCGACACGGGGCTGACTGATCAGCCCCGTGTCATTTGTGACTTCCGCTACGAGAGACGGCCATGGCCCACGACATTCACGCCCACCGCATCCTCATCCTCGACTTCGGCTCCCAGTACACCCAGCTGATCGCCCGCCGTGTGCGCGAGATCGGCGTGTACTGCGAGATCCACCCGTTCGACATGACCGACGCCGACATCCGCGCCTTCGCCCCGCGCGGCATCATCCTCGCCGGTGGCCCGGAGTCGGTGCACGAGGCCGACAGCCCGCGCGCGCCGCAGGCGGTGTTCGAGCTGAACGTGCCGCTGTTCGGCATCTGCTACGGCATGCAGACCATGGCCGAGCAGCTCGGCGGCAAGGTGGAAGGCTCCGACCTGCGCGAGTTCGGCTACGCCCGCGTCGACGTGGTCGGCAAGGCCCGACTGCTCGACGGCATCGAGGACCACGTGGACACCGACGGCGTGCTCGGCCTCGACGTGTGGATGAGCCACGGCGACAAGGTCACCGCGCTGCCGGCCGGCTTCCACATCCTGGCCAGCACCCCGAGCTGCCCGATCGCCGCCATGGCCGACGACAGCCGCGCCTACTACGGCGTGCAATTCCACCCGGAAGTGACCCACACCAAGCAGGGCGGTCGCATCCTCTCGCGCTTCATCCTCGACATCTGCGGCTGCGAGGCCCTGTGGACCCCGGCCAACATCGTCGAGGACGCCATCGCCACCGTGCGTGCCCAGGTGGGTTCGAGCAAGGTGCTTCTGGGCCTGTCCGGCGGCGTCGATTCCTCGGTGGTCGCCGCGCTGCTGCACAAGGCCATCGGCGACCAGCTGACCTGCGTGTTCGTCGATAACGGCCTGCTGCGCCACCAGGAAGGCGACCAGGTGATGGCCATGTTCGCCGAGAACATGGGCGTCAAGGTGATCCGCGCCAACGCCGAGGACAAGTTCCTCGGCCGCCTGGCCGGCGTCGCCGACCCGGAAGAGAAGCGCAAGATCATCGGCCGTACCTTCATCGAGGTGTTCGACGAGGAGGCCACCAGGCTGCAGGACGTGAAGTTCCTGGCCCAGGGCACCATCTACCCGGACGTGATCGAGTCGGCCGGCGCCAAGACCGGCAAGGCCCACGTGATCAAGAGCCACCACAACGTCGGCGGCCTGCCGGAAGACATGCAGTTCTCCCTGGTCGAGCCGCTGCGCGAACTGTTCAAGGACGAGGTGCGCAAGATCGGCCTGGAACTGGGCCTGCCCTACGACATGGTCTACCGCCACCCCTTCCCGGGCCCGGGCCTGGGCGTGCGCATCCTCGGTGAGGTGAAGAAGGAATACGCCGATCTGCTGCGCCTGGCCGACCACATCTTCATCGAGGAACTGCGCAACTTCGACTGGTACCACAAGACCAGCCAGGCCTTCGTGGTGTTCCAGCCGGTGAAGTCGGTCGGCGTGGTCGGTGACGGCCGTCGCTACGCCTGGGTCGTCGCCCTGCGCGCCGTGGAAACCATCGACTTCATGACCGCCCGCTGGGCGCACCTGCCCTATGAGCTGCTGGAGAAAGTCTCCAACCGCATCATCAACGAGATCTCCGGCATCTCCCGCGTCACCTACGACGTGTCGAGCAAGCCGCCTGCCACTATCGAGTGGGAGTGATCCGAACGACAAAGGCGCCGCGAGGCGCCTTTGTCGTTTCTGGCCGTTGGCGAAGGTAAGGGGCCGCTCAAGGACTGGCCGGTGCGCCGAACCAATGGTCGTCGATGGCCTGGATCATCTCGTCCGGCGTGAGCTGCCGGGTCATGCGCCCGCGCAGCACATGGCGATGCTCGAACGAGCGTGCGCCGCGTGCCATGACCTTGGCCCGGAGTTTGGTGATGTGATCGTCGCCGAACTGGCTGTTGAAGGTGTTGAACAGCACCACGTGCTGGCCATCGAAGCGGTTGTGCTCGACGAAGGCCCAGATCGGCGGCGCGGGGCTGTACAGCCACACGGGCGAGCCGAGCCAGACGCTGTCGAACGGTGTCAGGTCGAGGGTGCGCGGAGTGATGTCGGGCAGTGCCCCGGGTTCGCTTTTCAGCGCGTTGGCATCCCTCAGCGCATGGGCCAGGCCGCTCACGCCGAGCGGGTAGTCGGGCGCTTCGAGCGGGAACAGTTGCGCATCGAGCCGCCGGGCCAGGTGGCGCGCGGCCAGCGCGGTATTGCCCGAGCGCGAGAAGTACACCACGGCCACGCGCGATGCCGGCGTGGTGGCGGTTGGGGCGTAGGGCTGCCTGGCGTCCAGCTGGCGGGCCTGGCGGCTTTCGATCCAAGTGACGGCGAGTGGCACCAGCGCCACCGCTCCGAGCAGCGCTGCGACTGCGATGGCGATCCACTTGAGCATCGTCGGCGGCGCCTTACATGAAGTACGGCTTGTCGCCGTCGCTGTTCGGTTTGCTCACGCCCAGGTTCCCGCCCACGTGCAGTTCCGGATTGGCGATGATCCTGGCGATCAGCTCGCCTACGCTCCTGCGCGAGACCACGGTGCCCCTGAACGGCTCGTCCCTGGCGGTGATCTCGTAGTCCACCTCGCCTTCGTCCGTCAGCCAGGCCGGGCGCAGGAGGGTGTAGTGCAGGCCGGAGGCTTCGATGGCGTCCGCCGCGCGGCGGTAGGGCTTGAGGTCCTCGCCGATGAGGGCGCGGTTCCATTCGCCGAACCGGCCCGGGACCTCGTCATAGATACCCAGCGACAGCACGAACACCAGGCGCTTCACGCCAGCGGCCTGCATGGCGGCGATGACGGCCTGGGCCTGCCTGTCCAGATCGTCGCCGATCAGGTTGGCGTAGACGATGTCCTGGCCGGCCATGGCGTCCCTGAGCAGCTTCTTGTCCAGCACGTTGCCGATCACCACCTTGGCGTTGGCGGGTTCCTGGCCCGTCAGTTTTTTCGGGTCGCGCAGCAGCAGGGTCTGGCTGATGCCCGGGGCGCCGTCCAGCGCCTCGACGACCCAGCGGGCGATCTGGCCGCTGGCGCCGAGGATGAGGAGGTTTTTCATGCGAGTGTTCTCGGTGTGGCAGCGGGCACCTAGGGCCCGCTGGATGGAAGTCAGAGGTTGTCCTTGAAGAACGGCACCACCTTGGCCATGGCAATGGCCACGGGCTCCGGCTTGTCGTACAGGTCGTAGTGCGACCAGCCCTCGGCCACCAGGATCTGCTTGTTCGCCGAGGCGGCGCGGCTGTAGATCTCCCAGCCATCTCGGTAGGCGCCGAAGCCGCCGGGCTTGTCGCCGATCACCACCAGCAGCGGCTGGGTCAGCAGCACCTCGGCGTTGGTGAAGGCGTCCCAGCCCATGGCAGCGCCGCTGAACGACATCAGCTGGCTGGTGGCGCCATTGGGCTGCTGGCCGCGCGCGGTTTTGTAGTACTCGGTGGCTTCGAGCACGTCGATGTCGGTGATGCCGGCCTGCCTGGCGCTAGCGACGGATTCGGGCAGCAGGTCGGCCACCTCGCGTTCGGCACCCTGTGCCTGGGCCGTGCGCATGTCGGCGATGTTCCTGGCCAGCTCGAGCGGTTTGAACTGGGCGAAGCCCTCGCGGATCAAGCGGCCGTAGTTCACCCCGGTGATCGACACCAGCGCCTTGATTCGCTGGTCGGTGATGCCGGCATGGATGGTGTAGGCACCGCCGCCGCACACGCCGATGGCGCCGATGCGCCCGGCATCCACGTAGGGCAGCGATTGCAGGTAGTCGACGGCGAAGCGGATGTCGGACACGCGTATCGACGGGTCTTCGATGAAGCGCGGCGTGCCGCCGCTGGCGCCCTGGAAGCTGGCGTCATGCACCAGCACGACGAAGCCTTGCTCGGCCAGGCCCTTGGCGTAGATGTTGCCGGCGGTCTGCTCCTTGCAACTGCCGATGGGGTGGGTGCTGACAATGGCGGGGTACTGCTTGCCATCGTCAAAACCGGGCGGGAAGTAGATGTCCGCGGCCGTTTCCCAGCCCAGGTTCCGATAGGTGACGGTTTGGATGTCGCTCATGATTGGCTCCGTGTGCGGTGATCCGCGCGAGATGAAGAGGGGCGCTGTCTGCGCCCTCGTGACGGGTTTACTTCAGTCTGGCCTGGAAGAACGGCGCCAGCTGCGAAACGGCTTCATCGACGTACCTGGGCACGTCGTACAGGTCCATGTGGTCGGCGCCTTCGACGCGGTACAGGGTCTTGTCGGTGCTGGCGGCGCGGGCGATCAGGTCGTCGCTCATCCACTTGCTGCCAGCGTTGCTGCCGGCCACGGCCAGAATCGGCTGGGTCAGGAAGGCCTCGGCCTTGTTGTAGGCGTCGTAGGTGATGATCTGCGTGAGGCAGCGCGCCAGGGTGAAGCCGGGAGCGTTGGGATGCTCGCAGCGTGGGGTGTGGTAGTACTCCCAGGCACCGCGCAGCTCGGCGTTGGGCGCGTCTTCTTCCTTCAGCGGGGCCAGCGGCATGGTGGCCAGTTCATTGCTGCCGGCATCGGCCGTGCGCGCCTGCGAACCTGCCGCGATGTAGGGCAGCGCGTCGGCGTCCTTGACGGAGCCATCCCAGCCGTTGCGGAACATCTGGCCGATGTTCACCGCGCTGACCATGCCCAGCGCCTTGATCCGGCGGTCGTTGATCGCCGCGTTGGCGCTGTAGCCGGCGCCGGCGCAGATGCCCATGGCGCCTATTTTTTCCGCGTCCACGTAGGGCAGAGTGGTCAGGTAGTCGATCACGGCGCTGACGTCTTCGGTGCTGATGTAGGGGTTCTCCAGCTGGCGCGGCTCGCCGCTGCTTTCACCCTGGTAGGAACGGTCGAAGGCGATGGCGATCAGGCCATGCTCGGCCAGCTTTTTCGCGTACAGGCCGGCAGTCTGCTCCTTCACGCCGCCGCCTGGGTGAGAGACGACGACAGCCGGGTACTTCCTGGCGTCATCGAAGCCGGCGGGGAAGTTGATCACCGCAGCCATGGTGATGCCCTGGCCGTTGAGGTTCTTGAAAGTGACGTTGGGCATGAGAAGTGCTCCATTGGCGATGAACGGTCACGCACGGGTGTGTGGCGTGGACAGGATTCGATGTTAGGCCTGGGTTTGGAATTGATAAACGGCCTTTGAAAGACATCAGTGGTTAGATAAACTAAACAATATGCCTATCGAACCTTCTCTCGTTTCGGCTCTGACCTGGTTTGCCCACATCGCCCGCCACCGCAGCTTCACCAAGGCCGCGACGGAGATGGAGGTCACCCGCGCCGCCTTGTCGCAGCACTTGAAGGGGCTGGAGCAGCGCCTGGACGTGCGGCTGCTCAACCGCACCACGCGGGACATGTCGTTGACGGAGGAGGGCCAGCGTCTGCTGGATGTCCTGCAGCCCGCGCTGGCGGCCATCGAGCGGGCGCTGGGCGAGTTGGGCGAGGCGCATGCGGAGCCATCGGGGTCGATCCGCATGAACACGTCGCGTATCGCCGCCCGGCTGTTGATCGAGCCGCGCATGGGCGAGTTTCTCGCGCGCTACCCGAAGTTGCGCCTGGAACTGGTGATGAACGACGGCTTCTCGAACATCGTGGCCGACGGCCTGGATGCCGGCATCCGCCTGGGCGAGAGCCTGGACGAGCACATGGTGGCGGTGCCCGTCACGCCGCCCATCGAGATGGCCATCGTGGGTTCTCCGGCGTATTTCGAGCGGCACGGGCTGCCCGAGACACCGGCCGACCTGATGCGCCACAACTGCCTGGCCTACCGCTTCACATCCAGCGGCACGATCGACCGCTGGTCCTTCACCTCGCCCGACGCCGAGGGCCGCACCATGGTGTTCGAGCCCAAGGGCAACGCCGTGTTCAACGACGACGAGAACATGCTCAATGCCGCGTTGCAGGGCGTGGGCCTGATCAAGTACCTGGATATCTGCGTTCGCCAGCACCTGGCGGAGGGGCGGCTGGTGCGGGTGCTGGCGCCCTGGTGCCGGCCGTTTCCCGGCTTCTACCTCTACGTCCCGTCGCGCGCGCAGATGCCGGCCAAGGTCCGGGCGCTGATGGATTTCCTCATCGAGCAGCGCGAGCGGCTGGCGCGGGAGTCCCCGAGCGGCATGCCGGACTGATTCCGGGCAGCCGGAGTCTGCCGGGCTTCCGTGGTGCAGGGCCGCGGCAGAGGCAATAATGCCCTTTCATGGCTGGCCGGCGCCCACGGCGGGCGAGGCGGGTCGTAGACCTTCTGTTCGAGAGGAGACGCAGCATGGAACGGTTCACCGGTGGTTGCCTGTGCGGCGACGTCCGCCTCGTGGCGTCGGGTCGGCCCTACCGGGTCGGCCTCTGCCACTGCCTCGACTGCCGCAAGCACCACGGCGCCCTGTTCCACGCCTCGGCGATCTTTCCCCGGGAGGCGGTGGCGATCGAGGGCGAGACGCGCGACTATGCCGGGCGATGCTTCTGCCCGCGCTGTGGTTCGTCGGTCTTCTCGCGCAGCGGGGACGAGGTCGAGGTGCACCTGGGCACCCTGGACGAACCCGACCGGTTCGTGCCGACCTACGAGAGCTGGACCGTCCGCCGCGAGTCCTGGCTGCCGCCATTTGCGCTGGCGAGACGCTACGAGCACGACCGCGACGACACGAGCCGCTTCGAGGAATAGCTCGCCTTTCGCCATCCGCTACGCAACAGGAGACATGCAATGTTCGGGATCACCGATTACGGCGCCTTCGTCATCGCCTTCGTGGTGCTGCTGATGATTCCGGGGCCGGGCAACCTGGCGCTGATCACCTCCACCGGCAAGGGTGGCGTGCGCGGTGGGCTGGCCTCGACCCTCGGCATCATCCTCGGCGACCAGGTGCTGATGTGGTTGGCGGTGGCCGGCGTCGCCGCGCTGCTGGCGGCCTATCCGACCGCCTTCCATGCCGTGCAGTGGCTGGGCGCGGCCTATCTGGTGTGGCTCGGCGCGCGCATGCTGCTGGCCAGGCCGGGCAGCGCGCCGGCGGTGAACATCAGCACCGGCCATTACCTGCGGCAGACCGCGGTGATCACCCTGTTCAACCCCAAGGCCATCGTCTTTTACATGGCCTTCTTCCCGCTGTTCATCGACCCGGCGCGGCACCAGGGCCTGCTGACCTTCGCCGTGATGGCGCTGACCGTGGCGGCGCTGACCTTCCTCTACGGGCTGGCGATGACCCTGCTGACCCATCACCTGGTCGAGCGCATGCGCGCCCGGCCGCAGCTGGGCAAGGCGCTGGAGCGCCTGGCCGGCCTGTGCCTGGTCGGTTTCGGCCTCAAGCTCGCGCTAAGCCGCTGAGCGGGGCTGCGCGATCTGTCGCAGCCATTTCTTGAGAATCAGATGCAGTTGGCCCGTATAATCCCGCTGGTAACTTTTTGTTTCAGAGGGAAGTGGCTTATGTCGGCACATCGAGTAACCGGGCTGGCGCGCGTGATCGGCGCCGGTGTCCTGTCCTGCGGCCTGCTGTTCGCCAGCGGCGCGCGCGCCGACGATCCGGTGACCCTGACGCTCTACAACGGCCAGCACGAGGCCACCGGCAAGGCGGTGGCGGCGGCCTTCGAGCAGAAGACCGGCATCAAGGTGCTGATCCGCAAGGGCGGCGGCGGCCAGCTGGCCAACCAGATCGCCGAGGAGGGCGAGCGCTCGCCGGCCGACATCATCTACACCGAGGAGGCGCCGCCGCTGGTCAAGCTGGCGAGCCAGGGCCTGCTGGCCAAGGTCGACGAGGCCACCCTCGCACAGATCGACCCCAGCCTGTCCGACAACAACGGCTATTGGCTGGGCATCACCACCCGCGTACGGGTGCTGGCCTACAACCCCGAGCTGGTCAGCGAGGCCGAGCTGCCGAAGAGCGTGCTGGAAGTGGCCGAGCCGCAGTGGGACGGCAAGATCGCCTTCGTGCCCAGCAGCGGCGAGTTCGTCGGCCAGACCGCCGCGGTGATCCGCCTCAACGGCCGCGAGGCCGCCGAGGAGTGGCTGGTCGGGCTCAAGGCGTTCGGCTCCACCTACACCAACAACGTCATCGCCATGAAGGCGGTGGAGAACGGCGAGGTCGGCGCGGCGCTGATCAACAGCTACTACTGGATGGCGCTCAAGCGCGAGAAGGGCGAGCTGAAGTCCAAGCTGCATTACTTCGCCGACGGCGACGCCGGTGGCCTGGCCAGCGTCTCCGGCGCGGCGGTGGTGAAATCCACCAAGCACCCGAAGGAGGCCCAGCAGTTCCTCGCCTTCATGATCAGTGAGGAAGGCCAGAAGGTGGTGCTGAGCAAGTCGCCGGAATACCCGGTGAACAAGGCCGTGGCCGCCGACCCGCTGCTCAGGCCGTTCGACCAGCTCAAGCCGCCGGCCATCACCGCCGCCGAGATCGGCCTGGCCGAGGATGCCCTGGACCTGCAGCGCGAAGCCGGGATGAACTGACATGCAGGTGGATGTGCTCGAGCAGGAGCTGCCGGCTCCGGCTCACATCGGCGGCCGGCGTCGCAAGGCGCCGCCGCTGTGGCTGCAGCTGCCGGTATTGGCGCTGCTGCTGGTGGCCGCGCTGCCACTGTTCTACGTGGTGGCGCGCACCGCCCAGGCCGGCTGGCACGAGGCCTGGCACCTGCTCTGGCGGCCCTTCGTGTTCGGCCTGCTGGCCAACACTCTGAAACTGATGGTGCTGGTCACCGTGGGCTGCGCGGTCATCGGCATGGCGCTGGCCTGGCTGGTGGAGCGCAGCGACCTGCGCTGGCGCCGCCAGTGGAACGTGCTGCTGTGCCTGCCGTTCGCCATTCCGTCCTTCGTCGCCGGCTTCACCTGGATTTCCATCGGCCCGATGTTCGAGGGCCTGGGCGGCACGGTGCTGGTGATGGTGCTGTCGAAATATCCGCTGGTGTACCTGCCGGTGGCTGCCACCCTGCGCAGCCTCGACCCGGCCTTGGAAGAGTCGGCGCGCATGCTCGGCTACAACCGCCGGCAGATTTTCTGGAAGGTGACCCTGCCGCTGGTGCGCCCGGTGCTGATGGCCACCAGCCTGCTGGTGGCGGTGCACATGCTGGTGGAGTTCGGCGCGCCGTCGATCATGCGCTACCAGACCTTCACCACGGCGATCTACCAGCAGTTCGAGCTGGAATTCTCCAACACCAACGCGGCCATGCTCTCGGCGCTGCTGCTGGGCATGTGCCTGATCATGCTGTGGGGCGAGTTCCGCCTGCGTGGGCGCGGCTACGCGCGCACCGGCCAGGGCGTGGCGCGGCAGGCCGCGCGGGTGCGCCTCGGGGCCTGGGGGTGGCCGTTGCAGGCGCTGCTGCTGGCGCTGGTGGCAGTGGGCTGCGGCACGCCACTGACCATGCTCGGCTTCTGGATCGCCGAGGGCAGCTCGGCCAGCTTCCCGGTGGCGGACATCCTCTCCACCCTCTGGTCGTCGCTGTCGCTGTCCTTCGGCGGCGCGCTGCTGAGCTGCCTGCTGGCGCTGCCGGTGTGCCTGGTGGTGGTGCGCTACCACGGGCGCATGGCCTGGCTGGCCGATCGCCTGCCGTACCTGCTGCACGCCCTGCCGGGGCTGGTGATCGCCCTGTCGCTGGTGTTCTTCGCCCTCGGCTACGTGCCTGCGCTGTACCAGACCACCCTGTTGCTGCTGGTGTGCTACGCGCTGCTGTTCATGCCGATGGCCCAGGGCTCTATCCGCGTGGCGCTGGAGAAGGCCTCGCCGCAGCTGGAGGAGGCCTCGCGCACCCTCGGCCAGACGCCGCTGGCGACCTTCCTCAAGGTCACCCTGCCGATCATCTTCCCGGCCATAGGCGCCGGCTTCGTGCTGGTGTTCCTCGACTGCATGAAGGAGCTGACCGCCACCCTGATCCTCGGCCCGACCGGCCTGGATACCCTGGCCACCGCCGTGTGGTCGCACACCGGCAACCTGGAGTACGCCGGGGCGGCGCCCTACGCGGCGCTGATCGTGCTGGTGTCCGGGGTGCCGGTGTATCTGCTGACCACCCGCGCCTACGCGCGGCGCAGCTGATCGTGAGCAGGCTCTGATAAATGGTGCGACGAATTGTCCGCCGCCGCGATCCGCCCGACGCGCTATCGTGCGCGCCGGGGCAGTGCCCGCAGAGGCGCGCCCGACACCTGATTAGCGCCCGTGCCGTTACCGCTTCAGGAGCCTGAATCATGAGCTTCACCCGCAGACAAGTACTCGCCGGCCTGGCCGGCCTCGGCGTGGTCGGCCTCGGCGCCGGTGGCGTGCGCTACTGGCTGGGCCGCCCGGAGAACGTCGCGACCCACGACTACGAACTGATCGCCGCGCCGCTTGACGTGGAACTGGTGCCCGGCCACAAGACGCCGGCCTGGGCCTACGGCGGCCAGGCGCCCGGCCTGGAGCTGCGCTGCCGCCAGGGCGAGCGCCTGCGCGTGCGCTTCATCAACCAGCTGGACGTCGACACCACCATCCACTGGCACGGCATCCGCCTGCCGCTGGAGATGGACGGCGTGCCCTACGTGTCGCAACTGCCGGTCAAGCCCGGCGAGTACTTCGACTACGACTTCCTCTGCCCGGACGCCGGCAGCTACTGGTACCACCCGCACACTGCCAGCACCGAGCAGCTCGGCCGCGGCCTGGTCGGCCCGCTGATCGTCGAGGAGCGCGAGCCGACCGGCTTCCGCCACGAGCGCACCCTGTGCCTGAAGACCTGGCACGTCGACGAGCAGGGCGCCTTCACCGACTTCCTGGTGCCGCGCCTGGCCGCCCGCGAAGGCACCCGCGGGCGCCTGTCGACCATCAACGGCCAGCCGTTGCCGACCCTGGAGCTGCCGGCCGGGCAGGTGGTGCGCCTGCGCCTGATCAACGTCGACAACACCATCACCTACCGCCTCAACCTGCCGGCCGGCGAGGCGCGCATCTATGCCCTGGACGGCAATCCGGTCGCGCCGCGCCCGCTGGGCAAGGAATACTGGCTGGGCCCGGGCATGCGCATCGACCTGGCGCTGAAGGTGCCGGCGGTGGGGCAGGAACTGCCGTTGCGCAACGGTCCGCTGCGCCTGACGACGATCAAGGGCGTGGCCAGCACCGACGCTGCCGGCGACTGGCCGCCGGCGCTGCCGGCCAACCCGCTGCCGGAGCCCGACCTGGCCCGCGCCGAGACCCTGCGCTTCAACTTCGAGTGGGCGGCGGCGCTGTCCGGCGATGTGAGCAAGGGAGGCAGCTACAAGTACTGGCAGATCAACGGCCAGGCCTGGGACATCAACGACAAGACCTGCGCCGACCGGCCTATTGCCAGCCTGAAGAAGGACGGGCACTACATCTTCGTGCTGCGCAACATGGCCCAGTACCAGCACCCGATCCACCTGCACGGCATGGCCTTCAAGGTGCTGGACTCGGACCGCCGCGACATCGTGCCGTACTTCACCGACACCTACCTGCTGGGCAAGAACGAGACGGCGCGCATCGCCTTCGTCGCCGATAATCCGGGGGTGTGGATGTTCCATTGCCATGTGATCGACCACATGGAGACCGGCCTGATGGCCGCCATCGAGGTGGTGTGATGCGCCAGCCGCGAATCATCGACCGCAGCCAGGACGAGCGCTTCATGCGCGAGGCCCTGGAACTGGCCCGCCAGGGCGCCGCGCTCGGCGAGGTGCCGGTGGGCGCGGTGCTGGTGCAGGACGGCGAGGTGCTGGGGCGCGGCTACAACTGCCCGATCGGCACCCATGACCCCAGCGCCCATGCCGAGATGGTGGCGATCCGCATGGCCGCCCAGGCCGCGCAGAACTACCGCCTGCCCGGCAGCACCCTGTACGTGACCCTGGAGCCGTGCAGCATGTGCGCCGGGCTGATCGTGCACTCGCGCATCGCCCGGGTGGTCTACGGCACCACCGAGCCCAAGGCCGGGGTGGCGGTGAGCCGCGGGCAGTTCTTCGAGCAGACCTTCCTCAACCACCGGGTGCTGATCGAGGGCGGCCTGCTGGCCGAGGAGTGCAGCGAGATGCTCAGCGCCTTCTTCAAGGCGCGCCGGGCATAGCCACGCTTTGCAGCGAAGCGGCTCGCTGCTAGGCTGCGCGCACCTCGGACATTTCGGAGATTCGCCTGTGAAACAGGGAGTGTTGTTGTCGCTGATGCTGTTCGGCCTCCAGGCCCAGGCGGCCGAAGAGAAGGTCTATCTCCTGGCCACGGCCGGTCTGAACGACTCCAACCTGGCGCAGAGCATCTTCCTCCACGAAGCGGACATCACCAGCCTCGACGCCTGCCGCGAGGCGGTCCGGCAGGGCCAGCGCGACGGCGACTGGCTGAAGTACCATCACATCCTGCGTCGCGACAGGATGCAGGGATTCAGCGTGCAGATGCAGTACCGCTGCGTCACCGGCACCCAGGACATCCAGCCCTGGTTCGACCGCGCGCGTTACGACCACCCCTACCTGATCAGCGTCGACGAACAGTCGAGCATGACCGTGCGCCGGATGGACACCATGGCGGCCTGCATGGGCGCCTACCGCGCCCTGCCCTCCGCCCGGCAGGCCATCAGCCACTGCGCCAAGAGCAACCAGAAGGTGCTCTAGTCAGAGCGGGTTCTGCTCTTCCTTGGGCTTGGTCTTGTCCACGCCCGGCACGTGCAGGCCGCTCTCCGCGACCCGGGTGCCTTCGAGCTGGGGCTGGGTCACCCAGTTGAGGATGTCGTAGTAGCGGCGCACGTTGCGCACGAAGTGCACGGTCTCGCCGCCGCGGGCGTAGCCGTAGCGGGTCTTGCTGTACCAGCGCTTCTGCGACAGGCGCGGAAGCATCTTCTGCACGTCCAGCCACTTGTTCGGGTCCAGGCCCTCGGCCTGGGCCAGCTTGCGGGCGTCCGCCAGGTGGGCGATGCCGATGTTGTAGGCGGCCAGGGCGAACCAGGTGCGGTCCGGCTCGCTCATGTCTTCGGTGAGGCCGCTGTGCACCAGGGTGAAGTACTTGGCGCCGCCGGCGATGCTCTGCCTGGGATCGAGCCGGTTGACCACGCCCATCGCCTGGGCGGTGCTCTGGGTCAGCATCATCAGCCCGCGCACGCCGGTCTTGGAGGTGGCGTCGGCGGTCCAGAGGGACTCCTGGTAGCCGATGGCGGCCAGCAGGCGCCAGTCCACCTTGTGCTTCTCGGCAGCCAGCTTGAAGTGCTGCTCGTAGCGCGGCAGGCGCTGCTGCAGGTGCTTGGCGAAGGTGTAGGCGCCGACGTAGCCGAGCACGTCGACGTGACCGTAGTAGCGCTCCTTGAGGCGCTGCAGGCTGCCGTTCTCCTGGACCAGGGCGAGGAAGTGGTCGACCTCGCGCAGCAGGCTGTCGTCCTCGCCGGCGGCCACCGCCCAGCCCAGGCTGCGCGCCTCGCCCAGGTCGAAGGCGACGCGCACGTTGGGGAAGTAGACCTGGTTCATCGCCAGCTCGTTGGAGTCGACCAGAGTCAGGTCCACCTGGCCCTCGTCGACCATGCGCAGCAGGTCCACCACCTCGACGTCGATGGATTCCTCGTACTGCAGCTCCGGCAGGGTCTTCTTCAGTTCGGCCAACTGCTCGGCGTGGCTGCTGCCTTTGAGCACCAAGATGCGCCGGCCCACCAGGTCCTCGGGGCGGGTGGGGCGGCGCTGGCCGTCGCGGTAGACCACCTGCGGGGTGACATCGAGGTAGGGACGGGAGAAGTTGGCCTGGGTCCGGCGGCCGCTGCTGGAGACCAGGCCGGCGGCGGCCAGCACCGGGCCGCCCGGCTGGTTGAGGCGGATGAACAGGTCGTCCAGGTTGTCGGCGGTCTCCACCTTCAGCTCGACGCCCAGACTGTCGGCGAAGCGCTTGGCCAGCTCGTATTCGAAGCCGGTCTCGCCGCTGCGGTCCTGGAAGTAGGTGGTGGGGCTGTTGCGGGTGATCACGCGCAGCACACCCTCCTCCTGCACGCGCTCGAGAGTGCTGGGCTGCTTGGCGACGGAGCCGTCGCAGCCCGCGAGCATCAGAAGGATAACGGTCGCCAACAGGGAGGCGGTCGAGCGAATGCGCAACACGATGTGGGCAAACATCGGCGCAGTATACGCAAAGCCCGGTGGGCGCCATATCTCGACAGATTTCCGGCGCTTTGCTAGTGCGGCATGGGTGTGCCGTCGCGCGGCGCTTTAGGCTAGAATGCACGGCCTCCAAGCACACCCCTTCCCAGAGGCTGTTCACGATGTTGATCCTGCGCGGCGCGCCCGCTCTCTCCGCCTTCCGCCACGGCAAACTGCTTTCGCAACTGACCGCCAAGGTCCCCGCCGTGACCGGGCTGTACGCCGAGTTCGCGCACTTCGCCGAAGTGACCGGTGTGCTCACCGCCGACGAAGAGCAGGTGCTGGCCCGGCTGCTGAAGTACGGCCCGAGCGTGCCGGTGCAGGAGCCCGCCGGCAGGCTGTTCCTGGTCATCCCGCGCTTCGGCACCATCTCGCCCTGGTCGAGCAAGGCCACGGACATCGCCCGCAACTGCGGCCTGGCCAAGATCGAGCGCCTGGAGCGCGGCATCGCCTACTACGTCGCCGGCGAGCTGAGCGAGGCCGACAGCCAGGCCGTCGCTGCCCTGCTGCACGACCGCATGACCCAGCTGGTGCTGGGCGCGCTGGAGCAGGCCGCCGGCCTGTTCAGCCACGCCGAGCCCAAGCCGCTGACCGCGGTGGACGTGCTCGGCGGCGGCCGCGCCGCGCTGGCGCAGGCCAACGTCGCGCTGGGCCTGGCCCTGGCCGAGGACGAGATCGACTACCTGGTGAAGAGCTTCACCGAGTTGGGCCGCAACCCGCACGACGTCGAACTGATGATGTTCGCCCAGGCCAACTCCGAGCACTGCCGCCACAAGATCTTCAACGCCAGCTGGGACATCGACGGCCAGAGCCAGGACAAGTCCCTGTTCGGCATGATCAAGAACACCTACGAGCTGCACCGCGAGGGCGTGCTGTCCGCCTACAAGGACAACGCCTCGGTGATCGTCGGCCACCCGGCCGGACGCTTCTTCCCCAATCCGCAGACTCGCGAATACGGCGCGACTCAGGAGCCGGTGCACATCCTGATGAAGGTGGAGACCCACAACCACCCGACCGCCATCGCCCCGTTCCCCGGCGCCTCCACCGGCTCCGGCGGCGAGATCCGCGACGAGGGCGCGACCGGCCGCGGCGCCAAGCCCAAGGCCGGCCTGACCGGCTTCACCGTGTCCAACCTGAACATCCCCGGTTTCGAGCAGCCCTGGGAGAAACCCTACGGCAAGCCCGAGCGCATCGTCACCGCGCTGGACATCATGATCGAGGGCCCGCTGGGCGGCGCCGCGTTCAACAACGAGTTCGGCCGTCCGGCGCTGAACGGCTACTTCCGCACCTTCGAGCAGGCCGTGCAAAGCCCGCGCGGCGAGGAGGTGCGCGGCTACCACAAGCCGATCATGCTGGCCGGCGGCCTCGGCAACATCCGTGAAGACCACGTGCAGAAGGGCGAGATCTCGGTCGGCGCCAAGCTGATCGTGCTCGGCGGCCCGGCCATGCTGATCGGCCTGGGCGGCGGCGCCGCATCCTCCATGGCCACCGGCGCCAGCTCCGCCGACCTGGACTTCGCCTCGGTGCAGCGCGACAACCCGGAAATGGAGCGTCGCTGCCAGGAAGTGATCGACCGCTGCTGGCAGCTGGGCGCCGACAACCCGATCAAGTTCATCCACGACGTCGGCGCCGGTGGTATCTCCAACGCCCTGCCGGAGCTGATCAACGACGGCGGCCGCGGCGGTCGCTTCGAGCTGCGCGCGGTGCCCAACGACGAGCCGGGCATGGCGCCGCTGGAAATCTGGTGCAACGAGTCCCAGGAGCGTTACGTGATGTCGGTCGACGCCGCCGACTTCGAGCGCTTCAAGGCCATCTGCGAGCGCGAGCGCTGCCCGTTCGCCGTGGTCGGCGAGGCCATCGCCGAGCCGCACCTGACCGTCTCCGACAGCCACTTCGGCAACAAGCCGGTGGACATGCCGCTGGAAGTGCTGCTCGGCAAGCCGCCGCGCATGCACCGCAGCGTGGCCCGCGAGGCGGAGCAGGGAGATGACTTCTCCGCCTCCGGCGTCGATATCACCGAAGCCGTGAGCCGTGTGCTGCGCCACCCGGCCGTGGCCAGCAAGAGCTTCCTGATCACCATCGGCGACCGCACCATCACCGGCCTGGTTGCCCGCGACCAGATGGTCGGCCCGTGGCAGGTGCCGGTGGCCGACTGCGCCGTGACCGCCACCAGCTTCGACGTCTACACCGGCGAGGCCATGGCCATGGGCGAGCGCACCCCGCTGGCCCTGCTCGACGCGCCGGCCTCGGGCCGCATGGCGGTCGGCGAGACCATCACCAACCTGGCCGCCGCGCGCATCGAGAAACTCTCCGACATCAAGCTGTCCGCCAACTGGATGGCCGCCGCCGGTCACCCGGGCGAGGACGCGCGTCTGTACGACACGGTCAAGGCCGTGGGCATGGAGCTGTGCCCGGCGCTCGGCATCACCATCCCGGTGGGCAAGGACTCCATGTCCATGAAGACCCGCTGGCAGGACGAGGGCGTCGACAAGAGCGTGACCTCGCCGCTGTCGCTGGTGATCTCCGGTTTCGCCCCGGTGCAGGACGTGCGCCAATCGCTGACCCCGCAGCTGCGCCTGGACAAGGGCGAGACCGACCTGATCCTGATCGACCTCGGCCGCGGGCAGAATCGCATGGGCGGCTCGATCCTGGCGCAGACCTACGCCCAGCTCGGCCAGACCGTGCCGGACGTGGACGATGCCGAAGACCTCAAGGCCTTCTTCGCCGTGATCCAGGGCCTCAACGCCGACGGCCACATCCTGGCCTACCACGACCGCTCCGACGGCGGCCTGCTGACCACCGCCCTGGAAATGGCCTTCGCCGGCCATTGCGGCCTCAACCTGTTCCTCGACGGCCTGGCCGACGACGCCTCCGAGCTGGCGGCCGTGCTGTTCAACGAGGAGCTGGGCGCGGTGATCCAGGTGCGCCAGGACGCCACCCCGGAAATCCTCGCCCAGTTCAGCGCCGCCGGCCTGGACGACTGCGTCGCCGTGATCGGCCAGCCGGTCAACGGCGGCGACGTGGCGATCAGCTTCAACGGCGCGCCGGTGTTCGGTGGCGAGCGTCGCCTGCTGCAGCGTCAGTGGGCCGAGACCAGCTACCGCATCCAGCGCCTGCGCGACAACGCCGACGGCGCCGACCAGGAATTCGACCTGATCCTCGACGAGGACAACCCCGGCCTGTCGACCAAGCTGTCGTTCGACGTCAACCAGGACATCGCTGCGCCCTATATCAAGAAGGGTGCACGGCCGAAGGTGGCGGTCCTGCGCGAGCAGGGCGTCAACGGCCAGGTGGAGATGGCCGCGGCCTTCGACCGCGCCGGCTTCAGCGCGATCGATGTGCACATGAGCGACATCCTCGCCGGCCGCGTCAGCCTGGACGAGTTCAAGGGCCTGGTGGCCTGCGGCGGCTTCTCCTACGGCGACGTGCTCGGCGCCGGTGAGGGCTGGGCCAAGTCGGTGCTGTTCAACAGCCGCGCCCGCGATGGCTTCGCCGCCTTCTTCGCACGCAAGGACAGCTTCGCCCTCGGTGTGTGCAACGGCTGCCAGATGATGAGCAACCTGCACGAGCTGATCCCCGGCACCGAGTTCTGGCCGCACTTCGTGCGCAACCGCTCGGAGCAGTTCGAGGCGCGCGTGGCCATGGTCCAGGTGCAGGAGTCGGCGTCGATCTTCCTCCAGGGCATGGCCGGTTCGCGCATGCCGATCGCCATCGCCCACGGCGAGGGCCATGCCGAGTTCGAGAGCGAGGAGGCGCTGCTGGAGGCCGACCTCTCCGGCACCGTCGCACTGCGCTTCATCGACAACCACGGCAAGGTCACCGAGACCTACCCGGCCAACCCGAACGGCTCGCCGCGCGGCATCACCGGCCTGTGCAGCCGCGACGGCCGCGTGACCATCATGATGCCGCATCCTGAGCGGGTGTTCCGCGCCGTGCAGAACTCCTGGCGCCCGGACGAGTGGCAGGAAGACGGCGGCTGGCTGCGCATGTTCCGCAACGCCCGCGTCTGGGTCGACTGACCGCGCCGCCCCTCTCCCGCGAGGGCGAGGGGCCTGCCGCGGCGGCGTGATGGCCGACGAATCCCGCCTTCCCGAAGTCCGCCAGGTCAACCCTGGCGAGACCCATCTGCTGTGCCGCTGCGGGCGCTCGCCCGTGTTGCCCGATTGTCCTCCCGGTTGCACCGAGGGTCTGAGCCTGCAGCCCGCACGCCAGCAACGGGTGCTGCTCTGTCGCTGCGGCCTGTCCCGGCGCCTGCCCTATTGTGACGGCAGTCACAGTCCGCCCGCCGAGGGCTTCAGAGAGCGCTGGCGACGCTTCACCCAGGGTGATTAAACCGGTCGGTCTTATGGCTAATGGCTCTAGGGCCAGTCCGGACGTTTCGTTTCTGCAACACTCCAATCCAGACTTGCGAACTAGGCCGCGTGCCAGGGATAAGGCACAATGCCAGTATTGCCTTGGCAGAGCGGCCCCCGGGTCGCTGTATTCGTCGATGCTCGGAGGGGCTGGATGTACAAGTTCTGTTTCTATGTGCCGGAAAGCCATCTGGAAGAAGTGAAGGCCGCGGTGTTCGCGGCGGGTGCGGGACGTATCGGACACTACGACAGCTGCTGCTGGCAGACCCTGGGCAAGGGCCAGTTCCGCCCGCTGGCCGGCAGTGATCCCTTTCTCGGTCAGGTCGACCGGATCGAGGAAGTGGCGGAATGGAAGGTGGAGTTGGTGGTGGCCGACGAGCTGATCCACGACACGGTCAAGGCCATGAAGAAGAGCCATCCCTACGAGACGCCCGCCTTCGATGTGTGGCGATTGTCCGACCTGCAGTTCTGACCCGCTCTGCATGACAGAGGCCTTGGCCCGAGCCGCAGGGCTGTCCCACTTGAGAAAAACGCCGCGACCCCATTGGAGTCGCGGCGTTTTTTCTTGAGCCGATTTCGGGTCTGCGCCTGCATGCGTAGGGGGCGCCGCGCGCACCGGGAAAATGTACAGCTTGCCGGTGCGCACGGCGCACCCTACGACTGATCCTGTCTCTAGCGCAGATGCTGCTTCAGCTCGGCGCCGGCCTGGCGCAGGGCCGTTTGCACGGCAGGCACGTGGGCCAGCGGGTTGAGCAGGCCGTAGTCGTGGATCATGCCGTTGACCCGCACCGCAGTGACCGTCACGCCGGCGGCGTCCAGCTTGCGCGCGTAGGCCTCGCCCTCGTCGCGCAGCACGTCGAACTCGGCGGTCTGCACCAGTGCCGGCGGCAAGCCCTGCAGCTGCTCGACCGAGGCCCGCAGAGGCGAGGCGAAGCGTTCGGCGCGCTGCTTCGGGTCGCTGGTGTAGTTGTCCCAGAACCACTGCATCATCGGCTTGGTCAGGAAGTGGCCCTGGGCGAACTGGCCGTACGAGGCGGTCTCGAAATCGGCGTCGGTCACCGGCCACAGCAGCAGCTGGAAGCGCAGCCTGGGCGTGCCGGCCTCTTTCGCCTTGAGTGCGACCACCGCAGCCATATTGCCGCCGACGCTGTTGCCAGCCACGGCCAGGCGCGAGCTGTCCACGCCGATCTCCTTGCCGTGTTCGCCGACCCATCGGGTGGCGGCGTAGGCCTGGTCGATGGCCATCGGATACCTGGCTTCCGGCGACGGGGTGTAGCCGACATAGACGGCCACGGCGCCGGAGTTCACCACCAGGTCGCGGATCAGGCGGGCGTGGGTCGGGTAGTCGCCGAGCACCCAGCCGCCGCCGTGGAAGAACATGAACACCGGCAGGTCGCCTTTCACGCCCTCGGGCCGAACGATGGTCAGCGGGATCGACTGGCCGGAGGCCTCGATGGTCTTCTCGCTGACGCTCACCCCGGAGAGGTCGACCTCGACCGAGGCCTGGGCGCCGACCAGCACGGCGCGGGCGTCCTGTGGGTTGAGGCTCTCCAGCGGCTTGCCGCCACCGGCTTCCAGGGCCTGGAGGAAGGCCTGGGTGTGGTGTTCCACGCCGGGGCTGCCGGCGGCGAAGGCGTTGCCGATGGCCAGGGCGAGCAGGCTGCTGGCGGCGATTGTCTTGATGGTCATGGTGGTTCTCCTTGCTGCCTGTCGGATTCAGACCAGTACCAGGCGTACGTCGATGTTGCCGCGGGTGGCGTTGGAGTAGGGGCAGACCTGGTGGGCGGCAGCGATCAGTTCCTCGGCCACGGCGCGATCAAGGCCCGGCAGGTTGATGCCGAGCTCGACTTCCAGGCCGAAGCCACCAGGAATCTGGCCGATGCCGACCTTGCCGGTGATCGAGGCGTCGGCCGGAAGGGCCTGCTTCTTCTGGCTGGCGACGAACTTCAGGGCGCCGATGAAGCAGGCCGAATAACCGGCGGCGAACAGCTGCTCGGGGTTGGTGGCTTCACCGCCGGCGCCGCCCAGCTCGCGCGGGGTGGTCAGTTTGACGTCGAGGAAACCGTCGGAGGAAACGGCACGGCCGTCGCGGCCTCCGGTGGCAGTGGCGGTAGCGGTGTACAGGGGCTTGATGGTTTGCATGAGCTGAGCTCCAGTTTGATTGCTGTCTAAAATCTTGCGCGCTAAGTAAGTGCGCGGAGTGAAATTTATTGTCGTTTTATTTTGCGCGCAAGTTATTTGTTAGATGAATTTGCGCTAGCGCTACGCCTGGTGAGGAATAAGCGCAGCGGTGGGGGCTGGAGGAGGGGCGTTGCCGGGGTGGCGAGGTCAGACGGCGTTCTGCAACTGGTCGCGCAGGGCGACGATGCGCTCCTTGAGTTCGCTGATCTGCGCCTCGTTCTGGCCAGCCGCTTCGAGGATGCAGCCGGGGAAGCGCTCGGCCTCGTGCTGCAGGGCGAGGCCCTTGTCGGTCAGGCGCAGCTCCACCACGCGCTCGTCGGCGCTGCTGCGGGTGCGGGTGATCAGGCCTTCGCCTTCCAGGCGCTTGAGCAGCGGGGTCAGCGAGCCGGGGTCGGTGAGCAGGCGCGCGCTGATCTCGCCCACGGTGATGCCGTCGCCTTCCCACAGCACCAGCATGGCCAGGTACTGCGGGTAGGTCAGGCCGATGCTCTGCAGCAGCGGCTTGTAGACCTTGGTCATCAGCAGCGAGGTGGAATGCAGGGCGAAGCACAGCTGGTTGTCCAGGCGCAGGGCCTCGCAGGAACGGGGCGTCTTCATGGCGGGCTCTCCAATTGATATCTGCGCAACAATTTATCGCGCCAATTATCCCCCGACAAATCGCGGGCATGAAAAGGCTGTGTCCCCGTTACGTGGGGGTGGCGCCATCCTGCCTTTATGGGCGCGGCTGGGCGGCATTCCGATTGGCCGCGAATTTCGCGGCTGAAGCCGCTTCTGCAAGGTGTGCAACCACTAGCGTGGATATGGCCATGAAAAAGGCGCCCGAGAGTTAATGCCTGCCAGTTAAGGCATTTTCCATGGTTGGCGAGCGCCATTGACCCTGTGGGAGCGGACTTGTCCGCGAATGGGGTTGACAGCAAAGCATCGCGGCCAAGGCCGCTCCCACAAAGCCCGTGGGCGCCTCGCTCGTCTCTTTCGCGCCCTCAGGGTCGGATTTCGATCAGCGTGCCGTCCTGAACCAGGCTCCAGACTTCGCGCATGTCGGCGTTCTGCATGGCGATGCAGCCCTCGGTCCAGTCCAGGGTGCCGAAGAACCACTCGGGGTATTCATCGTCCAGCGGGGTGCCGTGGATCATGATCATGCCGCCGGCCGGCACGCCCTGCTTGCGCGCGTTGGCCGCGTCGCGGGCGTTGGGGTAGGAGATGTGCATGGACAGGTTGTACCTGTCGCTGGTCTTGCGCCAGTCGATCCAGTAGAAGCCTTCCGGCGTGCGGTTGTCGCCTTCGCGCACCTTGGCGCCCTTGGGCTGCTTGCCCAGGGAGATGCGGTAGGACTTGAGCACTTCGCCTCGCCCCATCAGGTGCAGCTTGCGCTCGGACTTGAGCACGAGGACCTTGTCCACCGTCTTGCCGCCGAGGGTGGGCGCGGCGGAGGCGTGGGAGAGGCTGACCACGGTAATGCAGAGTAGGGCGAGCAACCAGCGCATGGGATGTTCCGAGGGCGTTTCCGTTGGCCCCGATTCTGAGATCGGGTTGTCAGCGCGGAGTCTGCCTATAGCGCCAGGCTTGTTCAATCCTCGTCAGCCGGATGGTGGCTGGGTAGCATCGGTCGGCGACTGACATCTCATCCCGGAGTCCGTGATGTTCCAACCCACGCTGCTGCGCACCCTGACCCTCGATCCGGTGGATCACCCCTTGGGCTATGCCCATCTCGGCGCAGCCAGTGCGCTGGTCCGCATCGACCGGCATTTATACGTGGTGGCCGATGACGAGCTGCATCTGGGCCTGTTCACCCTTGGCGATCCGGGCCCCGGCCGACTGCTGCGTCTGTTCAATGGTGAACTGCCGGTGGAAAAGGCCGCCCGCAAGGCCGTCAAACCGGATCTGGAGGTTCTGGCCCTGTTGCCGGCAATGGCTGGCTATCCCGAGGGAGCGCTATTGGCGCTGGGTTCGGGCTCGACGCCGGAGCGCCAGCGTGGCGTGCTGCTGGGGATGGAAGAGGGCGCGCGGCCTCGGCAGGTCGACCTGGCGCCGCTGTACCAGCCGCTGCGGCAGCGCTTCGCCGACCTGAACATCGAGGGCGGCTTCCTACTCGGTGGCGAATTTCTCCTGTTGCAGCGTGGCAACCAGGGCCGGGCCGCCAATGCCGCCGTGCGCTACCCCTGGGCCGAGCTGCGGGATTGGCTGGATGGCGCAGGGAGTGTTCCCGCGCCTCGCGCCATCCAGTCGCTCGACCTGGGCGAGCTGGCGGGCGTGGCGCTGGGTTTCACCGACGGGGCGGCGCTGGCGGATGGCCGCTGGCTGTTCAGCGCGGTGGCGGAGAACACGACGGACAGCTACAACGATGGCGCCTGCATGGGCGCCGTGATCGGGCTGGTCGGACATGACGGCCGGGTGCGGCGGTTGGCCGAGCTGGACGGCCGCTGGAAAGTGGAGGGCATCGCGCTGGGCGAGGCGGGCGACGACCTGCTGCTGGTCACCGACGCGGATGATCCGGCGACGGCGGCCAGCCTGTTGCGTCTGTCGCTGTCAGGGCTTCTGGGTCAGTGAGACGGCCAGTTCGTCGACCTGGATCGCCCAGTCGGAATCGCGCTTGAGCGACTCGGCGAGGAAGTTGGCCTGCGCCTCGGTCCAGAACGGCGCCTTGGCAAGCTTCTCGCCATTGGACAGCTGATGGTCGCGGATGAAGGCGGCGATCTCCTCGTTGCTGGAGGGCAGCCCGAGCTGCTCGAACAAGGTGCGCAGGCTGTGGTGGTTGCTGGTGTCCATGGTAATGCTCCCGTTCGGGTGGGTGACGGTTACCTGAGAGGGCGAAAGGCGGCCAGACCCTCGTTGCGCACAGGATAGTGCTGCTCGCGGCGGTCGGCGAAATAACATTCCAGAGTACGTCCGACCGTGGGGAAGGCCAGCTCGTTCCAGGGGATTTCCCGCTCGTGGAACAGCTGCACCTCCAGGCTCTCCTCGCCGGCGCAGAAGTCCAGGTCGGCCAGTTCGGCGCGGAAGAACACGTAGAGCTGGCTGATGTGCGGCAGGTCGAACAGGGTGTACAGGTGCAGGTCGCGCACTCGCGCGCAGGCCTCTTCGTCGGTCTCGCGCATGGCCGCCTCGGCCATGGTCTCGCCGTTCTCCATGAAGCCGGCCGGTAGGGTCCAGAAGCCGCGGCGCGGTTCGATGGCGCGGCGGCACAGCAGCACCTGCTCGCCCCACACCGGCAGGCAGCCGGCGACGATGCGCGGGTTCTGGTAGTGGATGAAGTGGCACTGCGTGCAGACGAAGCGCATGCGGTTGTCGCCCGCGGGAATACGCTGTTCCATCGGGCCGCCGCACTGGCTGCAGAACTTCATGTCGATTTCTCCTGGATCGTCGCCCATCTTGGCGTTGCACCGGAGCGGCGGCAAGCGCGTTGACGATCTGCGGGTCTTGGGCACTCCGCGCCTTCGTGCCATGATGCCGGGCATAACGAAGAACCGAGAATTGACATGCTCGACGAGCTCCTGCAACGCGTGCGCGGCCATACTCCGCGCAGCCTGGAGACCGACCCGCGCCATCCCGAGGCGGCCGTGCTGGTGCCGCTGACCCGCTGCGACGAGCCGGAGCTGGTGCTGACCCTGCGCGCCAGCGGCCTGTCCACCCACGGTGGCGAGGTGGCCTTCCCTGGCGGGCGGCGCGACCCGGACGACATCGACCTGGCCTTCACCGCGCTGCGCGAGGCGGAGGAGGAAGTCGGCCTGCCGCCCGGCCTGGTGGAAATGGTCGCCCCGCTCAGCCCGCTGGTGTCGCGCTTCGGCATCCGCGTCACGCCCTGGGTCGGGGTGGTACCGGACTACGTCGAGTACCGGCCCAACGACGACGAGATCGCCGCGGTGTTCTCGGTGCCGCTGCGCTTCTTCATCGAGAGCCCGCCCGAGGTCACCCACCGCATCGACTACGAGGGGCGCAGCTGGTACGTGCCCTGCTACCACTACGACAACTACAAGATCTGGGGCCTGACGGCGGTGATGATCGTCGAGCTGGTCAACCTGGCGTTCGACGCCGGTATCGACCTGGAGAGGCCACCGCAGCCGTCGGTCCGGATCATCAAGGTCTGAGAGGAGACACCCCATGAAGTACCGCCTGGGCGATGCCCGTGTCGAGACCCATCCCGAGAGCTGGATCGCGCCCACCGCCAGCGTGATCGGCAAGGTGAAGCTGGAGAAGGGCGCCAACGTCTGGTTCGGCGCCGTGCTGCGCGGCGACAACGAGCTGATCCACATCGGCGAGAACAGCAACGTGCAGGACGGCACCGTGATGCACACCGACATGGGCTTCCCACTGACCCTGGGCAAGGGCGTCACCGTCGGCCACAACGTGATGATGCACGGCTGCACGGTGGACGATTACAGCCTGATCGGCATCAACGCGGTGATCCTCAACGGCGCGAAGATCGGCAAGTACTGCATCATCGGCGCCAACAGCCTGATCCCCGAGGGCAAGGAGATTCCCGACGGCAGCCTGGTGATGGGCAGCCCGGGCAAGGTGGTGCGCGAACTCAATGAACAGCAGAAGAAGATGCTCGAGGGCAGCGCCGCCCACTACGTGCACAACGCCCAGCGCTACGCCCGCGACCTGGTCGAGGACGAGGCGTGAGCGACGAGCGCCCGGTCAAGTCGCCCTGCGTGAGCATCTGCGCGCTGGACGATCAGGACATCTGCATCGGCTGCCAGCGCACCGCGGCCGAGATCACCCGCTGGGGCCGCATGGACAACCACGAGCGGCGCGCGGTCCTGGCGCTGTGCCTGGAGCGCGCCCGCGCCGCCGGCCAACTGCTGCAGCCGGCCGGCCACTGATTCCTTCCTGCCTTTCACCCTTCACCGCGTTTTTCATTCGAGGATGTCTTGATGCCCCGTATCGGTACCCCCCTGTCGCCCACCGCGACCCGCGTCCTGCTCTGTGGCTCCGGCGAGCTGGGCAAAGAAGTGGTGATCGAACTGCAGCGCCTGGGTTGCGAGGTGATCGCCGTCGACCGCTACGCCGACGCCCCGGCCATGCAGGTGGCGCACCGCAGCCACGTGATCAGCATGCTCGACGGCGCCGCCCTGCGCGCGGTGATCGAGGCGGAGCGGCCGCACTACATCGTGCCGGAGATCGAGGCCATCGCCACCGACACCCTGGTGGAGCTGGAGGCCGAGGGCTACACCGTGGTGCCCACCGCCCGCGCCGCCAGGCTGACCATGAACCGCGAGGGCATCCGCCGCCTGGCCGCCGAGGAGCTGGGCCTGCCGACCTCGCCGTACCACTTCGCCGACACCTACGAGGCTTACACCGAGGCGGTGCGCTCGGTCGGCTACCCCTGCGTGGTCAAGCCGATCATGAGTTCCTCTGGCAAGGGCCAGAGCGTGCTGAAGAGCGACGTCGACCTGCAGGCCTCTTGGGACTACGCCCAGGAAGGCGGGCGCGCCGGCAAGGGTAGAGTCATCGTGGAAGGCTTTATCGACTTCGACTACGAGATCACCCTGCTCACCGTGCGTCACATCGGCGGCACCTCGTTCTGCGCGCCGGTTGGCCACCGCCAGGTCAAGGGTGACTACCACGAATCGTGGCAGCCGCAGGCGATGAGCGCCGCCGCCCTGGCCGAATCCGAGCGGGTTGCCCTGGCGGTGACCGAGGCCCTCGGCGGGCGCGGCCTGTTCGGCGTGGAACTGTTCGTCAAGGGCGACCAGGTGTGGTTCAGCGAGGTGTCGCCACGCCCGCACGACACCGGCCTGGTCACCCTGATCTCCCAGGACCTGTCCGAATTCGCCTTGCACGCGCGGGCCATCCTCGGCCTGCCGATCCCGGCGATCCGCCAGTTCGGCCCGTCCGCCTCCGCGGTGATCCTGGTCGAGGGCGAATCGCGCCAGGTGACCTTCGCCGGCCTCGGTGCTGCCCTAAACGAGCCGGATACCGCGCTGCGACTGTTCGGCAAGCCGGAAGTCAGCGGCCAGCGGCGCATGGGCGTGGCCCTGGCCCGCGACGAGAGCGTGGACGCGGCGCGGGCCAAGGCGGTGCGGGCGTCCGAGGCGGTCAAGGTCGAACTGTGAGCCGTCTGCGCGCCGGGTTGTGGTGGGGGCTGGCGCTGGCGGCGTTGCCGCTCGTGTTGCCCCTGGCGATCCACACCCGGCGCACGGCGCTGCGCCTGCCGCCGGCGGGCGGGGAGCAGCACGGCCTGGCCGGCGCTGAGCTGGCGGGCGAGCCCCTGCGCCTGCTGCTGGTCGGCGAGTCCACCGTGGCCGGGGTCGGTGTCGAGGCGCAGGAAGTGGCGCTGGCCGGGCAACTGGCCCTGGCGCTGGCCCTGCGCGAAGGGCGGCCGGTGGCCTGGCGCGCCTGCGGCGAGAACGGCATCACCGCCGCCGAGGCCGGCGAGCGCCTGCTGCCGGTGGCGCTGGCGGAGCCGGCCGATCTGGTGCTGCTGGTGTTCGGAGTCAACGACACCACCCACCTGAGTTCACTGGCGCGCTGGGAGGATTCGCTGCGTTCGCTCAGTCGTGCCTTGAGCGAGCGGGGCGGGAAGGTGGTGTTCACCGGCGTGCCGCCGATCCAGCATTTCAGCGCCTTGCCCTGGCTGCTGCGGCAGTTGCTGGGACGGCGCGCGGCGCTGCTCGATGCGGCGCTGCGCCGGGTCAGCGCCGAGGAGTGCACCGAGTACGCGCCGGTGGCGCTGCGTTTCAGCCCGGACTACCTGGCGCGCGACGGCTACCATCCATCGGCCCTGGGTTACCGCGTCTGGGCCGAGCACCTGGCCGAGCGCCTCGGCGGGCTGCGTTGAGAGGTAGGGTGCGCCGCGCGCACCGGACGGAGCACCCTGCGAGATTTGGCTAGTAGCGCGTGCCCGGCCGGGCGCGCCAGGCGCGCACGCTCAGCACGCGGTTCTCGTTGGCCTCGAGGATTTCCAGGCGGTAGGGGCCGATCTTCAGGCACACCGGGCTGTCGGGGATGCTTTCCAGCGCCTCGGTGACCAGGCCGTTGAGGGTCTTCGGGCCGTCGCTGGGCAGGCGCCAGCCCAGGCTCTTGTTGATCTCGCGGATGCTGGCGGCGCCGTCGATGACCTGGCTGCCGTCGCCCTGGGCCTGGATTTCCGGATTGTCGGCGTCTTCCTCGTAGCTGAAGTCGCCGATGATCTCGTTGAGCAGGTCTTCCAAGGTGACGATGCCCTGGATGTCGCCGTACTCGTCCACCACCAGGCCGAGGCGGCGCTTCTCCTTCTGGAAGTTCACCAACTGGGTGGCCAGTGGTGTGCCCTCGGGCACGAAGTAGGGCGGCACGCAGCTGGCCAGCAGCGCCTCGTGGCTGAGCTGGTCGCGGGTCAGCAGGGCGGCCAGGCGGCGCATGTGGACGATGCCCTCGATCTGGTCGATGCCGCCGCGGTACACCGGCAGCCGGGTGTGATCGACCCGGCGCAGCAGCTCGATGATCTCCGCCAGCGGGGCGTCGAGGTCGATGCCGATGACCCCGCCGCGCGGGATCATGATGTCGTTGACCGTGACGTTCTCTAGCTCCAGCAGTTGCAGCAGGGCGTGCTGGCGCCGCTCGCGGGCTTCTTCGGGCAGGTGCCGGCGCTCGCCGGCGTCCTGCACCTGCGCCCCGCCGGCGGCGCGGCGGGTGAGGAGGGGCAGGCGTTCACGGGCCAGCAGCACGCCGCCGGCGATCAGGATCGCCGCCAGCAGCCACCATTCGTAGGGGGCGAGGTTCATGGCGTCAGATATGCAGGATGAATTCGCGGACCAGCTTGCTGCCGAAATAGGCCAGCATCAGCAGGCAGAAGCCGGCGAGGGTCCAGCGGATCGCCTTGTGCCCGCGCCAGCCGAGCTGGTGGCGGCCCCACAGCAGCACGGCGAACACCAGCCAGGCCAGGCAGGAGAGCAGGGTCTTGTGCGCCAGGTGCTGGGCCAGCAGGTTGTCGACGAACAGCCAGCCGGACACCAGCGACAGCGACAGCAGCAGCCAGCCGGCCCAGAGGAAGCCGAACAGCAGGCTCTCCATGGTCTGCAGCGGCGGGAAGTTGCGGATCAGCCCGGACGGGTGCTTGTGCTTGAGCTGGTGGTCCTGTAGCGACAGCAGCAGCGACTGGAACATGGCGATGGTCAGCAGGCCATAGGCCAGGATCGACAGCAGGATGTGGGCGAGGATGCCCGGCGCCTCGTTGATCGGCTGGCTGGTGCCGCCCGGCACGAACTCCGCCAGCAGCACGGTCAGCGCGCCGAGGGGGAACAGGAGCAACAGCAGGTTCTCCACCGGGATGCGCGCGGAGCCGAGCAGGGTCAGGGCGATCACCGCGCAGGCGATCAGACTGGAAGCGTTGAAGAAGTCCAGATTGAGGCCAGCGCCCGGCAGCAGCTGCAGCGTGAGGCTGACCGCATGGGCGACCAGGGCGAGGGCGCCGAGCAGGCCCAGCAGGCGCTTGTCCGGCGCCTGCTGGCGGCCGAAGCGCAATCCCTGGTAGAGGGTGGCGCCGGCGTAGAGGCCGGCGGCGGCGAGACTGGGCAGCAGAGGGTGCATAAATCCGTGTATGGCTGGGCCCGAAAGGCCGTGAGTGTGGCACATAAGAAGCGTTTCACGAAAGACCGCCGGCGGTGTCGGCGGCCCTGCCAGTTGGTTATACTCCGCGGCTTGCCGCAAGTACCCCGTTCAAAGGATCGCGCATGTTCGAGAACCTAACCGACCGCCTGTCACAGACGCTGCGCCATGTCACCGGCAAGGCCAAGCTGACCGAGGACAACATCAAGGACACCCTGCGCGAGGTGCGCATGGCCCTGCTCGAGGCCGACGTCGCCCTGCCGGTGGTCAAGGATTTCGTCAACAAGGTCAAGGAACGCGCGGTCGGCACCGAGGTATCGAAGAGCCTGACCCCGGGCCAGGCCTTCGTGAAGATCGTCCGCGCCGAGCTGGAAGAGCTGATGGGCGCGGCCAACGAGGACCTCGCCCTGGCCGTGACTCCGCCGGCCGTGGTGCTGATGGCCGGCCTGCAGGGCGCGGGCAAGACCACCACCGCCGGCAAGCTGGCGCGCTTCCTCAAGGAGCGCAAGAAGAAGTCGGTGATGGTGGTGTCCGCGGACGTCTACCGCCCGGCGGCGATCAAGCAGCTGGAGACCCTGGCCGGCGAGGTCGGGGTGACCTTCTTCCCCTCGGACATCAGCCAGAAACCGGTGGCCATCGCCCAGGCGGCGATCGCCGAGGCCAAGCTGAAGTTCATCGACGTGGTCATCGTCGACACCGCCGGCCGCCTGGCCATCGACGAAGAGATGATGGCCGAGATCCAGGCCGTGCACGCCGCGATCAAGCCGGCCGAGACCCTGTTCGTGGTCGACGCCATGACCGGCCAGGACGCCGCCAACACCGCCAAGGCCTTCGGCGACGCCCTGCCGCTGACCGGCGTGGTGCTGACCAAGGTCGACGGCGACGCCCGTGGCGGTGCCGCGCTGTCCGTGCGGCAGATCACCGGCAAGCCAATCAAGTTCATCGGCATGGGCGAGAAGAGCGAGGCACTGGAGCCCTTCCACCCGGACCGCATCGCCTCGCGCATCCTCGGCATGGGCGACGTGCTCAGCCTGATCGAGCAGGCCGAGCAGACCCTCGACCGCGAGAAGGCCGAGAAGCTGACCAAGAAGCTGAAGAAGGGCAAGGGCTTCGACCTCGAAGACTTCCGCGACCAGCTGCAGCAGATGAAGAACATGGGTGGCCTCGGCGGCCTGATGGACAAGCTGCCGTCCATCGGCGGGGTCAACCTGTCGCAGATGGCCGGCGCTCAGGGCACGGCGGAGAAGCAGTTCAAGCAGATGGAGGCGATCATCGGCTCCATGACCCCTGCCGAGCGTCGCGATCCGGAACTGATCAGCGGCTCGCGCAAGCGCCGCATCGCCCTCGGCTCCGGCACCCAGGTGCAGGATGTCGGGCGGCTGATCAAGCAGCACAAGCAGATGCAGAAGATGATGAAGAAATTCACCGCCAAGGGCGGCATGGCCAAGATGATGCGCGGTCTCGGCGGCATGATGCCGGGTGGCCTGCCCAAGCTGTGATGACGGGCCGCCGATGGGTGGCCGAAAAAGAGATTTGCAAACGGCCGGATAATCCTTAGAATATGCGGCCTTTCGGGCCTAGGCCCCTCAAAGTGTGTGCCTCAAGTTAGCACCGATTACAGGAACGAAGTTCAATGGTAACCATCCGTCTTGCTCGTGGCGGCTCCAAGAAGCGCCCCTTCTACCACCTGACCGTGACCAACAGCCGCAATGCGCGCGATGGTCGCTTCGTCGAGCGCATCGGTTTCTTCAACCCGGTCGCCACCGGTGCCGAAGTGAAGCTCTCCGTGAACCAGGAGCGCGCTGCCTACTGGCTCGGCCAGGGCGCTCAGCCGTCTGAGCGTGTTGCTCAGCTGCTGAAGGAAGCTGCCAAGTCCGCAGCTTGAGTGATATGAACGCTACGCCGCCCGCCGAGGACCTGGTCGTTCTCGGCAAGATCACTTCGGTGCACGGCGTGCGTGGGGAAGTGAAGATCTATTCCTTCACCGACCCGATCGACAATCTGCTCGACTACCGCCACTGGACGCTCAAGCGCGACGGTGAGGTCAGGCAGATGGAGCTGGTCAGCGGCCGCCTGCAAGGCAAGGTGCTGGTAGCCAAGCTCAAGGGACTCGATGACCGCGAAGTGGCACGCACTCTCGCGGGTTTCGACATTTGTGTTCCCCGCGAGCAGTTGCCCGACCTCGAAGAAGGCGAGTTCTACTGGTACCAACTGGTAGGGCTGAAAGTGATCGATCTGCAAGGGCAACTGCTCGGGCGTCTCGATCACCTGCTGGAAACCGGCGCCAACGATGTGATGGTGGTCAAGCCCTGTCCGGGCAGCCTGGATGATCGCGAGCGCCTGCTGCCGTATACCGAGCAGTGCGTGCAGCGGGTCGACCTGGCCGCCGGCGAGATGCGGGTGGACTGGGACGCGGACTTCTGAGCCCCTGGCTCTTGCCTGAGCGAGTGGCCATGCGTGTCGAAGTCATCAGCATCTTCCCGGAGATGTTCGCCGCCATCAGTCAGTACGGTATTACCAGTCGTGCGGTGAAGCAGGGGCTGCTGCAGTTGAACTGCCGGCAACTGCGTGACTACACCGACGACCGCCACCAGACCGTGGACGATCGCCCCTTCGGCGGCGGCCCCGGCATGGTGATGAAGATCAAGCCCCTGGAAGAGGCTCTGGCTGCGGCCAAGGCCGATGCGGGGGACGCAGCGAAGGTGATCTACCTGTCGCCGCAGGGCCGCCAGCTGACTCAGCAGGGGGTTCGTGAACTGGCTGGCGAGCAGGCGCTGATTCTCATCGCCGGCCGCTACGAAGGCATCGACGAGCGCTTCATCGAGGCGCATGTCGATGAGGAATGGTCGATCGGCGATTACGTCCTCTCCGGCGGTGAGCTTCCGGCGATGGTGCTGATCGATGCTGTAACGCGGTTGCTGCCGGGCGCGCTCGGGCATGCAGATTCCGCCGAGGAGGACTCGTTCAGCGATGGCCTCCTCGATTGCCCGCACTACACCCGACCCGAGGTGTACGAAGGCAAACGTGTTCCGGACGTGCTGCTCAGCGGCAATCACGAACACATCCGGCGCTGGCGTCTCCAACAGTCCCTTGGTCGGACCTGGGAGCGCCGAGCCGATCTTCTGGATAGCCGCTCGCTTTCTGGAGAAGAGAAGAAGCTGCTGGAGGAATACATCCGCCAGCGGGACGATAGTTAACGTATCGATGGCAAACCGTGGTTTGTCTTAGGAGCACAGCATGACCAACAAGATCATTCAGCAGCTCGAAGCCGAGCAGATGAACAAAGAAATCCCGGCCTTCGCCCCGGGTGACACCGTCATCGTCCAGGTGAAGGTGAAGGAAGGCGACCGTTCCCGTCTGCAGGCCTTCGAAGGCGTCGTCATCGGCAAGCGCAACCGCGGCCTGAACAGCGCCTTCACCGTGCGCAAGATCTCCAGCGGCGTGGGCGTCGAGCGTACCTTCCAGACCTACTCCCCGCTGATCGACAGCGTCAGCGTCAAGCGCCGCGGCGACGTGCGCAAGGCCAAGCTGTACTACCTCCGCGACCTGTCCGGCAAGGCAGCTCGCATCAAGGAAAAACTGTCCTGATCGGACAGCTCTTCCGAGCAGAAGAAAGCAGCCTCCGGGCTGCTTTTTTCGTTTCTGGGGCGCGCCGACCGGCGAACCCGATTCCTGCCGAGCGACAACAAGTACAACGCAGCACAGGCAGCCACATCCCATCGAGAGCAGTAGTGGCATGACCCCGAGAGAGCAAGAGATCCAGCGTCGCACCGACCTGTCGGAAACCCGCGTGGCCAAGGCGGTGTTTCCGCCGACCACCAACCATCACAACACGCTGTTCGGCGGCACCGCGCTGGCCTGGATGGACGAAGTGTCGTTCATCGCCGCGACGCGCTTCTGCCGCCTGCCGCTGGTGACCGTGTCCAGCGACCGCATCGACTTCAAGCACGCCATACCCGCCGGTTCCATCGTCGAACTCATCGGCCGGGTGATCGCGGTCGGCAACACCAGCCTCAAGGTCGAGGTGGAAGTGTTCGTCGAGGGCATGTACTGCGGCGGCCGGGAGAAGGCCATCAGCGGCGTGTTCAGCTTCGTCGCCATCGGTGACGACAAGAAGCCGGTGCCGGTGCTGCCGGGTTTCGCCTGAGAGAGGCGCCTTCGGGCGCCTTGCTCAGGTTTCGGCCTCGATCAGGGCGAGCAGCGTCCAGCCGGCCCCGGGCTCGAACGGCAGCGGGTCGCAGGCCACATGCACCCAGCCTCGCGGATCGAAGGCCAGCAGCACGACCGCTCGCTCGCCGTGCAGGGCGCGGTAGTCGGCCCAGCCGAAGCTGGCGCTGAGGGTCGTGCTGCGCACCTCGCCGCCGCGTGCCAGCAGGCTGGCCAACTGGCCGTAGCTGTGGGCGGGCAGGCCCAGCGGGCGGCCGCGATGTTCGTCGCTGACCCTGTGCTTCTCGCTCAGCCGCTGTTCGCGCGGGCTCTGCAGGTAGTAGAGGTTGTTCTTGCCGAAATCCGGGCGGAAGCGGGCGCAGGCCAGGTTGTTGAGTTCCGCGGAGGGCGACAGCGCCAGCAACTGGCCAATGCCGGTGAGGTCCAGGTGGGCGTCGGCGTGCTGCGAACTGGGGTTGCCGAAATAGGTGGGCAGGCCATCCATGCGCGCGGCGCCGATGTTCTCCCAGCTCGAGTCTGTCAGCAGCACCCGGCTGCCCTGCTGTTGCAGCGCTCGCCCGACGGCGCGGGCCACCGGGTTGGCGCCGAGGATCAGGAAACCGCGTGCGGCGGGCTCCGCCACGCCCAGCATGCGTGCCAGTGGCCGTGCCGTGGCGCTTTGCAGCACCACGGTGCCGATGATGACGAGGAAGGTCAGCGGCACCAGCAGGTGGGCCTGCTCGTAGCCGTGCTGCTGCAGGCGCTGTGCGAAGATCGCCGAGACGGCGGCCGCGACGATGCCGCGTGGGGCGATCCAGGCCAGCAGGGCGCGCTCGCGCCAGCTCAGGCTGGAGCCGGCGGTGCTGATGGCGACGTTGAGAGGCCGGGCGATCAGCTGGATCACCGCCAGCAGGAGCAGGGTGGCGGGGCCGAGGGCGAGCAGGGCGGCCAGGTCCAGGCGGGCGGCGAGGATGATGAACAGGCCGGAGATCAGCAGGACGCTGAGGTTCTCCTTGAAGTGCAGGATGTGGCGCACGTCCACGCCGCGCATGTTTGCCAGCCACATGCCCATCACGGTCACCGCGAGCAGGCCGGATTCGTGCACCAGTTCGTTGGCGCCGATGAAGATGGCCAGTACCGCGGCCAGGGCGCCGAGATTCTCCAGGTATTCCGGCAGCCAGTGGCGACGCAGGACGAGGCCGAACAGCCAGCCTCCCGCCGCGCCGAAGGCACTGCCGCAGGCGATCACCGCTGCAAAGGTAGTGAGGCTCTCGCTCCAGGCGGCTCCGATGTCGCGGCTGACGATGAAGCTGAACACCACCACGGCGAGCAGGGCGCCGATGGGGTCGATGACGATGCCTTCCCAGCGCAGGATGTTCCCCACCGAGGCGCGTGGGCGCATGACCCGCAGCATGGGGGCGATCACGGTCGGCCCCGTGACCAGGGTCAGGGTGCCGAACAGCAGCGCCAGGTCCCAGGAGAAGCCCAGCAGGTAGTGGGTGGCAATGGCGATCACGGCCCAGGTGCTGAGGGCGCCCCAGGTGACCATGCGCCTGACCACGCTGCCGATCTCGCGCAGTTCCTGCAGCTGCAGGGTCAGGCTGCCCTCGAACAGGATCAGCGCCACCGACAGCGAGACCATGGGGAACAGCAGGGAGCCGAACAGCTGCTCCGGCTGCAGCCAGCCGAGGATCGGGCCGGCGAGGATGCCGCACAGCAGCAGGAAGAGGATCGCCGGGAGACGCATGCGCCAGGCCAGCCATTGACTGGCGAGAGCGGCGGCGCCGATGCCGCCGAGGCCGAGCAGGATATGGGATTCGCTCATCAGGACTCCTTGTCGCTGGTGGTGGTGCTGCGGGCTATGGAAGACTAGCGCGCCTGTCCTGACGAAATACAGCTGCGCATGCCCGTTCTCGACCATCCCCTGATCGACCGTTTCCTCGACGCCCTGTGGCTGGAGAAGGGCCTGTCGCCGCATACCCGCGCCGCCTACCGCAGCGATCTCGGCCATTTCCATGCCTGGCTGGAGCAGCGCGGCGGTGCGCTGCAGCACGCCGGCCGTGAGAGCATCCTCGACCACCTGGGGTGGCGCCTGGAGCAGGGCTACAAGGCGCGCTCCACCGCGCGCCTGCTCTCCAGCCTGCGCGGTTTCTACCGCTACCTGCTGCGCGAGGGGCTGATCGCCGAGGACCCGACCCTGCAGGTGGAGCTGCCTCAGCTCGGCCGGCCGCTGCCCAAGTCGCTGTCCGAGGCGGACGTCGAGGCGCTGCTGGCGGCGCCGGAGCTGGACGATCCCATCGGCCTGCGCGACCGCGCCATGCTCGAGGTGCTCTATGCCTGTGGCCTGCGGGTAACCGAGCTGGTGTCCCTGGCCTTGGAACAGGTCAACCTGCGCCAGGGCGTGCTGCGGGTGTTCGGCAAGGGCAGCAAGGAGCGCCTGGTGCCGCTGGGCGAGGAGGCCATCGCCTGGGTCGAGCGCTACCTGCGCGAGGCGCGGCCCTTCCTGCTCGACGGCAAGCCCAGCGACGTGCTGTTCCCCAGCCTGCGCGGCGAGCAGATGACCCGGCAGACCTTCTGGTACCGGATCAAGCACCAGGCCCGGGTGGCCGGCATCGCCAAGCCGCTGTCGCCGCACACCCTGCGCCACGCCTTCGCCACCCACCTGCTCAACCACGGCGCCGACCTGCGCGTGGTGCAGATGCTGCTGGGCCACAGCGATCTGTCCACTACGCAGATCTACACCCACATCGCCCGCGCCCGCCTGCAGGAGCTGCACGCCCAGCACCACCCGAGGGGGTGAACCTCTTGCGACGCATGGCGTCGCAGGCGAACGCTCGTCGCGCAGCAATCCATCCGCTCTGCCGTTCCGTCCGACGTCCGTGGTCGGCTTGCGGAGCGCTCTATGGTAGGCTGGCGCGCTTGTCACAGGAGTTTCCCATGTCCGTTTTTCGTGTTCTGGGCGTTGCCGTGCTAGGTCTCGCCGCTTCCGTGGCGCTGGCCGCCGATCCCGACCAGGCCATCCGCGCCACCCTGACCAAGCTGCAGCCCGACATGCCCATCGAAGCCATCGCCGAAAGCCCGATGACCGGCCTGTACCAGGTGCACCTCAAGGGCGGTCGCCTGCTCTATGCCAGCGCAGACGGCCAGTTCCTGATGCAAGGCAACCTCTATCAGATCAAGGGCGAGGATGCCGTCAACCTGACCCGTCAGGCCGAGAGCAAGGGCGTGGCCAAGGAAATCGAGTCCATTCCCCTGAAGGAAATGGTGGTGTTCGCGCCCAAGACTCCGGCCAAGGCCCATATCACCGTGTTCACCGACACCGACTGCGGTTACTGCCAGAAGCTGCACAGCGAAGTGCCCGAGCTCAACCGCCGCGGCATCGAGGTGCGCTACGTGGCCTTCCCGCGCCAGGGCGTCGGCAGCCACGGCTACAACACGCTGGTCAGCGTGTGGTGCGCCAAGGACCGCCAGGCCGCGATGGACAAGGCCAAGGCCCGCGAGGATCTGCCGGCGGCGAGCTGCGACAACCCGGTCGCCAAGCAGTACGAGGTGGGCCAGCTGGTGGGCGTCACCGGCACACCGACCGTCGTGCTCGGCAACGGCGAGGTGATTCCGGGCTACCAGCCGGCTCCGCAACTGGCGGAAGTTGCCCTGCAGGCCAAGTAATCAGGCCGTCGGCCCGATTGACCTGGGTTGTGGCGCTTCGTAAAGTGCGGCTCTTTTGTGTGCGGCCGGGGTTCGCCCCGGCCGTTTCGTGTAGGCAGATGGGGAAGACAACGTGAAACCGGTGAAAGTGGGCATCTGTGGGCTGGGGACCGTCGGTGGCGGCACCTTCAACGTACTCAAGCGCAACGCCGAGGAGATCGCCCGCCGTGCCGGGCGTGGAATCGAAGTCGCGCAGATTGCCGCTCGTCGCCCCAACCCGAAGTGTGAAACCGGTGCCACCCCCATCACCGCCGACATCTTCGACGTGGCGAACAACCCGGACATCGACGTGGTCATCGAGCTGATCGGCGGCTACACCCTGGCTCACGAACTGGTACTCAAGGCCATCGACAACGGCAAGCACGTGGTCACCGCCAACAAGGCGCTGATCGCCGTGCACGGCAACGAGATCTTCGCCAAGGCCCGCGAGAAGGGCGTGATCGTCGCCTTCGAGGCCGCCGTGGCCGGCGGCATCCCGGTGATCAAGGCGATCCGCGAGGGTCTGGCCGGCAACCGCATCAACTGGCTGGCCGGCATCATCAACGGCACCGGCAACTTCATCCTCTCCGAGATGCGCGAGAAGGGCCGCGCCTTCGCCGACGTGCTCAAGGAAGCCCAGGCGCTGGGCTACGCCGAGGCCGACCCGACCTTCGATGTGGAAGGCATCGACGCCGCCCACAAGCTGACCATCCTCGCCTCCATCGCCTTCGGCATCCCGCTGCAGTTCGACAAGGCCTACACCGAGGGCATCAGCAAGCTGACCAGCGCCGACGTGAACTACGCCGAGGCCCTGGGCTACCGCATCAAGCACCTGGGCGTGGCGCGCCGCACCGACGCGGGCATCGAGCTGCGCGTGCACCCGACCCTGATTCCGGACGACCGCCTGATCGCCAACGTCAACGGCGTGATGAACGCGGTGATGGTCAACGGCGACGCCGCCGGCAGCACCCTGTTCTACGGCGCCGGCGCCGGCATGGAACCGACCGCGTCGTCCGTGGTCGCCGACCTGGTCGACGTGGTCCGCGCGCTGACCACCGATCCGACCAACCGCGTGCCGCACCTGGCCTTCCAGCCGGATTCGCTGTCCGATCACCCGATCCTGCCGATCGCCGAGTGCGAGAGTGCCTACTACCTGCGCATCCAGGCCAAGGACCGCCCGGGCGTGCTGGCCCAGGTGGCGAGCATCCTGTCCGAGCGCGGCATCAACATCGAATCGATCATGCAGAAGGAGGCCGAGGAGCACGACGGCCTGGTTCCGATGATCCTGGTCACCCATCGTGTCGTCGAGGCACGCATCGACGACGCCATCGCCGCCCTCGAGGGGCTGGCCGATGTGGTCGGCAACGTCGTGCGCATCCGCGTCGAGCAACTGGTCTGAGGTAGAGAGTCATGCGTTATATCAGCACCCGCGGCCAGGCCCCGGCCCTCAATTTCGAAGACGTCCTGCTGGCCGGCCTGGCCAGCGATGGCGGCCTTTACGTGCCGGAGAACCTGCCGCGCTTCACCGTCGAGGAGATCGCCTCCTGGGCCGGCCTGCCGTACCACGAGCTGGCCTTCCGGGTGATGCGTCCGTTCGTCGCCGGCAGCATCGCCGACGCCGACTTCAAGAAGATCCTTGAGGAAACCTATGGGGTGTTCGCCCACAACGCTGTGGCGCCGCTGCGCCAGCTGAACGGCAACGAGTGGGTGCTGGAGCTGTTCCACGGTCCGACCCTGGCGTTCAAGGACTTCGCCCTACAACTGCTCGGCCGCCTGCTCGACCACGTGCTGAGCAAGCGCGGCGAGCGCGTGGTGATCATGGGCGCCACCAGCGGCGACACCGGCTCGGCGGCCATCGAGGGCTGCAAGGCTTGCGAGCACGTCGACATCTTCATCATGCACCCGCACAACCGGGTGTCCGAGGTGCAGCGCCGGCAGATGACCACCATCCTCGGCGAGAACATCCACAACATCGCCATCGAGGGCAACTTCGACGACTGCCAGGAGATGGTCAAGGCCAGCTTCGCCGACCAGGGCTTCCTCAAGGGCACCCGCCTGGTGGCGGTCAACTCGATCAACTGGGCGCGGATCATGGCCCAGATCGTCTACTACTTCCACGCTGCACTGCAGTTGGGCGGCCCGGCCCGTTCCGTGGCCTTCTCGGTGCCGACCGGCAACTTCGGCGACATCTTCGCCGGCTACCTGGCGCGCAACATGGGCCTGCCGATCAGCCAGCTGATCGTGGCGACCAACCGCAACGACATCCTGCACCGCTTCATGAGCGGCAACCAGTATGTGAAGGGTGACCTGCACCCGACCCTGTCGCCGTCGATGGACATCATGGTGTCGTCCAACTTCGAGCGCCTGCTGTTCGACCTGCACGGCCGCAACGGCGCCGCCATCTCCGGGCTGATGGACACCTTCCGCCAGGGCGGCGGCTTCAGCGTCGAGGAAGACCGCTGGACCGAGGCGCGCAAGCTGTTCGATTCCCTGGCGGTGAACGACGAGCAGACCTGCGAGACCATCACTGAGGTGTACAAGGAGTGCGGCGAGCTGCTCGACCCGCACACCGCCATCGGCGTGCGCGCGGCGCGCGAGTGCCGGCGCAGCCTGGCCATCCCGATGGTCACCCTGGGCACCGCCCACCCGGTCAAGTTCCCGGAGGCGGTGGAGAAGGCCGGCATCGACGCAGTTCCGGCGCTGCCGCCGCACCTGGCCGACCTGTTCCAGCGCGACGAGCGCTGCACCGTGCTGGCCAACGACCTGAAGACCGTGCAGCAGTTCGTCGCCGCCCATGGCAATCGCGGCAAACCGCTCTGATCGGTTGGCCGTGACCGAAGCCCCGCCCTGTGCGGGGCTTTTTGTTGTTCGGCATGTACTTCGTAGGGTGCGCCGTGCGCACCGGGTGCGGTGCGAGACTGCTTGTAGCCCGGATGAAATCCGGTAATTTGGTTTCCAGCCGATTACCGAGTGTTCCGACGATTCTGGTTTCGCCCGACCGGGCGAGTCACTTTCTCTTGTTTGGCCAAGAGAAAGTAACCAAAGAGAAGGCCACCCCGACATCCGGCCCCGCCTGCGGCGGGGTTCCCTCCCTCCGGTGCCGCTCTGGGGGCACGGCATACACGGGCCATCCCTGGCCCGTTATGCCTCTCGCCGCATCCCTGCGGCTCGTCCCCCTGCGCGACACCTCCACTCGGCCTCCTGACGGGGGCTTGGGCTCCGAGCTGCCTGATGGTTTTTCCTGCCGCTGCGCGGGCTGGGCTTCTATTTCCAGGGTGATGGAGGGATTTGTAGCGTCCCGTGTAGTAGCCAGCTGTTACCCTCAGGTCGGCGAAGTGGCGCAGACTGCCGTCACATCCACCGAGGAGGCCCTGCCATGACGGCGAAGAAGATTCTGATGCTGGTCGGCGATTACGTCGAAGACTACGAGACCATGGTGCCGTTCCAGGCCCTGCAGATGGTCGGCCATACGGTGCATGCCGTGTGCCCTGACAAGAGTGCCGGGCAGACCGTGCGCACCGCCATCCACGATTTCGAGGGCGACCAGACCTACAGCGAGAAGCCGGGGCATAACTTCGCCCTCAACTTCGATTTTGCCAAGGCCCGCGCCGAGGACTACGACGGCCTGCTGGTCCCCGGTGGCCGTGCCCCCGAGTACCTGCGCCTGAACGCCGAGGTGATCGCCCTGGTACAGGCCTTCGCCAAGGCCGGCAAGCCGATCGCCGCCGTGTGCCACGGCGCCCAGCTGCTGGCCGCCGCCGACGTGCTCAAGGGCCGTGGCTGCAGCGCCTACCCGGCCTGCGCGCCGGAAGTGCGGCTGGCTGGCGGCGAATACGTGGAAGTGCCGATGGACGGCGTACACGTGGACGGCAACCTGGTCACCGCCCCGGCCTGGCCGGCGCATCCGGCGTGGCTGGCGGCGTTCCTGAAAGTCCTGGGCTAAATAAACAAGAGAGAATCTCGCGAGCTAGGGCCAGGCAAGGCGAGAAGGGGCGAGGGAGCGGAGTTTACGAAAGGTAAATGAGCAGCCCGAGCCCCTTCTCAACACAGCCTGGCCGACGCGCAGCAGATTCGGGAGCAGTGCGATGTGCGAGTTGTATGTAAAGGCCGACCCGATCCTCTACGAATCGCGCTCGCGCTCCCTGCGCATCCGCGGGGTGGTCACCACCCTGCGCCTGGAGAACCAGTTCTGGGACATCCTGCGCGAGATCGCCGAGGTCGACGGCATGACCACCAACCAGCTGATCACCAAGCTGTACGACGAGGTCATGGAGTACCGCGGGGAGGTGGTCAACTTCGCCTCCTTCCTGCGGGTCAGCTGTACCCGCTTCCTGGCGCAGCGACCGCAGCAGCAGAGCGCCGAGGTGCTCAGCCTGGTGCAATCGCGCTAGAAGGGTTTGTCCGGCGTTCGACGTAGGGTGCGCTGTGCGCACCGAGCGCGCATAGCATCATCGGTGCGCACAGCGCACCCTACGGTAGGGCGTCAGTGCTTGCGCGGCACCGGCTTGAGCAGTTCTTCCGGCGGCATCTCGCAGTTGATCTTGCGGCCCAGCAGTTCTTCGATCGGCGGCAGGGCGAAGGCATCGTCCTCGCCGGCGAAGCTGATCGAGGTGCCGCTGGCGCCGGCGCGGCCGGTGCGACCGATGCGGTGCACGTAGTCGTCCGGCACTTCCGGCAGGGTGAAGTTGATCACGTGGCTGATGCCATCGACGTGGATGCCGCGGCCAGCCACGTCGGTGGCGACCATCACGCGGATCTTGCCTTCGCGGAAGCCTTCCAGGGTCTTGATCCGCTTGTGCTGCGGCACGTCGCCGGACATCTGCGCGGCGCTGACGCCGTCGCGGATCAGTTTCTCCTCGATGCGCCGCACTTCGTCGCGGCGGTTGGCGAACACCATTACCCGCTGCCAGTCGTTCTGCGTCACCAGGTTGTACAGCAGCTTGTACTTGTCCTTGCTGGACACGGCGTAGACGTGCTGCTCGACGGTGTCGCTGGCGACGTTCTCCGGCTCGATCTCGACGATGGCCGGGTTCACCGTCCACTGCCGCGCCAGGTTCATCACGTCTTCGGTGAAGGTCGCGGAGAACAGCAGGGTCTGGCGGTCGCCCTTCATCGGGGTCTGGCGGATGATCTGGCGCACCTGGGGGATGAAGCCCATGTCGAGCATGCGGTCGGCCTCGTCCAGCACCATCACCTCGACCATGTCCAGGTGCACCTCGCCGCGCTGGTTGAAGTCCAGCAGGCGGCCGGGGGTGGCGACCAGGATGTCGCAGTAGCGCGATTCCAGCTGCTTGAGCTGCTTGTCGAAGTCCATGCCGCCGACGAAGCTCATCACGTTGAGGCCGGTGTACTTGGTCAGGGCCTCGGCATCCTTGGCGATCTGCACCACCAGTTCGCGGGTCGGGGCGATCACCAGTGCGCGCGGCTCGCCCATGTAGCGCTCTTTCGGCGGCGTGGTCTGCAGCAGCTGGGTGATGGTCGAGACCAGGAAGGCGGCGGTCTTGCCGGTGCCGGTCTGGGCGCGGCCGATGGCGTCCTTGCCCTTGAGGGTGTGACCGAGCACCTGGGCCTGGATCGGTGTGCAGTAGGGGAAGCCCAGGTCGTGGATGGCGTGCATCAGCTCCGGCGCCAGGCGGAAGTCGTGGAAGCGGGTCTTGCCTTCCTGCGGCTCGACCACGAAGTCTTCCAGCTTCCAGGTGTCCACCGGCTTGGCCGGGCGCTCGCGGCGCGGCTTGTCGGCGCGCGGCTTCCTGGTGTCCTTGGCCGGCCTGGCCTCGCTGGCCTGCTTCGGTTGGCTTTGGCGCGGACCGGCCTGGGGGGCGGGGGCGCTGGGAGTGCTGGCGGGGATGCTGCTGGCGGGCTGTTCGGCATCGCCCTTGCTGAAGATTTTCTTGAGTGCTTTGAGCACGGCCGTCTCGTATTGGTCAAGGAATGAACGGCCGCCAGTGTAAAGCAAGATGCCCGCACGGCGAAGTGCCGCGCGGGCGGGCCGTCGTTCAATCGGGCAGGTTGGCCAGCAGCAGATCGCGCACGTTGCCGCCCATGATCGCGGCGATGTCGGCGTCGCCGAAGCCGGCGCGCTGCAGGCCCTCGGTGATCTGCGCCAGGCCGGTGGTGTCGAACGGCGCGCGGATGGTGCCGTTGAAGTCCGAGCCCAGGGCCACGTGGGCGACGCCGACCTTGTCCACGGCGTAGCGGATGGCGCGGACGATGGCGCCGACGTTGGTCTCGCAGACAGCCGCGTCCCAGTAGCCGATGCCGATCACCCCGCCGCCGGCGGCGATGCGCCGCAGATGGTCGTCGGTGAGGTTGCGCGGCCCGGGGCAGGTGCCGGCCACGCCGGTGTGGGAGACCAGCACCGGCCGGGTGGCGACGGCGAGCACGTCGTCGATCAGCGGTTTGGAGGCATGGGCCAGGTCGACCAGCATGCGCTTCTCTTCCAGGCGGGCGATCACCTGGCGGCCCAGCGGGGTCAGCCCGCCCTTTTCCAGGCCGTGGGCCGAGCCGCCCACCTCGTTGTCGAAGAAGTGGGTCAGCCCTGCGATGCGGAAGCCAGCGTCGTACAGGCGGTCGACGTTCTCCAGCTTGCCCTCGATCGGGTGCAGGCCCTCGGTGGCCAGGATGGCGGCCACCCTTCGCGGGTCGCGGCGCCAGTCCTCCAGGTAGCGGTCCAGTTCGCCGCGACTTTTGATCAGCACCAGTTGCCCGTCGCTGGCGGCCGCCGCCTGCTTCAGCTTGTCGGCCTGGTACAGGGCACGCTGGAGCAGGCTGTCCCAGGTCGCCCGGGGCCAGCGCTGGGCCATGGCAAGTAGGGTGATGTTGTCGCTGTCGGCGCCGTTGCGTTCGTAGTTGATGCCGCGGGGCGTCTTGGTGACGGTGGAGAACACCTGCAGGCCGACGCGCCCTTCCAGCAGCCGCGGCAGGTCGGAATGGCCGTAGCCGTGGCGTTCCAGCAGATTGCGCTGCCAGAGCAGGGCGTCGTCGTGCAGGTCGGCGACGAACAGGGTCTGGTGCAGCTTCTCGGCCTTGTCGCTGGCGGGGTAGGGGGCCGGTGTCGCCACGCCGTTCATCTGGCGGTCGAGCAGGGAGGGCAGGGTGAAGAAGATGCCCGCGCCGACGAGCACGAGGATCAGCAGGATGAGCAGCAGCTTGCGCATGTGGGGCATCCGATCGTTGTTGTTATGCGCCGGACTCTAGCAGGACGCTTGCCGACAAGGCGACGGGATGGCGGTTTTGCCGGGTGGTTCGGCGCTGGGGCCGTGTCAGCCGAACAGGCAGTTGCGGCCCTGCTGCTTGGCCTTGTACAGGGCCGCGTCGGCGCGGGCGATGAGGGTTTCCAGGCCGTCCCTCTCCTGCATCTGCGCCATGCCGATGGAGATGGTGACGCCCGGCAGCACACCCACCGGCGAATAGAAGGAGCCGACCTGCTCCAGGCTCTGGCGCAGCCGCTCGCCGATGGTGCGTGCGTCGGCGGCATCCAGCTCGGGCAGGAGGATGACGAACTCCTCGCCGCCGTAGCGCACCATGCTGTCCTTCGGCCGCAGCTGGTTGCGCAGAGTATGGGCCACCAGGCACAGGGCGTAGTCGCCGGCCAGGTGGCCGTGCTGGTCGTTGTAGGCCTTGAAGTGGTCGACGTCCAGCATGAGCATGCACAGCGGCTGGCCGTTGAAGGCGCAGCGGGTGCTCTCGCGCTCGTAGACGTGTTCCAGCCAGCGGCGGTTGAAGCAGCCTGTGAGGATGTCGATGTTGGCGTTCTGCTCGCTGTCGAGGATCAGCCGGTTGCCCTGGCGCACCCGCTCGCAGAGCAGTTGCAGCAGGTTCTGCATCAGCTCCGGCGACTGCCCGAACAGGCTGACCAGCGATTCGCGGTGCAGGCGCAGGACCCGCGAGGGCTGGGTCGCCACCACGTAGGCCGAGGGCCGCTCGTTGTCGATGAAGCTGATCTCGCCGGCGCAGTCGCCCGGGCGCAGGGTGCTGACCGGCTGGTTGTCCAGCGAGCCGAGGTAGACCTTGAGTTCGCCTTCCAGCAGCAGGTAAAGGTGCTGGTTGCGGTTGAAGGGAGACAGCAGGATTTCGCTGCTGTCGAGGTCGCAGGCGCAGAATTCGCTCAGGAGCTGCTGCAGGTTGTTGGCTGCGACGTTCTGGAACAGCCGCAGCTGACGAATCTGCCGGAGATCCTGCGGCCAGGGCGCGTTTTTCATCGCGGTAATGAATGTGGCTGGCGGCGGAGGGGCATATCGCGAAAATACTCCCTGTATAGGGCGAACACCTGAATGCGACCATAAGCCCCGCCCCGAGGCTGGCGCAATGCTGGCGCGGAGCGCCGCCGACCAGCGGTCGCAAGCGATGGACGGGCCCTGGAGGCCCGTCAGCCGGTTGACTCGGCAGGCTCTGAATTGCGCCTTCGGACGGAGTTTTGACGCGCTCGTCAGGCCTTCAGCAACTGCTTGAGCCAGGCGCCGATGTCCTGAATTTCCTCGAGCATCACTTCGTGGCCCATGGGGTATTCGCGCCAGGTGACCGGCACGTCCAGGCGCTCGAGGGCATCGTGGGCGGCGCGGCCCATCTGCAGCGGCACCACCTGGTCCTGGGTGCCGTGCAGGCACAGCACTGGCAGGCGGCGCCGGGATTCGTCCAGCTGCAGGTCATCGGCGAAGGTCGGCGCGTAGGTGGACAGCGCCATCAGCCCGCCCAGTGGCCCCTGCCAGCGCAGGAAGGCGGTGTGGTAGACCACCGCGCCGCCCTGGGAGAAGCCCGCCAGCACGATGCGCGCCGGGTCGATGCCGGCGTCGCGCTGCGCCTCGATCAGCTCGATCACGGTCTGCGCCGAGGTTTCCATCTCGTCCATGCTGATCGCGCGGGCCGGGTTCATCGCAAGGATGTCGTACCAGCTCGGCATGGACCAGCCGCCGTTGATTGTCACCGGCCGCGTCGGTGCCTGGGGCAGCACGAAGCGGGTCGCCGTCAGGTGCTGCTGCAGCATCTTGGCCACCGGCTCGAAATCGTAGCGGTCGGCGCCGAGGCCGTGTAACCAGATGACGCAGGAATCTGCCGCGAGTGACGGATCGAGTATCAGGGGTGCTTGCATGTCTGCTCCAATTTGGTGCGCAAGGTCGTTCGTGGAAATCGGACGCCTTCCTGCCGTGGGTGAATCACGTAAGAAGATGTCGCACGGTTAGAACTTCTTCTCTTGACCGGGGCCGGATGGCTTCCGGTTAATGGGATGGTACGAGCTTTGCTTTGTAAAACCGGTCCGGTGGGGGCCGCCCGCAGGCGGAAAACCGGACCCGCTGTATCTCTTTCCCGTAAGACCTACGGAGATGAAAGGCTCATTCGCCGGTCCGCGGAACGGCATCTAGACTCTTTCAGGTTCGAACCCCGGTCGATTGCGCCATGTTGGCGGGATCGAACGTGCCTCACAAGGGTACGGCGGCAGGACCGAGATATGACCAAACAAGAACACTTGGAGGTTTTGATGAAGATGGTGAAATCCACCCTGGCAGTACTGACCACGGCTGCGGTGCTCGGAGTGAGCGGTTTCGCTCATGCCGGTGCGACCCTGGATGCGGTGAAGAAGAAAGGCTTCGTGCAGTGCGGTATCAGCGATGGCTTGCCCGGTTTCTCCTACGCCGACGCCAAGGGTAACTACCTGGGGATCGATGTGGATATCTGCCGTGCCGTCGCTGCCGCCGTGTTCGGCGACGCCTCCAAGGTCAAGTACAGCCCGCTGACCGCCAAGGAGCGCTTCACCGCGCTGCAGTCCGGCGAAGTCGACATGCTGTCGCGCAACACCACCTGGACCAGCTCCCGCGACGCGGCCATGGGCCTGAACTTCACCGGCGTGACCTACTACGACGGTCAGGGCTTCCTGGTGAACAAGAAGCTCGGCGTTTCCAGCGCCAAGGAACTGGACGGCGCCACCGTGTGCATCCAGGCCGGCACCACCACCGAGCTGAACCTGTCCGACTACTTCCGTGCCAATGGCCTGAAGTACACCCCGATCACCTACGATACCTCCGACGAGAGCGCCAAGTCCCTGGAGTCCGGCCGCTGCGACGTGCTGACCTCCGACCAGTCCCAGCTCTACGCCCAGCGCATCAAGCTGGCCGCGCCGGACGAGTACGTGGTGCTGCCGGAAGTGATCTCCAAGGAGCCCCTCGGCCCGGCCGTGCGCCAGGGTGACGAGGAGTGGTTCGACATCGTGCGCTGGAGCCTGTTCGCGCAGCTCAACGCCGAGGAACTGGGCGTGACTTCCGCCAACGTGGAAGAAATGGCCAAGTCCACCAAGAACCCGGACATCGCCCGTCTGCTGGGCGCCGAGGGTGACTTCGGCAAGGATCTGAAGCTGCCGAAGGACTGGGCCGTGAAGATCGTCAAGCAAGTCGGCAACTACGGCGAAATCTTCGACCGCAACGTCGGCGCCGGCAGCGAGCTGAAGATCGAACGTGGCCTCAACGCCCTGTGGAACAAGGGTGGTCTGCAATACGCACCGCCGGTGCGCTGACCGCCATGCCATCGCCCCCTCGCGGGGCGATGGCGCTTCTGATTCCGCAAACTCCGCGCCGCGCATACCGGGCGCGGAGTTTCCATTAGGACTGTTCGCGTTCCGGCTGGCCGGCGCCCGGACGGGTCCCTAGAGGGCTGACATGCAAAATCCTGCCTCCATCCCACGCCCGCGCACATCGGTCTGGACCGATCCGCAGGTGCGTGGCTGGGTCTTCCAGATCATTGCCGTCGTCGCCGTGGTGGCGATCGGCTGGTACCTGTTCCACAACACTCAGACCAACCTGCAGCAACGCGGGATTCTCTCCGGCTTCGGCTTCCTCGAGCAGAGCGCCGGCTTCGGCATCTCCCAGCACCTGATCGACTACACCGAGAGCGACAGCTACGGCCGGGTGTTCGTCATCGGCCTGCTCAACACCCTGCTGGTGTCGGTGATCGGCATCGTCCTGGCCACCATCCTCGGCTTCACCCTCGGCGTGGCGCGGCTGTCGCCCAACTGGCTGATCAGCAAGCTGGCCACCGTGTACATCGAGCTGTTCCGCAACATCCCGCCGCTGCTGCAGATCTTCTTCTGGTACTTCGCCATCCTCCAGCCGCTGCCCGGCCCGCGGCAGAGCCTGAACCTGGGCGATACCTTCTTCCTCAGCAACCGCGGTCTGAACATGCCGTCGCCCACCATGGACGCCGGCTTCTGGCCGTTCGCGGTGGCGCTGGCGCTGGCCATCGTCGCCGGCGTCGTGCTGGCGCGCTGGGCCAACAAGCGGCGCATGGCCACCGGCCAGAGCTTCCCCGTGCTGCTCGGCGTGCTGGCGCTGCTGGTGGCGCTGCCGGGGCTGGCGATGCTGGTGTTCGGCAGCCCGTTCCACTGGGAAGTGCCGGAACTCAAGGGCTTCAACTTCCGCGGCGGCTGGGTGGTGATCCCCGAGCTGGTGGCGCTGACCATGGCGCTGAGCATCTATACTGCGGCGTTCATCGCCGAGACCGTGCGCGCCGGCATAAAGGCGGTCAACCACGGCCAGACCGAGGCGGCCCGCTCGCTCGGCCTGCCGGCCGGCAAGACCCTGCGCCTGGTGATCGTGCCGCAGGCCCTGCGCGTGATCATCCCGCCGCTGACCAGCCAGTACCTGAACCTGGTGAAGAACTCGTCCCTGGCGGCCGGCATCGGCTACCCGGACATGGTCTCGCTGTTCGCTGGCACGGTGCTCAACCAGACCGGCCAGGCCATCGAGACCATCGCCATCACCATGAGTGTGTATCTGGCGATCAGCATCAGCATTTCCCTGCTGATGAACTGGTACAACAAGCGCATCGCGCTGATCGAGCGGTAAGGAGAGGCGCATGGAAATCCATCAATTCCGTCCGAGCCTGCCACCACCGCGCATGAGCGTGGGAGTGCTGGGCTGGCTGCGGGGCAACCTGTTCTCCGGCTGGTTCAACACCCTGTTGACCCTGCTGGCCATCTACCTGGTCTGGAAGATCGTGCCGCCGGTGCTCGACTGGGCCATCTTCAGCGCCGACTGGGCCGGCACCACCCGCGCCGACTGCACCGGCGAGGGCGCCTGCTGGGTGTTCGTCAAGGAGCGCTTCAGCCAGTTCATGTATGGCTTCTACCCGGAAGAGCTGCGCTGGCGCGTCGACCTCACCGTGTGGCTGGCGGTGATCGGCGCGGCGCCGCTGTTCGTGCCGATGATGCCACGCAAGTCGGCCTACGGCCTGGCGTTCCTGGTGGTCTACCCGCTGCTCGCCTTCTGGCTGCTGCACGGCGGCTTCCTCGGCCTGTCCGAGGTGCAGACCAGCCAGTGGGGCGGCCTGATGCTGACCCTGGTGATCGCCGCCGTGGGCATCGCCGGCGCACTGCCGCTGGGCATCGTGCTGGCCCTGGGCCGGCGCTCGAAGATGCCGGCGATCCGGGTGATCTGCGTGACCTTCATCGAGTTCTGGCGCGGCGTGCCGCTGATCACCGTGCTGTTCATGTCCTCGGTGATGCTGCCGCTGTTCCTGCCCGAGGGCATGAGCTTCGACAAGCTGCTGCGCGCGCTGATCGGGGTGATCCTGTTCCAGTCCGCCTACATCGCCGAGGTGGTGCGCGGCGGCCTGCAGGCCATTCCCAAGGGGCAGTACGAGGCGGCCGCGGCCATGGGCCTGGGCTACTGGCGGATGATGGGCCTGGTGATCCTGCCGCAGGCGCTCAAGCTGGTGATCCCGGGCATCGTCAACACCTTCATCGCGCTGTTCAAGGACACCAGCCTGGTGATCATCATCGGCCTGTTCGACCTGCTCAACAGCATCAAGCGCGCCACCAACGACCCGGCCTGGCTGGGCATGGCCACCGAGGGCTACGTGTTCGCCGCCCTGGTGTTCTGGATCTTCTGTTTCGGCATGTCCCGCTACTCCATGCACCTGGAGCGCAAGCTGGACACCGGCCACAAGCGTTAGGAGTCATCGACCATGACCGAAGTTAAGAAAGAAGCCGCGGCCGAGCCGATCATCCGCCTGCAGGGCGTGAACAAGTGGTACGGCCAGTTCCACGTGCTCAAGGACATCAACCTGGACGTGCAGCCCGGCGAGCGCATCGTGCTCTGCGGGCCGTCCGGCTCGGGCAAGTCCACCACCATCCGCTGCATCAACCGCCTGGAGGAACACCAGCAGGGGCGCATCGTCGTCGACGGCACCGAGCTGACCAACGACCTCAAGCACATCGAGGCGATCCGCAGCGAAGTGGGCATGGTGTTCCAGCACTTCAACCTGTTCCCGCACCTGACCGTGCTGGAGAACTGCACCCTGGCGCCGATCTGGGTGCGCAAGCTGCCCAAGCGCAAGGCCGAGGAGATCGCCATGCACTTCCTCGAGCGCGTGCGCATCCCCGAGCAGGCGCACAAGTACCCGGGCCAGCTCTCCGGCGGCCAGCAGCAGCGTGTGGCGATCGCCCGCGCGCTGTGCATGAAGCCGAAGATCATGCTGTTCGACGAGCCGACCTCGGCGCTCGATCCGGAGATGGTCAAGGAGGTGCTGGACACCATGATCGGCCTGGCCCAGGACGGCATGACCATGCTCTGCGTGACCCACGAGATGGGCTTCGCCCGCACCGTGGCCAACCGGGTGATCTTCATGGACAAGGGCGAGATCGTTGAACAGAACGAGCCCAACACGTTCTTCGACAACCCGCAGAACGAGCGGACCAAGCTGTTCCTCGGCCAGATCCTGCATTAAGCGTTACACCAGCCCCGGTAGGGTGCGCTGTGCGCACCGACCCGGCGGCGTCGAACCATCTGGTGCGCATGGCGCACCCTACGCGAGGGAGCCTACGGGCTCCCTTTTTTCATGTAGGGCGGGTGCAACCCGCGTGTGAGGAACGGCGCGGGTTGCACCCGCCCTACGGATCGCTTGTTCCTTCAACCCTGGCGCAGGCGCTTGCGCCAGGCGCCCGGGGTTTCCCCGCAGAGCTGCTTGAAGCGCTTGGCGAAGCTGGCGCGGTCGGCGTAGCCGACCTGGGCGGCGACCTGCTCCAGCGAGCGGCCGGGGTGGCGCAGGGCGGTCTGCGCGGCGCTGATGCGCACGCGCTGCAGATAATCGTGCGGGGTCAGCCCGGTGGCGGCGCGAAAGCGCCGCAGCAGGGTGCGGGTGGAGCAGTGGGCGCGCGCGGCGAGGGCCGACAGGTCGATGGGCTCGGCGTGGTGCCGTTGCAGCCAGCGCAGCAGCGGGGCGATCAGCGGGTCGTCCTGGCCGGCGGCCGGCAGCAGCGGGGCGAAGCGCGCCTGGCTGCCACGCTCGCGCTCGACCACCAGGGTGGCGGCCACCCGCTCGGCCAGCCAGTCGCCGCCGTGGCGGGCGATCAGGTGCAGGCACAGGTCCAGCCCGGCCTGGGCGCCGCCGGAGCAGTAGCGGTTGGCGTCCTCGGTTAACAGCTCGTCGATGCGCAGGTCGACCCGCGGGAAGTGGCGGCGGAAGGTCTCGGCCAGCGCCCAGTGGGTGGTGGCGCGGCGGCCATCGAGCACGCCGGCGGCGGCCAGCAGGCAGGCGCTGCTGCACAGGCTGGCCAGGCCCTGCTCGACAGGGCGGCGGGCCAGCCAGGCGAGCAGGGCGGCGTTGCCGTCGAGGGTGCGCTGCAGGGCGCTGCCGGTGGCGGGGATCAGCAGCAGGTCGGCGCCTTCGGCCAGGCCCAGGTCACCGTCCACCCGCAGCTCGGCGTAGCCGCTGCGCACCGGCGCGCCGTCGGCGCTGACCCGCAGCACCTCGAACAGCGCCTCGCCGGCCAGCTGGTTGGCCAGGCGGAAGGCGTCGTCGGCCATGCTCAGGCTGGAGAGCACGGTCTGCGGGCAGGTATAGAGGGCAATGCGCATCATGTGGCGATTATTGACACAAAGTTGTCTTTATCGCCAATCGCCGGTTGTCGCCGGCACGACCATACTCTGCCCATCACAACCCGGAGCAGCATCCCCATGGCCCACCCCAACGCCGAACTGATCGACCGCTTCTACCAGGCCTTCCAGCGCCAGGACGCCGAGGCCATGGCCGCCTGCTACGCGGACGACGTGGTGTTTTCCGACCCGGTGCTCCGCGATCTGCAGGGCCGCGACGCCGGCGACATGTGGCGCATGCTCTGTGCCCGCGCCAAGGATTTCTCCCTGACCTACGAGGTGCTGGAGGCCGACGACCGGCAGGGGCGTGCGCGCTGGGTGGCGACCTACCTGTTCAGCCAGACCGGGCGCATGGTGGAAAACCATATCGAGGCCAGCTTCCGTTTCCAGGGTGGCAGGATCGTCGAGCACCGCGACCGCTTCGACCTGTGGCGCTGGTCGCGCCAGGCGCTCGGCGCCAAAGGCCTGCTGCTGGGCTGGCTGGCCCCGGTGCAGGGCGCCATCCGCAAGCAGGCGATGGCCGGGCTGCGCGCCTGGCAGGCCAGCCGCTGACGACGTAAGCTCGGCAGCCGCACCGCGAGCCACCGAGTCATGACCGCCATTCCCGCCAAACCCTGGTTCGTCTACCTGGTCCGTGCCGAGAGCGGGGCGCTCTACTGCGGCATCAGCGACGACCCGCAGCGGCGCTTCGAGCAGCACCGCAGCGGCAAGGGCGCGCGCTTCTTCCACGCCAGCCCGGCGCGTGCGCTGGTCTACGTCGAGGCGTGCGCCGACAAGGGCGCGGCGCTGCGCCGGGAGATAGCCATCAAGCGCCTGAAGAAGGCGGCCAAGGAAGCGCTGATAGTCGTCTCGCCGGGGTAGGCCCCGGCACCGGCTGCGGCTAAGCTGCGGCCTCCAATTCCAACAATCAGCGGAGTCCCGCCATGTCCGAACTGATCCTGCACCACTACGATGCCTCGCCCTTCGCCGAGAAGGCCCGCCTGATGCTGGGCTTCAAGCAGCTGTCGTGGCGCTCGGTGGACATCCCGCGGGTCATGCCCAAGCCGGACCTGACCGCGCTCACCGGCGGCTACCGCAAGACTCCGGTGCTGCAGGTCGGCGCCGACATCTACTGCGACACTGCGCTGATCGCCCGCCGCCTGGAGGCGGAGAAGGCCACCCCGGCGCTGTTCCCGGAGGGCCAGGAGTTCACCGTGGCGAGCTTCGCCCTGTGGGCCGACACGGTGGTGTTCCAGCATGCCGTGGCGCTGGTGTTCCAGCCGGCCTCCATCGCCGTGCGCATGGGCAAGCTGCCGCCGGCCGCCCAGCAGGCGTTCGCCGCCGACCGCGCCGCGCTGTTCTCCGGCGGCACCGCCAGCCGCCTGCCGCTGGAACAGGCCAAGCTGCAATGGCCGGCGCTGATGGCGCGCCTGGAGCAGCAGCTGTCCCGCGAGGAGGGCGACTTCCTGTTCGGCGAGCCCTCGGTGGCGGACTTCGCCCTGGCCCATTCGCTGTGGTTCCTCAAGGCCACCCACGTCACCGCGCCGCTGGTCGACGACTACCCGGCGGTGGCCGCCTGGCTGGGCCGGGTGCTCGGCTTCGGTCATGGCGCATCCAGCGCCCTGAGCGCCGAGGAAGCCATCGCCATCGCCCGCGAAGCGACGCCGGCGGCGTTGCCGGAGGGGGATGCCAGCGCGTCGCTGGGGCTCTCGGTCGGACAGCAGGTGAAGGTGGCGGCCACCGACTATGGCGTCGATCCGGTGGCGGGCGAGCTGGCCGGCGTGACGGATGAGTCGATCATCCTGCGCCGCGAGGACGAGCGCGCGGGGACGGTCCACGTGCATTTCCCGCGCTTCGGCTTCCGCGTCGAGGCCTGCTGAAAAACCCTATTGTGGGAGCGGCCTTGGCCGCGAGCTTTTCGCGGCCAAGGCCGCTCCCACAGGTGTAACAACAGGGCAACAGGTGCTAGTGCAGCGCGGCCTTGATCCCCGCCGGGTCGTAGCCGCGCACCACCGTGCTGCCGATGGTCAGCAGCGGCACGCCGCGACCGTCCAGCGCCTCGTAGGCGCGGCGACCTTCGCTGGACTTCTCGATGTCGATCTCGGTGTAGGGGATGCCCTGCTCGGCGAGGAAGGAGCGGGTCTTGGCGCAGTAGCCGCACCAGGCGGTGGCGTACAGCACCACGCCGGCCTCGGCCGCCACCACCTGCGGGGTCGGCCTCAGGCCGAGGAAGGTCTCGATGCGGTCCCAGTGCTGCCAGGCGGCGAGCACCGCCAGCAGCACGAATATCCGTTTGCCCATGTCACTCCTTGCGACGCTTGAGTTGGTCCTTGAGCTGGGTCGGTACCTGGCGAATGATCAGCATGTCGCGCGCCTCATCGTACTCGATCTTCGAGCCCAGCAAATGGGCCTCGAAGCTGATCGACAGGCCCTCGGCGCGGCCGGTGAAGCGGCGGAACTGGCTGAGGGTGCGCTTGTCCGCAGGAAATTCCGGCGCCATGCCGTAATCCTTGTTGCGGATGTGTTCAAAGAAGGCGCGCGGGCGATCTTCGTCGATCAGCCCGGACAGCTCGTCCAGGGTGATCGGCTCGCCCAGCTTGGCCTGGCTGGTGGCGTAGTCGACCAGCGTCTCGGTCTTGGCGCGGGCCTGCTCCTCGGCCATGTCCTCGCTCTCGACGAAATCGCTGAAGGCCTTGAGCAGGGTGCGCGTCTCGCTCGGCGCGTCCACGCCCTCCTGGCAGCCGATGAAGTCGCGGAAGTAGTCCGAGACCTTCTTGCCGTTCTTGCCGCGGATGAACGAGATGTACTGCTTGGAGTGGGCGTTGTTGCGCCACTCGGAGATGTTGATGCGCGCCGCCAGGTGCAGCTGGCCGAGGTCCAGGTGCTTGGCCGGCGCCACGTCCAGCGCCTCGGTCACCGCCACGCCCTCGCTGTGGTGCAGCAGGGCGATGGCCAGGTAGTCGGTCATGCCCTGCTGGTAGTGGGCGAACAGCACGTGGCCGCCGGTGGACAGGTTGGATTCCTCCATCAGCTTCTGCAGCTGCTCCACCGCCTGGCGGCTGAACGCGGTGAAATCCTGCTCGCCGTCCAGGTAGGCCTTCAGCCAGCCGCTGAACGGGTAGGCGCCGGACTCCTCGTGGAACAGGCCCCAGGCCTTGCCCTGCTTGGCGTTGTAGCTCTCGTTGAGATCGGCCAGCAGGTTCTCCATGGCCGGCGAGGCGGCCAACTCCGAGTCGCGGGCGTGGAGCACGGCCGGCGAGCCGTCGGGCTTCTTGTCGATCAGGTGGACGATGCAGTGGCGGATCGGCATGGCGGGCGTCTTCGGGCTGTGGAAAGGGGAGCGGGCAGAGTCTACCCGACATCGCCGCGCCGGTGGGGTGGTGCTGGCGATGTGCTGGCATCTTGAGGGGTTATGCGTCGATCAGTCGGCATTTTCAGGAAATCGCGCATCTACCGCTTCGCTTGCCGGAAGAACGCCGTCTACCGTCTTCTCGTCCACACGACGCAGTAAGGGACGGCACGCGCGGCGCCACAAGCGCTCGCGCATCCATCTGCTCCAAACATGGATTGGAGAACCCCCATGCACTTCAAGAAACCTCACCTGCTGTTGGCTTCCCTCCTGGCCGGCGTGTCCGCGCCGGCCCTGGCCACCGAGGCCCGCGACCTGGGCTCGCTGTTCGACAAGCTCTGGAGCCCCACGCGGCTCGGCCCGCTGGAATGCCGCTACGGCCAGATCAACGCCACGCCGCTGTTGCTGCCGCGCTGCATGCAGGCCGAGCGAACGGAACAGCACCTGCAGATGCTCCACGACATCGCCCTGGCCAATGGCGGCAACCGCGCCGCCGGCCTGCCGGGCTACCAGGGCTCGATCGACTACGTGAAGCAGACCCTCGAACGCGCCGGCTACCAGGTGCGCCTGCAGGCCTTCCCGTTCAGCGCCTTCTATCCGCAGGGCCCGGGCCAGCTGCAGGCCGTGGCGCCGACCCCGGCGCAGTACGAGTGGGAGGTGGACTTCACCTACCTGTCGCAGACCGAAGCGGGCGACGTCACCGCCGCCGCCGTGCCGGTGGACATCGCCCTGGGCGACGGCAACACCTCCACCAGCGGCTGCGAGGCCGAGGATTTCGCCGGCTTCCCGGCCGGCGCCATCGCCCTGCTGCAGCGCGGCGCCTGCGACTTCGCGACGAAGGCGCAGAACGCTGCCGACGCCGGCGCGACCGGCGTGGTGTTGTTCAACCAGGGCGACACCGAGGATCGCAAGGGCCTGATCAGCGCCACCCTGGGCGACGCCTATGCCGGCGGCATCCCGGTGCTGTTCGCCACCTACGAGGTGGGCATGGCCCTGGCGCAGATGGCCGACGTGCAGGTGCGGGTGGTGGCGGACGTGACGCGCAAGCGCACCGAGACCCACAACCTGATCGCCGAGACCCGCCACGGCAACCCGGGCAACGTGGTGATGGCCGGCGCGCACCTGGATTCGGTGTACGAGGGCGCGGGCATCAACGACAACGGCTCGGGCAGCGCCGCGCTGCTGGAACTGGCGCTGCAGCTGAGCAAGGCCCGGCCGACCAACCGCCTGCGCTTCGCCTGGTGGGGCGCGGAGGAGTCCGGCCTGGTCGGCTCGACCTACTACGTCAGCCAGCTGCCGGCGGAGGAGAAGGCGAAGATCAAGGCGTATCTCAACTTCGACATGATCGCCTCGCCGAACTTCGCCTACTTCGTGTATGACGGCGACGGTTCCGCCTTCGGCCTGGAAGGCCCGCCCGGCTCGGCCGCCCTCGAGAGGCTGTTCGAGGAGTATTACAAGCTGCGTGGCCTGCCGTTCGAGGGCGACGAGATCACCTTCCGCTCGGACTACGCGCAGTTCTTCACCGACGGCATCGCCTTCGGCGGCCTGTTCACCGGCGCCGAGGTGCTGAAGACCGAGGAGCAGGCGGCACGCTACGGCGGCACCGCCGGCATCGCGCTCGACCCTTGCTACCACGCGGCCTGCGATGACCTGAACAACATCGACCGGCGCGCATTGGAAGTGAACGGCGACGCCATGGCCTTCGTCACCAGCTGGCTGTCGCTGTCGACCCGGGTGGTCGACGACGAGATCGCCGCTAGCCAGCCGACCGGCCCGAGCCTGAAACGCGCGGCCAGGGCCTACGACATCACCCACTGGGGCAAGCACTGGATCAAGTGAGTCCCGCTTGAAGGAGAAAGGCCCCGCCGGTACGCCCGGCGGGGCTTCTTTTTGGGGTTATGTCCCTGTTACGTGTTGGTGGCGCAATCCTGCTTTTGTGGGAGTGGCTGGGTGGCATTCCGATTGGCCGCGACATTCGCGGCCAAGGCCGCTCCCACAAGGTGTGCAACAACTAACGTGGACATGGCCAATAAAAAGGCTATGTGCCCGTTACATGTTGCAGACGCTACAGCTGCCCTGCGGAAGCGGCCTGCCTGGGAGCCGGTAGGGGGGGCGCAGGCCATCACCCATCAGCGTGATCGACCCTACGCGTTGCGCGGTCAAGCCCCTCTATCTGAACACTGCGGCTGCCTGCCCCTGGATTATTCCCCTTCGGGCCAGCGCAAGCGCTGTTCAGCGATAAAGCTGCTGTCCCGCCTGCGCGGGAATGACGGTTTCGGAAGAAACTCTACCCCTACCTCGTCATCCCCGCGCAGGCGGGGACCCAGAAGGGGTCAGGGCAGTACAACATCTAACGGGGACATAGCCTTGTCATGGCGAAGCAAATCCGCGTAGCGGCAGAAGCAGATTATCAAGCAGCTCGGAGCCCGAGTCCCCGTCAGGAGGCCGAGTGGAGGTGTAGCGTAGGGGGATGAGCCGCATGGATGCGGCGAAAGGCATAACGGGCCAGGGATGGCCCGTGTATGCCGTGCCCCCGGAGCGGCACCGGAGGGAGGGAAGTCCGGGCGCAGCCCGGACCCGGATGCCGGGGTGCGCTTTCTTTTGCTTACTTTTCTTTGCGCAAACAAAGAAAAGTGAGTCGCCCGGGAGGGCGAAACCGGAAGTATCGGAACACTCGGCAATCGGCTGGAAACCAAAGCACCAGACAAACACCGCCCCCGGATTTCATCCGTGCTACCCGTTGCCAATTTATCGGTGCGCACGGCGCACCCTACGAAGCCATGTCTCCTGCCGCCTGCGCCCGGCGCTGCTGCACCGAGCGCAGGCGCTCGATCATGTAGCGCAGGTGCATGTGCAGCTCGTACAGCTCGTTGGAATAGGACAGCGGCACTTCGACCCGAGCCAGTTCGTCTTCCAGCTTCTCCAGCCGTGCGATCTCGGCGCCGATGTCGTTGTCGAGCTTGCCCTTGTACAACTGCTGGTCGATCTCGCGCAGGTGCTTGTACCAGCGGTAGATGCGCGCGCGGATGCGCCACTGGTAGATCGGCCCGACCGCCTTGAACAGCGGGAACAGCAGCACCAGCAGCGGGATGGCGAGGATGATGTAGCGGTCGGCCAGCGAGGCGATGCGGAACGGCACGTAGCGCTGCAGGATCGGCAGGCCCTTGTCGTAGTAGTAGTCCGCCTCCGCCAGGGTGGCCAGCGAGCGCGGCGGGCGCTGCGGGTAGCTGCCGGCCGGGTCGAGCAGGCTGCCGTTCTTCAGCACCTCGCGGGCGGCCTCCAGGATCAGCGGAGTGAGCGACGGGTGGAAGTTCTCGCCGGCCACCAGGGTGGCGACCGGGCCGAGGGTGACGATGTCGCGCTCGGGGGTGTTCTGCGCCATGTCGAGCATGCCTTCGCCCACCTCCAGCCGGCTGAGATAGGGCAGGCGCGCCAGGTAGGCCTCGGTGCGGCGCAGGCTGACCAGTTGCAGGCGCGGCTCGCGGGCCAGGCGCTGGATCAGGGTGTTCTCCGCCGGGCCGACGAAGAAGGCGGCGTCCAGCTCACCGGCCAGCAGGGCGTCGGCGGCGCGGCTGCCGCCCAGCGGCTGCCAGCCTTTCGGGTACTGCGCCGGCTCGATACGGTTGGTGGCGAACAGCGCGGCGGTCACCGCCTGGGTGCCGCTGTCGTCGGCGCCGATGGCCAGGCGCAGCTTGGTCAGGTCGGCCAGGCGCTCGAACTTCACCTTGCGGCTGGTGAACAGCCACAGCGGCTCGCGGTAGACCACGCCGAGCCCGGCCAGGCGCTCGCGCACGTCGTCGTCCAGGGTCAGCTCCTGGCCGCTCTGCACCAGCGCCAGTTCCACCTGGCCGTCGACCAGCCGGGCGAGGTTGTCGCGCGAGCCACGGCTGTTGACCAGCTCCAGCTCGAAGCCCTGTCGGGCCAGTTCCTCGCGCAGGCGCTCGGCGAAGGCGTGGTAGCCGCCGCTGGCGGCGCCGGTGGCCATGCGCGCGTGCATCGGCGGCGGCGGGGCGACGAAGTAGAACAGGGCGCCGACCAGGGCGGCCAGCACCGGCACGATCCACAGGTTGGCGAGAAGGAGGATTTTCAGGTCGCGGAGGATGCGGCGCATGGGGCTTCCTTTCGGCGGGCTCGCTGCAAGGATAGAACCCCTGGCGCGCTCAGGTCACCCCGTGCGGGGTGCCATGATCCTGGAGGGTGCGCATGGCGCACCTACGTCAGGGATCTCTGCGTCAGGCGCAGGCGGTCGAGCAGCAGCAACAGGCCGACCAGGCCCAGGGCGTACAGCGCCTCGACGCCGAGCATCGCCAGCACCGCCGCGCAGAGCAGGGTGCTGAACGCCGCGAGCAGGCGCCAGGCGCCGCGCAGCAGCACTGCGCCGGCGGCCATGCTGAGCAGGTAGACCACCACGAAGTTGCCGTTGGCGTAGCGGATCAGGTCGTCCACCGAGAGCTGCAGCAGGGTCGTCAGGCTGGCGCACAGGGCGCAGATCACGACCACCAGCAGCAGGGCGCGGGCCGGCACGCCGTGGCGGTTGAGGGTGCCCAGCGGGGCGGGCAGCTTGCCCTCGTCGGCCAGGCTCCAGATCAGCCGGGCGAAGCCCTGCATGTAGACGTTCATCGAGGCGAAGCAGGCCAGGTAGCCGACCGCCGCCACCAGGGTGCGCGCCTCGCCGCCGAGCAACTGGTCCATCAGCCGCGGTAGCGAGGCGGCGTCGCTGTGCACGTCGCCGTAGACGTGGAAGCTCAACACCGCGACCGAGAAGGCCCAGTACACCAGGCCGGCCAGCAGCACGCCGAGCAGCAGGGCCAGGGGGAAGTCGCGCTGCGGGTTGCGGAATTCCTCGCCCAGGTGGGTGAATGCCTCGATGCCGACGAAGCACCAGAACATCACGCCCAGTGCCGCCGGGATCAGCGTCCAGTTGTCGTCCAGGGCCGGCAGCAGCGGCTGGTGCGCCAGCGGCAGGTCGCCAACCCACCAGACCAGCGCCACGGTGCCGAGGATGGCCAGGGCGATCAGCCCCTGCACCAGGCCGCTGGCGCGCGCCGGGCGCTGGCCGAGCAGGAGCATGGCGCCGAGGGTGGCGCACTGGATCAGCAGGGCCTCGCCCCGGTTCACCGGCAGCACCGCCTGCCAGAAGCCGGTGGCGATGTTCAGCGCCGCCGGCAGGCCGACCGGCAGCACGGCGAGGAACAGGAAGGCGATCAGCCGCTCGGCGCGCGGGCCGAAGGCGCGGCCGATCAGGTGCGGCGCGCCGCCGGCGTGGGGGAAGCGGCGGCCGAGCTGGGCGAAGGTGAAGGCCACCGGCAGCACCAGGGCGATGAGGATCAGCCAGGCCCACAGCGAGGCCTCGCCGGCGGCGGTGGCGGCCAGCGCCGGCACCACGAAGATGCCGGTGCCCAGCAGCGAGGTGCTGAGCAGCGCGACACCCTGCAGCAGGCCCAGTTCCTTGTTCAGGCGGCTCATGAGGTATTCTTGCTCCCTTCTTCTACCCCGCCATGTTAAGCCGGCCTCCGCGGCCAGGTTGCCGCCAGTGCATGGCAAAGTGACGGATTCCGCCGTCAAACTGCGAGAGCCACCGTGGACAAGTTCGACCGCCAGATCATCGCCCTCCTGCGTCAGGACGCGCGCACCTCCGTCAGCCAGATCGCCCGCGAGGTGAACCTGTCGCGCTCGGCGGTGAGCGAGCGCATCCGCCAGCTGGAGCAGGACGGGGTGATCCGCGGCTATCACGCCCAGGTGGCCGACCCGGCGAGCGGCGGGGTGAAGGCCTTCCTCGAACTGTTCTATCAGAACAGCCGCTGCCAGGAGTACGTCGACCGCATGCGCGCGTTCCCGGAAATCCGCCAGTGCTGCGGTATCAGCGGCGAGACCGACATGCTGGTGCAGGTGGAGGCGGCGAGCATGGCGCGCCTGGCCGAGATCCGCGGGGTGATCGAGGGCTTCCCCGGCATCCAGCGGGTGAAGACGCACATGGTGGTCAGCGAGTGGGCGATGTGACCTGGGCGAGGTCGGCGGGCTAGCGTTGCGCCGCTTCTTCTTCTGAGAGCGTGTACTTGCCCGCCTGCAGGTCCTGGAAGTAGCGGTCGTAGCGGCCGCTGTCGCGGAACGCCTGCAGGCGCTGGTTGAAGCGCTGCAGCAGCGCCTGGCTGCCGGCCAGGCGCTTGGGCAGCATCAGGTAGCTGCGGTTGACCAGCAGCGGCCGCGGGTGGTGGGTGATGCGGGCGCGTTCGGCGGGGGTGAAGTGGCGGGCCAGGGCGGCGTAGCCGACGTTCATCTCCTGCGGGTAGAGCACCACCCGCTCCTTGAGCAGCTTGTCGAAGTTCTGCTGGTCGCTGGAGACGCGCTCCATCTTCACCGTGCCCTTGGCCAGGAAGGCGTCGAACGTGGGGCCGTAGCTGTATTCCAGGCCGCCGCCCAGGGTCATGCCGGCGAGGTCGTCGAAGCGGTGCCAGTCGAACGGCTGCGACTTCAGGTGGAAGAACACGAACTGCTCGTCCAGCAGCGGCGCGCTGAACAGGAAATCCGCCTCGCGCTCGCCCTTGTGCATCCACACCCCGGTGGCGTCGAACTTGCCGGCGGCGGTGGCCGAGTAGGCGCGCGGCCAGGGCAGGAAGCGGAAGCTGACGCGGTAGCCTTCCTCGGCGAACAGGTCGCTGATGATGTGGGCGATCACGCCGTTGTGGCGCAGCTCGCTGGACAGGTAGGGCGGCCAGTCGCCGACGCTGATCTGCAGCTCGCGCGGCTCCGCCCGGAGGGCCAGGCACCAGGACAGGCAGCAGAAGGTCAGCAGGATTTTCCAGCGCATGGGGATTTCCCGGCTCCCGGGGGCTGTTACTCCATAAGCATAGTCAGGTCGACGGCGTGGCGGCTACCGCAGTCAGCCATGCGCGGCGCGCGGCCGTGTCGTGGAAGGTCCAGGCGACGAAGCGGCTCTGCTTGTTGCCCTGGGCCATGTCGACCTGGCGCACGGCGTGGGCGCCGGCCTGGCGCAGCGCCGCCTGCAGCGCGGGCAGGTTGCCGGCCTTGGACACCAGGCTGCTGAACCACAGCACCTGACCAGCCACCGCCGCGCTCTCGCGGGCCATGCGCCGCAGGAAGGCCACTTCGCCGCCCTCGCACCACAGCTCGTTGCTCTGCCCGCCGAAGTTGAGCACCGGCAGCTTGCGCTTGGGGTCGAGCCGGCCAAGGTTCTTCCACTTGCGCGTGCTGCCGCTGCGCGCCTCGTCGGCCGAGGCGTGGAAGGGTGGGTTGCACAGGGTCAGGGCGAAGCGCTCGTCGGCCGCCAGCAGGCCCTGGAAGATGTGTTTCGGCTCGCTCTGCCGGCGCAGCTCGATGGCGCCCTCCAGGCCGTTGGCGCGGACGATGGCGCGGGCCGAGTCGAGGGCCACCGGGTCGATGTCCGAGCCGACGAAGCGCCAGCCGTAGTCGGCCTGGCCGAGCAGCGGGTAGATGCAGTTAGCGCCGCAGCCCACGTCCAGCGCGCGCACCCCGGCGCCGCGCGGTGGGGCGCCGTCGTGGTCCTCGGCCAGCAGGTCGGCCAGGCCGTGCAGGTAGTCGGCGCGCCCGGGAATCGGCGGGCACAGGTAGCCCGGCGGGATGTCCCAGTGGCGGATGCCGTAGAGCTGGCGCAGCAGCGCGCGGTTGAACACCTTGACCGCGTCCGGGTTGGCGAAGTCGATGCTCTGCTTGCCGTAGGGATTGAGGATGACGAATTCGGCCAGCTCGGGGCTGGCGGCGATCAGTTGGGGGAAGTCGTAGCGGCCCTGGTGGCGGTTGCGCGGATGCACCTGGCCCTTGGGGGCGGGTGTCGCGGCGCGGGGCGGAGTCTTCTGGCGCATGGCGGGTGGTTCGGCGGGAAAGGCGCGCATTGTCCCACAGGCGGTGCGGGCGCGGGGGCGGCGACTCGCGGAGTTTTGACCCGGCGGGCTCACCCCTGCAAACACACCTGTGGGAGCGGCCTTGGCCGCGATAGGGCTGGCACAAAGCTTCGCGGCCAAGGCCGCTCCCACAAGAGCAAGAGCAGCAAGAGCAAATCGCACGGGCTATGGGTTGTGAGCTACAGGTTGCGGTGCTCCAGCAGCCGCCGCGCCGCTTCCTGGCCGCTGAGCCAGGCGCCTTCGACCCGGCCGGACAGGCACCAGTCGCCGCACACGTACAGGCCCAGGTCGGCGTCGGCCAGGGCGCCCCACTCGTGGGCGCCGGCCGGCCGGGCGTAGAGCCAGCGGTGGGCCAGGGCGAAGGCCGGGGCGGGCAGGGCGCAACCAATCAGCTCGGCAAAGGCGCCGTGCAGGCGTTCGATCACCGCGTCCTTGGGCAGGTCCAGGTGCTGCCGGCTCCAGGCGCTGGTGGCGTGCAGCACCCAGGTGTCGAAACCGCCGTCGCGGCCCGGCTTGCTGCGGTTGCGGGCCAGCCAGTCGAGCGCGCCGCCCTGCACGAAGCAGGCTTCGACGCGGGTCTCCAGCGACGTGGCGAAGCCCAGGGCGACCGCCCAGGTCGGCTCCATGATCACGCTGGCGGCGGCGCCGGCCAGCTTGGGCGCGGCAGCCAGCAGGTTGGTCGCCTGCGGCGCCGGGGTGGCGACCAGCACGGCGCTGTAGGGACCGTGGCCGTTGCCCTCGGCGTCCTGCAGGCTCCAGTGCTGCTCACCGCGGAACACCTCGGTGATGCGGCAGGAGAAGTGCACCGGCAGGGCGCCGAGCAGGGCGCGGCTGATGGCGCTCATGCGCGGCGTGCCGACCCAGCGCACCTGTTCGTCGGGGGAGGGCTGCAGGCCGTTCTGGTTGTAGTGGTAGAGCTGCGGGTCCCACTCGGCGACCCAGCCGCGCGCCTGCCACTGCTGCACCACCTCGACGAAGCGGCGGTCGCGGGCGGTGAAGTACTGGGCGCCCAGGTCCAGCGAGCCGGCGTCGCTGCGCTTGCTGGCCATGCGCCCGCCGCTGCCGCGGCTCTTGTCGAACAGCTCGACCTCCAGCCCTGCGGCGTGCAGGGCCTGGGCGGCGGACAGCCCCGCCAGGCCGGTACCGATTATCGCGATGGGTGCATTCATCATGAGCCTCGTTTCCCACGCCGGCCGCTCCGCGGAGCGATGGATGCCGGCTACCTGTTGGACACGGGTGGGCGATCATTGGTTGTACTCGTCTCGCGCCCGATTGCGCGAGTCGCTGAAACTGGGACGGCATCCTCGGCGGAAAAAGGCACGCCGCGCCGTCATGATTCAGACTAGGAGTTGACAGGCGGTTCACGCCAAGCGAGGAGGATGCCATGCACATATTGCTGACCGGCGGTACGGGGCTGATCGGTCGGGCGCTGTGTCGCCACTGGCTGGCCCAGGGGCATGCGCTGAGCGTCTGGAGCCGCTCGCCGGAGCGGGTCGCCGGCCTGTGCGGCGAAGCCGTGCGCGGCATCGGCCGGCTGCAGGACTACGGCTCCGGGCCGCTGGACGCGGTGGTCAACCTGGCCGGCGCCCCCATAGCCGACCGGCCCTGGACGCACAAGCGCAAGGCGCTGCTGTGGGCCAGCCGCATCCACCTCACCGAACAGCTGCTGGCCTGGCTGGAAAGCCGCGACCACCGGCCGCAGGTGCTGATCTCCGGTTCCGCCGTAGGCTGGTATGGCGACGGCGGCGAGCGCGAGCTGGACGAAGACAGCGCGCCGGTGATCGAGGACTTCGCCGCCCAGCTGTGCGGCGCCTGGGAAGAGACCGCGCAGCGCGCCGAGGCGCTGGGCATCCGCGTGGTGCTGCTGCGCACCGGGCTGGTGCTGGCGCGCGAGGGTGGTTTCCTCAAGCGCCTGCTGCCGCCGTTCCGCCTTGGCCTGGGCGGGCCGATCGGCAACGGCCGGCAATGGATGCCGTGGATTCACCTGCGGGACGAAATCGGCCTGATCGATTTTCTCTTGCAGCGAGAGGACGCGCGCGGTCCCTATAATGCCTGCGCGCCGCAGCCGGTACGCAACAAGGCCTTCGCCCGCGCTCTTGGCCGCGCGCTGCACCGCCCGGCGCTGCTGCCGTTGCCGGGGCCGCTGCTGAAGCTGGGGCTGGGCGAGCTGTCCGGGCTGCTGCTCGGCGGGCAGAAGGCCGTGCCGCAGCGGGCGCTGGCCGAGGGTTACGCATTCCGCTTCACCGACCTCGACTCGGCCCTGGCCGATCTATTCAAGGACACCGCATGACCGATCATGCCCTGCTGTTGCTCAACCTGGGTTCGCCAGCCTCCACCTCGGTGGCCGACGTGCGTCGCTACCTCAACCAGTTCCTCATGGACCCCTACGTGGTCGACCTGCCCTGGCCACTGCGCCGGCTGCTGGTGTCGCTGATCCTGATCAAGCGCCCGGCCGAGTCGGCGCATGCCTATGCGTCGATCTGGTGGGAGGGTGGCTCGCCGCTGATCGTGCTCAGCCGGCGCCTGCAGCAGGCGATGCGCGAGCACTGGCCGCACGGCCCGGTGGAGCTGGCGATGCGCTACGGCGAGCCGTCCATCGAGGCGGTGCTCGAACGCCTGGCGGCCCAGGGCGTGCGCAAGGTGACCCTGGCGCCGCTCTACCCGCAGTTCGCCGACAGCACCACCACCACCGCGCTGGAGGAAGTGCGCCGGGTGGTGCGCGAGCGCAACCTGCCGCTGCAGTTCGCCAGCCTGCCGCCGTTCTACGACCAGCCGGAATACCTCGACGCCCTGGTGGAGAGCGCCAGGCCTTATCTGGAGCAGGATTTCGACCACCTGCTGCTGAGCTTCCACGGCCTGCCCGAGCGGCACATCCGCAAGCTGGTGAAGGACCCCGACCACAGCCTGACGGCGACCAGCAGCGCCGGCGTCAGCGCCGAGACCCTGGCGGTGTGCTACCGCAGCCAGTGCCTGCGCAGCGCCGAGCTGTTCGCCGCGCGCGCCGGGCTACCGGCGGGCAAGTGGTCGGTGTCGTTCCAGTCGCGGCTGGGCCGGGCCAAGTGGATCGAGCCCTACACCGAGGCGCGCCTGGACGAGCTGGGGCGGGCCGGGGTGAAGCGGTTGCTGGTGATGTGCCCGGCGTTCGTCGCCGATTGCATCGAGACGCTGGAGGAGATCGGCCAGCGCGGGCAGGAGCAGTTCCGCGCGGCAGGGGGGGAGGAGTTGGTGCTGGTGCCTTGTCTGAATGATCATCCGCGGTGGGTGGAGGCGCTTGAGGTGCTTTGTGAGAGGGCGCCGGAGTGGGATGTGAAGTGAGGGGGGGTGGCCCTGACTCCTTAAGCTCCGATTCGGTGCTTTCCTCGGCGGGGCGGGTAAATATGAGACTTATCGCCTTCTAGCGGGTGAAGTGCAATTGTGGAAAGGGAAGTCGAGCGAGGCGCTCGTAGTCAAGGGGCTGTTGCGGTTCGCCGAGGCCTTGGCGCCGACGCAGAGCTCCACGGAGCTATAGGCGTTGCGCTTCAAGTCCTTCATGTGGCTGTCCATCCAGGCCTTATCCCGCACCCGCACCAGAGGACGGGGGCCGCGCTAGCGCGTGGTGCCTAGGCTGCCGTAGTGGTCTAGACCTGATCTAGGTACGGGCAATCTGTACCTCCGGCTTGGCCCGCGCCCGCTGCGTCCGGTTGACGCAGGTAGCCGGCCACCCCGGACCTCTGGTTATACTCGCCGGCATGTCGCCTTCCTCCATGTACGCCCCCGTCCAGCTGTTGTCCGCGAGCCGCCAGAATCTCTGGCGGCTGACCTTGATCCGTCTGCTGGTGCTCGCCGCCCAGGCCGGCTCGGTGGGCATCGCCTACCTGTCGGACCTGCTGCCGCTGCCCTGGCTGCCGCTGTGCATCACCCTCGGCGTGTCGCTCTGCCTGTGCCTGCTGACCGCCCTGCGCCTGCGCGGGCCGTGGCCGGTCACCGAGCTGGAGTACACGGTGCAGCTGGCCTGCGACCTGGTGATCCACAGCGTCCTGCTGTACTACTCGGGCGGCTCCACCAACCCCTTCGTCTCCTACTACCTGGTGCCGCTGACCATCGCCGCGGCGACCCTGCCTTGGTTCTTCTCCATGTTCCTCGCCGGGCTGGCGCTGACCGGCTACACGGCGCTGCTGATCTGGTACCACCCGCTGCACCTGAACAACGTGCAGCACGAGGCCATGCTGATCAGCCTGCACCTGTTCGGCATGTGGCTGAACTTCCTGCTGTCCGCGGCCTTCATCACCTTCTTCGTGGTCAAGATGGCCGGCGCCCTGCGCCGCCAGGACGAGCTGCAGGCGCTACGTCGCGAGGAGGGCATGCGCGACCAGCAACTGCTGGCCGTGGCCACCCAGGCCGCCGGTGCGGCCCACGAGCTAGGCACGCCGCTGGCGACCATGAGCGTGCTGCTCACCGAACTGCGCCAGGAGAACCGCGACAAGCCCGCCCTGCAAGACGACCTGGCCCTGCTGCAGGAACAGGTCAAGCTGTGCAAGGACACCCTGCAGCAACTGGTGCGCGCCGCCGAGGCCGAGCGCCGCCAGGCGGTGGAGGAGCAGACCGCGGTGCAGTGGCTGGAGACGACCCTCAACCGCTGGCACCTGATGCGCCCCGAGGCCACCTACCGCTTCCAGTGCCTGGGCGCGGGCGCGATGCCGCGCCTGCTGCCGCCGGCGGACCTGACCCAGGCCCTGCTCAACCTGCTCAACAACGCCGCCGACGCCTGCCCGGACAAGCTGGACATCCGCCTGGACTGGGACGAGCAGTGGATCGCCCTGAGTATCCGCGACCACGGCGTCGGCGTGCCGCTGGCCATCGCCGAGCAGATCGGCCGGCCCTTCTTCACCACCAAGGGCAAGGGCTTCGGCCTCGGCCTGTTCCTCAGCCAGGCCAGCGTGACGCGGGCCGGCGGTTCGGTGAAACTCTACAACCACGAAGAGGGTGGGACGCTGACGGAACTGCGCCTGCCCAGGCTGGCGTATCCGGGCGAACATCGATCGGGTGTCGTCTGCGGTGCGCGCGGCGCACCCTACGGCGGCTTCGGACGCGACACTACGGGAGAACGACATGTCTGACGAACAGCTGAACGAGCAGGAAGAGCAGCCACACCTGCTGCTGGTGGACGACGATCCCACCTTCACCCGGGTCATGGCGCGGGCCATGGAGCGCCGCGGCCTGCGCGTGAGCGTGGCCAACTCGGCGGAGGAGGGGCTGGTGCTGGCCAAGGACGACCTGCCGGACTACGCCGTGCTCGACCTGAAGATGGACGGCGACTCCGGCCTGGTGCTGCTGCCCAAGCTGCTGGAGCTGGACGGCGAGATGCGCGTGGTGATCCTCACCGGCTATTCGAGCATCGCCACCGCGGTGGAGGCGATCAAGCGCGGTGCCACCAACTACCTGTGCAAGCCGGCCGACGCCGACGACGTGCTCACCGCGCTGCTCTCCGAGCATGCCGACCTCAACACCCTGGTGCCGGAAAACCCGATGTCGGTGGATCGCCTGCAGTGGGAGCACATCCAGCGCGTGCTGGCCGAGCACGACGGCAACATCTCCGCCACCGCCCGCGCCTTGGGCATGCACCGCCGCACCCTGCAGCGCAAGTTGCAGAAGCGCCCGGTCCGCCGCTGATCGCAGGTGAAACCCCGCGCCGAACCGCGCGGGTTGCACCCGCCCTACGGCTTTCCTGCTGTTATCATTAGCCCCCTAACCAAATAGTCAGGTTCGGGGCTCCCATGCTTGCCGTCATCCAGCAGACCGTCGCCATCACCGCGCCGGTCTTCTCCATGTTGTTCCTCGGGGTGGCCCTCAAGCGCCTCGGCCTGATCGACGCGCACTTCATCGCCACCGCCTCGTCGCTGGTGTTCAACGTCAGCATGCCGGTGATGCTGTTCCTCGCCATCCTCCACGCCGACCTGGCGACGGCGCTGCAGCCGGCCGTGCTCGGCTACTTCGCCGTCGCCACGCTACTCAGCTTCCTGCTGGCGTGGGGCTGGGCGATCTGGCGGGTGCCGCGCGCCGAGCGCGGGGTCTACGTGCAGGGGGCGTTCCGCGGCAACAACGGCATCATTGGCCTGGCGCTGGCCACCAGCCTGTACGGCGACTACGGCCTGTCCCTCGGCGGCATCCTCGGCGGGGTGGTGATCCTCTGCTACAACACCCTCTCGGTGATTGTGCTGGAGACCTACAACCCCGCGGGCAGCACCCGGCCCTGGGCGCTGCTCAAGAGCGTCCTGCGCAATCCGCTGATCATCGGCGTGCTGGCGGCGATCCCGTTCGCCTACTGGCGGATCGGCCTGCCAGCCTGGCTGACCACCTCGGGCCAGTACCTGGCCGAACTGACCCTGCCGCTGGCGCTGATCTGCATCGGCGGCACCCTGTCGCTGGCCTCGCTGCGGGCGAGCAGCGGGCTGGCCATCGGCGCCAGCCTGATGAAGATGATCTGGCTGCCGCTGCTGGCCACCGCCGGCGCCTTCGCCCTGGGCTTCCGCAACGCCGAACTGGCGATCCTGTTCCTCTACTTCGCCAGCCCGACGGCGGCGGCCAGCTTCGTCATGGCCCGGGCCGCCGGCGGCAACCACGAACTGGCGGCGGCGATCATCGTGATCACCACCCTGGTGGCGGTGGTGACCACCAACGTCGGGCTGTTCGTGCTGCGCTGGGGCGGCTGGATCTGACCGCCGGGGCTCAGCCCTGCTGCTCGATCACTTCCTGGGCCGCGCGGAAGGCGTCGATGGCCGCCGGCACGCCGGCGTAGACGGCGCAGTGCAGCAGCGCCTCGCGGATTTCCTCCACGCTGCAGCCGTTGTTCAGCGCTCCGCGCACGTGGCCCTTCAGTTCCTGCGGGCATTTCAGGGCGGTTAGCGCGGCCAGGGTGATCAGGCTGCGGGTCTTGCGGTCCAGGCCGTCGCGGTTCCACACGCCGCCCCAGGCGTGCTCGTTGACGAAGTCCTGCAGCGGCTGGGTGAATTCGGTGGCGTTGCCGAGGGCGCGGTCGACGAAGGCGTCGCCCATGACTTCCCGGCGTACCTGCAGGCCTGATTGGCGTTCTTCGCTCATGAAAGGTGCTCCGTCAGTCGAGTGATTGCACGCGGACCGGCGCGGTGCCGCTCCGCAGCATGTCCAGTTGCTCGGCCGCCCGGCGCGAGACATCGATGATGCGTCCGCGCGTGTGCGGGCCGCGGTCGTTGATGCGCACCACCACGCTGCGATCGTTGTTCAGGTTGGTCACCCGGACCCGGGTGCCGAAGGGCAGGCTGCGGTGGGCGGCGGTCAGCGCGTGCTGGTCGAAGCGCTCGCCGCTGGCGGTCTTCTGCCCGTGATGGCGGGCACCGTAGTAGGAAGCCTTGCCGGTCTCGCCGGCGCCGCTGCCGCCCAGGGTGGAGCAGCCGGCGAGGAGGATAAGGCCGCAGAGCAGAGAGAGTGTATGAAGCTGGCGCCACATGAAAGCCGCTCCCAGAGGGCGTCTGGCCCGGAGAGGTATGCCGGATTTGGGTAGGCATCCCTGCCGCCGCGCCGAGTTCCGCATGAAGCCCCGGCCCGGCCATCCATGGCCGGTCGTTCGCCGGGCCAACGCATGCGTTGGC
>NZ_BPFX01000028.1 GCF_019655855.1 Pseudomonas paralcaligenes | reverse complement strand
TTTCGGAAGAAACTCCACCCCCACCTCGTCATTCCCGCGCATGCGGGAATCCAGAAGGGTTCAGGGCACTGCAACATCTGAGGGCGACATCGCCTTTTGTATGTCCCACGACCGCTTGTTGCACTGCTCCTGCATTGCAGGCGCAGCCGGGCAGCGAGCCGCTTACCCCGGATGAATCCGTGCCTGCAGGACGTGCGACATGCAACGAGGACACAGCCTTTCTTTTCATGCCCCTCCGCGCGACCTCCGCAGGCGATGCCATAGCTCGCCCCGTGCAAGCCCGAACTTGCAAGTCCCATCCGGCAATCGTTAAAATGCGAACAATTCTTATTAGAATTAAGGTCCGCAACTGTGCTCGACCTATGGACAGGAGGGCGCCGTGGTGGCGGCCGATACCCTTGCAACGCGACAGGTACACGCACTGTACAGCGACCATCACGGTTGGCTGTACGGCTGGCTGCGCGGCAAGCTCGGCAACGCCTGCGATGCCGCGGACCTGGCGCATGACACCTTCCTGCGGGTCATGGCCTCGCGGCGGCTGCCGGCCCAGCTCGGCGACGAACCCCGCGCACTACTCACGCACATCGCCAAGGGCCTGGTCATCGACCACTGGCGGCGGCAGGACGTAGAGCGCGCCTACCTCGAAGCGCTGGCCCACCTGCCGGAACCCGAGGCGCCCTCGCCCGAGACGCGCCTGCTGATCATCGAGGCGCTGATGCGCATCGACGCCATGCTCGCCAGCCTGTCGGCACGCACCCGGGAAATCTTCCTGCTGGCCCAGATCGACGGGCTGACCCTGCAGCAGATCGCCGAACGCACGCAGACCCCGGTCATCACCGTGCGCCGGCACATCCACAAGGCGCTGGTCGCCTGCATGACCGCGGCCTGAGCGCATGCCAGGCCATCCCGCCGCCACCCTGGCCAGCGCCCTGCTCAAGGAAGCCGCCGACTGGGCCATCACCTTCCAGTACGACATGCCCACGGAGGGCGAGCGCCAGGCGTTCGAGCGCTGGCGCCGGCAGAGCCCGGCGCACGAGGCCGCCTGGGCGCGCGCCCAGGCGGTCTTCCTCACCTTCAACCAGGTGCCCGCGGGCATCGGCAAAGAAGCGATCAAGAGCCTGGAACACAGCTACGACCGGCGCCGTGCCCTGCACCTGCTGAGCGCCCTGCTGATGGCCGCGCCGGCCGGCTGGCTGGCCGTGCGCCACACACCCTGGCGAGAGTGGGCGGCGGACGTGACCACCGCCACCGGCGAGCGCAGGACGCTGGCGCTGCCCGACGGCTCCAGCCTGGTGCTCAACACCGCCAGCGCGGTCAACATCGCCTTCGATGCCGTGGCGCGGCGCATCCGCCTGGTGAGTGGCGAAATCCTCGTCACCACCCACGCGGACCCGGCACGCAGGCCGTTCTTCGTCGACACCCCGTACGGCGTGGGGCGCGCCCTGGGCACGCGCTTCAGCGTGCGCCATCTGGACGAGGAAGCCGTCTGCCGCGTCGCCGTGTTCCAGAGCGCGGTCGAGGTTCGCCCGCTGAGCGGGGCGGCGCGCGTCCTCCACGCCGGCGAGCAGGCTGACTTCGGCGCTGTGGAGATCACGCCGCCGACGCCCGTCGATGACAGCGCCACGCTGTGGGAACGGGGCATGCTGCTGGCCCGCGACATGCGCCTGGGCGACGTGATCGCCGAGATGGCCCGCCATCGCGCCGGCCTGCTGCGTTGCGACCCGGCCGTGGCCGACCTGCGCCTGTCCGGCGCCATCTCGCTGGCCGACACCGATGCCGGCCTGGCCGTGCTGGAGAAGACCCTGCCGGTGCACATCGGGCGCAGCACGCGCTACTGGGTCACGGTCGGCCCGCGCACCTGACCCACGGCCAGCAAAAAAATCTGCCGCCAGGTGATCACTTTTTCCGCCTCGTCCGGTGTACCGGGTGAATGCGCGCTTCCCGAGGCGCGAACACCACCCACCCACATCGACGAAAAGGTATTCGGCATGGTCTTCAGGCTTCCACGGCAACCGGCCCGCATCGCGGCTCTCGCATCCACCACCGTTGTCCGCGGCGAAGCCTCGCCGACCTGCCGGCCCCACCTGCTGGCGTTCGCCATCGGCTGCGCGCTGACCGGCCTGGCGGGCGCCGCCGCGCTCGCCCCGGGCCACGCGCTGGCCGCCGAATCCACCAGCGCCGCCAGCCGCGAGTACACCATCCCCGCCGGAAGCCTGAGCGACGCGCTGGCGCAGTTCGCCGCCGACTCGGGCGTGCAACTGGTGTTCGACCCGCGCATGCTGGACGGCCTCAGCAGCAACGGCCTGCAGGGCAGCTACAGCGTGCACGAAGGCTTCGAGCGCCTGCTCGCCGGCAGCGGCTACCAGTTGATAAGCACCGGCAACGGCGGCTACTCGCTGCAGCAGGCGGCGAGCGGCGACGGCGCCACCACCCTGGCTCCTACCAGCGTGACGGGCGTGGCGCTGGTCACCGGCACCACCGAAGGCAGCGGCTCCTACACCACCGGCAGCATGAACACCGCGACCAAGTTGCCGCTGTCGATCCGCGAGACGCCGCAGTCGGTGACCGTCATTACCCGCCAGCGCATGGACGACCAGGCCATGGCCAAGGTCAGCGACGCGCTGGTCAACACCCCCGGCATCGTCGCCCACTCCAACAGCGGCCCTGGCCGGGAAATCTATTTTTCGCGCGGCTTCCAAGTGGAAAACTACACCTTCGACGGCCTACCTACCTCGGTGTTCTATGGCCAGCTGCTGCTGAACGACCTGGCCATGTATGACCGGGTCGAAGTCGTGCGCGGCTCGGCCGGCCTGACCCAGGGTACGGGCACGCCATCCGCCGCGATCAACTTCGTGCGCAAGCGCCCGACCCGTGACTTCCAGGCCAGTCTCCAGGGCCAGGTGGGCAGCTGGGATCACTACGGTCTCCAGACCGACGTGTCCGGCCCGGTCAACGAGGCCGGCACCCTGCGCGGCCGCATGGTGGTCTCGGGGCGCGACAGCGACAGCTTCCAGGACGTCGCCGAGGAAAAACGGCAGCTCTACTACTTCGTCGGCGAAGCCGATCTGAGCGAAGACACCCTGCTGACCCTGGGCCTGTCCCATCAGAAGAACAACGACATCATGACCTGGAGCGGCTTGCCGTCCGATCCCTACGGCCGGGACATGAAACTGTCGCGCTCGACCTTCCTCGGCAACAAGGGGGATTTCTGGGACATCCTCAACACCAACGTCTTCGCCAGCCTGGAGCATCGCTTCGCCAACGACTGGAAGGTCAACCTGTCCGCCAACTGGATATGGGCGGAAACCGACGCCCGCGCCAGCAGTGCCGGCTATGACGCGACCCTTCAGCCGCGACTGGTCGGCTGGAGTTCGAAGAGCGACAACGACAGGGTCAGCTACGACCTGAGCGCCCAGGGCCCGTTCGAGCTGCTGGGCCGCAAGCACGAGCTGGTACTCGGCGCCAGCTATCGCACCGTCGACAACGAGGGCCGCACCGGTGGCTACTGGGCGCTGGCGCCCACCCTGGCAACCGGCATCGACTTCGACAACTGGAGCCACGACGCGGTCTGGCCCGGTGGCTTCGACGACCACCACGACCATGACTTCGACAACGAGGAGCGTCAGCACGGTTACTACGTCACCACCCGGCTGAACCTCGCCGACCCACTCAAGCTCATCCTCGGCGCGCGGCTCGACTGGTTCGAGCAGGAATCCACGGGGCGCTATATCGTTCCGGCGACCGGCGACTGGCTGCCCACGGCGAGCGGCTACAGCTACGACCGCCACCTGACCAAGTACGCCGGCCTGGTCTACGACCTGGATGCGCAGCACTCGGTCTATGTCAGCTACACCGACATCTTCAAGCCGCAGAACCTGCGCGACGCCTCCGACAAGTTCATCGAGCCGGTGGTCGGCAAGAACTACGAGATCGGCATCAAGGGCGAATACTTCGACGGCGCGCTCAACGCCAACGCCTCGGTGTTCCGCATCGACCAGGAAAACCTGGGCATGGCGCTGGACGACCAGCCGACCAGCTGCCCCTTCTACCCGACCCGGACCTGCCACGAAGCGGCCGGCCTGGTGCGTAGCGAGGGCTACGAGCTGGAGGCCCAGGGCGCGGTGACCTCGAACTGGCAGCTGGGCGGCGGTTACACCTACGCCAGCTCGGAAATCCGCAAGGACGCCAACCCCAGCAGGATCGGCACCAAGCGCAACACCAACATGCCGACCCAGCAGCTCAAGCTGTTCACCAGCTACCGACTGCCAGGCGACCAGTGGCGCATCGGCGGCAACCTGCGCTGGCAGAACGGCGTCTACGACGAAGGCACCCTGCGCGGCCAAGCCTACCGCTTCAACCAGGGCGGATATGCGATCGCCGACGCGATGGTCGGCTACCAGCACGACGAGCACCTGGACGTGCAGCTGAACGTCACCAACCTGTTCGACAAGACCTACTACCGGATCATCCCCACCAGCGGCGGCAACGCGCTGTACGGCGAGCCGCGCAAGTTCATGCTGACCGCCAAGTACAGCTTCTGATGGCGGCCGCCCCCATGCCGGTGCTGTCGCGCATCGTGGCGGCCATCGTCGGCGGTTTCGGCTTCACCTCGGCGGTCATCATCGCCCTGCCCCTGCTGCTGCCCGGCAGCCGGGTGCAGGCGGTGCTGTGGGCCACGCTCGGCGGCTTCGCCGTGTGGACGACGACGGCGGTCTGGGTGTTCGCGGCGCGCAGCGCCACGCGCGCCTGGGCCGGCCTCGTCCTGGCCTCGCTGCCACCGCTGGCGGTGGTCCTGCTGCTGGGAGATACGCCATGAGCACGGGCTTCCGGCAATCGCTCTCCGGCCTGCACACCTGGAGCGGCCTGGTGTTCGGCTGGCTGCTGATGGTGATCTTCGTGGCCGGGACGATCTGCGTGTTCAGCGCGCCGATCAGCCAGTGGATGCGCGGCGGGCCGCCTGCGCCGCAGGGCACGCTGTCCACCGGGCAGAGCGAGCAGGCGCTGGGCTTCGCCCTGCGCTACCTGCAGCGCGAGGCGGGCGACGCGGCGGAGTGGAGCATCGTCCTCGCGCCCGCGCGCGTGGAGGTCGAATGGCACGACGCCGACGACGTGGAGCACGAGCGCCAGCTCGACCCTTCCAGCGGCCGCGAAATCCCCGCCGAGGATCGGCACAAACCCCGGGAAACCGCGGGCGGCTGGCACTTCGTCGGCTTCCACTACAGCCTGCACGCCGGCATGGGCGGGATCGTGCTGGTGGGGATCGTCAGCATCGCCACCCTGGTGGCGCTGGTCAGCGGCATCGTCGTCCACAAGCGCATCCTCAAGGACTTCTTCACCCTGCGGCTGGGCAAAGGGCAGCGCAGCTGGCTCGACGGCCACAACGTCGCCTCGGTGCTGTCGCTGCCGTTCCAGCTGATGATCGTCTACACCGGCCTGGTGATCTTCCAGAACGTGTGGATGCCCGGCTCCATCCTCTACCACTACGGCATGCCCGGTGGCCTCGGGGCCGAGCTGCAACTGAGCAGCCCCTACTGGGATGCCGAGCGCGCCGAGGCCCGGCGCCAGCAAGGGCTGCCACAGGCACAGCCCGCCGCCGGGCTGGCGCCCGATGCGCTGCTGCCGCTGGTGGCGCAGGCCCAGGCGCGGAGCGGGCAGCCGCTGGCCTGGATGACCCGCCAGGCGGACGACGACGGCGGCTACCGGCTGTGGCTCGGCATGGCGGCGGCCGAGGCGCAGACGCTGCCGCGCCCCCGCGCGGCCACCTTCCAGATCGTCGGCGAGCCGCCGCACCTGCGCGAGGAAGCCCGCTATCCGCGCACCGAGGCCGAGCACACGCGCGGCGTGCTGATCAACCTGCACGAAGCCCGCTTCGGCGGCTGGACGGCGAGCTGGCTGTGGTTCCTCTGCGGCGTTGTCGGCTGCGTGATGATCGCCTCCGGGCTGGTGCTGTTCACCGTCAAGCGCCGGCAGCGCAGCGGCAACGAGTTCGGCCGGGCCACTCCGCAGATGTACCGGCTGATCGAGGCACTGAACGTCGCCTGCGTCGCCGGCATCTGCCTGGCCTCGATCGCCTACCTGTGGGGCAACCGGCTGCTTCCGCTCGATCTGTCGGAGCGGCCGGAAACCGAGATCCGCGTCTTCCTGCTGGTCTGGGCGGCCACCCTGCTGCACGCGCTGTCGCGGCCCGGGCGGCGCGCCTGGGTCGAGCAGTTCGGGCTGGCCGCCCTGCTCTGCCTGATGCTGCCGCTGCTCAACCTGGCGACCACCGGCGACTGGTTCGGCCGCTACGCCGGGCAAGGCCGCTGGCAGATGTTCGCGGTCGAGCTGGTCAGCCTGGTGGTGGGCGCGCTGCTGGCGGCGATGACCCTGCGCATGGCGAGGAAAGCCACATGACGCCGTCCTGGGAACTGCTCTGCGCCCTCGCACTGTCGTTCGTCGGCCTGCTGGCGCTGGCGGCGGCCATGGATCGGCACCAGCGCGACCTGGCCGGGCGTACCTTCGCCGCGCGCAGCGGGCGCCTCCTGCGCGTCGCGGGCTGGCTGCTGCTGATGGCGAGCACGCTGCCGATGGTCGCCCGCTGGGGCGCGCTGACCGGCCTGCTGCTGTGGGGCGCGCTGATCTCGCTGCCGGCCATCGCGCTGGTGCTGGCCATCACCCTGCGCGCCCGGGCGACCGGCTCGGGTAAGCCGGCCCGCCCGGCGCGGCAGAGAACCGCGAAGTGACGCGCCCGCCCCGCTCCCGGCGGGCGCTCGCGCTCGCCACGTCGATGCTGGCCGGGCTCGCCCTGCTGGGCGCCGCCTGGCCCTGGCTCGGCGACGGCGGCGCGCGCCACGAGACGCAGGCGATCGCCCGCGGCGACATCCAGGCCACGGTGCATGCCCTGGGCCGGCTGGAGCCGATCACCGAGGTGGAGGTCGGCGTGCAGGTCTCCGGCCAGATCGTGCGGCTGCTGGTACAGCCCGGCGATACGGTGCGGCAGGGCCAGCTGCTCGCCGAGATCGACGCCTCGCTGCACCAGGCGACGGTGGAAGCCGGCCGGGCACGCCTGGCCGCGCTGCGCGCCCAGCTCGCCGACCAGCAGGCGCAGACCGACCTGGCGCGCCAGCAACTGGCACGCCAACGCCTGCTGCAACGCCAGGACGCGACCCGCCTGGAAGACGTGGAGGTGGCCCAAGCCGCGATGCGCTCGGCCCAGGCACGCATCGCGGCGTTCGAGGCCCAGCTCTGGCAGGTCACCTCCGAACTCAAGGGCGACGAGGCACTGCTGGGCTACACCCGCGTCCACGCGCCGATCGCCGGCACGGTGATCTCGGTCGAGGCCAGGGCGGGCCAGACGCTCAACGCCGAGTACCAGACCCCACCGCTGCTGTCGATCGCCGACCTGTCGCGCATGACCGTGCGCGTGAGCGTGGCCGAGGCCGACATCGGCCACGTGCAGGCGGGCATGGCCGCCTCCTTCGTGCGGCTGGGCAACGACGCCCGGCGCTGGCAGGGCACGGTACGCCAGGTGCTGCCCGCGCCGCCGAAACGCACCGACGGCGCGCCGGCGACCAGCACGGCCGTGAGCTATCCGGTGCTGTTCGAGGTGGACAACGCCGACGGCGCGCTGAAGCCGGCAATGAGCGCGCAGGTAGCCTTCGTCACAGCGGCGGCCAGGGACGTGCCGCTGGTGCCGCTGACGGCGCTCACCCCGCTGCCCGGCCAGGCGGACCATTTCATCGCCCACGTGCTCGATGCGCGTGGCCGGCCGGTCGAGCGCCGCGTGACGCTCGGGGTGCGCGACCGGCGCCACGCGCAGGTGATCGCCGGCCTCGACGTCGGCGAGCGCCTGGTCCTGGCCACGACCGACGCGCCATGACCCCGCCGCTGCTCGAACTGATCGGCGTGGGCAAGCGCCATGGCGGTGGCGACCGCCCCGTGGCCGAGGTGCTGCAAGGCGTAGACCTGACCATCCGCGCCGGCGAGTTCGTCGCCATCGTCGGCCCGTCCGGCTCGGGCAAGTCCACCCTGATGCACCTGCTGGGCTGCCTCGACCGGCCCAGCGCCGGCCGCTACCGCTTCGCCGGGCACGACGTGGCCACGCTCGACGCCGACCAGCTCGCCTGGCTGCGCCGCGAGGCGTTCGGCTTCGTCTTCCAGGGCTACCACCTGCTGCCCGGCGAGACCGCGCGCGAGAACGTCGAGCTGCCTGCCGTCTACGCCGGCCAGCCCGCCGCCGACCGCCAGCGCCGCGCGGCCGGGCTGCTGGGCCGCCTCGGTCTGGGCGAGCGTAGCGCGCACCGGCCGACGCAGCTGTCCGGCGGCCAGCAGCAGCGCGTCTCGATCGCCCGGGCGCTGATGAACGGCGGGCGCATCATCCTCGCCGACGAGCCCACCGGCGCGCTGGACCGCGCCAGCGGCGGCGAGGTGCTGGCCCTGCTGAAGGAGCTGCACGCCTCGGGCCACACCATCGTCCTGATCACCCACGACCTCGAGGTCGCCGCCCATGCGCCCCGGGTGGTCGAGATCAGGGACGGCGCCATCACCGCCGACCGCGGCGGGCAGCCGTCGCCATGCCCCCTGCCGCCGCCGGACATGGCGCACGCCGCCGCACCCGGCACGGGTTCCCTGCTCGGCGGCCTGGGCGAGGCACTGCGCTCGGCCTGGCGGGTGATGCGGGCACAGCGCCTGCGCACCGCGCTGACCCTGCTGGGCATCGTCATCGGCGTGGCCTCGGTCATCGTGATGTTCTCCATCGGCGAGGGCGCCCGGCGCAAGGTCATGGCCGAACTGGGCTCGCTGGGCACGGCCACCCTGTACGTCAGCGCCAGCGAGCCGGCCGACGGCGGCCCGCCAGGGCGCATCAGCCTGGACGACCTGGCGGCCATCGAGGCGCTGTCCCAGGTGCGCCGGGCCATGCCGGTGGTCGGCGGCGAGCACCTGCTGCGCCACGGCAACGTCAGCCAGTCGGTGTGGGTGACCGCCACCACCGAGGCGATGCCGCTGATCCACCGCTGGCCCGTGGCCCAGGGCCGTTTCCATCACGCCGCCGAGGGCGCCGCGCTGGCGCCGGTGGTGGTGCTGGGCAGCGAGCGGCTGGCCCTGCTGATGCCCGGCGTGGCCGACCCCATCGGCCGGCAGGTACTGATCGGCGATGCGCCGTTCGAGGTGATCGGCGTGATGACCGCGCAGGGCGCCGACAGCGCCGGCGGCAGCAAGGACGACGACGTCTTCGTGCCCTACCACACGGCGATGAGCCGCGTGATGCACCACGAGCATCCCCAGCACCTGGTGGTCGAGGCGCCGTCGTCCGCGGCGGTGGGCGCCACGGAGCAGGCCATCCGCGCGCTGCTGCTGGCGCGCCACGGCGGGCGCGAGGACTTCACCATCGGCAACGCCGCCGCGCAGCTCAACGTCGAGATGGCGGCGCAGCGCAGCATGACCCTGATGCTGGGGCTGATCGCGGCGGTGTCGCTGGTGGTCGGCGGCATCGGCGTGATGAACGTGATGCTGATGGCAGTGAAGGAGCGCACCCGCGAGATCGGCATCCGCCTGGCCGTGGGCGCGCGCCAGCGCGACATCTTCGGCCAGTTCATCACCGAGTCGGTGCTGGTGTCGCTGGCCGGCGGCGTGGCCGGACTGCTGCTCGGCACCGCCGCCGCGGGCGGGCTCGGCCTGGCCGGCGTGCCGATCGGCCTGTCGGCATGGGCGGCCGCGCTGGCCTTCGCCTGCGCGCTGGCGACCGGGTTCCTGTCCGGCTTCATGCCCGCGCGACAGGCGGCCAGGCTCGATCCGGTGGTGGCGCTGGCGGGGGAATAGACCTGCGCGGCGCCACGGCACGGCGTCACCCACGCGTTGCCGCCGGGGCTTGCGCGCAGCGCCCGACGGGGCATGCCCACATGCCCGCGAACGGGGCAGCCACAACACACTGCTTATCGGGATAACCCCGGGTTATCCGCGGCCAAGTCGTGCGGCCCGCCAACCACGGGGCTTTCCCGGCCCCGCCGCGCCTCACGCCGCTCCGCCCGCGCCGCCACCCTCACCTTTGGCTATGGGCATGAGGATTTTTCAGAAGTCAGCGGCGCGGGGCTTACCTAGGATGCCCCGGCACCTGTCAGCAGGCTGCAAAGAAGCGATGCGCCGCGCGGCCGAGCCGCGGGCCTTCTTTGAACAGCGGGAGAGCAGCATGAAAAGAACAACAACAGGCGCGGGGACCATGCCTCCCCACACCCTGGCACTGGCCGTGGCGCTGGCGAGCGCGCTGCCGGCACAGGCCGCCAGCTTCAACATCGGCCCCATCGAGGGGCAGATCGATTCCTCCCTGTCCATCGGCGCCAGCTGGGCCCTGGACGACGCGGACGCCAAATTCGTCGGCAAGGCCAACGGCGGCAGCGCCTCGACCCGCACCAGCGACGACGGGCGGCTGAACTTCAAGAAGGGCGATACCTTCTCGAAGATCTTCAAGGGCGTCCACGACCTGCAGCTGCGCTACGGCGAGAGCGGCGTGTTCCTGCGCGGCAAGTACTGGTACGACTTCGAGCTGAAGGACGAGCACCGCCTGCTCTACGACATCGACGACGGCGGCCGCGACAACGCCGCTCAGGCGTCCGGCTTCGAACTGCTGGACGCCTTCGTCTACCACAACTACCTGATCGGCGACCTGCCCGGCAGCGTGCGCGCCGGCAAGCAGGTGGTGAGCTGGGGCGAGAGCACCTTCATCGGCAACAGCATCAACGCGATCAACCCGGCCGACGTGGCGGCCTTCCGCCGCCCCGGCTCGGAGATCAAGGAAGGCCTGATCCCGGTGAACATGCTCTATGTCACCCAGGGCCTGACCGAGAACCTGTCCGTCGAGGCCTTCTACCAGCTGGAATGGGAGAAGACCGTGCTCGACAACTGCGGCACCTTCTTCGGCACCGACACCGCCGCCAAGGGCTGCGAGTACGGCATGACCACCTTCGGCAGCGACCGTGACCGCGACCCGTCGGTGTACGGCTGGGTGCCGCGCCTGGACGACCGCGAGGCCCGCGACGGCGGCCAGTTCGGCGTGGCCCTGCGCTGGCTGGTGCCGGCGCTGAACGACACCGAGTTCGGCCTCTACGCCCTGAACTACCACAGCCGCACCCCGGAAAGCATGTGGCAGGTGGGCAACGCCGACTTCAGCGCCGTCACCGGCGCCCCCGGCCCGGCCAGCGCGCGCTACTACCTGCAGTACCCGGAAGACATCCGCCTGTACGGCCTCAGCTTCGCCACCACCACGCCGGACGGAACCGCCCTGTCCGGCGAGATCAGCCACCGGCCGAACATGCCGCTGTCGCTCAACGGCACCGACGTGTCCACCGCCGCCAGCGTCGGCGGCCTGGTCGGCGCGCTGGGCATCGACGGCCTGGCGATCTTCGACACCGGCTGGGCCGGCACCGAGACCGGCAGCCTGGTGCAGGGCTACAAGCGCATGCCCTTCACCCAGGCCCAGGTCAGCGCCGTGCGCACCTTCGATCAGGTGCTCGGCGGCGACCGCCTGGTGCTGGTCGGCGAGGTGGGCTACAGCCACATCGGCCGCCTCGGCTCCAGCGACGGCTCCGACCTGCGCTTCGGCCGCAGCAGCGTGTTCGGCAACGGCCGCCTGCCGGATTCCGCCGCCGCCCTGGGCATGACCGGCAATGGCCTGTGCACCGCGCTGCTCAACACGACCAACCCGGACCAGTGCACCGGCAAGGGCTTCTACACCCGCAACTCCTGGGGCTACCGCCTGCGCACGCAACTGGAGTTCAACGACGCCATCGCCGGGGTCAACCTCAAGCCCAACCTGGCCTTCGCCCACGACGTGGAAGGCTTCGGGCCGACCTTCACCGAGGGCAACAAGTCGGTGAGCCTCGGCCTGGACGCCGACTACCTGTCCACCTACACCGCCAGCCTGAGTTACACCAACTACTTCGGCGGCGACTTCAACACCAACACCGACCGCGACTTCCTCGCCTTCAGCGTCGGCATGAGCTTCTGAGGTCTATGCACATGACGTATTCCCCGATCCCCACGCAACTGCTGCGCGCCGGCGCGCTCGGCCTCGGCCTGCTCGCCGGCCAGGCGCTGGCCGCGGTGCCGGCCGAGCAGATCGCCCGCCTGGACCAGGACCTGACCCCGGTCGGCGCCGAACGCGCCGGCAACGCCGACGGCAGCATCCCGGAATGGACCGGCGGCCTGGCCAGGGACGCCGGCCGGCGCGACGCCAACGGCTTCCTCGCCGACCCGTTCGCCGCCGACCAGCCGCTGTTCACCATCACCGCCGCCAACGTCGAGCAGTACCGCGACAAGCTGACCCCCGGCCAGCTCGCCCTGTTCAAGCGCTACCCGCAGACCTACCGCATCCCGGTCTACCCGACCCGGCGCTCGGTCGGCCTGCCTCAGAGCTACCTCGACACCACCCGCCAGAACGCCGCCGACACCCAGCTGGCCGAGGGCGGCAACGGCCTGCACAACTACCGCAGCGGCGGCCTGCCGTTCGCCATCCCGCAGAACGGCCTGGAGGTGATCTGGAACCACATCGGCCGCTACCGCGGCCTGGCCTTCCAGCGCATGGTGGTGCAGGCCTCGCCCCAGGCCAGCGGCGCCTTCACCCCGAGCCTGATCAAGCAGCAACTGGCCTACCCGGTCGGCCTCAGCGACTACGCGCCGCAGGAGATGACCAACATCCTCTACTTCTACCGCGAGGAGTTCCTCTCCCCGGCGCGCCTGGCCGGCGGCGTGCTGCTGGTCCACGAGACCATCAACCAGGTCAAGGAACCGCGCATGGCCTGGCAGTACAACGCCGGCCAGCGCCGCGTGCGCCGCGCCCCGCAGATCGCCTACGACAGCCCCGGCGCCGAGGGCATGCGCACCCTGGACGACTTCGACATGTTCAACGGCGCGCCGGACCGCTTCGACTGGCAGCTGGTGGGCAAGAAGGAGATGTACATCCCCTACAACAGCTACAAGCTGGCCTCGCCGGACCTGAAGTACGCCGACCTCATCAAGCCCGGCCACCTCGACCCCGCGCACACCCGCTACGAGCTGCACCGCGTGTGGCACCTGAGCGCCACCCTCAAGCCGGGCCAGCGCCACGTCTACTCGCGCCGCGACCTGTTCATCGACGAGGACAGCTGGCAGGCCGCCGAGGCCGACGCCTACGACGGGCGCGGCCAGCTGTGGCGCGTCTCCGAGGGTCACGCCAGCTTCTTCTACGACCAGCAGATTCCGCTGTTCAACGCCGAGACCCACTACGACGTGCTGTCCGGCCGCTACGCGGTGAACGCGCTGTACAACGAGGAGAAGAACGCCTACCAGTTCGACGTCCGCTACAGCCGCAAGCAATTCACCCCCGGTGCCCTGCGCGCTTCCGGCATCCGTTGAGCGCCACCCGCCACGCCGGCGGCCTCCGGGCCGCCGTTCTTCCCCTTGACCCGGAGCACTGCCGGTGTCCGCGTTTTGCTTTACATTCAGGGCTTCACCCACCGCTATCCTGGCGTCGCCCATGAAGCTGCACCAACTCCGCGCCATGCTCGCGATCAGCGAGAGTGGCAGCATCCAGGAGGCCTCGCGCCTGCTACACATCTCCCAGCCGGCCCTGTCCAAGGGCATCAAGGAGCTGGAGGCCGAGCTCGGCGTGCCGCTGCTGATCCGCTCCAACCGCGGCATCACTGTCACCGAGTACGGCGAGCGCCTGGTGCGCCGCGCCCGCCTGATCCTCGAGGAAGTGCGCCGCGCCCGCGAGGAGATCGAGACCCTCAAGGGCACCATGGACGGCAAGGTGGCCATCGGCGTGTCGCCGGTCACCCCCGGCGCCCAGTTCGTCGCCAGCCTCAACCGCTACCGCAAGCGCTACCCCCAGGTGCGGGTGCAGATCCACGAACTGCGCCCGTCCAAGCTGATGGAGGGCCTGCGCGAGGGCCAGCTCGACCTGGTGCTGACCTCGCAGCCGGCGATCCGCAACAGCTACGGCTTCCACTGGACCGAGCTGTACGCCCAGCCCACCGTGCTGGCGGTGCGCAAGGGCCATCCGCTGGGCGGCGCGCGCCGCTCGCTGGCGGAGCTGCGCGAGCACGAATGGCTGCTGCAGGATTCACTGGAACAATCACGGGTCGGCCTGATGTTCGACCACTACCGGGTCGAGCCGCCGGAGCGGATCATCGAGTGCGCCTCGGTGGTGCTGTTCTCCGAACTGGCGCTCAACACCGACGCCATCAGCTACTGGTCGCAGCGCCTGCTGGAGCGCGTGCAGACCCTCGGCCAGGCGCTGGAGGTGCTCGACCTGGCCGAGCAGATACCGCCGATGAACATCTCCCTGGTCTGCCGCGACCAGGAGCTGATGACCCGCGAGGCCAAGGCCCTCTCCGACGAACTGGTGTACGCCTACAAGAGCCCGCACGCGCCGCAGGCCTGATGCGGCGGTGGTGCGCACGGCGCACCCTACGGGGGATCAGGGGACGTAGCGCGGCTCGCAGCGCACCTCGGTCTTCACCGAGCTGGCGATGAAGCACTCCTCGTGCGCGGCGTGGTGCAGCGCGTCGAGCTGCTCGCGGCCGGGCGCGGCGCCGGCGAAGGTCACCGCCGGGCGCAGGGTGACGCGGGTCATCGCCAGGCGGCCCTCGGCGTTCCGGCCCATCCGCCCCTCGGCCGTGTCGCGGTAGTCGTCCACCCGCCAGCCGTCGCGGGCCGCCAGCGACAGGAACCAGAGCATGTGGCAGCTGGACAGCGCGGCGACGAAGGCTTCCTCCGGGTCCACCGCGTCCTCGCGCGAGCCGGGCAGCGGCACCACGTGGGGCGAGGACGAGGCCGGCACTTCCACGCCGCCGTCGAAGCGCCACAGGTGGCCACGGCTGTAGCGGTTGTCGAGGAAGTCCTGGTCGCCGCGCGACCAGAGGATTTCGGCGGTGTAGAGCGCCATCGCAGTTCTCCAAACCAGGCGGCGGGCCAGCATAACCAAAGCCGATACACATGCGCAGAGGTGATTATCCAGCGGCGGCCCGCTGCGGCATGCTGCACGGCATCCGGGAAGCACAAGGACCAAGACAGATGCAGCCGACCCCGCAGCCCCTCGCCCAGCGCCGCCGGCGCCCGGCCACGACCCGCCCGCGCGAGGCCTGATCCATGCCGCTTCCCGCCCAAGAACGACGCGGCCTGATCGTCGCCATGCTGATGGCGGTGATGGTCATCAGCGTGCTGGACAAGACCATCTTCGCCTTCGCCGGCCCGCAGATCATCGACGAGCTGCAGCTCACCCCCGAGCAGTTCGGCTTCATCGGCAGCGCCTTCTTCTTCCTCTACTCCGTCTCCGGCGTGCTGGTGGGCTTCCTCGCCAACCGCCTGCCGAGCCGCTGGATTCTTTCCGGCATGTCGCTGGTGTGGATGGCCGCGCAGCTGCTCACCGCGCTGTCCACCAGCTTCTTCGCCCTGGTCGCCAGCCGCATGCTGCTCGGCGCCGGCTGCGGCCCGGGCACGGCGGTGACCCAGCACGCCTGCTTCAAGTGGTACGCGCCGCGCGAGCGGGTGCTGCCCTCGGCGCTGATCCAGGTGGCGATCATGCTCGGCGCCATCGCTGGCGCCCTGTCCCTGCCGCTGCTGATCCAGCACCTGGGCTGGCGCGTCGGCTACCTGATCCTGGCCGGCATCGGCCTGCTCTGGCTGGGGCTGTGGCTGGCGGTCGGCCGCGAGGGCCGGCACGACGACGCGGCCGGCGAGACCGGCGGCGCTACCACGCCCTACCGCCACCTGCTGCTCAACCGCACCTTCGTCTTCATCACCCTGGCCGGCTTCTGCTCCTACCTGCCCACCGCGCTGATCTACAGCTGGGTGCCGACCTACCTGCAGAAGGGCCTGGGCATGACGCCGATGCAGTCCGGCTACGTGGTGATGGCCGCCACCCTCGGCGTGATCCTGCTCAACCTGGGCGTCTCCGGCCTGTCGCAGCGCGCCCTGAAACGCGGCGCCAGCGTGCGCCTGGCCATGGCCCTGCCGCCGGCGCTGGCCTGCCTGGTCGGCGGCCTGGCCATGAGCCTGATGGGATTCTTCGACCAGGGCCTGCACCTGACCCTGGCGCTGTACCTGGTCGGCGGCGTGGTGGTGAACCTGCTGCCGGCCTTCGCCAACTCCATCGTCGCCTACATCGCCCCGCCCCGGCAGCGCGGCAGCATGCTGGCCATCCACATCGGCCTGATGACCAGCGCCGGCATGCTCGCCCCGCACGTGGTCGGCCAGGCCATCGGCTGGCAGGGCGGCGACCTGGTGCGCGGCTTCGAACTGGCCGTCGGCCTGTTCGGCCTGGCCCTGCTCGCCGGCGGCCTGCTCGCCCTGCGCCTGGTCGACCCGGAGCGCAGCCGCGCCGACCTGGCCGCCCGCGCCATCCCCGAATCCGTCAACGCGCCGGCCGCCAGCCAGGCCTGATCAGGAATCCGCTCCATGCACCAACGAGTCAAAGCCCCGCAGCAACGCCCCGAATCCCTGGAACTGCAGCCGACCTGGCGCAACGCCGACGTGGAAGACGGCTTCTGCGTGGTCGCCGTCGGCGACATCATCATCACCCACGCCATCCGCTCCAAGCTGGCGCGCAAGTCGCCCGAGCTGCTGGACATCCTGCGCCGCGGCGACGTGGTGGTGGGCAACTACGAAGGCTCGGCCATCGACCTGCGCACCTACGACGGCCACCCCGAGGCCCAGTCCGGCTTCGCCTGGCTGATCAGCGATGCCGACGCGCCGGCCGACCTGGCCGCCCTCGGCTTCAACCTGATGGCCCGCGCCAACAACCACGCGCTGGACTGGGGCACGGCCGGCCTGCGCATGACCGACCGGCTGCTCGACGAGGCCGGCATCGCCCACGCCGGCACCGGTGCCAGCCTGTCCGCGGCGCGCGCGCCGGCCTTCCTCGACACGGCCCGGGCGCGGGTGTCGCTGATCTCCTACGCCACCACCTTCGAGGCCAACGCGCCGGCCAACGACGGCCTCGGCGTGGTGCCGCCGCGCCCGGGGCTCAACCCGCTGCGCACCACGGCGCATCGCCTGGTGAGCGCCGAAGACTTCGCCGTGCTCAAGCGCCTCAACGCCCACGAACCGTTCCAGGACCACTACCTGCTCAAGGCCCTGTACGGCGAACACAGCCTGCACCTGGGCATGGCCCTGCACTACCGGATCGACCCGAACGCCGCCCCCGGCTCGCTGCGCATCCACTACGAATGCGACAAGCGCGACCGGGCCGGGATCGTCCACAACCTGCGCCAGGCCAAGCAGACCAGCGACTTCGCCATCGTCGCCCAGCACACCCACGAGCCGGACAACTTCACCACCGAAGTGCCGAACTACCTGCCAGCCCTGGCCCGCCAACTGGTCGACGAAGGCGCCGACATGCTCTGCGGCCACGGCCCGCACCAGCTGCGCGGCATCGAGATCTACCGCGGCAAGCCGCTGCTGTACTCCCTGGGCAACTTCTGCTTCATGGACAACAGCCAGCAGGTGGTCGCCCGCGACGAGTGGGAAGAGCCGGAGTGGGCCGCCGCCGAAGCCATCGCCGGGCCCCGGGGCATCACCGACCCGCGCGTGTCGACCCCCGCCGAGTTCCTCGAATGGAAGCGCGTGGTCGGCATCTTCAGCGAGCCGATCTGGTTCGAGAGCGTGGTCGCCGAATGCCGCTTCAAGGCCGACGGCACCCTGCGCGAACTGCTGCTGCATCCGATCGAACTGGGCTTCGCCGGCCGCGACGCCGAGCGCGGCATCCCGCGCCTGGCCCTCGACACGGCCGACAACCGGCAGCAGGCGCGGCGCATCCTCGAACGCCTGCGCGACCTGTCTGCCGAGTTCGGCACGCTCATCGAGATCGACACCGTGCAGCTCGGTGAGCGCCGCAGCAGCCTCGGCCGCGTGGTGATCGCCCCATGACGGCCACCTGACGCCGGCCGGCCCACGAGGCCGCCGCTCCCTCCCAATCCTTACCGCCGACGTCCGGCGCAGGCCACGAGCCCGCGCCGCGGGCCCGGCCGTGCCCGCGAAACCGTGCGGGCGCCCTTCACCACACGGAAACGCCATGGACCTGACCTGTTTCGCCCAGCGCTACGCCGAAGCCCGGCAGAAATTCCTCGACGCCTGCACCGCCAACGGCCTGGCCGTCGAGTCGCACATCCACCCCCTGCGGGGACGCGACCGCGAGCAGCTGGCGATGGACGTGGCCCGCCTGGGCGCGCCGGACGCCGCCAACCTGCTGGTGCTGAGCAGCGGCTGCCACGGCGTGGAGGGCTTCTGCGGCTCGGCCGTGCAGATCGACCGCCTGCGCGATGCTGCCTGGATGGAACGCTGCCGGCGCGACGACCTGGCCGTGCTGTTCATCCACGCCCTCAACCCCCACGGTTTCTCCTGGCTGCGCCGGGTCAACGAGGACAACGTCGACCTCAACCGCAACTTCCTCGACTTCACCCAGCCGCTGCCGGACAACCCCGGCTACCAGCGCATCGCTCACCTGCTGCTGCCCCGCCGCGAGCCGCCGACCCTGGCGACCACCCTGGGCCTGATCGGCCACGCCCTGTGCGGACGCATGGCGCTGCAGGGCGCCATCTCCCGCGGCCAGCACAGCGACCCCCGGGGCATGTTCTTCACCGGCACCGCGCCGACCTGGAGCAACATCATCCTGCGCCGTGTGCTGCGCCGGCACGGCCGCGAATGCCGGCGCATCGGCTGGATCGACGTGCACACCGGCCTCGGCCCGCGCGGCTTCGGCGAGCGCATCTACAAGGGCCACGACACGCCGCTGGCCATGCGCCGGGCCAAAGCCTGGTGGGGCGACCAGGTGACCAGCAGCCTGGACGGCAGCTCCACCTCCGCCGTCCTCGACGGCACCCAGGATCATGCGGCGATGAGCGAATGCGGCCAGGCCGAATACAACGGCCTGACCCTGGAGTACGGCACACTGCCAGGGCTGAAGGTGCTCAACGCGCTGCGCGCCGATCACTGGCTGCACCGCAACCCGCAGGCCAGCGCGGCCCAGCGCGAGCGCATCAGCCGCCAGCTGCGCGACGCCTTCTACGTGGACGCCGACGACTGGAAGCGGCAAGTCCTGGAACAGGCCCGCGAGGTGCTGGAACAGACCCTGGACGGCCTCTCAACCCCGCTGCCGGACTGAGCCACTAGCGCAGGCTCATGCCGTGGCGGCGGTACAGGGCCTGCACCCAGCCTTCGCGATACATCTGCCACAGCTCGCGCTGCAGGCGTCGCAGCTCGGCGGGGTCCATCTCCGGGTGGCAGGCGATGTCCTCCATCAGGGTGAGGAAGGGCAGCACCTCGCGCGGCGGCGGCCTGGCCGCCAGCGAGTCGGCCACCGCCGAACTGGTCGCCCACAGCCGCGCGCGGCTGCGCTGCAGCATGCTCAGGTTGAGCGACTCCTTGTTCGAGTAGATCACCGCGACGCCGGTGCTCTGCAGGTATTCGCCGGCCCCGGAGCCCTGGTGGCTGAGCACGCGCAGGCCGCGCACCTGCTCCAGGCTGGCCAGCTGCAGGTCGTCGTCAGCCTTGGCGTACAGCCCCAGGCGCGACACCAGCACGGGCCCGACCCAGCCGAAATGCGGCTCACGCTCCTGCTGGCGCTCCACCAGCAGCACGCAGCTGCGTGGCTGTTGCTGGACCTGGTGCAGGGCCCGCTGCAACGGCAGGAAGCTCAGCCGGTAGCCGATGCCGGCCCGCCGGAACAGCTCGTCGGCCAGTTCCGGCACCAGGCCGGCGGCCCCGCCGTCCGGGCGCTGCTGCACCAGCGGGGCGCGCTCCCAGGCGTACAGCTGCAGTTCGGCCGCCGCCAGCGGCCAGCCGAGCAGGCTCAGCAACAACAGGCTAATCCCACGCACGCAGGGCCTCCTCGTACGTCTGGGTGCGCCCGGGCGGGCGCTCGTCGTCCAGCTTCGGCCAGGGCGCACCGGGGCGCGCCAGCCACTCGTCCGCCGCGCGCGGCGCATTGAGCCGGGGCGCACAGGGGTGCCGCTGGCTTTGGCCGAGCGCCTGCAGATGCTGGTCGAAAATCCGAGCCAGATTGCCCAGGGCCTGGTCCGCGCCGAGCCGGCCCGCCACCACCGGATGCAGCTGCCGCCACCACAGGCTGGCCATGCCGCTGTAGTCCGGCACGTTGGCGCCGGTGGGCGTCCAGCGCCGCGCCGCCGGGCTGCGATAGAACTCCACCAGCCCGCCGAGACGCGGCGCCTCGGCCTGCATGGCGGGCGATTCCATGTCGGAGCGGCGGATCGGCGTCAGCCCCACCAGGGTCTTGCGCAGCGACACGCTGCGCGAGGTGACGAACTGGGTGTACAGCCAGGCCGCTTGGCGCTGGCGCAGCGGCGTCGCTTCGAGCAGGGTCCAGGCGCCGACATCCTGGTAGCCGGACTTCATCCCATCGCGCCAGTAGGCGCCGCGCGGCGACGGCGCGACCCGCCACTTCGGCCGGCCCTCGGCATCCACCACGGCGCTGCCCGGCCTGATGTAGTCGGCGGTGAAGGCGGTGTACCAGAACACCTGCTGCGCCACGTGGCCCTGGGCGGCGACGCTGCCGGCCTGGTTGAAGCTCATCCGCTGCGCCTCCGGCGGGGCGTAGCGGCGCAGCCAGTCGACGTACTGGCGGACGGCGTAGACCGCCGCCGGGCTGTCCAGCGCGCCGCCCCGGGCGACGCTGGCGCCGGCCGGGCGGCAACCCTCGACGCGGATGCCCCAGTCGTCCACCGGCAAGCCGTTGGGCAAGCCGGGGTCGCCCACCCCGGCCATGCCCAGCCAGGCGTCGGACAGGCGCCAGCCGATGGACGGATCGAAGCCGCCATAGTCCATGTGGCCGTAGACCCGCTGGCCGTCGATCTCGCCCACCTGCTCGGTGAAGAACGCGGCGATGTCCTCGTAGGCCGACCAGTTCTGCGGCACGTCCAGCTCGTAGCCATAGCGCTCGCGGAACGCCTGGCGCAGCGCCGGGCGCTCGAACCAGTCGCGGCGGTACCAGTAGAGGTTGGCGAACTGCTGGTCCGGCAGCTGGTACAGCTTGCCGTCCGGCGCGGTGACGAAGGGCAGCCCGATGAAGTCGTCGAGGGCCAGGGTCGGCGAGGTCACCGAGGCGCCTTCGCCGGCCATGAAGTCGGACAGCACCAGCACCTGGCCGCCACGGAAGTGCTGGCCGAGCAGGTCGCTGTCGCTGACATAGGCATCGTAGAGCGGCAGGCCGGTCTCCTGCTGGGTGCGCAGCTTGTTGACCACGTCGTCCTCGCCGCTGATCTCGTGGATCACGCGGATGCCGGTCAGGCGGGTGAACAGCGGGGCCAGCACGTTGGCCTCGTACCAGTGGGTGGGAATGCGCTCGGCGATCACCCGCACCTGTACGCCACGGAACGGTTCGCCGGCCTCGGCGAACCAGGCCAGCTCGGCACGCTGCTCGGCGGCGCCCAGGGAACTGGGCTGCAGCGCGGCCATGACCTCCGTCACCGGGTCGGCGGCGTGCGTGGCCGCGCTCAGCATCAGGCCGAGCAAGATCGCAGCGCGCATCGGTGGCTCCTTCTTATAGTTATGCCCCGAGTCTAGGCGAGCCGAGGGGCATATCGCCACCATCGGAGAACGACAGAAAACAGGCAATTCCTACGATATGCAGCTATAGAAATAAGAGGGATGGCCGACATAGCGACAACACAATAACCGCACTTATGGTCACGGGATGACCGACAAATGGCCTTTAGCCACTAATCGGCTTTCTGTACACTTCTGCGCCCCCGAATTGGGTATCTGCCATGTTGAAGAATCTGTCGCTGACCCTGAAGTTGTCACTGCTGCCAGCTGTCGCCCTGCTCGGCCTGCTGCTGTTCGTCGGGTACACCTCGATCCAGCTCTCGGCCAACGACAAACGCCTGGTCACGCTGGAGACCCACAGCTTCCCGTCGCTGGAGAAGGCAGACGCGGTGATCTTCCAGTTCTCCCGCCTGCCCGGCCTGCTCAACAGCGCGGTGGCCGCCGGCGAGCTGGAGACCCTGGGCGAGGCGCGCCAGGTGCTCGGCGAGATCGCCAGCATGCAGCAGGCCCTGCAGCCGCTGACCCGCGCCAACGCCGAGCGCACCAACGAGCTGGAGCAGTGGCGCGCCGCCATCGGCCGCTACGCCGACAATGCGCTGTCCGCCTCCGAACAACTGATCAAGGGCAGCGCCGGCTTCGACGACCTGCGCCCGAGCCTGGACCGCATGGCCAGCGACCTGAAGACCGCCCAGGACCTCGGCTCGGTGTTCCGCGCCCACACCTATAAGGACTTCCAGGACACCCTGGCCCAGGCCCGCACCGACAACGCCGACACCACCCGCGTCGGCTTCATCCTCACCGCGCTGCTGGTGGCCCTGGTCGGCCTCGGCGCCTGGCTGATCATCCGCGGCATCATGGGCAACGTGCATGGCGTGATCGAATCGCTGCAGGCCATCGCCAAGGGCGACGGCGATCTGACCCGCCGGGTCAACGTCGACTCGCGCGACGAAATCGGCGAAATGATCCAGCTGTTCAACGGCTTCCTCGACAAGCTGCAGAACACCATCCGCCAGATCATCGACGCCGCCAGCCCGCTGGGGCAGATGTCCAAGGAGCTGTACCGGCTGACCCAGGAAGCGGAAGAGAACGCCAAGTCGCAGCAAGGCCACACCGACTCCATCGGCCGCGACATCCAGACCATGACCAGCAGCATCCAGGAAGTGGCCCAGCGCTCCCAGCAGGCCTCCCAGGGCGCCGGCGACGCCTCGCGCCAGGCGGTGGCCGCGCGCACCAGCATCGGCGCGCTGTCCGGCAGCATCAGCGACCTCGGCAGCAGCGTGCTCGGCGCCGTCCAGGCCATGCAGCAGCTGGAGGAAGAGACCCAGCAGGTCGGCTCGGTGCTCACCGTGATCCGCAGCATCGCCGAACAGACCAACCTGCTCGCCCTCAACGCCGCCATCGAGGCGGCCCGCGCCGGCGAACAGGGCCGCGGCTTCGCCGTGGTCGCCGACGAGGTGCGCAACCTGGCGCAGAAGACCGCCGCCTCCACCGCCGAGATCCAGCAGATCATCCAGCGCCTGCAGAACAGCGCCAACGGCGTGCTCGACGTGATGACCGCCAACGGCGACAAGGCCCAGGCCAGCATCGAACGCTCGGTGGAAGCCACCCACATGCTCGAGACCATCGCCACGGCGGTGGGCCAGATCGACGAACTGAACGCCGGCATCGCCCAGCTCACCCAGGAGCAGATCGGCCTGTCCAGTTCGATTCAGCAAGACACCCAAGTGTTGCAGCAGGACGCACAAGCAACCGCCCATGGCGCCGACGCCACCGCACGCCTCGGCGAGCAGCTGGTCAGCACCGGAGACCACCTGCGCGCGGCGACGGCCCAATTCCGTGTATAACCCTCCACCGGAGCATCACTGCATGACTACTGCCCGTGTACTTGGCCTGGCCGTCTGCCTGGCCAGCACCCCGACATTCGCGCTGGAACAAGGCGAGGCCCTGATCAACGCCTTCGGCACCCTCGGCGTCACCCACCTGGGTGGCGAGGACGACGGCCGCGGCTACGGCGTTTCCGGCCAGACCAAGGATTCCTGGCGCGGCGACCAGCTGAGCAAGTTCGGTGCCCAGCTCAGCTACGGCATCACCGACACCGTCGGCCTGACCCTGCAGACCACCGCCAAGGCCTACGGCGACGAGTGGAAAGGCAATCTGGAGTGGGCCTACCTGTCGTGGCAGAGCACCGACAACCTGATGCTCCGCTTCGGCCGCCTGCGCACCCCGGTGTACATGTACTCCGAGAGCATCGACGTGGGCTTCAGCTACCCCTGGCTGCGCCTGCCGGACGAGGTCTACAGCCAGGTCCAGCTGTCCAACTACGAAGGCGCCGACCTGGTCTACAACCTGCCGCTGTCCTTTGCCACCGCCTCCTTCCAGCTGGCCGGCGGCGTCGCCAAGAACCGCGACTACTACGCCTACGACGACGAGTTCGACATCGACTACTCCAAGGTCTTCGGCGCCAGCGTGAGCCTGGCCACCAACGACTTCGGCACCGTGCGCATCGGCTACGCCGAGGCCGACATCAAGACCGAGATTTCCGGCAGCTTCGTCGACGTGCTCGGCAACCCGGGCTCGGCCACCCTGCTGTCCCTGGACGACGACAAGGGCAAGTTCACCTCCGTCGGCTACCAGTACGACAACGGCACCTGGCTGACCGCCAACGAGTGGACCCGCCTGGTGATCGAGAACAACGCCGGCGACAGCACCGAGGCGTTCTACCTGATGGGCGGCCGCCGCTTCGGCGACTTCCTGACCCACGTCACCTACGCCCAGCTGGACGAGGACGACGGCCGGCAGAACTCCTGGACCCTCGGCCTGAACTACAACGTCCTGCCGACCGTGGTCGTCAAGGGCGAGTACAAGCGCGTCAACACCACCGGCGGCTACGACGGCGTGTTCGTGCGCAACGCCCAGGAGCTGTACGACAACACCGTCAACGACATCAGCGGCGGCGCGCTGGGCGTTCCGGCCCGCAACTACGACGGCGACATCATCAGCGCCGGCGTCGACTTCGTGTTCTGAGGAGCGTGCATATGAAGCAATCCATTCGCGTTCTCCTCGCCGCCGCCAGCCTCGGCGCCGCGGCCCTGGCCCAGACCGGTATGGCCCAGGCCGAGGTCGCCGTGATCGTCAACGCCGGCGCCTCGGCCAGCCCGTCGCAGTCCGACGTGGCCAACATCTTCCTGGGCAAGAACAAGTCGCTGAAGGGCGTCGACCAGAAGGACTGGAACCCGACCAAGGAGAAGTTCTACGCCGCGGTCACCAGCAAGAACGAGGCCCAGCTGAAGTCCTACTGGTCCGGCCTGGTGTTCACCGGCAAGGGCCAGCCGCTGCCGAGCGTGGGCGGCGACGCCGAGGTGGTGGCCAAGGTCGCCGCCGAGGCCGACGCCATCGGCTACGTGGACAAGGCCGCCGTGACCGACCAGGTCAAGGTGCTGTTCACCCTGCCCTGATCCCGGGGCAGCGCAACGAAGAAGGCCGGCGGGGTAACCCCTCCGGCCTTTTTTCATGTGACGCGGTCCCGCAAGCCTCCGACGCCACACCAGATACCCCATTCCCGGGCGGCGAAAACGCGATATCGTTCGGAACGGGTACAAGCAGGTGCCGGCGCGTATCGCCGGGAACGGCGGCAACCTCCCCGCCGAACCGGGCCACTGACCGGCACACCACGATAGAAGGAGTTTCGAACCATGCAGACCACAGACATCCTCGCCCAGATGGGTGGCGTCCAACCCATGGCACAGGCACTCGGCGTGAGCGAGAGCGAAGCCATGCAGGGAGCCGCCGCGCTGCTCCCGGCGATACTCGGCGGCATGAAGAAACAGGCGCAGTCGCAGGCCTCCGGCCTCGAAGGCCTCGGCGGGCTGCTCGGCCAGCTGGGCGGCGGCGGTGGCCTGCTCGGCCAGGTGCTTGGGCAAGCGCTCGGTAACGGCGGGGGCGGCAATGACATCCTCGGGGAAATCTTCGGCTCCAAGGACGTCAGCCGCACGGTGGCCGAGGACGCCGCCAACCGCTCCGGCCTGGACGCCTCCCTGCTGAAGAAGATGCTGCCGATCCTGGCCATGCTGGTCACCAGCTACCTGAGCCAGCAGGGCAAGGCGAGCGCAGGGCAGTCGTCCGAGTCGTCCGAGTCGTCGGGTGGCCTCGGCGACCTGCTGGGCGGGATGCTTGGCGGCGGCAACGGCCAGGGCCAGCAGAGCGGGTTGGGCGGGCTGGCCTCGATGCTGGACCTGAACGGCGACGGCAACGTGCTGGACGACATCCTGCGGATGGCCGGCAAAGCCCAGCGCTGATCCCGGCGCCCGAAGCGCGGGATGGGCCACAGCCCGCCCCGCGCGCCTCCGTGAAACCTGTTCACGATCTGCCATGTACCGCGAACACACACTGTAGGAGCGGCTTCAGCCGCGAAGCTTTTTACCGTGCCACCTCGGTTCGCGGCTAAAGCCGCTCCTGCAACTGCGCCCTTCTGATGCTCTCGCGAGATCGTGAACTGGCTCTTACAAGATCAGGCCCTTCGGCGTACGCCCAATACCGGGCGAAGACGCCCGGCCGCCACGGGCGCTACAGCGAAGGCCGCGACGCCTCCGCCATTTCCCTCACCAGCACCGTCACCAGCTCGGCCGCCGGCAGCTCCCGGGCCAGGGGCGCGCCCTGCCCGGCCCACTGGGCGGCGAAATCGTGGCTGCCCCGGGCGCTGGCCGCCGCATGCAGGGCCTTGGCCGCGTCGTAGCAGATCGGGTAGTCCGGCAGGGCCGCGCCCAGGTCGCCGTACAGGCGGTTGGGCAGGCCCCGCGCCGGACGGCCGGAGAGGTTCGAGGTGATCTCGGTGCGCCCGGCCTTCTCGCCCTTCAGCGCCGCACGGTAGGCGGCGTTGGCCGAGGACTCCGGGCACAGCACGAAGGCCGTGCCCAGCTGCACGCCGGCGGCGCCCAGGGCCATGGCCGCGCGGATGCCGGCGCCGTCCATGATGCCGCCGGCGGCGATGACCGGCAGGCGGCAGCGCTTCACCAGCAGGCGCACCAGAGCGAGGGTACCGATGGCGGCGTCGCCGCGCTCCGGGGCGAACACCCCGCGATGGCCGCCGGCCTCGACGCCCTGGGCCACCAGCGCATCCACCCCGGCCGCCTCGGCCTGGTCCGCCTCCTCGGGTGTGGTCACGCAGGCCAGCAGCACGATGCCGACCCGATGCAGCCGCTCGATCCAGTCCCGCGATGGCAGGCCGAAGTGGAAGCTGACCACCGCCGGGCGCTGCTCCAGCAGCACCTCCAGCATGTTCGGGTCGGCCAGGAAGCTCGGGTAGATCTCGCGCAGGGCGGCCGGCGGCTCGGCGTCGAACTCGGCGAACAGCGGGCGCAGGCGCTCCAGCCAGGCCCGCTCGCGCGCCGCGTCGGCGCTCGCCGGGGCATGGCAGAACAGGTTGAGGTTGAACGGCTTCGCCGTCAGCGCCCGGGTCTGCTCGATCACCTCGCGCGCCTGGGCCGGGCTGCTGGCGCCCAGCCCCAGCGAACCCAGGCCGCCCGCCTCGGAAACCGCCGCCGCCAGCTGAGGCGTGGACACGCCGACCATGGGCGCCTGGATGATGGGATGCTGGATGCCCAGCAGCGTGCTCAGGGACGACATGGAAACCTCCGGGATTGACTGATCGATCTCTAATAAAGATTATTAGCACAAATTAATTCTTTATTTGAGATTTAAATCCATGGATCTCGCCACCCTCGCCATCTTCCGCGCCGTGGCCCTGGAGCAGAGCGTGACCCGCGCCGCCCAGCACCTGCAGCGCGCCCAGTCCAACGTCACCACGCGCATCCAGCAACTGGAGGAGGAACTGGGCACCGCCCTGTTCCTGCGCGAAGGCAAGCGCATGGTCCTGACCGAGCGGGGCACCACCTTCCTCGCCTACGCCGAGCAACTGCTGGCCCTGGCCGACGAGGCGCGCCAGGCCATGCACCCGCAGCGGCCGGAAGGCAGCCTGCGCCTGGGGAGCATGGAGAGCACCGCCGCCGTGCGCCTGCCACAGCCACTGGTGCGCTTCCACCGCGAGCACCCGCAGGTGACGCTGGAAGTCGGCACCGGCCCCAGCCTGGCGCTGCTCGACGCCGTGCTGGCGCGGCGCCTGGACTGCGCGCTGATCGCCCAGCCGCACAGCTGGCAGCAGGGGCGCTGGCAGGCGGAGGCGCTGCCGGCCGAGGTGGACGCGCAACCGGTGTTCCGCGAGGAGCTGCAGCTGGTGCTGCCCGCCGACCATCCTCCGGTCGACCACCCCGAACAGGTGCGGGTGCGCACCCTGGCGGGCTTCGCCCAGGGCTGCAGCTACCGTCACATCGCCCTGAGCTGGCTGGGCGCCGGCGGCCCGCCGGTGCGGGTACAGGAAGTCGGCTCCTACCACGCCATCCTCGCCTGCGTGGCGGCCGGCACCTGCGTCGGCGTGGTGCCGCGCTCGCTGCTCGAACTGCCGCGCCAGGCCCCGGCCGTGCGCAGCGTGCCGCTGCTGCAACTGGATACCCTGCTGATCCGCCGCCACGGCTACGCCAGCGCGGCCTTCGAACGGCTGCACGAAGCGCTGCGGAACCCCGCTTGAAACGCCGGGCGCTGAGCGACGCGCTGGCCGGCGCCCTGATCCTGGCGGTGGGCATGGGCTTCGGCCGCTTCGCCTTCACCGGGCTCTACCCGCAGATGATCGCCGACGGCGTGCTCGACCTGCGCGGCGGCTCGCTGGCCGCCTCGGCGAACTACGCCGGCTACCTGCTCGGCGCCCTGCTGCTGGCCTGGCGCCACCCGTGGCGGCCGGCCACCCTGTGCCGCGCCGGGCTGTTCGCCAGCCTGGCCTGCCTGCTGGCGATGGCCATCGCGCCGGGCGTCGCCAGCATCCTGCCGCTACGCTTCCTGGCCGGCGTCGCCAGCGCCCTGGCCCTGGTCGGCGCCTCGCTCTGGCTGCTGCGCGCCGACCACCACCCGCAAGCAGCGCCGGTGCTCTACGCCGGCGTCGGGCTGGGCATCCTGCTGTCCGCCGAGCTGATCGTCGTCGGCCGCGCGATCGGCTGGCACAGCCCCGCGCTATGGCTGGCGCTGGCCCTGGTCGCCGCGCTGCTCAGCCTGCCCGCGCTCGGGGCGCTGAAGCGACCGACCGGCTCCGCCGCCGAGACGGCGCCAGTGCAACGCGCGCTGCCCGCCGGCCGCCTGGTGGCGCTCTACGGCCTGGCCGGCTTCGGCTACATCGTCACCGCGACCTATCTGCCGCTGCTGCTGCGCGACGGTCTGGGCAGCGTCGACCCGCTGCAGCTCTGGGCCGCCTTCGGCCTCGGCGCGGCGCCCTCGTGCTTCCTCTGGCACTACCTGCGCGAGCGCCTGGGCACGCGCGCGGCGCTGGCGTTCAACCTGGGGCTGCAGGCCGTCGGCGTGGCCCTGCCGGCATTCGATCCCGGCGTACCGGCCTGCCTGCTCAGCGCGCTGCTGGTCGGCGGCACCTTCATGGGCACGGTGACCATCGCCATGGCGGCGGCCCGCGGCGAGTCGCAGCGCCGGCCCCAGCTCGCGGCCTGGATGACCACCAGCTACGGCGTCGGGCAGATCGCCGGCCCGCTGCTCGCCGATGCCCTGCACAGCCGCTACCAGCACTTCGCCCCGGCCCTGCTGGCGGCCGCCGCCGGCCTGGCCCTGGGCGCGCTGCTGAGCCTGCCGCGCCCGGCGCCTGCGACCTAGGTCCAATAGGCGCCCCGCGGCGCAGGCGCGACGATGGCTCGACTCGACCATCGGAGCGTCGCATGTCCTCCACCTCCGCCGGCAAGACGGCCGTACTGCAGAACATCCACGGCACCAGCGAGTTCCTGCGCAAGTACCCGCCGTTCAACCAGATGGACAGCGCCCAGCTGGCCTACCTGGTGGAGCATTGCCAGCTGCGCTTCTATGCCGCCGGCGAGAGCATCATCAAGCCCGACGACGGGCCGGTGCAGCACTTCTACATCGTCAAGCAGGGCCAGGTGGTGGGCGAACGCCCGCACTCGGCCCGGCGCGGCAGCGAGACCACCTTCGAGATCGCCAGCGGCGAATGCTTCCCCCTGGCCGCGCTGCTCGGCGAGCGCGCCACCCGCACCGAGCACCTGGCCGGCGAGGACACCTTCTGCCTGCTGCTGGGCAAGGACGCCTTCGTCCGCCTGTTCGCCCAGTCGGCGCCGTTCCGCGACTTCGCCCTGCACGGGGTCAGCAGCCTGCTCGACCAGGTCAACCAGCAGGTGCAGCTGCGCGCCGCCGAGAACCTCGGCGCGCAATACTCGCTGGACACCCCGCTGCGCGAGCTGGCGCCGCAGCAGCCGGTGGCCTGCGCCGCCGAGACACCGTTGCGCGAGGCGGTGCGGCGCATGCACGAACAGCACGTCGGCAGCATCGTCATCGTCGACCAGGGCGACCGCCCCCACGGCATCTTCACCCTGCGCGACCTGCGCCGGGTGGTGGCCGACGGCGAGTCGCTGGAGCAGCCGATCCGCGCGCTGATGACCCAGCGCCCGTTCCACCTGTCACCCAACGCCAGCGCATTCGACGCCGCCCTGGCGATGACCGAGCGGCACATCGCCCACGTTTGCCTGGTGGAGGACGAGCGCCTGGTCGGCGTGGTCTCCGAGCGCGACCTGTTCTCCCTGCAGCGGGTCGACCTGGTCCACCTGGCCCGCACCATCCGCCACGCCGGGCGCATCGAGACCCTGGTGGCGCTGCGCGGCGACATCCGCCAGCTGGTCGAGCGCATGCTGGCCCACGGCGCCAGCTCGACCCAGATCACCCAGCTGGTCACCCTGCTCAACGACCACACCGTATGCCGGGTGATCGAACTGGTGCTGGAGGAAATGGGCGACCCCGGCGTGCCGTTCAGCTGGCTGTGCTTCGGCAGCGAGGGGCGCCGCGAACAGACCCTGCACACCGACCAGGACAACGGCATCCTGTTCGAGGCGGCGGACGCCGCCGACGCCGAGCGCATCCGCCAGCTCCTGCTGCCCCGCGCACGACGCATCAACCAGTTGCTCGCCGACTGCGGCTTCGCCCTGTGCCGCGGCAACATCATGGCCGGCAACCCGGCGCTGTGCCTGTCGCGCCAGGAATGGACGCGGCGCTTCTCCACCTTCATCCGCGAGGCCACGCCAGAGAGCCTGCTGGGGTCGAGCATCTACTTCGACCTGCGGGTGATCTGGGGCGCCGAGGCAGGCTGCGAGCAGCTGCGCCAGCAACTGCTCGCCGAGGTCGCCGACAACAGCCTGTTCCAGCGCCTGCTGGCGGCCAACGCCCTGCGCCACCGCCCGCCGCTGGGGCGCTTCCGCGACTTCGTGGTGGCCCGCAAGGGCGCCGAGAAGGACACCCTCGACCTCAAGGAAGAAGGCCTCACCCCCTTCGTCGACGGCGCCCGCCTGCTGGCCCTGGCCCACGGCATCGGCGAGAGCAGCACCCTGCGCCGCTTCGCCGAGCTGGTGCGCCTGCGGGTGATCGACGCCCAGGACGGCGCGGCCTACGAGGAGGCCTACCACCTGATCCAGCAGATGCGCCTGCAACTGCACCAGCAGCAGGCCGCCCAGGGCCTGGCCTTCTCCAACCGCCTCGACCCGGACAGCCTCAACCACCTGGACCGGCGCATCCTGCGCGAGTCCTTCCGCCAGGCCCAGCGCCTGCAGGCCAGCCTCGCGCTGCGCTACCAGCTATGAGGGTGACCATGCTCCCACGCGCGCCGTGGACCCGTTCTAGCAGGGCGCGCCGTGCGCTCCCGCCGGCCAGCGCCTTGCGCCGGTGCGCACGGCGCACCCTGGGGCAGCCATGAAGAAGCTGCTCGCCCGCCTCCGTCCCGGTCGCCCGGCCCTCGACCCGCGCAGCCTGCACCTGCCGGCCCCGGCGCCGCTGGACGATCGCCCGCTGGCCAGCCAGCGCCTGGTGGTGGTGGACCTGGAGACCAGCGGCCTCAACCTGCAGCGCGACCACCTGCTGGCAATCGGCGCGGTGGTGATCGAGGACGGCGCCATCGACCTGTCCCAGCAATTCGAATGCACCCTGCGCCAGCCCGGCCACCGGGCCGGCCCCAGCACCCTGATCCACGGCATCGCGCCCAGCGCGGTGGCCGCCGGCCGCGAACCGGACGAGGCGCTGCTGGACTTCATGACCTTCGTCGGCGACAGCCCGCTGCTGGCCTTCCACGCGCCGTTCGACCAGCACATGCTGGAGCGCGCCCTGCGCGAGACCCTCGGCTACCGCCTGAGCCACCCCTTCCTCGACGCCGCCGTGCTGGCGCCGCTGCTGTGCCCCGAGGCGCCGGCCTACCGCGGCCTGGACGAGTGGCTGGGCCACTTCCGCCTGCAGGCCAGCGAACGCCACCACGCCAGCGCCGACGCCCTGGCCACCGCCGAACTGGCGCTGATCCTGTTCAGCAAGGCGCGCCGCCAGGGCCTGGACAGCCTGGCTGAACTGCAGCGCCGGGCACAGTCATGGCGCCGCCGGCAGCTCGCCCCATCCCTCTGAACCCCGCACCCACTGCACGCCCTCACACCGTCGTCCCCGCGAAGGCGGGGA
>NZ_BPFX01000027.1 GCF_019655855.1 Pseudomonas paralcaligenes | reverse complement strand
AGCGACGCGCTGTTCGCCGGCCACCCCAACGTCGCGACGGCGGCCAGCCTGCTCAAGGCCGTGTTCTTCGACATCACCCTGGCCATCGACACCTACGGCGCCGCCCAGCGGCGCGCCCTGGAAGACAGCGAGGCCCGCTTCGCCCGCGCCCTGCGCGGGGCCAACGACGGCCTCTGGGACTGGCACCTGGAACACGACCGCCTGTACGTCTCCGAGCGCTGGGCGGAGATGCTCGACCTCAGCCGCGACGCCCTCGGCGAGGGCTGCGCCGCGTGGTTCTCGCGGGTCCACCCGGACGACCTGCCCGGCCTGCGCCAGGCCATCGACGCCCACCTCGGCGCGCGCACGCCGCTGCTCCACCACGAGTACCGCATCCGCCGCCGGCGCGGCGACTACCTGTGGGTGCTGGCCCGCGGCGTGGTGGAGCACGACCAGGACGGCCAGCGGCGCATGGCCGGCTCGCAGACCGACATCAGCTCGCGCAAGGCCGTGGAGGAACAGCTGCGCCACGCCGCCCGCCACGACCCGCTGACCGGCCTGGCCAACCGCCTGCGCCTGGACGAACTGCTGCGCCAGGCCCTACAGCAGCTGCGCAAGCCCGGCGCCCGCGACGCCGCGCTGCTGTTCGTCGACCTCGACCGCTTCAAGCTGATCAACGACAGCCTCGGCCACCACGTCGGCGACCAGGTGCTGGTCGAGGTCGGCCGGCGCCTGTCCCTGTGCCTGCGGCCCGGCGACCACCTGGCGCGCTTCGGCGGCGACGAGTTCGTCGTGCTGCTCACCGACCTGGCCTGCCTCGACGACGCCGAGCAGGTGGCCCAGCGCATGCTCGACGGCCTGCTCCACCCGATGCACCTGGCCGAGCAGACCCTGGTGGTCAGCGCCAGCATCGGCGTCGCCCCGCTGCGCGCCAGCGCGGACGCCGCCGAGGCGCTGCAGGCCGCGGACCTGGCGCTGTACCGGGCCAAGCAGGCCGGCAAGGCGCAGTTCGCCCGCTACAGCCAGGAGCTGCAGGCCGCCGCCCGGCGCCAGCTGGAGCTGGAGAGCGCGCTGGGCCAGGCCCTGGAGCACGACGAATTCATCCTCCACTACCAGCCGATCTGCCGCATCGACCAGGGCATGCCGCGGCTGATCGGGGTCGAGGCCCTGCTGCGCTGGCGCCACGGCGGGCAGCTGATCCCGCCGCAGGAGTTCATCCCCTCGCTGGAGGAATCCGGGCAGATCCTGCGGGTCGGCGACTGGGTGCTGCGCGAGGCCTGCCGCCAGGTGCGCGCCTGGCAGCTGGCCGGCCAGGAGCAGCTGCGCTGCTCGGTGAACCTGTCCAGCCGCCAGCTGCAGCAGGACGACTTCGTCGCGCGCCTCACCGACATCCTCATCGACACCGGTCTGGCGCCGTCCAGCCTGATCCTGGAGATCACCGAGAGCCAGCTGATGCGCGACTGCACCGCCACCCTGATCGCGCTACGCGAACTGGGCGGCCTCGGCGTGCGCCTGGCGCTGGACGACTTCGGCACCGGCTATTCCTCGCTGGGCTACCTCAAGCGCTTCCCGCTGCACATCCTCAAGGTCGACAAGAGCTTCATCGGCGGCACCGACGCCGAGTCGCGGGCGATCAGCCGCGCCATCATCGGCCTGGGCCGCAGCCTGGCCCTGGAGGTGGTCGCCGAAGGTGTGGAGCGGGCGGAACAGCTCGACCTGCTGCGCCAGGAAGACTGCCACCTGGCCCAGGGCTACTGGTTCAGCCGGCCGCGCCCCGCCGCCGAGCTGGCGCGCCTGTTCAGGGACGAAGACCGTTTCGAGGGGTTCTGGTGCCTGCAGCCGGAATCCAGCCCAGTCACCGTTCCTCATCGCCGGGAAGTACAACGATGAAAATCAACCTGCCGGTCACACAACAAGAAGTAGCGGTCGATCCTCGCGCCAACATCCTCTCTACCACCGACCTCAAGGGCGTGGTCACCTACGTCAACCCGGACTTCGTCGCCATCAGCGGCTACAGCGAAGCCGAGCTGCTCGGCCGCAGCCACAACCAGGTGCGCCACCCGGATATGCCGCCGGCCGCCTTCGCCGACCTCTGGAAGACCCTCAAGGACGGCCGCTCGTGGATGGGCGTGGTGAAGAACCGCTGCAAGAACGGCGACCACTACTGGGTCAGCGCCTTCGCCAACCCGGTGGTGCGCAACGGCAAGGTGGTGGAGTACCAGTCCGTGCGCAGCCGCGCCGCGCCCGAGCAGGTGGCGCGGGCCGAAGCGCTGTACGCCGCGCTCGCCGCCGGCCGGGTGCCCCGCGCGCTGCGCCCGCACCGCCTGTCGCTGGTGGTGCGCCTGGCCCTGGCGGTGGGCGGCGCGCCCCTGCTGGCCGGCCTGGCGCTGGGCCTGGGCGGCGCCCTGCCGCTGCTGCCGGCGCTGCTCGGCGGCGGCCTGCTCGGCGGCGCGCTGGCCGGCCTGGTGCACGGGCAGCTGCGCCCACTGGCGGCGCTGACCCGCGAGGCCCGGCGCATTGCCGACAACCCCCTGGGGCAGCTGGTGTACTGCGGGCGCAACGACGGCTTCGGCCAGATCGCCTTCGCCCTGCGCAGCCTGGAGGCCGAGGCCGGCGCGATGGTCGGACGCATCGCCGACTCGGCCCGCCAGCTGCACGACAACGCGGGCGAACTGGCCGCCGCCATGGACTGCAGCCGCGGCGCCAGCGAACTGCAGCAACGCGAGACCGAACAGGTGGCCGGCGCGGTCGTCCAGCTGGCGGCCAGCGTGCAGGAGGTGGCGCGCAATGCCCAGCTCAGCGCCAGCGCCGCCGCCGAGGCCAACCAGGCCACCGACAGCGGCCTGCGCCAGGTGGAACAGACGCGCCGGCAGATCGCCGAGCTGGCCAGCGAGGTCAGCCAGGGCAACCGGGTGATCCAGCAACTGCGCGCACACAGCCTGGAGATCGACCAGGTGATCGAGGTGATCCGCAGCATCGCCGAGCAGACCAACCTGCTGGCGCTCAACGCCGCCATCGAGGCCGCACGGGCAGGCGAGGCCGGGCGCGGCTTCGCCGTGGTCGCCGACGAGGTGCGCAGCCTGGCCAATCGCACCCAGCAGTCCACCGCGCAGATCCAGACCCTCATCGAGCGCCTGCAGCTGGGTACAACGGCGGCGGTGGACGCCATGCAGCGCAGCCAGGAGCAAGCCCAGGGCAGCGTCGACCACGCCCTGCAGGCGGCCGAGGTGCTGGCCGGGATCAACCGCCAGGTGGAGGCGATCAGCGACATGAGCCTGCAGATCGCCACCGCGGTGGAGCAGCAGAGCGCGGTGGGCGAGGACATCCAGCGCAACCTGGAGGGCATCCGCGAGGCCGGCCACAGCAACGTCAGCGCCAGCGGGCGCAGCCGCAGCAGCGCCGACCACGTGGCCGCGCTGGCCGAGCGCCTGCAGGTGCTGGTCGAGCAGTTCCGCCGCGACCGGCAGCCGGGCTGAACGCCTGGCGCCAGCGCCGATCTACTATTGGGTGAGTGGCCGCGGCGAGCGGCCACGCCGGTGACTCGGCCGCCGCAGCCGAGCGAAGAAGAGCGAGCCCCAGGACATCCGGGAGACTGCGCCATGCTCACCCTGCTCAACCTGCTCTCGGCCATCGCCCTGCTGGTCTGGGGGACCCACATCGTGCGCACCGGCATCCTGCGGGTGTACGGCTCGCAGCTGCGCCGCGTGCTCAGCCACAGCGTGGCGCGGCGGCCGCAGGCCTTCGCCGCCGGCATCGGCGTCACCGCCCTGGTGCAGAGCAGCAACGCCACCGCCCTGCTGGTCACCTCCTTCGTCGCCCAGGACCTGATGGCGCTGGCGCCGGCCCTGGCGATCATGCTCGGCGCCGACGTCGGCACCGCGCTGATGGCGCGGGTGCTGACCCTGGACCTGTCCTGGCTGTCGCCGCTGCTGATCTTCGTCGGCGTGGTGCTGTTCCTGTCGCGCAAGCAGAGCCGCGTGGGCCAGGTGGGGCGGGTCGCCATCGGCCTCGGCCTGCTGATCCTGGCGCTGCAACTGATCGTCCAGGCGGCGCGCCCGATCGCCGAGTCGCACAGCATCGAGGCGCTGTTCGCCTCGCTGACCGGCGACCTGCTGCTGGACGCCCTGGTCGGCGCGCTGTTCGCCCTGATCACCTACTCCAGCCTGGCCGCCGTGCTGCTCACCGCGACCCTGGCCGGCAGCGGCATGATCGGCCTGCCGGTGGCCATCGGCCTGGTGATCGGCGCCAACATCGGCAGCGGCGTGCTGGCCCTGCTGAACAGCAGCATGCAGTCGCCGGCCGGCCGCCGGGTGGCCCTGGGCAGCCTGCTCTACAAACTGCTCGGCCTGTTGCTGGTGCTGCCCTTCGTCCACCCACTGGTGGACTGGATGAAGCAGCTGGACTGGTCCGCCGCCACCCTGGTGATCGGCTTCCACCTGGTCTACAACAGCCTGCGCTGCCTGCTGATGCTGCCCAGTGTCGGGCTGATGGCGCGCCTGTGCAGCCTGCTGCTGCCGGAGCATGCCTCGGACGACGGCGTGGCCCGCCCCCGCCACCTTGACCGCGCCACCCTGGAGACGCCGAGCCTGGCGCTGGCCAACGCGGCGCGGGAGACCCTGCGCATCGGCGACCTGATCGAACAGATGCTGGCCCACCTGCTGGAAGTCCTGCGCGGCAACGCCAACGGCGCCGGCCAGCAGGTACGCCGCCTGGACGATGACGTCGACGCCCTGCACAACGCGGTCAAGCTGTACCTCGCGCAGATGCCGCGGGACGACCTGCCGGCCCACGACAGCCGGCGCTGGGCCGAGATCATCGAACTGACGGTGAACCTGGAACACGCCGGCGACCTGATCGAGCAGATGGCGGGCAAGCTGGACAACCACAAGCGCGCCCGCCACCACAGCTTCTCCGACAGCGGCCTGGAAGAACTCGGCAGCCTGCATAGGATGCTCACCGACAACCTGCGCCTGGGCCTCAACGTGTTCCTCAACGGCAACCGCGACAACGCCCGGCGTCTGCTGCAGGAAAAACGCCGCTTCCGCCGCGAGGAACGGCGGCTGGCCCACGCCCACGTCGACCGCCTCAGCCGCCAGGTGGTGCAGAGCATCGAGAGCAGCGCCCTGCACCTGGAACTGATCGCCGACATGAAACGCCTCAACTCGCTGTTCTGCGGCGGCGCCTACGCGGTGCTGGAAGACGAGGACCGGGCGGAGAGCGAAGGCAGCCCGCCGCTGGAACCGGCCCGGCCGCTGGGCCACTGAGCGCCCTCGGTGTTTCCCACAAGAAAAGAGATGACCTGATCGGCGCTTTCGCACACGGCCGCTGGACAGGCCCGGGGCCGGTCAGTAGCTTCAGGCAAGCCGTCTCAGCGCCCAGCGCGAGCCAAGGAAAGTGACCGGCATCCCGCGAACACCGGCCACGACGTATCAGCCAAGCATCGCAAGGAAAGCACCATGACCGACAACACCCAAGGCAGCCAGTCGAAACCCGTCGTCCTGGCCTCGTCCCTGTTCCTCGCCGCACTCTGCGTGTGCGCCCTGTACATGCTGTACAGCGGCCCGAGTCCCGACAGCGCGTTCTTCATCTTCCGCAGCGGAGTGTTCTTCTACCCGATCAGCGCCATTGCGGCCCTGGTGCTCGGCTACGTGGCCTTCCTCGGCTTCAAGCGCCTGAAGACCATGTAAGGCGCATCCCCCAGGAGCAACTGATGGCCGTTGAAAAGCAATCGACCCTCAAGCGCGCGAAGAACCCGATGCCGCCGTTCGTTCGGGAAGCCCTCGACAGCCACGGCCTCATGGAGGCCTATGCGGCGCGCCCGCCCTATCAGCAGAACGACTACCTCGGCTGGATCTCCCGCGCCAAGCTGGAAGCCACCCGGCAGAAGCGTCTCGACCAGATGCTGGAAGAACTCAGGGGCGGCGAGAAGTACATGAACATGGCCTGGTCCGGCAGACGGTCGCCGTCGCAGACCTGATACGCATAGACCGCAAACACGGAGTTCCCATGAGCCTCGGCAATACGGCAATGACCCCATACGCCTTTCTCAAGGAAATGTATGCCGACCCCTACTTTCCGGACGATCTGGTGAAGAAGGGCGAGAACATCCTGCTCGACCTGTGCAGGGATATCGAGCAAAGCAAACCCGCCAGCCTCGACGCGCTCTATGCGCTGACGCATGCCGCCACCAACAGGTTCAACGACCTGCAGGAGAAGTTTGACGAACGCGGCAGCGAGATCGAGACCACCGCGCGGGAAGCGATTGCCGAGGACTTCGAGCATATCGCCAGGGCCTATGGCTTTGCCGATGCGGACACCGAAGAGCTCATCGCCACCCGAGACTGGTAGGCAATGGCGACTCGCCCGGACCGAGTGCGCTTCGAAATCTTCCTCGGTGAAGTGAAGATCGGGGACTTCCTGCTGCAGAACTACGACTTCCCGAATGCAGCAGGAAACTTCGTCCGCTCGGCTATCGCAGACGCCGCCCTCAGCGCCCGACTCGATGCGTACATGGCGTTCTGGGTCGAAGCCGAGCGGATCGGCATCCTCGACGACTATGGCGAGACATGGAGCGAATACGTCGCCGATCACGAGGCCGAGCACACGGAGATGATCGTCGAGGGGAAGTGGCTGGCCAGGAAACCCGATGGCGAGACGTTCGAAATCTCCCCGCCCGTTTTCCACCAGGCAAATGAAATCTCGTTCAGATGAAAGCCTTCCAGCTTCCCGCCACGCGTCCTGACAGCCTGCGAAGCGGCTCGATGAATGGCGCGCTACGTCCATGGATCGATAACCCATCATGAAGCCCGCACTGGATCACGCCTCTGCACTCAGAGGTGTCATCGACACGATCAACCTCATCGCCGCGCAGCCCGACATCGACGAGGAAAACCTCGTTCTTCTCCTGCGGGAGAAGGGCTACTCGCGCATCGATGCGGAGAAGCTGAACGCGTTCGTACCCTCAGCCTTTTCCTGGCCTGTTCTCAAGAAACTGGGCACCGCCTCCCTTCCCAACCACTTTCTGGCCAGCGATGAGAACGGCGTCGAAATCGAAATCCCGGTTGCCGGTCAGCACTATTTCACCGCGGCCCTGACCCTGGCCTATTCGGTGTTCACCCATGGCTGGACCAAGGAGGTGCCCCGCAAAACCTATGAAGCCGTCGCGGGGAGAAGTGCGGAGATGGATGCGGTGAACAAGGTCTATGGCGACGGCGGCTCCCTCGAAGGCACCACGCTCGGCCCGCTAAGGTTGCTGGGCATCCGTGCGGAAGAACTTCTGGAGGGCTGATAGAGATATGCCGGCCAATGCTCTCATCGAATTCGAAGCGCTCGCCGCCGAAACGGGCATCGTTCTGCCCGACCTGCTGCGCAGCCTGCTGGCGACGGGCAAGACCGCCTACGGGCCTGAATGGGCCTCGACATGGCGAGAACAGGCCCTCCAGGGCTCGCTTCCACTCATCAGCTGGTATGACTTCGAGTGGATCGAGGCAGCCGATGCCCGCCGCGAAATCGAAGAGTGGCTCAACCCGAGGGACCAGGCGGGAAAGGTCTTCCTGCCATTCGCCCAGTCGGGCGCCGGCGACCTCTATTGCCTGATGCCCCTCGACGCCCACTCCACCGGCATGGCGCTGCTCTGGCACGACGACGAGACCAGCCGGATCGGCTACCGATCCTTCGATGACTTCGTTGCCGTACGCTTTCTGGAAACCTTCGCCAACCTCGATCACCTGGCCGATGATTTCCCCGAGGAGCAGGTCATCCAGTGTCTCCGGCATGACGTATCGTCCGTGACCGAGCCGATGAACGCAGCAATGCGGCGCTACCTGAGATCGCTCGCCGATCTCCCGGCGACGCACCACGAATTCCGCCACGGCCCCAAAAGCCGGCCCGAGAGCGTGCTGTCGCTGATCTCCCAGGAACGGCTGGAACTCGAGCGCAGCAAATTCCCTGCGCCCGATACCGAATCTTTCACCATCGTCGCCCGCTGGGAAATCAACCCGCCAGCGCCGGAGACCTTCACGGTCACGGCAGAACCCGCCCCCGACTGGCGCACCCAGGCGCTGAACCCGGACCAGAAGTTCGCCGCCATCCAGTCCTACCGGCAGGAATTCGACGTCAGCCTTGCCGAGGCGAAGAAGGCGATAGATCACTACATCGTTGCGAATCGCCAGGATTAATCAGCGTCTTCGGCTATCTGATGCGCCATAAGGATCATGTCGAGAATGCGAACTTCCAAAGCCTCCCGAATCGGCATGCACCCGTGGAAACCCAGCACCTGGGCTGGCTGCATTCTGGCGCTGATGCTGGGCGGCTGCGGCCTGCCGGACTATCCGGAAGACCGGGAGATCAAGGAGGCCTTCCTCCTCGAATACCGCGATGCGGGATGCCAGGTCACTCAGGTCCACGCACCCGTCGAGGTGCCCATCGATAACAAGACCTTCGCCTACATGACCGTTCAGGTCGACGCCATGTGCCGCGATCACCATGGCGATCCGTCCCCCATCACCTCGACCCAGACGTGGCAGGTCCACAAGCAACCCAACACCCTGCTCCAGGGCGTCCGCCGCTGGACCAGAACGGGTGGATAAGCGCCGACGCCCACAAAAGAGAAACGCCATGAAGCCAGCCATCTGCAGCATCTGCGGAAAACTCCCCGCCGCTGGCGACTGGGTCGCGTTCCAGGACCATGACGAGAGACAGCCGATAGGCCTGTCGCACCCGCCAGGGCTCGAATACTTCTGCGACGAGCACGTCGGAGCGGCGCGCAGGCTCGTCAGCCTGGACACCGCCAGCGCACTGGAAGCACTGAAGAAGACGTGCCTCCACCGCCAGTAGCCCGGACGCAATCCGAGGTCCTTTGCCCGCTCCCCTCAGTCTCAGCGGCGCCATGCACATGCGAAGCATCCGGCCCTGTACAATCTCCATCCTGTCGAGGCCCCACGGACCGAAGGCAAGAAAGACTGGAAGTAGTACCGACTGGAGAAATCGCCGTTATGGAGAAGATGTTGTATGCCCTTGGCCTGTCACTGTTGATGGGCGTGGCGCAGGCGGACAGCCTCGGCGAGTTGCGCCCCCTCGAGGACGTGCCGACAACGGAACCCGCCCAGGAGCCGCCACGGCGGATCGAACAACCGGCGACCATCCAGTTGGGGCCGCTGAACCAGGCCAAGAGCCGCTCACTCAGCCAGCCGCGGGAAGCGGGCCAGCCCTTGCAGGTCGGCGTGCGTCGTGATGTGGCGGCCTTGCGCAGCGCCAGCCTGACCCGGACGCAACTGGCCTGGCAACCGACCGCCAGCGGCGGACATGTCGCCGCCCTCGCCATCGCCTCCGACGACGCCAGCGCGGTCCGCCTGGCGATCACCGTCGACCACCTGCCCTCCTCGGCCACGCTGTATTTCTATGGCGCGGAGGCGGGCGAAACGGTCGTGGTCCATGCCAGCGAAGTGCTCGCCGTGCTGCAGGCCAACCGTGACGCGGGCGACCTGAGCGCCGAGGCGGGCGAGTACTGGTCACCGATGATGAGTGGCGAGACCATCGGCATCGAGATCGAACTGCCCGCGGGGGTGGACCCCGCCTCCCTGGCCATCGGCATCCCGAAGATTTCCCACATCTACAGCGACACCCAGACCATCAAGGATATCGGTGCGTCCAGCTACTGCCACAACGACGTGACCTGCTCACTGGCCAGCGACAGCGACCTGGACAACAAGAGCCGCGCCACCGCCAAGATGATCTTCATCGAGTACGGCGACAGCTACCTGTGCAGCGGGACGTTGCTGAACAACCGCAAGGCCGATCGCACGCCCTATCTGCTCACCGCCAATCACTGCATCTCCTCGCAGTCGGTCGCCTCGACCCTGGTCACTCAATGGTTCTACCGGACGAGTAGCTGTCGTGGAGCTCTCTCCGACGATACACGTATGCTCTCCGGCGGCGCACAGATGCTGTACAGCAGCGGCGATACCGACACCACCCTGCTGCGCCTGAACCAGCCGGCTCCCGACGGAGCGGTATTCGCCGGCTGGAGCACCGATCTGGGCGCGCAGACCTGGATGCAGCCCGTCGTCGGTGTCCACCATCCGCAAGGAGACCTGCAGAAGGCCAGCTTCGGCTACATCGACGACTTCTTTTCCTGTACCCGGATCAACTGGCTGGGGCGGTTCACTTGTTACCCCGGCGACTTCGCCAGCTCCGACTTCGTGAGCGTGAAATGGCAACAGGGCTTCACCGAGGGGGGCAGCAGCGGCTCCGGCCTGTTCAACGGCACCCGCCTGATCGGCCAACTGCGCGGAGGCTCCTCCAGCTGCACCGCCGGCCAGGATACCTACGGGCTATTGCGTCCCGCCTACGACGCCGGGCTGAACCAGTGGCTCAACCCGGCCGGCGCGCCGATCGCCGTCAACGGTACGGTGGTCGAGTATTACAACCCCGACCAGGACCGCTACTTCATCACCGGTGACGCCGTGGAGCAGCGCTCCGTCGATGCCGGCAACGTCGGGCGCTGGATACGCACCGGCCAGTCGTTCAAGCACGGCGGCAATGCCCCCGTCTGCCGCTTCTACGGCAACACCCAGATCAACCCCGCCACCGGCATCATCTACGGCCCGCCTTCGCACTTCTATTCGGTGTCGAAGGAAGAGTGCGACTTCCTGATCCAGATCTATAACCCGAGGAGCCTGAGCTGGCAGCTCGAGAGCTACGACTTCAGGATCAGCAAGCCGGACGCGGAGGGCACCTGCCCGGCACAGACCCGGGCGGTGCATCGCCTCTACAACAACGGTTTTGCCCAGGGGCTGCCATCCAACCACCGCTACACCACCAGCTCGGCCATCATCGACCAGATGATCGACGAAGGCTGGGAGTACGAGGGCGTGCAGATGTGCGCGCCGATCTAGACCGGACCGGCATTTCTCTCGCCAGGAACGAATGTCGAGTCAAGCCGGTCTTTCAGAGACCGGCCACACGTCAGTAGCCCGGCTTGCATGAACGGTCCATTGCCCCGCCCCCTGCCGGCGGGGCTGCTGGTATCCTGCCCGACCCGCCGCCGCCCTCAGCACGCTCGATGCCGAACTGGAAACCCTACCTGCTCCGCCTTTTCGCCCTGGTCCAGCGCTATCCCGGCCTGATCGCCGCCTTCGGCTTCTGCTCGGGCGTGGCGAGTTTCATCCTGGTCGACCGCCAGGCAGGCGTGGGCAAGGTGATCGCGGTGCTGATGCTGCTGAGCTGGGCCTGGCTGCTGCTGGAAGGCCTGCTGACCCGCAGCGCGGCGCGCTGGCTGGGGCTGGAGGTGCCGCCGCTGGTGCTGCGCTACCTGACCCAGATGATCCACCAGGAAAGCCTGTTCTTCGCCCTGCCCTTCTTCTTCGTCACCACCTCCTGGCACAGCGGCCAGGCGCTGTTCACCAGCCTGCTCGGCGCGGCGGCGCTGCTGGCCATCGTCGACCCGATCTACTACCGCTGGCTGGCCGCGCGGCGCTGGCTCTACCTCAGTTTCCACACCTTCACCCTGTTCGCCGTGCTGCTGGTGGCGCTGCCGCTGATCGTCCACCTGACCACCGCCGAGAGCTACCGCCTGGCCCTGGGCGCCGCGCTGGTGGTGGCGCTGCCGAGCCTCGGCAGCAGCCTTCGCATCCAGGGCTACTGGCGCTGGGCGACCCTGGCCGGGCTGGTCGCCGCGCTCGGCGTCGGCGCCTGGCTGGCGCGCCCATGGGTGCCGCCGGCGACCCTGTGGCTGACCGAAGTGGCCGTCACCGAGCAGCTGCAGCAGCGCAGCCCGGGACGCAGCCTGGGCAAGGTGTCCGCCGCCCAGCTGCAGCAGGCCGGGCTGTACGCCTATACCGCGATCAGCGCCCCGCGCGGGCTGGACGAACGCATCTACCACGTGTGGAAGCGCGACGGCGTGGAGATGGACCGCATCGCCCTCGACATCCACGGCGGCCGCAAGGCCGGCTACCGGGCCTGGACCCACAAGCGCAACTTCCCCGCGCAGCCGGCCGGCGACTGGCAGGTACAGGTGGTGACCGAGGCCGGCCAGCAGATCGGCGTGCTGCGCTTCCGCGTCGACTAGGGCCTGTTCAAGCGCGGGACGCTGGGGCAAGCTGCCGTCGGATCAACCGCAAGGACCGCACCATGTTCAGAACCCTGGCCCTCCTGGCCGCCGCGCTGCTGCTCGGCGGTTGCGTCGACGACGAGTCGCAACCCACCGAGGCGGAACGCGCCCTGCTGCTGACCCATACCGACTTCGGCTACGAGGAGGACGCCGGGCGCTACGGCAAGACCGTCTCCTACCTGAGCCGCTCCATCGAACTCACCTACGATTCCCCACCGCTCAGCGGCCTGTACCTGCACAGCACCGTCTTGCTCACCTCCAGCCCCAGCGAGGCGGCATTCGCCAGCTATAGCGCCCTGAAAGGCGCCAGCTTCGGACTCGGCCTGACGACCGACGACGTGACCGAGGAAGACATCGCGCTGAGCCGCGACATCGGCAGCCACGCCAGGCTGGTGCTGCTGCGCAAGAACGGCAAGCCGATCGGCAACATGTTCTCCACCAGCATCGGCAAGAAGCTGATCTTCACCGTGGTCACCGGCCGCCACCACTTCGACTCGGCGCAGGCCTTCGAGGCCTTCATCGAGCCCAAGCTCGCCGCGCTCGAGGCCCACGAGTACGACGATCCGCTGGTGAGCTGGGGCAAGGGGCTGTTCAGCGACGGCGAGGACGACTAGGTATCGAGCGAGGCAGCCGGACCGAAGAACTCGTAGCGAGCCTGGGCGTCCGGCACGCCAAGCTTGCGCAGGTCGCGCCGGACCGCCGCCATGAACGGCCTGGGGCCGAGGAAGTAGGCATCCACGTCGCGCTCGGCGGGCAGCCAGGCCTTCAGGCGCTCCAGGGACAGGCGGCCATGGGCATCGGCGCCGTCGCCCGGGCGCCGCTCTTCCAGGCAGTAGAAGCGTTGCACCTGCGGATGGGCCGCGACCAGCTCGTCTACCCGTGCAGCGAAGGCCTGCACGCCGGCATGACGCGCGCAGTGGATGAAGCGGATCGGCCGGCCGCTGTGGACCGCTGACTCCAGCATGGCCATCAGCGGGGTGATGCCGACGCCGGCGCCGATCAGCACCAGCGGTTTGGCCGAACGGTTGAGAGTGAAGTCGCCGGCCGGCACGAACAGCTCGATCTCGTCGCCTTCGCCGATCCGCTCGTGCAGGTGGCTGGAAACGCGGCCGCCCGGCTCGCGTTTGACGCTGATGCGGTATTCGCGGCCATCCGGCGCGGTGGACAGGGAGTAGTTGCGGCGCGCTTCCTCGCCGTCGATGACCAGACGCAGGCCGATGTACTGGCCGGGGACGAAATCGAGCAGCGCTCCGCCATCGGCCGGCCGCAGGTGGAAGGAGGTGATCTCCTCGCTCTCGCGCACCTTGCGCGCCACGCGGAACGGACGGCCGCCCCGCCAACCGCCCTCGGCGCGCTCGCTGGCGCAATAGACCTCTTCCTCGGCGCCGATCAGCAGCTCGGCCAGCTGGCCGTAGGCCAGGCGCCAGGCCTCGATCACCTCGTCCGTAGCGATCTCGGCGCCCAGCACCTCGCGGATGGCGCGCAACAGGCAGCCGCCGACGATGGGGTAGTGCTCCGGCAGGATCTGCAGTGACACGTGCTTCTGCACCACCTGGGAAACCAGCGGACCCAGGGCCTGCAGCCGGTCGATGTGGCGGGCGTACATCAGCACGCCGTTGGCCAGCGCCCTCGGCTGGTCGCCGCTGGCCTGGTGCGCCTGGTTGAACAGGGGGCGCACCTGCGGGTACTCGGCCAGCATGATGCGGTAGAAGTGGGTGGTCAGCGCCTCGCCGCCGCTTTCCAGCAGAGGCACGGTGGCCTTGACGAGAGCAATGTGTTCATTGGACAACATAGGGGTTTTCCTCTTGCACGCAGGTTTTTCTGCAAAAGACCTATCAGCAATCGTGCCATTTGATTTATTCATATAAATCAAATGCTTGAACAGTTAATTGTCGATTTGACAGCGAGCTTTCGAATGTCGAATCGACAGCAGGAAGTCATGATGACCACCCACCCACTGCTTCAGGCCCTGCTACCGCTGGTCGACGACCTCAGTCGCGAACTGGACGAAGAAGAGCGCTACCGGCGCCTGCTCAGCGCGTTGCGCGCGCTGATCCCCTGCGACGCCACCGCGCTGCTGCGCCTGGAAGGGGACCTGCTCATTCCGCTGGCGGTGGACGGCCTCAGCGCGGACACCCTGGGCCGCCGCTTCGCCCTGGCCGAGCATCCGCGCTTCGAGATGCTGCTGGGGGACCGCCGGCCGACCCGCTTCGCCGCCGACAGCGATCTGCCCGACCCCTACGACGGCTTGGTGGAAGATCATGTCGGCCATCTGGAAGTGCACGACTGCCTGGGCTGCCCGCTGTTCATCGACGACCGCCCCTGGGGCCTGATCACCCTCGACAGCATGCAGCCCGGCAGCTTCGCCCAGAGCGACCTGGACAACTTGGAAGCCTTCTCGCGCCTGGCCGCCGCCTCGGTGAAGGCCAACGACCGCCTGCTCAGCCTGGCCCAGCGCGCCGAGGCCGAGCGCCAGCTGGCCGCGCGCTTCCGCGAGGTGGCCGGGCAGGCCGCCACCGCCGAGCTGATCGGCCAGAGCGCCGCGCACAAGCGGCTGCAGGCGGAAATCGACACCGTCGCGGGCAGCGACCTCACCGTGCTGATCGAGGGCGAGACCGGCGTCGGCAAGGAGCTGGTGGCGCAGTCCATCCACGCCCGCTCGCCGCGTGCCGGCAAGCCGCTGATCAGCATCAACTGCGCGGCGCTGCCGGAGCAGCTGGTGGAAAGCGAGCTGTTCGGCCACGTGCGCGGCGCCTTCACCGGCGCCAGCGGCGAGCGCAGCGGCAAGTTCGAGCTGGCCGACGGCGGCACCCTGTTCCTCGACGAGGTCGGCGAGCTGCCGCTGGCGGTGCAGGCCAAGCTGCTGCGGGTGCTGCAGAGCGGCCAGCTGCAGCGCCTGGGCTCCGACCGCGAACACCGGGTGGACGTGCGCATCCTCGCCGCCACCAACCGCGACCTGGCCGAGGAGGTGCGCGCCGGGCGCTTCCGCGCCGATCTCTACCACCGCCTCAGCGTCTACCCGCTCAAGGTGCCGCCGCTGCGCGAGCGCGGCCGCGACGTGCTGCTGCTGGCCGGGCACTTCCTCGAACAGAACCGCGCGCGCCTGCACCTGCGCGGCCTGCGCCTGGCCACCGAGGCCCAGGCCGCGCTGCTGGGCCACGCCTGGCCGGGCAACGTGCGCGAACTGGAACACCTGCTCGGCCGCGCCGCGCTCAAGGCCATGGCCCGCCAGCCGGAGCGGCCGCGCATCCTCACCCTGGAGGCCCGCGACCTGGACCTCGGCCCGCTGCCCGCCGCCCCGCAGCCGGCTAGCGTGGAAGCACCGGGCGATGCGACGGCCGAGCCGGTGGGCGACCTGCGCCAGGCGGTGGACACCTACCAGCGCCAGCTGATCCAGGCCGCCCTGCGCCGCCACCAGGACAACTGGGCGGCCGCCGCCCGCGAACTGGGCGTGGACCGGGCCAACCTGCACCGCCTGGCGACCCGCCTCGGCCTCAAGTGACGGCGGGCGCCCCGCCCGCTACGACCCGGCGCCGACGCCCGCCTCCAGCTTGCGCCAGAGCAGGCGCACCGCCGCCTTGCGCGACAGCACGCAGCGATACAGGCGGATTTCCAGCTGTACCTGCCATTTCTCGCCACCGCAGATCGCCAGCTCGCCCCTGGCCAGCTCGGCGCTCACCGACAGGCGCGGCACCCAGGCCACGCCGAGGCCCTGCAGCGCCATGGTCTTGAGGCTGTCGGCCATGGCCGTCTCGTACACCGTGGTCGAGCGCAGGGCGCGCTGGCGCAGCAGCTGGTTCACCGAGCGGCCGAGGAAGGCGCCGGCGCTGTAGGCCAGCAGCGGCACGCTCTGGCCGGAATCCAGGTCGAACAGCGGCGCGCCATCCTCGCCCACCGCGCAGACCGGCAGCATGGCCGTGGAGCCGAGGTCCAGCGAGGGGAAGATGTCCGGCGCCAGCTGCACCGCCGCGTCCGGGTCGTAGTAGGCGAGGATCAGGTCGCAGCTGCCCTCGCGCAGCGAGTGCACCGCCTCGCCGACGTTGGTCGCCACCAGCCGGGTGGACAGCGGCAGGCCCTCGCGGCGCAGGCGGCCGATCCATTCCGGGAAGAAGCCGAGGGTCAGCGAGTGGGCGGCGGCGATCTGCAGCACCTCGCCCTGCTGGCCTTCCAAGTTGTGCAGGTGGCGCACCACCTCGCCCAGTTGCTCGACCATGCTGCGCGCGGTGACCAGGAACAGCTGGCCGGACTCGGTCAGCTCCACCGGCGTGCGGGTGCGGTTGACCAGGGTCAGCCCCAGCGCCGCCTCCAGGCTGCGGATGCGCCGGCTGAAGGCCGGCTGGGTGACGAAACGCTTTTCGGCGGCCTGGGAAAAGCTGCGGGTGGCGGCCAGGGCGACGAAGTCTTCCAGCCACTTGGTTTCCAGATTCATCGATCAACCATCGTTTGAAATTATGCACGCGCGACATCGAACCCGAGTCACGGCGACATTATGCCGATTACGCATACCATAGCGTTTAACAGCATTGGCCGACGGACGGCACAGAGCCTAGATTATTGGGCATCGCGGCGCCAAGCCGTATTTCCCAGAGAAAAGATCCATCATGTCCGCTGCTGCATCCGTCCGCATCGAAAAAGACCTGCTCGGCACCCTCGAAGTCCCCGCCGACGCCTACTACGGCATCCAGACCCTGCGAGCCGTGCAGAATTTTCGACTGTCCGGCGTACCGCTGTCGCACTACCCGAAACTGGTGATCGGCCTGGCCATGGTCAAGCAGGCCGCGGCCGACGCCAACCGCGAGCTGGGCCACCTGTCCGCCGCCAAGCACACCGCCATCAGCACCGCCTGCGCCCGCATCATCCAGGGCGAGTTCCACGACCAGTTCGTGGTCGACATGATCCAGGGCGGCGCCGGCACCTCGACCAACATGAACGCGAACGAAGTGATCGCGAACATCGCGCTCGAGGCCATGGGGCACGAGAAGGGCGAGTACCAGTACCTGCACCCGAACAACGACGTGAACATGGCGCAGTCGACCAACGACGCCTACCCCACCGCCATCCGCATCGGCCTGCTGCTCGGCCACGACAGCCTGCTCGGCGCCCTCGACCGGCTGATCAGCGCCTTCGCCAGCAAGGGCCTGGAGTTCGGCCACGTGCTGAAGATGGGCCGCACCCAGCTGCAGGACGCCGTGCCGATGACCCTGGGCCAGGAATTCCACGCCTTCGCCACCACCCTGGGCGAGGACCTGCAGCACCTCAAGCGCCTGGCGCCGGACCTGCTCACCGAGGTCAACCTGGGTGGCACCGCCATCGGCACCGGGATCAACGCCGACCCGGCCTACCAGAAGCTGGCCGTGCGCCGCCTGGCGATCGTCAGCGGCCACCCGGTGGTGCCGGCGGCCGACCTGATCGAGGCCACCAGCGACATGGGCGCCTTCGTGCTGTTCTCCGGCATGCTCAAGCGCACCGCGGTCAAGCTGTCGAAGATCTGCAACGACCTGCGCCTGCTCTCCAGCGGCCCGCGCACCGGGATCAACGAGATCAACCTGCCGCCGCGCCAGCCGGGCAGCTCGATCATGCCGGGCAAGGTCAACCCGGTGATCCCCGAGGCGGTGAACATGGTCGCCTTCGAGGTGATCGGCAACGACCTGGCGCTGACCCTCGCCGCCGAGGGCGGCCAGCTGCAGCTGAACGTGATGGAGCCGCTGATCGCCTACAAGATCCTCGACTCGATCCGCCTGCTGACCCGCGCCATGGACATGCTCCGCGAGCTGTGCATCGACGGCATCACCGCCAACGAGCAGCGCTGCCGCGAGCTGATGGAAAGCTCCATCGGCCTGGTCACCGCGCTCAACCCGTACATCGGCTACGAGAACGCCACCCGCATCGCCAAGACCGCGCTGGAAACCGGCCGTGGCGTACTCGAACTGGTCCGCGAAGAGAAGCTGCTGGACGACGCCACCCTGGCCGACATCCTGCGCCCCGAGAACATGATCGCCCCGCGCCTCGTGCCGCTGCAGCACTGATTGGAGAACGCCCCCATGCAAACGTCCGCGACCCCGGTCACCAAGGCCCTGTTCCTCGCCCTGCACCCGCCGCGCCGCTGCTGGCCCGGCCTCGCCGGCTTCTACGTCTCCCCGAGCCAGGCGAAGGCCCCGGCCCGGCGAGCGAAAACCGCTTCATAGAAGAGGCCCTCACCAGCCTCACCTCTCAGGGATGGCCTCGGCCATCCCTTTTTTTGGCCGGGTTGTAGCGCCCTGACCCATTCTGGGTCCCCGCCTGCGCGGGGATGACGAGGTGCTTCCGAAACAGTCATTCCCGCGCGGGCGGGACAGCGGCTGTATCGCTGAACAGCGCTTGCGCTGGCCCGAAGAGGAATAATCCAGCGGCAGGCAGCTGCAGCGTTCAGTCAGGGCTAGGCTGCGGAACGCGTAGGGTGGGTTAGCCGCTTGCCGACGTAACCCACCGGCGGTGGCGCGGTCGATTGCGCCGGTGGGTTACGGCCTGTGGCCCAACCACCCTACCGGCTCCCCGGCGGGCTGCCTCCGCAGGGCAGCTGTAGCGTCTGCAACACGCAACGGGGGCATAGCCTTTTTCGCTATGTCCCCGTTATGTGTTTGTGGCGCAATCCTGCTTTTTGTGGGAGCGGCTTCAGCCGCGAATTTCGCGGATAAATCCCCACAAGGTATGCAGCAACTAACGGGGACATAGCCTTTTTTGCGCCGGCCCGTAGGGTGCGCCGTGCGCACCAGCAGACCCGCACATTGCCCCGGTGCGCATGGCGCACCCTACGTCAGAGCTTCCAGGCGCGGCGCAGGGTCCGCAGCGCCTCGGCGATCTGCGCCTCAGGCACGGCGGCGAAGCCCAGCACCAGCCCGGCGCGCGCCGTTTCGGGCGTCGCCTCGCCTTGCAGCCAGTATTCGCCCAGGCCGTTCATCTCCACCCCGGCGCCCCTCGCGGCGGCCACCAACTCGCGCTCCCGCGCCCGGCTGGCCACCGGCACGCACAGGTGCAGGCCGGCCTCCACCGCTGGCAGCGGCGCGCACCCCGGCACCTCCGGCCAGCCCCGCAGCAACGCATCGCGGCGCGCCCGCGCGGCCTGGCGCATGCGCCGCACGTGGCGCTGGAAGTGGCCGGCGGCGATGAACTCGGCCATCACCGCCTGGGTGCCGATCTCCGAGTGGCGCATGTCCAGCGCCTGGCGGCGGGCGAAGGCTTCGGCCAGGGCCGGCGGCAGCACCAGGTAGCCGAGGCGCAGGGCCGGGAAGGCGATCTTGCAGAAGGTGCCGACGTACAGCACCCGCCCCTGGCGATCCAGCGCCGCCAGGGGCGCCAGCGGAACACCGCTGTAACGGTACTCGCCGTCGTAGTCGTCCTCGACGATCCAGCCGTCCCGGCGCTCGGCCCACTCCAGCAGCTCCAGGCGCCGCGCCAGCGACAGGGTGACGCCAGTGGGGTACTGGTGCGAAGGCGTGACGTAGGCCAGCCGGCAGTCCGCGATGGCGGCCAGTTCGGCGGTATCCAGCCCGTCGTCATCCACCGCCACGCCGCACAGCTCGGCGCCGGCCACGGCGAAGGCATGGCCGGCGGCGCGGTAGCCGGGGTTCTCGACCGCCACCCGCTCGCCGGGCTGCACCAGCAGCTGGGCGCACAGGCTGATGGCCTGCTGGGCGCCGCAGGTGATCACCACCTGGGCCGGGTCGCAATTCAGCCCGCGGCTGCTGCGCAGGTAGGCGGCCACCAGTTCGCGCAGCGCGGGGTCGCCCGCCGGGTCGCCATAGCCCAGGCGCGCCGCCGAGGGCCGCCGCCAGAAGCGTGCTTGCAGGCGCGCCCAGGTCTCGAAGGGGAACAGGTCGAAGGCCGGCACGCCGATGCGGAAGGCCCTGGGCGGTCCGCTCAGCGGCGCTGGCAGGTGGTGTGCCTGCAACCGTCGCAGCGCCGCGCTCGGCGCCGACACGCTGGCGAGTGGCTGCGGCGCCGGGCGCTCGGTGGCCAGGTCCGCCACGTAGGTGCCGTCGCCCACCCGCCCTTCCACGTAGCCCTCGGCATAGAGCTGGTCGAACGCCCGGGTCACGGTATTGCGCGAGATGCCCAGCAGCGCCGCCAGGTCGCGGCTGGCCGGCAGCCGTGCGCGCCCGGCCAGGCGGCCATCGAGAATACGCTCGCGCAGGGCCTGGTAGAGCTGGCGTGCCAGGCCCTGGCCGGGGTCCAGGCGGATGCCGGAGAGATCGACGGGCAACGGCGGTGTGGCGGACATGGATTGGCTCCATCGAACAGGCATTGAATGGCTCTTACAACAGGCCAATATCCTGCCTAGCATGGTGCCATTCCGCCAGGAGTCGCCACCATGTACGTGCCCAACGCCTTCCGCCAGGACGACCTCGCCGAGCTGCACGCGCAGATCCGGGCCAACCCCTTCGCCCTGCTCGCCAGCGCCGGCGGCGAGGGCGTCCAGGCCAGCCACCTGCCGCTGCTGCTGGAGCCCGAAGAAGGCGAGTTCGGCACCCTCTACGGCCACTTCGCCAGGGCCAACCCGCACTGGCGCGAGCTGCGGGACGGCGCCGAGGCCCTGGCCGTGTTCTCCGGGCCGGACGCCTACATCAGCCCCGCCTGGTACCCGGCCAAGGCCGAGCACGGCAAGGTGGTGCCGACCTGGAACTACATCGCCGTGCACGCCCGCGGCCCGGTCGAGCTGATCGACGACCCGCAGCGCTTGCTGGGGATCGTCGGCCGCCTCAGCGACCGCCACGAAGCCGGCCGGCCGCAGCCCTGGGCGATCGACGACGCGCCGCGCGAGTACCTCGACGCCATGCTGCGCGCCATCGTCGGCTTCGCCCTGCCGATCCGCCGTTTGGAGGGCAAGTGGAAGCTCGGCCAGAACCGCTCTGCCGCCGACCAGGCCGGCGTCCACGCGGGCCTGAACGACTCCGCCGCGCCCCGCGACCGGGAGCTGGCCGCACGCATGACCCTCAGCCCATGACCCCGCAAAAGGAAATGCCCATGTCCCCCGCTTCGCCGCTCACCATCCGTCCGGTCGGCGCCGCCGACCACGCCACCTGGCTGCCGCTGTGGGAGGGCTACCAGCGCTTCTACCAGGCCAGCATCGCCGCCGAGACCAGCGCCCTCACCTGGCGGCGCTTCCTCGACCCGGCCGAGCCGATGCACGCGGCCCTGGCCTGGCGCGACGGCGAGGCCGTGGGCCTGGTGCACTTCATCTATCACCGCAGCTGCTGGACCAGCGGCGACTACTGCTACCTGCAGGACCTCTACGTCGCCGAGGGCGTGCGCGGCGGTGGCATCGGCCGCGCGCTGATCGAGCACGTCTACGCCGAGGCCCACAGGGCCGGCGCCTCGCGCGTGCACTGGCTGACCCAGGAAACCAACTACCAGGGCCGCATGCTCTACGACCGCATCGGCGACCGCTCCGGCTTCATCCAGTACCGCAAGCTGTTCTGAAGCTCGCCAAACGGATCGATGTAGGGCGGGTGCAACCCGCGGCTGGCGTCACGCGGGTTTCACCCGCCCTACGAACCGTGGGAGCGGACTTGTCCGCGAGCTTTTTAGCCGAAGGCATTCGCGGACAAGTCCGCTCCCACACAAAGCCCTTCCACGCAGGCCCTCCCATACAGGTGCCAGCCTCGTAGACCTGCTCCTGCACAGGTCCTTCAACGCCGGGTCAGCTGCCGGTAGAGCTGGGGCAGGTACAGCGGCAGGTGCTGCGGCTTGTCGATCAGGGTGTAGCCGGCGGCGCCGAACATGTAGGGCAGGTAGTCGCCGGCTTCTTGGTCGATGGTGATGCAGAACGGCAGCACCCCGGCGCGGCGCGCCTCCAGTACCGCCTCGCGGGTGTCTTCCACGCCATAGCGGCCCTCGTAGAGGTCGAGGTCGTTGGGTTTGCCGTCGGTGACCAGCAACAGCAGGCGCTGGTGCTGCGGACGCTCGCCGAGCAGACGGGTGGCCTGGCGGATCGCCGCGCCCATGCGCGTGTAGTAGCCGGGACGCAGGGCGAGGATGCGCCCGCGCGCCTGCTCGTCGTAGCGCTGGCCGAAGCGTTTGAGCTCCTGCATGCGCACCTGCTGGCGGCGCAGCGAGGAGAAGCCGTACAGGGCGAAGTCGTCGCCGGCCGCCGCCAGGGCTTCGGCGAACAGCAGCAGGCTGTCGACGATCACGTCGATGACCCGCTGCTCGTCGTTCAGGTGCGCCTCGGTGGACATCGACAGGTCGGCCAGCAGCAGGCAGGCCAGTTCGTTGCGCACGCTGTGCTGTTCGAGGAACAGGCCCTTCTCACAGGCGCCGCCCTGGCGGCGCTGCACCTGGAAGTCGATCCAGGCGGCCAGGTCCGCTTCGCTGCCCTGCGGCTGCTGGCGCAGCCACTGGCGGTCGTTGCGCAGGGTCTCGAACTGCCGGCGCAGCTTTCTCGCCGGCAAGGCCAGGCGCGCCGGCAGTGCCTGCGCCTCGGCCGCGCGCGGATGGTACAGCTGCACGCAGACGTGGTCCTCGTGCAGGCTGGCACTGCGGTAGTCCCACTCCGGCAGGCGCAGGCCCTCGCCCAGTGGCAGGTCGTCCTGATCCGCGCCGGGCAGGTCGAGGTCGAGGCGCAGGCCGCCGCCCTTGTGCGTGCGCTGGCGCGACAGGCTCAGTTCGTCGAGGTCCTCGGCCACGCGGGCGGCGTCGAGGTCCTCGCTGTCGTCGTTGCAGCGGTCCAGCTGGACGTGCTCGGACCAGCTGAACAGGTTCTCCAGGCGGAACAGCAGCAGCCCGCCCTTGCCGCCACCGTCGTCGATGCGCGAGGCGCGCTTGCGCAGCTTGCGTTGCGCCGGGTTGGGGCTGGCGGCGCTGCCCTCGCCTTCCTCGGGCAGCTCGCTGCAGGCGCCGAGGGTCTGGGCCTGTGGCGGGTAGAGCCACAACGGCAGCGGCCAGGGCGCGCGCTCGTCGTGGGCGAAATCGGTGACGCTGCCGGGCTCGCGCAGCGCCTGGCGCAGGTCGCGCTCCAGCGCGGCGCTGGCCGGCGGCAGGCTGTCAGGCTCCGGCCGCAGGCGCAGGTGCGCCTCGACCAGGCGTTGGTAACGCGGCCGCAAGGCCGGATAGCGTCGCAGCAGCTCGCCCACCCAGCGCTGGTTGTCCCGCCCCCAGTGGCGCATGCCGTCGGCGACGGCCGCCAGCATGGCCAGCCAGCGGTACAGCTCGCGGTTGAGTTCGGCGTGGGGGAACACCGCCAGGCTCGGCGGCAGGCGCAGATTCTGCGCGTCGCACCAGGCCACCGGCATCTGCTTGCAGGTGCCGGCGACCTGTTGCAGCAAGTTGCGCCGCAGCAGCAGCTCGCGCGGCTGCGCGGCCTGGATGTGCACGGCGCTGGCGCCGCCCAGGGCGTGGTAGAGCAGGGCCAGGGCGCGTTGCAGGTCGCTCAGCTGCACCTGGGCGTGGCTGAAGTCCGGGTCGGCGCGACGGGTGATGAATCGGTGCCAGGCGCCGCCGACCCACTCCTCGACTTCGATGCTGAAGGCCATCTGTCCTATCTCTGCCCTTTCGTTCTGTGGGAGCGGCCTTGGCCGCGAAATTCGAGGCCGATACAACTTCATTCGCGGCCAATCGGAATGCCGCCCAGCCGCTCCCACAAAGGCTGCTCCCACAGTCAGTGCCTTATCAGGCCTTGGCGATGACGACGTTCCTGCGCTGTATGAAACTCAGCAGGTAGCACACCAGGCCGACGGCGAAGCCGACGCCCGCCACCAGGCGCATCCAGAAGTACGGCGCCAGCTGGTCCATGGTCGCCATGAAGGCCATCGCCTCGTTGTCCGACGGCCAGCGCTGCAGCCAGATCTGCGCCACGCCGGCCGCGGTCAGCAGCAGGGTGATCGCCACCATCGACAGGGTCATCAGCCAGAAGCCGGCGATCTCCACGCGCTGGGCGCGCTCCGCCGGCGCCTCGCCGATGCCGCGCAGGCGGGGCATGGCGTAGGAGATCATGGTCATGACGATCATCGCGTAGGCGCCGTAGAACGCCAGGTGGCCGTGGGCCGCGGTCAGCTGCGAGCCATGGGTGTAGTAGTTGACCGGGGCCAGGGTGTGCAGGAAGCCCCACACGCCGGCGCCGAAGAAGGCCGTCACGGTGGTGCCCAGCGCCCACAGGCCGGCGGCGCGGTTGGGATGCTCGCGGCGGCGACGGCGCACCATGCTGAAGGCGAACAGCACCATGGCGAAGAACGGCAGCGGCTCCAGCGCGGAGAAGATCGAGCCGAGCCACAGCCACACGCCCGGCGCACCGATCCAGAAGTAGTGGTGGCCGGTGCCGATGATGCCGGTGATCAGGGCCATGGCGATAATCACGTAGAGCCACTTCTCGATCACCTCGCGGTCGACGCCGGTGACCTTGATCAGCACGAAGGCCAGCATCGAGCCCATGATCAGCTCCCACACGCCTTCCACCCACAGGTGCACCACCCACCACCAGTAGAACTTGTCGCGGGTGAGGTTTTCCGGGTTGAAGAAGGAGAACAGGAACATCACCGCCAGGCCGATCAGGCCGGTCATCATCACCACGCTGACCGTGGTCTTGCGGCCTTTGAGCAGGGTCATGCCGATGTTGTAGAGGAAGCCCAGGGCCACCACCACGATGCCGGCCTTGGTGATGGTCGGCTGTTCGAGGAACTCCCGGCCCATGGTCGGCAGCAGTTCGTTGCCGGTGAGCTTGGCCAGGCTGGCGTAGGGCACCAGCAGGTAGCCGAGGATGGTCAGCACGCCGGCCACGGCGAACACCCAGAACAGGATGATCGCCAGTTTCGGGCTGTGCAGCTCGCGGTCGGCCTCCTCGGGGATCAGGTAGTAGGCCGCGCCCATGAAGCCGAACAGCAGCCAGACGATCAGCAGGTTGGTGTGCACCATGCGCGCCACGTTGAACGGGATCAACGGGAACAGGAAGTCACCGACCACGTACTGCAGGCCCATGATCAGGCCGAACAGGATCTGCCCGACGAACAGCATCAGGGCGAACACGAAGTAGGGTTTGGCCACGGCTTGCGAGGCGAATTTCAGATGCGGATTGGCAATGCTCATGTCTCAGCCCTCCCTGTTTGGCGGCCAGTCGTTGGTATCGATCTTCGAGGTCCACTTGAGGAACTCGGCGAGATCGTCCACTTCCCTGTCGCTCAGGTTGAATTGCGGCATCGCCCGGCGGCCGGGGACGCCCAGCGGCTGGGCCGCCATCCAGGCATGCAGGAAGCCGTTGAACTGCTCCTCGCCGCCGCGACGGACGAACACGTTGCCCAGTTCCGGCGCGAAGTAGGCGCCCTCGCCGAGCAAGGTGTGGCAGCCGATGCAGTTGTTCTGCTCCCAGACCAGCTTGCCGCGCACCACCGCCTCGTTCATCAGGTGTTCGTTGGTGCGCTCGGGTATGGTCTTTTCGGTATGGAAGGTCAGGGCCAGGAATATCAGGATGAAGAACACGCTTCCCCCGAAGTAGATATTCCTGGCCATCCCCTTGGTGAAGGTCTCCGACATGGTGATGTCCTCAAAGGCTTGGCGCAGCCATTCTCGGACGGCGGTCGGCGAAAACCGCTTGATGGCAATCAAGAAGCCGGAAATGGACGGGCGAGGGCGGAACGTGTGGGAGGGGCCTTGGCCCCGAGCTTTTGGCTTTTGGCTCTTGCGCGGCACCCGGAAAAGCTCGCGGACAAGTCCGCTCCCACAAAAGCGGGGCGCGCTGCTTGATCTGTGGGAGCGCCGGGGGCGCCTAGCCTTGTCCGCGAATGGGCTACTCCGGCTCGTTCAGGGCGTACCGAGATACAGCGCCAGCGCCATGCACGCCGCCCAGCCCAGCAGCAGGGCGCGCCACAGGCGTGGCCCGTGGCGCAGCTCCATGAAGCCGTCGACGATCAGCCAGGCCTTGCCCAGCGCCGCCAGCGACAGGCCCATGGTCGCCCAGGACGGCACCGGCGCGGCGACCAGCCACAGGCTCGCCAGCGACAGCAGCAACAGGCCCAGCCAGCAGGCGAATGCGTTCACCCCGTTCACCGCTGCAAATAGAGCAAGGGCAGCAGCAGCACCCAGATCAGGTCGACCATGTGCCAGTACAGGACGCACGACTCCAGCTCGCTGCGCCTGCCCGGCGCGTCGTACACCCCACGCCGGCAGCGCAGCGCCAGCCAGGCGAACAGCAGCAGGCCGGGCAGCACGTGGAGGAAGTGGAAGCCGCCGAGAATCCAGTACAGGGTGAAGAAGCGGTCGTACTCCAGGCCCAGCCCCATCTCGAGCAGGTGCGCGTACTCGCCGCCCTTGAGCACCACATAGACGCCGCCGCTGGCCAGCGCCGCCAGCAGCAGCGGCGCCGCCTTCCGGCCTTCGCCAGCGCGCGTCCGCTGCACGGCGAGCGCGGCGAAAAGGCCGGCGGTGAGCAGGCTGAGGGTCAGCGCCAGGCCGATGGAGCCGTCGAGCAGCGCCCGGCTGGCAGCGAACTGCGGGCCGGACAGCACCTGGGCGACGACGAAGGTGAGGATCAGCAGGGCGAACACCGTCAGCTCGGCGAGGATGAACAGCCACATGGCCAGGTCGCCCGGCAGTCGGGCGGCCGGGTGTTCAACCGAGATGGACATCGACCAGGTCCATCAGCGCGGCGACGGTCTGCGCGTCGTCCGACAGCGGCTCGGCCAGGCAGGCGCGGCAGGCCGCGCGCGGCGCCATGCCGGCGTGGATCAGGCGCGCGGCGTAGATCAGCAGGCGGGTCGAGGCCACCTCTTCCAGGTCGTGCTGTTCCAGGCGGCGGATGTCCTGGCCGAGGGCGACCAGGCGCCGCGCCAGCGCTTCGCCCACCTGCGCCTCGCGGGCGACGATGCGGCATTCCTCCTCCGCGCCCGGGTAGTCGAAGCGCAGCGCCACGAAGCGCTGGCGGGTGCTCGGCTTCATGCCCTTGAGCAGGTTCTTGTAGCCGGGGTTGTAGGACACCACCAGCATGAAGCCCGGCGGCGCGCGCAGGGTCTCGCCGGTGCGCTCCAGGTACAGCTCGCGGCGGTCGTCGGCCAGCGGGTGGAGCACCACCACGGTGTCCTGGCGCGCCTCGACCACCTCGTCGAGGTAGCAGATGCCGCCCTCGCGCACCGCGCGGGTCAGCGGGCCGTCCTGCCACCAGGTGCCCTCGCTGCCGATCAGGTGGCGGCCGACCAGGTCGGCGGCGCTGAGGTCGTCGTGGCAGGCCACGGTGTACAGCGGCAGCTGCAGGCGCTGCGCCATGTGCTGGACGAAACGGGTCTTGCCGCAGCCGGTGGGGCCCTTGATCAGCACCGGCATGCGCTGCTGCCAGGCCTGCTCGAACAGCAACTGTTCGTCGCCCTGTACCTGATAGAACGGCGCGCTCTGCATGACTCCTCCAGTTTTCCGTTATGGCCTGGGATGCACGCTAACGGCCCGCGACGCGGGCTCTCAAGCGCTACGCGCGGCGGACTTGATTGCGGTCAAGCGGATCAGCAGATGCCCCTGTATATGATCGATCCCAAACAACGCGCCAGCCCCGGCGGGCCACATACGATGAGGAAATGATCATGAAGAAAGCGCTGATTCCGCTGGTCGCCCTGGTGGCGATGGCGAGCCTGCCCGCTGCCCACGCCGCCTCCGGTGAGGAGCTGTTCAAGAGCAAGCCCTGCGGCGCCTGCCACAGCGTGCAGACCAAGCTGGTCGGCCCAGCCCTGAAGGACGTGGCGGCGAAGAACGCCGGCGTCGAAGGCGCGGTGGAGACCCTGGCCGGACACATCAAGAACGGCAGCACCGGGGTCTGGGGCGCGATGCCGATGCCGCCAAACCCGGTGAGCGACGAAGAGGCCAGGATCCTCGCCGAGTGGGTGCTGACCCTGCAGTAAGGACGACGACGCGGGCCGGTGGCGAACCGGCCCGCCTGTGAACGAACGGGGCAACCGGCCGCAGGGTCGGTTGCCCCGTTTGCGTAGGAACAACCCTTGTGGGAGCGGCCCTTGTGGGAGCGGCCTTGGCCGCGAATAGGGCTAGCAGAAAAGCATCGCGGCCAAGGCCGCTCCCACAAAGTAAAGCCACTCTTACACAGGCAGGAGTCTGCGGAGCCCGGCACCCAGTCGGGACAGGGCGAACTTGATTGCGGTCAAGGAGACCGGCAGAGCGCCTTACCTACCATGCACCGCAATAGAGCAGTGCGAGCAGGTAGCCTGATGAAGCCCCAGTTTTCCATCGCCGGCGCGTTGCGCTCCTGGGGGCAAGGGCTCGTCGTGCTGCTGGCCCTGATGGCGGCCGTGCCACCCGCGCAGGCCAGGGACTACGAGGTCGAACGGCAGCGCATCGAGCAGGTCTTCCCCGCCGCCGACAGCGTCTCCGAGCCGGAGGGCCAGTACCAGGTGCGCACGCTGCGCCACGGCGACGAGGTTCTCGGCTACGCCTTCCAGAGCATCCACGTCACCGACATCCCCGCCTACTCCGGCAAGCCGATCAACATGCTGGTGCTCCTCGACCCGCAGGGTGTGATCCGCGACGCCTACATGCTCGAACACCACGAGCCGATCGTGCTGATCGGCATTCCCGAACAGAAGATCCACGCCTTCAACGCCAACTACAGCGGCGTCAAGGCCAGCCAGCGGGTGGTGGTCGGGCGTTCCAACGACCCCGACGCGGTGACCGTGGACGCGGTGACCGGCGCAACCGTGACGGTCATGGTGATCAACGAGATCATCATGCGCGCGGCACACGCGGTGGCGGTCGACCTGGGGCTGATCGAGGCGGGCGCCAGCATACGCCCGCGCCCGTCGCGGGTGCGCGACGAGCTGTTCGACGAGGCGGGCTGGAACGAGCTGACCGGCAACGGCGCGATCCGCCGCCTGCACCTGACCCGCGGCCAGGTCGACGACGCCTTCAAGGGCACCGAGGCCGAGGGCATCGACGTGGCGGCGGCGGACCGGCGCGAGGAGACCTTCATCGACCTCCATGTCGCGCCGCTGAACCCGCCGACCATCGGCCGCAACCTGCTCGGCGCGCGCCAGTACGACGAACTGATGGCCGGCCTCGAACCGGGCGAGCAGGCCTTCGCCGTGCTGGGCAACGGCGAGTATTCGTTCAAGGGCTCGGGCTACGTGCGCGGCGGCATCTTCGATCGGGTGCAGCTGCGCCAGTTCGGCGACGTCATCAGCTTCCGCGACCTCGACTTCATCCGCCTCTCCGACGTGCACGCCGAGGGCATGCCCGAGTTCTTCGAGATGGCGATCTTCATCGCCCGCCAGCAGCATGCCTTCGACCCCGGCTCGCCATGGACCCTGGAGCTGCTGGTGCGCCGCCAGACCGGCCCGGTCTCCGGCATCTTCACCAGCTTCGAGCTGCCCTACCAGATTCCCGAGGACTACATCGAGCGGCCGCAGCCGACCGCCGCCGAGCTGGCCGCCATCGAGGAAGCCAACCGGCCCGTGTGGGTCAACATCTGGTACCAGAAGAGCTTCCAGATCGGCGTGCTGCTGGTCGCCCTCGGCCTGCTCACGGTGATCCTGTTCCTGCAGGACAGCTTCGCCCGCCGGCCGCGCTTCCTGCACTGGCTGCGCCGCGGCTACCTGCTGTTCACCGTGCTGTTCATCGGCTGGTACGCGCTGGGCCAGCTGTCGGTGGTCAACGTGCTGACCTTCGTCCATGCGGTGTTCCAGGACTTCCGCTGGGAGCTGTTCCTGACCGACCCGATCATCTTCGTGCTCTGGGTGTTCACCGCCGCCAGCATCCTGCTCTGGGGCCGTGGCGTGTTCTGCGGCTGGCTGTGCCCGTTCGGCGCGCTGCAGGAGCTGATCAACGAGCTGGCGCGCAAGATCAGGATTCCCCAGTACGAGCTGCCCTTCGCCGTGCACGAGCGGCTGTGGGCGATCAAGTACATCATCCTGCTGGCACTGTTCGGCCTGTCCCTGGAATCGATGATGCTGGCCGAGCGGGCCGCCGAGGTGGAGCCGTTCAAGACCGCCATCACCCTGCGGTTCGACCGCCAGTGGTGGTTCGTCCTCTACGTGGTGGTGCTGCTGGCGGTCAACGTCTTCACCCGCAAGGTGTACTGCCGCTACATCTGCCCGCTCGGCGCCGCCCTGGCGATCCCCAGCAAGTTCCGCCTGTTCGACTGGCTCAAGCGGCGCAAGGAGTGCGGCAACCCCTGCCAGCTCTGCGCGGTGGAGTGCGAGATCCAGGCGATCCACCCGGACGGGCGGATCAACGGCAACGAGTGCCACTACTGCCTCGACTGCCAGATGACCTACCACAACGACGACAAGTGCCCGCCGCTGATCAACAAGCGCAAGAAGCGCAACAAGTGGGCCCCCGAGCCGCAACTGATCCCCGCCGTCGAGGTGAACGAGACCTGAGCCGGGCGCCGCGAGGCGCCGGGCAGGCGTGTTTTCCCAAACAGGAGCAACCCCATGAACGACAAGAATTCGGATAAGGACGACAAGGCCGGCCTGAGCCGGCGCGGCTTCCTCGGCGCCAGCGCGGTGACCGGCGCCGTGGCCGCGGCCACCGCCCTGAGCGGCGGCGTGATGACCCGCGAGAGCTGGGCGGCGGCGGTCAAGGACAGCGCCAACAAGGTCCACGTCGCCCCCGGCGAGCTGGATGAGTACTACGGTTTCTGGAGCGGCGGCCACCAGGGCGAGGTGCGGGTGATGGGCATCCCGTCGATGCGCGAGCTGATGCGCATCCCGGTGTTCAACGTCGACTCCGCCAGCGGCTGGGGCCTGACCAACGAGAGCAGGCACATCCTCGGCGACAGCGCCCGCTTCCACAACGGCGACTGCCACCACCCGCACATCTCCATGACCGACGGCAAGTACGACGGCAAGTACCTGTTCATCAACGACAAGGCCAACACCCGGGTCGCGCGCATCCGCCTGGACATCATGAAGTGCGACAAGATGGTCACCATCCCCAACGTCCAGGCCATCCACGGCCTGCGCCTGCAGAAGGTGCCGCACACCAAGTACGTGTTCTGCAACGCTGAGTTCGTCATCCCGCACCCGAATGACGGCAAGGTCTTCGACCTGCAGGACGAGAACAGCTACACCCTGTACAACGCGGTGGACGCCGAGACCATGGAAGTCGCGTTCCAGGTCATCGTCGACGGCAACCTCGACAACACCGACATGGACTACACCGGCCGCTTCACCGCCGCCACCTGCTACAACTCGGAGAAGGCCTTCGACCTCGGCGGCATGATGCGCAACGAGCGCGACTGGGTGGTGGTGTTCGACATCCCCGCCGTGGAGGCGGAAATCAAGGCCGGCCGCTTCATCACCCTGGGCGACTCCAAGGTGCCGGTGGTCGACGGCCGCAAGAAGGACGGCAAGGACAGCAAGGTCACCCGCTACATCCCGGTGCCGAAGAACCCCCACGGCCTCAACACCTCCTCGGACGGCAAGTACTTCATCGCCAACGGCAAGCTGTCGCCGACCTGCTCGATGATCGCCATCGACATGCTGCCCGACCTGTTCGCCGGCAAGCTCGGGGACCCGCGCGACGTGGTGGTCGGCGAGCCGGAGCTGGGCCTCGGCCCGCTGCATACCACCTTCGACGGCCGCGGCAACGCCTACACCACGCTGTTCATCGACAGCCAGGTGGTCAAGTGGAACATGGAAGAGGCGGTGCGCGCCTACAAGGGCGAGAAGGTCAACTACATCAAGCAGAAGCTCGACGTGCACTACCAGCCGGGCCACCTGCACGCCACCCTGTGCGAGACCAGCGAGGCCGACGGCAAGTGGCTGGTGGCGCTGTCCAAGTTCTCCAAGGACCGCTTCCTGCCCACCGGCCCGCTGCACCCGGAGAACGACCAGCTGATCGACATCTCCGGCGACGAGATGAAGCTGGTCCACGACGGCCCGACCTACGCCGAGCCGCACGACTGCATCATGGCCCGCCGCGACCAGATCAAAACCAAGAAGATCTGGGAACGCAACGACCCGTTCTTCGCGCCGACCGTAGCCAGGGCGAAGAAGGACGGCATCAACCTGGAGACCGACAACAAGGTCATCCGCGAAGGCAACAAGGTGCGCGTCTACATGACCTCGATGGCGCCAGCCTTCGGCCTCACCGAGTTCAAGGTGAAGCAAGGCGACGAAGTCACCGTGACCATCACCAACATGGACCAGATCGAGGACGTGACCCACGGCTTCGTCATGGTCAACCACGGCGTGAGCATGGAGATCAGCCCGCAGCAAACCTCGTCGATCACCTTCGTCGCCGACAAGCCGGGGCTGCACTGGTACTACTGCAGCTGGTTCTGCCATGCCCTGCACATGGAAATGGTCGGCCGGATGATGGTCGAGCCGGCCTGAGTCGATGGCCGGGGGAGCCAGCCTTCCCCGGCCTCGTTTCTACACAACCGATAGTGGCCGACCCCATCGCTGTGGGAGCGGACTTGTCCGCGAACGTTTATCCGCAAGCATTCGCGGACAAGTCCGCTCCCACGAAAGCAACACACCGTTACGGACAGAGTGGCGGCTCCTGCGGCCTCCCAGACTGAAGGTAAGTGCAGTGATCCGACACCCCAGATACGCCCCCAAAGCCTGCATCGTGCTGCTGCTCGGCGCCGGCAGCGCCATGGCGCAGGTGCAGCCGCTCGATGCGCTGCCGCTGCGCCACGACGGCGGCGAGCGCTGGACACTGCCCGCCGGCGAGCATCGCGGCAACTTCCGTATCGACCGCCCCATGCACCTGCATTGCGAAGCGGGCGCGACCCTCGACGCCCAGGGCGCCGGCAACGCGCTGACCATCGGCGCCCCCGGCGTGACCGTCGAAGGCTGCACCGTGCTCGACTGGGGACGCAACCTGACCGAGATGAACTCGGCGGTGTTCGTCGAGACCGGCGCCAGCGGCGCGACGATCCGCGACAACCGCCTCGCAGGCCCCGGCTTCGGCATCTGGGTCGATGGCACCCGGGACGTCAGCCTGATCGGCAACCGCATCGTCGGCGACACCGGCGTGCGCTCGCAGGACCGCGGCAACGGCATCCACCTCTATGCCGTCAAGGGCGCGCGGGTGGTCGGCAACCATGTGCGCGACAGCCGCGACGGCATCTACATCGACACCTCCCACGGCAACCACCTGGAAGGCAACGTCCTCGAAGACCTGCGCTACGGCGTGCACTACATGTTCGCCAACGACAACAGCGTGATCGGCAACGTCACCCGCCGCACCCGCACCGGCTTCGCCCTGATGCAGAGCCGCAAGCTGACCGTGGTCGGCAACCGCTCCGAGCAGGACCGCAACTACGGCATCCTGATGAACTACATCACCTACTCGACCATCACCGACAACGTCGTCAGCGACGTGCAGAGCGGCGACACCGGCGGCGACGCGATGATCCAGGGTGGCGAGGGCAAGGCCCTGTTCATCTACAACTCGCTGTTCAACCGCATCGAGAACAACCGCTTCGAGCGCAGTGCCCTGGGCATCCACCTGACCGCCGGCTCGGAGGACAACCGCATCGCCGGCAACGCCTTCGTCGGCAACCGGCAGCAGGTCAAGTACGTCGCCAGCCGCACCCAGGAGTGGTCGGCGGACGGCCGCGGCAACTACTGGAGCGACTACCTGGGCTGGGACCGCAACGACGACGGCCTGGGCGACGTCGCCTACGAACCCAACGACAACGTCGACCGCCTGCTCTGGCTCTACCCGCAGGTGCGCCTGCTGATGAACAGCCCGAGCATCGAAGTGCTGCGCTGGGTGCAGCGCGCCTTCCCGGTGGTCAAGGCGCCGGGAGTGCAGGACAGCCACCCGCTGATGCGCCCGCCCACTGCGCATCCGTCGACCACCGACCAGGAGCCAACCCCATGAACGCCGTCGAAATCCAGGGCGTCAGCCAGCGCTACGGCAGCATGACCGTGCTGCACGACCTGCATCTGTGCCTCGGCGAAGGCGAGGTGCTGGGCCTGTTCGGCCACAACGGCGCCGGCAAGACCACCAGCATGAAACTGATCCTCGGCCTGCTCGCGCCCAGCGCGGGGCAGGTGCGGGTGCTCGGCCACGCGCCGGACGACCCACAGGTACGCCGCCAGCTCGGCTACCTGCCGGAGAACGTCACCTTCTACCCGCAGCTCAGCGGCCGCGAGACCCTCCGCCACTTCGCCCGGCTCAAGGGCGCGGCGCCGGGCCAGGTGGACGAACTGCTGGAACAGGTCGGCCTGGCCCACGCCGTCGACCGCCGGGTGAAGACCTATTCCAAGGGCATGCGCCAGCGCCTCGGCCTGGCCCAGGCGCTGCTCGGCGAACCGCGCCTGCTGCTGCTCGACGAACCGACGGTGGGCCTCGACCCCATCGCCACCCAGGACCTCTACCAGTTGATCGACCGCCTGCGCCAACGTGGCGCCAGCATCATCCTCTGCTCCCACGTGCTACCGGGCGTGGAGGCGCACATCAATCGGGCGGCGATCCTCGCCCGGGGCCGCCTGCAGGCGGCGGGCAGCCTCGGCGAGCTGCGCCGCGAAGCCGGCCTGCCGGTGCGCATCCGCGCCAGCGGCATCGGCGCCAGCGAACAGTGGCTGCAGCGCTGGAGCGCCGCCGGCCACAGCGCGCGCAGCCTCGGCGAGCGCAGCGTCGAGGTGGAGGCGGTCAACGGCCACAAGCTGCCGCTGCTGCGCCAACTGCTCGGCGAGGGCTCGCCGGAAGACGTCGAGATCCACCAGCCCTCGCTGGAAGACCTGTACCGCTACTACATGGAGCGCGCCGGCGACGTGCGCACACAGGAGGGCAGAGCATGAACCAGGTGTGGAACATCGCCCGCAAGGAACTCGCCGATGGCCTGCGCAACCGCTGGCTGCTGGCCATCAGCCTGCTGTTCGCCGTGCTCGCGGTGGGCATCGCCTGGCTCGGCGCGGCGGCGTCCGGCCAGCTGGGCTTCACCTCGATCCCGGCGACCATCGCCAGCCTGGCCAGCCTGGCCACCTTCCTGATGCCACTGATCGCCCTGCTGCTGGCCTACGACGCGATCGTCGGCGAGGACGAGGGCGGCACCCTGATGCTGCTGCTGACCTACCCGCTGGGGCGCGGGCAGATCCTCCTCGGCAAGTTCGTCGGCCACGGCCTGATCCTCGCCCTGGCGGTGCTGCTCGGCTTCGGCTGCGCGGCGCTGGCCATCGCCCTGCTGGTCGACGACGTCGAGCTGGGCCTGCTGGCCTGGGCCTTCGGCCGCTTCATGCTGTCCTCGACCCTGCTCGGCTGGGTGTTCCTGGCGCTGGCCTACGTGCTCAGCGGCAAGGTCGGCGAGAAATCCAGCGCCGCCGGCCTGGCCCTGGGTGTGTGGTTCCTCTTCGTGCTGGTGTTCGACCTGGCGCTGCTCGCGCTGCTGGTGTTCAGCGAGGGCAAGTTCAGCCCCGAGCTGCTGCCCTGGTTGCTGCTGCTCAACCCCACCGACATCTACCGCCTGATCAACCTGGCCGGCTTCGACGGCAGCGCCATGGGCGTGCTGGCGCTGGGCAGCGACCTGCCGGTGCCCGGCGCGGTGCTCTGGCTGTGCCTGCTGGCCTGGGCCGGCGCCTTGCTGCTGCTGGCCTACGCCGTGTTCCGCCGCCGCCCGGCCTGAGAACGTGTGGGAGCTGTGGGGAAAATTGTGGGAGCGGCCTTGGCCGCGAAGCTTTTCTGCCAGCCCCGTTCGCGGCCAAGGCCGCTCCCACAAGACCACACCGCCAGCTATCGCCATTTGCAACGACTTGAGGAGCCTCAACCGATGAACCACCTGTACCGCACCGGCGCAACGGCGCTGCTCGCCACCGTCCTCGCCTTCGGCCTGGGCGGTTGCGGCGAGGAGGAAATCCAGCAGTCGCTGGAGCCGGTGGCCTTCCACGCCAGCGACGAATGCCACGTCTGCGGCATGGTCATCGCCGACTTCCCCGGGCCCAAGGGCCAGGCCGTGGCAAAGAACGGGGTGAAGAAGTTCTGCTCCACCGCCGAGATGCTCGGCTGGTGGCTGCAACCGGAGAACCGGCACCTCGACGCCAAACTGTACGTGCACGACATGGGCCGCAGCGTCTGGGAACACCCGGACGACGAGCACCTGATCGACGCGACCGGCGCCTACTACGTGATCGGCACCTCGCTCAAGGGCGCCATGGGCGCGTCGCTGGCCAGCTTCGCCAGCGAGCAGCAGGCGCAGCAACTGGCCGCCGAGCATGGCGGCCGCGTGCTGCGCTTCGCGGAGATCGACCAGGCGCTGCTGCAGGAGGCAGCCAACCTGCAACATGGCGGCGCCCCGGCGCATGGCCACGGTAACGCGGGTCACTGACCCGCCGTTCAACCCAACGAGGTACGCGAAATGATGGGTCTCAGCGTCTGGAAAATCCTGATCATCGCCCTGCTGGTCGCCATGCTGTTCGGCACCAGCCGCCTGCGCAGCCTGGGCTCGGACCTGGGCAGCGCGATCAGCGGCTTCCGCAAGTCGATGCGTGAGGGAGAGGAAGATACGAAGCGGATGAAGTAGGAGCGCACCCCCCACCCCTTGTGGGAGCGGCCTTGGCCGCGATGCTTTTCTGCTGGTCCTATTCGCGGCCAAGGCCGCTCCCACAATTGAAACTCTTGCTGGCTTGTCCGCGAACAAGCCCCCCTCTGTGCTATACCGAAAAACCCGCTTTCCCCTGAGGCAAAGGAATGCCCGCCGAATCCCACCGCCTGCTCCTTGGCCGCCATTCGGAGCCCGGCCGCCCCTACCTGCTGACCACCACCACCTATCAGCGCCAGCCATTCTTCAGCGACTTCCATCTGGGTCGCCTGCTCGTAACGGAATTACGCGCCGCCAACGATGACGGTTGGGTCACTTCGCTGGCCTGGGTGGTGATGCCCGATCACCTGCACTGGCTGGTCGAACTGCGCGACCGCCCGCTGGACAGACTCATGCGGCGGATCAAGAACAACAGCTCGCGACACATCAACCGGAGCATCGGATGCTCGGGTGTGCTGTGGCAGCAGGGCTTTCATGACCGGGCTTTGCGCCGGGAGGAAGACCTTCGAGCTGTTGCCCGCTACATCATTGCCAATCCATTGCGAGCAGGTCTGGTAGAGCGTATTGGCGATTATCCGCTTTGGGATGCCTGTTGGCTCTGAGGCCATAGGCTGGAAGAGCTTCGCGGACAAGTCCGCTCCCACAATTACAAACACCATCCTCTGTAGGGGCGGCCTTTGTGGGAGCGGCCTTGGCCGCGAACTTAATCGCGTACCAATCTGAAGCCCAGATTGCTCGGCGGCACCCCCACCGAGCAGGCGCCACTGACGGGATCGCGCACGAAGTCGGACAGGCCGCTGGGATGTTGCCCGGCGGCGACGCGGATGCCGCAGAACTCGCCCTGGCCGAAGCAGCTGTCGGTCCATTCCCAGACGTTGCCGGCCACGTCGAGCAGACCGTTGCCGTTGTGGCCCTGGCTGCCGAACGCCAGCGGGCGCGGGTCCAGCGGCTTGCGCCGGGACTCGCGGTCGTATTCCGCCAGCCAGCGCTGCGCCGGGTTGCGGGCATCGTCGAAGACCTGCGGCGGCTCGTCCTCGAAAGCCTCGCCGGCGGCCAGCACCCACTCGGCGTAGCGGGGCAGGCGATGCTCCACACCCGTGCGCCGGGTCATCCATTGGGCGTAGGCGCTGGCGTCCAGCCAGCTGATGCCCACCGCCGGCAGGTCGGGCGCCTCGGCCTGGCGCAGCGCGCCGTCCAGGGGCATGCAGGCCTGCGCCACGACGCACGCCGCGTACTCCGCCTGGCTGACCTGGCGGCGCATGATGGCGAAGCCGTCGCTGCGCTCCTCGATGGCGGCGCCGCTGGCGTCGACGGCCTGGTAATGGGCGGTGCCGGCGGCGATCCGCACCCATTCGCTCTCGTCGATGCCGGTGGCCGGCATACAGCCGCCGAGCACCAGCAACCCGCCTGCCAGCAGTGCTCTCATCGCCACGCCCTTACTTGGAAGTGATCGGGCCGGGAGCCTTGATCTGCTTCATCAGGTCGTCGTTCCACTCGCCCTCGACCTTGACGTGGCCGGCGGCGCCCAGCTCCATCGCCTCGATCAGGTTGTGGTTGACGTAGGCGTACACCCCGGGCTGCTTGAAGGTGTACAGCGCCGCGCCCGCCGAGCCGCCACGGATGAACCAGGTCTCCAGGTTCTTCTCCGGCGCGTTGGCGAACTTGCCGGTCTCCCAGACCCAGTCGCCGTGGCCGCCGATCAGGTGCGGACGGGTGTCGCGGTTGGCCTGGGAGTGGATGAACAGCACGGTCTCACCGACCTTGGCGGTCATGGCGTTCTCGCCGGTCAGCGAACCCACCTTGCCGTTGAACACCACATGGGTCGGGGTCAGGGTGCGCATCACATCGCGGGTGTCCGCGTAGCTGGAGGCGAGGTCCGGGTAGTCCTTGTACTTGCCGTCGGCGTCCTTCGGGATGTACAGGTCGAACTCGCCGATGGTGTAGGCGCGGTCGTAGTGCAGCGGCTTGCCGTCCGGGTCCTTCAGGCCTTCGCGCGGCAGCACCATCAGGGTGCCGCTCATGCCGGCGACCACGTGCCAGGCGACCATGCCTTCCGGCGCACAGTGGTAGACGAAGGTGCCGCTGCGGTCGGCCTTGAAGCGCAGCACCGCCTCCTCGCCCGGGGCCACCTGGGTCAGCTTGGCGCCGCCGAGGGCACCGGTGGCGGCGTGGAAGTCGATGTTGTGCGGCATGGCGTTGGTGGCGGGGTTGACCAGGGTCAGCTCCACGTAGTCGCCCTCGTGCACCACCATGGTCGGGCCGGGCATGGAGCCGTCGAAGGTCATCGCCTGCAGGGTGGTGCCCTGGTTGTCGATCACCACCTTCTTCTCCTGGATGACCATGCGGAACTGCACGACCTTGGGCTTGCTGGTGGTGGCCTGCTCATGGGCATGCACCTGCGGCGGCGCGACCAGATCGACCTTGACCCGCTGCAGGCCGTCGGTGGTGTCCGCAAGCAGCGAGGTGCTGGAAAAGCACAGGGCGATGGCGCTGGCGATCAGCAGGGGTTTGAAAGCTTTCATGGCGTCTTCCCTTTTTAGGTTGGCTGACACCATTGCAGGGCATCGCGACGCCGGCTTCTTTGTCCTGGGACAAAGAAGGGGTGGGCAGCGACAACATACCGCACCGGTGCAGTCGAGCGGCGCGCTACGATCAGCTCATCCGCCGCACTGCCCCAATCTGGTGCCCTATGCCACCCGAGCTCGAGCTGATAGCACGCCTGCCTCTGTTCTCGCCACTGAGCGACAGCGAGCTCAGGGAAGCGCTGGCGCACGCGCAGGAATGCCACTTCCTCAAGGGCGAATTCGTCTTCCAGCAGGGCGAGCCCGCCCGGCATTTCTTCTTCCTGCTCGGCGGCCACCTGCAGATCTCCCAGCTGACCCCGGCCGGCGAGCGCGTGGTGGTGCGCTACGTATGCAGCGGCGAGCTGTTCGGCATCGCCCGAGCCATGGCGATGAGCCATTTCCCGGCGTCCGCCGTCGCCGTGGAGGACAGCTGCGCGCTGCGCTGGCCCTCGGCCCAGTGGGAGCCGCTGAGCCGGGTCTGCACGCACCTGACCGAACACGTGGTGCAGGCCGTCGGCAAGCGCCTGCAGGATGCCCACCAGCGCATCCGCGAGCTGTCCACCGAGCGCGTCGAGCAGCGCCTGGCGCATGCCCTGCTACGCCTGGCGCAGCAGTTCGGGCGCAGCACGGCCACCGGCGTCAGCATCGATTTCCCGCTGTCGCGACAGAACCTCGCGGAGATGACCGGCACCACTCTGCACACCGTCAGCCGCCTGCTCAGCGCCTGGAAGGAACGCGGACTGCTCGAACTGGGGCGCCAGCACGTGGCGCTGCTCGACCTGGACGGCATCGCCCGCTACGCCGAACCACCGGAGACCGACCATGCTCGATAACACCATCCCGACCCGGATGATCGCCACCTCGGGCGGCCAGGACCCGACCATGGGGCTGCACCGCGTGCACCACCAGATCCTGCGCAGCCACCACCTGTTCGAGCCGATGTCCGACGAGCAGCTGGACGAACTGCTCGCCGACAGCCAGCTGCTCAACCTGGACAGGGGCGACATCCTGTTCATGCAGGGCGAGCCGGCGCACGCGTTCTTCTTCGTCATCGCCGGCGCGGTGAAAATCTACCGCCTGACGCCGGACGGCCAGGAGAAGGTGTTCGAGGTCATCGGCGAGCGGCAGACCTTCGCCGAAGCGATGATGCTGATGGACACCCCCGACTACGTGGCCTCGGCCCAGGCGCTCGGCCCGGTGCAGCTGTACCGCTTCTCCAACACCACCTACATGCGCCTGCTGCAGGGCAACTCGCGGCTGACCTTCGCCCTGCTCGGCAAGCTGTGCATCCGCCTGCACCAGCGCATCAACGAGATCGAGACGCTGTCGCTGAAGAACGCCACCCACCGCGTGGTGCGCTACCTGCTCACCCAGCTGGCGCGCAGCCAGAGCGAGGAACCGGAGCTGGAGCTGCCGATGGCCCGGCAGCTGATCGCCGGGCACCTGTCGATCCAGCCGGAAACCTTCTCGCGGATCATCCGCCGCCTGATCGACGAAGGCATCATCACCCAGCAGGCGAAGGTCATCCGCATCCTCGATCGCCAGCGTCTCGAGCAGTTCGAGTAGCGCCATGGCCACGCGCACCTGCCTGTACTGCCAGCGCTCGCAACCGGAGCAGGCCGTCGCCTGCGACGGTTGCGGCATGCCCCTGCCCACCGACCGTCCCCAGCAGCGCCGGCAGCGGCGCTTCCTCTGGTTCTGCATCGCGCTCTCGGTGTTCTGCCTGGCGATGATCGTGTGGCTGCCGCGCAGCCTGTAAGCCGCGGCGGCCTGCCACCTGTCCTGGGCTATTCGATCTCGAACAGACCGTCGCGGATATGCGCGCCGGACAGACGCTGGCGGATGTCGTCGTCGATGCGCGCATCCTCTGGCGGGTAGAGCATCACCTGGCGATAGGCGTTGACCCGGTTGATCTCCTCGCCGAGGTAGTGCCAGACCACCCGGGTGCAGGCCGGGGTGCGCCGGTCGCCGCTGGAAACGCCGGTCTTCAGGCCGTTGAGGCGAGTGATGCGGCTCTTGAAGCTGGGGATGAGGATGGTCTGGCTCATCTCGTTGCCGGTGAGCGACTCGTAGTCGATGAGGAACAGCCGGTCCTGCAGGTAGAAGGCCGCGCCCAGATAGCGGCAGCGCACCCAGTCCTCGGCGTCGCCGCCCCGCGCGCGCTCCTGCCTCTCCTGGCGCTCGAACACGTAGTTGCCGCGTTCCTCGCGCAGATGCACCAGCGACAGCAGCACCTGGCCGGGTACCGACATGCAGTTGGAATACTCGAAGTAGTAGCCGCAGTAGCGCGCCAGCGAACTGGAGTGCTCGCGCAGCGGGGCGAACAGTTCCAGCAGGGGATCGCTGGCGGCCTGCGCCTGGGCGCGGTCGGCGCGCACGCCGAGCAGCCGGGCGAACTGCTCCGGCGGCAGCATCAGCTCGTAGTCCTCGACGCCGAAGAAGTCGCAGATGCGCTTGAGGTTGTACGGCGTGGGGCGGCTCTGGCCGCCGAGGTACTTGTTGAACTGGGCCCGGTTGATCGCCAGCTTGCGGCATACCTCCGCGATGGACCGGTAGTGGCTGCAGAGCAGCTTGAGGTTGTTGCCGAGGGCTTGCGACACGGGCCTCTCCTGATGATGCGCGCGGCGCGAGTCTAGCATCGACACCGGTCAGCCAAGCGGGGCGAACACCGACCAGCCGATCCGCGCGCTGAGGGCCTCCAGGGTCGCCATGCCGGCCAGGGAATTGCCGGCGGCGTTCAGCTCCGGCGACCACACGCACAGGCTGAAACGCCCCGGCACCACCGCGACGATACCGCCACCGACACCGCTCTTGCCTGGCAGGCCGACCCGGTAGGCGAAGTTGCCGGCTTCGTCGTACAGGCCACTGGTCGCCATGATGGCGTTGACCTGCTGGGTCTGCCGGGCCGTCAGCACCCGCTCGCCGCTGCGCGGGCAGATGCCCTGGTTGGCCAGGAAGGCGCAGGCGCGGGCCAGGTCCACGCAGTTCATGGCCAGGGCGCAATGGTGGAAGTAGCTGCGCAGCACCGTTTCGACCTCGTTGTGGAAATTGCCGAAGGCCTGCATCAGGTAGGCCGCCGCGGCGTTGCGCGCACGGTGCTGGTATTCCGACTCGGCGACCCGCTCGTCCGACACCAGCAGCGGGTTGCCGGACAGGCGGCGCACGAGATCGCGCATGGACAGTGTCGGCGCGGCGAAGCGCGACTGGTTGATGTCGCAGATCACCAGGGCGCCGGCGTTGATGAACGGGTTGCGCGGGCGGCCGCGCTCGAACTCCAGTTGCACCAGCGAGTTGAACGGCTGGCCGGACGGCTCGTGCCCCAGGCGCAGCCAGATGTCTTCGCCGCAACGCTGGATGGCCTGCACCAGGCTGAACACCTTGGAAATACTCTGGATCGAGAACGCTTCGGCGGCATCGCCGGCCTGCCACAGACTGCCATCCACGCCCTGCACGGCGATGCCCAGGCGATCGGCCGGCACCTCGGCCAGCGCGGGGATGTAGTCGGCCAGCTCGCCCTGGCCCAGCAGCGGGCGCACCTGGTCCAGGATTTCGTTCAGCAGTGCCTGCATGCTCGGCTTCTCCATAGGTGGGTGCCGACATAGACGCACACGTGCGGCGCATCATCACAGTTGTGTCGGGCCAGCTCGAAACACGCATGACAGACGGCTCGGTGCCTGTGCGGGTGAGTGCCCTATTGTGACGCTAGAGACGCTTTTTGAGCGCCAACTCGCGTCATATCGCCACAGTCCGCGAAATTGCCCGGGGTGGACGCCGGGTCGACCATGCCCGTCCACGGCAGCGCCGTGTTCTTCCGTCCAGTCGAACAATAAGAATCGAGGTCCTCGCCATGCTGGAAATGCTCAACGATTTCCTGTCCGGAAAACTGCTGATCGTGCTGATCGTGGGTCTGGGCAGCTACTTCACCCTCCGCTCGCGCTTCGTCCAGTTCCGCCACTTCGGCCACATGTTCAGCGTGTTCAAGGACTCGATCCGTGGCAGCGCCGGCCAGTTGAGTTCGTTCCAGGCCCTGATGCTGAGCCTCGCCGGCCGCGTCGGCGCCGGCAACATCGCCGGTGTGGGCGTCGCCGTGACCCTCGGCGGCCCGGGCGCGGTGTTCTGGATGTGGGTGACCGCCCTGGTCGGCATGTCCAGCAGCTTCTTCGAGTGCACCCTGGCCCAGGCCTACAAGCGCGCCGACGGCGACGGCCTGTACCGCGGCGGCCCGGCCTACTACATCCAGCACGGCCTGAAGCTGCGCTGGATGGCGCTGACCTTCGCCGTGCTCCTGCTGGTCACCTACGGCTTCGCCTTCAACGGCCTGCAGTCCTTCACCGTGACCCACTCGCTGGAGAACGCCTTCGGCTTCCCGGTGCACTACACCGGCCTGGCCCTGGCCGTGCTGCTGGGCCTGGTGTTCATCGGCGGGATCAAGCGCATCGCCGCTGTCTCCGACCTGCTGGTGCCGGTCAAGACCCTGGCCTACATCGCCGTGACCCTGTACGTGATCGTCAGCCAGATCGAACTGGTGCCGGACATGCTGGTGACCATCGTCAAGAGCGCCTTCGGCCTGGAGCCGGCCTTCGCCGGCCTGCTCGGCAGCGCCATCGTGATGGGTGTGAAGCGCGGCGTGTTCGCCAACGAGGCGGGCCTCGGCAGCGCCCCGAACGTGGCCGCCGTGGCCGCCGTGAAACACCCGGTCGCGCAGGGCGTGGTCCAGGCGTTCAGCGTGTTCCTCGACACCTTCGTGATCTGCACCTGCACCGCCCTGCTGATCCTGCTGTCCGGCTTCTACACCCCGGGCTTCGAGGGCGACGGCATCGTCCTCACCCAGAACTCGCTGGCCGCCGTGGTCGGCGACTGGGGCCGGATCTTCGTCAGCGTGGCGCTGAGCCTGTTCGTGTTCACCTGCATCCTCTACAACTACTACCTCGGCGAGAACGCCCTGCAGTTCCTCGTCGGCCGTGGCCGCACCCCGCTGCTGGTGTATCGCGGCCTGGTGCTGGCGCTGATCTTCTGGGGCTCGATGCAGAACCTGGGCACCGTGTTCGCCTTCGCCGACATCACCATGACCTGCCTGGCCTTCGTCAACCTGGCCGCCCTGGCCATGCTGATCAAGGTCGGCCTGCGCCTGATGCGCGACTACGACCGCCAGCGCGCCGCCGGCATCGCCACCCCGGTGTTCGATCCGAAGGACTTCGCCGACCTGGACCTCGACCCCGTCGCCTGGCCGGCCAACCCGCAGCCAGCCAGCGCCGACGAGCACGTCGCCCTGAGCCACAGCCTGCACCAGCGCTGAGTCATCCGGTGTAATAAAAAGGGGGCGCGCAGCCCCCTTTTTGTTTGCCCCGCCTCGGCGCCCACGCCGTTACACTCGGGCTATCCAGACCCGTACCGCTACTGTTGGAATAAGCGCATGACTCCTTCGCAGAACCTGCTGGTGCTCTACACCGGCGGCACCATCGGCATGGAAATGAGCGAGTCGGGCCTCGCTCCGGCGTCCGGCTTCGAGGCGCGGTTGAAGGCCGAACAGGCCCTGCACCCGGAGCGCCCCGCGCCGGCCTGGCGCTTCCGCGAGCTGTCGCCGCCCATCGACAGCGCCAACATGCGCCAGGCCAACTGGCTGGCGATGCGCAATGCCATCGTCCAGGCGGTGGACGAGGAAGGCTTCGACGCCGTGCTGCTGCTGCACGGCACCGACACCCTGGCCTACAGCGCCGCGGCGCTGAGCTTCCTGCTGCTGGGCATCCAGGTGCCAATCGTGCTGACCGGCTCCATGCTGCCGGCCGGCGCCGCCGGCAGCGACGCCTGGCCCAACCTGTTCGGCGCCCTGGCCGCGCTCGACCAGGGCTGCCTGCCGGGCGTGCACCTGTATTTCGACGGCCACCTGCTGCACAGCGCCCGCGCCAGCAAGATGAAGAGCGAGGCCTTCGACGCCTTCGTCACCATGGCCAGGCCACGCCACGGCGTGCACGAAGAGACGCTCCCCACCGCCCTGCACTACCGCCAGCCACGCCGCGAAGTGACGCTGGCCGTGCAACCGCTGTTCCCCGGCCTCACCGCCACCCAGTTGCAAGCCGCCCTGGCGAACGGCGTCGAAGCCCTGCTACTGGAATGCTACGGAAGCGGCACCGGCCCCTCGGACGACCCGGCGATACTCGCCGCCCTGCGCGAGGCCCGCGAACGAGGCGTGGTGCTGGCCGCCATCAGCCAGTGCCCGCTGGGCCACGTGGACTTCGAGGTCTACGCCGCCGGCAGCGCCCTGGCCGAGGCCGGCCTGGTCAGCGGCGGCGGCATGACCCGTGAGGCCGCGCTGGGCAAGCTGTTCAGCCTGCTCGGCGCCGGCCTGCCCCGATCAGAGGTCGAGCGGCTGTTCGCTCATGATCTTTGTGGGGAAATGGCGGACTGAGGGACGTTGACGAGGCCGGAGATGGCTGCGGAAATGGTTTCCCGCCTGGATCGTCTCGTCAGACGGAAAGCTCGCGCCGGCGCCTGTCCGCATCGGTGTCGCTCGGTTCCTGCCGGGCGAATCGGGCAGCGATTCGCGCGCCGCGCCGACGCAACGGGGTTTCCACCAGGCGATAGTTCAGCTCGCTGAGCAGCAGGATCAACAGGCCGGCCGTCAGGACGTAGGGATAGAAGAAGGTCTCGTCCACCGTCTGCCCCGGCGCCAGCCACCTCCAGATCTGCCGGGTCAGGGAGAAGGCCGGGATGTGGATCAGATAGATCGCATAGGATCGCGAACCCAACCAGGCGAATATCCCCCGCAGCGGCGAGAACAGGAACAGGTCGTCGTCATAGGACGCCACCCAGACCAGCAATATGCTGAGCAAGGCCACCAGGCTCATGCGGTGCGATGCGATCTTCAGCACGTCCGAGCCCAGCAGGCCCATGAACGGGACGACGACCAGCAGGAGCAGGGTTCCCTTCGCCGGTAGCCGCTGGAGGAAGACGGGGCGCGCCAGGGCATAGGTCGGATGGCGGCTCCAGATCGCCAGCAGCACGCCGAGCAACAGGCCATCGCAGCGGAACACCATCATGGCCAGGGTACGCTCGGTCACCAGCTGCCAGACCACGATCAGCAGCAGGACCGGCACCAGCCAGCGGCGCAGCAGCAGGACCGCCAGGGGCAGCAGCAGGTAGAACTGCTCCTCGAGCGACAGGGTCCAGTAGACGAAGCTCGCACCGTACTCGCTGCGCCCGAACGTCTCCAGAAAGCGCAGGTTGGCGACCTGCAGCACCCCGGCCACCGTCGCCTCGATGTTGGCCCGGACGCTGCCGAACAATCCCGACTCCCGAAACACCACCGCCGCGACCAGGATCAGGGCCAGCCACAACCAGGCCGAGGGCAGGAGGCGCCAGGCACGGCGCAGCCAGAACGCCAGCGTGATGCGGAAGGCATCGATGCCGTCGCGACTGGCCTGCAATTGCGGCAGCAGGCTGCGCGCGATCACGAAGCCGGATATGGCGAAGAACAGATCGACGCCCACCCAGCCGCCGAAGTACACCGTCAGCCGCTCCAGGCCGGGCGAACTCCAGGGCAGCAGGTTGCCCACGGCGTGATGCACCACCACGGCCATTACGGCCACGGCGCGCAGGATTTCGATGTCGAGGATGCGTCCCTTGCTCATTCGCTCTGACTCAGGCCACGGGCTCACGCACGATGATGACCTGGCCCTCCACAAGGCCGCAGGCCGCTATCAAGACGCGCATTGTAATCGTCATTGCAAGCCGCCTGCGGTAAAGGCACCAGCGTATTCGCCTGCAATGTCGGCGTGCATAGCATCAGCATTTGCGAATAGCTGCAAGCTGCGCGGCACGCCAATGGCGGGTGACCTCCCGGTCAGTCACAAACGGATGCCTGTCTGGAGCGCGTCACCGGCCTCGGCCCTGTGCAACTCCTTGAGTTTCACGTAGTTCGCCGCGCTGTAGGCGAAGAAGGCGCGCTCCTTGTCGGTCAGCGGGCGGGCCTGTTTCACCGGGCTGCCGACGTACAGGTAGCCGCTCTCCAGCACTTTGCCCGGCGGCACCAGGCTGCCGGCGCCGATCACCACCTCGTCCTCGACCACCGCGCCGTCCATCACGATGCTGCCCATGCCGACCAGGATGCGGCTGCCGAGCGTGCAGCCGTGCAGGGTGACGTTGTGACCGACGGTCACGTCTTCTCCGACGATCAGCGGGTAGCCGTCCGGGTTGAACGGGCCGGCGTGGGTGATGTGCAGCACGCTGCCGTCCTGCACGCTGGTGCGGGCGCCGATGCGGATGCGGTGCATGTCGCCACGCACCACGGCCATCGGCCAGACCGAGGCATCCTCACCCAGTTCCACGTCGCCGAGGACCACGGCGCTGGCGTCGACGAACGCCCGTGCGCCCAGTTGCGGGACTTTGCCCTGGTAACTGCGAATCGCCACGATAGTCTCCTTCAGGCTGCGGTTTGCCGGGATTGTAATTAACATTCGGATCATTCCGGTTGTGAAAGGTCGCTCGCGACCCCATAACCTCTCTTCGAATCCGCGTCCAAAGGTGCCTTGCCGTGACCGCAGCCAACCCCCTCCTGCAGGACTTCGACCTGCCGCCCTACTCGCTGATCAAGCCCGAACACGTCGAGCCGGCCGTCGACCAGATCCTCGCCGACAGCCGCGCGGCCATCGCCGAGCTGCTCAAGACTCAGGCCGGCAGCCCGAGCTGGGACGGTCTGGTGCTCGCCCTGGACGAGCTGGGTGCGCGCCTCGGCCGTGCCTGGAGCCCGGTCAGCCACCTCAATGCGGTATGCAACAACGCCGAGCTGCGCAACGCCTACGAGGCCTGCCTGCCCAAGCTGTCCGAATACTGGACCGAGATGGGCCAGAACAAGCCGCTGTTCGAGGCCTACGACGCGCTGGCCAAGAGCCCGGCCGCCGCAGGCTTCGACGTGGCGCAGCAGACCATCCTCGAACACGCCCTGCGCGACTTCCGCCTGAGCGGGATCGACCTGCCGGCCGAGCAGCAGAAGCGCTACGGCGAGATCCAGATGAAGCTCTCCGAGCTGGGCAGCCGCTTCTCCAACCAGCTGCTCGACGCCACCCAGGCCTGGACCAAGCACATTACCGATGAGGCGGCCCTGGCCGGCCTCACCGACTCGGCCAAGGCGCAGATGGCCCAGGCGGCGCAGGCCAAGGAGCTGGACGGCTGGCTGATCACCCTGGAGTTCCCCAGCTACTACGCGGTGATGACCTACGCCGACGACCGCGCCCTGCGCGAAGAGGTCTACACCGCCTACTGCACCCGTGCCTCCGACCAGGGCCCGAACGCCGGGCAGAACGACAACGGCCCAGTGATGGAGCAGATACTCGACCTGCGCCAGGAACTGGCCCGGCTGCTCGGCTTCGCCCACTACAGCGAGCTGAGCCTGGCCAGCAAGATGGCCGAGAGCACCGACCAGGTGCTGCACTTCCTGCGCGACCTGGCCGTGCGCAGCAAGCCCTTCGCCGCCCGGGACCTGGACGAACTCAAGGCCTTCGCCGCCGAGCAGGGCGTCAGCGACCTGCAGAGCTGGGACGTCGGCTACTACAGCGAGAAGCTGCGCCAGCAGCGCTACAGCATCTCCCAGGAGGAAGTGCGCGCCTGGTTCCCGATCGACAAGGTGCTGTCCGGCCTGTTCGCCATCGTGCAGAAGCTCTACGGCATCGAGATCGCCGAGCTGAAGGACTTCGACACCTGGCACCCGGACGTGCGCCTGTTCGAAATCCGCGAGAACGGCCAGCACGTCGGCCGCTTCTTCTTCGACCTCTACGCCCGCGCCAACAAGCGCGGCGGCGCCTGGATGGACGGCGCCCGCGACAAACGCAAATCGGCGCAAGGTGAACTGATCAGCCCGGTGGCCAACCTGGTGTGCAACTTCACCCCTGCCGTCGGCGGCAAGCCGGCGCTGCTGACCCACGACGAGGTCACCACCCTGTTCCACGAATTCGGCCACGGCCTGCACCACCTGCTGACCCGGGTCGAGCACGCCGGCGCCTCCGGCATCAATGGCGTGGCCTGGGATGCGGTCGAACTGCCGAGCCAGTTTATGGAGAACTGGTGCTGGGAGCCCGAGGGCCTGGCGCTGATCTCCGGCCACTACGAGACCGGCGAGCCGCTGCCCCAGGCGCTGCTGGACAAGATGCTGGCGGCGAAGAACTTCCAGTCCGGCCTGATGATGGTGCGCCAGCTGGAATTCAGCCTGTTCGACTTCGAACTGCACGCCACCCACGGCGACGGCCGTAGCGTGCTGGAGGTGCTGGAGGGCGTGCGCGACGAGGTGGCGGTGATCCGTCCGCCAGCCTTCAACCGCTTCGCCAACAGCTTCGCGCACATCTTCGCCGGCGGTTACGCAGCCGGTTACTACAGCTACAAGTGGGCGGAAGTACTGTCCGCCGACGCCTTCTCCAGGTTCGAGGAGGAAGGCGTGCTCAACCCGGCCACCGGCCGCGCCTTCCGCGAGGCCATCCTGGCCCGCGGCGGCTCCCAGGAGCCGATGGTGCTGTTCGTCGACTTCCGCGGCCGCGAGCCGTCCATCGACGCCCTGCTGCGCCACCTCGGCCTGAGCCGGGAGGCGGCATGAGCGAGCCGAAGAAGCGCTTCATCGCCGGCGCCGTGTGCCCGGCGTGCAGCGCCATGGACACCATCAAGATGTGGGACGAAGATGGCACGCCACACCGCGAATGCGTGGCCTGCGGCTATGCCGACACCCTCAACGCCCAGGGCCAGTCGGTGCCGAAGGAACTCGGCACCCGGGTCAACCAGGGCGCGCCCAAGCCGGCGGCGAACAAGGGGCAGACGGTGCAGTTCTTCCCCAATCCCAAACTGAAGAAGGACTGATCGGCTTCACCGCGCCTGCCTGCGGAAGAACTCGCCGGGCGTCGCGCCGAACTGCTGGCGGAAGGCGGCGATGAAGGCCGACAGGGAGTCGTAGCCGCAGGCCAGAGCCACGTCGGTGACCCGCTCGCCGCGCTCCAGCGGGGCCAGGGCATCGAGCAGGCGCTGCCGCTGGCGCCACAGGCGGAAGCTCAGGCCGGTGTCGCGCAGGAACAGCCGGCTCAGGGTCCGCTCGGACACGCCCAGGCGCGCGCTCCACTCACCCAACCCCAGGTGCTGGTGGTCCGGGTCGGCCAGGCCGGCGCACACGGCGCGCAGGCGTTCGTCGCGCGGCAACGGCAGGGACAGGTCGACCGGCGGCGCGACGCGCAGCTGATCCAGCAGCACGGCGGCCAGGCGACCGGGGGCGCCGGCCTCGTCATATTCCGCCGGCAGGGCGCTGAAGCCGTCGATCAGCTCGCGCAGCAGCGGGCTGACCGCCAGCACCCGGCAATCCTCCGGGCCCCAGGGCACCACGGCACAGGCGATGTACAGGCTGCGCATCTCGGTGCCGGGCGAGCTGAACACCCGGTGCTCGACACCGGCCGGCACCCACACCGCCCGTTGCGGCGGGGCGAGGAAGCGGGCGCTGGCGGTCTGCACCTCCAGCACCCCGGCGATGGCGTAGGACAGCTGCACCCAGGGATGGCTGTGGACGAAGGTCAGCGCCCGGTTGGGCAGCGACTCCACCCGCCCGTACAGCGGCCGGGGCAGGCTGCGCAGGCCGGGCACTTCGCGCTGCACCACATCGTCTTGTCCGTTTGGCGACATTGGCTGGCTCTTTGGCGTTAGTCGGCAATGTCCGGTCACGATAAGTTGGCCCTCCCCGTACCGCAAGCCGAGTCCGCCATGCTGCGCCGCTTCCTCCCCGACCCGTTCACCCAGGCCCTGCTCGCCGTGGTCCTGGCCGCCAGCCTGCTGCCGGCTCGGGGCCAGGTAGCGCTGGCGTTCGACTGGATCACCAACCTGGCCATCGCCCTGCTGTTCTTCCTCCACGGCGCCAAGCTGTCGCGCCAGGCGATCATCGCCGGCGCCGGGCACTGGCGGCTGCACCTGCTGGTGTTCGCCTGCACCTTCGTCGCCTTTCCCCTGCTCGGCCTGGCGCTGCGGCCGCTGCTGACGCCGCTGGTCGGCCCCGAGCTGTATCTCGGCATGCTCTACCTGTGCGCCCTGCCGGCCACCGTGCAATCGGCCATCGCCTTCACCTCGCTGGCGCGCGGCAACGTGCCGGCGGCGATCTGCAGCGCCGCGGCATCCAGCCTGTTCGGCATCTTCCTCACCCCGCTGCTGGTGGCGCTGCTGATGGACGTGCACGGCGACGGCGGCTCGACTCTCGACGCCATCGGCAAGATCACCGTGCAACTGCTGATCCCATTCGTCGCCGGCCAGGTCGCGCGGCGCTGGATCGGCGCCTGGGTCGAGCGCAACCGGCAATGGCTGCGTTTCGTCGACCAGGGTTCGATCCTGCTGGTGGTCTACGTGGCCTTCAGCGCCGCGGTGGTCGAAGGGCTCTGGCACCAAGTGCCGCTGCCAGCCCTGGCCGGTCTGGTGGTGGCCTGCTGCGCGCTGCTGGCCCTGGCGCTGCTCATCGCCCATGGCGCGGCCCGGCTGTTCGGCTTCGACCTGGAAGACCGCATCACCATCCTGTTCTGCGGCTCGAAGAAGAGCCTCGCCACCGGCGTGCCGATGGCCCAGGTGCTGTTCGCCGGCAGCAGCCTCGGCCTGCTGATCCTGCCGCTGATGCTGTTCCACCAGATCCAGCTGATGGTCTGCGCCGTGCTGGCCCAGCGCTACGCCCGGCGACCGGAGTCGATCACCGAGCTGATGGGCCGGGTCGACCCCTAGCCCGCAGGACGCCTCTGCGCTACCGTGCCGGCGGCTATCGAGGAGTCAGGGACGATGAAGGGATATTCATGGCACGGCCTGGGCGGCGCGATGTTGCTCGCGGCATCACTGGGCGCCGCCGCCGAGGACTTCGGCCCGTCGATCTACGCCGGCATGAACGCGCGCTTCGACCCCGCCACGGAGGCGCGCTACCGCCAGCCCGAGGCGGAACTGCGCCTGCTGCTGGCGCACCAGGGCGCAAACACCCGGACCAACCACTTCTGCCTGCTGGGCTACCGCTGGCCCCACGGCCTCGAGTTCGTCTCGGTGCACTGGCGCGAGGGGCGGATGATCCTGCGCTGGCATGGCGGTACGGACTGGGCCGAGGACCTCCTGGTGTCGGTGGTGGGCCAGGGCATCGACCTGGAAACTGGCGTGATCGACGCCGACGATGTCGGTGGCAGCACCTTCCTGGTCACCAAGCGCGGCGCCGAAGGCACGCTCGAGGACTGCCGCCGCCACGGCCGCGAATACGTGATCGGGCCCTTCACGCCTCCGCCGCCGGTCGAAGAGGAGTAACCGCCGCTGGCGTACGGGGGCAAATCCGAATACTGTTCATGTATACAGTATTCGGAGCGTTTTCCATGTCCGTCACCTTGCCGCCCCGTGGCCGCGGCACCGCCAGCAATCCGCACAACCGTTTCGCCCCCACCCGCAGCGAGAACGAGGACGACGGCTGGTTCCAGGACGAGACGCCGCCCTGCCGCGCCACCGAGGTGCGCGTCGAGCGGGCCAAGACGGTGATCACCCGCAACCAGTCGCCGGACGTCGGCTTCGACCGCTCGGTGAACCCCTACCGCGGCTGCGAGCATGGCTGCATCTATTGCTTCGCCCGGCCGACCCACGCCTACTGGGACCTGTCGCCGGGCATCGACTTCGAGACCCGGCTGATCGCCAAGACCAACCTGGCCGAGCGCCTGGAAGAGGAGCTGAGCAGGCCCGGCTACACCCCGCAGCCGCTGGCCCTGGGCATCAACACCGACGCCTACCAGCCGATCGAGCGCGAGCAGCGCCTGACCCGCCAGGCCCTGGAAATCCTGCTGCGCTTCCGCCACCCGCTGCACATCGTCACCAAGAGCTCGCTGATCCTGCGCGACCTCGACCTGCTGCAGGAGCTGGCCAGCCGCAGGCTGGTCAGCGTGGCCTTCAGCCTGACCAGCCTGGACGACGAGCTGAAACGCATCATGGAGCCACGCACCGCCTCGCCCGGCGCCCGCCTGCGCGCCATGCGCCGCCTGCACGAGGCCGGCGTGCCGGTGACCGCGCTGGTGGCGCCGATCATCCCAATGATCAACGACATGGAAATGGAGCGCATCCTCGAAGCGGCCCGCGACGCCGGCGCCCGTTCGGCCGGCTACGTGCTGCTGCGTCTGCCGCTGGAGATCGCCGAGCTGTTCGAGGAATGGCTGCGCAGCCACTTTCCCGAACGGGCCGAGCACGTGATGAGCCTGGTGCGCCAGTCACGCGGCGGCAAGAACTACGACGGCCGCTTCGGCAGCCGCATGCGCGGCGAGGGCGCCTTCGCCGACCTGCTGGCGCAGCGCTTCGCCCTGGCGCGCAAGCGCTTGGGCCTGAACCACCGGGACGGCTTCGACCTGGACTGCAGCCAGTTCGCCCCGCCAGGCCGGCAGATGGCACTGCTGTAAATGAAATGTGACTCACCGGAGCTGGCAACTGTCCGCATGCCAGGTCGATAATCCGCCGCGCGCGCCAGCGCGACGGTCCAGCACGAGGTGAGACGCCATGCCCTACAAGCACAACGCCATTCCCCTGCAGGCGCGCACCGCGCCGGAAAGCGCCGACGAGGCGCTGGGCGCCATCGTCGGAGGCTTCAAGCGCTTCCGCAACGAAGTCTTCCCGCAGCAGGAAGAATTGTTCAAGGCCCTGGCCAGCGCGCAGAACCCGCGCGCCATGTTCATCACCTGCGCCGACTCGCGCATCGTTCCCGAGCTGATCACCCAGAGCGCGCCGGGCGACCTGTTCGTCACCCGCAACGTCGGCAACGTAGTGCCGGCCTACGGGCAGATGATGGGCGGGGTCTCCACCGCCATCGAGTACGCGGTGCTGGCCCTGGGCGTGCAGCACATCATCGTCTGCGGCCACTCCGACTGCGGCGCAATGAAGGCGGTGCTGGCGCCCGAGACCCTGGAGAGCATGCCGACGGTGAAGGCCTGGCTGCGCCACAGCGAAGTGGCGCTGCGGGTGGTCGAGGCAAACTGCGGCTGCGACGGTCATGACACCCTGGGCATCCTCACCGAGGAGAACGTGGTGGCCCAGCTCAACCACCTGTGCACCCACCCCTCGGTAGCGGCGCGGGTAGCCAGCGGTCAACTGTTCATCCACGGCTGGGTCTACGACATCGAGACCAGCGCGATCCGCGCCTACGACGCCGAGAGCGGCCGCTTCCTGCCGCTGGATGGCGACGTGGTGCCGATGGCTACGCCCAAGGCGCGCTACCAGGCGCAATGAAACGAAAAGGCCCGCGGATGCGGGCCTTTTACTGTGGGCCGGTAGCCCGGACGCAGTCCGGGACCAGCGGCGGCGAAGTCAGGCGCTGACCGGCAGGCCCAGCTCCACACCCAGCTGGCGCGACAGGCACGGCCAGTTCTGCCAGGCCGCCACGGTCTGCGGGTTGCTCAGGCGGGCGCGGTATTCCTGCACCGAATCCTGGTGGAACACCTGCTCGTCCAGCATTTCCTCGACCGCGTGATGCACCGCTTCATCCAGCTGGTTGGCGAACGGCTCGCCGATCAGCTGATGGGCGATCACGTTGGCGACGGTGGTATCCAGCGGGATCAGCGGCTGCCCCAGGTGGGCGATGTAGCGGTCGTTCACTTCCTCGACCAGGCGATGGGCCAGGTAGGCCTCGTCCAGCAGCGCATCCAGGCCCTGATGGCCTTCCATGATGCTCGGCGGGCTGAGGAAGAACTGTTCGGCCAGCTTCAGCACCGGTTTCACCTGCGCCTCGATGCCGGCCTCGCGGGCGACGGCATTGGCCGCATCGAGCACATCCGGCACCTGCTCCACATAGGCGGCGACGAAGCGTTCGAGCACACCCCGGGCATCGCGCTCGGGCAACTGGATGATCGGATGCAGCCGGTCGAAGCGGCCTTCGAGCTGGCGGGCCAGGTCACCGCTGCTGGCTTCATGAGAGAGGGCGCGCTGGATCTGTTCGCGCAGGGCGGGGGTATTCATGACGGCTCCGGATGGACATGAGATAGAAACGAAAACTCACCTTAGCTGGCGACGGGCTGGGACTAAGAACGGATTGTCATAATTATTTCATGGTTAGTAGCTGGAGCTATAAACCGCTCCGCCCGGTGCCGCTTCGCTGGACGCCATCCCGCAGCCGGCGCGGCCTGGACAAAAATCGGGCGTTATTTTTCTGGCTGCGTTGTGATGTCGCACTCCCTGTCTATACTCGAACTCGCAAGGCGTGAACCTGATGGAACCGGACGGGCTTCGGCACGGAGAGGTTTCGACAAGTGATAAGCCAGCAGTATCGGCAGTCGATCCCTTAGCCGCAGGCTTAGCCGGCGGGATAACAAGAACAACGAGGGGAACCCGCAATGATGCGACATCCACGAGTCTGGATGGGCCTCCTGCTGTGGTTGACATTTGGCTCGGCGCACGCCGAGTGGGCAGTGAACATGCTGCCGGGTGTCACCGAGGTCAGCCGTTCAGTCTTCGATCTGCACATGATCATCTTCTGGATCTGCGTCGTGATCGGCGTGGTGGTATTCGGCGTGATGTTCTGGTCGATGCTGATCCACCGCCGCTCCACCGGCCAGCAACCCGCGCACTTCCACGAGAGCACGACGGTAGAAATCCTCTGGACCATCGTGCCCCTCGTCATCCTGGTGGTCATGGCCGTGCCCGCCACCAAGACCCTGATCGACATCTACGACACGTCCGAGTCCGAGCTGGACATCCAGGTCACCGGCTACCAGTGGAAGTGGCACTACAAGTACCTGGGCCAGGACGTGGAGTTCTTCAGCAACCTGGCCACCCCGTCCGACCAGATCTACAACCGGGCGAACAAGGACGAGCACTACCTGCTGGAGGTCGACGAGCCGCTGGTGGTGCCGGTGGGCACCAAGGTGCGCTTCCTGATCACCGCCGCCGACGTGATCCACTCCTGGTGGGTACCGGCCCTGGCGGTGAAGAAGGACGCCATCCCCGGCTTCATCAACGAATCCTGGACGCGCATCGAAGAGCCCGGCATCTACCGTGGCCAGTGCACCGAGCTGTGCGGCAAGGACCACGGCTTCATGCCCGTGGTGGTCGAGGCCAAGAGCAAGGAAGACTTCGCCGCGTGGCTGGCCACCCGCAAGGAAGAGGCCGCCAAGCTCAAGGAGCTGACCAGCAAGGAATGGACCCGCGAGGAGCTGATGGCCCGTGGCGAGAAGGCCTACCAGACCAACTGCGCCTCCTGCCACCAGGCCAACGGCGAGGGCCTGCCGCCCATGTTCCCGGCGCTGAAGGGCTCGAAGATCGCCACCGGCCCGGTCCAGGACCACATCCACATCGTGGTCGAGGGCAAGCCGGGCACCGCCATGGCCGCGTTCGGCAAGCAGCTGTCGGAAGTCGACCTCGCCGCCATCATCACCTACGAGCGCAACGCCTGGGGCAACGCCGTGAACGACATGGTTACGCCGAAGGACATCCTCGCGTTCAAACAGGCTCAGGAGTAAGGACATGAGTGCAGTGATCGATCACAACGGTCATGCCGGACATGACCATCACCACGGCCCGGCCAAGGGGCTGATGCGCTGGGTGCTGACCACCAACCACAAGGACATCGGCAGCATGTACCTGTGGTTCAGCTTCGCCATGTTCCTGCTGGGCGGGTCCATGGCCATGGTCATCCGCGCCGAGCTGTTCCAGCCCGGCCTGCAGATCGTCGAGCCGGCCTTCTTCAACCAGATGACCACCATGCACGGCCTGATCATGGTGTTCGGCGCGGTGATGCCGGCCTTCGTCGGCCTGGCCAACTGGATGATCCCGCTGATGGTCGGGGCGCCCGACATGGCTCTGCCGAGGATGAACAACTTCAGCTTCTGGCTGCTGCCGGCGGCCTTCGGCCTGCTGGTGTCGACCCTGTTCATGGAGGGCGGCGGGCCGAACTTCGGCTGGACCTTCTACGCGCCGCTATCAACCACCTACGCGCCGGAGTCGGTGACCTTCTTCATCTTCGCCATCCACCTGATGGGCATCAGCTCGATCATGGGCGCGATCAACGTGATCGCCACCATCCTCAACCTGCGCGCCCCCGGCATGACCCTGATGAAGATGCCGCTGTTCGTCTGGACCTGGCTGATAACCGCCTTCCTGCTGATCGCGGTGATGCCAGTACTGGCCGGGGTGGTGACCATGATGCTGATGGACATTCACTTCGGCACCAGCTTCTTCAGCGCGGCCGGCGGCGGCGACCCGGTGCTGTTCCAGCACGTGTTCTGGTTCTTCGGTCACCCCGAGGTGTACATCATGATCCTGCCGGCGTTCGGCGCCGTCAGCTCGATCATCCCCGCCTTCGCCCGCAAGCCGCTGTTCGGCTACACCTCGATGGTCTACGCCACCGGCGCCATCGCCTTCCTCTCGTTCATCGTCTGGGCCCACCACATGTTCACCGTCGGCATCCCGCTGACCGGCGAACTGTTCTTCATGTACGCCACCATGCTGATCGCCGTGCCCACCGGGGTGAAAGTGTTCAACTGGGTGAGCACCATGTGGCGCGGTTCGATGACCTTCGAGGCGCCGATGCTGTTCGCCGTCGCCTTCGTCATCCTGTTCACCATCGGCGGCTTCTCCGGGCTGATGCTGGCCATCGCCCCGGCGGACTTCCAGTACCACGACACCTACTTCGTGGTGGCGCACTTCCACTACGTGCTGGTGCCGGGCGCGATCTTCGGCATCTTCGCCTCGGCCTATTACTGGCTGCCCAAGTGGACCGGCCACATGTACGACGAGACCCTGGCCAAGCTGCACTTCTGGATGAGCTTCATCGGCATGAACCTGGCGTTCTTCCCGATGCACTTCGTCGGCCTGGCCGGCATGCCGCGGCGGATTCCGGACTACAACCTGCAGTTCGCCGACTTCAACATGATCTCGTCGATCGGCGCCTTCACCTTCGGCGCCACCCAGTTCCTCTTCCTGTTCATCGTCATCAAGTGCATCCGTGGCGGCAAACCCGCCCCGGCCAAGCCCTGGGACGGCGCCGACGGGCTGGAGTGGAGCGTGCCCTCGCCGGCGCCCTACCACACCTTCAGCACGCCGCCGGAAGTGAAGTAGGAGGCGCGCGGTCGTGAGCGAAGCCCTGGACAACCGTCGCCTGGTCACTCGCCTGCTGCTGGTGGTGGCCTGCATGTTCGCCTTCGGCTTCGCCCTGGTGCCGATCTACGACGTGATGTGCCAGGCCTTCGGCATCAACGGCAAGACCGCCGGGGCCTACCAGGGCGAGCAGTCGGTGGACGAGCAGCGCCAGGTACGGGTGCAGTTCCTCGCCACCAACGCCGCCGGCATGTCCTGGGAATTCCATCCGACCACGGACGAGCTGACGGTGTCGGCCGGCTCGAGCAACGAGATGGTGTTCATCGCCCACAACCCCACCAGCAGGCCGATGACCGCCCAGGCCATTCCCAGCGTGGCGCCGTCGAAGGCCGCCGCCTTCTTCCACAAGACCGAGTGCTTCTGTTTCACCCAGCAGGTGCTGCAGCCGGGCGAGCGCATCGAGATGCCGGTGCGCTTCATCGTCGACCGGGATCTGCCGAAGGACGTGAGGCACCTGACCCTGGCCTACACCCTGTTCGATATCACTGCGCGCAAACCACCCGTCGCGCAGGCGACTCTTGCCCAGACAGCCCCTGCCGGGGCGGCTCCATAAGGAGAACAAGAAAATGTCGAGTCACGAGAACTACTACGTTCCCGCCCAGAGCAAGTGGCCGATCATCGCCACCATCGGCATGCTCACCACCGTCTACGGTATCGGCAGCTGGTTCAACGACCTCAAGGCCGACCGCGCGGAATCCAACGGCCCGCTGATCTTCTTCGTCGGCGGCCTGATCCTCGCCTACATGCTGTTCGGCTGGTTCGGCAACGTCGTCAAGGAAAGCCGCGGCGGCCTCTACAGCGCGCAGATGGACCGCTCGTTCCGCTGGGGCATGAGCTGGTTCATCTTCTCCGAAGTGATGTTCTTCGCCGCCTTCTTCGGCGCGCTGTTCTACATCCGCATGTGGGCCGGCCCCTGGCTCGGCGGCGAAGGCGACAAGGGCGTCACCAACATGCTGTGGCCGAACTTCGAATACACCTGGCCGCTGCTGAACAACCCCGATCCCAAGCTGTTCCCGGGGCCGACCGAAGTGATCAGCCCGTGGCACCTGCCGCTGATCAACACCATCTTGCTGATCACCTCCAGCTTCACCGTCACCTTCGCCCACCACGCCCTGAAGAAGGACAAGCGCGGCCCGCTGAAGATGTGGCTGGCGCTGACCGTGCTGCTCGGCGTGGTCTTCGTCGTGCTGCAGGCCTACGAATACTACGAGGCCTACACCGAACTGGGCCTGACCCTCGGCTCGGGCATCTACGGCGCGACCTTCTTCATGCTCACCGGCTTCCACGGCGCGCACGTGACCATGGGCGCGCTGATCCTGACGGTGATGCTGGTGCGCATCATGAAGGGCCACTTCGACTCGGAGAAACACTTCGGCTTCGAGGCCGCCAGCTGGTACTGGCACTTCGTCGACGTGGTCTGGATCGGCCTGTTCATCTTCGTCTACGTGCTTTGAAGCCAGTCGCTACCAGGTAACGTGGGAGACCAGTTGGCCGCTGTAGAAGCCCCAGGCGATGAGCGCCAGGGTGACGGAGGCGAGGATCACGCGGAGCGTCAGGGCGTTGACCAGGCGCGAGCCGCGGCCCTCGTCCCTGACCAGGAAGAACAGGCCACTGAACAGGCTGGCCAGGGTGGCCAGCAGCAGGAGGATGATCGCGGCCTTGAGCATGCGTGACTCCGGAAATGGGGGAAGACGGTGTGCAGTTCCAGTATAGCCAGCCGCATTCCGGCCCCGGGCACAGGGGCATGATCGGTTTCCGTCCGGGGCTGCTGCCCAGCATCGTGGTCGCGCTGCTGTTGCCGCTGCTGGTCGGCCTGGGCTTCTGGCAACTCGCCCGCGCCGGGGAGAAGCGCCTGCTGCTCGCCGACTTCGCCGCCCGCGAGCACGCCGAACCCATGGGCGTCACCGACCTCGAACCGCGCGCCGACCTCTCCCACCTGCGCATCCGCCTGCACGGCCAGTTCGACGAACGCCATAGCCTGCTGCTGGACAACCGCCAGCGCGGCGGCCAGGTCGGCGTCGAGCTGCTGCAACCCTTCTACGACCAGGCCTCCGGCCTCTGGCTGCTGGTCAACCGCGGCTGGCTGCCCTGGCCGGACCGGCGCACGCCGCCGCGCTTCGACACCCCCGAGCAGCCGCTGGACCTGGTGGCGCGGGTCTACGTGCCGGTCGGCAAGACCTTCCAGCTGCAGGATGACCCGGCCGGCGGCGACTGGCCGCGCCTGGTCACGGCCGTCGAGCCGGAACGCCTGTGGCGCCAGCTCGGGCGCGGCGGCATGGCCTACGAAGTGCGCCTCGAACCCGGCCCGGCCGCCTACCAGGCCGAATGGCCACTGGTGGCCATGGCCCCGGAAAAACACACCGGCTACGCCGTGCAATGGTTCGCCATGGCCGTCGCCCTGGTCGGCCTCTACCTCTATCTCGGCATCCACACAGCGCGCCAGACCGCGCGGGAGAAACAGCATGAGCCCAGCCATGAATCCGGCCCTTTCCACTCCTGAAGCGCCCAGGGCGCGCGGGCGCCTGCAGCTGATCCTGCTGCTGCTGGTGGCGGTCGGCCCGATGATCCTGGCCACCGCCATGTACCAGTGGCGCTTCTGGGTGCCGGAAGGACGCAACTATCACGGCGCCCTGGTCGGCGATGGCACCCAGATCGCCGACATCGGCGTACAGGGCGCGAGCGAGGAACGCTGGCAACTGCTGGTCACCGCCCCCGGCGACTGCGCCGAGGACTGCCGCCAACTGGTCTACGCCGCCCGGCAGATCCACATCGGCCTCAACCGCGACGCCACCCGTGCCGTCCACGGACTGGCGGTGAGCCGGCCGCTGGCCGCCGACTACGACGAGCAACTCAGGCGCGAATACCCCCAGCTGGGCCGCTACCACCTCGACAACCTGCGCTACGACAAGGCGGTGCCGGCCGGCCAGGGCGCCCTGCTGTGGATCGTCGATCCCAAGGGCAACCTGGTGCTGCGCTACGACGCCACCAGCAAGGGCAAGGACATCCTCAACGATCTGCGGCTGCTGCTGAAGCTGTCGCAGATCGGCTGAGAGCCTGCCCATGATCGGCTGCGCGTCGGCCAGCCCGCGTTGGAAGCGGGCTCGGCATGCCCATTTACCGCTCCTGAGCTGCGTTGCTTCGCCCGCCTCCGCCTTGCCTGGCTCCAGAGACGGTACTGACAGGGTCGTCATTCCCGCGCAAGCGGGAGTCCAGAAGCCCCGCGACATCTCGGCTCCCGCTTGCGCGGGAGTGAAGAGGACTTTTTCAGCGTCCCTGGCTCGCAGGATCATGAGCAGATGCTGGTACCCCCTATAAGAACAAGAGAGGCCCCGGATGAGTGAACGCAAGACCCTGCCCGGCTACCGCCTGGCCCTGTTCGCCACCCTGCTGACGGTGGTGGTGGTACTGCTCGGCGCCTACACCCGCCTGACCCACGCCGGGCTCGGCTGCCCGGACTGGCCGGGCTGCTACGGCTTCCTCGGCGTGCCGATGAGCGAGCACAAGCAGGCCCTGGCCGAGGCGCGCTTCCCCGAGGCGCCGGTGGAGGTGGAAAAGGGCTGGAACGAGATGGTCCACCGCTACTTCGCCGGCACCCTCGGCCTGGTCATCCTCGGCCTCGCCGTGCAGGCGCTGCGCCGCCGCGACGAACCCGGCAGGCCGCTGAAGCTGCCCCTGCTGCTGCTCGGCGTGGTGGTCGCCCAGGCCGCCTTCGGCATGTGGACGGTGACCCTGCAGCTGTGGCCCCAGGTGGTCACCGCGCACCTGCTCGGCGGCTTCACCACCCTGGCGCTGCTGTTCCTGCTGACCCTGCGCCTGTCCGGCCGGCTGCCGGTGCTGGCAAACGTATCGGCGCGCCTGCGCCTGCTCGCCATCGCGGCGCTGTGCCTGGCCGTCGGGCAGATCGCCCTGGGCGGCTGGGTCAGCTCCAACTACGCGGCGGTCGCCTGCGTCGACCTGCCGACCTGTCACGGCGAATGGTGGCCGGCGATGGACTTCGCCAACGGCTTCCACCTGACCCAGCACATCGGCCCCAACTACCTGGGCGGCCAGCTCGACAGCGACGCCCGCACCGCCATCCACATGACCCACCGCCTCGGCGCGGTGGCGCTCAGCCTGATCCTCCTGCTGCTGGCCTGGCGCCTGCGCGCCGCCGGCCTCGGCCGCCTGGCCGGCCTGCTGCTGCTGGCCCTGGCCGTACAGGTCAGCCTCGGCGTGAGCAACGTGCTGCTGCACCTGCCGCTGGCCGTGGCGGTGGCGCACAACGGCGGCGGCGCCGCGCTGCTGCTGGTGCTGGTGCTGATCAACTACCGACTGCGTGCCCCTGCGGGAGCGGCCTTGGCCGCGATGGCCCGGCCTTCACGGCCAAGGCGGGATGCCGCCCAACCGCTTCCCCAGCATAACTAGAAAGGAGAAACGCCATGGCTACAGTGCTGCGAGCCCACTCCGAACACGCCACCTGGCGCGACTACCTGGAGCTGACCAAGCCCAGGGTGGTCCTGTTGATGCTGATCACCTCGCTGGTCGGCATGTTCCTCGCCACCCGCGCCGGCGTGCCGTGGACCGTGCTGGTGTTCGGCAACCTCGGCATCGGCCTGTGCGCCGGCGCCGCGGCGGCGGTGAACCACGTGGTCGACCGACGCATCGACTCGATCATGGCGCGCACCCACAAGCGCCCGGTCACCGCCGGGCGCGTCTCGGTGCCGGCGGCGCTGGGCTTCGCCCTGCTCCTGGCCGTGGTCGGGCAGGGCCTGCTGCTGGCCTTCACCAACGAGCTGACCGCCTGGCTGACCCTGGCCTCGCTGCTCGGCTACGCAGTGCTCTACACCGGCTTCCTCAAGCGCGCCACGCCGCAGAACATCGTGATCGGCGGCCTGGCCGGCGCCGCGCCGCCGCTGCTCGGCTGGGTCGCCACCACCGGCCATCTCAGCGCCGAGCCGCTGCTGCTGGTGCTGATCATCTTCGCCTGGACGCCGCCGCACTTCTGGGCCCTGGCCATCCACCGCAAGGAGGAGTACGCGAAAGCCGACATCCCCATGCTGCCGGTGACCCACGGCGAGCACTACACCAAGGTGCACATCCTGCTGTACACCGCCGTGATGTTCGCCGTGACCCTGCTGCCCTACGCCATCCACATGAGCGGGCCGCTCTACCTCGCGGCCGCGCTGGTGCTCGGCGGGCGCTTCATGTTCTGGGCCTGGGTGCTGTACCGTGACAGCCGGCCGCACGCCGCGATCAACACCTTCAAGTACAGTATCTGGTACCTGTTCCTGCTGTTCATCGCCCTGCTGGCGGACCACTACCTGTTGCTCAACCTCTGAGCGGCCCGCGCGATACCGGCGGGCACGCCACACTGCCCGCCGAACCGAAGAGAGATTCCATGAGCCGTACCCAGAAGACTGTCCTCGTCCTCGCCGCCGTCGTCGCCCTGGTGGTGGGCCTCACCGTCAACAAGGTGCTCAACAGCAAGGGCGACGGCACCGACAAGGTGGCGCTGCTCGACGCCGGCATCGTCCTGCTGCCACAGAGCCGCAGCCTGCCGGACCTGACCCTGACCAACCAGGAAGGCCAGGCGGTGACGGCGAACCAGCTCGAGGGCAAATGGAGCCTGCTGTTCTTCGGCTACACCTTCTGCCCGGACATCTGCCCGGCCACCCTGGCGCAGATGCGCCAGCTGCAGGGCATGCTGCCGGCCGAGGCCAAGGAACGCCTGCGCGTGGTGCTGGTGACGGTGGACCCGCACCGCGACACCCCCGAACAGCTGAAGAAGTACCTCGCCTACTTCGACCCGGGCTTCCAGGGCCTGACCGGCAGCCAGGAGGACATCCAGAAGCTGGCCAGCGCGGTGAGCATTCCGTTCATCCCGGCCGACACCAGCAAGGAAAACTACACCGTCGACCACAGCGGCAACCTGGTGATCATCGGCCCGGACGGCAGCCAGCGCGGCTTCATCCGCGCACCGGTGAACGTCGACAAGCTGGCCGCCCAGCTGCCGGGGCTGCTCGGATCAAGGTAGGGCGGGTGCAACCCGCGTAATCCTCAATGGCGCGGGTTGCACCCGCCCTACGGGGAAGCCGAAACGAAAAAGCCCGCTCAAGAGCGGGCTTTTTGTTGGCTACGTCTCGTACGGGCACGGCATGTAGGGCGCGCCGTGCGCACCGGTAAGCCGTACACGACTCCCGTGCGCAAGTCCCCTACACGGGAACAGCTGGCTGGCGATCAGAACGCCGACACCACGGCGCCCTTGTACTTGTCCTCGATGAACTTCTTCACTTCCGGGGTATGCAGGGCCGCGGCCAGTTTCTGCAGGGCGGGGCTGTCCTTCTTCGCGGCGGTGGTCACCAGGATGTTGACGTACGGCGAGTCGGCGCCTTCGATCACCAGAGCGTCCTTGGTCGGGTTCAGGCCGGCTTCCAGGGCGTAGTTGGTGTTGATCAGGGCCAGGTCGACCTGACCCAGCACGCGCGGCAGGGTGGCCGCTTCCAGCTCACGCACCTTGATGGACTTCGGGTTCTCGGCGATGTCCTTGACGGTAGCGGTGATGCCGGCACCGTCCTTCAGCTTGATCACGCCGGCCTTCTGCAGCAGCAGCAGGGCACGGCCGCCGTTGGTGGCGTCGTTGGGGATCACCACCTGGGCGCCTTCGCTCAGCTCGTCGAGCTTCTTGATCTTGCTGGAGTAGGCGCCGAAGGGCTCGACGTGGACGCCGGCGATGCTCACCAGCTGGGTGCCACGGGAGGCGTTGAACTCGTCCAGGTACGGCTGGTGCTGGAAGAAGTTGGCGTCCAGGCGGCCTTCGGCGACCTGCACGTTGGGCTGCACGTAGTCGGTGAAGACCTTGACCTTGAGGTCGACGCCTTCCTTGGCCAGGGCCGGCTTGACGAATTCGAGAAGCTCCGCGTGCGGCACGGCGGTGGCGGCGACGCTGATCGAGTCGGCGGCCTGGGCGGCGGCGGAAGTGAGGGCCGCGGCGGCGGCCAGGGCAGTCAGCAGTTTCTTCATGTTCAACTCCTTGTGGGACGTGGCGCGGGGTCCGGCGGGTGGCCGGTCGCCCGCTGTTCTAGGTGGATTTACTTGCGTGAGAAATGGATGACCAGCCTGTCGCCGACCATCTGCAGCACCTGCACCAGCACCAGCAGCAGGATGACGGTCACCGCCATCACGTCCGGCTGGTAGCGCTGGTAGCCGTAGCGCACGGCCAGGTCGCCGAGGCCGCCGCCGCCGATCAGGCCGCTCATGGCGGTATAGGAGACCAGGGTGATGGCGGTGACGGTGGTGGCCGCGATCAGTCCCGGCAGGGCCTCCGGCAGCAGCGCGCGGAAGATGATCTGCAGGGTACTGGCGCCCATCGCCTGGGTCGCCTCGATGATGCCCCGGTCTACTTCGCGCAGGGCGGTCTCCACCAGGCGCGCGAAGAACGGCGTGGCGCCCACCACCAGCGGCGGGATGGCGCCGGCCACGCCCAGCGAGGTGCCGGTGATCAGCACGGTCAGCGGAATCATCAGGATCAGCAGGATCACGAACGGCACCGAGCGCAGGATGTTCACCACCAGCGACAGCACGGCGTACAGCCCGCGCTGCTCGAACATCTGGCGCGGACCGGTGAGGAACAGCAACACGCCCAGCGGCAGGCCGAGCAGCACGGTGAACAGGGTGGCGCCACCGAGCATGTTGAGGGTGTCGAGGCTGGCGTAGCCGATTTCCTGCCAATCGACGTTGGGCAACAGTTGCTCGAGCATCAGCGCAGTACCTCCAGATGCACGTCGGCGGCCCGGAAGCGGCCGATGGCGCTCTCCACGTCGCCGCCGGTCAGGGCCAGGGTGAGCTGGCCGTAGGGGGTGTCCTTGATGCGGTCGATGCGCCCGGCGAGGATGCTGTAATCGACGCCCGTCTCGCGGGCCACGGTGCCGAGCAGCGGCGCGTAGGTGGCCTCGCCTTGGAAGGTCAGGCGCAGGATGCGGCCGCTGACGTTGGCGAAGTCGTCGCGCTGCTCGCTCTCGTCGATGTGCTCGTCCTCCAGCACGAAGCGGCGGGTGGTGCCGTGCTGCGGGTGGAGGAACACCCGGGCCACTGGGCCCTGCTCGACGATGCGGCCGTCGTCCATCACCGCCACCTGGTCGCAGACCCGGCGGATCACATCCATCTCGTGGGTGATCAGGACGATGGTCAGACCCAGCTCGCGGTTGATCTCGGCCAGCAGCTGCAGCACCTGGGCGGTGGTCTGCGGGTCCAGCGCGCTGGTGGCCTCGTCGCACAGCAGGATCTTCGGCCGGGTGGCCAGGGCGCGGGCGATGCCGACGCGCTGCTTCTGGCCGCCGGAGAGTTGCGCGGGGTACTTGTCGGCATGGCCGCTGAGGCCGACCCGAGCCAGCAATTCATCCACACGCTGGCGGATTTCCGTGCGGCCCAACTCGCCAGCCAGCTCCAGCGGCATGGCGACGTTGGCCGCCACAGTCTTGGACGACAGCAGGTTGAAATGCTGGAAGATCATCCCGACCTGGCGGCGGAAGCGGCGCAGGCCGTCGGCGTCGAGGGCGGTGATGTCCTCGCCGTCGATCACGATGCGCCCGCCGGAGGGTTCCTCCAGGCGGTTGATCAGGCGCAGCAGGGTGCTCTTGCCGGCGCCGGAATGGCCGATCAGGCCGAACACCTGGCCCTGCTCGATGCGCAGGTCGGTGGACTGCAGGGCGGGTACGTCCCGCCCGGAGACCCGATAGGTCTTCTGGACGTGGTGGAACTCGATCACTGAGCGAACCTTGTGGGTACGTGGGAATGCTGGTCGCGATCCGGTGAGGTGCGACGACTCCCCTCTAGCCTAGGCGGTTAGCCGAAAGCCGCGCATTCTAGCCGTTTTGTTTATGCGCTCTTAGTCTTTGTTGGCCTGGTTTTCCTTCATAAAGGCATAAGCCGCAGGGCGTATGCGACCCGCCACGCGGCGCTTCCATGGCCTCAGCCGTTGCGCTGCGGGCTGAGCACCAGGCGCGGTTCCTGGTCGGGCTTGTACACCGGCGACAGGCGCGGCGCGAAGCCCGGGTCGAGCTTCTTGATCCGTGCCGAGAGCAGCGCGGCGACGAAGGGGTAGTCCTTGGCCTCGCGCACTTCCAGGCTCACCGCGCAGCCGAAGGCCACCACGTCGGCGGCGACCCGGTCGAGCAGGTCGCGCAGCGCCTCGCGGTCGCCGGCATCAAGCATCGGCAGCGGCACGGTGCTGCTGGGCGCGGCGGGGTCGATCAGCTGGGCGCGCGGCGCCACTGGTTCGGCCACCTTGGCCGCGACTACTGGCGGCGGCGGTGCCACGGGCTCCGGGCGCTTGGCGGTGGCCTGCTGGGCGCGCGCCTCGCGCTCGGCGGCGGCCTTCTCTTCCGCCAGTTGCTGCTGACGGACCCGCTCGGCTTCCTTCCTGGCGAGGGCGGCCTCGGCTTCGCGCAGGCGGCGTTCGGTCTCCTGGCGGCGTGCCTCGGCGTCCGTCGACTCGCTGGCCTTCGGCTGGGCCGGCGGTGCCTTGGCCGCGACCTGGGGGGCCGGGCTAGCCGCGGAGGCGGCCTGGCTGTACTGCTGCTTCAGGGCCGGCGAGGCCGCGCCCAGGTGGCGCTCGCCCTTGGTCAGGGTGGCGCTGGCAGCCGCCGTGTCGCCGGCCTGCAATTGCTGGCGACTGCGTTGCAGGTAGGCATTCGCCAGTTCGCGCTGGTACTGGCCAAGGCGCACGTCGTTGCCGGGGGCCCGCTGACGCAGGGCTTCCAGCTTGGCTTCCGCGGCCTGCAGGTCGCCCTGGGATATCTGCGCGGAGACCTGGTTGAACTCCTTCACCAGCTCGTCCACCGTCCAGTATTCGGCATGGGCTTCGCCCAACAGCAAGCCGAGGCCGAGCGCGGCGATATAGCGATACGCTCCTTTGTTCATCATGTGACCCATGGGTTCCGCTTGGTTTTGATCTGAGCAAAAAACGCTCAATGCTACCGGGCCTGGCGGGGCAGAGCAAAGCCAATCAGGAAAATCGCGGCGGCGCAGACCACGATGGAGGGGCCGGCGGGCGTGTCCTGGAACCAGGAAAGGCTCAAGCCCGCGGCTACCGCGAGCATGCCCAGGAAGCTGGCGCCGATCGCCATCTGTTCCGGGGTGCGCGCGTGGCGCTGGGCGGCTGCGGCCGGGATGATCAGCAGCGAGGTGATCAGCAGCACGCCGACGATCTTCATGGCCACCGCGATGACCACGGCGATCAGCAGCATCAGCGCCAGGCGCAGGCCGGCCACCGGCAGGCCCTCGACCCGCGCCAGCTCCTCGTGCACGGTGATCGCCAGCAGGCGGCGCCACAGCGGCAGCAGCAGGGCCAGGACCAGGGCGCAGCCGCCGAGGATCCACGCCAGGTCGTTGGCGCTCACCGCCAGCAGGTCGCCGAACAGGTAGCCCATCAGGTCGATGCGCACCTCGTCCATGAAGCTGAGGACCACCAGGCCCAGCGACAGGGTGGTCGGCGCCAGGATGCCCAGCAGGGTGTCCGAGGCCAGTGCCTGGCGCTGCTGCAGGGTCACCAGCAGCACCGCCAGCAGCAGACAGCCGGCAGTCACCGCCAGGGTCGGGCTGAGGTCGAGCAGGAAGCCCAGGGCCACACCGAGCAGGGCGGCGTGGGACAGGGTGTCGCCGAAATAGGCCATGCGCCGCCACACCACGAAGGAACCGAGCGGGCCGGCCACCAGGGCCAGGGCCAGGCCGGCGAGCAGCGCGTTGAGCAGGAAATCGGGCATCAGTGCTTGCATCCGGGACCGTGCACATGGACCGGACCGTGGATGGTCAGGCCAGCGCCTTCGACCACCTCGCCGTGCAGGTCGTGGCTATGGTCGTGATGGTGGTGGTAGACGGCCAGGCTCTTGGCATCCTGGCCGAACATCTCGAAGAACACCGGGTCGTTGCTGACCTGTTCCGGGTGGCCCGAGCAGCACACGTGGCGGTTGAGGCAGACCACCTGGTCGGTGGTGCTCATCACCAGGTGCAGGTCGTGGGAGACCATCAGCACGCCGCAGCCGTAGCGGTCGCGCAGGCGGGTGATCAGGCGGTACAGCTCCGCCTGGCCGGCCACATCGACGCCCTGGACCGGCTCGTCGAGCACCAGCAGTTCCGGCTGGCGCAGCAGGGCGCGGGCCAGCAGCACGCGCTGCAGCTCGCCGCCGGAAATGCTCTGCAGCGGGCTGTCGAGCACCTGCCCAGCGCCCACCTCGTCCAGCGCCGCGATGGCCGCGGCGCGGTCGACCCCCGGCACCAGGCGCAGGAAGCGCAGCACCGACAGCGGCAGGGTCGGGTCCACGTGCAACTTCTGCGGCATGTAGCCGACGCGCAGGCGCGGCTTGCGCTGCACGCTGCCGCGATCCGGCCGGAGCAGGCCGAGCACGGTGCGCACCAGGGTGGTCTTGCCGGCGCCGTTGGGGCCGATCAGGGTGACGATCTCGCCGGGGCGCACGGTCAGTTGCACGTCCTGCAGCACCGCCTGGCCGGCGAAGCCGACGCCCACGCCGTCGAGGCGGATCAGCGCATCGCTCATCACGCGCCCTGGCAACCAGCGCAGAGGCCGACCACTTCGACGGTCTGGTTCTCCACGGCGAAGCCCACCTGGCTGGCGCCGGCGACGATGGCCGCGCTGATGGCGGGCTGCTCCAGCTCGATGGCGGTGTGGCAGGTACGGCAGATGAGGAACTGGCCCTGGTGCAGCTCGCCCGGGTGGACGCAGCCGATGAAGGCGTTGAGCGAGGCGATGCGATGCACCAGCCCGTTCTCCAGCAGGAAGTCGAGGGCGCGGTAGACGGTCGGCGGCGCGGCGCGGCGGCCGTCCTCGTCGCTCAGCACGCCGAGGATGTCGTAGGCCCCTAGCGGCTTGTGGCTGGCCCACACCAGCTCCAGCACGCGCTTGCGCAGCGCGGTCAGGCGCGTGCCCTGGCGGGCGCACAGCGTCTCGGCCTCGGCGAGGGCGTCGGCCACGCAGCGGGAATGATCGTGCGGCAGGCAGGCCAGCGGCGTGTTGTCGGTCAGCGGCTTGAACATGACGAGGGACGTCCGGGTGAAGAGACGTTATTCTATTACTCTTTTGCCTCAGAGTCTTGCCGTCGTGTCGCGCCCGTTCGCCGTTATCGCCCTGTTCCTGCTCAGCCTGGCCGCCCAGGCCGAAGTGCGGGTCCTCACCAGTATCAAGCCGCTGCAACTGATCGCCGCCGCCGTGCAGGGCGAGACAGGCCGGCCCGAGGTGCTGCTGCCGCCCGGCGCCTCGCCGCACCACTTCGCCCTGCGTCCTTCCGACGTGCGCCGCGTGCAGTCCGCCGACCTGCTGTACTGGATCGGCCCGGACATGGAGAACTTCCTGCCGCGCGTGCTGGAAGGCCGCGGCAAACCCAGCGTGGCCGTACAGTCCCTGCCGGGGCTGACCCTGCGCCACTTCGGCGAGGAGGCAAGCGGTGAAGACGAGCATCACCACCACGATGCCGACGAGCACGACCACGATCACCGGCCCGGCAGCCTGGACGCGCACCTCTGGCTGCTGCCCGCCAACGCCCGGGTGATCGCCGCGAAGATGGCCGCCGACCTGGCCGCCGCCGACCCGACCAATGCCGCGCGCTACCAGACCAACCTGGCCGCCTTCGAGCAGCGCCTGGACGCCCTGGACGGCGAGCTGAAGGCCCGTCTGGCTCCCCTGGCCGACAAGCCCTTCTTCGTCTTCCATCAGGCGTTCGACTACTTCGAGGCCGCCTACGGCCTGCAGCACGCCGGGGTGTTCACCGCCGCCAGCGAGGTCCAGCCGGGCGCCCGCCATGTGGCGGCGATGCGCGAGCGCCTGGCGGCGGCCGGCCCATCCTGCGTGTTCAGCGAACCGCCGCTGCGCCCGCGCCTGGCCGAGACCCTGTCCGCCGGCCTGCCGGTAAAGCTGGCGGAGCTGGACGCCCTGGGCGCCGGCGCGAAGAGCTACGAACAGCTGCTGGGCGAACTGGCGGGCCAGCTCGCCGGCTGCCTGGAAGGTCTGTAGGGCGCACGCCGGTGCGCGTGGCCTAGGCGGCTCCGCGCTACAGAGCGAAGGGCAACGGCAACGCCACCCGCTGACGGCGGGCCAGGCGGCGCTGGAATTCGGCGGGGTCCTTGACCAGCACGTCGCGGTCCTGGAAGCGGCGCGCGGCGATCAGCCGGGACAGCCAGAAGCGCAGGCAGGCGACGCGCAGCATCGCCGGCCACAGCTCGGCCTCGACGCGGGTGAACGGACGCAGCGCGGCGTAGGCGCCCAGCAGGGCGCGGGCCAGCGCCGGGTCCAGATCGTCGTCGGCGCCGGAGCACCAGTCGTTGAGGGTGATCGCCAGGTCGTAGAGCATCGGCCCCGAGCAGGCGTTGTAGAAATCGATCACGCCGGCCAGGTGGTTGCCGTCGAACAGGGCGTTGTCGCGGAACAGGTCGGCGTGCAGGTTGGCGCGCGGCAGGGCGAGGATGTCCGCCTTCAACTCGGCCACTTCGTTGAGGCTGTCGCGCAGCAGCGGCAGCTGCTCATCGTGCAGCTCCAGGGCCAGCACCGTGCCCTCTTCCAGCATCCAGTCCAGGCCCCGGTCGCTGCGCCGTTCGAGGATGTCGTCACGGGTCGCCACGTGCAGACGCGCCAGCCAGCCGCCGATCTCCGCGCAGTGGTGGGCGTTGGGCGAGGCGACGTGGCGGCCGGCCAGGCGCGGCTGCAGGATGGCCGGCTTCCCGGCCAGTTCGCGCAGTGCCTCGCCGCCCGCGGTCGGCACCGCGTAGGGCACCGGCAGGCCGGCCCGGTGCAGGCGTTCGAGCAGGGCGACAAAGAACGGCATGTCCGCCCGCGGGCCGCGCTCGACCAGGGTCAGGACGAATTCGCCACCTTCAAGGCTGACGAAGAAGTTGCTGTTCTCGGTGCCCGCGGCGATGCCCTGGAAGTCCTTCAGGCGGCCGAGGCCGTAGGGCTCCAGGAAGACTTCCAGTTCATGGCGTTCGAGAGGCGTGAAGACCGACATGGCGGGAGGTCCGTAGTGTGGGCGCGGCGGCCGGGGCCGCCACGCGGGTTACCACTTGAAGATTTCCCAGGCGGGAATGAGCATGTCCGGCTGGTCGGAACGGACGAAGTTGCCCTCGCTGCCGTCGGCACGCACCAGGAAGTACGGCTTGCCGTTCTTCGGCGTGACCTTGATGGCGTAGAGGAAGCCGTTCTGCCGGTATTCGGTGATGGTCTTGTCGCCGTCCTGGCGGATGGTGACGTCCGGATCGCCGGTGACCGCGTCCTCGGCCATCGCCACCAGCGGGCTCGCGGCCAGCACGGCGGCCAGCATCAGGCGGTTGAATGCGCGCATGATAACCTTGTCCTTTTCTCGTCAATGGTCGGTCCATTCTAGCGCCGGCCCCATGGAAAAGGTTGATCCCTCGCATGTCTAACGCCCCCTTGGTCCTGGTCGACGGCTCCTCCTATCTGTACCGCGCCTTCCATGCCCTGCCCCCGCTGGCCACCTCCAAGGGGCAGCAGACCGGCGCGGTGAAGGGCGTGCTGAACATGCTCAAGAGCCTGCGCAAGCAGTATCCGGACAGCCCCTTCGCGGTGGTGTTCGACGCCAAGGGCGGCACCTTCCGCGACGAGATCTTCGCCGAGTACAAGGCCAACCGCCCGCCGATGCCGGAAGACCTGCGCGGCCAGGTCGAGCCGCTGCACGCCAGCGTGCGCGCCCTCGGCTACCCGCTGCTGTGCGTGGACGGGGTGGAGGCCGACGACGTGATCGGCACTCTCGCCCGCCAGTGCGCGGCGCTCGGGCGCGACGTGGTGATCTCCACCGGCGACAAGGACATGGCCCAGCTGGTGTGCCCGCACGTCACCCTGGTCAACACCATGACCGGCAGCGTGTACGACATCGAGGGCGTGAAGGCCAAGTTCGGCGTCGGCCCCGAGCTGATCATCGACTACCTGGCTCTGATGGGCGACAAGGTGGACAACATCCCTGGCGTGCCGGGCGTCGGCGAGAAGACCGCGCTGGGCCTGCTGGTGGGCGTCGGTGGCGGCCTGGAGGTGCTCTACGCCAACCTGGATAAGGTGCCCGAGCTGCCCATCCGCGGCGCCAAGACGCTGCCGGCCAAGCTCGAGGAACACCGCGAGATGGCGTTCCTGTCCTACCTGCTGGCCACGATCAAGACCGACGTTGAGCTGGACGTCCGGGTCGAGGACCTCTACCCCGGCGAGCCGGACCGCGAGGCCCTGCTGCGGCTCTACACCGAGCTGGAGTTCAAGAGCTGGCAGGACGAGCTGATGCGCGAGAAGGCCAAGAACCCGCCGGCGCCTCCGATCAGCGGCGGCCTGTTCGACGAGGGTCCGCTGAGCGAGGAGCCGGAGGTGGCCTCCAGCTACGAGACGGTGCTGGAACAGGCGCAGTTCGACGCCTGGCTGAAGAAGCTGGAACAGGCCGAGCTGATCGCCTTCGACACCGAGACCACCAGCCTCGACGCCCAGCAGGCCCAGGTGGTCGGCGTGTCCTTCGCGGTCACCGCCGGCGAGGCGGCCTACGTGCCGCTGGCCCACTCCTACATGGGCGTGCCCGAGCAGCTCGACCGCGACGCCGTGCTGCGCGCGCTCAAGCCGATCCTCGAGGACTCGGCCAAGGCCAAGGTGGGGCAGCACGCCAAGTACGACATGAACGTGCTGGCCAACGCCACCACGCCCATCGACATGCAGGGCCTGGCCTTCGACACCATGCTCGAATCCTACGTGCTGGACTCGACCGCCACCCGCCACGACATGGACAGCCTGGCGCTCAAGTACCTGGAGCACAGCACCATCCGCTTCGAGGACATCGCCGGCAAGGGCGCCAAGCAGCTGACCTTCGACCAGATCGCCCTCGAACAGGCCGGCCCCTACGCCGCCGAGGACGCCGACGTCACCCTGCGCCTGCACCAGGCCCTGTGGGCCAAGCTCTCGGCCACGCCGGCGCTGGTCAAGGTGCTCAAGGACATCGAGATGCCGCTGGTGCCGGTGCTCGCGCGCATCGAGCGCAACGGCGCGCTGGTCGACGCCAAGCTGCTCGGCCAGCAGAGCCTGGAGCTGGGCGAGAAGATGATCGCCCTGGAGCGCGAGGCGTACGCCATCGCCGAGCAGGAGTTCAACCTGGGCTCGCCCAAGCAGCTCGGCGCCATCCTCTACGAGAAACTCGGCCTGCCGGTATTGAGCAAGACCGCCACCGGCCAGCCGTCCACCGCCGAAAACGTGCTGGCCGAACTGGCCGAGCAGGACTACGCCCTGCCCAAGGTGATCCTGCAGTACCGCACACTGAGCAAGCTCAAGAGCACCTACACCGACCGACTGCCGGAGCAGATCAACCCGCGCACCGGGCGCATCCACACCAGCTACCACCAGGCGGTGGCGGCCACCGGGCGGCTCTCCTCCACCGACCCGAACCTGCAGAACATCCCGATCCGCACCGCCGAGGGCCGACGCATCCGCCAGGCCTTCGTCGCGCCCGCCGGCTACAAGCTGATGTCGGCCGACTACTCGCAGATCGAGCTGCGCATCATGGCCCACCTGGCCAGGGACGAAGGCCTGCTGGACGCCTTCCGCCACGACCGCGACGTGCACAGAGCGACCGCGGCGGAGGTGTTCGGCGTCGAGCTGGAGCAGGTCACCGCCGACCAGCGCCGCAGCGCCAAGGCGATCAACTTCGGCCTGATCTACGGCATGAGCGCCTTCGGCCTGGCCAAGCAGATCGGCGTCGACCGCAAGCAGGCGCAGGCCTACATCGACCGCTACTTCGCTCGCTACCCCGGCGTGCTCGCCTACATGGAGCGCACCCGCGAGCAGGCCAGCCAGCAGGGCTTCGTCGAGACCCTGTTCGGCCGCCGCCTGTACCTGCCGGACATCCACGCGAAGAACCCGGCGCTGCGCAAAGGCGCCGAGCGCACCGCGATCAACGCGCCGATGCAGGGCACCGCGGCGGACATCATGAAGCGCGCCATGGTGGCCGTGGACCGCTGGCTGCCGGAGTCCGGGCTGGACGCGAAAGTCATCCTGCAGGTGCACGACGAACTGGTGCTGGAAGTGCGCGAGGATCAGGTCGAGGTGCTGAAGGCCGGCCTGCTGCCGCTGATGAGTGGCGCCGCCGAACTGGCAGTGCCCCTGGTGGTGGAGGCGGGCGTGGGCGACAACTGGGACGAGGCGCACTGAAACGCTGCGGCATAAGGTCGCATCGTTTATGCGATTTTATGCCTTCTGGTTATTTGCTTATGACAACGCGATTTAAAAAAAACTGAACTAACCGTCAAAGTGGCCGGTCAGAGAACACGAATGGCACGCAAGCCCTTCGATGCTCCTAGCTGTGTTTTAGTGTTGGCAGATCTCTGAACCCCGCCCTAGCGGTTCAGAATTGAACCCCGGACTTCTCCCTCCCCATACGAAGCCCGGGGTTTTTTTTGCCTGCGATTCAGCCCCGAACTCACTCGACCTCGTCGTCTTCCAGCAGACCCAGCCACTGCGCCAGCACCAGCTGCGCCTCCTCGACGCCCATGCGCTTGGGCGCGGAGAACAGCTGGATGCTGGCCACATCGTCGCCCCACTCCTTGCGGATCTCCTGGCGCACCTTGAGCAGGGCGTTCTTGGCGGCACCGAAGGTCAGCTTGTCGGCCTTGGTCAGCAGGATGTGCAGCGGCATGCCGCTGGCCTTGGACCAGTCCAGCATCATGCGGTCGAACTCGGTCAGCGGATGGCGGATGTCCATCAGCAGCACCAGCCCGCACAGGCTCTCGCGGCTGCCCAGGTAGGCCTCCAGATGCTTCTGCCAGTGCTGCTTGAGTGGAATCGGCACCTTGGCGTAGCCGTAGCCCGGCAGGTCGACCAGGCGGCGCTCGTCGTCTAGGCGGAAGAAGTTGAGCAGCTGGGTGCGCCCCGGCGTCTTCGAGGTGCGAGCCAGGCTGGCGTGGGTCAGGGTATTCAGTGCGCTCGACTTGCCGGCGTTGGAGCGTCCGGCGAAGGCCACTTCCAGGCCGCTGTCGTCCGGGCACTGGTCGACCTTGGCGGCGCTGATCAGGAAAGTTGACTGCTGGCACAGGCCGAGAATGGGGTTCTTGGATGACATGGGGAGTCCGTATGGGCGGGGTAGCGGAAGCGCTCGCCAGCGGCCGGGAGAGCCCGGGGGCGCGGCATGGTGTCGCTTCCGTTTCAGCGACTCCAGTATATAATGCCGCAGATTTTGTGTGCGCTTTGTCCTTCCGCCGGGAGCGAGACATAACCGCTGCGCGACCAGACGCAGGCCGTTCCCATCCCTGATGAGGTCTGGCCAATGGAGAAAATGCTGATCGCCGGCGCAGCGTTGTTGTGGTTGTCGGCGGCCGCGAATGCCAATGCGGTACAGGATCCCGAAGCGGTTTATGCCAAGGCCTGTTCGGCCTGCCACAATGGACAGCTGCCGATGGCACCCAAGCGTGGCGACAAGGCCGCCTGGGAGCCAAGAATGGCCAAGGGCATGGACGCGATGGTACTGAGCGTCACCAAGGGTTTGAATGCCATGCCACGCGGTGGCCTGTGCATGGATTGCAGTGCCGAGGACTACCAGGCCGTCATCAAGGTGATGAGCGAGTAGTCCCGTAAGAAAACCTTATTACCTCTAGCCGTTATTGGATTAGCTGATGAACAAAGTACTCGTGAGTCTCCTGTTGAGCCTGGGTGTCTCCGTGGCAGCACACGCCGCCGACGCTGGGAAAATCGTCGGCGATGCCGAGGCCGGCCAAGCCAAGACCGCAGTCTGCGGCGCCTGCCACGGCGCCGACGGCAACAGCCCCGCACCCAACTTCCCCAAGCTGGCCGGCCAGGGCGAACGCTACCTGCTGAAGCAGCTGCATGACATCAAGGGCGGCAAGCGCGTCGTGCTGGAAATGACCGGCATGCTGGACCCGCTCAGCGAGCAGGACCTAGCCGATATCGCCGCCTATTTCGCCAGCCAGAACATGAGCGTGGGCGCCGCCGACCCCAATCTGGTCCAGCGTGGCCAGGAACTGTTCCGCGGCGGCAAGCTGGAAGAAGGCATGCCCGCCTGCACCGGCTGCCACTCTCCCGACGGCGCCGGCCTGGCCGCGGCCAGCTTCCCGAAACTGGGCGGCCAGCATGCCCAGTACGTCACCAAGCAGCTGACCGATTTCCGCGAAGGCAACCGCACCAACGACGGCGATGCCATGATCATGCGTGCCATCGCCGCCAAGCTGAGCAACAAGGACATCGAAGCCGTGTCCAGCTACATCCAGGGTCTGCACTGAGCAGTGCTGACAAGCCGAAACAAAAGGGTGGCCATGGCCACCCTTTTTCTTGGGTGCTGCCGCTACAATGCCGGAACCCGTCGCCGTGACGCCGGTCGAATCGAGCCGCCGCATCACGCGGCCCCATCGTCAAGGAGCTCCGCATGCGTAACCTGATTCTCAGTGCCGCCCTCTTCAGCCTCAGCTTGTTCGGCCTGAGCGTCCAGGCCGACAGTATCGAGGCCGGCCGCCAATACACCGAGCTGAGCAGCCCGGTCCCGGTTTCCCAACCGGGCAAGATCGAAGTGGTCGAGCTGTTCTGGTATGGCTGCCCGCACTGCTATCAGTTCGAACCGACCCTCAACCCCTGGGTCGAGAAGCTGCCGGGCGACGTCAACTTCGTGAGAGTCCCGGCCATGTTCGGCGGTATCTGGGACGTGCACGGCCAGCTGTTCATCACCCTCGAATCCATGGGTGTCGAAAGGCAGGTGCATGACGCCGTGTTCGAAGCCATCCACAAGGAGAAGCGCAAGCTGGCCACTCCCGAGGAAATGGCCGAGTTCCTCGCCGCCCATGGCGTGGACAAGGGCAAGTTCCTGAGCACCTTCAACTCGTTCGCCGTGAAGGGACAGATGGCCAAGGCCAAGAAGCTGGCCATGTCGTACCAGATCACCGGCGTGCCAGTCCTGATCGTCAACGGCAAGTACCGCTTCGACATCTCCTCGTCCGGCGGTGAGAACCAGGCTCTGGAAGTTGCCAACTTCCTGATCCAGAAAGAGCGTACCGCCAACTGAGTCCCTGCCCATGCTGCGCCGCTGGAGTTCCGGGCGTTCCGCGGGCCTGCGCCAGGCGCAGGTCAACGGCTTCTGCACGGAATCCAACGGCCACTGCGGCGATGGCCGCCTGCGCCTGCTCAGCTTCAACATCCAGGTCGGCATCAGCACCGAGCGCTATCACCACTACCTGACCCGCGGCTGGCAGCACCTGCTGCCGCATCCCGGCCGGGCAGGCAACCTGCAGCGCATCGGCGCCCTGCTCGGCGACTACGACCTGGTCGCACTGCAGGAAGTGGACGGCGGCAGCCTGCGCTCCAGCTACGTCAACCAGGTCGAGCGCCTCGCCGAACTGGGCGCGTTTCCCTACTGGTACCAGCAGCTCAATCGCAACCTCGGGCGCCTGGCCCAGCACAGCAACGGCGTGCTCAGCCGGTTGCGCCCCGACCAACTGGAAGACCATCCCCTGCCCGGCCCTCCCGGCCGTGGCGCCATCCTGCTGCGCTTCGGCGAAGGCGCCGATGCCCTGGCCGTGGTGATGATGCACCTGTCCCTCGGTGCCCGTACCCGCACCCGCCAGCTGGCCTATGTGCGCGAGCTGATCGGGAATTACCGCCACGTGGTATTGATGGGCGACATGAACACCCACGCCGTCGACCTGCTGCAGCATTCGCCGCTGCGCGATCTCGGCCTGGTGGCGCCACAGATCGAGGCGACCTTTCCCAGCTGGCGCCCACAGCGCTGCCTGGACCATATTCTGCTGAGTCCCGAGCTGGTGCTGGAACGGGTCGAGGTGCTCAGCCAGCCGATTTCCGATCATCTGCCGGTGGCAGTGGATATCCGCCTGCCGACCGGCTCCAACCTGCCTATGCTGTAGTGGCTTTGCCACTGGATTGCCACCAATGACCAACGACGCCCAGCGCTGGAAAGACAAGTATCTGGCAAGCCTCGAACAGCAGGAGCTGGAAGAGAAGCGCTGGAACGAACGCCTCGACCTGCTGCGGCGCGGCCTGGTGCGCAGCTCCCTGGCGGCCGAGGGCAGCGACAAGGCGGTGGACCAGTGCATGCAGGAGCTGCGCGAACTGATCCGCGGCGAGCAGATGGACGCCGGCCTCGCCGCGCTGATCCCACGCCTGGAGAAGGCCGTGCTGGATTCGGAGCAGCGCCGCCAGCAGCGCGTCGAACAGAATATCGCCGGCATCACCGGCCTGACCCAGCAGTTGCTGGCCCTGGAGCCACCGCGCGAAGTGCGCAAGGCGCTCAGGCAATTCGCCAAGCGCATCGACGAGCGCGCCAGCCAGCCGCGCGAGCTGCCCGCCCTGCTGGCCGAGCTGGGCAGCCTGCAAGGCAAGGCACTGAGCGTGCTGGGCAGCGAGCCGGTGGAACGTCCCGGGCTGTTGCGGCGCCTGTTCGGCGGGCGCGAGGACATGCCGGCGGAGGACGCCTCTCTCCCGCCGCCACCCCAGCCCGCTCCCCGGATCGATATCGACGAAGAAGACGAGCAGGACATCCCGACCGCCCTGGCCCCTGCCGAAGCCGATGCACCGACCATCCCGGCGACCGCAAGGGAGAGCGCTGCCGGATCTCCGCCTCCGCCAGCCGCCGCCGGCCCGCAGCCAACGCCTCCGCGCCTCGCCCCCAATCTGGACAGCCTGCCGCTGGACGCCCGCATCATCACCGGCGATGGCGATCCCGCCTACGAGCTGCCCGAACGCTCCGAGCCCGGCTACAGCGCGGTGGCGCCCCATATCGCCGAGAGCCTGCTCGGCCTGCTCGCCGAACTCGAACTTCCCGACTACCACCAACCCCAGGGCGAGGCCCTGCGCGAGCGCCTGCAAGGCGGGCTCAACTGGTACGAACTGGTGCCCCTGCTGGACGATCTGGCAGTGCTGGTGCTGGCCGTCACCGACAACGGGCAGCGCGAGTTCGCCGGCTACCTCAAGCAGCTCAACGAACGCCTGGCCGCCTTCCTCGACACCCTCACCGAGGCCCACGAGGGTTACAGCGAATCGGTGGAGAGCGCCCGCAATTTCAACCAGGAGCTGCGCGACCAGGTCAGCGGCCTGCAGGCCAGCGTGCAGGACGCCATCGACCTGCCCAGCCTGAAGCGTGCCCTGGAGCAGCGTCTCGAGGGACTGCTGAGCACCGTCAGCGAGCACCAGCACCAGCGTGAAGGGCGGGAGGAGGAAGTCTCGGCGCGCCTGCAGGCGCTGACGCAGAAGGTCGCCGAGATGGAGCAGGAGGCCCAGGGCTTCCGCGAGCATCTGGAGGAACAGCGGCAGAAGGCCCTCGTCGATCCCCTGACCGGCCTGGCCAACCGCGCGGGCTGGGCCGAGCGCCTGGATCTGGAAATGGCACGCTGGCGCCGGTACGGCGGCGATCTGCTGCTGGCGGTGCTGGACGTCGACCACTTCAAGCGGATCAACGACAGCTATGGCCACCTGGCCGGCGACAAGGTACTGAAGATTATCGCCGGCGAGCTTGCCAAGCGCCTGCGCAAGACCGATTTCCTCGCCCGTTTCGGCGGCGAGGAATTCGTGTTGCTGATCCCCGGCACCCCGCTGGAGGGTGGGCAGCAACTGCTGGAAACCCTGCGCGGAGCCGTCGAGGCCTGTCCGTTCCACTTCCGCGGTGAACCCGTGACCATCACCTTCTCGGCGGGGCTCACCGCGTTCGCCGGCGAGGACAACAGCGAAACGACCTTCAGCCGTGCCGACCAGGCGATGTACAAGGCCAAGCGCGAAGGTCGCAACCGCATCGAGCTAGGCTAGCCGCCTGCGGATGAAGCCCGGGGTTGCAGGGTTCGCCTCTTCCTGTCGAAAATGAATAAAGCTTGTCACAACGCGCCACGATTTCCGGGGCCTCCAGCGCCTGAGTAAAAAGACCTCGGCAACAAAAAAATGTCACAACAGCCTGAAATCTCTAGAAAATCGGGCTGACCTCAAAAAATAAAGCCTGTCACAACCTCCCACCACATCCCATACCCCCCGCCCCCTGTTAACCCTTCTGGCGCAGGAGGTCGATTTTTGGGATTAGTCACGTTCTGGAGGGGTGGTATTACGGCAATAGTCGGCTTTCCCCTTGGAACAGCTCAGCCCGAGGTGCCTCAGGTTTTCTTGCCAGGCCTGCCACAGGTGCCCCATACAACTGCTAGCTTGGATTGAGAGGTCGACACTCCACGCCGAGACGCTTATCCCGGAGGCACATCTGATGCTTGTCTTAGCGCTGCTGACGCCGGTAACTGAACAGGTCCTTTCGGCCGGCGAAATGCTGGCAATGGAGTGGACCCAATCAGGTGGTCCTAGAGGGCACGGGGACAAAGCGGATATCGATGTTGAAATTGAGTCGGTGCTTAGGAAAGGGTTACTTAAAATTCTGGACTGCGACTTCTGGGGTGAGGAAACAGGGGCCCATATGACAGGAGATGATTACTGCTGGGTCGTGGATCCCAATGACGGTACCAGTGATTTCCTCCAGGGGCGTATGGGCTCCGCAATCTCGGTCGGACTGCTGCACAAGAACCTGCCCGTGCTAGGAGTGGTTTACGCCCCAGTGACCCCAGGCCGCGGCCCTGATTGCATATCCAGCTTCACCGTCACT
>NZ_BPFX01000026.1 GCF_019655855.1 Pseudomonas paralcaligenes | reverse complement strand
CACACCACGTTCGAAGCCGAGGTGTACGTTCTGTCCAAAGAAGAAGGTGGTCGTCACACCCCGTTCTTCAAGGGCTACCGTCCGCAGTTCTACTTCCGTACCACTGACGTGACCGGTTCGTGCGAACTGCCGGAAGGCGTCGAGATGGTAATGCCGGGCGACAACATCAAGATGGTTGTCACCCTGATCAAGCCGATCGCCATGGACGACGGCCTGCGTTTCGCGATTCGCGAAGGCGGCCGTACCGTTGGCGCCGGCGTAGTTGCCAAGGTCATCGAGTAATCGATTGATCTATCTCGGTAAGGCCGGCATAATGGTCGGCCTTACTTCGATTTAGGCCAGTAGCTCAATTGGCAGAGCGGCGGTCTCCAAAACCGCAGGTTGGGGGTTCGATTCCCTCCTGGCCTGCCAGATTCCTGATTAGAAGTGGATCTGGCGTTTCTTTCGACAGGGTTTTCTCATGAATGCCAAAGCTGAAGCTCAGAACTCCCGCTTTGATGCGCTGAAGTGGCTCGTTGCTGCCGCTCTGGTCGTCGCGGGTGTTGTCGGCAATCAGTATTTCTCGGCTGAACCGCTCCTGTATCGCGTGCTGGCTCTGCTGGCTCTGGCTGTTGCGGTCGGTTTTGTCGCGTTGCAGACCGCGAAAGGTCAGGCGTTCTTTGCTCTGGCAAAAGAAGCGCGCATCGAGATTCGCAAGGTCGTATGGCCGACTCGTCAGGAGACCACCCAGACCACGTTGATCGTGGTGGCTGTGGTGCTGGTCATGTCGCTGGTCCTCTGGGGCTTGGATAGCCTGCTGGGTTGGCTTGTTTCGTTGATTGTCGGTTAAGGGTGTCCCGTGGCTAAGCGTTGGTACGTCGTGCATGCTTACTCGGGCTACGAGAAGCATGTCATGCGCTCTCTGGTCGAGCGCGTCAAGCTGGCTGGCATGGAAGACGAGTTCGGCGAGATTCTGGTTCCCACCGAGGAAGTGGTGGAGATGCGTAACGGCCAGAAGCGCAAGAGCGAGCGCAAGTTCTTCCCCGGCTATGTGCTGGTCCAGATGGAAATGAACGAAGCGACCTGGCACTTGATCAAGGATACGCCGCGCGTCATGGGCTTCATTGGCGGCACCGCCGACAAGCCGGCGCCGATCACCGAGAAAGAGGCCGATGCCATCCTGCGTCGCGTCGCCGACAGCGGCGACAAGCCGAAGCCGAAGACCCTGTTTGAGCCGGGCGAGACCGTTCGTGTCATCGATGGGCCGTTCGCCGACTTCAATGGCGTCGTCGAAGAAGTTAACTACGAAAAGAGCCGGATCCAGGTCGCGGTGCTCATTTTCGGTCGCTCCACACCGGTGGAGCTGGAGTTCAGTCAGGTCGAGAAGGCATAACTGGACAATGCATCCCGTACCCCGCAGCCAATGGCTGCGGGGTTTTGTCGTCATTGGGATAAATGCGTACTAACCGGGGAGCCTCGTTGAGGCGTCTGACCCGATATTGGAGTAGCTCATGGCTAAGAAGATTCAGGCTTACATCAAGCTGCAAGTGAAGGCCGGCCAGGCCAACCCGTCGCCGCCCGTCGGTCCCGCTCTGGGCCAGCACGGCGTGAACATCATGGAATTCTGCAAGGCGTTCAACGCCAAGACCCAGGGTATGGAACCCGGTCTGCCGACTCCCGTGATCATCACCGTCTACAGCGACCGCAGCTTCACCTTTGAAACCAAAAGCACCCCGGCTTCGGTGCTGCTGAAGAAGGCCGCCGGCCTGACCAGCGGTTCCGCTCGTCCGAACACCGTCAAAGTGGGCACCGTTACCCGTGCTCAGCTGGAAGAGATCGCCAAGACCAAGCAGGCCGATTTGACCGCAGCTGACCTGGATGCGGCCGTGCGTACCATCGCCGGCTCCGCGCGTAGCATGGGCCTCAACGTGGAGGGTGTGTAATGGCTAAGCTGACCAAGCGCCAGAAGGCTATCGCCGAGAAAGTAGAAGCCGGCAAGGCCTACAACTTCGAAGAGGCCGCCAAGCTGCTGGCCGAGCTGTCCACCGTCAAGTTCACCGAGTCCTTCGACGTCTCCGTGAACCTGGGTGTCGACCCGCGTAAATCCGACCAGGTCGTGCGTGGCGCCACCGTGCTGCCGAACGGCACTGGCAAGAGCGTCCGCGTTGCCGTGTTCACCCAGGGGCCGGGCGCCGAAGCTGCCCTAGCCGCCGGTGCCGACAAGGTCGGTATGGACGACCTGGCTGCCGAAATGAAAGCCGGCGACCTGAACTACGACGTGGTCATCGCCTCCCCGGACGCCATGCGCGTCGTCGGCCAGCTGGGCCAGGTCCTCGGCCCGCGCGGCCTGATGCCGAACCCGAAAGTCGGCACCGTGACTCCGGACGTGGCTACTGCCGTGAAGAACGCCAAGGCCGGTCAGGTACGTTTCCGTACCGACAAGAACGGCATCATCCACACCTCCGTTGGCAAGATCGGCTTCGAAGCCGCCGCGCTGAAGCAGAACGTGGAAGCCCTGCTGGCTGACCTCAAGCGCCTGAAGCCGTCGACCTCCAAAGGTATCTACGTCAAGCGCGTGACCCTGAGCACCACCATGGGTCCGGGTCTGGTGATCGATCAGGCTTCTCTGGAAGCGTAAGTGACATGGCCGGCGGCCTCGTCCGCCGGCCTCGAAAGATTGGGGTCCCTGCCTGGCGGGGGCTATCCAAGACCGTAGGTGGCGCAAGCCTTAAACCCTGGAGAGCGATCTCCTGAACCTACGCAGATGGTGCTCCCGATTCGTACCGAATCAGACACCAAAACGACGTCGGGCTCCGGCCTGACGAAACGGTAAATCCAGGAGTAAACCCGTGGCAATTAAACTCGAAGACAAGAAGGCCATCGTCGCTGAAGTCAACGAGGCTGCCAAAGCCGGTCTGTCCGCTGTCGTGGCTGATGCCCGTGGCGTGACCGTCGGCGCAATGACCGGACTCCGTAAAGAGGCCCGCGAAGCTGGTGTGTACGTGAAAGTCGTGCGTAACACCCTGCTCAAGCGCGCCGTTGAAGGCACTCAGTTCGACGTGCTCAGCGACGTGTTCAAAGGCCCGACCCTTATCGCTTTCTCCAACGAACATCCGGGCGCTGCCGCCCGTATCTTCAAGGATTTTGCCAAGGGTCAGGACAAGTTCGAGATCAAGGCAGCTGCGTTCGAGGGCAAGTTCCTCGCAGCAAACCAGATCGACGTACTGGCAACTCTGCCGACCCGTGACGAGGGCATCGCGCAGCTGATGAGCGTTATTCAAGGCGCCACCAGCAAGCTCGCTCGCACCCTGGCAGCTATTCGCGACCAGAAAGAAGCTGCTGCTGCCTGAGGCGGCGTAGGTACTTTCGAAATCACATGTTTAATTTGATGGCTGCGTAGGCTGTCACCCCAATACAGGAATTCATAGTCATGTCTCTGACTAACGAGCAAATCATCGAAGCGATCGGCCAGAAATCCGTTGTGGAAATCGTCGAGCTGATCAAGGCGATGGAAGAAACCTTCGGCGTTACCGCTGCTGCCGCTACCGTTGCTGCTGCTGGCCCGGCTGCTGCCGCTGCCGAAGAGCAGACCGAGTTCACCATCATGCTGACCGAAGCCGGCGACAAGAAAGTGAACGTGATCAAGGTCGTTCGCGAACTGACCGGTCTGGGTCTGAAAGAAGCCAAGGCAGTGGTTGACGGCGCTCCGGCTCCGGTCAAGGAAGGCGCTTCGAAAGAAGAAGCCGAAGCTGCCAAGAAGGCCCTGGAAGAAGCTGGCGCCAAAGTCGAGCTCAAGTAAGCGACGACCTTGCGTCTACAGCCCGAGCGTTGAGCGAAAGGCTGATGGCTGGTGGCTGATGCCACCGGCCTTTTTCCGTTATGGGCAGCGGGCCGGAAGGTCGCTGTCCATGACGTGAAAACCCCGCCCGAGGGCGGCGCAAACCACAGGGTTTGCACGATTTTCTGGCCCTTGCCGTCGGCAGAGGCCAAACAAGCAGGTGACCAAGCTGGGGAACGCTGATGGCTTACTCATACACTGAGAAAAAACGTATCCGCAAGGACTTTAGCAAGTTGCCGGACGTGATGGATGTGCCGTATCTCCTGGCCATCCAGTTGGATTCGTACCGCGAATTCCTGCAGGCGGGAGCAAGCAAGGAGCAGTTCCGCGACGTTGGCCTGCATGCGGCCTTCAAGTCCGTATTCCCGATCATCAGCTACTCCGGCAACGCCGCTCTGGAGTACGTCGGCTATCGCCTGGGCGAGCCCGCGTTCGACGTCAAGGAGTGCGTGCTGCGTGGCGTGACCTTCGCCGTGCCGCTGCGGGTCAAAGTCCGTCTGATCATCTTCGACAAAGAATCGTCGAACAAAGCGATCAAGGACATCAAAGAGCAAGAAGTGTACATGGGCGAAATTCCGCTCATGACCGAGAACGGTACCTTCATCATCAACGGTACCGAGCGTGTGATCGTTTCCCAGCTGCACCGCTCCCCGGGCGTATTCTTCGACCACGACCGTGGCAAGACCCACAGCTCCGGCAAGCTGCTGTACTCCGCTCGCATCATTCCCTACCGCGGCTCCTGGCTGGACTTCGAGTTCGATCCGAAGGATGCCGTGTTCGTCCGTATCGACCGTCGCCGCAAGCTGCCGGCTTCCGTCCTGCTGCGCGCCCTGGGCTACAGCACCGAGGAAGTGCTGGACGCCTTCTATGACACCAACGTCTACCACGTGAAGGGCGAGACCCTGAACCTGGAACTGGTGCCGCAGCGCCTGCGTGGCGAGATCGCCGCGTTCGACATCAAGGACGAGAAGGGCAAGGTCATCGTCGAGCAGGGCCGCCGTATCACCGCGCGCCACATCAACCAGATCGACAAGGCCGGCATCAAAGAGCTGGAAGTGCCGCTCGACTACCTGCTGGGTCGCACCACCGCCAAGGCCATCGTCCATCCGGCCACCGGCGAGATCGTTGCCGAGTGCAACTCCGAGCTGACCACCGAGCTGCTGGCGAAGATCGTCAAGGCCCAGGTCGTCCGCATCGAGACCCTGTACACCAACGACATCGACTGCGGTCCGTTCATCTCCGACACGCTGAAGATCGACTCCACCGGCAACCAGCTGGAAGCCCTGGTCGAGATCTACCGCATGATGCGTCCTGGCGAGCCGCCAACCAAGGATGCCGCCGAGACCCTGTTCAACAACCTGTTCTTCAGCGCCGAGCGTTACGACCTGTCCGCCGTTGGCCGTATGAAGTTCAACCGTCGTATCGGTCGCACCGAGATCGAAGGCTCCGGCGTTCTGTCGAAAGAAGACATCGTCGACGTGCTGAAGACCCTGGTCGACATCCGTAACGGCAAGGGCATCGTCGACGACATCGACCACCTGGGTAACCGTCGCGTACGTTGCGTCGGCGAGATGGCCGAGAACCAGTTCCGTGTCGGTCTGGTCCGTGTCGAGCGCGCCGTCAAAGAGCGTCTGTCGATGGCCGAAAGCGAAGGCCTGATGCCGCAGGATCTGATCAACGCCAAGCCGGTCGCGGCGGCGGTGAAAGAGTTCTTCGGTTCCAGCCAGCTTTCCCAGTTCATGGACCAGAACAACCCGCTCTCCGAGATCACCCACAAGCGCCGCGTCTCCGCACTCGGCCCGGGCGGTCTGACCCGTGAGCGCGCCGGCTTCGAAGTCCGCGACGTACACCCGACCCACTACGGCCGCGTGTGCCCGATCGAGACTCCTGAAGGTCCGAACATTGGTCTGATCAACTCCCTGGCCGCCTATGCCCGCACCAACCAGTACGGCTTCCTGGAAAGCCCGTACCGCGTGGTGAAGGACACCAAGGTCACCGACGAGATCGTGTTCCTGTCCGCCATCGAAGAGGCCGATCACGTGATCGCCCAGGCTTCGGCGACCATGAACGCCAAGGGCCAACTGGTCGACGAACTGGTGGCTGTGCGTCACCTGAACGAGTTCACCGTCAAGGCGCCGGAAGACGTCACTCTGATGGACGTATCGCCGAAGCAGGTGGTTTCCGTCGCTGCCTCGCTGATTCCGTTCCTCGAGCACGACGACGCCAACCGTGCACTCATGGGTTCGAACATGCAGCGTCAGGCCGTGCCGACCCTGCGCGCCGACAAGCCGCTGGTCGGTACCGGCATGGAGCGCAACGTCGCCCGTGACTCCGGTGTCTGCGTCGTGGCCCGTCGTGGTGGCGTGATCGACTCCGTCGACGCCAGCCGTATCGTGGTCCGCGTAGCCGACGACGAAGTCGAAACCGGTGAAGCCGGTGTCGACATCTACAACCTGACCAAGTACACCCGCTCCAACCAGAACACCTGCATCAACCAGCGTCCGCTGGTGAGCAAGGGTGACAAGGTTTCGCGCGGCGACATCATGGCCGACGGTCCGTCCACCGACATGGGTGAGCTGGCGCTGGGTCAGAACATGCGCGTGGCGTTCATGCCGTGGAACGGCTTCAACTTCGAAGACTCCATCTGCCTGTCCGAGCGCGTGGTCCAGGAAGACCGCTTCACCACCATCCACATCCAGGAACTGACCTGTGTGGCGCGTGACACCAAGCTTGGCCCAGAGGAAATCACCGCGGACATCCCGAACGTGGGTGAGGCCGCGCTGAACAAGCTGGACGAAGCCGGTATCGTCTACGTCGGCGCCGAAGTGCTGGCTGGCGACATCCTGGTCGGCAAGGTCACCCCGAAAGGCGAGACCCAGCTGACTCCGGAAGAGAAACTGCTGCGTGCGATCTTCGGTGAGAAGGCATCCGACGTTAAAGACACCTCCCTGCGCGTGCCGACCGGCACCAAGGGCACCGTCATCGACGTCCAGGTCTTCACCCGTGATGGCGTCGAGCGCGACAGCCGCGCCCTGGCCATCGAGAAACAGCAGCTCGACGAGATCCGCAAGGACCTCAACGAAGAGTTCCGCATCGTCGAAGGCGCCACCTTCGAGCGTCTGCGTTCCGCCCTGGTTGGCGCCAAGGCTGAAGGCGGCGCTGGCCTGAAGAAAGGCGCAGTGATCGACGACGCTTACCTCGACGGTCTGGAGCGCGGTCAGTGGTTCAAACTGCGCATGGCCGACGATGCTCTCAACGAGCAGCTGGAGAAGGCCCAGGCCTACATCAGCGACCGTCGCCAGCTGCTGGACGACAAGTTCGAAGACAAGAAGCGCAAGCTGCAGCAGGGCGACGACCTGGCGCCGGGCGTACTGAAGATCGTCAAGGTCTACCTCGCCATCAAGCGTCGTATTCAGCCGGGCGACAAGATGGCCGGCCGCCACGGTAACAAGGGTGTGGTCTCGGTGATCATGCCGGTCGAAGACATGCCGCACGATGCCAATGGCACTCCGGTGGACATCGTCCTCAACCCGCTGGGCGTACCGTCGCGTATGAACGTCGGTCAGATCCTCGAAACCCACCTGGGCCTGGCGGCCAAGGGCTTGGGCGAGAAGATCAACCGCATGCTCGAAGAGCAGCGCAAGATCGCCGAACTGCGCAAGTTCCTCAACGAGATCTACAACGAGATCGGTGGTCGCCAGGAAAGCCTGAACGAGTTCTCGGACACCGAGATCCTCGAGCTGGCGAAGAACCTGAAAGGCGGCGTACCGATGGCTACCGCCGTGTTCGACGGCGCCAAGGAAACCGAGATCAAGGCCATGCTGAAGCTGGCCGATCTGCCGGAAAGCGGCCAGATGCGCCTGACCGACGGCCGTACCGGTAACCAGTTCGAGCGTCCGACCACCGTCGGCTACATGTACATGCTCAAGCTGAACCACCTGGTCGACGACAAGATGCACGCACGTTCCACCGGTTCCTACAGCCTGGTTACCCAGCAGCCGCTGGGTGGTAAGGCACAGTTCGGTGGTCAGCGCTTCGGTGAGATGGAGGTCTGGGCGCTGGAAGCCTATGGCGCTGCCTACACCCTGCAGGAAATGCTGACCGTGAAGTCGGACGACGTGAACGGCCGGACCAAGATGTACAAGAACATCGTGGACGGCGATCACCGCATGGAGGCCGGCATGCCCGAGTCCTTCAACGTGTTGATCAAAGAGATCCGCTCGCTCGGTATCGACATCGAACTGGAAACCGAATAACACGCCTTGCTGCGGCCGCACCGTCGGCCGCAGCAGGTCCGTGAGGAGGAAAGGCCTTGAAAGACTTGCTGAATCTGTTGAAAAACCAGGGTCAGGTTGAAGAGTTCGATGCGATCCGTATCGGTCTGGCTTCACCTGAGATGATCCGCTCCTGGTCTTTCGGTGAAGTGAAAAAACCGGAAACCATCAACTACCGTACCTTCAAGCCCGAGCGCGATGGCCTGTTCTGCGCCAAGATCTTTGGCCCGGTCAAGGACTACGAGTGCCTGTGCGGCAAGTACAAGCGCCTCAAGCACCGCGGCGTGATCTGCGAGAAGTGCGGCGTGGAAGTGGCCCTGGCCAAGGTCCGTCGTGAGCGCATGGCGCACATCGAGCTGGCCTCGCCGGTCGCCCACATCTGGTTCCTGAAGTCCCTGCCGTCCCGTATCGGCCTGCTGCTGGACATGACCCTGCGTGACATCGAACGCGTGCTCTATTTCGAGAGCTACGTGGTGATCGATCCGGGCATGACCACCCTGGAGAAGGGCCAGCTGCTGAACGACGAGCAATACTTCGAAGCCCTCGAAGAGTTCGGTGACGACTTCGACGCGCGCATGGGCGCCGAGGCCGTTCGCGAGCTGCTCAACGCCATCGACCTGGATCACGAGATCGGCCGCCTGCGCGAAGAGATTCCGCAGACCAACTCCGAGACCAAGATCAAGAAGCTGTCCAAGCGCCTGAAGCTGATGGAAGCCTTCAAGGACTCCGGCAACCACCCGGAGTGGATGGTCCTGACCGTTCTGCCGGTGCTGCCGCCGGACCTGCGTCCGCTGGTTCCGCTGGATGGCGGCCGCTTCGCGACTTCCGATCTCAACGATCTGTACCGTCGCGTGATCAACCGTAACAACCGTCTCAAGCGCCTGCTCGACCTGGCCGCTCCGGACATCATCGTGCGCAACGAGAAGCGCATGCTGCAGGAAGCGGTCGACGCCCTGCTCGACAACGGCCGTCGCGGTCGCGCCATCACCGGCTCGAACAAGCGTCCGCTGAAGTCTCTGGCCGACATGATCAAGGGTAAGCAAGGTCGCTTCCGTCAGAACCTGCTCGGTAAGCGCGTGGACTACTCCGGTCGTTCCGTGATCACCGTGGGCCCGACCCTGCGCCTGCACCAGTGCGGTCTGCCGAAGAAGATGGCCCTCGAGCTGTTCAAGCCGTTCATCTTCGGCAAGCTCGAAGCCCGCGGCATGGCCACCACCATCAAGGCGGCCAAGAAGATGGTCGAGCGCGAACTGCCCGAGGTCTGGGACGTTCTCGCCGAAGTGATCCGCGAACATCCCGTGCTGCTCAACCGCGCACCGACCCTGCACCGTCTGGGCATCCAGGCGTTCGAACCGGTTCTGATCGAAGGTAAAGCCATCCAGCTGCACCCGCTGGTCTGCGCCGCGTACAACGCCGACTTCGACGGTGACCAGATGGCCGTGCACGTTCCGCTGACCCTCGAGGCTCAGCTGGAAGCTCGCGCGCTGATGATGTCTACCAACAACGTGCTGTCGCCCGCCAATGGCGAGCCGATCATCGTGCCGTCGCAGGACGTGGTACTGGGTCTGTACTACATGACCCGTGAAGCCATCAACGCCAAGGGCGAAGGTCGCGTATTCGCCGACCTGCAGGAAGTCGACCGCGTGTTCCGCGCCGGCGAAGCTTCCCTGCACGCCAAGGTCAAGGTGCGCATCAACGAGACCGTCAAGCAGAAGGACGGCAGCCTGGTCAAGAACACCCGCATCGTCGACACCACCGTCGGCCGTGCCCTGCTGTTCCAGATCGTGCCGGCCGGCCTGTCCTATGACGTGGTCAACCAGTCGATGAAGAAGAAGGCGATCTCCAAGCTGATCAACCAGTGCTACCGCACCGTGGGTCTGAAGGACACCGTGATCTTTGCCGACCAGCTGATGTACACCGGTTTCGCCTACTCGACCATCTCCGGTGTGTCGATCGGCGTGAACGACTTCGTCATCCCGGACGAGAAGGCGCGCATCATTGATGCCGCCACCGAGGAAGTGAAGGAAATCGAATCGCAGTACGCCTCCGGCCTGGTCACCCAGGGCGAGAAGTACAACAAGGTGATCGACCTCTGGTCGAAGGCCAACGACGAAGTGTCCAAGGCGATGATGGCAAACCTCTCGAAAGAGAAGGTGGTCGATCGCGAAGGCAAGACCGTCGATCAGGAGTCCTTCAACTCCATGTACATGATGGCGGACTCCGGTGCGCGTGGTAGCGCCGCGCAGATCCGTCAGCTGGCCGGTATGCGTGGCCTGATGGCCAAGCCGGACGGCTCGATCATCGAGACCCCGATCACCGCGAACTTCCGTGAAGGCCTGAACGTACTCCAGTACTTCATCTCCACTCACGGTGCGCGTAAAGGTCTGGCGGATACCGCACTGAAGACCGCGAACTCCGGTTACCTGACCCGTCGCCTGGTCGACGTGGCCCAGGACCTGGTGGTGACCGAAGTCGACTGCGGCACCGAACACGGTCTGCTGATGACTCCGCACATCGAAGGTGGCGACGTGGTCGAGCCGCTCGGCGAGCGCGTGCTCGGTCGTGTGATCGCCAAGGACGTGCCGAAGCCGGGCAGCGACGAGATCATCGTGCCGGCCGGTACCCTGGTCGACGAGAAGTGGGTCGAGTTCATCGAGCGCAACAGCATCGACGAAGTGATCGTGCGCTCGCCGATCACCTGCGAAACCCGCTACGGCATCTGCGCCAAGTGCTACGGCCGCGATCTGGCCCGCGGTCACCAGGTGAACATCGGTGAAGCGGTCGGCGTCATCGCCGCCCAGTCCATCGGTGAGCCGGGTACCCAGCTGACCATGCGTACGTTCCACATCGGTGGTGCGGCGAGCCGGACCTCGGCCGCCGACAACGTCCAGGTGAAGAACGGCGGCGCGATCCGTCTGCACAACCTCAAGCACGTCGAGCGTGTCGACGGCAACCTGGTGGCCGTGTCCCGTTCCGGCGAGCTGGCCGTGGCCGACGAGTTCGGTCGCGAGCGCGAGCGCTACAAGCTGCCGTACGGCGCCGTGATTTCCGTGAAGGAAGGCGACAAGGTCGACGCTGGCGCCATCGTCGCCAAGTGGGACCCGCACACCCACCCGATCGTGACCGAGATGAAGGGTACCGTGACCTTCGTCGGCATGGAGGAGGGCATCACCGTCAAGCGCCAGACCGACGAACTGACCGGTCTGACCAACATCGAGGTGATGGATCCGAAGGATCGTCCGGCTGCCGGCAAGGACATCCGTCCGGCCGTGAAGCTGGTCGACGCCAACGGCAAGGAACTGCTGCTGCCGGGTACCGACGTACCGGCCCAGTACTTCCTGCCCGCCAACGCCCTGGTCAACGTCAACGACGGTGCCCAGGTCGGTGTGGGTGACGTGATCGCGCGTATCCCGCAGGAAACCTCGAAGACCCGCGACATCACCGGTGGTCTGCCGCGCGTTGCCGACCTGTTCGAAGCCCGTCGTCCGAAAGAGGCTTCGATCCTGGCGGAAATCAGCGGCACCATCGCCTTCGGCAAGGAGACCAAGGGCAAGCGCCGTCTGGTCATCACCCCGACCGATGGCAGCGATCCGTACGAGGAGCTGATTCCGAAGTGGCGTCACCTGAACGTCTTCGAAGGCGAACAAGTGAACCGCGGCGAAGTGATCTCCGACGGCCCGAGCGATCCGCACGACATCCTGCGTCTGCTGGGCGTCAGCGCGCTGGCCAAGTACATCGTCAACGAGATCCAGGACGTTTATCGTCTGCAGGGCGTGAAGATCAACGACAAGCACATCGAGACCATCCTGCGTCAGATGCTGCGCAAGGTCGAGATCAGCGAGTCCGGCGACTCCAGCTTCATCAAGGGCGACCAGATGGAACTGACCCACGTCCTGAGCGAGAACGAAGTGCTGGCGGGCGACGACAAGTTCATCGCCAAGTTCGAGCGCGTTCTGCTGGGTATCACCAAGGCCTCGCTGTCCACCGAATCGTTCATCTCCGCGGCTTCCTTCCAGGAAACCACCCGCGTGCTGACCGAAGCGGCCGTGACCGGCAAGCGCGACTACCTGCGCGGCCTGAAGGAGAACGTCGTCGTGGGTCGTCTGATTCCGGCCGGTACCGGCCTGGCCTACCACAGCGAGCGCAAGCGTCGTCGTGAAGCCGACAAGCCTCAGCGCGTGAGCGCGAGCGAGGTCGAAGCGGCTCTGACCGAAGCGCTGAACTCCAGCGGCAACTGATCGGATGGGGTCCCCGGGCGAGCAATCGCCCGGGGCCTTGTCTTGACTGGGGGAGTGAGTCTCTTTAGACTCATGCACCCCTAAATTTGGCAGGGCGACTAGCTCTGCCATTTTGCTTTAGGGCAATAGCGTCGAAAGACAACAGTGGAGCTTATAGATGGCAACTATCAACCAGCTGGTACGCCAGCCGCGCAAGCGCCTCGTCGAGAAGAGCGACGTGCCTGCGCTGCAGAACTGCCCGCAGCGCCGTGGCGTGTGCACCCGTGTGTACACCACCACGCCGAAGAAACCGAACTCCGCACTGCGTAAAGTGTGCCGTGTTCGTCTGACCAACGGTTTCGAAGTCACCTCCTACATCGGTGGTGAAGGTCACAACCTGCAAGAGCACAGCGTCGTGCTGATCCGTGGCGGTCGTGTAAAAGACCTTCCGGGTGTGCGCTACCACACCGTTCGCGGTTCGCTGGACACCACCGGTGTCAAAGACCGTAAGCAGGGTCGTTCCAAGTACGGTACCAAGCGTCCGAAGTAATTCGGTTCGCCATTTTTCTATTTATTGAGTCGATAAGAGTAAGGTCGGGCGTAACCGATTGGTTATGGTCCCGGGCTAACCTGAAGACCGTTTGAGGGCTTATCAATGCCAAGACGTCGTGTAGCAGCCAAGCGTGAGATTCTGGACGATCCGAAATACGGAAGCCTGATTCTCGCCAAATTCATGAACCACGTGATGGAAAGCGGTAAGAAGGCAGTCGCCGAGCGCATCGTTTACGGTGCCCTGGAAACCGTCAAAACCCGCAAGAACAGCGATCCCCTGGAGATCTTCGAGAAAGCTCTCGACGCCATCGCTCCGCTGGTCGAAGTCAAGTCCCGCCGTGTAGGCGGTGCTACCTACCAGGTTCCGGTCGAAGTTCGTCCGTCCCGTCGTAATGCCCTGGCCATGCGCTGGCTGGTGGAAAGCGCGCGCAAGCGTGGTGAGAAGTCCATGGCTCTGCGCCTGGCTGGTGAGCTGCTGGATGCCTTCGATGGCAAAGGCGCTGCCGTCAAGAAGCGTGAAGACGTGCACCGTATGGCCGAGGCCAACAAAGCGTTCTCGCACTACCGCTTCTAATTACGGCATCCATTCTTTTGCGAGGGCTTTATGGCTCGTACTACTCCCATTAACCGCTACCGGAACATTGGTATCTGCGCCCACGTTGACGCGGGCAAGACCACCACTACCGAGCGGATCCTGTTCTACACGGGTCTCAGCCACAAGATGGGTGAGGTGCACGACGGCGCTGCTACCACCGACTGGATGGTGCAGGAGCAGGAGCGTGGTATCACCATCACTTCCGCTGCGATCACCACCTTCTGGGAAGGCTCGCGCGGTCAGTATGATAAGTACCGCGTCAACGTCATCGACACCCCCGGTCACGTGGACTTCACCATCGAAGTAGAGCGTTCGCTGCGCGTACTCGACGGCGCTGTCGTGGTGTTCTGCGGCACTTCCGGCGTTGAGCCGCAGTCCGAAACCGTATGGCGTCAGGCCAACAAGTACGGCGTTCCGCGTATCGTCTACGTGAACAAGATGGACCGTGCTGGCGCCAACTTCCTGCGCGTCGTCGGTCAGATCAAGAACCGTCTGGGTCACACCCCGGTTCCGATCCAGATCGCCATCGGCGCCGAAGATAACTTCGAAGGTCAGGTCGACCTGATCAAGATGAAGGCTATCTACTGGAACGAAGACGACAAGGGCACCAGCTATCGCGAGGAGGAGATTCCTGCCGAGCTGGTCGACCTGGCCAACGAGTGGCGCAACAACATGGTCGAGGCGGCTGCCGAGGCCAACGAAGAGCTGATGAACAAGTACCTCGAAGAGGGCGACCTGTCCGTCGAGGACATCAAGGCCGGTCTGCGTCTGCGCACCCTGGCCAGCGAAATCGTTCCGGCTGTCTGCGGCTCCTCGTTCAAGAACAAGGGCGTGCCCCTGGTTCTCGACGCCGTGATCGACTTCCTGCCGGCGCCGACCGAAATCGCTGCGATCCAGGGTATCCACCCGGATCACGTCGATGACGGCGACGAGGCTCCGAAAGACGAGCGTCATGCCGACGACAGTGCGCCGTTCTCGGCGCTGGCGTTCAAGATCGCTACTGACCCGTTCGTCGGTACTCTGACCTTCGTGCGCGTCTACTCGGGTGTTCTGGAGTCTGGCCAATCGGTCATCAACTCCGTGAAGGGCAAGAAAGAGCGCGTTGGTCGTATGGTGCAGATGCACGCCAACCAGCGTGAAGAGATCAAGGAGGTGCGCGCTGGCGACATCGCGGCTCTGATCGGCATGAAGGACGTCACCACCGGTGAAACCCTGTGCGATCCGGACAAGCCGATCATCCTCGAGCGCATGGACTTCCCGGAGCCGGTCATCTCGGTAGCGGTAGAGCCGAAGACCAAGGCCGACCAGGAGAAGATGGGCATCGCACTGGGCAAGCTGGCCCAGGAAGACCCGTCGTTCCGCGTCAAGACCGACGAAGAGACTGGTCAGACCATCATCTCCGGTATGGGTGAGCTGCACCTGGACATCCTCGTTGACCGCATGAAGCGCGAGTTCAACGTCGAGGCCAACATCGGCAAGCCGCAGGTTTCCTACCGTGAAACCATCACCAAGGACGCTGTCGAGATCGAAGGCAAGTTCGTTCGTCAGTCCGGTGGTCGCGGTCAGTTCGGTCACTGCTGGATTCGCTTCTCGACTCCGGACGTGGACGACAAGGGCAACATCACCGAAGGTCTGGTGTTCACCAACGAAGTCGTGGGTGGTGTGGTTCCGAAGGAATACATCCCGGCGATCCAGAAGGGTATCGAAGAGCAGATGAAGAACGGCGTCGTCGCCGGCTATCCGCTGATCGGCCTGAAGGCGACCGTGTTCGATGGTTCCTACCACGACGTCGACTCCAACGAGATGGCGTTCAAGATCGCTGCTTCCATGGCGACCAAGCAACTGGCCCAGAAGGGCGGTGGTAAGGTGCTTGAGCCGATCATGAAGGTCGAGGTGGTGACACCCGAGGACTACATGGGTGACGTGATGGGCGACCTGAACCGTCGTCGCGGTCTGATCCAGGGTATGGAAGATTCGGTTTCCGGTAAGGTAATCCGTGCCGAGGTTCCGCTGGGCGAGATGTTCGGTTATGCGACCGACGTCCGTTCCATGTCCCAGGGTCGTGCAAGCTACTCCATGGAATTCTCCAAGTACGCCGAAGCTCCGTCGAACATCGTCGAAGCGCTGGTTAAAAAACAAGGCTAATCCCGCCCTTTAAGTAAGAGGTTTACTGTCGTGGCCAAGGAAAAATTTGAACGTAA